>NZ_JBELNZ010000006.1:0-1079 GCF_040227235.1 Parafrigoribacterium soli | reverse complement strand
TGTACTCGGTCAGCAGGTTGGTGGCACTTTTCGGGTCGTGAGATAGCGAAGACCTCCTAGGTTGTGAGTAATCACACACCACGTTCTAGGAGGTCTCCTTGGCCCACGCTAATGCAGTTTTGACTCCGGTTGGTCGGCGTTTGCTTGTCGATCGGGTGCTGTCTGGTCGTCCGCAATCTCATGTCGCGAAAGAGCTCGGAGTGTCGCGGCAGTGCGTTGCCCGGTGGGTTTCCCGGTTCCGCGCCGAGGGCGTCGACGGTCTGCGAGATCGGTCATCGAGACCGAGACGTTCACCCGCGGAAACTCCCGCGCTGATCAGGGAACAGCTGCTTGAACTGCGTGCTCGGGAACGTTTAGGACCACCGGAACTGGCGCTCCGTTGCGGAGTCAGCGCCTCGACCGCGTCACGGATCGTTGCGCGGGCGGGCCTGCCGAAGCTGTTCGAACTCGATCCCGTGACCGGGATCCAGATCAGGGCCTCGCGCCGCAGCGACCTTCGCTATGAACGCCCAGCGCCGGGTGACCTGGTCCATATCGATGTGAAGAAGCTGGGTCGGATCCCGGACGGTGGTGGTTGGCGAGCCGAGGGGCCAGTCGTCGACGACCATCACGGCCGCAGGTTCCGCGGCACCGGGTTCGATTACGTTCACGCCGCCGTCGATGACCATTCTCGGCTGGCCTACGCCGAAGTGCTTCCTGACGAGAAAGGAGCAACCTGCGCTGGGTTCCTCGCCCGGGCGGCTGAATTTTATGTCCGCCATGGGATCACGATTCGGCAGGTCATGTCGGACAACGCGATGAACTACCGGTTCTCCACCGAGTTCCAGAACGTCATCACCTCGCTCGGAGCGACTCACGTCCTCATCCGTCCCCACTGCCCCTGGCAGAACGGGAAGGTCGAACGCTTCAACCGAACCATGCAAGAAGGCTGGGCCTATCGCCAGGTCTTCACCGCGAACAGCGAGAGAGCTGACGCCCTCTCGCCCTGGCTGAACCACTACAACTACGATCGACCACACACCGCCTGCGGAGGCAAACCACCAATCAGCCGAGTGTCACCAACGTCATGACCGAGTACA
>NZ_JBELNZ010000005.1:0-33304 GCF_040227235.1 Parafrigoribacterium soli | reverse complement strand
GGCTGAACCACTACAACTACGATCGACCACACACCGCCTGCGGAGGCAAACCACCAATCAGCCGAGTGTCACCAACGTCATGACCGAGTACACCTAGGCGGCGCCGGGTCGCGAAAGAGGGGAGAATCGGAGGATGCCCTCCGCCCTTCCGATCGCCGACCCGGCGCCGCTCGACGGAGCGCTGCCGTTCTCCTCGGCGGTCGATGCGACCGCCCGCAACTTCGGCGTCTACCTGCACGTGCCGTTCTGCCGAGTCAGGTGCGGCTATTGCGACTTCAACACCTACACGGCCGAGGAACTGCGCGGCACGAAGCGAACGGAATACGCGGGGCAGGCCATTGCCGAGGTCGCTCTCGCGCGGCAGGTGCTCGCGTCCGCCGGGGTGCCTCCGCGACCCGTCTCGACCGTGTTCTTCGGCGGCGGAACGCCCACGATGCTGCCCGCCACAGACCTCTCGGCCATGCTCGCTGCTGTCGTGGATGCCTGGGGCCTCGTCCCCGGCGCGGAGGTCACCACCGAGGCCAACCCGGACTCGGTCGACGCGGCATACCTGCGCTCACTCGCTGACGCCGGCTTCACCCGCGTGTCCTTTGGGATGCAGTCCGCTGTGCCCCACGTGCTCGCGACGCTCGAGCGCACCCACGACCCCGAGCGCATCCCGCTCGTCGTCGACTGGGCGAGACAGGCGGGGCTGCAGGTGAGCCTCGACCTCATCTACGGCACGCCGGGTGAGTCGATCGAGGACTGGCGCACCTCGCTGGAACACGCGATCGCCCAGCATCCGGATCATCTCTCGGCCTACTCTCTCATCGTCGAGGACGGCACCAAGCTCGCGCGCCAGATCCGCCGCGGAGAGGTCGCCACTCCCGACGAAGACCTTCAGGCCGACATGTACGAGCTCGCGGATGCCGTGCTCGGCCAGGCCGGATACGACTGGTACGAGGTGAGCAACTGGGCCACCTCGCCCGAGTTCGTCTCGCGTCACAACCTCGCCTACTGGCAGGGACACGACTGGTGGGGCATCGGCCCAGGGGCGCACAGCCACGTGGGCGGGGTGCGCTGGTGGAATGTCAAGCATCCCGCTGCCTACGCCGAACGCATCGCCGCAGGCGAGTCGCCCGGTGCCGGCCGCGAGGTGCTCGATGCAGAGACGCGGCGGGTCGAGCGCGTGCTGCTGCAGAGCCGGATCCGCGAGGGCCTTCCGATCGCCGTCCTGCCCCAGGAGGCACGCGCGGCAGTCGCCGGTCTCATCGCCGACGAGCTGATCGACGGCGCGGCGGCCATTCGCGGAAGGATCGAGCTGACCCTGCGCGGCAGGCTGCTCGCCGACGCCGTCGTTCGCAGGCTGACCTAGCTGGCGAACCGGATCGCGAGCGGGTACACGTAGCTCTCGCCACGGTTTGCGGCGATCGCCGCGAGGATGCTGAACACGACGTTCGCCACGACCGCCGCGAGGAGGATGACGACACCGATGAGCAGGATTGTCGTGATCGCTCCGACGATGTAGGCGATGATCAGCGTCAGCTGGAAGTTGAGCGCGCTCGCGGTGTGCTGCCGGATGAACGGCCCGCGCTCCTTGAGGATCAGGTAGCCGATCAGCGACGGCAGAATGTGAAAGAAGATCCCGCCGACATGCACGAGGGTCGCCCACAGTTTCTCGTCTGCGGCACTGAGAGGTGTCGATCCCCGGTAGGGGTTGGTCGGTGGCGTTGAGTCGGTCATTGACCCATTAAACCAAGAAGGGGCGGGAGCCACGCTCCCGCCCCTTCCGAACGCCTGCTACTTGATGAGCCGCACGGAGACCGGGTACCGGTAGGCGCCGCCGCTGTTGACCTTCACGCCGCCGAGGATGGAGAACACCACGTTCGCGATGTACAGGATCCACGGGATGACGGTGAGGAAGAAGAAGCCGACACCAAACCAGATCGTGGCCATCCCGATGATGAAGGAAATGATGTCAACCGCGAGCCAGGTGATCTGCCAGTTCAGCGCCTCCTTCGACTCCTGACGGGTCAGGGCGCCGCGGTCCTTGAAGACCAGGAAGATGATGAGCGAGGGGAGAATGGAGAGGATGCCGCCGAAGTGGGCGAGCGAGGCCCACAGCTTGTCGTCTGAGGCGGTGAGTGGCGCTGCGGGCTGAGGGGCTGCCGGCTGCGGGGTTGGGTCAGTCATCTGCATTGCCTTTCAGGTAAGCGGGTCCGTCCCGGGAGCAGGAGAGACTTGGGAGTCATCGACCGGGCCCCCATTCTGGGGCGCGGTGCCAACACATGCATAAGGTACTGCCCACGGCCACGGCCACGCAATGCCCTCCGGGGGCGCGTGTCGCGATACAATTAGCAGTCGAAGTGGTTGAGTGCCAACCGCAGTGCGCAGTGAAGAGAGGACGCGACATGGTTTCCGATCGCAGCCTCGAGGTTCTGCGAGTGATCGTGCAGGACTACGTGGCGTCCCGTGAGCCGGTCGGCTCGAAATCGATCGTCGACCGCCACTCCTTCGGGGTGTCTGCGGCGACCATCCGCAACGACATGGCGTTGCTCGAAGACGAAGAACTGATCGCCGCGCCGCACACCTCGTCCGGCCGTATCCCCACGGATAAGGGGTACCGCGTCTTTGTCAACCAGCTTGCTGACCTGCGACCGCTCAGTCCCGCACAGCGGCAGGCCATCGAGATCTTCCTCGGCCAGTCCGCGGATCTCGACGAGGTGCTCGGCCGCACGGTTCGGCTGCTCTCGCAGCTGACGCACCACGTCGCTCTCGTGCAGTATCCCTCGCTCACGCGGTCGCGCATCCGTCATGTCGAACTCGTCAGGCTTGCCGCCACGCGCATGATGACGGTGCTGATCACTGACTCCGGCCGGGTCGAGCAGCGCCTGCTCGACGTGAGCGAGGAACTGGATGACGAGTTCCTCGCCGAGTTGCGCACCCGGCTCAACGCCGCGATCGGGGGCCTCGGGCTCAGCGATGCCGTCGAGAAGCTTTCGGCGTTCGGCGACCAGTTTGAGACCGACCGCGCCGAGACGGTGCAGCAGGTCGCGTCCGCTCTTGCCGAGCAGGTGCTGGCGAACCGGCAGGAGCGGCTGCTCATGGCGGGGGCCGCGAACCTCGTGCGCACGGAAGAGGACTTCAGCGGAAGCATCTACCCCGTGCTCGAGGCGATCGAGGAGCAGGTCACCCTCTTGCGGCTCTTCGGCGAGATGGAGCCGGACCAGAACGGATTCTCGGTGAGCATCGGCAGCGAGAACGCATCATTCGGCCTCGCGGAGACCTCCGTGCTGGCCACCGGATACACCTCGACCGGTGATGGCCTCGCGCGGCTCGGGGTGCTCGGCCCGACGCGCATGGACTACTCGAACAACATTGCGGCGGTCAGGGCCGTCGCACGATATCTTTCGCGGCTGCTGGGCGACGACTAGCTCGTCGCTTCGCGCATCCGCACTGCACTGAGCCGGCTCCGGCCGACCGCACACGACAAGACTGAGGAATGACATTGGCAGACCACTATGAGGTTCTGGGCGTCGAGCGGGACGCGACCCCCGAGCAGATCAAGAAGGCATACCGCCGACTTGCCCGGGAGCTGCACCCCGACGTGAACCCGAGCGCGGAGGCATCCGAGAAGTTCAAGCTCGTCACGCACGCCTACGACGTGCTGTCCGATCCGAACGAGCGCCAGCAGTATGACCTCGGGCCGCAGGCGGGCTTCGGTGGAGGTGCGAACTTCGGCGGCTTCGGCGACATCTTCGAGACGTTCTTCGGCGGGGGCGGCGGCCGAAGGTCGGGACCGCGGTCGCGCCGTGAGCGCGGACAGGACGCCCTCATCCGCGTCGAGGTCGACCTCGACGACATCGTGTTCGGCACCCGCCGGGACGT
This sequence comes from Parafrigoribacterium soli, assembly GCF_040227235.1. Classification (NCBI taxonomy): domain Bacteria; kingdom Bacillati; phylum Actinomycetota; class Actinomycetes; order Micrococcales; family Microbacteriaceae; genus Parafrigoribacterium; species Parafrigoribacterium soli. Next base: position 29,437 of record NZ_JBELNZ010000005.1, on the reverse strand, counting down.
CGAGGTCGACACGGCCGTGCTGTGTGAGACCTGTGGCGGCTCGTGCTGCGCGCCCGGCACGCAGCCCGTCACCTGCGACATCTGCCAGGGCACTGGCCAGATCCAGCGCACCGTTCGAAGCCTCCTCGGAAACGTCATGACCTCGAGCCCCTGCGGCACCTGCCGCGGCTACGGCACCGTCATCCCGAACCCGTGCCCCACCTGCCAGGGCCAGGGCCGCGTGCGCGCCCGCCGCACCATCCCCGTCGACATCCCCGCCGGCGTGGACACCGGACTTCGCCTCCAGATGCCCTCGCAGGGCGAGGTCGGCCCGGCGGGTGGCCCCAACGGCGACCTCTACCTGGAGATCAAGGTGCGCCACCACGATGTCTTCAGCCGCAATGGCGACGACCTGTTGGCGACGCTCGAGGTGCAGATGACGGATGCGATCCTCGGCACCAAGACCACGCTCAAGACGCTCGACGGCGAGGTCTCGGTCGAGATCAAGCCCGGCACGCAGAGCGCCGAGGTGATCACGGTGAAGGATCGGGGCGTCACGCGCCTGCGTGGCAACGGCCGCGGCGACCTCAAGATCGGCGTGCAGGTGACGACACCGACGAAGCTCAGCGGCAAGGAGCAGGAGTTGATCAAGCAGTTCGCCGGCTCCCGCAAGCAGGCCGCTCCCACGCTGACCCACTTCCAGCAGGGCCTCTTCCAGAAGCTGCGCGACCGCTTCCTCAACATCTGACGCACCGGCTCCCGCCTTCGCCTGGCCCTTTCGGAAATTCAGGACTATGGCGCGAGTGGCTGCGCTTCCGCGCCGTCACTGTAGGGGCGAAAGCGTCGCGGCGCGACCAATGTCCTGAATTTCCGAAATCAGGGGACCGGAGAGGTGCTTCTGGGCGGGGCGAGATCTGGGAGAGTTGAGACGTGGCGCACTTCTATCTGAGCGACGAGCTGGTGGCTGCCGTCGTGGGCGAACGGGTCTCCGTGACGGGCGCCGAGGCGCGGCACGCGGTCACGGTGAGTCGCCTGGCGGTCGGCGAATCGATCTCGATCGGCAACGGTGCCGGGCTCGTCGCGACCGGGGAGATCGTCTCGGCCGAGATCTCCGAATTCGTCGTCGAGGTGGCGACGGTCGCCGAAACGCCGGCGGCGAGCCCCGCGATCTGGCTCGCCCAGGCGCTCGCGAAGGGCGATCGCGACGAGTACGCCGTGCAGCAGGCAACTGAGCTCGGTGTCGACGGCGTTATCCCGTGGGCGGCGCAGCGTTCGATCGTCAAGTGGGAGGGCAATAAGGTCGCCAAGGGTCACCGGCGGTGGTCTGCCATCGTGCGGGAGGCGACCAAGCAGTCCCTGCGACCCTGGATTCCCGAGGTGGGCGACCTCGCCTCGACGGCGGTGCTCTGCGCGCTGGCGGCTGAGGCGCGGATGATCGTGCTCGACCCGACCGCGCAGCAGCCACTCAGTGCCCTCGAACCCGACGGACGCGACATCGTGCTGGTGGTGGGGCCGGAGGGCGGGATCTCGGATGCCGAGCTGGCGCGACTGACCGCGGCAGGGGCATCCGCCTGGAAACTCGGCGGTCCAGTGCTGCGCACCTCCACCGCGGGTCCCGCCGCGATCGCCGTGCTCAACTCGCGACTCGGCCGCTGGTAAGAGCGCCGGACTGATTCAGCGCTGCGTGAGCGTCGCCGCCATCGACCTCAGCCGGGAAAGAACGAGTTGCACGTTCGCGCGTTCGAGTGTTTCCGGACGGGCAAGGCAGTCGATCTGACGGCCGAGCAGCGGTTGCTCCAGCGGTATGAGTCTGACGCCAGGGTGGTGCTCGGGTGTGTAGCGCGGCATGAGCGCGAGGCATCCGCTCGCCGCGACGACGGCCGCGGCCGTGGAGAACTCGTTGATCCGATGCGCGATCCGCACCTCGCTCGAGGAAAGCAGGGAGGCGAGCGCGCCCTCGAGGGGAAATCCGTCGTGCACGGCCACCCAGCTTTCGCCCCGCAAGTCCTCCGGTGTCAGTGAGCGGTGGCCCGACAGCGGATGCCCGACGCCGATAGCGACGTCGAGCGGTTCGAACAGCAGCGGTTCGACCGACACGGACTGCGGCCAGGGTGCACTGCCTGCGAGCCGGTGTGCGACGACCAGATCGTGCCTCGCGGTGAGGGCGGGGAAGTCGTCCTGGGCGACATCCTCGTCGCTCAGGGCCAGCCGCGTTCCATCGGCGTCGGCGAACTCGGTGAGCAGCGGTGCGACGAGCGCGGATCCCGCGCTCGTGAACGCCGCGACTGAGACGGTGCCGGCCGGTTCGGTCTGGAAGTCCCGCACCGCCTGCCTGGCCTTCGCGAGCGCCACTTCGACGCCCACGGCGGCCGCAGCCAGCGCGAGCCCCGCATCCGTGAGCACGGTGCGTCGACCCTCGCGCCTGGTGAGCGGCACGCTCGAGCCGCGCTGCAGGGCGGTGAGCTGCTGCGAGACGGATGACGGCGTGACGTGCAGCGAGGCGGCGACCGCGGCAATGCTCCCGCGATCCCGTAGCTCGCGAAGCGCCCGGAGCTGACCCAATTCCATTAGTCCAAACTAATCCATAGGCCCGAAATCGCTCCCTTGTGCTTAGCTATCCGCGACCGCACGATGGGGGAGTGACTTCGCTCCTCAGCCGTTTCCGCGTCGACCTTCTCCTGCTCGTCGTGGCGGCATCCTGGGGCTCGACCTACCTCGTCACGAAGGAACTCGTGAGTCCGTCGTCGGTGCTCGCGCTCCTCGCCGCGCGCATGCTGCTCGCCGCGGTCATCATGGGTGTCGTCGTCGGGGTGGGGCGGACGCGCAGTAGGGTGCGAGCGCCCGCGGGACAGGCGAGGCGAGAGTTGCGCGTCGGCGTCATTCTCGGCGTGCTGCTGGCCGCGGTCTTCGCGTGCGAGACCTTCGGCGTCGCCCATACCTCGGCCACGAATGCGGGCCTGATCATCAGCCTCACCGTCGTGTTCACCCCCATCCTCGAATCGATCGTGACTCGTCGCCGCCTACCGGGCAGCTTCTTCGTCGCGGCCATTGTCGCCGTGGTCGGGGTGGCCCTCCTGGCCGGCGTGGGGGCGTTCCAGGCGCCCAGTGTCGGCGACGTGCTGATCCTGGCTGCCGCGGTCATCCGGGCCATTCATGTCGTGACGATGCACCGACTGACCGAGGGCGACCGCGGCCGTGCGCCGCTCAACACGCGCATGCTCACGACCGTGCAGCTCGGCACCTGCGCCCTGCTGTTCTGCGTGGGGTCGTCGTTCCTGAGGCAGTCCATGCCGTCATATGTCGCCACGCTCAGCGCCGCGCAGTGGGCACTGTTCGTCTACCTCGTGGTGGTCTGCACGGTGTTCGCGTTCTTCGTGCAGATGTGGGCCGTGCGGCGCACTTCGCCCGCGCGGGTGAGCCTGTTGCTCGGCACGGAACCCCTGTGGGCGACCGTCATCGGTGTCGGCATCGCGAGAGAACACCTCGACCCGACCGGATGGTGCGGAGTCGCGCTCGTGCTCATCGGAACGTTCTGGGGGAGGAGGATCGAGCAGCGCCACCGCGAGCGCGGTGCGTCGCGCAATACTGCTGAGGGCGAACGGCCGCCTTCGCTCGAGCCCAGTCGTTTAAGCTAAGTGCATGTCAGCCGAGAACCCGTCGATCTTCACCCGCATCATCGCGCGCGAAATTCCGGCCGACATCGTCTTCGAAAGCGATCGCATCATCTCGTTCCGCGACATCGCCCCGCAGGCCCCGGTGCACCTGCTCGTCGTGCCGAAGACCGATCGGTATGCCAACGTGGCCGAGCTCGCCGCGGGCGATCCCGCGCTGCTCGCCGAGGTGGTCGCGACCGCACAGAGCCTCGCGGCGGAACATTCCGGCGGCGAATACCGTTTGGTCTTCAACACCGGCGAAAGCGCCGGACAGACCGTTTTTCACGTTCACGCCCACGTTCTCGGCGGAACTCTTCAGGAAGGCACTCTTGCCCAGTAGTTCAGTACCCGAACGGGACACCGCAGACACCGGCGCAGCGCAGAGCACGTCGTCGACGCGGGTGCAGTTGCGGGTCGAAGACGTGGCGATGGTGCGGCTCCTCGGCACCCATGATCGCCTGCTGAAGGTGATCGAGCGGCAGTTCCCGCTCGTCGAGGTTGCGGTGCGGGGCAACGAGATCACGCTCGCCGGGGACGCCGAACAGGTGCGCTCGGCAGTGAGACTCGTCGAGGAGCTGGTGACCATGATCCGCGGGGACGGGGTCGCCGGAGAGCGAGACGTCGACGAGCGTAGCGTGGCCGAGTCCGCCAAGATCCTGCGGAACGACCCGCGAGCGAGCCCGGCGGAGCTGCTGAGCCAGGCGATCCTCACGAGCCGTGGCAAGAGCATCCGCCCGAAGACCCTCGGGCAGAAGGACTACGTCGACGCGATCGACCAGAACACCATCGTGTTTGGCATCGGCCCGGCGGGAACCGGCAAGACCTACCTCGCGATGGCCAAGGCCGTGCAGGCGCTCCAGCGCAAAGAGGTCAACCGCATCATCCTCACGCGCCCCGCGGTCGAGGCAGGGGAGCGGCTCGGCTACCTGCCGGGCACCCTCACCGACAAGATCGACCCGTACCTCCGTCCGCTCTACGACGCGCTCGGCGAAATGATGGACCCGGAGGTCGTGCCGAAGCTCCTGGCGACGGGAACGATCGAGGTCGCGCCGCTCGCCTACATGCGCGGTCGCACGCTCAACGACGCGTTCATCGTGCTCGACGAGGCGCAGAACACGTCGCCCGAGCAGATGAAGATGTTCCTCACGAGGCTCGGATTCGGCTCGAAGATGGTCGTCACCGGCGACATCACCCAGATCGACCTGCCCGCGGGCGCGAGCGGACTTCAACTCGTGACGAGCGTGCTCGGCGGCGTCGACGAGATCCACTTCTCCAGGCTCACGAGCGACGACGTCGTTCGCCACAACCTCGTCGGCCAGATCGTCGACGCCTACACGAAGTACGATGCGGAACGTCAGGCGAAGCGCTTCGAGCGCGAGCAGCGCCGCAACCAGGAGGGTCCGACGGCATGAGCGTCGAGGTCAACAACGAGTCTTCGGTTCCGGTGGACGAGGCCGCTCTGCAGCGGCTGGCCATCTTCGCGCTCGATCAGCTCCACGTGCATCCGGATGCCGAACTCGCGATCGTGCTCGTCGACGAGGCGGCCATGGAACAGCTCCACGTGCAGTGGATGGACGAGCCGGGCCCCACGGATGTGCTCAGCTTTCCCATGGACGAGCTTCGCCCCGGCACCGAAGACGCGCTGAGCCCCGCCGGACTCCTCGGTGACATCGTGCTCTGCCCGCAGGTGGCGATCGCCCAGGCCGAGGAGGCCGGGCACTCGACGCTCGACGAACTGCTCCTGCTGACGACCCACGGCATCCTTCACCTGCTCGGATTCGATCACGCCGAGCCGGAGGAAGAGAAGGAGATGTTCGGCATGCAGCGCGACATCCTCGCGGGCTTCTCCCTTGCCGACCAACGACCGAACTAGCCGCGCATGATCGCCATCTTCGTCGGCGTCGCCGTGCTGCTCGTGGCGTTCGGCGGCTTCCTCGCCGCCGCGGATGCCGCACTCAGCGTGCTCTCGCGCGCAGACCTCCAGGAACTGGCGGCCCACTCTCGCTCCAGGGCCTCGCTGCTCGCCATCGCCGGTGACGTGGGCGCTCACGTCAACGCCATCAACTTCATGCGCGTCGTCGCGGAGACGACCGCCGCCGTTCTCGTCACCCTCACCTTCGCCACCGTGTTCACGCAGTGGTGGTGGACGCTGCTGGCATCCGCGGCGATCATGACCCTCGCATCCTTCGTACTCGTCGGATCGAGCCCGCGCAGCGTGGGGCGGGTCAACGCGCGGGCGATCATGCGCTGGGGATCCTCGACGGTGCACGCGGTGCGCGTGTTCCTGGGACCGATCGCGGCGGCGCTCGTCGCCGTGGGCAACCGGGTCACGCCCGGGCGGCCGAAGGCGGCGAGCTTTTCCTCCGAGGAGCAGCTGCTCAGCATGGTCGATGAGGCGACCGAACTCGAGGTGCTCGAGGAAGACGACCGCGAGCTCATCCACTCGATCTTCGAGTTCAACGACACCGTGGTGCGCGAGGTCATGATCCCGCGCACGGACATGGTGACCATCGACGGCACCGACAGCATCGGCGCCGCCATGGGCCTGTTTCTCAGCCGTGGCGTCTCGCGGATGCCGGTCATCGGTGAGGACGTCGACGAGGTGCTCGGCGTGCTCTACCTCCGCGATGTCGCGAGGCTGAGCTACGAGCGGCCCTCCGGCTATGAGGACCTCACCGTGGTCGACCTCGCCAGGACCTCGCTGTTCGTTCCGGAGTCGAAGAAGGTCGACGACCTCCTGCGCCAGATGCAGCTCGAGTCGAACCACCTCGCGATGGTCGTCGACGAATACGGCGGGATCGCGGGACTCGCGACCATGGAAGACATCATCGAGGAGCTCGTCGGGGACATTTCGGACGAGTATGACCGCGAGGTGGTGGAGTTCGAGGAGCTACCCGACGGCCGGTTCAGGGTCAGCGCGAGACTGCCGGTCGATGAACTCGGCGAACTCTTCGACATCGACCTCGACGACGACGACGTCGACTCGGTCGGCGGGCTCCTGGCGAAGGTGCTCGGCCGGCTCCCGCTTCCCGGGGCGTCGGTGACGTACTCGGGCCTGATCCTCACGGCAGAACGCACGGAGGGTCGGCGCAAGCGACTCAGCACGGTGATCGTTGAGCGCGACCAGGCGCTCAGGGACGCGCAGGCGGCATTCTCAGACACGACGGAAGACGGCGAACCATCATGACCACAGCACCACAGTCCGAGTATCGCGCGGGGTTCGTCTCATTCGTCGGGCGCCCGAACGTCGGCAAGTCCACCCTGACCAACGCGCTCGTGGGGGAGAAGGTCGCGATCACGAGCAGCAAGCCGCAGACCACTCGTCGCGCCATCCGCGGCATCGCGCACCAGAAATCCGGACAGCTGATCCTGGTCGACACCCCGGGCATGCACCGCCCGCGCACCCTGCTCGGCGAGCGACTCAACAGCATCGTGCAGGACACCCTCGGCGACGTGGACGTCGTCGGGTTCTGCATGCCCGCGAACGAGAAGATCGGCCCCGGCGACCGCTACATCAACGAGCAGCTGGATGCGTTCCCGCGCGCCAAGAAGGTGGCCATCGTCACGAAGATCGACGCTGCATCCCGCCCGGCGGTTGCCGCGCAGCTGCTGGCGATATCGGAACTACGGGACTGGGAGACAATCATTCCCGTGTCGGCGACCAGCCACATCCAGCTCGACACGCTCGCGAGCGAACTCATCCGGCTGCTGCCGGTCTCGGCGCCGCTCTACCCCTCTGATGCCGTGACCGAGGAGGGCCTCGAGGATCGCGTGAGCGAGCTCATCCGCGAGGCCGTTCTCGAGGGCGTGCAGGACGAGCTGCCGCACTCCATCGCCGTGACCGTGGACGACATCATCGAGCGCGACGACAAGGACCTGGTCGAGATCTACGCCAACCTGTTCGTGGAGCGAGACAGCCAGAAGGGCATCATCATCGGCCACCAGGGATCGAGGCTCACCGAGGTCGGAGCGCGAGCGCGCGCCGAGATCGAACCGCTCGTCGGCAAGCAGGTCTACCTGTCTCTGCGCGTCAAGGTGGCCAAGGACTGGCAGCGCGACCCGAAGCAGCTGGGCCGCCTGGGCTTCTGAGCCCGACTACATCCACAGGATGATCTTGACTCGCTCGAGGGTGAGATCCGCTCCGGCGAGCCGGGAAGCCTCTACCGTGGAACACATGTTCCGCACCATCACGGCGCGCCAGTTGGCGTTCGACCTCACGCTCGCGGCCTGCTGCTTCCTGCTGCGGTTGACGCTCGGCATGGAGTCCGTCGTGATGCTCTTCGTGGTCGTCGCGATGGCGGCCGCACTCGCGCTGCGGCGGAAGAGCCCCGCGCTCGCGCTGGCCATCGCCTGGGCTGGTGCGATCCTTCAGGTTCTCGCCGGTCTCGATCCAGACAGCTCCAACCTGGCGATCCTTCCTGTGCTCTACGCCACGGCGTGCTACGGCACGCCGCTGGTCAAATGGTCCGGGCTCGCGTCGAGCGGCATCGGCGCGATCATCGTGGCGATCTACAGTTCACTGCGCAGCCTGCTGTTCACGCCCAACTGTGCCACCACTCCCGATGGCTCCTGCGTGGGCGTCGCGCTGCCGCACTGGGCGTTCTCGATGCTCATCCTGTTCTTCGTCGCGCTCACCGTCTTCGCGCTCAGCTGGACCCTCGGCCTGCTCGCGAAGAGCTGGCGGGTCAATCGCGAGATCAGCCAGGCGAGGATCCTTGCCGAGCGCCGACGCATCGACGCGCAGAACGAGACTGTGGTGGAGCAGGAGCGCAACCGCATCGCGCGCGACATGCACGACGTTGTCGCGCACTCGCTCGCGGTCGTCATCGCCCAGGCGGATGGCGCGAGGTATGCCCGCGAACACGATCCGGATGCGGTCGACGCGGCCCTCACGACCATCGCAGGCACGGCCCGGGACGCTCTCGCCGACGTGCGCGTGCTGCTGGGCCAGCTTCGGCACAGCCAGGGCGAGGCACCGCAACCTGTGCTGGCGGACCTCGAGCGACTGTTCGAGCAGTTGCGGTCATCCGGCCTGGGGGTTGATGTCGAGGTGGTCGGCGAACCCGTCGCGCTCGCCACGGGTCAGCAGCTCGCGATCTATCGCATCGTGCAGGAGGCGCTCACGAATGCGCTTCGGCACGGCGACCGCTCCGCCGCCGCGGTCGTGCGCTTCGACTGGAGCCCCAACTCGGTGACCGTGACGGTGAGCAACGGGATGGATGCTTCGCGAGTCGACGCGGACAGGACGCCAGACGGACACGGTCTGGCCGGCATGCGCGAACGAGCGGTGCTCTGGGGCGGCACGTTCACGGCGGGGCAGCAGGACGCGCGGCGCTACGTCGTCGCAACCACCCTTCCCCTCTCCACGAAAGCGGGCGTGAGTTCGTGAGCGATCCGATCCGCGTCGCGCTGGTCGACGACCAGTCGCTGTTCCGCGCGGGAATCCGCATGCTCGTCGCCTCGCAGCCGGATCTGGAGTTCGTCGGTGAGGCGGGCGACGGCAGCGAAGCCGTGGCGATGGTCGTCGCGGCGAGACCCGACGTTATTCTCATGGACATCCGCATGCCCGTCATGGACGGCATCGCCGCCACCATCGCCATCCTGGCAGACGCCGATCACCGGGGCGTTCCCGCGCCCCGCATCATCGTGCTCACCACCTTCGACCTCGACGAGGCGGCGACGCGTGCGATCCGCGGCGGCGCGAGCGGCTTTCTGTTGAAGGATGCCGACCCCGAGTTCCTGCTCGCCTCCATCCGAACCGTGCACGCCGGCAATGCGGTGATCGCGGCCTCGGCAACTCGCGAGCTCTTCGAACACTTCGATGGCAGCCAGCGCAGACCTGCCGAGCCGGCGGCGTTCGCGGCCCTCACCGCGAGGGAGCGCGACATCTTCGTGCTCGCGGCGAGGGGGCTGAGCAACTCCGAGATCGCGGCGGGGGAGTACCTGAGCGAGGCGACCGTGAAGACGCACATCAGCCGCATTCTGGCCAAGCTCGGGCTGCGCGACCGGGTGCAGCTCGTCGTCTTCGCCTTCGAGCACGGGCTCAACGAGTAGCGCGAATCATCCTCCGGATGTAGCGACGAACGACGAGCGACTGACGAGGCGGATGCGCTGCCGACCTAGCGTGGAACCATGGCATTCAATCGCAGCGAAGCGGGCCTCGTCGCCCGTGTCTCCCACCTGACCAAGTCCTACGGGGCGGGCTCCACTCTCGTCAGCGCGCTCGACGATGTGTCACTCGGCATCGCCGTGGGCCAGTTCACGGCGATCATGGGGCCGAGCGGTTCCGGCAAGTCCACGCTCATGCACATCATGGCCGGCCTCGACTCTCCCACCTCGGGGCGAGCCTGGCTCGGCGACACCGAGATCACCGATCTTGACGACGGGCATCTGACCGTGCTGCGCCGGCGTCGGGTGGGCTTCGTGTTCCAGTCATTCAACCTCGTGCCCACCCTCGACGTGAACGGCAACATCTACCTGCCCTTCGAGCTGGATGGGCGTCGCCCCAGCCTCGCCGAGACATCCTGGATCTCTGGTCTCATCGAGTCGCTCGGTCTCGGACACCGGCTCACGCACCGGCCGCACCAGCTCTCGGGCGGCCAGCAGCAGAGGGTGGCGATCGCGCGCGCGCTCGCCACGCGTCCCGACCTCGTGTTCGCCGACGAGCCCACCGGAAACCTCGACTCGCGCACCGGTCGCGAGGTACTCTCCCTGCTCGCCGCGGCCAGCGCCGACTACGGCCAGTCCATCGCCATGGTCACGCACGACCCCATCGCAGCAAGCTACGCCGATCGCATCGTGTTTCTCGCCGACGGCCGTGTCGTGGAAGACCGCGGTCGCTCAACGCCGGAGGAGATCTCGAGCTTTATGCTCGCCATGGAGCAGAGCGCGTGAGGGGTATGACCACGCGGGACCACCGATCGAGCATCCTCGTCACCGCGCTGAGCGCCGCCTTCGGCGCGGGGCTCATCCAGGCCACCTCCTACCTGACGCAGATCGTTGCAGGCAACCAGATTTCGAAACACGAATCCGTGCAGATCGCGCTGCTGCTCGTTGCGGGTGTCTTCATTCTCATCGCGGTCTACGTCGGCTCGATCGTGACCGCCAACACCTTTGCGACCATCATCGCCAGCCGCACGAGAACGATCGCGCTCATGCGGCTGATCGGCTCGAGCGCCTCGTCCCTGCGGCGTGCCGTCGCGCGCGAGGGGCTCCTGGTGGGCGTGGTGGGTGCCGCGATCGGCGCGGCCGTCGGACTCGCGCTCACCGTTGGCGGCATCCGAATTGCAGCGGCGATGGGATCGGTCCCTGCCCTCGACTACGGCTCGGTCAACCCGCTCATCGTTCTCCCCACGGCGATCGTCGTGCTGTCCACGTGGGCAGCATCGTGGGTCGGCTCCCGCAGGGTGCTGGGCGTCACGCCGATCCAGGCCATCGGCACGGCGCAGGAGGCGACGCGCGAGGAGACCCTGCATCGACCGGTGAGGAACGCGGTGGCGGCCGTGCTGTTCTTCGGAGGCATGCTGGTACTCGGTCTGGGAGCCGCGCTCGGCTTGGTATCCATGCTGGGCTTCCTCCTCGCCTTCGTCGGCGGCGTCGTGTCCTTCAGCGGCGTCGTGGTGGGAGCGCACCTGGTCATGCCTCTCGCGTTGAGGATGAGTGGGCGACTGCTCGGCCGGTCCGCGCCGACCAAGCTCGCGGCCGAAAACGCGCTGCGATACCCGGAGCGCAGTTCCCGTACCGCGATCGGCCTCGTCATCGGTGTGACGCTCATCACCACCTTCGCCGTGGCCGCTCACAACTACTCGAGCATGATCGAGCAGGCCATGGCGACCGAACCCGGCAGCTATCAGGGTGCGGATCAGGTGCTGTCGGTCACCCTGGGCGTCTTCACCACGCTCATCGGCTTTTCGGCCCTCATCGCCGCCTTCGGTATGATCAACAACCTCTCGTTGAACGTGCTCCAACGCACGCGAGAGCTCGGCCTTCTGCGTGCACTCGGCTTCACCGGCAGGCAGGTGCGCGGGATGATCGTGGCCGAGAGCGCGCAGATGACGATCGCCGCCGTCGGTCTGGGCTTGATCCTCGGTGTGGTGTACGGCTGGGCCGGAGCGCAGTCCCTGCTCGGCTCTATCTGGGGCAGCCCGGGGCTCGTCTGGCCGTCAATCCCGTGGTTGCTCCTCGTCATCCTCGTCGTCGGTGCCGCACTGCTCACGCTCGCCGCGGCGCAGGCTCCCGCACGCCGGGCAACCACGATCTCGCCGGTACTCGCGCTGGCCGTCGACTGACCACGCTCCTTCGGCGTCCTGTGAACCCGCTGCGCGAATGAGCGCGGGTGCTGAACGTTCCCTCAGGATGACCGTTGACGTGCCTTCGCCGCTCTCGAGCGCCACATACTGGACCTCTGGCCGGGCGGAGGAGCGGGACGACGTGCTTGATGGACTATGGCACCTGAGGCTGGTCGACGGACCGGTTCCCACTGTCGTTTACGTGCTCGCTGGCGCAGCCGTCGTCGTCCTGCTCACACGGCGTCCCGTGCGACGCCTCGTTATCAGCCTGGTTGCCGCCGCCTGCGGAGCGCTCGTGGGCTGGATATTCGCGTGGCTCGTGAGCGACGTGTGGGACAGTTTCGGCGTTGCGCTCAGTGTGCCGACGCGCCTGTGGACCGCTGCGACCGTCGCCGGCGTCGCCCTGGCGATCGCGAACCTGAGCGGGCGTGAGCGTTGGCGCACCGTGGTCGCCGCGTTCTCGATAGTGCTGTCGCTGCTGGCGGGCGGCCTGGGCATCAACGCGGATGTCGGGGAGTTCCCGGCGCTCGGACAGCTCTTCGGCAAGACGATCATTCCGCCCCTGAGCCTCGACTTTCTCTCCACGCTGCGGTCGCACGCCACGCTGGCGGACTGGACCCCGCCCGCGGACCTGCGGATGAAGGGACGCGAGGGACTCATTGACATTCCCGCGACGGTCTCGCATTTCGATGCCCGTCCCGCCGTCGTCTACCTGCCGCCAGCGGCGCTCGCGGCAAACGCTCCCGCGCTCCCGGTGCTCGTGATGCTCTCGGGCCAGCCGGGCGCCCCCTCCAACATCGTGACCTCGGGCGCCCTGCCCTCGATCGCCGACGCCTACGCGAGCGCGCACCGCGGACTCGCCCCGATCGTCGTCGTCCCCGACCAGCTCGGTGCGCCCGAGGCCAACCCGATGTGCGTCGACTCCCCGCTCGGCAACTCGGCGACCTATCTGACCGTCGACGTGCCGAACTGGGTGAGATCGCACCTGCACGTGCTCAACGGACCGCGCTACTGGGCCATCGGCGGATTCTCTCAGGGCGGTACCTGTTCGATCCAGCTGGGGGCGGAGCACCCGGAGTTGTACGGGGGCATCCTGGACATCGCCGGACAGGTCGCGCCTCACCGTGGTTCCATCTCCGCCACCATCAAGGATGCGTTCGGTGGTTCGGCGGATCGCTATCGGCAGTCCTCACCCCTCGCGCTGCTCGCGGCGGGGGCGCCGTACCCGCCACACACCCTCGCGATCTTTGCCGTGGGAGCCAAAGACACGAGATTCGGGCCGGGCTCGGTCACCGTTGCGCACGCCGCCGCCGCGGCAGGAATGGACGTGCACACGTTCACCTCACCCGACACGGCCCACGACTGGCACACCGTGCAGTACGCGCTCATTCGGGCCCTGCGCCTGTTCGGTGCGGAATGGTCCCTGCGATGAACGGCTGGATCAGGTCGCGGCGGCTGAGCCTGTCCGCGGCCGCGCTGATGCTCGTTCTCGCCTTCGTCACCGGTTCGGCGCTGCACGGACCGGGGCCGCGGCTACGAGTGCTCGTGGGAACCGGCCTCGATGCCTTCAACGACAGCCACAACCTGTTGTCGCCGCTGACATCGGTCTTCTTCGCCACCAGCACGCTCGAGTTGCTCGTCTCGATGGCCGCCCTCGTCTTCCTTGTCGGCGCATCCGAGCAGCTCATGGGATGGTGGCGAACACTCGTCGCCTTCGTGGTGACCGCGTACCTCGGTGCTGGGCTCGGGATGGTGCTGCAGGCGGCCGGCCTCCTCGCTCGCGAGACCTGGGCGGTCCGCATCCGCGAAAGCATCGTCTTCGATCCCTTCACCGCGATCACAGGAGTCGTGATGACCGCGAGCGCCTTCGCGGGCCCACTGTGGCGCCGCCGCACGCGAGTGCTCGGTTTCACCGCCGTGATCGTGGTGTTCCTGTACTCTGGCCAGCCCTCGGATCTGTTCAGGCTCATCGCGGCGGCAGTGGGGTTGCTCCTCGGTTTCCTGCTTGCGCGTCCCAGCCCGGGTGCGCGCTGGTCTCGCAGCTCTCACCACGAGGCGCGCAGCCTGCTCGCCGCAGCACTCATGATCACGGCCGTCGGGCCTTTCGTCAGTATCTTCTCGCCGGCGAGGTACGGGCCGCTGCATCCGCTCGGCCTGCTGTTTCGGGATGCGCTTCCGCACCTCAGCAGCGTGCGGCACCTGTGCCTGCACCACATGGCGAGCGCGGGGTGCAGTCTCGACGTCGCGCTCGCCAGGATCAACGGCCCCGGGCCGGTGCTGCTCGCACCGCTGCCCCTCATCGTGCTGATCGTTGCCGGTCTCGGCATGATGCGCGGGCGCCGGAGCGCCGCCTGGATCGCGATAGCGGTCAACGTGCTCCTCGCGGTCCTCGCGAGCTTCTACTACGGGTTCCTCCCGGCGTTCGGCAGCAACCCGATCGACATCGACAATGCATCCGGCACCGAGTCGGCAGTGCGGCTGGCCGTGTCGGTGCTCGTGCCCCTCATCATCGCGGTGCTCATAGCCATGAACGTGCGGCATTTCACCGTGCGCACGCCGCGCAGCGTCGTCATGCGGTTCCTCATCCGGGTCGGCGCCGCCTTTGTCTTCCTGAGCGGGCTCTACTTCGTCGTCGGACTGCTCTTTCGTCATCAGTTCCGTCCGGTCGCCACCCCGGACGCGCTCCTCCTCGACCTCCCGGAGCGATTCGTTCCGGTCGGGTTTCTGCGGTTGGAGCATCTCACCTTCGTTCCCATCGGCCCGCTGTCACGCCTCGTCTACCAATGGATCGGCCCGGCCTTCTGGATCGCGCTTCTCGTCGCCGTGATTCCCGTGTTCTTCTCCGAGAGAAATCGCAGCAGCTCCACCGAGCGGGAGAGAGTGATCGCGATGCTGCGCGTCGGCGGTGGCGGCACGCTCGGCTGGATGTCGACGTGGAACGGCAACAGCTACTGGTTCGCACCGGATGGCCGCGTGGCGATCGCATATCGGGTCTATTCCGGCGTCGCGATCACCACCTCGGATCCGATCGGACCGCCCGAGGCGCTCGAGGCGGCGATTCGCGACTTCGCCACCTTCTGCGATGACAATGGCTGGACACCGGTCTTCTACAGCGTGCACGAATACCTGGCACCGCTGTTTGCCTCGATGGGCTGGTCTTCCATGGTCGTGGGGGAGGAGACCGTGGTGCGGCCGGAGGCGTGGACCATGCAGGGCAAGGCGTGGCAGGACGTACGCAGTTCGATCAATCGAGCGGCCCGATCGAACCTGCGTGCCGAATGGACGAGCTACCGCGCGCTGCCGGTGACCGCGACGGCGCAGTTGGAGAGCATCTCCGAGGCGTGGGTCGCGGAGAAAAACCTGCCGGAGCTCGGCTTCACGCTCGGCGGCCTCGACGAATTGCGCGACCCCGCCGTGGCGCTGCTCCTAGCAATCGACGAAGACGGAACGATTCAGGCGGTGACCAGTTGGATGCCGAGCTATCAGGATGGCGAGGTCGTCGGCTGGACCCTCGACTTCATGCGCCGGCGGCCGGACAGCATGAACGGCGTCATGGAGTTTCTCATCGCGAGTGCAGCGCTCCGGATGCAGCAGCAGGGCATCGAGACGATGAGCCTCTCCGCCGCTCCGCTCGCGAGAAGCCAGGACCCGGGTGCAGACAACGGCCGGATGCAGCGGCTCCTCGGCTTCCTCGCACGAACCCTCGAACCGGTCTATGGATTCGCGTCTCTCCTGAACTTCAAACAGAAGTTCCAGCCGGAGTTCCGGCCGCTGCTGATGACCTACCCCGATCCGCTCGCGCTGCCGGCGATCGGATTCGCGCTCGCGCGGGCGTACCTGCCGTCCATGTCGCTGAGGCAGAGCATCCGGTTTGTGAGGAGCCTCGGCTGAGTGTGATTGCTGAACTGAACCACCAAGCGGTGCTACCCTGAAATCGTGTTGTTCGGTCTGCTCCTTCTTAGCTGCCGCGACGAGTCCTAATCCAGGCCTCCCTCGTCGCGGAGTCTGGCGTTCTCGAAACGCAGTGGCTGACCATTAACTCGCACGAGGAGCAGAGAGCATGAAGAACACGCAGACACCATCGGCGATGCCGATTCACAAGTACCGCCCGTACCACGAGACCCTCACCGTCGACCTGCCGGATCGCACCTGGCCGAACGCCCGCATCACAAAGGCGCCGCGCTGGTGCGCCGTCGACCTGCGCGACGGCAACCAGGCCCTCATCGACCCGATGAGCCCCGAGCGCAAGCGCACCATGTTCGACCTGCTGGTGCGGATGGGCTACAAGGAGATCGAGGTCGGCTTCCCGTCGGCGAGCCAGACCGACTTCGATTTCGTTCGCAGTCTCATCGAAGAAGACCTGATCCCGGACGACGTCACGATCCAGGTGCTGACCCAGGCGCGCGAAGCGCTGATCAACCGCACCTTCGAGTCTCTCAAGGGCGCCAAGCGCGCCATCATGCACCTCTACAACTCCACGAGCGTGCTGCAGCGCGACGTCGTCTTCCGCACCGATAAGCAGGGCATCATCGACATTGCGCTCGAGGGTGCGAGGCTCTGCAAGAGGGCGGAGGCGCTCGTGCCCGGCACCGAGATCTACTACGAGTACTCGCCCGAGAGCTACACCGGAACGGAGCTCGAGTTCGCTCTGGACATCTGCAACCAGGTGCTCGAGGTCTTCCAGCCGACGCCCGAGCGTAAGGTCATCATCAACCTGCCCGCGACGGTCGAGTCCGCGACACCCAACGTCTACGCAGACTCGATCGAGTGGATGTCCAGGCACCTGAACCACCGCGAGAACGTCATCCTGAGCCTGCACCCGCACAACGACCGCGGAACGGCGATCGCGGCGGCGGAGCTCGGCTACATGGCCGGTGCGGACCGCATCGAGGGCTGCCTGTTCGGCAACGGTGAGCGCACGGGCAACGTCGACCTTGTCGCACTCGGCATCAACCTGTTCACTCAGGGCATCGATCCGCAGATCGACTTCAGTGACCTCGACACTGTGAAGCGCACCGCCGAGTACTGCAACCAGCTCAAGGTGCACGAGCGCAGCCCCTGGGCGGGCGACCTCGTCTACACCGCCTTCAGCGGCTCGCATCAGGACGCGATCAAGAAGGGCTTCGAGGCCATGGAAGCCGACGCGGCAGCGCAGGGCACGTCCGTCGACGACCTCGTCTGGGCCGTGCCCTACCTGCCGGTCGACCCCAAGGATCTCGGCCGCAGCTATGAGGCGGTCATCCGGGTCAACTCGCAGTCCGGAAAGGGTGGCGTCGCGTACCTGCTGAAGACCGACCACGCGCTCGACCTGCCGCGCAAGCTGCAGATCGAGTTCAGCGGCGTCGTTCAGGCCAAGACGGATGCCGAGGGCGGCGAGGTCACGAGCGACCAGATCTGGGACATCTTCACCGACGAGTACCTCCCGGCGGCGATCGACGACGACAAGTGGGGACAGTTCGAGCTCACCCGCACGCGCACCTCGAGCGACCTCTCCGGCGAGATCTCGCTGCAGATCGACCTGCGCGTCGGCGAGAGCGTCATAGCGACCGAGGCGACGGGCAACGGCCCGATCGCGGCGTTCCTCAACATCATGGCCGAGCAGAACATTCAGGTGAAGCTGTTCGACTATGTCGAGCACGCGCTCAGCGCGAGCGGCGACGCACTCGCCGCGGCCTACGTCGACCTCGACGTCAACGGCGTGCGGCTGTGGGGCGTGGGAATCGACGCCGACATCTCCACCGCGTCACTCAAGGCGGTCGTGTCCGCGGTCAACCGCGCGGTGCGGGCGACCACCGGCGACCGCGAGTTGGCGAGCGTCTAGCGGCCACGATCATCCGTAGTAGCGTCGAGGCATGACGAGCAGCGAATCCGGTCCTGTGACCGCGGTTCCCGGCTCGTCTGCCTCGATCACTACGGCGGATGGCGCGCAGTGCGCACCGCGACCGCTCGCCGAGAGCATCATCGACCACGCCGCGATCGTGCGGAATATGGCTCGGCTGCGGGCGACGCACAATGCCAAGTTCATGGCCGTCGTCAAGGCCGGTGCCTTCGGCCACGGTGCGGTCGAGACCGCGCGCACGGCTCTTGCGGCGGGTGCAGAATGGCTCGGCGTGGCGACCCTCGACGAGGCGCTCGAACTGCGACGCGCCGACATCGTTGCCCCGATCCTGACCTGGCTCATCGATCCGTGGTGCGACCTCGGCGCGGGCATCGCGGCCGGAATCACGCTCTCCTGCGCGAACGTCGAGACCCTTGAGGCCGTGATCGCGGCGGCCGTGCGCACGGGGGCGTCGGCCGAGGTGCAGCTCGAACTCGACACCGGAATGGCGAGGGCAGGTGCCACCGGCGCGCTCTGGGCGGAGCTGTGCGCCGCTGCCGCGGCAGCGGAACGCTCCGGCGCCCTGCGAGTGACCGGCCTGTGGTCGCACTTCGCGCTCGCCTCGGATCCGGGCCCCGAGGGCATCCGTTCGGCCGTCGCCGCGTTCGAGCACGGGCTGGGCGTTGCGCGCGAGGCGGGACTCGATCCGGCCGAGGTGCACCTCGCCAACTCAGCGGCGACCCTCGCGCATCCGGAGACCGCGCTGACGATGGTGCGCTGCGGCGCCTCGCTCTACGGCATCGAGACCGTCACCGGGCAGACCCACGGCCTCGAACCCGCCCTGAGACTCGTGACCAGGGTGACGCAGCTGCGTCGGATCCGGGCCGGCGCCGGCGTCGGCTACGACCATCGCTTCGTGACCCCCCGCGACACCACCATCGTGCTCCTGCCGGTGGGCTACGCCGATGGGGTGCCGCGGTTGCTTGGGGGGCTCGCGGAGGTGATGATCGGCGGCAAGCGGTACCCGATGGTCGGCGTCGTCTCCATGGACCAGGTCACCGTGGACGTTGGAGACGCGGATGTCGAGCTCGGCGACGAGGTCATACTGCTCGGCGATGCGAGCCGAGGTGAGCCGGATGCGGCAGAATGGGCACGCCTCGCCAGCACCCTGTCGCACGAAATCCTGACCGGGCTCGGCGGGAGAATCTCGAGAAGGCATGTGAACGTCCTGTGAACACGAGCAACGGCGACCAGAACGCCAGAATCACCGTCGGCATCATCTTCGGCGGAGCCAACAGCGAGCACGAGGTCTCCTGTTCCTCGGCGCGCGGAGTGCTCGCGAACCTCGACAGCAGCCAGTTCGAGCCGGTGCTGCTCCACATCGGGCGGGACGGCCTGTGGCGACGCGTCGAGAGCATTGACGACGATGCCGAGGGTGGAGCGATGCTGCCGGACCTCGACGGTCTGGATGTCGTGCTCCCCGTGCTGCACGGCCGCTTCGGCGAAGACGGCACCGTGCAGGGACTGCTCGAACTCGTCGGCATTCCCTATGTGGGCTGCGGCGTTCTGTCGAGCGCCCTCGCCATGGACAAGCTCATGACCCAGAGCGTGCTCGCCGCCGCAGGGCTCCCCACCGTCACCTCGATCGGCGTCACCGAGCGCACCAGGGCGGATGCCGCGGCAGCGGCCGAGCGACTCGGCTATCCGGTGTTCGTCAAGCCCAATCGCGCAGGCTCCAGCGTCGGCGTGAGTCGGGTGGAGTCGGCTGCGGATCTGGACGATGCGCTCGATCTTGCGCTGGCATCCGACACCACGGCCGTGCTTCAGCCGCTCATGGTCGCCGAGGAGATCGACCTCGGCGTGCTGCAGCAGCCCGAGGGTGAGCTCGTCATCGGCGCTGCGCTGCACATTCTGACGGCGCGCGGCAGCGCCTTCTTCGACTACACCGCCAAGTACACCGACGGCGGCCACGAGTTCGAGATTCCGGCGAAAATCCCGGA
This sequence comes from Parafrigoribacterium soli, assembly GCF_040227235.1. Lineage (NCBI taxonomy): Bacteria > Bacillati > Actinomycetota > Actinomycetes > Micrococcales > Microbacteriaceae > Parafrigoribacterium > Parafrigoribacterium soli. Next base: position 9,699 of record NZ_JBELNZ010000005.1, on the reverse strand, counting down.
TGAGCTGCGCACGACGCTCGAAGGCCTCGCTGTGCGCGCGTTCCGCGCCCTCGATTGCGAGGGGCTCGCGCGCGTGGACTTCTTCCTCTCCGCCGATGGCGCGATCGCGATCAACGAGGTCAACACGATGCCGGGCATGACGGCGCTCAGCCAATTCCCCTCGATCTGGCAGGCCTCCGGGGTCAGCTATCCCGAGTTGCTCGGCCGATTGATTGACCGGGCGCTAGCGGCGCGGCCGGCCCGCGCCCGCACCGCGTAGTCGCGGGCGGGGGAGTCGCGGCAACCGATCGATGGTGCGCTGCTCCGGTAAGCTCCAGTTGAACAGCACGGCGAGTTCGCGCACGCAGAAGGTCACCACGGTGCAGACGATGGCCGCCACGAGCACGTTGACGCCGAGAGCGACGAGCACGACAAGGGTCGTGGAGCCCGCGACGGCGGCGATCGCGTAGAGGGAGCCGACGTGCATGAGCGCGATCGGCAGGTTGAGAAGCATGTCGCGCAGGATCGACCCACCTACGGCCGAGAGCACGCCCACGAAGACCGCGGGCACCTCGCCAACACCGAGAGCGAGCGCCTTGGTCGTTCCGATGGCGCCGAACAGTCCGATCGTGAGCGCATCGAGGGCGGTGATCACGTGGCTGAGCCTGGAGAAGATGCGCGCCAGCAGCATCCCGGCGAGTGCCGCGGCCGTCGCAACGGGCAGGTACCAGTTGCTCTTGAGCGCGGCGGGCAGCACGTTCAACAGGAGGTCGCGGAGGATGCCGCCCCCGAATCCCGTCGCGACCCCGATGATGGCGATGCCGAGCAGATCGAGCCGACGGTCGCGGAACTGCGCCGCGAACATCGCGCCCTGCACCCCACCGATCGCGATGGCGAGCAGGTCGGCCCACACGGGGATCACGAACGCGGCTGGGTGCATTCGACCATTCTCCAGCCTCCGGCCTGCACACGCGGGATTGTGGCAGTTGGTGTCCGCAGCCTGTCGTCACGGCGTTCGCGATGCTCGGCATCCGATAATGGAACGGTGCCCCTCTATCGTGATGAAGCCGTCGTGCTGCGCACCCACAAGCTGGGTGAAGCAGACCGCATCGTCACGATGCTGAGCAGGCAGCACGGCAAGATCCGCGCGGTGGCCAAGGGCGTTCGACGCACCGCCTCCAAGTTCGGCGCGCGGCTCGAGCCCTTCATGGTCGCCGACGTGCAGTGCTACGTCGGCCGCAGCCTCGACATCATCACGCAGGCGGAGTCGCTCGGCTCCTACGGGGCCGAAATTACAAGCGACTACGGCACCTACACCGCCGCGAGCGTCATGGTCGAGACGGCCGACAAGCTGACGGATGACGACGGGAGTCTGCAACAGTACCTCCTGCTGGTCGGAGCCCTGCGCTCGCTGGCCCGGCGCGAGCATCCGCCCACGCTGACTCTCGACTCGTACCTGCTGCGCGCCCTGTCGATCGCCGGCTGGGCGCCGAGTTTCGTGGACTGCGCGGTGACCGGTGCGCCCGGCCCGCACACCACGTTCGTCGTTCAGTTGGGCGGAGTCGTGGCCGACGAGGTCGCGCCTCCCGGCTCCCCTCGGCTCGATGCCTCGACCCTGTCGCTCCTTGCCGCGCTGCTGACCGGCGACTGGGATGCCGCGGAACTCGCCGAGGAGCGGCACCGCAGTCAGGCGAGCGGCGTCGTCGCCGCGTACACGCAGTTCCACCTCGAGCGCAGCCTGCGATCGCTGCAGCACGTCGATCGGACGATCGCGTGAGCCCGGTCCCCAAGACCCACAAAGACGCCGTCGACTTCAAGCCCATCGACTGGACCGGCCTCTATCCGCCGGCGTTCGCGCGCGGCTCGGTGCCCGAGCATGTCGCGATCGTCATGGACGGCAACGGCCGGTGGGCGAACGGCAGGGGACTCACGCGCATCGAGGGTCACCGCGCCGGTGAGGCCGCGCTGCTCGACGTCGTCGCGGGAGCGATCCAGGCGGGCGTGAAGCACCTCAGCGTCTACGCCTTCTCCACCGAGAACTGGAAGCGTTCGCCCGAAGAGGTGAAGTTCCTCATGGGGTTCAACCGCGACGTGCTGCACCGCCGCCGCGACCAGCTCAACGACTGGGGCGTGCGGGTGCGCTGGGCGGGTCGCAAGCCTCGGCTCTGGACATCCGTCATCAAGGAACTGCAATTCGCCGAGCGGCTCACAGCGGGTAACTCGGTGCTCACGCTCACGATGTGCGTCAACTACGGCGGCCGCACCGAGATCGCGGATGCCGTGCGCGCGCTGGCAGAAGAGGTCGCCGCCGGCAGGCTCAAACCCTCGGGCATCAGCGAGAAGTCGATCCAGAAGCACCTCTACACGCCCGACCTGCCCGACGTCGACCTGTTCGTGCGCAGCTCGGGGGAGCAGCGCACGAGCAACTTCATGCTCTGGCAGAGCGCGTACGCCGAGATGGTCTTCCTCGACACCTACTGGCCCGACTTCGGCAGGCAGCAGCTGTGGGAGGCCATCGAGCTCTACGCCGCGCGCAACCGTCGCTTCGGTGGTGCCGTGGACGCCCCCTCCGCCTGACCCTCCGCGGTCGGCGCACCGTTTGCCCGGGCGGCGCGGCTCCGCTGGCGCCCCACCCGGGTGCTTTCGGAAATTCAGGACTTCGGTCCCGAGGGGGCGCGATGTGCGAGCTCCGAGCCACCTTTGCGCGCCATTGTCCTGAATATCCGAAACAGCCCGCGCAGGATGACCACTCGGTTTGGGTCGACATGACCCTAAGTGCTACAATCAGTTCAGGTCAGAACGACTCTTACTGAATCGAGCCAGATGGACGCGTCACAGCACGAGCGGCAGGGCATCTCCCTCGCCGTCTCCACCGTGATCTTCGCCCTGCGTCCGCATTCCGAAACCGGACTCAGCACCGTGTGGATTCCGCTGGTGCGCCGCATCCGCGACCCCTTCGATCGCAAGTGGGCGCTGCCCGGCGGCTGGGTCACGGCCGACGAAAGCCTCTCGGATGCCGCGGCCCGCAACCTGCTCGAAACCACCTCGCTCTCGCCCACCTACCTCGAGCAGCTCTACGCCTTCGGCGATGTTGACCGCTCGCCCGACCGGCGCGTCGTGTCGATCATTTACTGGGCGCTGGTTCGCCAGGAGGAGGCCGAGCGCGCGACCGAGGGCGAGAACGTGCGTTGGTTCCCGGCGGACGAGTTGCCGTCGCTCGCCTTCGACCACAACGTCATCGTCGAATACGCACTCTGGCGGCTCCGCACCAAGATGGAGTACTCCCGCATCGCCCGTGCCTTCCTCGGCGAGACCTTCACGCTCAGCGAGCTTCGACTCGTGCACGAGGCGGTGCTCCAGCGCCAGCTCGATCCAGCGAACTTCCGGCGGCAGGTCGAGGCGTCGAAGACCCTCGTGCCCACGGATGCCGTCGTCTCCGGCGGTCGTCACCGGCCGCCGCGCCTGTTCCGCTACGACGAGAGCATGGAGCTCGTCGACAACGGCCCGCTCAGTCCGAGAAAACAGTAAAGCCCCGAACGACCCCGACAAACAAGGAAACCAGGGAGCACCGTGTCATCGATTGACGCAACCATTCAGTTCATCCGCGCGACGGGGAAGGGCTCGACCTGCGCGCCCGAGCTCGCCGATGGCCCCTGGGTCTTCGACGCACTGCCCGAACCGGGCTACGGTCCAGGCGCCTCGATGGGCGACATCATCCCCACGGATGCTCCGCGGCAGGGGGTGCTGCCGAGCGAGTACCAGCGCGCCTCGAACGAGGAACTGCACGAGCGCATCCGTGTCGCGAAGCGCACCCTCGGTTCGCGCGTCGTCGTCCTCGGGCACCACTACCAGCGCGACGAGGTCGTGCAGCACGCCGACTTCGTGGGCGACTCCTTCCAGCTGGCCGGGGCCGCTCAGACCGTGCCCGAGGCCGAGACGATTGTCTTCTGCGGCGTGCACTTCATGGCCGAGACCGCGGACATCCTTGCTCGGCCAGGCCAGTCGGTCATCCTCCCGAACCTCGCGGCGGGCTGCTCCATGGCCGACATGGCAGACATCGACTCGGTCACCGAGTGCTGGGAGCAGCTCGAGGCGCTCTACGGAACCGAGCCGGATGCTGAGGGTCGTGTTCCCGTCATTCCGGTCACCTACATGAATTCTTCCGCCGCGCTCAAGGCCTTCTGCGGCGACCACGGCGGTATCGTCTGCACCTCGTCGAACGCGAAGACGGTGCTGGAGTGGGCGTTCGCGCGGGGTCAGCGCGTGCTCTTCTTCCCCGACCAGCACCTCGGACGCAACACGGCGAAGGCGATGGGCATCTCCCTCGACCAGATGCCGATGTGGAACCCGCGCAGCCCGCTCGGCGGAAACGATGCCGAGACGCTCGACGCCGCCAAGGTCATCCTCTGGCACGGCTTCTGCAGCGTGCACAAGCGCTTCAGCGTCGACCAGATCGAGCTTGCGAGGCTGGAGTTTCCGGGGGTGCGCGTGATCGTGCATCCGGAGTGCCCGATGCCCGTCGTGGACGCCGCTGACGAGGCCGGCTCGACCGAGTACATCCGCCGTGCCGTTGCCGAGACGACGGAGCCCACGACGTTCGCCATCGGCACCGAGGTGAACATGGTGAACCGGCTCGCCTCCGAGCACCCCGAGCACACGATCTTCTGCCTCGATCCGGTGGTCTGCCCCTGCTCGACGATGTACCGCATCCACCCCGGCTACCTCGCCTGGATTCTCGAGGGGCTCGTTCGCGGCGAGGTCATCAACCAGATCTCGGTGCCGGTCGACGTCGCGGCATCGGCGCGGGTCGCCCTCGAGAGGATGCTGGCGGCACGCCCGTGAGCCACGTCGTCGTTGTCGGCACCGGCATCGCCGGTCTCGTCGCCGCGCTCGAGGCGAGTGCGCACCACGACGTGACGCTCGTCACGAAGTCGGAGCTCACCGAGAGCAACACGCGCTACGCGCAGGGCGGCATCGCCGCCGCGATGTTCCCCGACGACAGCGTCGAGGAGCACGTCGCCGACACGCTGCGCGCCGGTGCGGGGCTCGCCGATCCGCGGCTCGTGCGGATCCTCTGCGCGGAGGGGCCCGATCGTATCCGGGAGCTTCAGCGACTCGGCGTCGAGTTCGATCGCAAGGGCGGCGAGCTTGCGCGCGGTCGAGAGGCAGCTCACTCGCGCGCCCGGGTACTTCACGCCGGAGGCGACGCGACCGGTTTCGCGATCGAGACCGCTCTCGCCGACCGGGTCGAGCGCGCTGGCATCACCGTGCTCGAGCACAGCTTCGTCGCGGAGCTGGTCGCGACCGACGGTGCGGTCACCGGCATCGAAGTGGTCGACTCACTCGCCCGATCGCGTGTTCTCTCCGCAGACACCGTGATCCTCGCCAGCGGGGGAGCGGGCCAGCTCTATTCGCACACCACCAACCCGCTCGTCGCGACCGGTGACGGCGTTGCGGCGGCCTGGCGCGCCGGAGCGATGCTCGGCGACGTCGAGTTCTACCAGTTCCACCCCACCTCGCTCGCGGTGCCCGGCAACTTCCTCGTCTCCGAAGCCGTGCGCGGCGAGGGTGCCGTGCTGCTCGATGACGCTGGTCACCGCTTCATGACCGGCGTGCATCCGGATGCCGAGCTCGCCCCACGAGACGTCGTCGCGCGAGGCATTGCGGCCGCGATGGCGGCGCAGGGCGGAGCCCCCGTGCATCTCGATGCCACCGGACTCGGCGCAGAGTTCCTGCGCGAGCGCTTCCCCGGCATCACCCGCGCCTGCGAGGCCAACGGCATCGACTGGACTCGCGAAGCCGTGCCGGTCACGCCCGCTGCGCACTACTGGATGGGCGGGGTGCGCACCGACGAGTGGGGGAGAACGTCGCTGCCCGGCCTCGTCGCCGTCGGTGAGGTGGCGAACACCGGGGTGCACGGCGCCAACCGCCTGGCCTCGAACTCGCTCCTCGAATCGCTCGTCTTCGCGGCCCGCAGCGTGCGTGCGCTGGGTGAACCGTGGCCCGAGTTCGCCGCCGGCGATGCTTCCGCCTCGGCTGCGCCGTCGGGGGACGGCAGTCCCGTGGAACGGGGCGCGCTGCAGTCACTCATGTGGAACGCAGCGGGCCTGTACCGCAACGAGGGCGAGCTCTCGGCGGCCGCGACCGTGCTCGCGGGATGGCGTGGCGCATCCGGCTCTGTTGCGGAGCGCGAGACCAGCAACCTGCTCGACCTCGCCCGCGTCGTCGTGGCCGCGGCACGCGCCCGGCGAGAATCCCGTGGCGCGCACTTCCGATCCGACTTTCCGAGCACAGACCCCGCCGAGGCGCGACACGCGACCTGGGCGCGAAAGGTAGCCGTCGCATGCTGACCAGCCAGGCCATCCGAGCCGTCGTCGAACCCGCCCTCGCCGAAGACGCCCCGTGGGGAGACGTGACGAGCGAACTGCTGCTTCCGTTCGACGCCACGGCGACAGCGGTGCTCTCGGCGCGCGAGCCGGGGGTGCTGAGCGGCGGAGAAGTCTTCGCCGCCGCGATGACGATCGTCAATCCCGCGACCGCCGTGACCCTCGAGCTTGCCGATGGCGCGGCTTTCGAGCGCGGATCGGTGCTCGCGACGGTGCGCGGCAACGCGCGAGCCATTCTGCGGGCGGAGCGTGTCGCGCTCAACCTCGTGCAGCGGATGAGCGGCATCGCCACGCTCACGTCCCGCTACGTTGCGGAGGTGAACGGCACCTCGGCTCGAGTGGTCGACACCCGCAAGACCACGCCCGGCCTTCGCGCGCTCGAGCGCCACGCGGTGCGCTGCGGCGGCGGACACAACCACCGCTTCTCGCTCTCCGACGCCGTGCTCGCGAAGGACAATCACCTCGCCGTGCTGCTCGCGGGGGGCCGTGATCTCACCGAGGTGCTGCGGGAGGCCCGGTCACGGCTCTCGCACACCACTCACTTCGAGGTGGAGGTCGACCGTATCGACCAGATCGAGCCGGTGATCGCCGCCGGCGTCGACACCATCATGCTCGACAACTTCACGCCGACTGAGCTGCGCGAGGGAGTCGCGATCGTCGCCGGCCGCGCGCTTGTGGAGGCGAGCGGCAACGTCAATCTCGACACGATCCGGGAGATTGCAGGCACGGGTGTCGACATCATCTCCGTCGGAGCGCTCACCCACAGCGTGCGCGCGCTCGACCTCGGGCTGGACGTGCAGCTGGACAGGCCGTGATCTACCTCGATTCCGCGGCAACTACCGCCGTGCGCCGCGAGGTGCTCGAGGCGATGTGGCCGTATCTCACGGGCGAGTTCGGCAACCCGTCCAGCCACCATTCGCTCGGCGAGTCGGCCGCGACGGCCCTCGGTGCGGCGCGTGCGACCGTGGCGCGCTGGCTCGACTGCCGCGCATCCGAGGTCGTCTTCACCTCCGGAGGCACCGAGGCGGACAACCTCGCGATCAAGGGTCTCGCCCTGGCCGCCCCGCGCGGACGCCACATCGTCACGACGCCCACCGAGCATGAGGCGGTACTCGAATCGTGCGACTACCTCGTGCGCCAGCACGGGTTCGAACTCAGCCTCGCGCCTGTCGATCGGGATGGACTGGTCGATCTCGACGAGCTTCAGTCTCTCGTGCGGGACGACACGACGCTCGTCTCGGTCATGTACGCGAACAACGAGGTCGGCACGGCGCAGCCGATTGCGCGAATTGCGGAGGTGGCGAAACTGCACGGCGCGCGGATGCACACGGATGCCGTGCAGGCCGCGGGCGCTCTGCCGCTCGACGTCGGGGCGCTCGGCGTCGACGCACTCAGTGTGTCCGGACACAAGCTCGGCGCCCCGAAGGGAATCGGTGCGCTGTACCTGCGCGGCGGCGTGGCCGTCGAGCCCGTGCTGCACGGGGGAGGGCAGGAGCGCGGGAAGAGGTCGGGCACCGAGAATGTCGCGGGCGCCGTAGGGCTGGCTGCGGCAATCGAACTTTCGTCGCGCGTGTCTGGCAATGACCTGGGTCGCTTGGGCGGCATCCGAGACGGGTTCATCGGCGAGGTGATCGCCACCGTGCCAGGTGCAGTTCTCACCGGACACCGCACGCTGCGGCTCCCGGGCAACGCATCGTTCTGCTTCCCCGGGACGAGTGGTGAGGCGGTGCTGCTGCAGCTGGAGCAGCACGACATCGTGTGCTCGAGCGGATCGGCGTGTGCTGCTGGGCGAGACGACCCGTCGCACGTGCTCGTCGCGATGGGCATCGAGCCGGCCGTCGCCCAGACCGCCGTGCGTTTCACCTTCGATGCCGCGACCACCTCGGAGCAACTGCACGAGGTCGCGGCGCACCTTCGCGAGGCCGTCGCCTCGGTGCGCGCGATCGGTGCCACCACCCGCTGACGCCGGCAGCTCTCCGCCTCCCGACAGCCCCTCCGGCCCCGCACTTTCAGAAATTCAGGACTATGGCGCGATCCGCCGGCCTTAGGTCCCGGTTGTGGGCTCATTGCGCGCCACTGTCCTGAATTTCCGAAAGGAGCGGAGGAGAGAGCCAGCCTCGCGGCGGTCGCTACGCTGGCTGCATGCCCAATACCAGCCCGATCCGCACCGGAATCATCGGCTTCGGCCTCTCCGGCCGCGTCTTCCACGCGCCGTTCGTCGCGACGAACCCGGCCTACTCGCTCGACCTGATCACCACGAGCGACCCCGGCCGGGCAGCGGATGCGCGCCGCATGCACCCGGGTGCGGAGATCCTAGAGACACCGGCACAGTTGCTCGCCAAAGCCAAAGATCTCGACCTCGTCATTCTCGCGTCACCCGCTCACGTGCACCTGGAACATGGCCGGGCCGCTCTCGACGCCGGTGCAGCGCTCGTCATCGACAAGCCGTTCGCGGCATCCGTCGACGAAGCTGAGCAGCTCATCACCGCCGCCGAAGCTGCGGGTAGACCGCTCGCCGTATTCCAGAACCGCAGGTGGGACGGCGACTTCCTCACCGTGAAGAAGCTGCTCACCGAGGGGCGACTGGGCGCGGTGCATCGCTTTGAGTCCACGTTCGAACGCTGGTCGCCCGCTCTGCGTGATCGCTGGCAAGACACCACCACCATCGCGCAGGGCGCCGGCATCACGTTCGACCTCGGCAGTCACCTCGTCGACCAGGCGCTGCATTTGTTCGGCCCGGCCACGGTGGAGCACGCCGAACTGTCGATCATTCGCGACGGCGGCACGAGCGACGACGAGGCATTCATCTCGCTGATGCACGAGGGCGGCGTGCGTTCGCACCTCACGATGAGCCGCGTCGCCGCGCAGAGCGGTCCGCGCTTCAGAGTGCTCGGCTCCGCCGCCGCCTACGTCGTGCACGGCGTCGATAGCCAGGAGCCATTCCTCAAGGCCGGCGCATTGCCGACCGACGAAGCCTATGGAATCGAACCCGAAAGCGCATGGGGCCTCGTCGGCATCGACGGTTCTGCGAATGTCCCGCTCACGCGCCAGCGCACAGAACGAGGCGACTACCCTGCCTTCTATGCCGGGCTGGCCGCCACCATCCGCGATGGTGCGCCGCTGCCGGTGGATCCCCGCGAGTCGCTCGAGACGCTGAGGATCCTCGCGCGTGCCCACGAACTGAGCGGTCTCTGAACTGAGCGGTCTGCGCTGAGCCGACGGGAAGCGTCCCGGTCTAGGTGTACTCGGTCATGACGTTGGTGACACTCGGCTGATTGGTGGTTTGCCTCCGCAGGCGGTGTGTGGTCGATCGTAGTTGTAGTGGTTCAGCCAG
>NZ_JBELNZ010000004.1:0-614439 GCF_040227235.1 Parafrigoribacterium soli | reverse complement strand
CTGGCTGAACCACTACAACTACGATCGACCACACACCGCCTGCGGAGGCAAACCACCAATCAGCCGAGTGTCACCAACGTCATGACCGAGTACACCTAGTCGGCTGTCCCGCGGCGCGTGCCCTGAGGCGCGCGTCGCGCTCGCGGCTACTGGGCGATGTCGATGATGTAGTCCGCTCGCTCCGCGGTCGCGCCGATGAGACGCGCGTTGTCGGCGTCGGGGCCGGTCGCCCAGGCGAGTGCGGCATCCGGAGTCTTGCCGTATCGGATGTGGCGCTCGACGAGCCTGGCCATCCGGATGTCGTGCTCGATTCGTACGAAGAAGCTCAGGTCGAGAAGCGGTGCGACCCGCTCCCACCCGCCGGAGTCGTGAAGCAGATAGTTGCCCTCTACCACGATGGTCTTCAGCTCCGGGCCGAGCCGGATCGCCTCCGGAATCGGCTCTTCGATCTCCCGGTCGAATCCGGGCGCGAGCACCGTCGCACCCGTGTTGCCCGACAGCGTGATGAGCAGCGAGACGAAACCGTCCACGTCGAAGGTGTCGGGGGCGCCCATGCGGTCGCGCTTGCCGAGTTTCACGAGTGTTCGCTGCGGCAGGTGAAAGCCGTCCATGCCGAGCACGGCGCTCGTGGGCCCGAGCAGTTGCACGAGCTTCTCGGCGATCGTGGACTTGCCCGCCGCGGGCGGCCCGACGATGCCGACGAGTACCCGTCGCTTGGTCGATCCCGCCTCCTTGATCAGGCGCGCGATCGCGCCGAGGCTGGTGAGCTCGTTCACGCTATCGATGGTGATTCCCTCGTCGCAGGCAGCGCGCCCGGAGCGGCGGAATTGCTCCGGTCCCACTGACTTTTCCCACACCGAGAATGCTATCCGCCGACCACCATTGCGTGCCCTGGGAGCGCTCACGGAGCTGTGAAATCGTCGAAATGGAGGAACCCCACAAGGCCCCGGACAGGCCTGTCCGGTCCATTGTGGAGACCCTCAAACGCTGGCCCCAGCACTGGGGGGTACAAGCCATTGTCCGCATAAATGCGGACATCTAGCATTGACACCGGAACACGACAAAGACACTCGTCACCGAGTGTTCCTGCGCTCCAGATACCCGAATCTGGAGCACTTGCCCCGGGGTTGCGGCGGACGGTCCCCAGAGGCACAAGCTCTGTGGTGCTGCCCGCCAGCAATCCCTCCACGACCAAGGAGCACCACAATGAACAAGATTCTCAGCGGCGTCATCGCCGCAGCCGCCGGGACCGCCCTCCTCCTCGGGGGTGCCGGCACCTTCGCACTCTGGAACAGCAGCACGAGCGTCGACGCCGGGTCGATCAGCTCGGGCACCCTCGCGCTGAGCAAGGCCGGCACCGGAGTGTGGTCGAACGTCACCAACTCGCCGGCAACCACTATCGACCCCACGACCTTCAAGATCGTGCCGGGCAACACCGTCACCTACTCGCAGCCCCTCACCATCACCGCGACCGGCAACGACCTCTCGGCGACCCTGAGCTACAACGCCTCCACGCTCTCCGGCACGATCACCGGGCTCACCAGCTCGCTCGCCGTGACCTCCGCCAGCCCGAACGTCACCGTGAACGGCAGCACCATCACCGTGACGCAGAGCGCCACGCCCGCGACCGTCAACGTCGTCCTCACCGTCTCGCTCCCCTCGAGCGCCACCGGCGGACAGTCCGGCACCGCGAACTTCAGCGCGCTGACCTTCACGCTGCAGCAGACGACGCCGGTCAAGTAGTCACGCGGCGAGGCCGGGCAGACGCCAGCAAGGCCATTGACCGGCGGCGCGCGGCAGCTTCGAGCAGGGAGACGATGAGATGAACGCACGGTCACGCGCTCGCCACCGCGCGACGCGATCAGCGGCATCGCGCGGCTGGGCGCTCGTTGCGCTCGGCGTGGCGGGCATCGTCGGGCTCGGGCTCGGCCTCCCGAGTGCGGGCAGCTACGCACTGTGGAACTCGACGACCGCGGTGAGCGCGGGCAGCATCCAGTCTGGCTCCCTCACCGCGGCCGTGGCCGTCAGCCCCAGCCTTGCGATCACCTATTCGTCGTCGACGACGTCGAAGACGGGCGGCTTCACGGTGACGAACAGCGGCACCGCGGCGGCCACCTTTGCCACGGTCGCGACGCTGCGCAGCGGTTCGGATGCCACCCTCGCCAGGAACGTCATGGTCGTCGTCTGGAAAACGGCGTCGGTGGCGACCTGCGGCTCGCCCGTCTCGGCCGTGACCGGCACCTGGTCCGCCTTCCCCGCGCTCAGCGGAAGCCTCGCGGCCGGCGCGACCCAGGCGTACTGCGTGCGCACGACGATCGGTGCCGTCACCGGTTTCTCGAGTGGCGCCACCGTGTATCCGACCCTGTCGGCGACGCTGAAGATCGGCGGCTGGAGCAGCGTAGCGTCGGTTGACGTCACGCAGTCCTTCACGGATGACGCCAGGCCGAGCACGCCAACCGGACTTGCCGCATCCTCGACGACCATGACCTCGACGCGCCTCAGTTGGAACGCCTCAACCGACAACGTGGGCGTGAAGGACTATCTCGTGTACCGCGGCACGACCCTCGTGGCGACCGTGACGGCGCCCACCACGGTATTCACCGATTCCGGGCTCGCGGCCGGCACGAGCTACAGCTACACGGTGGCCGCTCGGGATGCCGCTGGCAACGTCTCGCCGGCATCCGCGGCCCTCGTGGTCAAGACGGTCCCGGCGCTCGTCTGCGCCACATCCGGCGGCTGGTCGGTGAAGTACAGCTGGCCACAGCCGGCGGGGGACCAGAGCACGATGACCTACGAGCTTCTCGTCAACAACACGATCGTGGGCAACATCGCCGATGGCTGGAACCCCTACGTCATGATTCCCGGCAATGACATGACGTACATCAACTCGCTGCCGGCGGGCTCCGCCTCGATCGAAGTGCGCCAGATACTGCCCAACAACGGCCGCGCCGTCATGGGCAGGGGAACCCTCGTGCTGGGGCAACCGAGCTACCGAACCTACAACTGCGGGTGATCATGATGAAGAACTCTCCTCGCACCCGCGCTGCACTCGGCGCCATCGGCCGCGGGCTCGCGGTCGGGCTGCTCGGGCTCATCCTGCTCGTGGCGGTCGCCGCCATCGTCGTGCCCAAGTTTGCCGGGGCGGTCCCCATGTCGATCCTCACCAGTTCGATGGAACCCACGCTGCCGCCCGGCACCCTCGTCATCGTCAAACCGACGCCCGTCGACCGGATCGCCGTCGGCGACGTCATGACCTACCAGATCCGATCGGGTGACCCGGCGGTCATCTCCCACCGGGTCATCGCGGTGAACTCCATGAGCGACGGCAGCTTCAGTTTCGTCACGAAGGGCGACAACAATTCGGATGCCGACCCGGTGGTGCTCGCAGAGCAGGTCAAAGGGGTCGTCTGGTACAGCGTGCCGCTCATCGGACACCTCAGCCAGGCGCTCAACGGTCCCGAGCGCGACTGGATCGTTCCCGCGCTCGGCGTGCTCATCCTCGGCTACGCGGCGTACATGCTCGTGCGCGGAACGGTCGAGGCCGCGCGGCGCAAGCGGGTTGCCGTCACGGCGCACTCAGCTCGCGGACGCCACCGAGATCGTGTTCGCCCACGGGTCGTCGAAGGTGACCGTGCTGCCGTCGTCGCGGGTCTGGATGCCGTGGTGCGACATCCGCTCGATCAGCGCTCCCATGTCATCCGGCGTTGGCACGGCTATATCGATGCGGGACAGCCCCAGCGCGCGCTGCCGCGGACCGGCGCCCCTCGAGTTCCAGGTGTTCATCGCCATGTGATGGTGATATCCACCCGCGCTCACGAAGAGCGCTGAGTCGCCGAGCTCGGCGGTGGATGCGAAGCCGAGCCGGTTCACGTAGAACTCGCGCGCCGTGGCGACGTCGCCCACCTGCAGGTGCACGTGACCGACTCGCGCGCCGCCGATGACCGGCTCGGCGACGCCCGATTCGCTGAGGTTCTCCTGCAGGAAGGAGTTCGGGTCGAGGTAGAGCGTCGACATCTCGACCTGGCCGTGCGCCCAGCTCCAGGCGGTGCGGTCGCGATCCCAGTACAGCTCGACGCCGTTGCCCTCCGGGTCGGTGAAGTAGAAGGCCTTGCTCACGAGATGGTCCGCGCTGCCGGTGAAGGTGTTGGGATACTTCTGCGCGACCGAATAGACGGACGCGGCGAGCGCCTCCTCGCTGTCGAACAGGATCGCCGTGTGGTAGAGCCCGGCCTCGCGCTGGCTCGCGTGCTTCAGCTCGGGGGCGTGCTTCAGGATGACGACCTCCGTCGTGCCTCGCCCGAGCGTTACGGTGTCGCCGGCCTCGCTCAGCACGCGGAGGGACACGGCGTCGCGGTAGTACCTCGTCATCGCGTCGAGGTCGCCGACGAGCAGGGTCACCGGTCCCATGGAGGTGTCTGCGGCGAGAAGGTCGTTGCTCATGGTGGTCCCTTTCCTGTCTCCACCATACAACTTAGTTGCAGCTACAACTATTCCCGCTATTCGCAGCCTTCGCAAATGGTGGCAGTGGCGGGGTCGACGGGAACGACCACGCCCGGCGTGCGTCGGCTCCCGGTCAGCCGCTCGATGAGCTCTCGGTAGCGGGCCGCGGTCTGCTCCACGATCTCGGTGGGCAACTCAGGTGGGGTGCCGGTCTTATCCCAGTGCGCCGCAAGCCAGTTGCGCACGATCTGCTTGTCGAAGCTCTCGGTGCGGTTGCCGGATGCGTAGACGGCAGCATCCCAGTACCGGCTCGAGTCGCTCGTGAGCACCTCGTCGGCGAGGGTGATGACCCCGGTCTCCCGATTGCGACCGAACTCGAACTTCGTGTCTGCCAAGATCACGCCGCGCTTCTCGGCGATTGCGGATGCCCGGCGGAAGACCTCGAGGCTGAGCGAGCGCAACGACTCCGCGGCCTCGGCGCCCACGAGCTCGACCGTGCGCTCGAAGCTGATGTTCTCGTCGTGGTCGCCGAGTTCCGCCTTGAACGCGGGGGTAAAGATGGGTTCGGGCAGCCGGTCGCCGTTGGAGAGTCCGGCGGGGAGCGCGACGCCGCAGACGCTCTGCGACTGCTGGTACTCCGCCCATCCGCTTCCGACGAGATATCCGCGCACCACGCACTCGATGGGGAACATCTCGAGGGAGCGCACGAGCATCGCCCGGCCGGCCACGGCATCCGGAATCAGGTCTGTGACGGTGTCGCCGCGCAGTTCGTGGTCGGCGAGCAGGTGGTTCGGGATGCCGTCGAGCTGGTCGAACCACCAGAGGCTCAGCGTGGTGAGCAGCTCGCCCTTGCCCGGGATGCCGGGAGACAGCACAAAGTCGAAGGCGCTGACCCGGTCGCTCGCGACCACGAGTACCCGCTCGGCGGTGTCGAGACTCTGCCCGTCTTCGACGTAGAGATCGCGCACCTTGCCGGAGTACACGTGGGTCCAGCCGGGCAGGGTCTTCTCGTCGCTCTTGTTGTCGCTGCTCACCCCTTCATTATTCAGGAGGTGGTGTGACGGATGTGGCGGATGACGGCTGATCGGCGTGACCGCAGCCAGTCCGGCAGCCCCGTCACCTCCTGAATAATGAACGCGCCGAGACGGATGCGGAGTGGGCGGCCGTGCACTGCAATGGTGAGAACGGATGAGAATCGTTGACGAAGTAGGCGAGGATCCGCGACGCGCGCGCGTGATGGATCTGGTGAACTACCTTGCCGCGGTCTTGGTGGCGATGCTCACCGGGGTCGTTTTTCTCGTCGTCGGAAGCCCGTCATCCGCAGGCGTCCCGTGGATCAGGGCCGTACTCGAGCTGATCGCGAGGGCGACCCCCATTGTCATCGCGGTTGCCCTGCTGATCGGGTACCCGCTCGTATCCCTGGTCACGAAGCTGAACCTGCATCGGGCGGTCGTCGTGCTGCTTGCCGGGATTGCCGGACTCGCCCTGGGCCTTGCCGTGCTTGTGGTGGCAACGTTCATTCCCAGCCTGGACGGGATTGCAGTATTCGCCGCGATGTACGTCTCGGCGATCGGCGCCTGGTGCGCCGTGGGCGGCCAGCTCCTCTACCCGCTGTTTCGTCGCCACCCGGTCATCGCACTGTGCGCCGGCGTGGTCGTCATCGCTCTTGCGATAGTCGGGTGGTGGGTCGGGCTCTAGCCTTCGTTGTTCCGTGCGGCAGGCGGATGTTCGGGCCAGGTGTCCGACGACAGGACTAGTCGGCGACGCGCGCCGCGATGTCGCTGCGGTACTGTCCGCCCTCGAGCTCGATCGCGTCGAGCGCGCGGTAGGCGCGGGAGCGGGCCTCGGCGAAGTCGCTTCCGGTGGCGACGACGCTGAGCACACGACCACCGGTCGCGACGAGTTCCTCGTCCGAGACGGCGGTCGCGGCGTGCGCGATCGTCACCCCGTGGATGGCGAGGGCCGTGTCCAGCCCGGTGATCACCCGGCCCGTGATCGAGGCCTCGGGGTAGCCTTCGCTGGCGAGCACGATCGTGACGGCCACGTCATCCGAGAACTTTGGCCTGGGCAGCCCGCCGAGACGCCCTGTCGCCGCCGCGAGGAGCAATCCACTCAGCGGGGTGATCAGGCGCGGAAGGACGACCTGCGTCTCGGGGTCGCCAAATCTCGCGTTGAATTCGATCACCCGAATGCCGCGCTCGGTCACGATCAGGCCGCAGTACAGCAGACCGATAAAGGGTGTTCCCTCGGCGGCGAGCTGGCGCACGGTCGGCAGCGCGATGGTGTCGATCACCTCGTCCACGAAGCCGGATGGAAGCCACGGAAGCGGCGAGTACGCGCCCATTCCGCCCGTGTTGGGGCCCTCATCCGCGTCGCCGAGGCGCTTGTAATCCTGTGCGGGCGAGAGCGGCAGCACGGTCTCGCCGTCGGAGAGGAGGAAGAGTGACACCTCCTGGCCGGCGAGGAATTCCTCGACCAGCACGCTGCCGTGGGAGAGCCAGTATTCGGCGTGGGCGAGCGCGGCATCGCGGTCTTCCGTGACGAGCACGCCCTTGCCCGCAGCCAGGCCATCGGCCTTCACGACGTACGGGGCGCCGTAGGCGTCGAGCGCGGTCGCCACCTCGGTGATGTCCGATGCGCGAACCGCGCGCCCGGTAGGCACGCCCGCCTCGTCCATGATGCGCTTGGCGAAGGTCTTGCTGCCCTCAAGTTGTGCCGCGGCCTTGCCGGGGCCGAACACGGCGATGCCGCGGCGGCGCAGCTTGTCAGCGACGCCGGCGACGAGCGGCGCCTCCGGACCGATGACCACGAGTTCGATGGCGTTGTCGAGAGCGAAGGTCGTCACGACGTCGCCGTTGCTGGGGTCGAGGGAGATGACCTCTACTTCAGCGGCGATGCCGGCGTTGCCGGGTGCGACGGTGATCTGATGGCCGGCATCCTCTGCCAGCAATGCGGTGACGATGGCATGCTCGCGCGCGCCGGATCCGAGGACGAGGATTCTCACCTGAACAGAGTAGCGGCGCGCGCGGCGGGTTGCGGCCGCCCCGCCCCTTCGGAAACTCAGGACTCTGGCGCCCGGGCGGCAGCTTTCTGCGCACACCGCAACCGGCGCACGACCAGACTCCTGAATTTCCGAAGGTGCCGCCGCGAGGGCTTGACTGTCGTGGGCGCCGTGCTTGGCTGGACGGATGGAGCCGATCGAGTCGGATGCGCTCACCGGCGTCGACTACGACGCCGAACGCCGCGTGCTCACCGTGCGCTTCGAGAGTGGTGGTGTCTACGAGTACGACGACGTCGACCCGGAACTGCACGACGCGCTGCTCGCGGCCCAGCCGCATCCGTGGACCGTGTTCTCGGAGCAGGTCAAGTCCCACCCGTATCGGCGGATTGCCTGAGCCGTGCGGATCGCACTCCTCGGCTAGCGTCACTCGGCTAGCGTGGTCGAATGGCTAAGGCACGCATCCCGGATGCCGCGGGCGGCACCGCGGTGCAGGCGGCGCTCGCGGATAATCCCACGCGCGACACGACGGCGATGGCCGTGCGCTACCTGCTGCAGCTGCTCGCGGACGACGCCCCCGGCAACTCCGTGGAGGTGCGCGTGCCGCCGTTCGGGGCCGTGCAGTGCATCGAGGGTCCTGGACACACTCGCGGCACCCCGCCGAACGTGGTAGAGACGGATGCCGCAACCTGGCTCGCGATTGCAACCGGCGCCGAGCAGTGGGCCGAGGCTCGCTCGCGCGGCGTGATCGCTGCATCCGGCTCCCGCGCCGACCTGAGCCAGCACCTTCCCATCCGCTGGCGCCGCGGCTAGCCGTGGGAGAATGGATGACATGAGCAGCACCGAGACGCAGGTCACCATCCGCCGCGCACCGAAGATTCCCGTGTTCCTGGTGCTGGGAGCGCTCGTCGGCCTGCTCGGCACGCTCATCGTCACCGCACTGCAGCCGGCCGACCCCGCCATCGGGTTCGCCGCGCTGTTCGGCTACTTCTGCGTCTACGGCGTGCCGTTCGGGGTCGTCATCGGTGGCGTGATTGCCGTGTTGTTTGACCGCGCATCCACGAGGCGAGCGAAGACGCTGCCGGCGGAGCGCACGACGGTCGAGAATGCCGCGCTCGAGAACGCCGCCCTCGACGAGCAAGGGCGCGCCGAACTCAGCTGAGCTGAGTGCGCTCCACCCAGTCCAGGTACTCCGGCGTCACCGTGCCGGTCACGTACTCGCCGGTGAAGCAACTCATCTCTAGGCTCTCGATGTTCGATCCCTCGAGGATGGCCGCCTGCATGTCCGCGACCTCCTGGTAGATGAGGTGGTCGGCACCGAGCTCCGTGTTGATCTCGGGAATCTTGCGCCCGTGGGCGATGAGCTCCTGACGCGACGGCATGTTGATGCCGTACACGTGCGGAAAACGCACGGGCGGTGCCGCGGAGGTGAAGGTGACCGTGTTCGCGCCGGCCTCGCGGGCCATCTGCACGATCTCCTTCGAGGTGGTGCCGCGCACGATCGAGTCATCGACGATGAGGATGTTCTTGCCCTTGAACTCAGAGCCCATCGCGTTGAGCTTCTGCTTCACCGACTTCTTGCGTTCGGCCTGCCCGGGCATGATGAACGTGCGGCCGATGTAGCGGTTCTTGTAGAAGCCCTCGCGGTATTCGATGCCGAGCTTCTGCGCCACCTGCATGGCGGCCGGCCTCGACGAGTCGGGAATCGGCATCACGACGTCGATGTCGCCGGCCGGTGCGTATCGCTCGATCGTGTCGGCGAGCCGGTTGCCGAGTCGCAGCCGGGCGTCGTACACGGAGATGCCGTTCATGATCGAGTCCGGCCTCGCGAGGTAGACGTACTCGAACGAGCAGGGGATCAGGCGCGGGTTCTTTGCGCACTGCTTGGAGACCATCTCGCCGTCGACCGCGATGAACACGGCCTCGCCTGGGGCGACATCCCGAACCAGCTCGTAGCCGCCGCTCTCGAGCACGAGAGATTCGGATGCGACGACCCACTCGGTCTCGAGAAAGCCGCGCTTGCGACGGCCCAGCACGAGCGGGCGGATGCCGTAGGGGTCGCGGAAGGCGAGCAGCCCGTAGCCGGCGATCAGCGCGATTGCGGCGTAGGAGCCCTCGACGCGCTCGTGCACCCGCTCGACGGCCGCGAAGATCTGGTCGGGATCGAGATCGAGCCCCGAGACCTGCTCCTGCAGTTCGTGCGCGAGCACGTTGACCAGCAGCTCGGTGTCTGAGCCGGTGTTGAGGTGCCGGCGGTCGACGTGGAACAGCTCCTGCGTCAGCTCGCGGGTGTTGGTGAGGTTGCCGTTGTGCACCAGGACGATGCCGTAGGGCGCGTTCACGTAGAAGGGCTGCGCCTCATCCTCGTTGTCGGCCGAGCCCTTGGTGGCGTAGCGCACGTGGCCTAGGCCCATCGTGCCCGGCAGCGCGCGCATGTCGCGCGTGCGGTAGGCCTCGCGCACCTGGCCCTTGGCCTTGTGCACGTGGAAGGTACGCCCATCAGCGGTGGCGATGCCCGTCGAGTCCTGGCCGCGATGCTGTAGCAGCAGAAGGCTGTCGTAAACCAGTTGGTTGGCGGGTTCCGAAGAAACAATGCCGACAATGCCGCACATTCGCGTGCAGTCTCCAGACCGTAGGATTGTGGTTGCTTTAGACCAGTCTTTCACGAGTCTTACCACCGCGGGAACGGAACCGATTCATGGCCAACAAGTACGCCGAAGCCGGGGTCGACACCGCGGCGGGTGACCTCGCAGTCGAGCTCATGAAGTCGGCCGTGTCGAAGACTCACGGCCCCCAGGTGTTCGGCGGCGTCGGTGGCTTTGCGGGCCTCTTCGACGTGTCGTATCTCACGTCGTTCAGGCGGCCGCTGCTGGCAACCTCCACGGATGGCGTGGGCACCAAGGTTGCGATCGCCCAGGCACTCGACAAGCACGACACCATCGGCCAGGACCTCGTGGGCATGGTCGTCGATGACATCGTCGTGGTGGGCGCGAAGCCCCTCTTCATGACGGACTACATCGCCTGCGGTCGCGTGGTTCCCGAGCGGATCGCGCAGATCGTGGCAGGCATCGCGCGCGGTTGCGCAGAGACCGGCACGGCTCTCGTCGGCGGCGAGACCGCGGAACACCCCGGCCTGCTCGGGCCGGACGATTACGACGTCGCCGGGGCGGCCACCGGCGCGGTGGAGGCGGACGCGCTGCTGGGCGCTCACCTCGTGAAGGATGGCGACGTCGTTGTCGCGCTCGCGTCATCCGGTCTGCACTCGAACGGTTACTCGCTGGTCAGGCACATCCTGGCGAGCAACGACCTCGGGTACTCCGATCGCTCGGATGACCTCGGCGGCGTGGTGGGCGAGGTGCTGCTCGAGCCGACGCGGCTCTACACCTCGCCGCTCCTGGGCGTGCTCGCGGATGCGCCGGGCGCCATCCACGCGCTCAGTCACGTCACCGGTGGCGGCATCGCCGCGAACCTCGCGCGCGTGCTGCCTCTCGGTTCCTGGGCCGAGCTCGACCGCTCCAGCTGGTCGCCGGCCCCCGTGTTCCGCGTGCTCGCCGAGATGGGTGGCATGCGGCTGGAGGACGCCGAGGGAACCTGGAACCTCGGCATCGGCATGATCGCGGTGGTGGCGGCGGATGCCGTGGCCGGCACGATCGATCGACTGGCCGCCACGGGCATCCCGGCCTGGCAGGCCGGCACGGTGTCCATGGCGACGCGCAATTTCGAGGGCTTCGAGCAGGGCGCCAAGGGTGTGGACGGCGGAGCCGTGCGACTGGTCGGCGCTTACGCGAGCTGAATTCGCGGGGGTTTCGATACGCTCGCTGGCGCTCGCTTCTACTCAACCAGCGGGTGAGTCAGGCGGTCTTGTTCTTGCCGCTTTCCGACTCGAATTCGTCGTCGGAATATCCGGCCGGTGCGTTGAATTCCGGCCACTTTTCGAGGTCTTCTTCGAGCCGTTCGCTGACGGCGGGGGAGCCCGGAACGGCATGCCCGAGTTCGCGTTCGAGCGCGTTGTAGTTCGTGTCCGGGCTGAAGTACTTCAGCTCGCGGGCGACCTTCGTGTGCTTTGCTTTTTGACGGCCGCGCCCCATGGCTTGACCCCCTCACGATTACTACCCGAGCGAGCGATGATCCGCTCGAGATTGACCAACAAGGAACTTCCAAAACTAACGGCCTACTTTAGCATGCAGCGCCGAGCGGACCCGTTGCGGCATCCCCCAGCCGTGCGACGGTAACGTTAAAGAATGAGTCCTGACGCCGGTACGACCTCCGTTGTCGTCATCGGCGCCGGGCAGGCGGGGCTCGCGGTTTCCTACTATCTTCAGCGACTCGGGCTCGTGCCTGGGCAGGACTTCGTCGTGTTCGATCGCGGCCCGGGCACGGGAGGCGCGTGGCAGCTGCGCTGGGAGGCGCTGCGCATCGGTTCGGCGCACCGCATCAATGACCTCCCGGGCATGGACGAACTCGGCCTCACCTTCGAAGACGCCGATCGCACGCTCCCCGCGAAGGATGTCGTGGCCGACTTCTACCGGCAGTACGAGGATCACTACGGGCTGCAGGTACGCAGGCCGGTCAATGTCACCTCGGTGTTCGACCGCGGCACCGACCTCATCGTCGCGTACCACGATGGCTCGGTGCAGGGAGACAAGGAGCTCGTCACCCAGCTCGTCGTGAACGCCACGGGAACCTGGGGCTCACCCTTCATCCCGTGGTATCCGGGTCTGAACGACTTCGCCGGGCGCCACGTGCACACGACCGACTACGGATCGGCGCAGGACTTCGCCGGGCAGAGCGTCGTGGTCGTCGGCGGGGGAACCTCGGCCATCGGCTTCCTCCTGGAACTGGAGAACGTCGCATCCGAACTCACCTGGGTGAGTCGGCGGCCGGTCGAGTTTCTCAACGAGGGCGAACTCAACCTCGAGGCCGGTGCGGCAGCGGTCGCCATGCAGGACGAGGCCGCTCGTGCAGGGCGGGCCCTGCCGAGCATCGTCAGCGGCACCGGGGTCCCGCGCACCAGGCGCATCCAGTCGGCTATCGAACGCGGCCTGCTCGACGCCAAGCCGATGTTCTCCTCGATCGAAACGGATGGCGTGCGCTGGGCAGACGGCACCTTCCAGCACGCGGATGCCATCCTCTGGTCTACCGGCTTCCGCCCGGAGCTCAGACACCTCGCTCCGCTGCGGCTGAGGGAGAAGGCCGGCGGCGTCACCGTCGGGCAGGGTTCCTCCTGGAAGGATCCGCGCATCTTCTTCGCAGGCTACGGCCCGCAGGCATCCACGATCGGCGCGAACCGCGCGGGTCGCCAGATCGCCCGCCATGTGGTGGCGCAGCTCTCCAACCTCTAGCGGGCGCTGAGGCCGCGCCCGGTTCAGGCGTGCAGCAGCGACTGGATCTCATCGACGACGAGGTCGGGCCGGGAGATGAAGGGGTGGTGCCCGGTCGGCAGCTCGACGGAGCGCGTCGCGCGTGCCGCGTGAAACCGCTGCAGCTCGAGAGAGGTGCTGCGATCCTGCCCGCAGACGACGTAGGTCGAATCGACGCCCTCCCAGCCTGCGGCACTCGTGGGCGTCATGAACGCGCCGGCCGACTGCGCGGTCACGCGCTCCCAGGCCTGAACCTGCGCCGCTTCGTCCGCGTCCTGCAGAAACCGCGCCGCGAAGGAGGAGGCATCGTAGCCCGACACGCTCAACGTGCCGTCCCCGTTGTCGCCAATGGAGACCGGGTCGCTCTCGCCGCTCACGATCGCGGCCTGCGACTGTCCGACATCCGGCAGGTACGACGAGACGTAGAGCAGGTGCGCGACCGCCGGATGCCGCCCCGCCTCGGCGATGACCGTGCCGCCATAGGAGTGGCCGACCACGATCGCGGAGTCGACGTCATCGAGTTCGCGACGGAGTGCCGCGGCGTCGGCAACGAGGCCGCCGGCCGCCTCATCCGTGGTGGTTTCGCCGGTCGACGGCAGCAGAACCGACCGGCTTCGGATGCCCGTGCGTTCCTCGAGCAGGTCGGCGGCGCGCTTCCACCACCACTGCCCGTCACGCACCAGAGCGCCGTGAGTGAAGATCAGTTCCATGAGGTGGTCCCTTCCGAACGGCTCCTCGCATCGGAGCGGGATCGCGCCGGGCCGTGTTTCTCCACCGTATGGCGCGAAGGCGAGCAGGGCGGCCACATCCGCTGACAGCAAAATAGGGGACCGCGTCGCCGTTCGGCCGCGGGGCTGGGCCAGCGCTACTGGCCCGCGACGGCGAGTACGGCGAAGTAGCAGAGCGCGGCGGCCGCGAGCCCGAGCAGGAGGTTAAGGCAGACATTCGAGAGCGCCACGCGCATCCGTCCCTCGATCACGAGCTGCATGGTCTCGACCGACCAGGTGCTGAAGGTTGTGAGGCCGCCGCAGAGGCCCGTGACGAGGATGAGGAAGGCATCCGCGGAGAGCCCGCGGCCTTGGGCGAGCGCCAGCAGCGCTCCGCTGAGCGCCGAACCGATGACGTTGACGACGAGCACGGCGCGCGGGAAGTCGGTGGTGGGTCGGCGCTTCGACAGGCTCAGCGACCGGGAGCGCTTCGACAAGCTCAGCGACCGCAAGCTCAGCGACCGGAGTCTCAGCGAGCTGGGCCGGGCGAAGGCGAGTGACACCCCGTAGCGCAGCAGAGCCCCCACGGCGCCCGCGAGGAGCACCGCGATGAAGACGCCGGCGCTCACTCGTCCACCAGGTCGGGGCGCGGAGGCGGACGGTGGCCCACACGAAGACCGAGCGCCGCGGCAGCGAAGCCCAGCAGCAACGAGGCGAGCAGGTAGACGACCGCCAGCCACCACATCCCGTGCGTGGCCTCGACGAGGAGCGACGTGACGAGCGCGGAGAAGGTGGTGAACGATCCGAGGAGCCCGGCACCGAGCCCCGCCTTCGCCCAGTTGGGCGTGCGCGGCCGGGTCCACACGCTTGAGACGAGCGTGCCGAGAACGAACGCGCCGACCACGTTGACGACCAGTGTGCTGATCGGGAAAGCGGAGGTGTCGTGTGGCAGCAGCGTGTCGGCCAGAAGGCGCAGGCCGGTTCCGAGCATTCCGCCCGCGAGCACCGCCACGACCTCGCGCCAGCCGGGCGCCACTCCGCGCGCCACTACTTAAGCGCCGTCGGAGTCTGCTTGGGCGCCGTCGGTGTGACCGCGGGCGGCAGCGGCTTTCTCACGATGGGTCGGCGCGGCTCACCGCGTCTCGACTGCCCGGGAAGCGGCCGGGATGGTCTCGAGTAAAGCACGTTCGACGAGTCGAGGAGCCACGGCACGAGCGCGATGGTGACGCCGTGGCACAAGGCGAGCTTCTGGCGGATGCGCCTCGCCTTGTGGTTGTGCAGCAGGTGCTCCCACCAGTGGCCCACGATGTAGAGCGGCGTGTAGACGGTGACGACCTCGGAGCCGTACTCCACGCGCCTGGCCTTGATGTATTTGATGAGCGGCATGCTGATATCGCGGTACGGCGACTCGACGACTCGGAGCGGAACGCGGATGTTCTGATCCACCCACTGCTTCTCCAGCAGCTCGGTCGCCTCGTCATCGATGTTCACGTGCACGGCCTCGATGCTCGCGTGCCTCGCCGCGATCGCGTAGTCGAGTGCCTTCAGCGTGGGCTTGCGCATGCCGCCGACGAGCACAATCGCATGGTCGCCGGTGGCACCGAAGGTGGTCGTCGCATCCACCGTGATTTCGCGTTCGACCTCCTTGTAATAGCGGTTCACACCGAGCATGAGCGTGTACAGCACCGGCATGATCACGAACACGAGCCAGGCGCCGTGGGTGAACTTCGTGATGGTGACGACGACGAGCACGATCGCGGTGAAGAGCGCGCCGGTCGCATTGATCATGCGGCTGCGGATGACCTGGCCGCGGTTGTCGCAGCCCTCGCGCAGCATCCGGGTCCAGTGCACGACCATGCCCGACTGTCCGAGCGTGAAGGAGATGAAGACGCCGATGATGTAGAGCTGGATGAGCCGGGTCACGTCGGCCGCGAAGATCACCTCGAGGATGATGGCGGCCAGGCTCAGCAGCAGCACGCCGTTCGAGTAGACGAGACGGTCACCGCGGGTCTGCAGCGACTTGGGCGCGTAGGCGTCGCGGGCGAGCACGGAGCCGAGCAGCGGGAAGCCATTGAACGCGGTGTTCGCGGCCAGGAGCAGCACGAGCGCCGTCGCGGCCTGGATGATGTAGAACATGAAGCGCCCGGCGCCCGGGAAGGTCGCCGCGGCGATCTGGGCAATGACGCTCGGTTGCGGCTGGCTTGCGCACTCCTTCCAGCCGATGAGGTCACAGGAGGCCTCCGCGTAGTGCACCCGGCTGATGATGGCCACCGCGGTGATGCCGACAAAGAGCACGATGGCGATTCCGCCCATGAGCACGAGCGTGCGCTGGGCGTTCTTGATCTTGGGACGACGGAAGGCCTGTACGCCGTTGGCGATCGCCTCGACGCCGGTAAGGGCACTACATCCGCTGGCAAAGGCTCGCAGCAACAGGAGGACGAAACCGACCTGCGTGAGAGTCTCGGGCTTGACCGTGTATGCGGCCGATGATGCGATGGGCGTCTCGCCGAAGGCCGCGCGAACCAGGGCGGTGATGACCATGATCGCGATGCTGGCGATGAAGAGGTAGGTCGGCAGTGCGAACGCCTTGCTCGACTCCGACACTCCGCGCAGGTTGATCGCGGCGAGCAGGATGATGAAGAACACCGACATCTCGACGCGCACCCCGTTGAGGCCCGGGAACGCGGAGATGATGTTGTCGACGCCACTGGCGATCGACACGGTCACGGTGAGGATGTAGTCCACCAGCAGGGCGGAGGCCACCACCAGTCCGGCCTTCTCGCCCAGGTTGCGGTGGGCCACCTCGTAGTCGCCGCCGCCGGAGGGATACGCCTTGATGAGCTGCCGATACGAGGCGACCACCACGATCAGCAGCAGCACAACGGCCGCCGCGATCCACGGTGTGAAGCTCAGGAAGGCGAGGCCGCCGAGCGTGAGGATGAGGAGCAGCTGCTCCGGTGCGTAGGCAACGGAGGAGAGGGCGTCACTCGCAAAAATAGGTAGCGCCAAGTGCTTCGGGAGTAGCTGTCCCTCGAGCTTTTCGGAGGATAGCGGTTCGCCGATCAACCACCTTTTAGGCGACCGAACTTCGTTAGTCACGAGGAGCGACACTACACCTGTTGGAAGGATGCGGGATCACGGTGTCGACATAGTTCGTACAGACAACTCCAACCCTGGATATTCCGCCGGTATTCCCGCTACTTCTGCAGGCTCTCCCGGAGGGCATCGAGACCCGACCTGAGCGTGGTGACGAGCTCGGCCGAGATTCCCTGCCGAGTGCGGCTGCGGAGGTCGGCGCGCATGTTGTGCCGGAACTCGTCGAGCACCATCTCCGCTTCACGGAGGTGGCTGATGGTGGCCGCTCTCTGCGGGTCTGCCTGGGTGCTGCGGCCCGAGCCGCGCGCATCCGCCCGCGCCTCTCGTGCCGCGGCGGCGAGGTCTGCTCGCAGCGACTTCATCGCGTCGTTGACGCTCGAGCGCACCTCGTCAGCGAGCCTGCGCACCGAGTCGGTGACATCGCTCTCGATGCCGTCGAGCTCGTGCTGGCGCGCCGCAAGCTCGGCGCGGCCGGCATCCGTGATCGCGTAGACGGTCTTGCGGCCGTCCGCGGCCTTGGTGACGAGACCGTCGTCTTCGAGCTTCGCGAGTCGCGGGTAGATCGTGCCGGCACTCGGAACGTAGGTGCCACCAAAGCGCTCCTCAAGGGCCTGGATGAGCTCGTAACCGTGCCGGGGAGCGTCGGTCAGCAGGCTGAGGAGGTAGAGGCGAAGGTGCCCGTGGGCGAAGACAGGCGGGGTCACAGCGACACCGTCGCGGCGTGCAGAACGGCGACGTCCCCGCTGACCGTACTTGCCGTGAAGTCGAGCCACTGGCCGTCGAGTTCGCCGTACTTTCCCGTGTACGAACCGCGGATGCCGGTGATCTCGGAGTCGTCGAGTTGGAGCTTTCCCGAGACCGTATTGACCTTGTATCGCGCGGCGACACCGGACTCCAGGCGCACGGTGACGTCGCCCGAGACGGTGTTGATCTTCGCCTCCTCCGGGATGCCGGTGAGGTCGAGGAAGACCTTGCCCGCGACGCCGTCAGAGCGGAACTTGGTGATCTCGCCGCTGACGGTCACGTCACCACTCACAGTCTTCGAGCTGACGCTGCCGTGGTGGTCGCGCACCGCGATCTCACCGCTCACGGCGTTGAGGTCGAGGTCACCACTCAGCTTGTCGATGACGACGTCTCCGCTGACCGTGCTGACCCTGGCATCCGCGGCGAGGCCGCTGATGAGTGCGCTCGCCGAGACCACGCCGAACTTCAGGGCGACGTCCCTCGGCACCATGATGCTGACATCCGCCCTGGCCGTGCCACGGAAGGAGGCGAAGACGTCGATGAAGTTGTCCCAGCTGAGCTGCGGGTGATCGATCTCGAGAGTGTCGCCCTCGATCGAGACCTTGAGCGGCTTGCCGTGCACCGAGTGCACCTCGACGCGCGCGCCGGGCTCGTCGTGGCCGACGATGTCGACCTGGCCGGCGATGAGGCTGACCTTGAGCTTGCGTACCAGGGCGATGTCGATGACCTTCTCGCCCTCGACCATCCACTTTTCCTGTGCCATGTGCTTCTGCCTTCGTGTTTGTGGGGATGCCGTTGCACCCGTTCCTAACGCGATATATCGCGTCTGCTTTAACTCACGATATATCGCGTCTGGCTCTCCCGCAACCCTCCCGCTCGCCTTCGGGCGAAACGGGGCGGAGGGAGGGCGCGCGGCGGTGCTTGACATTGACGTTGCGTCAAGGTTTAGCGTGAGGGAACGGCCGCGGGGGCGGCCAGGAACGAGACAGAGAGGAGCGCGAGCGGAAGTGGACTGGTCGATTCAGGACATTGCGCGGCTGGCCGGCACGACATCCAGAACCCTGCGCCACTACGGCGACCTCGGGCTGCTCGCGCCGAGCCGCATCGGCAGCAACGGCTACCGCTACTACGACGCGGAAGCCCTGGCCAGGTTGCAGCGCATCCTGCTGCTGCGAGAACTGGGCCTTGGCCTGCCCGCCATCGGTGAGGTGCTCGCGGGACACAGCGGCGACGCGGATGCCCTGCTCACGCACCTGCGCTGGCTGGAGCAGGAGAAAGAACGGCTTGACCGCCAGATCGCGGCGGTCGAAACGACGATCAGAAAGACGAAGGGAGGTGAACAACTCATGGCAGAAGAAATGTTGGATGGCTTCGACCACACCCAGTACAGGGAGGAGGTCGAGGAGCGCTGGGGCAAGGAGGCGTACGCGGCGGGTGACCGCTGGTGGACGAAGCTGACGGATGCCGACAAGGCCGGTTTCATGCGGCAGCAGAAGCAGATCCAGGCAGACTATGCCGCAGCCTTCGAGGCCGGTGAGCCCGTGGACGGCGACGTGGTGCAGGAGATCACGCGGCGCCATCACGACTGGATCCAGGTCGGCTGGCAGGGCCGCGAGGTTCCAGCAGCGGCGATGCGCGGCCTCGGCCAGATGTATGTCGACGACCCGCGCTTCGGTGCGAACTACGGCGGCGTCGAGGGCGCGAGCTACGTGCGCGACGCCATGGCGGTATACGCCGACCGGATGTAGCGCGTGCTGTCGCCGGGGATAAAGCGGTAAGGCTGAACCGCCGTCGCAGGCTCCGTCGGCGCTGGCGTCGCAGGATCGCTGCGCGCTCCTCATAGCTCCAGCGCGCCAAGAGGCCCACCACACCCTCGCCTTCCCGCTTTATCCCCGGCGACGCATAGTCCTAATCCGTCGGCCGATGAGGGCGAGAGTAAGTGCGCTAGATGCCTCGCGGCGGGAGCAGCTGCTCGGCGGCGGGAGGCGTATCCCCCTTCGCGAGTTCGCTTCTCTCGCCGCTGGCGTCCTGTGCGGGCTCGAGGGGTTCCACCGGTGCGCCGCTGCGGTCCTTGATGACCAGCAGGGGCATCGCGATGTGCACGAGCGGGCCGACGAGCAGCGCGAAGGCGAGCGTGCCGAAGCCGACGTTGCCGCCGAGCAGCCATCCGATGGCCAGCACGCAGAGCTCGATCGAGGCGCGCACGACCCAGATGCGCCAGCCCCACTTGTTGTGGATGCCGGTCATCAGTCCGTCGCGCGGCCCCGGTCCGAAGCGCGCGCCGAGATAGAGGCCCGTGGCGATCGCCAGCAGCACGAGGCCGCCGGTGAAGAGCAGGATCTGCTCCCATAGGATCGTCGGTGTCGGGATGATGCCGAGGCCGAGCTGGGCGCTGGGTCCGATGAGCAGCACGTTGAGCACCGTGCCGATGCCCGGCTTCTGCCGGATCGGGATCCACAGCAGCAGCACGACGATTCCAACCAGGTTGGTCACCCATCCGAACGGGATCCCGGTGTGGATCGAGATGCCCTGCGAGAGCACGTCCCACGGCGCGATACCGACCGCCGCCTGCACCATCATCGCGATCGCGATCCCGTAGAGAAAGAGGCCGATCAGCAGTTGCGTGTAGCGAAGGGGAAGACGGCGGGAGGGGTGCACAACGGAAACCATAGCTGTATCCAATTCCCAAAGTGGCCTTATGACAAGAGGCCAATTTGCCTATAGTGGCCTCATGGCATCCCTTTCGGCCCGCGCTTTGGCCTCGCTGCTGAGCGGATGGCGGGACTCGACGACGACCTCGGCATACGTGGCGCTCGCCGACCGCATCCGGCTGCTCGTGCTCGACGGACGCATTCCCCTCGGCACCCGCATCGCCGCGGAGCGAGACCTCGCCGCGCAACTCGGCGTCAGCCGCACCACGGTCACCGCCGCCTACGGGGAACTGCGCGACTCCGGATACCTCAGCAGCGTGCGCGGCTCCGGCAGCGTCGCGCGCCTGCCCGCCCGCGCTCCCGTCGCGCTCGACACCGGCCATGCCGGTTACCTGGACTTCAGCAAGGCAACGATGCCCGCACTGCCGGGGCTCGCGGATGCCGCAGCCAGGGCCGCCGCCGAACTCCCCGCGTACCTGGGGGGCAGCGGCTTCGATCCCGTCGGCCTGCCGCAGCTGCGTGAGGCGATCGCCAACCGGTACACGGCCCGCGGACTGCCCACCGACCCGGAGCAGGTGATGGTCACGATCGGCGCCCAGCACGCCATCGCCCTTCTCGCTCGCACCCTGCTCGGTCGCGGCGACAGCGCCCTCGTCGAATCGCCGAGCTATCCACACGCCTACGAGGCGTTGCGGGCGACCGGGGCGCGACTCGTTCCGGTGAGCGTGACGACCGAGGACGGCTGGGACGAGTCCGCGCTCGAGCAGGCCATCCAGCGCACGAGCCCAGCCCTTGGCTACCTCATGCCCGACTTCCACAACCCGACCGGCCGCACGATGTCCGAGGACTTGCGCGAGCGCACCCTCGCGCTCGCCGCGCGGCAGGGCACGACGCTCATCGCCGACGAGACGATGGCCGAGCTGTCTATCGATCGCCGGGAGGAGCATTTGCCGTTCGGCGACGGTGCCCCGGGCGCCGTGCTCATCGGATCCGTCGGCAAGACGGTGTGGGGCGGCGTGCGCATCGGCTGGATCCGCGCCGAACGCACCCTCATTCACCGGCTCGTGCGGGCCAGGAGCGCGGGCGACCTCGGCACTCCGATCCTCGAGCAGCTGCTCGTGAAGAACCTCCTCGACGACATGGACGCCGTGCTCGAGGTGCGGCGGGAGCAGTTGAGGCTGGGGCGAGACCACCTGGTCGGCGCGCTGAGAGAGACCTTTCCGGAGTGGAGCGTGCCGCGCGTGCAGGGCGGTCTGACCCTGTGGGTTGGCCTCGGGCATCCGGTCAGCTCGCAATTGACGCTCGCGGCTCGAAACGAGGGGCTGCTGCTCGCGGCGGGCCCGCGCTTCGGCATCGACGGCGCCTTCGAGCGTTTTCTGCGGGTGCCGTTCTCCTACTCCAGAGACGAGACGGATCGTGCGGTCGCGGCACTCGCGACGGCCTGGGGCTCGCTCTCCCGCATTCCGCTGGGCGATCAGGGCTTCCTTGCGGAGGTCGTCTAGCGCTCCAAGGTCATCCCGCCGGAGTATGCGGGGGCGGAGTGACTGGACTACTTTCGAGAGAGCACGCGGTCGTGCACCAGTCCGTGCCGACACCCGTGGCACGCAGCATCCTCAGGAGAGAACCTTCGTGCATCTGCTATCCGTCTTCAGCCTTCGCAATCGCGCGCTGATCGCCCTGGTCACGATCGTGATCGGCATCTTCGGTGGCATCGCACTCACCTCGCTCAGGCAGGAGCTCATCCCCTCGCTGTCGCTGCCGCAGCTGTTCATCGCGACGAGCTATCCGGGTGCCTCGCCCGAGGTCGTCAATACGGATGTCAGCACCCCGATCGAGACCGCGATCCAGGGCGTCGAGGGGCTCGACACCACGACCGCCACCTCGAGCGCGAACAGCTCCACCGTGACCGCCTCGTTCAACTACGGCACCAACCTCGCCACAGCCGAGCAGAAGGTGCAGAGTGCGATCAACCGCATCTCGTCGAGGCTGCCCAAGGATGTCGAGCCGCAGGTGCTCACCTTCAGCCTCGGCGACCTTCCCGTCGTGCAGATCGCGGTCACCAGCGACCTGAATGCCCGGGACCTCTCGGCCGCACTGTCTCGCTCGACCCTGACCGACATCCAGCAGCTTGACGGCGTCAGCCAGGCGACGCTGCTCGGCACGACAGGCCAGCGCGTCGTGATCACCCCGGATGCCGACAAGCTCGCCGCCGCGGGACTCACCACCCAGGCCATCCGCGACGCCCTCGGCGCCAACGGCTCGCTGCTGCCATCGGGCTCGATCACCGAGAACGACGAGACCCTCACCGTTCAGGCCGGCTCGAAGATCACGACGGTCAAGCAAATCGGCGAACTCCCGCTGCTCGGTGCCGCGGCACCTCAGGCCACCCCGACCGACCCGCGGCTTGGGGCTTCGGCACCGGTTGTGACGCCCGAGCCGAAGACGATCTCGGATGTCGCCTCCGTCGAGATCAAGGACGACCCGGTCACCGGAATCTCCCGCGTCAACGGCGAACCGTCGATCACGATCGCCGTCTCGAAGACCCCGGCCGGCAACACCGTCGCCGTCTCGAAGGTCGTGCAGAAGGCGATCCCGGGGCTCGAGGATGCGATCGGCCACAACACCAAGTTCACGGTCGTCTTCGACCAAGCCCCGTTCATCCAGCAGTCGATCGACAGCCTCGCCACGGAGGGCCTGCTCGGCCTCGTCTTCGCGGTGATCGTGATCCTCGTGTTCCTGCTGTCGATCCGCTCGACGCTCGTGACGGCGATCTCGATCCCGGTGTCGGTGCTCATCACCTTCATCGGGATGCAGGCCTCCGGCTACACGCTCAACATCATCACGCTCGGTGCGCTCACGATCGCGATCGGTCGAGTGGTCGACGACTCGATCGTCGTGATCGAGAACATCAAGCGGCACGTGAGCCTCGGTCAGGAGAAGGGGAAGGCGATCACGACCGCCGTGCGCGAGGTCGCCGGCGCGGTCACAGCGTCCACCATCACGACCGTCGCGGTGTTCCTGCCGCTCGCGCTCGTGGGCGACATCACGGGTGAACTGTTCCGCCCGTTCGCGCTCACCGTGACCATCGCGCTCGCCGCATCACTCTTCGTCGCACTCACCATCGTTCCGGTGCTCGCGTACTGGTTCCTCGGGTCGAAGTCCGCGCACAAGCACGCCGGTGCCGAGGTCGCGACGCCGGACGAGCTGCGGACCGCGGAAGAGGAGCTCGCGCATCCGAACCGCCTGCAGCGTGCGTACCTGCCGGTCATCCGCTGGACCCTGAAGCGCCCGGTCGTCACGATCCTCGCGGCGGTGCTCGTGCTCGTGCTGAGCGGCTTCATGGCGGCGGGCCTCAAGACGAACTTCATCGGCGGCAGCGGTCAGAACACGCTCAACGTGAGCCAGTCGCTGCCCGCGGGCACGAGTCTCGCGGCGCAGGACGAGGCCTCGAAGAAGGTCGAATCCGTGCTCCGCGACATCAAGGGCATCAAGACCGTGCAGACCTCGATCGGCTCGGGCGGCACCTCGCTGCGGGCGGCCTTCGGCGGCGGCGGGGGCATCAGCTACTCGATCACCACCGATCCGGATGTCGACCAGACCGCCCTGCAGGCGACCGTGCGCAAGCGGGTTGCCGCGATCAAGGATGCGGGCGACGTGACGCTCGCGGCCGCGGGCGGCGGGTTCGCGTCATCCAGCGTCGATGTGATCGTCAAGGCGGGCAGCCAGGCCGACCTCAAGAGGGCCGCGGATGTCGTCGACGCGAAGGTTTCGAAGCTCGACGTTGTCGCCCAGACCACGAGCAACCTCTCCGACGAGCAGCCGTACATCGCGGTGCGGGTCGACCGGCACAAGGCGGCCGAGGCGGGACTCACCGAGCTCGCGGTGGGCGGCATGGTCACAGCCGCGATGAACCCCAGTGCCACCGGCTCCGTCGTGATCGACGAGAAGACCCTGTCGATCTACATCGACAACGCGGGAGCGCCGACCACCGAGGCGGAACTGCGCTCCTTCGACATCCCGACGCGCACCGGCATCGTTCCGCTCAGCGACCTCGCCACCGTCGAGAAGGTCAAGGGCCCGTCGACGGTCACGACGAGCTCGGGCGTGCGCACCGCCACGGTCAGCGTCACGCCGAAGACGGATGACGTGGGAACGGCGTCCGCGTCCATCGCGAACGCGGTGAAGAAGGCCGATCTCCCGGCCGGAGCCACTGCCGAGATCGGCGGCGTCGCCTCGCAGCAGAGCGACGCGTTCGGCCAGTTGGGGCTCGCGCTCCTGGTCGCCATCCTCATCGTCTACGTCGTCATGGTCGCGACCTTCAAGAGCCTGCGCCAGCCGCTGCTGCTGCTCGTCTCGGTGCCATTCGCGGCGACCGGAGCGATCGCGCTGCAGGTGATCTCGGGCATTCCACTCGGCGTGCCGTCGCTCATCGGTGTGATCATGCTCATCGGCATCGTCGTGACGAACGCCATCGTGCTCGTCGACCTGATCAACCAGTACCGACGGCGCGGGATGAAGGTGGGCGAGGCGATCGTGCACGGTGCCTCGCGCAGGCTCCGGCCCATCCTGATGACCGCGCTTGCGACGATCTTCGCGCTGCTGCCGCTCGGCATCGGACTCACCGGCCACGGCGGTTTCATCTCGCAGCCGCTCGCGATCATCGTCATCGGCGGGCTCGTCTCGTCGACTCTGCTGACGCTCGTGGTGCTGCCGGTGCTGTACTACCTCGTCGAGGGCGCGAAGGAGCGGCGAATCGATCGTCGTGCCGCGAAGGCGAGTGGCACGGGACCGCGGGTGGAGCTACTGCCGCAGTAGCTACTCGCTGGTCGAGTACACTCGCTGCGCGAGCACTCGACCCACTCTTGCAGTCCAGCCGAGACTCAGTTGCCCAGGTGGGCGTGCAGGAAGTCCACAATGCGCGAGCGCAACTCGTCGTTCAGCATCGCGATCGAGTGACGAGTTCCCTTGACCGTGACGTAGGTCGTGTCGACGCCGGCCTTGCGCAGGGCGGCGACCAGCGCATCCGACTGCGGCTTCGGGATGCGCTCGTTGAGTGACTGGCCGATGAAGAAGGGCGGGTCGCTCGAGTCGACCTGGTACCTGGGGGAGGCATCCCTGGCCTGTGGACAGTCTCCGAAGCTCGTGCATCCGAGGTACTCGAGCTCGACCTGTTGGAACGCCGGCGGGGTGGTGCCGAGACCGAGCCCTGCCGCGGTGAGATCGGTCGGACCGCTCAGGTCGACGACGGCAGCGATGCGATCGCCCGTGGTGGTTGAGCCCTCGCCATCCGTGCCGAGGAGCGCTGCGAGGTTGCCTCCCGCGGAGCCGCCAAACGCGCCGATGCGCTTCGGATCGATGTTGTAGCGCGTTACCTGTGCGGGGTCGCGCAGCCAGCGAACGGCGGTGCGCACGTCGTCGATCTGTGCCGGGAATGCGTACTGAGGTGCCAGCCGGTAGTTCACCGAGAACGTGATGAAGCCGTTTCCCGCGAGCCACTGGCAGACCGCGCGCCAGTTGACGTCTGACTTGTCCCCGGCCCGCCAACTCCCGCCGTGCACCGCGAGCAGCGCCGGTCGCGGACTCTGCTCGGCGGTGCCGTCGGTCGCCGCCTTCGGAAAGCAGATGTCGAGCGTGAGCGGGGCGGCGTCCGCGGTTCCATAGACGACGTTCTCGGTCACCGGGATGCTGGGGTCGGTCTTCACCTGCGGGTACACCGGCTGGGCCGCCGGCTTCACGCGCACGGATTCGGTGCCGCTAGGAGCGCACCCGGCGAGCAGCCCGGTCAGGAGCGTCAGGGCCACGAGGCACGCGGATGCCGCACGCTTCCGTCGAGGCGAGCCTGCGCGAGAGAGCCGGTTGATGTTGGGGACCAATCTGTGAGCGGAAGCCAGCTGAGGGCTGGGAGTCTGGCTAATCTAATGCGCTTGGCTGCGCAATCCGGTAATGTAGTGCAGTCGGCTCTAGACATCGCGAAGTCTCGCGAATGGGTTTGTAAGTCTTTCGGGCCGGTTTCTCTACCTCTCAACTACTCCTGAGCAGGTCCTGAGAAAAATCACGTATGTGAACGGTCCTGGTCAAAGAACGCCCGGGTTCCTGCAGAAGCGCAGCTTGTTGGTTGCGCGCTGCCATGCAACTACATAACCCGGAAAGAACCATGCCTACAAACAAATTCAACGCGGGCAAAAAGCCGGCAGCCGGCCGACCCGTCAAGAAATACAACTCCGCCGGTAGCTCCAAGCCCGGCAGCCGCAGCGAGGGACACCGCGGATTTCACGCCGACGCCGCTCCTGTGAAGAAGCAGCGCTGGAACGCGGATGACCGCGCCTCTCGCACCGGCGACCGCGCGGGTGCAGCATCCGATCGTCGTCCCAACTGGACGCCGTCGAACGAGCGCCCCGCGCGCGCGGCACACGGAGACCGGGCTCAGCGTCCGTCTTACGGCGACCGCCCGCAGCGCACGGAACGTCCCTCGTACGGCGACCGCCCGCAGCGCACCGAGCGTCCCTCGTACGGCGACCGCGCCCAGCGCACCGAGCGTCCGAGCTACAACGACCGCACCGAGCGTCCCTCCTACGGCGATCGCCCCGCGCGCACGGAGCGTGCCTCCTACGGCGACCGCGCGCAGCGCAATGAGCGTCCGAGCTATGGCGACCGCCCCTCTCGCCCGTCCTACGGTGATCGCCCGGCCACGAACGACCGCAACCCGCGCGGTGAGCGTCCGAGCTACAACGATCGCGCGCCTCGCACGGATCGCCCGTCCTACGACGACAAGCGCTCGTCGCGTCCCTCCTATGGTGACCGCACCGAGCGCCCCGCCTACAACGACCGCGCTCCGCGCACCGAGCGCCCCAGCTACGGCGAGCGCACGGAGCGCCCGAGCTATGGCGACCGTCCGGCCCGCTCGAACTACGCGGATCGCGGCACTGACCGTGCATCGCGCCCCTCCTATGGCGATCGCACCGAGCGACCGGCCCCCACCGAGCGTCCGAGCTACGGCGACCGGCCCGCTCGCGACCGCCCCTCGTACGACCGTCCCAAGCGTTCCTACGATGACCGCCCACCGCGTCGCGACTTCGCCGAGCGCCCCGCACGCCGCGACAGCGACTTGTACCCCGCGCGCAACGCCGGCCACTCCGGCCAGCACGAAGACGTGGTCCTCGAGCACCTCGAGGCCCAGGTCGTCACCGCCGCCGAGGTGAATGGCACGACCTGGGGCGACCTGGGTATCGGCGACAACATGACGCGCCAGCTCACGGCCATGGGAGCCGAGACGCCGTTCCCGATCCAGGCAGCAACCATTCCGGATGTCCTGGCCGGCAAGGATGTCCTCGGTCGCGGCAAGACCGGCTCCGGTAAGACGATCGCCTTCGGCGCACCGCTTGTTGAGCGCCTGATGGAGAACCACGGAGGCGCCGGACGCAAGCCGGGCCGCAAGCCGCGCGCCCTCATCCTGGCCCCGACTCGCGAACTCGCCATGCAGATCGACCGCACGGTGCAGCCGATCGCGCGCAGCGTCGGCCTGTTCACCACGACCATCGTGGGCGGCGTGCCGCAGTTCAAGCAGGTGTCGAGCCTTCAGCGCGGCGTCGACATCGTGATCGCCACCCCCGGCCGGGTCGAAGACCTCATCGAGCAGGGCCGCCTCGACCTGAGCGAGGTCTTCGTGACCGTGCTCGACGAGGCCGACCACATGTGCGACCTGGGCTTCCTCGAGCCGGTGCAGCGCATCCTTGACGAGACGAAGGAAGGCGGCCAGAAGCTGCTGTTCTCCGCGACTCTCGACAAGGGCGTCGCCACCCTCGTCAAGCAGTACCTCAAGGACCCCGCAGTTCACGAGGTCGCCGGCGAAGATCAGGCCTCGTCCACCATCGACCACCGCGTGCTGCTCATCGAGCAGCGCGACAAGTTCCGCATCATCGAGGAACTCGCGGCCGGCGACAACAAGACGCTCATCTTCGCGCGCACCCGCGCCTTTGCCGAGCAGCTTGCCGACCAGCTCGAGGAGGCCGGGATTCCGGCGACGAGCCTGCACGGTGACCTCAACCAGTCCCGCCGCACGCGCAATCTCTCGCTGCTGACGAGCGGTCGCGTCAACGTGCTGGTAGCGACGGATGTTGCCGCCCGCGGCATCCACGTCGACGACATCACGCTCGTGATCCAGGCCGACCCGCCGGACGAGTACAAGACCTACCTGCACCGCGCCGGTCGTACCGGTCGCGCCGGCAAGGTCGGAACCGTCGTGACTCTCGTCTCGCGTGCGCGCCGCCGCCGCATGGACGAGCTGCTCGTCCGCGCCGAGATCGAGGCGTCGATGACCAACGTCGTCCCCGGCGACAGTGTGATCGAGGAGCTCGCCGCGCTGTAGAAGCCCGTTCCCTGAGCTTGTCGAAGGGAAACCAACGGCGCTCATCCCTCGCGGGGTGGGCGCCGTTGGTCGCGGTGTGAGGATGGTCCTGACGGGAGATCTATTTCGCGCCGAGATTATCTTCGGGGCGGACCTGTATTGCTTCCAATGCGTCGCACAAGAGCACGGCCTCGATGCACGCGCGAGTGCCGGCCACGATGGTGCTGTCGAAATCGATCTCGGTCACGACAAACCATGCGTGGTCTGCAGGCCACCAGAGGTTAGCAATTCGCTCGCCTGGCGGCAATTGGAATGAGTGGATGGCCTCAGACAATGCACCCGCGAACAGCCCCATTCTCCGTGTCGAGGAGTCGAAGCGGGGGCCGCCTGGCAGCTCTGCGCGACCCCAGCCCTCCCACAAACCGAAGAAGCACTCGTTGGGTGATTCCGTGAATGAGGAGAGAGCGCGTGCAAGTGATTCGGCCTCGCGTGCGGACATCGTGCCTCTGCGTGGGGCGCTTCCCCAGGACACCCCTTCGGAATCTGCTTCAATCTCAGCCCATTGGGTGGTGGGTTCGAGCACCCGGCCATTTATTTCCCCAACATCGCGCCACGACCGCGGCGTACCGTCACTCGAGGTGACGCCGTGAAGGATGCGAGCGTAGGCCGGGAAAGCGGCGGGAACGAAGCTGCCCACATGGGAGCGCAATGTCTTGGTGCCCGCCGTCACCCAAGCTGCAGGAGCGCGATCTATTGCTGGTTTCAACTGATGAGTCTCGAGTCAATCGCTCGTTGTCGGCTAACCTCTTCGCACGGCGCTGACTTCATAAACAACCACATCATCTTGGGTGCTTGCAGCGGCGAGCCCAGAGGTACTGCAATTGACAGAACGCTTAATTCCGGTGCCCTCTACATTCGCCACGTGCGGCGTGTACCCCGACGGGAACGTGATCGTGCCTGAACCAATACCCCAGTACGTGCCATTGACGCAAGGCTTTGCGGCGTTGGAGTCCTTGTAGTTCGTGTTGAATGCTTGCGCCCAACCGTTTGACGATTGCTTGCCGCGCAGTCCGGTTGTCGTGTAGATCGCGTCGACGGTTCCGCTGCACAAAATGTCTGACGAAACGTTTATCGTTCCAGATACGTGGCCCGAGTTGTGCGGATAGTGAACTGCAAGCTTGCAAGTAATCACGGACCCCCATGGCCCAGTCGCGGCCTGCGCCGGTGCTGCTCCAAAGCTTCCCGCGATTATCAGTCCTAAAGTCGTGAAGACCAAGGCATGGATTTTTCGAGATTTTCGCATCGGACGGGCTCTCTCTTTAAGCAAGTTCGGGTCCCGGCTACGGACATCTGCGATTGCGGATGTCGTTACACTCTCTGGCAGCAGTGTTCGAATGTCAATTGCTTTTCCGTGAATGAGCTTGAAGTCGAAGCACCTTGCAGACCACGAGGGCGTCGCAGGCAGTCCTGCCACGTCGCTGCACGGTGACCTCAACCACTCCGGGCGATGCCGTGATCGAGCAGCTCGCAGCGCTGTAGTCGTCAGCTTCACACGGAAGGCGCTCATCCCTCAGGGGTGGGCGCCTTCTGCTTGTGCGGGTGCCGTCGGCGTCGTCACGAATCGCAACCTGCGTGCACATGGCGTCACGATCATTGCTGCAGAGGACGCCCTGCGGGTACCGTCGCAGCCATGTCGGCGCTGGCGGCCGTCGGGCCGAGGGCCTCCATGCCGGCCGTCGACCGACATCCGTCGCTGCGTCACGCCAACGAAAGGTCGAACCATGCCCACTGCCACAGTCGCCTCCGAGGTCGACTACTCGAGTCTGACCGCCGTGTTCCGTCCGATCTTCGAGCGCATCGCAGCCGGCGCGCTCGAGCGTGAGAAGGAACAGAGACTCGGCTACGCAGAGATCAAGGAACTGACGGATGCCCGCTTCGGCGCCCTGCGTGTGCCGGTTGCACACGGCGGATTCGGCGCATCGCTCCCGCAATTGTTTCGCCTCCTGACCGAACTCGCGGCCGCGGACTCGAACATCCCGCAGGCACTTCGCGGACACTTCGCCTTCGTCGAGGATCGGCTCGTGTCGAAGGGCCCGCAGCGGGAGGTGTGGCTCGAGAGGTTCGCCGCCGGGCAGATCGCTGGAAATGCCTGGACGGAGATCGGTGCCGTGAAGATCGGGGATGTGATCACCAAGGTCAGCCCGATCGAGGGCGGCGACGGCGCTCAGTTTCACGTCAATGGCACCAAGTATTACTCCACCGGCAGCATCTTCGCGGACTGGATCGACACCTTCGCCCAGCGCACCGACAATGACGTCAAGGTGATCGCCGTGGTCGACGCGCACCAGGACGGCGTGAGTCACCAGCATGACTGGGATGGCTTCGGCCAGCGCACCACCGGCTCCGGCACCAGCACCTTCGTGAACGCCGTGGTGCCTGCGGAGAACGTGATCGACTTCGACACCCGCTTCAAATACCAGACCGCGTTCTATCAGGGTGTGCTGCTTTCGGTGCTCGCCGGTTCGATCAAGGCGGCCGAGCGCGACATCGCGGCGGAGGTACGCAATCGCACCCGCATCTTCTCGCACGGCAACTCCGACTCCTTTGCCAGCGATCCGCAGATCCTGCAGGTGATCGGTCAGGTGTCCGCGGCCGGGTACGCGGCGGAGGCAACCGTCGAGCGCGCCGCCCGTGCGCTTCAGGGTGCCTACGAGGGTGCATTCCTCGACGACGAGATCGAGGACGAGCGCCTCAACGACCTCGCGGAGCTCGAAACCGCGCAGGCCCAGGTCGTGCTGACGGCGCTGGCCACGCACGCGACGTCGGATGTCTTCGACGCCCTCGCGGCATCCGGTGTAAGTGTAAAGAAGGGCTTCGACCGCCACTGGAGGAACGCGCGCACTGCTGCGAACCACAACCCCTGGGTGTTCAAGGCGCGCATCATCGGTGACTACGTGGTCAACGGTGTGACCCCACCGCGCGTGTGGGCGATCGGTGCCGGGCCAGACAAGAAGAGCTGAGGAGCCTTGCCGAGGCGAGTCTGGCCTTCCCCGGCACCGTAGATTGAGGGCATGTCAATCGTTCATCGCTTCTACCTTCGCTGCATGGCGCTGGCCGCGGAACCGGCCCAACTCGTCGTGACATCCTTCGGCGGCGGGAACGGCGATCCGGACGTCTATGGTGAGGGAACTATTCGCCGCTCAGCGCGAAAAGGAGGAGGATCGCGCCGCTCGTGAGCGAGTTCTCCTCCTATCCGGTCGCTCGGAGTCGGGCGGTGGTCCCGAAGCAGGTGCTCCGGGGCAGCAGTGGTCGAGAGCGGTGCTCCGCAGCGGGAGTGGCCCCCAGCAGTTGTGGTTCCGCGGTAGTTCAGGCGAACGTGACGCCGTTCACCATTTCGAGGATGGTCGCAATGGTCTCGTCCCAGCTGCCGAACACCTCCGCGTAGCCGAACCGCAGCACCCGATAGCCGGCACGGATCAGTCGATTGGTGCGAATCCTGTCTTTGACCGGGTCGTGCCATTCGTCGCCGTCCAACTCCACGATCAGCCAGCCGT
This sequence comes from Parafrigoribacterium soli, assembly GCF_040227235.1. NCBI lineage: Bacteria > Bacillati > Actinomycetota > Actinomycetes > Micrococcales > Microbacteriaceae > Parafrigoribacterium > Parafrigoribacterium soli. Next base: position 582,545 of record NZ_JBELNZ010000004.1, on the reverse strand, counting down.
CGATGACAATGTCGACCCGGTGCTCGCCGATCTGCACCTGCTGCTGTAGGCGAAGACCCAGCTGCTCGAGCCGAAATCGTACGATGGTCTCCATTCCCGACTCGCCGAGGAAGTTCAGGCGGGCCATGGCCCGACGCTGGTGTCGAGGCAAATGAGTGAGGAGCAGCGCCACCGCGCTGCGCGACAATCGCTTCTTGTGCACGGCGCTTTCGAGCACGGCGGCGATCTGCTCATGGGGCTCGTGGCGCGCGAACTGCACAATTGCTTCCGCCACTGAGACTCGCCAGGCCGCCGCAGCGCTGGGCGCGCTGCGGCGGGGGACCGCAGTCGCGGCTGAGGTCGGAAGCACGGCCTCGATCGGACGTGCCCAGTGGGTGACGACGCCGCTCGGAATAAACATTGGCAGTGAGAACTGCGCGATCGGGGTCGAGGGATGCTGGTTCACCCTGTGCGCGTTGGCTGGAACCTGCAGGTGCACTCGTCGGTCATCCCCCGCCCAGACGTCGTACGAACGCAGTGCGGTCGCGCCGGTGAGTCGCGCTCCTCTGAGAACGGCAATGATCGCCAGCTGGTTGGCTTGCGGCGTCGCGACCCACCCGGCTCTGACGGCTAACAGCTTTCCCTCATTGAGCGCCCGGTCGACTTGGTGTCGCCCGATTCTCAGTTCGGCCAGCTGTCTTCTGGCGGCGAGATGCCCGAGCCTGGCCATCGCGGACGAGAGATGCATGGCGCCAGTGTCGCCCACGCCATGCGCTAGAGGATGGGGCCGTGCCACTTTGAGGAACACTTCTGCGGAAGGCATCGTGTGGAGGAGTGGCTGGTCCCGGGTCGAGACGGTCCGGCCCCGAATGCCGGAATGAGGGACGTTCCTGGGGTTCAGCGCGAAAAGGAGGAGGATTTTGCCGCTGGCATGCGAGTTCTCCTCCTTTCGGGTTGCCGACCATCCGGCTGGACCGACGGATTGGTCTGTTTCGACGTAGCTCGGACATACGGACCACGACGCACGGGTGTGACGCTTCCCTAGCGACCGTCGCGAATATGTAATACGGTGGCTCGCATGGCTGACACCGCGAGCAACGAGCGCATTATTGAGTCCGAGATCGTCACGGACTTCAAAGACCGGATGAGCTACGGCTCGTACCTGCAACTCGACAAGCTGCTCGCCGCGCAGGTTCCGGTGAGCGATCCCGTGCACCACGACGAGGTGCTGTTCATCATCCAGCACCAGACGAGCGAACTGTGGCTCAAGCTCATGCGGCACGAGCTGCTCTCCGCGCGGGCGCTCATCGCCGCCGACGAACTGCAGGTGGCGCTCAAGCGCATCGCCCGCGTCAAGCACATCCAGCGGCAGCTGACCGAGCAGTGGTCCGTGCTGGCAACGCTGACGCCCACCGAGTACGCCCAATTTCGCGGCTACCTGGGCAACGCATCCGGCTTTCAGTCGTACCAGTATCGCGCCGTCGAGTTTCTGCTCGGCAACAAGAACGCGGGCATGCTCCGGGTGTTCGAGTCGAACCCTGAGGCGCACGAACTGCTGTCGACACTGCTCGCCGAGCCGAGCGTGTACGACGAGTTCCTGCGCTACCTCGCCCGTCACGGATTCGACGTACCGGCCTCGGTGCTCGATCGCGATGTCACCCAGGGCTACGCGTTCCACGAGGAGCTCGTCGACACCTTCCGCGAGATCTACGAGCACCCGGAGGAGCACTGGCTCGCCTACGAGACCTGCGAGGAGTTCGTCGACCTCGAAGACAACTTCCAACTGTGGCGCTTCCGGCACGTGAAGACCGTGATGCGCATCATCGGCACCAAGCGTGGCACCGGCGGATCGAGCGGGGTCAGCTTTCTGCAGAAGGCACTCGACCTCACCTTCTTCCCCGAGCTCTTTGCAGTGCGCACGGAGATCCGGTGACCCTCCCTTCGGTCCCTGAGCCTGTCGAAGGGCGGATGACGGATGACGCTTCGACAAGCTCAGCGACCGTGTTCACCGTCGACGAGTGCTGGGCGGGGGAGTGGCTCGGGTCGAGCGTCGTTGTTGCAGACGCGCGCGGCTTCCGGCTGGCGACGGATGCCGACCCAGCGCCATCCGGGCACCTGGCGGGCACGCTGCTCCCGGGCTTCCGCGACGCGCACGTGCACCTCGGGCTGGTGGACGGCAGCGCGCTGCCCGCGGCGGGCATCGCGGCCGTCGACGACTTCGGCTGGGACCTCGAGACCGCTCGCGGGTGGGCCGATGCCGCCGATCTGCCCTCCGTGCGCTACGCCGGCCAGCTGCTGACCGCCCCCGGGGGCTATCCGAGCGGGAGCGGCTGGGCGCCCACGGGGGCCGTCGCGACCGTGACCTCGGTCGGGGACGCCGCGCAGGCCGTCGACCGGCAGCTCGACGCGGGCGCGAGCTTCATCAAGGTCGCCCTCAACTCCGACGCGGGGCCTGTCTTCGACGACGCCACCCTGCACGCGATCGTCGGCCACGCCCACGCTCGCGGCGTGATCGTCGCCGCCCACGCGCAGGGCGCGGGCCAGGCGGCGCGCGCGTTCGAGGCCGGCGTCGACCGGCTCGCGCACGCGCCGTGGAGCGAGGAGCTCGGCGACGACCTCCTGGCGGCGATGGCGCGCAGCCAGAGCTGGGTGAGCACCCTCGACATCCACGGCTGGGGTCGCTACGGCCGCGACTTCGAGGTGGCACAGCGGAACGTGCGTCGCTTCGTCGCTCTCGGCGGCACGGTGCTCTATGGCACCGACCTCGGCAACGGCACGCTGCCGCTCGGCATCAACGCGCGCGAGCTGCGGGAGCTCGCGGATGCCGGGCTCGGCCCGGACGCGCTCGTCGACTCGATCGCCAGCATGCCCGCGGCGGCCGGCTTCGGTCCCCGCGCGAGCTACATCGCCGAGCCCCGCACACCGGACACTGCCGCGTGGCTGGCCACCGCATCCGTCCTCAGCATCGAGAGCCTGGAGGGACTTCTCTCATGACCGATCAACTCAGCGCGCTGCGCGATCGCGCAGCCTCACTCGACGCCGCCGACCCGATGGGCCACTACCGCGAGCTCTTCGTCGGCAGCGACGATCCCACCGTCGTGGCCTACCTCGACGGCAACTCGCTCGGCCGACCGGTCAGGGCGACGGCCGAACGCATGAGCCGCTTCGTGACCGAGGCCTGGGGCGGCAGGCTGATCCGCGGCTGGGACGAGAGCTGGATGGAGCTGCCGCTGCGCATCGGCGACTCGATTGGCGAGACGACGCTCGGCGCGGCGCACGGCCAGACCTTCGTCGGCGATTCGACCACCGTCATCCTCTACAAGCTCATTCGCGCGGCCACCGACGCGCGCCCAGGCCGCAGCGAGATCGTGCTCGACACCGAAAACTTTCCCACCGACCGCTTTCTGCTGCAGGGCATCGCGGATGAGCGCGGCAAGACCCTGCGCTGGGTCCAGTCCGACACGACCGCGGGCGTGACGCCCGAACAGGTTGCCGCCGCAGTGGGACCGCAGACCGCGCTCGTGGTGCTGAGCCACGTCGCCTACCGTTCGGGGTTCCTCGCCGACGCGCCGGAGATCACGCGCATCGCCCACGATGCCGGCGCGCTCGTGCTCTGGGACGTCTGCCACTCGGTCGGCGCGGTCGACCTGCAGCTCGACGCGTGGGGCGTCGACCTCGCGGTCGGCTGCACCTACAAGTACCTCAACGGCGGCCCTGGGGCTCCCGCCTTTGGGTACGTGCGTTCCGAACTGCAGTCCAGCCTGCGGCAACCCATCTGGGGCTGGATGGGCAGCAGCGAGCCCTTCGCGATGGGGCAGGACTACGAGCCCGCCGAGGGCATCCGTCGCTTCATCAGCGGCACCCCGGCGATCGTCGGCATGCTCGCCATGCAGGACATGCTCGAGCTCATCGCCGAGGCGGGCATGGGTGCGATCCGGGAGAAGTCGGTGGCGCTCACCGAGTTCGCGATCGAGGTGACGGATGCGCTGCTCGCCGAACACGGAGTGACGGTCGCCTCCCCGCGCGAGGCTTCCCGTCGCGGCAGCCACGTCACGCTGCGGCACGACGACTTTCGCTCGATCATGCCGGCGCTCTGGGAGCGAGGCGTGATTCCCGACTTCCGTGCGCCGAACGGGCTGCGCATCGGACTCTCGCCGCTCAGCACGAGCTTCACCGAGCTGTTCGCGGGTCTCGACGCCGTGCGAGAGCTGCTCGGCCGCCCGCACGCATGATCCTCGACGACTTCGATTCGCGGCCGGGCAGCGCGACGTCCCTGCTGCGCACCATCGTGGGCGCGTGCCTGCGCGAGCTGGGCGGACGCGTCTCGATCGGCCAGCTCATCCGGCTTCTCGGCGCCGTCGACATCTCCCCGGCTCACGCGAGAACGGCGGTGCTGCGGGTCAGCCGCAAGGGCCTCCTGCTGCCCGCCGGCGGCGGCGACTACCGCCTCAATCCGGATGCCGTTCACATGCTCGAAAACGGAGATCGCCGCATCTTCACCTTCCGTCAGATGCGCGACGGCGACCCGTGGTGCCTCATCTCGTTCTCGATACCGGAAACGCTGCGCGCAGAGCGGCACCAGTTGCGCAGACAGCTCACCTGGATCGGCTGCGGCACGGTGTCGCCGGCCCTGTGGATCTGCCCGGCCTTTCTCACCGACGAGGTCGAGGGCATCCTCGCCGAGCTCGGTCTGCGCCGTTTCGCCACGCTGTTCGAGACCGCGACACCGAGTCCCTCTGGTTCGCTCGCCGAGGCCGCGGCCGACTGGTGGGACCTCCCCTCCCTTGAGTCGCTGCACCACGGTTTCCTCGACGCCGCCGACGGTTTCGAGTTCACCGGCCCGGCGCCCGTGTCCGCCTTCGCGACCTGGATCCGCACGCTTGACGAGTGGCGCGTCATCCCGTATCTCGACCCCGGCCTGCCGCCGAGCGCGCTGCCCGCCGACTGGCCGGGCGCCGCATCCCTCGCCCGCTTCGAGCAGCTCATGGCGAGCAACGCGGATGCCGGCCGCGAGTTCGCACACGCGGGCGATCGCTAGCGCGGACGGAGGAATCTCTCCGGGATCCGCACGAAAAGAGGGAATTATTGCGGCACGAAGTCGGCTTTCTCCTTCATACCGGTCACACCGCAGTCACCGCGAGACGCTCACGAGCCCTTCATCTCAGAGCATTACGCTGGGCGAACTGCCTACACATACGGAAGAAGCCAGCATGAAGACTCGTACCATCGGAGACGTCACGGTCAGCGCAATCGGACTCGGCGGCATGCCCATGTCGATCGAGGGCCGGCCGGATGAGGCCCGCTCCATCGCCACCATCCACGCCGCGCTCGACGAAGGGGTCACCTTCTTCGACACCGCGGATGCGTACCATCTGCACGCGGGCGAGGTCGGCCACAACGAGTCGCTCTTCGCGAAGGCGATTGCGTCCTGGGGCGGCGACACCTCGAACGTCCTGGTCGCGACCAAGGGCGGCCACCTCCGCCCGGGCGATGGAACCTGGACGATCGACAGCAGCCCGGAGCACCTCAAGCAGGCGGCAGAGGCATCCCTCAGGCGCCTCGGTGGCGACGCGATCGGGCTCTACCAGCTGCACCGCCCCGACGTGAACGTGCCCTACGAGGATTCGGTCGGCGCCATCCGCGACCTGCTCGACGCCGGCACCATTCGCATGGCGGGCATCTCGAACGCCAACCCGCAGCAGATGAAGCTCGCCCAGGAGATCCTCGGCGGCCGCCTCGTCTCGGTGCAGAACCAGTTCTCGCCCTCCTACCGTTCGAGCGAACCGGAACTCGAGCTCGCCGATGAGATGGGCATCGCCTTCCTGCCGTGGAGCCCGCTCGGCGGCATCTCGAACGCGGCGGAGCTGGGAAGCCGCTTCGCGCCGTTCCAGAAGATCGCGGATGAGCGCGGCCTGACCCCGCAAGTCGTCGCGCTGGCCTGGCACCTGTCCAAGTCCCCGCACGTGATCCCGATCCCGGGTGCATCGCGGCCCGAGAGCATCCGCAACTCGGTGCAGGCCGTGGACGTGACGCTGACGCCGGAGGAGATCGCCGCGCTCGACGCCGCCTGACCCACGGAACACCTTCCGCGAGTTGCCCACTTTTGCCCCAGTATCGGCCCACTTCGGGCATTGGAGGGGCGGATGTGGGCAACTCGCGTTTTGGCGCGCGGATGACGCGCACGCGAACGGCAGCTGACTTTTCGATTTTCCTCTCGACACGACTGAACAACCCTGTCTAGGGTGAACAGTGGCCCCCGATTGGGGGGCACGCTCATTCGGGTGGGCGCGGGGTCCGACAGGGGAGTCGATCGAATCATGAGATGGCGCACGCAATCAGCGGCACTGGCAACGGCACTGGCTCTCGGACTTTCTGTCCTCGCGGCTCCGAGCGCAGCGCTCGCCGCGACACCGGACCACAGCATCGCCCAGGTGCAGGGAACCGGCAGCTCCACCCCGCTCGCGGGGCAGACCGTCACCGTCGAGGGAGTGGTTACCGCCGACTACCGCGGAGCGAGCAACTTCCGCGGCCTGTTCATCCAGTCCGCCACCTCCGCCGGCATCGCCGGCGCATCCGATGGCATCTTCGTCTACCTCAACCAGGCCAACCCCTCCGTCGCCATCGGTGACCTCGTCGACGTCACCGGTGTCGCAGGCGAGAACGGCGGCCAGACGCAGATCGCCGCCACCGACGCCAGCCAGGTCACGCTCGTGACCGCGGCGGTCGGCGTGCCCGCCGCAACGGACCTGCCCGACAGCGTCGTCGGCACGGCGCGCGAGGCCTTCGAGGGCATGCTCGTCAAGCCGACCGGCAACTACTACCTCAGCTCCAGCCACCAGCTCTACAACTTCGGAACGCTCTGGCTCAGCGCGGGCGCCATGGCCGTCAAGAGCACCGAGACGACGGATGCCGGTCCCCAGGCCGACGCGATCGCCGCGGCCAATCGCGCGAAGCGACTGCTCGTCGACGACGGGTACAGCATCCGGGTCGACAACAGCGCCCACCCCGGCACGCAGCCCTTCTTCACGAAGGACGTCGTCGTGCGCAACGGGGACCGCTTCGTTCCGGCAGCCAAGGCCATGGTGCTGGGCGAGGGGTTCGGCGACTACCGACTCGAACCGAGCATCCCGATCAATGACGCGAGCCCGGCCGAGTACAAGCCGACCTTCCAGACGCTCAACCCTCGCCCGGCAACCTCGCCGAATGTGGGCGGCGACTTTGCCGTCGCGTCGTTCAACGTCGAGAACTACTTCACCGACTTCGGCGGGGATGCGCGCGGCGCGGCCAGCGACGCCCAGTTCGCCATCCAGAAGTCGAAGGTGGTCGCGGGCATCCTCGGCCTGAACGCCAGCATCGTCACCCTCGAGGAGATCGAGAACTCGATCAAGTTCGGGCATCCGGTCGACACCTCGCTCGCCGACCTGGTCGACGCGCTGAACGCGAAGGCGGGTGCCGGAACCTGGGCCTACGTGCCGACCCCGGCGGCGCTCGCGGACGCCGCATCCACGACCGATTTCATCACCAACGCCATCATCTACAGGCCGGCCGCGGTCACGCGGGTCGGCGACAGCTTTGCGGATGTCGACGAGACGGTCTGGGACATCGCTCGCGAGCCCATCGCCCAGACCTTCGATGTCGACGGCAAGATCATCACCGTGATCGGCAACCACTTCAAGTCGAAGGGTGGCGACGGCGCGGAGCCAGCGGACGGACAGGGCCGCTTCAACGCCGAAAGGGTGGAGCAGGCGAACAGCCTCATCGCCTTCATCAAGACGATTACCGACGACCCGGCCAAGGGTAAGAACGTGCTCTCGCTCGGGGACTACAACTCCTACGCACAGGAGGACCCGATCCAGGCGCTCACCGGCGCCGGGCTCGTGGACCTGCTGCCGACCAGGACCGACAACCAGTACACCTACACCTTCGACGGCGAGCTCGGATCGCTCGACCACGCCATCGCCACGAAGGCGCTCGCGGACTCGGTGACCGGCATCGGCGTGTGGTCAATCAACTCCCCGGAGTGGAGCGATCGCGGCTATGCCTATCCGCAGGCGGAGGCGGGAACGCCGTTCCGTTCGAGCGACCATGACCCGATCAAGATCGGGCTGAGTGACACCGTTGCTCCGGTCAATATCGACATCATGACGATCAACGACTTCCATGGTCGTCTCGAGGCATCGAAGCCCGCCGCGGGCGCTGCGGTGCTCGGCGGCATGGTCGATGCCTACCGCGCGGCGAACCCGAACACGCTGTTCGTGTCTGCGGGCGACAACATCGGCGCATCCACCTTCACCTCGTTCATTCAGGATGACCAGCCGACCATCGACGCCCTCAACACCATCGGGCTGGATGCGAGCGCGCTCGGCAATCACGAGTTCGACAAGGGAACATCCGATCTGAACGGCCGCGTCATTCCGGCGGCGACGTTCCCGTACCTGTCGGCGAACCTCTACAAGAAGGGCACCACGACTCCGGCGTATCAGCCGTATTCGCTCAAGACGGTCGACGGCATCACGGTTGGCTTCATCGGCGCAGACACCGAGGAGCTGCACTCCCTGGTCAGTCCGGCCGGGATCGCTGACCTCGACGTCGGTGCGATCGTGCCGGCCGTCAACCGCGTCGCCGACCAGCTGAGCGACGGCGATCAAGCCAACGGCGAGGCGGATGTCATCGTCCTGCTCGTGCACGAGGGAGCAACTACCTCTGCGCTGAGTTCGGCGACAGATGATTCGGCCTTCGGCACGATCAACAAGGGCGTCGACGCCAACGTCGACGCGATCGTCGCCGGTCACACCCACGTGGTGTTCGACCAGGACGTCGCCGTTCCGGGAACCTCGGGCACGCGACCGGTGATCGAGGCCGGCAAGTACGGCGAGAACTACGGTCACCTCGACATCACCGTCGACCCGACCACGAAGAAGATCGTCTCCTCCGACGGCGAGGTGCTTCCCCTGTTCGGCGCCTTCCCGCCGAACGCGGATGTCGCGAAGATCGTCTCGGATGCCGTGGCCGTCGCCGACGTCAAGGGTGCGGTCAAGGTGGGAGAGATCACCGCTGACTTCAACCGGGCGGTGCAGAGCAACGGCGAGGAGAACCGCGGCGGCGAATCGACGCTCGGCAACTTCGTGGCCGACGTGCAACTCGACGCGACCAAGGATGCCGGTGCCCAGCTCGCCCTGATGAACCCGGGCGGCTTGCGCACCGACCTCACCTACGCGTCGAGCGGGCCGGGAGACCCGGACGGCAACGTCACCTACAAGGAGGCGGCGAGCGTGCAGCCCTTCGCCAACACCCTGGTGACGATGACGCTCACGGGAGCCCAGCTGAAGTCGGTGCTCGAGGAGCAGTGGCAACCCACCGGGGCGAGCAGGCCCTTCCTCAAGCTCGGTGTCTCCAAGTCGCTGAAGTACACCTACGACCCGACGGCAGCGGCGGGCGATCACATCGACGCGATCTATGTGAACGGCAAGCTGGTAACGGCCGGCGACAGCTTCAAGGTCGTCGTGAACTCATTCCTCGCGTCGGGTGGCGACAACTTCACCACCCTCGCGTCTGGAACGAACGCCGCCGACTCGGGCAAGATCGACCTGCAGAGCATGGTCGACTACTTCACGGCGAACCCCGTCGCGACGCCCGACTACGCACAGCGCGCGGTCGGAGTCACGCTCTCCGCACCGGATGCCGATGGCTACAGCGTCGGCGACACCGTCACGCTCGGGCTCTCGTCGCTTCTGTTCAGCAACGGCGAACCGAACTCCGGGACCGTCACGGTGAGCGCGGGCGACACCGTGCTCGGCTCCGCAGTCATCGATCCGGCGATCGTCGACACCACGGATGAGGTGGGCCGCGCATCCGTCACCGTCACGATCCCGGCGGGTACAGCCCCGGGCGCGTTCCCCCTCACGGTCGCGGTGGCGTCGACGGGCACGAGCATCCAGGTGCCGCTGGAGGTGACCGGGTCCGTGGTGACGGAACCGCAGCGCACCTATACGAGCGGTTGGCTGAACCACCTGTTCGCGTCCGCGCACGCGACGGTGAAGTACACGGTGAGCGTGCGCACACAGGACGGACCGGCGAGCGGTGACGTCGTCATCTACGACGGTTCCCGCCAGATCGCCACGGCGACTCTCGGAGCGGACGGGCGAGCCAAGGTGACCCTGCCGAAGCTGAAGCGTGGCATCCACCTGGTGACGGCCAGATTCACGGGGAGCGACGCCTTTGCCGCGTCGACCGCCTGGCCGAGCCTCCTGATCGTCTGGTAGCACAGGCGGGAGGCTGCCGACCACGACCCGGCAGCCTCCTCGCCGGCAGGCGGTGAGACCGAGTGACGGTTAGCGGAAGCCCTCGAGCTGCGTCTCTTCCTTGGCCACGCGCACGCCAAAGTGATACGCGAGCTTGCCGCCGAGCCATCCGGAGACGCCGAGCGCGAGCAGTCCGATGATGGTCAGGATGAGCCCGGCGACGCTGACGTCGTCGAAGCCTCCCGCGGCGCGCACGAAGTAGTTGATCACGAACAGCACGACGACCGTGAGGTTGATCGCCATGTGCGTCAGTCCGGTCTTTCGCGCCGCGGTGTCTTTGGCCAGCGTCGACAGGTCGAGCAGTCCGAAGACCGCCGCGAGCACCGCGCCGATGATTCCGATGACGATCAGCACCTGTGCGCCGAGCAGAAACGCGGTTCGGTCGTCGTCGTTGGCCAGAGCGATGATGTCGAAGATGAGGCTGGCCGCCCAGGTTCCGATCGGGATCGTCACCAGAATCGGATGAAACGGATGCCCGTAAGGCCCGGCCACTGCCGTACGGGGATACTTCGACCTTTCGAAGGCTGAGTTGGCGTTCACAATTCCTCCAGTTGTAGTTGGTGGACCTGCCGTGCGGGTTCGCACACGTGCGACGCTACGCCCGAGCCCCGGGCCGCGGCAGGGGTTGCGCCGACGCGCGGCAGCACTCTCGCCCCGCAGGCAGTGGTCGGCGGGGAGGAGGTTTCTTCCGATCCGCGCGAAAGGGAGGAGCTCCGAGCGGCCCGGACGCAGTTTCTCCTCCGTTCCTGTCAGGCGAGCGCGAGCATGCTGGCCGCCGTGATCGCGAGCACGAGACCCACAATCTGCACGGGCGCGATGCGCTCCTTGAGCACGACGGCGGCGAGGATGATCGTGCCGGCCGGGTACAGCGCCGTCAGGACGGACTGGATGGTCAGTTCGCCCACCCGCAGCCCGATCAGCAGGAACACGTTCGCCGTGGCGTCGATCACACCGGAGACGATCGCGAGGGTCAGGCCGGGGCGCCATCCGCGGGAATCGGTCGGCGTGACGCCGGTCGCCCGTCCCCTGCGTTTCGCGAGGAGGACCATCACGCCGATCGCGGTCCACACGATCAGCCCGTTGACGGCGCGGTTGGCGATGAGTGGCACGACTCCGGAGTCCGGTGGGGTCATGTCGATGATCACGATGAATGCTCCGATCATCGCGCCGGAGCCGACGGCCATCCCGAGCGCCTTGAGCGACGGGCGCACCGCACCCTTCTCGGGCACGAAGCCGACCAGAATGACGGCGACGAGCGCGAGCCCGAGGGCTACGTAACCGATCGTGTTGAGCCGATCGCCACGCACGACACCCACGAGCATCGGCACGAGGGCCGAGACCACGGCCGTCGTCGGCGACAGGATGCTCATCGGCCCGATCGCGAGACAGGCGTAGAGCAGCACGATCGCGATCGCCCCGGTCACGCCCGAGAGCGCGCCGAGCAGCACCGCCTCGCGCGACCAGGTGCCGCCGATGAACACGTATGCGGCACACAACAGAACGACACCGGATGCGGCCCCGATCGCCGTCACTCGCACCGCGCTGATGCGCTTGGCCGCCATTCCGCCGAGGAAGTCAGCCGCGCCGAAAATGAGCGCGCCGGAGAGGCCGATGATGACGGGGAGGAGCATGTCCCCAACGCTACTGGGTGCGCCGTAGCACGCGGTTTGAGTAGCGCGCGAGGTACGAGCTCGCGTATCGAAACGGGCGCGATTGGGGATTGCCACAGCGCCTCCATGGCCATCCCGCGCCCTTTTGTAGCTCGCCAACGGGCGATTTAGGCCGCCAGAGGCGCCCGCATAGCGTGGAAGCAGAGTTACGAAGGAGCCCTCAATGGTCGACGTCACGCCACGCACCCGCGCACAGGACACGAAGCGATCGAAGGCGGTGGACGCCGAAGTCGACGCCCAGCTGGCGGAGACACCGGCCGAAGCATCCGTCGATGTCGCGAGCCTGGGACGACAACTGCTGGGCACCTGGGGCGAGGTGCGGCGCACCGCCCGCGAGTTCGCGAAGACACGCGAGCTGCACGACGTACTGGGTCTCACCCTCGACGAGCAGCGCGAGCGCACGAAGCAGCAGCTGCACATCCTGGTGGAGAAGGGCCAGGTGCACCGCGCGTTCCCGAAGTCGCTCGGCGGCCTCGAAGACAACGGCGGCAACATCACGGCGTTCGAGGAGCTCGTCTCGGCGAGCCCGTCGCTGCAGATCAAGTCGGGCGTGCAGTGGGGGTTGTTTGGCTCCGCCGTGCTGCACCTCGGCACCGAGTACCACCACAAGACCTTCCTGCCGGGCATCATGAAGTTCGATGTGCCCGGTGCCTTCGCCATGACCGAGATCGGACACGGCTCGGATGTCGCTTCCGTGGCCACCACGGCCACCTACGACGAAGAAACGGAAGAGTTCGTCATCCACACGCCGTTCCGCGCGGCCTGGAAGGAATACCTGGGCAACGCCGGCCGCGACGGCATCGCCGCAACCGTCTTCGCGCAGCTCATCACCAAGGGTGTGAACCACGGCGTGCACTGCTTCTACGTGCCGATCCGTGACGAGAACGGCGACTTCCTGCCCGGCGTCGGCGGCGAAGACGACGGCTGGAAGGGCGGCCTGAACGGCATCGACAACGGGCGCCTGCACTTCGACCACGTGCGCGTTCCGCGCACCAACCTGCTCAACAAGTACGGGGATGTGGCGGCGGATGGCACCTACTCCTCCAGCATCGACAGCCCCGGCCGCCGCTTCTTCACCATGCTCGGAACCCTCGTGCAGGGCCGCGTCTCGCTCGATGGCGCGGCGACCGCAGTCTCCGCGATGGCCCTCACGATCGCGATCACCTACGGCAACCAGCGCCGCCAGTTCACCGCGGGCAGCGACACCGACGAAGAGGTCATCCTCGACTACCAGCGGCACCAGCGCAGGCTCATCCCGCGCCTGGCCACCGCCTACGCGATGAACTTCGCCCACGACGATTTCCTCGTGAAATTCGACTCGGTGTTCAGCGGCAAGACCGACACGGATGAGGACCGCCAGGACCTCGAGACCCTCGCCGCCGCCCTCAAGCCGCTCTCCACCTGGGCCGCCCTCGACATCCTGCAGGAGGCCCGCGAGGCCTGCGGCGGTGCTGGATACATGGCATCCAACCGCCTCGTCGGCCTGCGCGCCGACCTCGACGTCTACGTCACCTTCGAGGGCGACAACAACGTGCTGCTGCAGCTCGTGGCCAAGCGACTGCTCACCGACTTCAGCTCCAAGTTCAAGAACGCGGATGCCGGAGCCCTGGCCCGCTATGTCGTCGAGCAGGCGGCGGATCGCGCCTATCACGGCACGGGCCTGCGCACCCTCACCCAGACCGTGCGGGACTTCGGCTCCACGGCCCGCTCGGTGCACGAGTTGCGTGACACGAACGTGCAGCGCGAGCTGCTCACCGATCGCGTGGAGACGATGATCTCGGAGATCGCGGGCAGGCTGCGCCCGGCATCCAAGCTGTCGAAGGCGGATGCCGCGGACCTATTCAACTCGCAGCAGAACGAGCTGATCGAGGCCGCCCGAGCCCACGCGGAACTGCTGCAGTGGGAGGCGTTCACCCGAGCCCTGGAGCGCGTCGAGGATGCCGGTACGAAGCAGGTGCTGTCGTGGTTGCACGACGTGTTCGGCCTCGGCCTGATCGAGAAGAACCTGTCGTGGTACCTCATCCACGGTCGTGTCTCCGCCCGGCGCGGCCAGGCGGTGAGCGCATACATCGACCGGCTGATTACGCGGCTCCGCCCTCACGCACAAGACCTCGTGGATGCCTTCGGTTACGAACCGGAGCACCTGCGCGCCACGATCGCCACGGGCATCGAGGCCGAGCGGCAGGACGAGGCGCGGGCGTACTACGCGGCGCTGCGGGCATCCGGTGACGCCCCGGTCGACGAGAAGTCGCTCAAGTCCAAGAAGAAAAAGCGCTGACGTTCCCTGAGCTTGTCGAAGGGCGACCGTTCCCATCTCCGCCGCCGCTGCCCGTAGATGGGTGCCGTCAACAGGATGAGGAGCAACACGCCGCCTCATCCGCCCGTTTCACGCGGCGAGTTGCACGTCATCCTGTTGACGGCACGCGGCTAGCCACCTCGCCTGCCGGCCGCTACGCTCAAACGAACGACCGCGGCGGGAGCAACGATGACCTTTCAGGCCTACCTCGACTCGATCAAGGCGAAGACCGGCCTCGGCCCCGAGGACTTCATCGCGCTCGCCCGGCAGAAGGGCATTCTGGTCGAGGGGATGAAGGCGACGCCGGTTCTCGCCTGGCTCAAGGAGGACTACGACCTGGGCTCCGGGCACGCGATGGCGATCTTCGGCATCCTGAAGGAGGCCCTGCAGCCGCGCGGCAGCAACGACGAGCGCGTCGCCGCCCTGTTCGCGGGCGGTAAGGCCATGTGGCAGGAGCCCTACGACGAACTGCTCGCGCGCATCCGCGAGTTCGGCCCGGACGTCTCGGTCGGCGCCACCGACACCTACCTCAGTTTGCTGCGCGGCGCGAAGAAGTTCGCGGTCGTTTACACGACGGCGGCGCGCATGGATGTCGGCATCAAGCTCAAGGGCGACGCCCCGGTCCCTGAGCTTGTCGAAGGTCGCCTCACCCCCGCTGGCTCGTGGAACAGCATGGTCACCCACCGAGTGCGAATCACGGATGCGTCCCAGCTGGACGCAGAACTCCTCGCCTGGCTGCGCGACGCCTACGATCGCGCCGCCTGATCGGTAAGGCCACCGCCCTTAACGCGCGGGGTCACGTTGCGCCGACTATGCCGCTACAAGGGAGGTTCTAAATACGCGTTGGCGGAATGGATGACCGTGCCCATAGGGGAAGGTTCCACGCTTATCGAGCCTGAATCCGTCGCGCGTCGATTAAATTCGCACCAGAAGCCTCTAACGTGCCAGCTCGTCTCCTAGCGTCACGTACCCCTCGAAACCGTCGTGATCGCGCGTCGTCACCTGTTGCAATGCTCGCTTGGTAGCTCCGTGGTCAAGCGCAAAGTCGATCGCTCGCGCGGCCTCTACGCGGCGGGACTCAATCTCGCGCTCAATTCGTGCTTCGGCTTCGG
Organism: Parafrigoribacterium soli; assembly: GCF_040227235.1. Taxonomy (NCBI): domain Bacteria; kingdom Bacillati; phylum Actinomycetota; class Actinomycetes; order Micrococcales; family Microbacteriaceae; genus Parafrigoribacterium; species Parafrigoribacterium soli. Next base: position 567,187 of record NZ_JBELNZ010000004.1, on the reverse strand, counting down.
CGCGAATATCTTTCTTCAGCGCAGGAACTTTCGCCACGCTGTTGCGCCACACGCGGCCGGCTTCTTCAATAGCGTCCAAAGTGTTCATCGATGTGGATGTTAGGAGCGCAGCCTCGCATCGCACTCGCACGTCGACCTTCACCCTGCGTCCGTAGCGCTGTTCATGCCATGCCGCTTTCGTTCGAAGGACTTTGCGCCGTTGTGGAGGTGCTATCTAGTGACCAGACGTTGGTGTTCGCCCAAGTGGTTGGACGCCGATGTTCCACAGATTGCCGCCGTGCACTGGGATAAATATTGATCAATTTGACCAAACTCTGAGATAATAGATGCATGACCCAACCTGCTCCAGTCGTCACGACAGTGAGCCTCTACGACGCCAAGACCCACCTGTCTGAGCTTGGTGAGCGCGCTGCATCCGGCGAAGAGATTGTTGTTACCAAGCATGGCAAGCCCCGGTTCCGGTTGGTCGCGGTCGAGCCGCCGAAGCGCCGCCCGCTTCCCGGCTCCATCGATATCGGTCTCACCGCCGAGGAGCAAGAGTCACTCGCGAGCATCGACTGGTTCGCTCCTGACGAGGAAATCGAGCGGCTATTCGGCACCCGCGAATGAGCCGTGTGCTCCTCGATACCCACGCCTTCATGTGGTGGGTCGACATGAATTCACACGTGAAGCCGGAATGGCTGGAACTCGTGCTTGATCCAGAAAATGTGGTCTACGTGAGTGCGGTGACCGCTTGGGAAATCGAGATCAAGAAGCGATCTGGAAAGCTGCGTTTTGCCCACGACGTCGCAGAAGTCGCATCCCAACTCGGCTTTGAACGTCTGGCTATCACGATGCAACATGCGGCATCTGCTGGATCGCTCGACTGGGACCACAATGACCCGTTCGACCGGATGCTCGTGGCCCAGGCCCGCGACAATGCGATGACCCTTCTCTCAGCGGACAGAGCAATGAAGTCAGCCCCCGGCGTTAGGGTCTTGTGAACCCATGACTACCACCACTCAAGAAACGTCCCGCCCGGCGGGCAATGCCGCCCTCGGCACCCTGCACCGGGTGTTCGGGTACGACGCGTTCCGCGGCAACCAGGCCGACATAATCCAGCACGTCATCGGCGGTGGCGATGCGCTCGTGCTCATGCCGACCGGCGGCGGCAAGTCGCTGTGCTACCAGATCCCCGCGCTCGTGCGCGAGGGCACCGGCGTGGTCATCTCCCCGCTCATCGCGCTCATGCAAGACCAGGTGGATGCCCTCAAGGCCGTCGGCGTGCGGGCCGGGTTCCTCAATTCGACGCAGGATGTTGGGCAGCGCCGAGAGGTGGAGTCCGCCTTTGTCGCGGGCGAACTCGACCTGCTCTATCTCGCGCCGGAGCGTCTGAAAATCGAGTCGACATCCGCCCTGCTCGACCGCGGAAGAGTCTCGCTGTTTGCGATCGATGAGGCGCACTGTGTCGCGCAGTGGGGCCACGACTTTCGCCCCGACTACCTGCAGCTGTCGATGCTGCACGAGCGCTGGCCCGAGGTGCCGCGCATTGCGCTCACCGCGACCGCCACCGAGCAGACGCACAAGGAGATCCAGAAGCGGCTGCAGCTTGGGCAGGCCAGGCACTTCGTCGCGAGTTTCGACCGGCCCAACATCCAGTACCGCATCGCGCCGAAGAACGCGCCGCAGCAGCAACTGCTTGAGCTTCTACGCAGCGAGCACGCGGGCGACGCCGGCATTGTCTACTGCCTGTCGCGGGCATCCGTCGAGAAAACGGCCGAGTTTCTCGTGCAGAACGGCATTCCCGCGCTGCCCTATCACGCGGGTCTCGACGCGCGCGTGCGGGCCGCGAACCAAGCGCGGTTCCTGCGCGAAGACGGCATGGTGATGGTCGCCACGATCGCCTTCGGCATGGGCATCGACAAGCCGGATGTGCGCTTCGTCGCCCACCTCGACCTACCGAAATCCGTCGAGGGCTACTACCAGGAGACCGGCCGCGCCGGCCGTGATGGGCTGCCCTCCACCGCCTGGCTCGCCTACGGGCTGCAAGACGTGATGCAGCAGCGGCGGATGATCGACGCTTCGACAGGCTCAGCGCAGGCCAGTTCGGCAGAGAACGCCGAGCACCGCAGACGGCTGAGCGCGCACCTCGACGCCATGCTCGCCCTGTGCGAGACCGTGGAGTGTCGCAGAGTGCAGCTGCTCGCCTACTTCGGCGAGACGTCCACGCCGTGCGGCAACTGCGACACCTGCCTCGCGCCGCCCGAGTCCTGGGACGGCACCGTTCCCGCCCAGAAACTGCTCTCCACCGTGGTGCGACTGCAGCGCGAGCGCAACCAGAAGTTCGGTGCGGGGCATATCATCGACATCCTGCTCGGCAAGGAGACGGCGCGCGTCACCCAGAACGACCACGAGTCGCTCAGCACCTTCGGCATCGGCACCGAGCTCAGCGAGGCGGAGTGGCGCGGCGTCGTGCGCCAGCTCCTCGCGCAGGGACTGCTCGGCGTGCACAGCGACGGCTTCGGCACCCTCGTGCTGACGGAGGCGAGTGCCTCGGTTCTCAGCGGCGAGCGTCGCGTCAACCTGCGGCGCGAGCCCATCCGCGTGTCCGGCAGGTCACGACGGAGCTCCGGCGCGGCGAAGGCGCAGGAGGGCATGACGCAGGAGGCCGTGGCGCGCTTCGAGGCCCTGCGCACCTGGCGAGGTGCCGAGGCAAAGGAGCAGGGCGTGCCGGCCTACGTGATCTTCCACGACGCGACACTGCGCGAGATCGCCACGAGTCAGCCCTCGACCCTCGACCAGCTCGGCACCATCACGGGCATCGGGGAGAACAAGCTCGCCAAGTACGGCGAGCGGCTGCTCGCCGCCCTCGCCGCCGAGTAATGGGACGTCGCTACGCGCTGACGCTGGCGGGCTGCGGAGAGATGAGCGCCGCGAGCGCCTGCCGCAGCAGCGTGCTCGACGTGTCGATCGTGTACGGAAAGTAGACGACCTCGACGCCCACGGCGGCGAATTCGCGCTCGAGTTCAATGCCCTTGCGCGTGCCGCGCCAATCGTCGCCCTTGAAGAAGATGTCGAACCTGAGCTCCCGCCAGGTCTCGAGCTTGCTCGGAAGGGTCTCGGCATAGGCACGGTCGACGCAGTTCAGGGCCCCGACGATCTCGAGCCGCTCGGCGAGCGGGATGATGGGGCGCTTGCCCTTCGAGAGTTCGAGCATCTCGTCTGAAACGACCCCGGCAATGAGGAAGTCGCACTCGCTTTTCGCACGCTTCAGGATGTTCAGGTGCCCCACATGGAACAGATCGAAGGCGCCGGCCGCGTAGCCGATGCGTGAAGCCATGGGTACCACACCTTCCTCTTCGGGTTGAAGGCGATGCGAGCGCCGGGTGTGCGCTGGTGGCAGTACTTTACCCCCACAGTCGACCATTTGTCACCCATACGGGGGCCAGAAGCCTCGACTTGACCCACTTCCTTTGTTAGCCTGCTCGGATACCAAACCAAGCGGAGACGGTTGCCCGATAGCTGCCCCCTCGTATTCGCATGGGAAACCCTTATGGCGCGTCACGCGCAGCACAAAGCACGACCAACCCACCCCGCCTCCGTGAGCCGCGGCCTGCTCACGTTCCTCGCGGTTCTCACTGCTGTCTGCACGACGGCTGGCGTGGGCTTCTTCTTCACCGCTGAACAGGCGCAGGCCGACGCGAGACAGACCCAGACTGCGGCGCAGGCTCAAGGCTCTGGCTACGAACGTGGCGCCCCCATCGCCTCCGACGACTTTAACCGCTCCACCCATGACGGGTGGGGCTCGGCAAAGCTGGGCGGAACCTACGGTTATTCCGCATCCCGCTATTTCTCTGCGCAGGGGCAGACTGCCGTGGCCTCCCCGCCGAGGCCGGGCTCCTCGCTCACCGCGACCCTCGGCGCTGTCGCGGCCTTCGATGCCGTCGCCTCGCTCACTTCCTCGGTGCGCGAGTTGCCGACCGCCGGCAACGGTATCTATTCGGGACTGCAGCTGCGTTCGGCTGCGGGGTCGTTCTATCAGGCGAATGTGCGCATCACGCCGGCGGGTGAAGTGCTGCTCAACCTGCACCGCATCAACGGTTCGACCGTGACCCAGACGAGCCTCGTGCGTGAACGGCCGGTGCTGAAGGGGTTCACCCCGGGCTCCGCACTGCACCTCGATTTCCAGGCGACCGGCGCCAACCCCGTCATCCTGTCCGCTCGGGTCTGGGCGGATGCCGCCCCCGCGCCCGATTGGCAGGTGCGCTTCGAAGACGCGAGCCCTTCGCGGCTCGCCCACGCTGGCGCCATCGGCATTTGGACCTACGCGTCGAGCGGGTCGACCCCGGTGCCGGTCTCCTACGACTCCTTCTCCGCGTCGACACTCGTGCCGAGCAGCGCCAAGCATGGCAGTGACGGCACCGGCGCCGTGGGCGAGCCGTCGCCCACACCGGCACCCTCGCCGTCACCTCCCGCCACGAGCGCTCCGCAGCCGCCGGCCGGCGTCGGTCACGCGGATCCTGCCCCGGGCGGCAGCACCGTGGGAGCGCCCGCGGTGGGGAGCAGCGCCTACCCGGTACCCGCGGGCGCATTGTTTGTCGCCACCACAGGCTCCGACGGCGGCGACGGCTCACAGCGGGCACCGTTCGCCACGCTGGGAAGGGCCATCGCCCTGGCGCGTTCCGGGTCCACGATCGTGGTGCGGGCCGGCAGCTATCACGAGTCCCTCGTCATTCCCTCCGCCAAGAAGCTCACCATCCAGCCGTATCCGCACGAGACCGTTTGGCTGGACGGCAGCCGCACCGTCTCGGGATGGCAGAGGTCCGGCGCAGCCTGGGTGGCATCCGGATGGACGGTCCGCTTTGATTCGAGCCCCACCTACAGCAGAGGCAAGCCGGATGGAACCCAGCCCGGCTGGGCGTTTCTGGACTCTCACTACCCGATGGCGGCGCATCCGGATCAGCTCTGGCTAGGCGGCACCGCGCTCAGCCAGGTCGGCTCGCTCGCCTCGCTTCGCCCCGGCACCTTCTTCGTCGACTCGGCGGGTTCGCGACTGTACCTGGGTTCTGACCCGAGCGGAAAGACCGTGCGTGCGAGCGACACCGTCAAGGCGCTCACGATCGCGGGGGAGGGCAGCACCCTTCGCGGCATCGGTGTTCGCCGCTACGCGCCATCGGTGCCCGACATGGGCGCCGTCTCGATCGCCGCACCGGGCGTGAGCCTGAGGGATGTGGTCATCGAGGATTCGGCCACGACGGGTCTTGCCGTGTTCGCGAGCGGGGCGCACATCACCGACGTCACGATCGCCAGAAGCGGGATGCTCGGCGCTCAGGCCAGCTACGCCGACGGCCTCAGGATCGACGGACTGCTCTCGGTGGACAACAACACGGAGCACTTCAACCGGGCACCGGTCTCGGGTGGAGTCAAGATCCACAAGTCGCGTGGGGTGTCGGTGACCAACAGCACGGTGCGCAACAACCTGGGCAACGGGCTGTGGTTCGATGAGTCCGTCTATGGCATCACAGCGACGGGCAACGACATCCTCGACAACACCGGGAACGGGTTGGTGCTCGAACTGTCGGCCACGGCGACGGTGGCGAACAACGTGATAGCGCGCAACAGCCTCGACGGCATCCTGATCAGCGACACCGGCCAGGTTCAGGTGTGGAACAACACGCTGAGCGGCAACTCGCGGAGCGTCAACATCACCCAGGGTGATCGCCGGGCGAGCAACCTCTCAACGCCGGGTCACGACGCCCGCCAGAAGCTGCCCGACCCCACGGTCACCTGGATCACGGGAAATATCTCGGTGAACAACAACGTCTTTGCCGGAGGCACGGGCAAGTGCGTGCTGTGCGTCGAGGACTACAGCCATGAGCGCTCCGCACAGCAGATGCACGTGACCGCCAACGGCAATGTCTACCAGCGCGTGGATGCGGCGCATCCGAACTGGGCAGTGGTCTGGTCGCGAGGAACGGGCAACCCCGCCGTCTACACCTCGGTCTCTGAGTTCTCGAAGGCAACCGGACAGGAGAAGAACAATGTTGCCGTGGACGGTGCCGCCGTGCTGAGAGGCCTCTCGACGTTGACGAGCCGGGTCACGAGCGAAGTGCAGCGCGTCGCGCGACCGCTGCCCGCGGCCATCGGCAAAGTCGTGGGCGAGAGCAGCGGAGCGCAACACCTGGGCGCCTGGCGCTAGACGCGTCCGACGCGTTCGGCGCTCTGACGTGCGCGGGGGACGCGCCTGATCATGTCGACCACCACGGCAACGTCGCGTCGCACCGGCGAGAGTAGGAGCCAGGCCAAGCCGTAGCCCGCGAGGGTGATTGCCGCGGCGATCGCCAGCTGCGCGGGTGAACCCCATGGTGCGGCTGCGAATGTGGCCACTGCGGCGGCGCCGCCGATCGCGGTGACGAGGGCGAGAATTCTGAAGGCTCCGGCATAGAGCCGCCGGGTGGAGATGTCTGCCTTGCGTGACAACCACCAGAGTGAAATGGGCCAGGCAATGGCGGGGGCGGTGGCGTAGCCGATTGCGATGCCGAGCACGCCCCAGGTCGACCCGACGAGCACGCATGCGATCTTGATGGCGGCGCTCACGAGTGAATAGCGAAAGAGCTCGGCGGTGAGCCCGCGTGAAACGTAGACCCAGTAGCCGACGAAGGCCAGAGTCTGGAAGATGCCGGCGATAGCGAACAGGCGAAGAACCGGCGCGACCGCGAGCCACTGTTCACCGAGGAAGAGTCTCGTCGTCGGCTCCGCGGCGCTGGCGACGAGTCCGAGGCCCGCGACGAGGGTGTAGCCGAGGGCGAGCTGTCCGGCGGCGACGTACTCCTCGTACCTGCGGCGGTCATCCGTGAGCTTCGACAGCACGGGTAGCGCGACCGTGGTGAGCGGGCTCCGCACCTGGTTGAGCGGTGTCATCAGAAGCTGGAACGCTCGGTTGTAGAGACCGAGCGGTGCGGCACCGAAGCGCAGCCCGATGAGCACCGAATCGACGTTGTTGCTCACGTAACCAATGAGTTGTGAGGCGACGAGGTTCCACCCGAAGCGAAGCAGACCGCGCATGTTAGCGGCGCGTCGCGGCCTGCCGGGCAGCCATCGTGCGGCTCCCGCCACCATCACCAGCAGCACGAACACCTGGGTCAGCTGTTGCCAGACGAGAGCCCAGTATCCCCAGCCAGCGATCGCGCAGCCGATGGCGACGAGAAGAGCAACCGCCGGGGCGGTGACGTCGGCGCGGGCGATCGCCATGAACCTCAGTTCGCGGATGAGGCCGGCGCGGTATTGCGTGGCGAGTCCGTTGAAGACGAACGTGAGCGAGAGCGCGTGCGCGATCGGCAATAGTTCGGGCTGCTGATATGCCGCGACCAGTAGGCCCGCTCCGGCGAAGACGATCGCCGCCAGCGCGACGCCGATGCCGGCGTTGATCCAGAACAGGTTGTCCCGCTGCTGGCGAGTCAACTCGGGGGCTTGAATCGCCGCGGATGACAGGCCGAAGTCCCGAAAAATCTCGCCGATTCCGATGATGGCGACCACCATCGCGATGAGCCCGTAGTCGTGCGGACTCAGCAGCCGCGCCAGCACCACCACCGATGCGAGCTGCACGACGGTCTTCGCCCCTTGCGCGGCGAGGGTGGTGGCGGCGCCGCGCGCCGCCCTGGTGCCGAGGCTTGGTGGTGTGGTCATCGCGGTCTCACCGCCGACGTCCGCGTCGGTAGGCGCCGCGGGCCATCCGGAGGCTCTGTCGGGGTCGGGCGAGCGCGAAGGCCAGCAGCCCGAAGCCGCGGTACAGGGGCACCTTGCGGCCGGCGAGCCTCGCCCCGATGAGTCGACCGAGCAGGGTCTCCCGTCGCTGGTTCTGCAATGGCTGTACTGCGGCGAGTTCGGCGATGTCCATCGGCGCGCCGTCGAGCACCCCGGCCGCCATCGCTCGCAGCACGAGGTCACGGCCGCGGGGGGTGCGGGCAATCAGGGCGCTCACGCCGGAACGTTCGGTGAAGTCGGGGTAGCCGCGGGCATCCGTCGACCAGAAGTCAGCGGCGGTCACGTCCGCACTCTCTCCGATGCCGTCGGGGCAGATCTTGCATCGCCATTGCACGGTCGGGCCGAGCGCCTCGCCCCACGACTTCTCGTAGCTCGTTGACACCTCGTCGCCGTGTTCGCCCACCACCGTGAACCGGCCCGGCCAGCCTCGCCCCCGGTACCAGAGCGAACGGATGCGTTCGCCCCGGGGAACCCCGAGCTGTTCGGTGAGCGAGTCGGTGGCCCGCTGGCTCGGCGTGCCCGCGCAGAAGAAGGAGAGCAGCAGTGGTTGCTCAGCCTGATCGGCGGTGAGCGCTCCGAGGGCGGACACCTCGCACGGCTTGCCGACGAAAGCCGTGCCGGCCTCGGCGGCTCCGGCCACCGCCGCGTTCGAGGCCGGAGCGTATCGCGACCCCGCCGCCCCGAGCACCGCCTCCTTCGTCGTGAGCTGCACGCTCACGGTGCGTCTCGGTTCGGTCATGCCCGCCCGTGCGCCGATGGTGCGCGACACCTCTCCCGTCTCGAGCAGCCACGCGGAGAGTGCGGTCAGCACGCCACCGCTGCTGCCCATGTGACGCACCTCGGGGTCGGTCGCCCATGCTCGCCACACCTGTACGATCGGGCCCATGGTCGGATGTCGCCACGACTCGGGCGGACTCATGGCGTTCACCCGCACGCCTGGGCAGGCGCGCTCGAAGGCGCCGACGGCATCCGCTGCCATCATGGACGGACCTGTGCGCACGGGACGCAGGTAACCCTCGTCGTTCAGCTGCATGGTCAGTCCGGAATCGAGCAGGGTGCACAGTCCGCAGCCCGAGCAGTTGTCGTTGCGCAGCACGGCTCCGATCGCGGCATCGAGCGGCGCTTCGGGCCCGCTCGTCGTGCCCGCGGGCTGGCGCGTGCGGCGCAGCTCGCTCATAGCGCGGCCAGCGCTTCGCGCGCGCTCTCGAGCGAGTGGTGCGCACGGTCCACCACGTCCCGCACCGCGGCAGGCAGCCCCGGGCTCGTGAGTTCCCGAAGAACGCGCTGAACAGGGTCGTCGTCGTTCAGTTGCACGGTGTGGTGCCAGCCCAGGTCGCGCATCAGCGGCTCGAACTTGCGCGAATACGCCAGCGGGATGGCCGGGGTTCCGACGGAGAGAGCATTGAGGCAGGCGTGCATCCGCGATCCGATCACGAGGCGCGCGGAGCCGACGACCTCGCGCACCTGATCGAGGTCCGCCGGGATGATGATCTCGGCATCCGGGGCGACCATGCGGGCGAATTCCTCGGCCGCCCGCACGTCCGTGTCGGCGGCCGACGCGTCGATGACGTGCGCGAGGAGCGTGATCCGTCGGCCGAAGGATGACAGTCGGCGGTGCAGCCGGGTGACGACCTCGCGGTAGTGAGCCGCGGCGACGTGGGGGTTCTCGTTCCAGAGCAGCCCGGACACATTCAGCACCACATCGCGGGTCTTGTCGACCGTGGGAACCGGCAGCGCGAAGACGGCGTCGGTGGTGAGCACGTCGACCGGGCGGCCGAGCTCTGCGGCGCAGTCGGCACTGGCGGAATCCCGTGCCATCACGAGCGACGCCCTTCGCAGGGATCGCCTGGCGAGGGTGCGTGCCGCTCTCCCGCCGAATGGGCCGATGGTCTGCGGCCCGAGCACCACCGGCACGCCGGCCTGGCTCGCGAGTTCCGCCACCGCGGACATCGTCGCGAGGCGGCGCAGACCATAGATGTCTGCGAAGCTGTCGCCCGACCGCGTATCGATGACGAGGTCGTGGCCAGCCAGCCAGCGCTGCATTCCCAGCGTGCCGGTGACTCGTTCCTTCGCGAGCGACCGCAGCCGGCCGAAGGGAAGCTGCGGCGCCCGGTGACCGTAGTTCTGAAAGACCACCTCCGCACCCGGCCACACGCCGTCGATGATCGCGGCGGTGCCGCGGCCCAGCACACGCACGCCGAGATTCGGCGACGAATCGTCTGCCCAGAGCACGAGCACGCGCTTCGGGGTGGTCGGGGTTGGGACCGGATGCTCGGGGCCGAGCGACAGGCTCGTCTCGCTCATGACGCCGATCCCACGATCGATGTCGATGTCAGGCCGCGGCGCGAATACTCGTGGTACGCGATGCCGAGTCCGCCCGCGAGAATGCCCGCACCACGGTAGCTGGTGCGCAGCCCGCGCGCCTGGTGACGCAGCGACCGCGAGGCGATGCCGAACAGGAAACGAAGTCCGCCCGCGAGGACCCGGGCGAGTCCGCGCGCGACGGCCACGATCCGCACGAACAGCCGGCCGGTCGACCGCTCGGCGAGGTGCAGTGCCACGATGGTCTCGGCGTTGCCGTGGCTCCAGCTCCGGCGCAGCACCCAACCGCGGGTCATCCGCTCTCTGGGAACGCGGTCGGTGGCCTCCGACTCCTCGCACCACACCATCCGCCCGCCTCGCTTGACCAGTTGTCTGCTGAACAGCGAGTCCTCGCCGCTGCCGAGACCGAGCGCGGGCTCGAACCGCACGCCGAGCTCACCGAGCCGTTGGCGATCGAGCAGCAGGTTCCCGGCTGCGGCCACCGTAATCTCGGTTCCCGTCGGCATGCTCCGGCGCCGGAAGAAGCTGCCCGCCGCGACCCACGGGTCGAGCTCGCCCTCGAACTCGGAGATCACGCGGCCCATCACGGCGGTCGCGCGGGTGTCGAGCCAGGTGCTGACCAGCGGAGTGAGCCATCGCCCGCGCGGCAGCTCGTCGTCGTCGATGAACACGAGCAGCTCGCTCGCGGCGCTCTCGTCGAGTGCCCGATTGCGAGCCGCCGCGATGCCGGGCGCCGGCTCGACGACATACCGCAGCAGTTCGGGTCGATCGAGGGCAGAGCGGATGCCGTCCACGGTCAAGCGTGCGCTCGCGGCCGGATCATTGTCGACCACGAGCACCTCGGCCGTCACGTCCCGCGCCAGCTCGGCACCGAGCCGCTCGGCCTGCGCGATCACGAGAGGCAGGCCGGCCCGCAGGGTGCCGGGTCTGCGGTAGCTCAGCACGGCGATGGTGAGTGTCAGCTGCGGCTCGGGCATCGTCACTTCCTGTTTCGCAGGGCGAGGAGAGCGGTGCGGTAGGCGGAGACGTGTGCTTCGGCGCTCGAGCTCCAGTCCCGCGCACCCAGCCGCGGTGGCTCGGATGCCGGGGTCGCCCGCACCCGTTCGAGTGTGCGCACGATGTCCTCGCCGCTCAGCGAACCCTGGAAGGTGAAGACCCAGCCGTCCCCGACCTCGCCCGCGAGCATCCGATTCGTCGCGTTATCGGGAACCAGCACGGGTCGATCGAGCGAGAGGGCGGTGATCGCGGCGGCGGAGTTGTGCATGAACCGGTAGGGCAGCACGACCAATTCAGAGCCGGTGACGATCTCGACCAGTTGGTCGTCGCTGATGAAACCGAGGTCGAGCCGCACTCGCGCGTCGCGAGCGGCCAGCTCGCGCACCGATTCTGCGAGTTCGGCCGTGGACGGGTATCCGGCGATGCGCAGGGTCAGCCCGGTGAGCCGTGGCTCGGTCTGCCGGAACGCGTTGAGGAGACTATCGACTCCCTTGTATCCGCGGATGCGACCGACGTAGCCGAGCTGGCCGCGCGTCGCCACCATGCGGGTGCGCTCGGCAAACCAGTCCCGATAGTGTCCGTGCGCGATGGTGGCGAGGGGGCGCCCGTCCGGAATCGGCGTGTCGGCCGTCAGGCGGATGAACAGGGCGGTCTGGCGATCAAACCAGCGCAGGATGGCACGCTGCACCGGCGACAGACCGCCGGGCAGGCCGAGGTTGTGCATGGTGCGCACGATCGGAATGCCCTTGGCCCTCAGCCTGACGAGCAGCGCCACAGTGAGGAGCTGGCGAACGACGCGTTTGAGTGCGCCGTTCCCGTCGACCAGGATCTCCGGCCAGTGCACATGAAAAACGTCGTACCGATCGAAGAGCGCTGTGCGCCAGTCGAAGTGCTTGACGGTCATGCCGGGGAGTTCGCCCAGGTGCCGAGCCAGCAGATGGGTGTACGGATTCACCGATGTCGGCCGCGGTGCCGGAAAGCTCTGCAACACCGTGAGCGGGGCGGTTCCCGTGGTCGAACTCGCGGCTTGACGTGCGGCGGCGGTGCCAGCGCGCAGACCGGCGATCGCGGCCATCACGGGTCGCAGCGAGTGAACAATCTGCCTGCGTCCACCCTGAAGCAGCACGCCCTGCGCATGAGGCAGGGCGCTTCGGCGCCAGGCGCGCACGCCGTCGTCGTCGAGGTGGCGGGCCGCGAAGATCATGCGATTGCGGATGTTGTAGCGATAGTAGGTCGCGGACTTCGGCCCGCCGGACCCCTCGTGCCCCGCACCCTGCGTGCCACCCTCCGCGTGCACGGCGATCGCATCCGCACACACCCTCAGCGCGCCGCCCGCGGCCAGCACGCGGTGTGAGAGATCGACGTCCTCCCAGTAGAGGAAGTAGCTCTCATCGAAGCCGCCGACACGGTCCCACAATTCCTCGGTGACGAGCAGGCAGGCCCCACTCAGCCAAGGTTCGCGGGGTCTGCCCGGGTTCGCTGCTCGACGAGCGGTGGACCGGATCCTGCCGTCATCGAGGTAGAGGTCGGCGCCCTCGAACCAGGTGCTGCCATCGGGCCGCACGATCTTCGGCGAGACCATCGTGAACGGCTGCGCGTCGCTCGCCCGCAGCAGCGTCGCCAGGTTGTCTCGAGTGATCGAGGCGTCGGGGTTCAGCAGGAGGAAGGTTCTGGCACCGTCCCGGCGCGCGCGTTTCACACCGAGATTCATGCCGGCTCCGAAACCGGTGTTCCAGTGGGGAAGCTCGGTGCTCCACGACTCGCGTTCTGCGAGCGCAACCACTCGCTCGCGTTCGGCCGCGTCGCTGAAGTTGTCGACGACGACCACCGTTGCTTCGGGCACGGAGCGCGACAGGGCCACCAGGTTCTGTTGCAGTAGTGCTGACGAACCGTAGTTCACCACGACAATGCCGAGTGCAGCGAACCCGGGCGACTCGTGTCGGGTTTCACCGCGGAGCCCGACATCGCTCAGCGTGGTCATTGTTCGAGAACCACGAGGGGAGCACCTGGCGACACGTTTACGGTGATGACGAGACCCGCGGTCTTCGCGTGCGGGGTGCTGAAGACGTAGCTGCCGTGAGCGCTCGCTCCGGGCGCGAGCGAACCCGTGAACGGTGTGACGGTGCCGCTCGATTCGACCGGTGGCGCGGGCGTGCGCTTGGCACCGATGTACGCGTTGACGGTCACGGCGTCGAGCGAGACCGCACTGGACGAGGTGTTTCGCAGTTCCACCTCGACCCGGACGGCCGATCCACTGACCTCGCCCACACCCTTCGCGGTCGAGGTCGTCGCAGTGGTCGCCACGAGTTTCGCGAGCACCCCGTTGCCGAAATCGGCTTCGTCGCCATGGGCAACCGTTGCGGCCACTGGTTCACCGAACGCCGGATCCACGCCGGGCTTCTTCGCGTCCGGAGCGCTTGCGCCGCGCTCCTTGGCGCCGGCCGAGGGCGTTGCCGCGTCGACGGATGCGCTGCGCGAAGTTTCCTTGCCCGGTCCGGTCTTCGGCGCGGACGTGGCCAGCGCCGCCGAACCGAGCACGAGCACCGCGACGATGCCACCAGCCAGCCACCAGCTGCCGCGACGCCGGAACCAGGGCGGGCGGGTAACGGCATCCGGGTTCGTCTCGACGCTCATGGCAGCACCGTCTCGCTCGAACTCTGGCCGTGTGTGAACCCCTGCAATTCGCGGAACCATTTCACGGAGGAGAGTAGGAGGAATCCCGCGCTCGCAAGGAAGATCAGGCTGTACACGGTGGTGAACACCGGCACCCAGCCGAGCAGCAGGAAGCAGGCGCAGAGCACGCCGTAGTCCATGGGGGCTACGAGCAGCGCTCGCACCCATGACGGTGCACCGGGTCGGTCAACCGCCAGCGACCTGGTCCCGTGTTGCCGCCGCAACTGCTCGGTCAGGATCATGCTGAAGAACAGCACGGCAGAGACCACGGCGAACCCGAGGGGCACGAGCAGCCACCACGCCGGAACAGCCTCGAAGCGCGCGAAACCGATGGCGAGCGCGAGCGGCATGGTCGACGCCTTGAGCGCATCCACCATGTGATCCAGCCACTCCCCGGCGGAACTGCTGCTGCCCTGCAGACGCGACACCTGGCCGTCCGCGGAGTCGAAGGCGTAGCCGATGAGCAGCCCGGATGCGATGACGAGCCCGAGCCACCAACTCGGCGGGAAGATCACCAGGAGCGCGATCGAAGCGAATGTGAACGCGGCGCTGATGCCCGTGACCGCATTGGGCCCGAGTCCCGCGCGGTAAGCCCACGCGGCCAGGTAGCGGCCGATCCGACGGTTCACATAGCGCGAGTATGCGGGCGCGCTCCTGGCGGCCGGCTTCTGGGCGGCGGCCAGGCGGTGCACGATCGCCGAGTACGACTCTCGAGGGCGAGGCTGTGGACTCAACCCGATGCTGTGGTTCTGTTCCCCGTTCAATTCTGCACCGACTCTCCGAGGGCGGTCACGGGTTCCGCATTCAGCGTGAAGGCGCCGAGGCGCGCGCCACGGCGGCTGCGCTGTCGTCTCGGCAGCGGCATCCGGTTGAGCGCGATGCCCAGAATGGTCACCCCACTGCGTTCGAGCGCGGCCAGGGTGCGCAGCAGTTGCGGCATGCGCACCGATCCACGCCCGGCGACGACCACGGCGCCGTCGGCGAGTCCGCCGACAATCGCGGCGTCGATGCCGGTATCGAGCGACGGTGCGTCGATGATGACCGCGTCGTAACTGCGCTTCAGCTGCGAGATGACCGTGGTCATGCGTGGTGATGTCAGGGCAGTCGACGGATTGTCGCTCGCCTCACCCGCCGTGAGCACGTCCACATTCTGGAACGAGGAGGGTCGAACGGCATCGGTGATCTCCGAGGTGCCGGCGAGGATGCCCGTAAGCCCCGTGGACGGTGCGAGCCCGAACACGTCGGCCAGCCGCGGATGCCGCAGGTCGGCCTCCACGACGACGGCACGCCGTCCAGTCTCCCCGATCGCCAGTGCGAGGTTGCACGCAACCGTGGACTTGCCCTCGCCCTCGAGGGAGGACGTGACCACGATGACAGGCTTCTTCGCTGCCTTGTCGGCCAATGCGATGCGAAGACTTCGATACCGTTCTGCTTCCGTCGAGAGGGGATCGCGACCCAGTGTGAGCCCGACGGCGCCGGCGGGTTCACGAGCCAGCTCACCGAGCACGGGCAACCGGGTGGTCCTGTCAATGTCGGATTCTGAACGCACTGTGCTGTCAAACAACCGGATGAGCGCGAGGACGAGAGCGGCAAGAAGCAGCCCGATGAGGAAGCCCGCGGCCGTGTTGACCGCCGTGTTGGGTGAGGATGGGGAGGTGGGTATGGTTGCCGGCTGGATGGTGCGCACCGTCACCGAAATCGCGTTCTTCGCGGTCTTGGGTGCGAGGTTGGCGACCTCGTTACTCAGACTGTCACCGACGGCGTTGGCGATTCTGGTCGCCTGACGTGCGCTGACGTCGGAGGCTGTGATCTGCAGCACGACCGTGTTCTCGGCAGCGGTGACGTCAATGGCGCGCGCAAGCTCGACGGGCGTGGAGTCAAGGTGCAACTCGTCCACGACCGGCGCTAGGACCGCCGAGGATTTTGCCAGGGCTGCGAAGGACAGCATCTGGCCCTGGGTGTATTCCGAACCCTGATTCAGGTCGTTGCCTGAGGCCCCGGAACTCAACGAGAAATAGAGACTTGAACGCGACTGGTAAACCGGGGTCGCGACGCGCGATGCGCCCCAGCCTGCCAGCCCGCCGAGGACCGCGGCAACGAGCAGGATCGGCCAGTAGCGCACGAACGTTGTGAGGTACGGATGGTGATACGCCGCGACCTCTCTATCTTGAAGCTGAGTCATATCGGGGCCTCATCTTTCGAATGGACAGACTCGCGGGATCGAGCCTGCGTGGCGCGAACCGGTTCGGGGCCGGTTCGTACTGTTCTTCAGCCCGCGCGAGCTGACTGGCCGTCGCGAGGCCGGCGAGCATCCAGAGCAGCGTTGAGTACTGAGTGATCAGGGCAACCGTCGCGAGCGACGGGATCTGTGCGACGACGGCTATCGTTGCCGCGCTTGCGCGACCGCTCACCACGAGCACGAGTGCGACCACGAGCGCGACCACCACGAGGAGCAGCGGCAGCACCCCTTCCGTCACGCCGGTGAGGATGAGCTGGCTGTCGATGGACTGGAAGTTGTCGAAGTACAGTTCTCCGGCGGCAGTGCGATGGGCGAGATCGGAGACACCCATAAGGTTCATGTGCTGCAGAAGCGAGAGCAGATCGCCGCGATAGGCCGCGCTGCCACTGGCCTCCGAGCCCGCCTCGGTGAAAACGGAGATCACGATCGGGAGCATGGCGGTGGTCAGCACGACGGTGATACCGCCGAGCACGGCTCTGGTACCCGTGCCGATTGCACCGCGCAGGAACAGCACGCACAGCACGAGGCCGAGTACGGCGGCAATGATTCCCGCACGGCTGAAGGTGAAAACCGTGGCGACGAGCATGAGGCCGGCCATGGTCGCGCGGACGGGGAAGCGGAAGCGGGAGGCGAGCGTGAGCGGAATGGCCATGGCGAGGCTTGAGCCGAGTGCAATGGAATGCCCGAACGCTCCCTCGGCCCGCACGATTCCTCCCCTCGTTTGGAGAGGACTCCAGAGCGTGTACAGCGAGTTGCTCGCCCGCAGCTGCACGAACGGATTGAAGCCAGTGACGAACTCGAGAATCACGGCGAACGCGACGACGCTGAACACCACCGCCACGGCACCGTACGCCCACATCACCCCGACGCTGGCCGGCGCTAGTCGCCCCAGCAGGTACCCGCCGGTGAAATAGACGACTGCGGTGGCGAAGAACGCGACCGCTACCGCGGAATTGCCCGTGAAGAACGACGAGGTCGCCGAGACCACGAGCAGTAGTAGGGCGACACCGTCCATGATGCTCAGGCGGATGCGGTGCCTCGGCAACAGGGCGAGCACGGCGACCACGACGACGGCGGAGGACATCGGCACGTAGAAATTGCCGTTCGGCGAGATTCCGAACCCGAACCACACCGGCACGAAACACAGCGCGACCAATGCCATGCCGAACGCGAGCCTCGGTGAACGGCGCAGCACGAGCAGCAGGACCGCGGCGGCGACGATCCCGAGCGCGACCATGAAGGTGCGATCGACTACCGCGCCGCTCAGATTCATGCCGCCACCGCCAGCGGGGTGAGCGCACCGCGCATGTCGCAGACAATGGTGCGCCAGTCGTGCCTTGCCGACAATTGCTCGACTGCGCCAGCGGGCACTCGTGGATAGCCGGTGCCACGCAGCGCGTCGGAGATCGCGGCGGTCACCGCGCGGGGGTCGGTGGGGTCCACGTAGCGTGCCATCCGGCCGAGGCTCTCGTGGAACACCGCGAGATCGCTGACGAGCACCCTTGCGCCGAAGTACGCGGCTTCGACGGGCGGCATCCCGAAGCCCTCACCGAGGGAGAGGAAGAGGAACAGCTTCGTGTTGCGGTACAGCCAGCGCAGCCGTGCTTCTGACACGAAACCCGTGAAGACGACGGCACCGGATTCGATGGCATTCTGCACCCGCACATCGAGAGTGTCCGCCTTGCCGTCGGCGGAGCCTGCGACAACCAGGGGGAGCTTCGCGTCCACTCGCCCCGTGCCGAGGGCCGAGAGGATGGTGCGGTCGAGGTTCTTGCGCACGTTGAGCCGACCGACGGCGAGCAGGTATTCACCGGGTACGAGTCGCGGGTCAGGATCCTCCTCGATGGTGGGATCAATGAGCTCCGAACTGAGCCCGAGTCCCACGGGAATGACCTGCTTCGCGTGGGAGTGACTGCGGATGCGCGCGGACTCCGAATTGCTCGAGGTGAAGACGACGTCGGCGTGGGACGCCAGACGGGGCATGAGCGAGAAGTAGGTTCGCTCGAGTGGCGTGAACCACTCGGGGTTGGTCGTGAAGAGAACGTCGTGAAGGTAGACGGCGCTCGTCGCGTTCGGTACTTTGGCCGCGAAGTTGTGGGTGACCACGACATCCGCGTTCCACCGCCGTGCGGCGTGAGCGACGGCTCTCGTCGCGAGCAGCGCCTGCGGCCAGAGTGTGCTTTCGCACACCCCGATCCCCGCCGGCACGTCTGACACGTCGTGCTGCTTTCGCGTCACGAGCATCAGGTCGTCTTCGGGAAAGCGGTCATGCCAGGCGAAGACGATCTCGCGCAGCACGTGGCGGAGCGACGGTGGACCGCCGCCCCACCAGAACGCGTCGAAGACGACTCTCATGGTCCATTCCTTCCGAGCTGTTGATCGTCACCGCTACTGCGGCGGCATGACGACGAAGTCGTCGAACCTGGCGACGATCGGCGCGGTTGCGCTGCCGGAGAGGTATGCCTGGAGGGCTAGTGAACCCGGGCCCTGGAGCGCTGACGTCGAGTCGGTGACGCTGGAGAGCCATCCGCTGGGTTCCGCCTGGGCGGCGCTCCAGATCTTCGCCCGGATCGTCGTCGGCGACGAACCGATGACCTGCGCGCGCAACTTCAGGGCGGTGCCCGCGGTGTAGGTCAGGCCGCTCACCTGTGCGGAGGAGAGAACGGTGCCGCCCTGTTTGAGCACCAGGTACACCGTGCCGTTCGAACGGATCCAGGCGTCGGCTGCGTAGTTCGCCGTGCCCGACTGCCTGGCGAACAGGTTCGCGTAGGCGCCGCCACCGGTGGGCACGGAGTCCATGGCGAGCGTGACCGTGGCATCGACATCCCTAGCGCTCACGGAACCGAGAGTCGCAGTCCTCGTCGACCCCGCCTGCAGCGACACCTGGCCGGTGCCACCGCCGACCTGCAGGCTCGCGGCGTTGCCCGTAATCGTCCAGGCGCCGCCGGTGTCGGCCGAGCCCCATCCGGATGCCACGGTCCGCGCGAAGGCGTCCTGCGCCAGGGGCTGAACCACCACCGGTGCGGTCACGGTGACCGGGTGCGAGACAGTCGTGCTTGCGCCCGCATTGTCGGTCACGGTGAGTGTCACGGTGAAGGTGCCACCGGCGGCGTAGCTGTGCGTCGTGGTCGATCCACTTCCCGTGTGCCCATCACCGAAGTCCCAGGCGTAGCCCGAGATGGTGCCGTCCGGGTCGCTCGATGCGGAGGCGTCGAAGGATGCGGTGAGGTCGGAAGAGGAGGAGGAGAACGCCGCCGTCGGGTTCTGGTTCGGCGGTGTTCCCCCCGTTCCCAGTGCAAAGTGCTCAGACACTGTGTCCTGGCTCAAGGCCTGGGAGTACACGGCAACCTCGTCGAGGCGACCGTTGAAGTACGGACTGGACGATCCCCAGGTCGTGTCCCCACCGATTCGCCAGTAGCCCGAGTAGCTCTGGGCCGCGGTCTGCGGGTTGGTGCCCACGAGGGCCCCATCGACGTAGAGCTTGATCCCGTCGCCGGACTGCATCGCTACCGCGTAATGCCACTGCCCGTCGTTGTAGCTGTTCCCGCTCGTGACGGTATTGGTTTGCCCCGTCCAGGTGCCGAACACCAGCTTGCCGTCGTCCTGCATGTAGAGGTGGCGGTCGTAATTGCTCGACAGGCCGGACTGTGCATTGCCGAAGCCGATCAGTTTGCCACCGGATGTCGTGGTGGTCTGGAACCACGTCTCGAGCGAGTAGGTGGTCGGGTTCGTGAACTGCTGGTCACTCGCCACTCCGGCAGAGGTCGCTCCAAACGACGCGGAGGAGTCGGCGAAGCCCGCGATCGCTCCCGGTTCACCCCTGCCTACCGAGCCGTAGTACGTGCCGCTGTTGCCCTGCTGGCCCGAGTCCTTCGCGGAGCTACCCGCGTCATCGAGCCGCCAGTACAGCAGCGGGTCGCTGTTGTAGACGGAGGCCCCATAGGCATCCGAGGGAGCGGGTGGGATCGGCGAGGTGCGGCCCGAGGCCACGAGGTGAGACACCACCTGCTGGCGGCTGAGCACCGAGGGATAGATCGCGACCTGCGCGATGTCTCCCGCGAAGTACTTGCTGGTCGGAGACGACGGCCAACCGCCGATGTTGTCTCCGCCAACACGCCAGTAGCCGCTGTAGGCCTGAGCACTCGTCACGTCGGTGCGAGAGCCCACGATCTTGCCGTCGATGTAGAGCGTCATGCCACCGCTGCCGAGGCTGGCGGCCACCTGGTGCCACTGACCGTCGTTGAAGGATGCGTTGCTATTGACGGTCTGGACAGAGCCCGGGTACACACCGAACCAGATCCGGCCGGAGTTGTCCATGTAGATGTGCCTGTCATAGCTGCTCGACGTGCCGGTAGCCGAGCTACCGAAGCCGAGGATCTTGCCGCCACTGGTGCTCGTGGTGCGGAACCAGGTTTCTGCGGTGAAGGTGTTCGGGCCATCCACGGCCGCTGCCGGCGCCGCGCTGCCGCTGCTGGATCCGTCGAAGGTCGCCGCGGTCTGGGAGGCCACGATGCCATCGGTTCCCAGAGTCACACCCGATCCCAGAGTCAGATCGCTGAAGCCGCTGTGGTCGTAGCCGACGGAGCCCGAGGCCTCGTCGAGCGGCCAGTATGAAGCAGGACTGTCAGCCTCCACGGCATCCGAGTACGCGCCGCCGCTGTCGTTCGAGGCAACGGTGACCGTGGGTCCAAGCCTGCTGATCGAGTTACCGTATGGGTCCGTCACATAGAGCCGGTAGCTGTGGGTGCTGCCGGGCGTGAGCCCCTTGTCGATGTAGCCCATCTGCGGTCGCGTGTAGAAGTTCGACTGCTGATTCGTTTCGAACACGGGAGTGCTCTTTGCACCGTCGCGCACCAGGCTGTAGGTGAGGTTCGCGTTGTCGTAGTCGTAGGTGGCCTCCCAGGAGATGCGCACCTCGCCCTTCTTGAACGACACGATGTTCGGCACGAGCTCGGTGTTGACGATGGGAGCGACCTTGTTCGGCGCGATCGAGGGGAGCGCGAAGCGCACCAGGCCGTTCTGCGGCGTTCCGTTCACGTTGGTGAACTCCCCGCCGTAGACGACGTACTTGTCATTGCCGCTGACGCTCCAGCCAGCCTGCCCCTGCCCCGTGAAGGTGCCCGGGGTCAGCTTCGGGAACCAGTTGAGCAGGGTCGGAGCGGGATTGCCCCTGAAGTCGTAGTAACCGAGTGGATCGCCGCTGAGGGTATGGGTGGCCGCCTTCGAGAAGGCGAGCGCGTAGTGCATGGTCCACGGGTTCGTCTGCGGGAAGCCGCCGATTCCGCCGCAATAGTGGGAGTGGCTCGCGCCGTACACGACGTCGCCGAGCGGGTAAACGGAGTAGGTGTCTCCGTGGCAGTCCTCGACCCACTGCAGCTCGCCGGTCGCGGGGTCGGCCGAGAAGATGCCCTCGAGGTTTCCGCCGTCGCCGAACACATAGCCGGAACCGTAGACGCGGTCGGCCGTGGCGTACAGACTCGTGATCGAGGCGTCGGCGCCAGCGTTGCGCACGAGATTATTGGTGGGCCATGGCATGGCGGCCCCGGTGGAGGCGTCGACCGCGCCGAGGCCCCGGAAGTTCGTGCCGGCGAGACTCGTGAATCGGCCGCCGACGACCAGTTTTGAGCCGTCCTTGGTGAGCGTCATCGCATCGACCACGTCGTTCGTGCTCGCCGTCCACGGCAGCACCGACCCGTCCGCAGCGCTGAGCGCCGCAATGTAGTCGCGTGCGACACCGTTCACCGTCCTGAACGTTCCGCCCAGGTACACGGTGGAATTGGTGACCGAGATGGAACGCCCCTGGCTGCCGAGAATCGGACGGAACGACGGAATGATCTGGCCGGTCGCCGTGCTGAAGGCGGCGGCTCGGTAATAGCCCGCACCGTCGATGGACGTGAAGTCACCGACGACGTAGATGCGCGAGCCATCCGGCGATGCGGTGATGCTGAGCGCCTGCGCGTTAAGGCTCGGTGCGAAGGTCGTGATGAGGTTGCCGGTGGTGATGTCATAGGCGAGGAGGTTGTTGCGGGTCACCGTTCCCGGTCCGCCCGCTGCGACACCCGCTGGCCTCGCCGTCGTGAACTTACCGGCGACGTAGACCGTGTTGCCCACGACCACCTGCGACCATGCGACTCCGTTGATCTGCACGGTGGGCAGCGCATCCGCACTCACCGTCGGAGGACTGGCCGGGTTGGTCGGGTCGACGGGGGCGGTGTCTGCGAACGCCGAGGAGGACGGCACGAACGCGAGCGCCAGCGCAAGGGCGAGTGCTGCTGCGAAGAACCGGGGCAGGCGGGAGAGCATGACGGTGTTCATGAGGTTCTCGAATCGGATCGGTGTGACACTGCGAGGGGCATGGTGCGGTTGGCGTGGCGCGGGGGCGCCGGTTTCGACGACAGGTTGCGGATGCTGTAGCCCGCCGCGAGACGGATCGCGAGTGCTTCGTAGCCGGCGGCGACCGCATCCCAGTCGTAGTTAAGTTCCGCCCGCCGCTGAAGGCGCTGTCCCAGAATCTGGGACTGCGAGGCATGGTGCTCCGACTCGTCGATAAGCTCACGAAGGCTTTCGGGTGTAGTGAAATACCGCCCGTCCACCCCGAGAACTTCCCGATTAAAATCGACGTCGTACGCGAGTACCGAAGTGCCGCCTCCCATTGCGCGCAACAGCGACGGGTTCGTTCCCCCTACCGAATGCCCATGGACATAGGTAAGGGAGTTGGCGTACAGCTGGTCAAGCTGCGGTTGATCCCAGAGACCCCCGAGCAAGCGCACTCGAGGATCGGTCTCCGCCATGGCGGAGATCTTCGCCGTGTAGTCCCCCGAGTAGTGTGCGCTTCCCACCACGACGAGGGGGAAGTGGGCATCGCTGCGCAGGTAGCCCTCCACGATCTGCGCGACGTGATTTTCCGGCTCGAACCGAGCCACCACGAGGTGGTACTCCCGCGGTCGGAGGTCGAGTTCCGCCAGGCGATCCGATGGAGCATTCCGCAGGATGCGAGTGCCGTAGGTGAGCAGCTCGGTCTCCACGAGGAACTTGCGGGCGTAGTAGTCGGCGATGCCCTGTGCGTCGGCAATGAGCGCATCCGCCGTGCGCACGGCGCGTCTCTCGGCACCGAGGTAGTAGCGTCTGCCCGCCCCGCTCCACTTCTCGCGCTTCCACTCGAGGCCGTCGACGTGCACGGCCACCGGGATGCCGAGCGCCCTGAGGAACGGCACGAACGGTGCGTTCGCCGCATTGAACACGAAGGCGAGATCGGGCTTGGCGGAGAAGGCGAGATGCGCAACCGACAGGCCGGTGTGACTCAGCGTCTCCGCCGCCTTGAGGTGGAGGGATGGCAGGTGCACGAGCCGCATGCCCAGGTGCGACGTGGGCTGCTCGCTCCCGGTGCGGCGGCAGTACACCGTCACCCGGTGTCCGCGCTCCACGAGTCGCTGGCCGATCTCCTCGACGGCGGTCTCGAAGCCGCCATATGCGGCAGGGACCCCCCTGGTGCCGAGCATCGCAATGGTGAGGCTTGCCGGGTCGTCCATCCGCATGATCAGTACGCCCCCACCGGCTCGATGAGCACACGGAAGGTGCGCCACATGATGCGAAGGTCACCGATCACCGACCAGTTCTCCACGTAGTAGAGATCGAGGCGGACGCTCTCCTCCCAGCTCAGGTCGGATCGGCCGTTGATCTGCCACATTCCGGTCAGGCCGGGCTTGATGAACAACCGTCTGCGCACGTGATCCTCGTAGCCGGACACCTCGACGGGCAGCGGCGGCCGCGGGCCGACGAGACTCATGTCCCCCATGAGCACGTTCCAGAATTGAGGCAGTTCGTCGAGCGAGTACTTGCGCAGTGTTCGCCCGATGCGTGTGACCCGCGGGTCATCCCTGAGCTTGAAGAGCACGCCGTTTCCGTCGTTCGCACCCGTCATCTCATCCAGCCGTTCTGCGGCGTCCGACACCATCGAACGGAATTTGAACATCCGGAAGCTGCGACCGCCGCGCCCCACTCGCTCCTGTGCGAACAGCACGCTGCCCTCGCTGTCGGCGCGGATCAGGAAGGCGATAGCGATGAACAGGGGCATCAGCAGCACGAGCGCGAGACTGGCGGCCACGATATCCATCGCCCGCTTCAGCAGATGCTTGCCGCCCTCGAACTGCGGGATCTCCACGTGCATAAGCGGAAGGCCGTCCACGGGACGGAAGTGGATGCGGGGACCGGCAATGTTGGCGAGGCTCGTGGCGAGGATGAGCTCGATGGTCTTGCCCTCAAGTTGCCAGGCGAGATCGTGGATGAACGCGCTGCGCCCCGTGGGCTGTCCCACCACCACGACGCCGTCTGCGCCGATGAAGCCGGCGTACTCCGCCACGCGGTTGAGGTCGCGCATCACGCGGATGTCGCTCAGTGGCCCGTCATCGCGATCGGTGTCTGAGTCTTCGATCACGGCACCGATCACGGTGTATGGGCCGCCCGGGTTTGAGCCGATCTGCCGCACCGCGTTCTCGACATCGACACGAGTGCCCACGACGACGACGCGCCAAAGGAAGTGGCCGAGCTCGCGCTGGCGAATGAGCCAGTGACGCCACAGCCAGCGGCTCAGCAGCAGGCAGACGATGCCGAACGGGAAGGAGAGTGCGAAGTACCACCTGGCCGAATCGACCTCCGCGATGAGCAGGATGATGGCGATGGGGCCGAATACCGCTGTGCTGGCGTTGACGACCCTCTTGTACTCGCCAACCCCGCCGCCGATGACCGTCAGGTCTCTCGTGCGGAAGGTCGCGAGGCACACGGTCCAGACGGCGACGATGACGAGCGCAAGGAGCGCGCTGCGCGCGACCGAGCCCGAGGTCTCCATCGAGGCGGCGCGCAGGGAGCCGAGGTGGCCGCAGAAGGCGAGACCCACCGTGACCGACAGGATGAGCGTGTCGGTCAATCGCAGCTTGGCACAGTACGTCTTAGCCCAGGGGAGGCCGGACTGGGGCAAGGCACCCGGGTGGTGACGCGTGAGGAAGCCGTGTTCCAGCATCCGGGATCGCGGCGAGCGCAGGTTGCGAGGGTCGGGTGGGTAAAGCGCCAGATCATTCATCGGTGGTCCTGAAATCGGGTAAGGCAGGACGCTGACGCCGCGAGGGCGTACGACGGGTAAGTCTCCAAAGGAGAACGAGACAATAAAATCGGATTGTCTCGCTGTGAGAGGGCCCTATTTCGAGGGGCCCCGTTCGGGGGATAGACGAGACGTTACGACCAAAGTTCACCAAAAATAAACCCCCCTTTCGGGGGTCATTTTGGTCGAGGCCCTTCCGTCGGGCGCCGTGTGACTGCTATGCACTGGAGGGCGATTCGGCGGTATATTCCGGTGGAGGCATAGCAGCGTGTCTAGGCTGTACGGGTGCTGAAGACTCTTTCTCGGATCTTCCTGGCGCCCCTGGTCCGGCTCATCTGGCGTCCCCGGATACTCGGGCGCGGCAACGTCCCGAAGTCGGGCGCCGTGCTCCTCGCCAGCAACCACCTGTCGTTCATCGACAGCGTCGTCATCACGCTCGTTGCGCCGCGTTCCGTGTCGTTTCTCGCGAAGGCCGAGTACTTCACCGGTCGCGGCTTCCGCGGATGGATCTCCCGCGCATTCTTCACCGGTATCGGCGCAATTCCCGTGGTGCGCGGTGCCGGTAGTGCCGCGCAGGACGCGCTCGACAGCGGCCTCCACGTGCTGCAGCGCGGCGACGCGTTCGCGATCTATCCGGAGGGAACCCGTTCCCTCGACGGCAGGCTGTACCGCGGTCGAACCGGCGTCGCCTGGCTCGCGCTCACCTCAGGCGCGGTCGTGATTCCGGTGGCACTGACGGGAACCCAGGAGCTGCAGCCGGTGGGGGCGAGGCTCCCGCGCATCCGGCCGGTCACGGTGGAGTTCGGTGCGCCGCTCAACCTGAGCGCTCACGGCAGCGCCGATTCGGGCCGCGCGAGGCGCAAGGCAACCGACGAGATCATGGCGGCGATTCAGCGGATGAGCGGGCAGGAGTTCGCGAACTCGTACAACGAGCCGCCTGCCGCGACCTTCGCCGAGCGAGTGCGCCGCGCCTTCGGACGCAACCGCGCGAGCTGACGGAACGCGGGGAGAGGTGCCGGCCCTTCGACGGGGTCACGGACCGAAGCGCGGTCAGCCGCCGATGAGCGTCTCGATCGGGCCGCGGGCGAAGTAGATGAGGAAGCCGAAGGCCACTACCCAGAGCAGCCAGGAGATGCCCTTCGCCTTGCCCGAGAGCGAGCGAAGCACGACCCAGGAGATGAAGCCGGCGCCGATGCCGTTCGAGATCGAGTAGGTCAGCGGCATGATCACCACGGTGAGGAACACCGGCAGAGAGACCGAGAAGTCGGTCCAGGTGATTTCCTTGATCTGGGCCATCATCATCGCGCCGACGAGCACCAGGATCGCCCCCGCGACCTCGCTCGGCACGATGGTGGTGAGCGGGCTGAAGAACATCGCGAGCAGGAATAGCACGCCGGTGATGAGGTTAGCGAAACCGGTGCGAGCACCCTCGCCGATGCCCGCACCAGACTCGATGAAGACGGTGTTCGACGAGCCGGAGGTGAATCCACCGGCGACCGCGCCGACGCCCTCGACGATCAGCGCCGACTTGAGCCTCGGGAAGTTGCCCTTCTCATCCGCAAGACCGGCCTCTTTGGAGAGGCCCGTCATGGTGCCCATGGCGTCGAAGAAGTTCGTGAAGACGAGGGTGAAGACGAGCATGAGGGCGGCGAGGATGCCGATGCGCTCGAAGCTGCCGAAGCTCACCTGACCGACGAGACTGAAGTCCGGGATGCTCACGACCTGGCTCGGCAGGGTGGGAACCTGCAGACTCCAGCCGCCCGGATGCTTGGCGCCACTGCCGAGGTGAGCGAAGGCCTCGACGATCATGGCGATGAAGGTGCTCGCGACGATGCCGATGAGCAGCGCACCCTTGACCTTGCGGGCGACGAGCACACCGGTAAGCAGGAGCGTGAAGGCGAAGATGAGGACCGGAATCGTGCCGACGGAGCCCGCGATGCCGAGACCGACGGGCGGCGAGTTGAAGCCGGTGGAGGTGACGAAGCCCGCATCCACGAGGCCGATGAAGGCGATGAACAGGCCGATCCCGACCGTGATAGCGATCTTCAGTTGGATGGGTACCGCGTCGAAGATGAGCACCCGCAGGTTGGTCGCCGAGAGGATCACGATGATCACACCGTTGATGAGCACGAGGCCCATCGCCTCGGGCCAGGTGAGGTCGCCGACGACGCTCGCCGCGAGGAAGGAGTTGATGCCGAGCCCCGCTGCGAAGGCGAAGGGCAGGCGCGAGACGAGTCCGAACAGGATCGTCATCACGCCCGCGGTGAGGGCCGTGACGGCGGCGACCTGGGTGAACCCGAGCGAGTGACCGAGCACATCCTTGCCGCCGCTCAGGATGATCGGGTTGAGGATGACGATGTACGCCATCGCGACGAAGGTGACGAGCCCGCCTCGCACCTCTCGGGAGAACGTGGATCCCCGCTTCGTGATCTCGAAGAACGAATCGAGTCGTCCGCGGAAGGTGGTCTTGGGCTCGGGCTTTGCCGCCTCAGTCGTGGTCACGCGATTACCTTATCGGCGGATGGGCCTTCCGCGACGAAAATGGGCGTGTCCAGCGGCCGCGAGTCAGCTCAGATACTCGGCGAGCACCACGGCCTGGTTGTGCTCCTCGTCTTTCGCGGAGTACACGAGCGTGACCGTGGGGTGCTCCGACACGATCGCGCGCAGCTGATCGGCCGCGGGATTGGCGTCGAGTTCGGCCCGATACTTCTCGGCGAAGCCCTCGAATCGGGATGGCTCGTGGCCGAACCAGGTGCGCAGTTCGGTGCTCGGCCCCACCTCCTTCAGCCACTCATCCACGGCGGCGGCGGCCTTCGCAATACCGCGCGGCCAGACGCGGTCGACGAGCACGCGATAGCCGTCCTTCGCCGCAGATTTTTCGTACACCCGCTTGATCTTCACAGCCATCTCTTCATCGTCCCACTCTGGGCATGGGCTGTGCATCCGCCCCGTCGACGACTTGCTCTGCCTATCGTGAAGAGATGACAGAGTCATCGAACACACACCGAGCGGATGACGCGCTCTCGCCCGTGAACAGCGCGACCGGTGCGCCTACCGCGGCCGATACGCGCACGGATGGCAACCCCTATGAGCACGGCCCGGGCGATCCCACCGGAGGCGCGACGCCGCAGTCGACCAATCGAGACAGCGGGCGACCGGACGGAAACCCCGAGGCGCTCGTGCAAGGTCAGCGGGTGACCACGCAGCACGACATGGAGTCGTCGGGCGACCCCTCGGGGCTGGGAACGGATGACGCTGCCGCGGCCGAACCTCCCTCGCCGCACGCACCGAGGCATAAGGCCGAGCCCGAGGACGGCGGCATCATCGACGACATCGCCGGCGCCGTGCCAGGCCGGCTCGACGAGGACCCGCACACGGGCGAGCGCGATCCGGATCTCGAACCGGACGCTGGCGTCGGCCTTCCATAGCGCGGCTACTCCTCCACAGCCGCCGTCGCGCCCACGTTCGTCACCGCTGGCGCGTGCTGTCAGCCGCGCCTGACAAGCTTGCCGCGTGACAAACGCAACCGAAGGTGTGGCGCAGGCCGCCGTCGTCAACGACAGCCGCGCATCCGCCCTGCGCATCCTGCGCACGCTCGTGGGTTCGCAGACCGCCGAGTTTCACGCTGGGCAGTACGAGGCGATCGAGACTCTTGTGGATCGCCGACGCAGGGCTCTCGTGGTACAGCGAACGGGCTGGGGCAAGTCGGCCGTGTACTTCGTGGCCACGCTGCTGCTGCGAGAGCAGGGGGCGGGGCCGACCATCCTCGTGTCACCACTGCTCGCGCTCATGCGCGACCAGATCGCCGCCGCGGAGCGCGCGGGCGTGCGCGCGGTCGCGATCAACTCCACGAACGCGCACGAGTGGGACGAGGTGCTCGTCCGACTCGAGCGCGACGAGGTCGACGTGCTTCTGGTGTCGCCAGAGCGGCTGAACAATCCGACCTTTCGTGAGAACCAGTTACCGTCGCTCGTGCGGCGCGCGGGAATGCTCGTCGTTGACGAGGCCCACTGCATCTCCGACTGGGGCCACGACTTCCGCCCGGACTATCGGCGCCTGCGCGAACTCATCTCTTCGCTGCCGCTGGGCGTGCCGGTGCTCGGCACCACAGCCACGGCGAACAGCCGGGTCGTGCAGGATGTCGCCGAACAGCTGGGCGGCACGCATGCGGCCGAGATCGTGACGATCCGTGGCCGTCTCGCCCGGTCATCGCTTCGCCTCGGTGTGCTTCGACTGCCCGATGCGCGCGCGAGGCTGGGCTGGCTGCTCAGTCACCTCGCCGAGCTGCCCGGTAGCGGCATCATCTACACGCTCACGGTCGCCGCCGCCGAAGACACCGCGAGGCTGCTCCGCCAGGCGGGGCACGAGGTGCGCGCCTACACCGGACAGACGGATCCGGCGGAGCGTGAGCAGTCAGAGGCGCTGCTGAAGAGCAACGAGGTCAAGGCCCTCGTCGCCACGAGCGCGCTCGGCATGGGCTTCGACAAGCCAGACCTCGGCTTCGTGCTGCACCTCGGCGCACCCTCGTCGCCGGTCGCCTACTACCAGCAGGTGGGCCGCGCGGGCCGTGCCACCGAGAACGCGGATGTGCTGCTGCTGCCGGGCACGGAAGACGAGGCGATCTGGACGTACTTCGCCACCGCATCCATGCCCGATCGTGCGCGAGCCGAGGCGGTGATCGAGGCGCTCGGGGATGAGCCGCTCTCCACCCCCGCTCTCGAAGCCAGGGTCAACCTGCGCCGCACCCCGCTCGAACTGCTGCTCAAGGTGCTCGACGTTGACGGTGCGGTTCGCCGGGTGAAGGGCGGCTGGATCGCCACGGGTCGGCCGTGGCAGTACGACGCCGAGCGGTACGAGCGCATCGCCGCGGCTCGCCTGGTCGAGCAGCAGCACATACTCGACTACGAACAGAGCACCGGATGCCGCATGGAGTTCCTGCAGTCAGCGCTCGACGACGAGACTGCCGCGCCCTGCGGTCGCTGCGACAACTGCGCGGGCGTGTGGTTCCCGCTCAGCGTCGACGAGCGTGCCGCGAGCACGGCGAGCAGCTCGCTCGACCGCGTCGGCGTGGCCATCGAGCCGCGGGCGCAGTGGCCGAGCGGTGCGGAGCGTCTCGGCGTTCCCGTGAAGGGGCGCATCGCGGAGGGTGAGCGGATGCTTGAGGGTCGCGCCCTCGCCCGCCTCACCGATCTCGGTTGGGGCGGCACGTTGCGCGGTCTGCTCGAGGGTGCCGGTGCCGCGAAAGACGCGCGCGCGTCGGCCGCGCTCGTCGCGGCCTGCGTGCGGGTGCTCGGCGAGTGGGACTGGAGCGAGCGGCCGGTTGCGGTCATGAGCGTGCCGTCGAGGCGGCATCCGGCACTCGTGGAATCGGTCGCTCAAGGGCTCGCCGACGCCGGCCGACTGCCGTACCTCGGTGCGCTCGCGCACGTGGGCGGTGGTCCGAACGGTGAGCCCGGGGGCAACAGCGCGTGGCGGCTGTCAGGCGTGTGGCAGCGATTCGCGGTTGACGTGCCGCTGCCGGATGGCCCGATTCTGCTGGTGGACGACCTGGTCGACAGCAGGTGGACGCTCACCGTCGCGGCTCGCGCCCTGCGCCAGGCGGGTGCCACCGCGGTGCTCCCGTTCGCGCTCGCCGTGCGCGCCTGAGCGGGCGCGTTATCCAACCGACCGCGTGCCGATGATCACCGTGGCGTCGAGCTCGTCGTCGCGCACGACCTCCGCGTCCAGACCGCTCGCCCGCACACTATCGCGCGCAAGGGCTGCCTGCCGCTCGCTCGTCTCGAAGAACAGGTGACCGCCGGGTGCCAGCCACTCCGGCGCGGCAGCCGCCACCCTCCGCAGCACCTCGAGCCCGTCACCCCCGCCGTCGAGGGTGACACGCGGCTCGTGATCGCGTGCCTCCGGGGGCAGTAGCGCGATGGCGTCACTCGGCACGTACGGCACGTTCGCAAGCAGGGTGTTGACCCTTCCCATGAGCGTGCGCGGCACGGCCGCAAACAGGTCTCCCTCATAGACGGCTCCGCCGAGAGGCGCCAGATTGCGCCGGGCACACAGCACGGCCGGATGCTCGATGTCCGCCGCGTGCAGTTCGATGCGCCTCGAGGCATCCGCGGCATGCACGCTCGTGGCCACTGCGGCCCCTAGCGCGCCGGCGCCGCAGCACAGATCGAGCACTACCGCCCCCGGTTTCGTGCGCGCGATCGCCTGGTCCACGAGAAACTCAGTACGCACTCGCGGAACGAAGACGTCCGCATCGAGTACAAACCGCAATCCGTGAAACTGCACCCAGCCGAGAATCTGCTCGAGGGGGAGTCCAGCGACTCGACGCCGCACCATCGACTCGAGTTCCCCGGGTGAGGCAGCCTCCGCGAGCAGCAACTCCGCCTCCTCCTCGGCGAACACGCAACCGGCGGCGCGCAAAGCATCCACGATGCTGTCGGGGGTGAGAGCGGACACGAAACCTTTCGGAAGGAGTTTTCTCATCGTACGGCGAGCGGCTGCCCCCCGATGCGGGGGTGCGAATCGCAAGCTGCCCCCCGTGCGCGACGCCTACGATTGGAACCATGAATTTGCTCGACATTCCGCTGGTTCGGCTCGACGGCACGAGTATCACCTACGCGGAATATCACGAGCAGGTCGTGCTCGTGGTGAACGTCGCCTCCAAGTGCGGGCACACGCCACAGTACGAAAAGCTCGAGGCCCTGCAGCAGCGCTACGCCTCGCGCGGCTTCACCGTGCTCGGGTTCCCCTGCAACCAGTTCGCCGGACAGGAGCCCGGAACGAGCGAGCAGATCCAGGAGTTCTGCACCGCGAACTACGGCGTGACCTTCCCGCTCTTCGAGAAGACCAAGGTCAACGGCAACCGCGCGCATCCGCTGTACTCCCTGCTCACCCAGACTCCGGATGCCGACGGCCTGGCTGGCAAGGTCAAGTGGAACTTCGAGAAGTTCGTGATCTCACCCGGCGGCGAGGTCACCCGGTTCCGCTCGAAGGTACAGCCGGATGCGCCCGAGGTGATCGCCGCGATCGAAGCGGCGCTGCCCGCGGTCGCTGCCTGAGCCGCACGGCTGTCGTTCGCATCCGGAGCGGATGCTGGCCGCCGAAGGTTGGGTTAGTCCCAGGCCACGCGGACCGTTGGCAGCGTGCGAAAAACCGGATCGGCCGTGACGATCGGCACACCCTCGATGATGCTCTGGGCCGCGAGCATCCGGTCGAACGGGTCCTCGCTCACCCACTGAAGTTGTCCCACGGCGACGCTGTGACGAGCGGTCACGGGTAGCTCCACGGCGCCGAGGCGGCGCATGTGGTCTTCGAAGGCGAGGAGGAGGGCTCCCGTGTCCGGAAGCCGACCGATACGATGCTTCGTCGCGATCTCCCACGGCACGACCGCGGAAATGAGCAGCTCGTTGCCTGGATCGCGAATCAGCTCGGATGCCATCGGGCTGAGTCGTGCGGGGTCCCTCAGCGCCCACATCACCACGTAGGTGTCGAGGAGGAGCCTCACTCGCCGCTCCAGGAGCGCAGCTCTTCGCCGGGGAGCTCCTCGAAGAAGGACACGCGAATCGGACCGCCAGGAACGAACCCGAGCTCTCTTTCCGGCACTTCTCCCAGTGGGCAGAGCCGCGCGATGGGCTTTCCACCGCGAGCGACGACGATCTCCTCGCCGGCTTCAACGCGCACGAGCAGCTCTGAGAGGCGAGTTTTCGCATCCTGCACGTTGACTTGCGTGACCATGTTGACCAAGTCTAGTTGACCAACCACATCCAAGCCAAGAGGGATGGCCCATTTCTGCCCGGATTCTCGGGGCTGAGACCGGACGGATGCGCCGAGGGCACTTGGGCGGCCGACCTACCGAACGACGAGCCAGCGGCCGCCCACGCGCTCCGTCACCGTGGTCGCCAGCGGTTCGGCGAGGGCGGCGACGGCGGCGAGAGCGTGAGAGCCCACGCGCTGGGCATCCGCGGCGTCATCACCCGTGAATCGCACGGTGATGCGGGGCATTCCGGAGACAATGCCGATGTCGCTGGCTTCCACGGTGGTGAGCTCGGCGACAGCTCGGGCAACGCCGGGCAGCACGGCCTGCGGTTGGGCTCCCGGGCGTAGCCTTCCAATGGTCACAGTGACGCGGTAGGAGGGCACGCTCCAGCCTAGGCCGGTTAGCTTCCGAGCAGGGATGCGGCCCGCGGTCGGAATCCGCCGACGAGAGTGGCATCATTGATCAGTTACACTGTCGTGAGGCAAATTTTCCGCGGTTCCACTACGAACCCGGCAGTTCGTTCATCATCCGATGAAGCCAGAATTTATGAGGTGCGTATGGGTTCCGTAATCAAGAAGCGTCGCAAGCGCATGGCGAAGAAGAAGCATCGCAAGCTGCTTCGCAAGACTCGTCACCAGCGTCGCAACAAGAAGTAGTCGATTTCGACTCGAAGCGCCGGGCCATCATGGCCCGGCGCTTTTTGCTGTTTTCGGACGCGGTGGGAGATGCCGGCGCGTGTGGAGTCCTAGGCTGGGGGCATGCCAGAGACCGTATCCCTCACGCTGATTGGGAAGCCCGAGTGCCATCTGTGCGAAGACGCCAGGGTCATCGTGAAATCGGTCATGGCGGACCTCGAGGGTGAGCCTTCCGCGCCCACTATCGCGCTGGAAGAGCTCTCAATCCTCGATGATTCCGGGCTTTTTGAGAAGTATGTGGAAGAAATTCCGGTTCTTCTACTGAACGGCCGCGTGCACAATATCTGGCGCATCGATGCCGCGCGGCTGCGCTCCGCGATACTCGACGCTCGCTGAAGGCGGGTTGAGTAGGGAGGAACGAGCGCATCGAAACCCTCAGGCGCAGAACCCAGGTCAGTCGCGCTTGGCTGCGGCTTCCGCTTCGGCGCGTGACTCGTAGACGGGCTCGTCCAGCGTGAACGACAGGCTTTCGCTCGGTGCGATGAGTAGCAGGTCGGTCGGCTCCTCGGCGGTGCGAAAGTCCTCTGCGACGAGCGGCTCGTTGTTCACATGCACGGTGAGCAGCCCGCTCCCGGTCTCGAGCGACTCCACCTCGAGGGCGCTCAGCGGCTTGCCGCCCGCGCGCTCCAGCAGGGCGAGCACCGCGGCACCGATGCCCTTGCCCGAGCTCAGGAATGCCTTCTCGTCGAGCACGGTGTAGTCGTAGCGGGTGCGCACGGTGAAGCGCAGTTCATCGGGCTCCTCGGCGTCATCCGGCTCCTCGTCTTCATCGAACTCGTCGAGTGCGTCGCCATAGGCGCCCACCGCCTCCCACAGCTGGCTGTCGAGGGCCTCGTCGGCCTCGCTCTGTACACCGTGTGCGGCAATCGTGTCGACGTGCTTGCGCAGGATGGCAAGGAGTGCTTCGCCCGCCTCGGCGGCGGTCTCTGGGATGTCGGTGCTCATTCCAGCCACGGTACCAGCGGCGCGCGCCCTCCATCGTCCCGACGTGCGTCCGCGCCCGCCCGCCCCGCCGCTCCCGCCCGCTTCCGCGTGAGACGCCATCCACTCGTCGCCGATGCGTAACTCAGGCTGAACGCGTTTCGGGAGTCGAAAGCGAGCTAATGCCGCTGGGTTTCCCGCGGATTGCAGGAGTTATGCACGTCCGGAGCACCGCACCCGGCCTTCCGCCGCAGTATGCCAAAGGCTAGGCTCCCGGCATGGACGACCGGATCCCGATCCTCGCGATCTGCGGCAGTCTGCGTGCGAGTTCACTCAACCGTGCGCTACTGACGGCCGCAGAGGCGATGGCGCCCGAGTTGCGGTTCGTGGGCGATGAGCTGGTCGCGCAGCTCCCCCTCTTCAACCAGGACATCGAAGAGTTCTCGCTGCAGGTGCAGCAGTTTCGTGAGGCCGCGGCCGGCGCGAGGGGCGTCGTCATCGCGAGCCCCGAGTACGTGTTTTCGGCATCCGGCGTCACAAAGAACGCGCTCGACTGGCTCGTCGGCTCGGCAGGACTGATGTCCAAGCCGACCCTGGTGATGAGCGCCTCTCCCGGCCACACGGGTGGACTTCGCGGCGTCGCAGCACTGATTCCGACGCTGGATGGTGTGGGAGCTGTGCTGCTCGATCCGTTGACGGTGAGTCGGGCATCCGCTCGCATCCGGCTAAACGGCGAGATCACGGACGAGACCCTGCGCCAGCGACTTCAGATTGCGCTCGATGACTTTCGCCGCGCGCTCGACTACTCGATGGGCGCGGTGGAGCGCGGGACGGCCGCGCGATCCCAGCGCTGAGTGAGCTCCGACTCGGCAGACGCTGAGCTGAGCAACGCGGACTACTCGGCCAGGGAGCGGAACACTGTGCGTAGATCGACGTCGGCCGCCGCGAGATTCTCCCGCACGTGCGCCAGGTCTAGCGATCCCGGGATGAGCATGGTGCGGTCGTACTGGGCGAGCAGCCAGGCGAGCCCCACCTGGCCGGGCGTGACAGCGAGGCGCTTCGCGGCGGCGACGACCCGGGGAAGTTCGGTGACCCGCTGATGGCCGGGAAATCCGCTGCCGAGCGGCATGTACGGTACCCAGGCGATCCCGTGTGCGCGCGCGATCTCGAGAACGGACGCTCCCTCGCGATTGACCAGGTTGTACAGGTTCTGCACCGCCACAATGCCGGCTCGCAGGGCCTCACTGAGTTGCTCCGCGCTCACGTGGCTGAGC
This sequence comes from Parafrigoribacterium soli, assembly GCF_040227235.1. Lineage (NCBI taxonomy): Bacteria > Bacillati > Actinomycetota > Actinomycetes > Micrococcales > Microbacteriaceae > Parafrigoribacterium > Parafrigoribacterium soli. The sequence continues at coordinate 531,474 of NZ_JBELNZ010000004.1, read as the reverse complement.
CCGATTTCCCTGATCAGACCCTCTTTGCGCAGAGTGACGAGCTCGGCGAGCTGCTCGCTGAGGGGGAACCGCTGCTCCTCCGATGCGACGATGCCAGGGGCGCTGTCGAGGCGGCGGAGATAGACGAGGTCGAGTGATTCGCGCCCGAGGCTCCGCAGGTTCGCCTCGACGTCTTCCCTGAGCTCTGCGGGGCTCTGGGCGGCAATCAGCGGAGGCGTCGCGCCCGGAAGTTCGCGCGCGCCGACCTTGGTCGCGATCAGCGGAGAGTTGGATGCCTGCGGGAAGGCGCGCGCGATCGCCCGGTTCACGCTTCCGCCGCCATAGAACTCGGCGGTGTCGATGTGGTCGACGCCGAGTTCAGCGACCGAGCGGAGGATCGCGACCGCTTCTCCATGGCTCGGCGTTGTGCGGCCGTGCGAGAGCTGCATGGCCCCGTAGCCGACCCGGTGCAAGGTTCGGCCCGCGAATTCCAGAGTGCCCGACATTACGTCTCGTCCTTGGGTGAGATAAACTAAACGGAATAACTTCCGTTAACCACGCTACGCATTAACCGGAGGAACTTCCACTTGCCTGAACGCGAAGTCGCAATGACGCCGGCCAAACGGGCGGATGCGGTGCGCAACCGGCAGCGCATCGTCGAGGCAGCACAGCGAGTGTTCACCTCCGGCGGCGACTACGGTCCCGAGTCGATCGCCAGGGAGGCGGGGGTCGGCATCGGCACCTACTACCGCCACTTCCCCGATCGAAACGACCTCGCCGCGGCCGTCTACGACGACGAGTTGCACGAGGTCGCGAAGAGCGCCGAGACGCTTGTGGAGGCCAACCCACCGCTACTCGCACTGCGCCGTTGGATGGATCGCTTCGCCCAGCGCCTGGAAAAGAAGCGTGCCATGGGCCCGGCGCTGCGTTCCCTCATCGAAAGCCGCGCCGACGGGCCAAACGTCACCCGTGCGCTGCTGGCTGAGGCCGCGCAGCGAATACTCGATGTCGGCATGAAGTCCGGGGACATCCGTCAGGGTGCGCGGGGAGACGATCTCGTCACGGCACTGGTGGGCGTCTGCATTGCCACCGCCGAAAGCGACGACGGCGAGCAGCTCGCGCGTCTACTCGATCTCTTGGGCGACTCCGTGGCCGCCTACGGCAGCAGGCGGTTCGGCCCGCGGAACAGGTAGGTCGCCTCGCGCAGGTTCGGCAGCCCGAGCATGAGCATGAGCACGCGCGAGAGGCCCATGCCGAACCCACCGTGCGGCGGCACGCCGTAGCGGAAGAAGTCGAGGTAGAAGCCAAGCTCCTCCGGGTCGAGGCCCTTATCGCGAGCGTTCTGCTCGAGCACCTCGATGCGGTGTTCGCGCTGCGCTCCGGTGGAGATCTCCGTGCCGTTGTAGATGAGGTCGTAGCTGTTCGTCAGGCCCGCGTCATCCGCATGCCTCATGTGATAAAACGGCCGGATGCTCGCGGCGTAGTCGGTGAGGAACACGAAGTCGTGCCCGAACTTCTCCTTCACATAGGCGGCGATCTGGCGCTCGCCCTCGGGGTCCATGTCGTCGTCGTGACGGGGCACCTCGTAGCCGCGCTCGGCGACGATGCGCTTCGCCTCGGCGAGCGGGATGCGCGGGAACGGCGTCGTGGGCACCTGCAGTTCGATGCCGAACAGGGCCTCGATCTCGGCGCCATGCTTCGCCTTGACCGCGGTGAGGCCAGCGACCATGAGGTCTTCGTGCAGCTTCATGACGTCTTCGTGGCTGTCGATCCAGCTGATCTCCGAGTCGACGCTCGTGAACTCGGTCGCGTGACGCGAGGTGAAAGACGGGTCGGCGCGGAAGGCGGGGCCGACCTCGAAGATCTTGCCGAATCCGGCCGGCTGCGCCATCTGCTTGAAGAACTGCGGGCTCTGCGCGAGGTACGCCTTGGTCTCGAAGTAGCCGACCTCGAACAGCTCGGCCTTCGACTCGCTCGCGCTCGCCATGAGCTTCGGGGTGTGCAGCTCGATGAAGTCGTTCTCGACCCAGTAGGTGCGCCAGGCGTGCTCGAGCGTGGTCTGGATGCGGAAGATCAGGTTGTTCTTCGGCACGCGCAGGTCGATGAAGCGCCAGTCCATGCGCTTGTCGACGCCGCTGTCGTCGGCGATCGGCGTCTCCGGGATGGCGTGGGACGCGATGTCGATCGCCTCAAGCTTGATCTCGACGCCGCCGAGCTTCACGCGCTCGTCGTGCTTGAGCTCGCCCGATGCCGTCAGGAACGTTCCCTGCGCGAGCGACGAGATCGTGTCGGCGAGCGCGTCCTCGGCCGGAGTGCCGTCCTCGGCAAAGAGCCGCGGATGCACGAGTTGCACCGCCCCGGACTCGTCGCGCAGCACGACGAACTGCACCTTCTTCTGGTCACGCACCGTCTCCACCCAGCCGGACACGCTTGTGGGGCCGTCGGATGCTGCGGCCAGGTTCCTGATCAGGGTGCGTTTGCTCACCGGTCAAGTTTAGACGGGCTGCTCGACGTCGGGGATCGCACCGACTGAGCCTGCGAAGTCGGTTCAGCCTTCGGTGCGATCCCCGACGGCACCCCGGGGTCTACACCTTCCGTACACTTGAAGCGTGCCCGCAACCCTCATCCATCTCGTGCGCCATGGCGAGGTACACAACCCGGATGGCGTGCTCTACGGCCGCATTCCGGGGTATCACCTCTCGGAGCTCGGGCACGCGATGGCGGCCGCAGCGGCGGGAAGCCTCGCCGGGCATCCGATCACGAGGTTGTATGCCTCACCGTTGCAGCGGGCGCAGGAATCGGCAGAGCCCTGGGCGAGCGCGTTCGACCTGCCGATCACGACCGACGAGCGCCTGCTCGAACCGTTCAATAAGTTCGAGGGCAAGAAGTTCGAGTTCGGCCCGGGAGTCCTTTTCCACCCGAAGGTTTGGCCGTGGGTGATCAATCCGATGAAGCCGAGTTGGGGCGAGCCATACCTTGAGGTGCGTGAGCGGATGCTCGCCGCGATCGAGGATGCGCACGCCTCCGTCGAGACCGGCGAGATCGTCATGGTCAGCCATCAGATGCCGATCGTCATGGTGCAGCGCGGAATCGCGGGCAAGAAGCTGTATCACGACCCGCGCCGACGCCGCTGCGCGCTGTCGAGCATCACGACCCTCGAGAAGCAGGGCGACGCCTTCGTCGAGGTGGGCTATCAGGAACCTGCGGCAGAGTTGCTTGCGAGAGCCATCGACCTGGGAGCAGTGTGAAGATCGCAGCCAGGGTGAGCGCCATCGCGCTCGCCGCCGCCCTCGTGCTCACCGGATGCACGTCGAACGATGCGCTGACCGGCAACGTTCACGATAACTACACCTCCGCCGACGGCGCCGTCACGACGATTCGTACGCAGGATCGCGGCGAGCCGATCAGCTTTACCGGGAAGAGCGACACCGGCGACAGCATCGCAAGCAAGGACTTCCGCGGGCAGATCGTGGTCGTGAACTTCTGGTACGCGAGTTGCGCACCCTGCCGCACCGAGGCGCCACTGCTCGAGAAGGCGTACCAGCAGCTGCAGGCGAGCAAGGTCGTCTTCCTCGGCGTGAACACCTCCGACCAGCCAGACACCTCGCGCTCCTTCGCGGCGGGCCACGGCGTGACCTACCCGTCGATCGTCGATGTCGACTCCGGCTCGGTGCGGCTCGCCTTCGCGGGCAAGATGTCGCCGACGGCCACCCCGACCACCATCGTGCTCGACAAGCAGGGGCGCATCGCCGCCCGCGTGCTCGGGGAATTGGACTCGGCATCCATCCTGAAGCAGCTCGTGAAGGACCTGCTGGTCGAGGGTTCTCAGTGAACCCGATCGGTGAGCTGGTCTACGGGGGAAACCTGCTCGTCGCGATCCCCATCGCGCTGCTCGCGGGCCTGATCTCGTTCGCTTCGCCGTGCGTCCTTCCGCTCGTGCCGGGCTACCTCGGGTACATCGGTGGATTCGCCGGTGCTGCGGTCGGCACGGTGGCCGGGGAAGCGACAGAGAAGGATGTCGAGCGCAAGAAGGCCCGGCGTCGGCTCCTTCTCGGCGTCGCGCTGTTCGTGCTGGGCTTCAGCGTCGTCTACGTCACGCTCACGCTGGTCTTCGCCACCGCCGGCCTCGTGCTCATCGCCTGGATGGGGCTGATCACTCGTATCATCGGCGTGATCGTGGTCGTCATGGGACTCGTCTTCATCGGCCAGTTCACCTTCCTTCAGCGCACCTTCAAACCCGAGTGGAAGGTCGCGACAGGCCTCGGCGGCGCACCGCTGCTCGGGGTGGTCTTCGGCCTCGGCTGGGCGCCCTGCACCGGCCCCACCCTCGCCGCTGTCCTCAGCCTCAGCCTCACGAGCGGTTCACCCTGGCGCGGCGTCGTGCTCGGTCTCGTCTTCTGCCTCGGTCTCGGCATCCCCTTCCTGCTCGTCGCTCTCGGCCTTGGCTGGGTCACCGGCTCGGTCTCGTGGCTCAGGCGCCACATCCGCACGATCAATATCGTCGGAGGCTCGGTGCTCGTGGTCATCGGCCTGCTCATGGTCAGCGGGCTCTGGAGCAGCTTCATCTCACACCTAGGTTCGGTGATGCCCGGTTATGTCTCGCCCGTCTGATCATTACGACTCACCCGCGCCGGCACCGAAGGAAGAGGGTGTGACGCTGCCGAAGCTCGGCTTCGTCGGCACCGCCCGCTTCATCTGGCGTCAACTCACGAACATGCGCACGGCGCTCCTCCTCCTCCTGTTGCTCGCGATCGCCGCGGTTCCCGGCTCGCTCTTCCCGCAGCGTGCAGCCGACCCGAACGGCGTCACCCAGTACTTCGCCGCGAATCCCGACTCCGCACCGATCCTCGACAGGTTCCAGCTCTTCGACGTGTACAGCTCGGTGTGGTTCTCGGCCATCTACCTGCTGCTGTTCATCTCGCTCATCGGCTGCGTCATCCCGCGCACCATGCACCACCTGCGCGCGCTGCGGTCGAAGCCACCGAAGACCCCGGCCAGGCTCGAGCGACTCAGCGCCTTCGCCGCATTCGACCTGCCCGCGGGCGAGACGGATGCCGACGGTAAGCCGTACACGGCAGCCACGGTCATCGAGTCCGCCCGCTCTCTGCTGCGCAAGTCGGGGTACCGCACGGAACTCTTCTCCGGCAGGGAGCTCTCGGTCTCGGCAGAACGCGGCTATCTTCGCGAGACGGGCAACCTCGTCTTCCACACCGCGCTACTCGGCGTGCTCATCGCCGTGGGCGTCGGTGGCAGCATCGGCTACACCGGGCAGAAGGCCGTCGTCGTGGGACAGTCCTTCGTCAACGTTCGCGGCGCGTTCGACTCCTTCAACCCGGGGCGCCTGTTCAGCGATGACTTCCTTCAGCCGTACCGGCTCGTCGTGAACTCCTTCGAGGCGAAGTACGAGGCCAAGAATCTCGATGCGCTCGGCGAGGCGATCGACTTCACGGCAAAGCTCACGAGCTACGGCCCCGGCGACTCCGGCACGAAGCGGGTGTTGAAGGTGAACGACCCGCTGCGCCTCGGCGGCAACGAGGTCTATCTGCTGGGCAACGGTTACGCGCCGAAGATCACCGTGCGCGACGCGGGGGGCAAAGTGGTCTTCACCGACAACGTGCTGTGCCTTCCACAGGATGCGAACCTAACGTCGATCTGCACCGTGAAGGTGCCGGACGGGTTGAAGAAGCAGCTCGGGATGGTCGGTTTCTTCTACCCCACGGCGAGTCCACTCAGCTCGGGAGCGTTCACCTCCGTGCATCCCGACCTCGGCAATCCCCTGCTCACCCTGCGCGTCTACGCGGGTGACCTCGGCATCAATAAGGGCGTCCCGAAGTCGGTGTACTCGCTCGACCCGACCGGCATGACCCAGATCGCCGGTGGAACGGCGACGACTCCCGCACTCGAACTGAAGCCGGGCGAGACGGCGACCCTGCCCGGCGGTTACGGCTCGATCGCGTTCGAAAACGCGTCTCCCAAGGCCGCCTCAAACGACCTCTCCAAGAGCGTGAAGCGGTTCGTCTCGCTCGACGTGCACAGCGATCCGACCCAGGGTTGGGTGCTGCTGTTCGTTTCGTTCGCGGTGCTGGGGCTGCTCACCTCACTGTTCGTTCCGCGCCGCCGCGTGTGGGTGAAGGTCATCGAGGGGGAGGACGGAACGCTCCGCATCGAATACGCCGGACTCGCGCGCGGGGAGGACCCAGGTCTCGACGCGGCTGTCGCCGATATCGCTCGGCGCCACGCGCGGCTACTCGGGCTTAGGCTGGCAGCGTGACCGCAACGCTCTCCTCATACTCACTGATAGCGATCTATTCGGCGATGGCCGTCTACATGTTCGCGTTCATCGCGTTCACCCTCGACCTGGCCAAACGCACCGCCGAGTCCTCGGCTCCGGTTGCACAGGCCGCAGCGAACCGCGTGGGTGTGCTCACCAGGGCCGGCGGCACCACGGCGACGCTCGAGAGGCTGGACGCCGCTCCGACCGTTCCCACGCGCCGCATCAGCCGCTTCGAGCGCGTCGCGTTCGCGCTCACCGTGCTCGGCTGGATCCTCCACGTCGTCGGCACCGTGCTGCGCGGCGTGGCGGCCGGGCGCGTTCCCTGGGCGAACATGTTCGAGTTCTCGCTCACCGCATCCGCCATCATTGTCGGTGTCTTCATCTTCGTGCAGCTGTGGCTCGACCTGAAGTTCCTGGGCGCGTACATCACAGGCTTCGGTCTGATCACCCTCGGCGTCGGCACCGTCAACTTCTACGTCGCGGTGGTTCCGCTGCCGCCGGCACTGCAGTCGTACTGGCTCGTCATCCACGTGTTCGTCGCGACGCTTGGCACCGCCTTCTTTGCCATCGGCGGAGGGCTGTCGATCATTCAGCTCGTGCAGGGCAGGCGCGAGGCGGGCAAGTTCGAGTCGGCCAAGTTCCTCGGCACGCTTCCGGATGCCGAGCGCCTCGAGACGCTCGCCTACCGTGTCGTCGTGGTCGGCTTCGTGTTCTGGACCTTCACCCTCATCGCGGGCTCGATCTGGGCCGAGCACGCTTGGGGTCGCTACTGGGGCTGGGACACGAAGGAGGTCTGGACCTTCATCATCTGGACCCTCTTCGCCGGGTACATCCATGCGAGGGCGACGCGCGGCTGGCGCGGCTCCCGCTCGGCCTGGCTCGCGATCGTCGGCTTCAGCGCGGTCATGTTCAACTTCACGATCGTGAACCTGTTCTTCAAGGGGCTCCACACCTACTCGGGGCTGCCGTCCTGATCCTGCCTCGCATCCTTCCCGTTCTGCGCGCGTGTCGTCTGTTGTAACCTGAACCTCGCAGCGAGGACGGCTCACCGGCCCTCAGAAATGCCTTGCCTCACAGCCAAAGGAGATTTCCGAGTGGTGACGTCCGGGTGAGCGTCGGAGTTCGGCGCTTCCGTATCCACGCGCGCGATCGGATGTTGCGCGGCCAGGTCGTCGTGGGCATAGTCGGGCCCATCGTCACGACCGACGTTGCCCACTACGTGCAGGCGTTGCAGAAGATAGCCAGGATCGGTCCGCGTACGCGAATTGCCATCAGCTCAAGACCGCGCGGTAAATCCTGGTACTACGACGCGAGTGCCACCGACAGCTGGTGTGAGCAACTCGTCACCCAATTGCCTGCGGCGACGGCCGAAACAGTCGTCGATGTCGGGCTCGCGCAGGTTTCGATGATTACGCCGCAGCATCCGCTTCATTTCTTTGTCGCGGGTGACTATCTCATCGAGGTCGGCGACCACGTGCTGGGAGACGGCAAGGGGTTTCTCGATCGTCTGACGACGCTCGCACACATGGGGATCGGCGACACGGAGTATCCCGATTGGCTCACGTCGCACTCGGAGAGATTTCCGCTCTGGAAGGCCGCGCGCACAACGTTCCTCGCCAACCCACAGGCTCGTCGTGATCTGTTCGCTGCGCGCCGTGCGGATAGACGGTGGCAAAACGACGATCCAGACACCAAGAGCGAGATGGTCTCGTGGACGGCCCAGCGGGCGTCGGTACACGTCGTCGTTCCGGCCTCGCAACTACGGGAAATCCGACAGTGTGTGAGGCAGTCCGATCAGGGTGCGACCGTGTCGTCCGCGCTGCTCGTGGTCGTTCGAGCGGCGCTGGTCAGGGCGGGCATCCGGCTGCAGCACGAGCAGACGATGATTTACGATGCTCGCCAATACCTACCGAGCGGATCGGGCGAGGTGAGAGGCAACTTTGTCACCGGACTGCCGGTGCGAGTGGACGATCCGGAGGATCCGGCGCAGCTTGGCGTGGCGATAAAAGCCCAGATCACCTCAGCACGTCCACTGGCCGCACTCCTCGTCGGTGTCGGACGGTACACGATCGCCCGAACGCAGACCCGCGAGGGGTCCAAGCGGCGCAAGGCCCCGACGGCGCACATGGTCTTCAACAACCTGGGTGTCGCGCGCGCGCTCCAGCGACTTCCGTGGACGGCGGATCCGGAGCACCGAACCGCTGCTGTAATGGTGCCGACAGGAGGCCCGGAACACATTACCGTCACTGTGGTGGTGGTTGCGAGCGTCCTCCAGATCACGGCCTCGTTCCATTCGAACGTTTTCGACCCGGAGGTCGTGCGGCGAGCGCTCGGCTATATCGCTCACGGGTCAATCACCGAAATGCTGGGGCGGCAGAGCTGACGCCACCTCGCTGGGTCGCCGTCCTGATCCTGCCTCCGTTCCGGCGCGTGAGTAAAGCGGCGTCACCCGGGTGGCCCCCGAAGTAGGGGCGACTAGGCTGGGAGCGTGTCTGGCCTGCGCTCGGTTCGGGTGCGCATCCTGGCATCAATCCTCTTCGTCACGGCTCTGGGGATGACGCTCGCCGGGGGCGCTGCGTTCTTCGTGCAACGCGACCGGGCGCTGGCACAGATCGATTCGAAGCTCTCCGAAACCGTGCGGAGCCTTCAATCCGTGGCTGACGACGAGGGCGGTGACGGCGTTCCCACGACGGTGCGGGACTTCCTGACGAAGGCGATGCAGCGCGTGCTTCCCGACATCCACGAGAGCATCGTCGGCATCGTCGACGGCCGCGCGACGATGCTGCCGTCCGCCGATCTCAGCTTTCGACTCGACCGGGACGCCGCCTTCATCAATCGCGTCGTGGACACCGCGGATTCGACGCGGGTGGTGATGGGAACCTCCGGCTCGCGCGCGGGGGAACTGCGCTACGTGATCATCCCGGTCAAGATCGGCGCGGACCATTCACGCGGGCTCTACGTGGCGGCATACAACCTCGACGCGGAGCTTGCCGAGATCCGTGACGGGCTGACGATCTACACTGTCGTGGCCGCGCTCGCCCTCGTGGCGGTTGGACTCGTCGGCTGGGTGGTCGCCGGACGGCTGTTGCGTCCCATCCGTTCGCTTCGGGAGACCGCCGCACGCATCACCGAGACGGATCTGTCAGAGCGCATCGCCGTTGTCGGTGCCGACGACGTCTCCGAGCTCACGGTCACGGTGAACGACATGCTCGAAAGGCTCGACGGCGCATTCTCCGCTCAGCGCCTGCTGCTCGACGACGTCGGTCACGAACTCAAGACGCCGATCACCGTGGTTCGCGGACACCTCGAGCTGATCGAACCGGACTCCCCCGACGACGTGCGCGCCACTCGCGACCTGGTGCTCGATGAACTCGACCGGATGAGCGGCCTCGTGGCCGACATCGCCCTCCTCGCCAAGACCCGCATTCCCGATTTCGTTCAGCCGGAGTCCACGAAGCTCGACGAGCTCACCGAGGCGGTCTTCTCCAAGGCCAGTGCGCTCTCTAACGAGCGCACCTGGCGGCTCGAGGAGACGGCCGACGGGACTGCCTTCGTTGACCCCGCTCGCATCACCCAGGCATTGCTGCAGCTCGCCGAGAACGCCGTGAAGTTCTCCCGGCCGGGCACGGCGATCGGAATCGGCAGCGCCGTGAGGGACGAGGCGGAGTTCGAGCTATGGGTGAGGGATCAGGGCAAGGGTGTAGAGAAGAATCAGCTCGCCCAGATCTTCCAGCGTTTCGCTCGCGCCGACGAAGGCAGGGGGGTGGATGGCGCCGGACTCGGCCTGTCCATTGTCGGGGCCATCGCTGAGGCGCACGGTGGCCGGGCGTTTGCGGAGAGCAAGCCGGGCGCAGGGTCGAGGTTCGTCATCCGCATACCTCGACGGGAACGAAAGGATCAGTAGTGGCAAACATTTTGATCGCGGAAGACGAGGAGCGCATCGCGTCGTTCCTCGAGAAGGGGCTCCGTTCGGCCGGCTTCGGTGTGACGACGGTCGACAACGGCGTTTCCGCGCTCAATGCGATCAGTGGGGGTGAGTTCGACCTCCTGCTTCTCGACATCGGGCTGCCGAAACTCGACGGTCTCGAGGTTTTGCGCAACCTGCGCGAGACGGGTGACAGCATTGCCGTGATCGTGCTGACCGCGCGCGAGTCGGCGGTCGACACCGTCTCCGCCCTCGAGGAGGGCGCCAACGACTACATGTCGAAGCCGTTCCGCTTCGACGAACTGCTCGCCCGCGTGCGACTGCGCGTGCAGGATGCCGCCGTCGAGTCGAACCCGCAGTTGATCGAGTGCGGCGACCTGAGCCTCGATCTCCGCACGAGGCGCATCACGGTGCACGGTCGCGAGGTCGACCTCTCGGCGCGCGAGTTCGGACTCGCCCAGGAGTTCATGCAGAACCCCGAGCAGGTGCTCAGCCGCGAGCAACTTCTGAGCCGGGTCTGGGGTTTCGACTACGACCCGGGCTCGAACGTGGTCGAGGTGTACGTGCGGTACCTGCGGCGCAAAATCGGGGCGGCGCGGCTCGAGACCGTTCGGGGAATGGGATACCGGCTCAGGGCATCAGCTCTGCCCGCGCCGAGCGAATCGGTGCCGGCCGCCGCCAGCACCCCTCGTCCCGCGGTGTAGGGACTACGCGCCTCTAGCGGTATCCGTCGTAATCGGCGCTGTGGCGACCGTCGGGCGATCCGACATGCTGCTGACCCCAGTCGCTGCCGCGCGGCTCGGCGCGGTGTCGGGGAGTCGGAGACTGCTGCTCCTGCGGCGCCATGTGCTGGGGTGCAGGTGCCGTCTGCTCGGTTGGGGTAGGTTCGCTCTCGGTCTGCGTGGTGGTGTCGGGGTCGTACTGGTGCATCCACTGGTGGGCGTCGTTCCATGCCCGCTCATCCGCGGCGTGCTGCGTGGCGGTCGGCACCGGCACGCTGAGAATTCTGGGTGCAGCCGGTGGTACGACCACGGGCGGCGCTTCGTGGATGGCGCCCCTCCGCGTTACGGGCGGAGTTGTGGGAGTGCCGACCACGTTTTGCGTGTCGGTCTTCTGCGCGAACGGGTCGGTATCCGCGCTCTTCGTGGTCACCCCGTGCGAGGTCGTGAGTGTCGAGGTGGCTTTCTGGGGCTGATCGAACGCGTGCGCCAGGCCGATGATGCCGCCTCCGGCGACGCACATCGTCACCAGGGTTCCGCTCGCTACCGCTAGCGCTGACGTCGTCTTTGTCATGATGTTTGCTCTCCGTGTGATGTCGCACTGTTCGTGCGCGTGCCGAGGTTCCACCCTTTCCAATGGCCATGAGATTCACCGGAAGTCGCGATGAGAGATCTCTCATGCGGACTGGGCGTGGGGCGGGCTAGGCGGGGAGAAGCGCGTGGCAGCGCTCAAGTCGTGCCATCCACCAGGCGGTGCGATCGGCGGATGCCGCATGCCGTTCGAGCAACGCCGGTGACGGTTCCACGCGCCGCACGTCGATGCCGCCGGCCTCGGGCACGAGCGGGCGCTCCACCACGTCGGCGGCGAGCAGCGCCGCCGTGCCGAGCCCGCAGTCGTAGTCGAGCCGGGGGATGCTCGCCGCGAGGTGCAGCCCCATCGAGAGTCCCACTGACGTTTCGATCGCACTCGAGACGACGACGGGCAGGCCCGCCTCGGCCACGATCCGCAGGGCAGCCGCGTTGCCCCCGAGCGGCTGCGCCTTGATGACGAGGATGTCCGCGGCTCTCGCCCGTGCGACCGCGAGCGGGTCTGCCGCCTTGCGCACACTCTCATCCGCTGCGATCGGCACGCCGAGATATTTCACCCGCTTGCGGATGTCTGCGAGCTCATCGATGCTCGCACAGGGCTGCTCCACGTATTCGAGGTCGAACTCGGTCATGGCGTGGATGGCGTGCTCCGCCTCGTCCACGTTCCAGGCGCCGTTCGCGTCGACGCGAATGCGACCCTCTGGGCCGAGGTAGCGACGCGCCTCGGCGACGCGGGCCACGTCATCCGCCAGCTCTTGCCCCGGTTCTGCCACCTTGATCTTGACCGTGCGGCAGCCGGGAAAGCGGTCGAGCACCTCTGTGACGCGCTCGGCCTCAACCGCCGGCAGCGTTGCGTTGACGAGAACGCGGTTGCGCTCGAGCCGTGGATGTTCGGTCCAGCCGAACTCGATGGCTGCGGCCAGCCAGGCTGCGGCCTCGGTATCGTCGTATTCGAGAAAGGGTGAGAACTCAGTCCACCCTCGCGGGCCTTCCAGCAGCATCGCCTCGCGCGTCTCGATCCCGCGAAAACGGTGCGCCATCGGCAGCGAGACGACCTGCGCGGAGGCGACGAGCTCCTGCAGTGATGGCTGCTGTGTTCGCGGCTGCATTGCTCCAGTCTGCCGCACCGGCTCGGCTAGGCTCCCTTGGCGAGGGGGTGTCATGGGCGAGGAGTCAGAACAGGGCGTTTCGACCCCTGATGTCGCGCCGCCGGAGCCCTCGCCACCGACCGAGATCGGTGAGCCGCCGGCACCTCGCAGCCCCACCGCCACCCTCGGCTGGATCGCCATCGGGCTCGTGGCGCTGTGCGTCCTTGCGGATGCCGTGGCCGTCACCCTCGCGGTCGGCCGCTACTGGCCCGCCGCGACCACGATCGCGCAGGGGACCAACGTGGCGACGGCCGTCGTCTTCGTCGTCGGACTCTTCGCGGCCTTCCGCCGGCCCGCCAGGTGGCTCGGCATCCTCGCGATGGTCCTCGCCGTGCTCGCGAACCCGTTCATCCTCACCCACCTGCTCGACTTCCTCGGCGGCTGATTCCAGCCTCGGCTCGTAGGCTTAGCCCATGCCTGAAGCAGACTTCGTCTCCGACCTGTTCGACTCGTCCGCGTGGAAGCCCGTCGCCGGTTTCGAGGGTCTGAGCGACGTGACCTACCACCACGATGTCGCCGGGCGCGTCGCGAGGGTCGCGTTCAACCGGCCGGAGGTGCGCAACGCCTTTCGCCCGCACACGGTCGACGAGCTCTACCGTGCGCTCGACGACGCGAGGCAGAACTCGCGCATCGGCGTCGTGCTGCTCACCGGCAACGGACCGAGCCCCAAGGACGGCGGCTGGGCCTTCTGCTCGGGGGGCGACCAGCGCATCCGGGGCCGCGACGGGTACCAGTATGCGGATGGCACTGCGTCAACCGGACGCCTCCACATCCTCGAGGTGCAGCGGCTCATCCGCTTCATGCCCAAGGTGGTCATCGCGGTCGTTCCGGGCTGGGCGGCCGGGGGCGGGCACTCGCTGCACGTCGTCTGCGACCTCACCATCGCATCCGCGGAGCACGCGCGCTTCAAGCAGACGGATGCCGACGTCGGCTCCTTCGACGCCGGCTACGGAAGCGCGTATTTCGCCCGCCAGGTCGGCCAGAAGTTTGCCCGCGAGGTGTTCTTCCTCGCCCGGGAGTACGACGCCCAGCGAGCCCTCGACACCGGAGCCATCAACGCCGTGGTGCCCCACGCCGAGCTCGAGACGGTTGCGCTCGAGTGGGCGAACGAGATCCTCGGGAAGTCGCCCACGGCCATCCGCATGCTCAAGTTCGCCTTCAATGCGGTCGATGACGGTATGGTCGGGCAGCAGGTGTTCGCTGGCGAGGCCACGCGCCTGGCCTACGGCACGGACGAGGCCGTGGAGGGCCGGGATGCGTTCCTCGAGAAGCGCGAGCCGGACTGGTCGCCGTACCCGTGGCAGTACTGAGTCGCGGCATGGATCGCCTCCCGTTGCGGCAGATGGTGGGTCACGCCCTCGCGGAGTCGCCGTCTGCCGCAACGCAGCGCGTTTGCGAGCACGAGGTGATCGGATGACACGCCCGCTCACGGTCGTGCCGGCCGAACCGCAGGCGGTGCTGGCCGCACTGCGGGACGCGCTCAGCGGTGACGGTCCCGCGATCCTGCCTCGGCACGTGGGCACGGCGGCGCCCGAGTCCGCCCTCCCGAGCGACGTGCCACGCCGGGTCGCGCTCGTCGTGGAGACGAGCGGCTCCACGGGCGCGCCGAAGCGCGTCGCACTGAGCGCGGATGCCCTGCTGGCTTCGGCAGCGGCATCCGAGACGTCGCTGGGTGGCCCCGGCCAGTGGCTGTTGGCCCTGCCCGCCCACTACATCGCGGGCATCAACGTGCTCGTGCGCTCGATCACGAGCGGCACCGAGCCGGTCGTCCTGGGCGATGGCCACTTCGACGCCGAGGTGTTCGCCGAGGCGAGCGATGCGATGGATGCTCCGCTGCGATTCGCCTCGCTGGTTCCGACCCAGCTGCTGCGGCTGCTCGATGCGGCCGAGCAGGACCTCCCCGTGCTCGACCGCCTGCGCCGCTTCGACCGCCTGCTCGTCGGCGGACAGGCCACGCCGCCCGCCCTCATCGCGCGCTCCCTCGAGCTCGGCCTCAACGTGACGCGCACCTACGGGTCGAGCGAGACCTCGGGCGGCTGCGTGTACGACGGGGTGGCGCTGCCCGGGATCGAGGTGCGCATCGTCGACGGGGAGGTGCAGCTCGGCGGCAGCACGCTCGCCGAGGGGTATCTGGGCGACGAGGAGCTCACCGCCCGCACGTTCCTTGACGACCGCGGCCACCGCTGGTACCGCACCGGCGACTCCGGTGAACTGCGCGAGGGCATCCTCACGGTGACCGGCCGACTCGACGCCATGATCAAGTCCGGGGGAGTGAAGGTGTCCCTGGCGGCGGTCGAGAGGATCGTGAGCGGCCTGCCCGGGCTTGCGGATGCCGTGGCCGTGCGATCACCGAGCGTGCAGTGGGGAGAAGTGCCGGTGGTCTTCTTCGCCGCCGAGGCGTCGGTCGATGCAACTGGTCGCCCGGTGCCGGTCCCGGGGCAGCGCCTGGACGAGGTGCGCGCGGCCGTGCAGGCGGCGCTCGGGTCCGCCGCGCGACCGGCGGCCCTGTTCGCGATCGACCGCATTCCGCTGCTGTCGAGCGGCAAGCCCGACCGGGTGGCGCTCGCCGAGCTTGCAGCGCGCGAGGAATCGGGCACGGCAGCATCCGCTCAGTAGGATTTGTGCGTGGCCAACAGAAAACCCGTGCAGAAGCGCATCGACCCCGCAAAGACTCCCGCGAAGACCCCCTCCAGAACGCCCGCTAAGACCGCGGCGAAGGTGCAGAAGGGCGGCCGACCCGGCGGCAAGAAGCCACGCGTCGTCGTGCAGAAGGCGAGCTTCGGTGACTGGGTGGGCGGGGCGCGCATCCGCACGCTGCCGCTCGCGGTGGCCCCCGTCGCGCTCGGAAGCGGCGCGGCCTACCTGCTCTCGATGCCCGAGTGGCACTGGGTGCGCATCCTGCTCTGCCTCGCCGTCGCGGTGGGACTGCAGATCGGTGTGAACTACGCGAACGACTACTCCGACGGCATCCGCGGCACTGATGCCTACCGGGTGGGCCCCTCGCGGCTCACCGGATCGGGTGCCGCGAAGCCGCGCACCGTGCTCACCGTCGCCCTCGTGTTCTTCGGGCTCGCCGCCATCGCCGGCGTGATCGTCGTGATCCTGAGCGGCAGCTACTGGTTGCTCGCGGTCGGCGCGGTGTGCATCGTCGCGGCGTATTTCTACACCGGCGGCAAGCATCCGTATGGCTATTACGGGCTCGGCGAGGTCTTCGTCTTCGTGTTCTTCGGCCTCGTGGCGACCGCGGGCACGACCTTCGTGCAGGTGGGCACGGTGAATATCGAGAGCTGGCTCGCCGGTGTCGCCGCCGGCCTGCTCGCCTGTGCGGTGCTCATGGTCAACAACCTGCGCGACCTCGATCAGGACAAGCTCGCGGGCAAGCGCACGCTCGCGGTGCTCGTCGGCAGCCGTGCCGCGCGCATCCTGTTCGGGGTGTTCGCGCTCGTGCCGTTCGTGATCCTGGCGTTCTTCTGCGTGTTTTACGTCAAGGCGCCGCTCGTGTACTTCTCGCTGCTCGCCGTGCTACCGGCGGTCATCATCACCTCGACGGCGAAGACCGCGCCGGAGTTCATGGTGGCGCTGCGGCTCACGAGCATCACGGCGCTCGTCTACGGACTGGGGCTCGGCGCGGCGATCGCCTTCTAGCGAAGTACCGTTACTCCGCGGGGTCGGCCTTCTCTGACTCGAGCCGGTCGAGCGCGGCGTTCTCGATGTCGTTGTCGGCGTCGTGCTGTTCGGTGTGCCGACGGCGGTAGAGATCGGCGGCGAGCTGGTCGCGGGTGCCGCGGAAGAAGATGTACGAGATGCACAGGCCGATGACGGCAGCGGCGACGGCGGCCACCCACGGGTTCACGTTTAACAGCAGCAACACGGCCAGCGCGATCGCAAAAATACCCAGACGGATGATCGTGTACACAATCCACACGCGCGACGATTTCACGTCCCCAGTCTAGGCATTCGGCCTGCATCAGGATTCCGATCCCGCAGGCACCGTTCAGCACCCGAGGATTAGAATCGAGGCATGGCCCGTTTCCTGTTCATCGCTGGCATCGCGGCCGTGTGTCTCACGGTGTACGCGGTCATCGACTGCGCGATGACGGACCACCGTCGCGCCCGCGGCATCCCCAAGCTGCTGTGGGTACTCGTGATTCTGGTGCTGCCCGTCGTGGGCGCGCTTCTCTGGTTCTTCATCGGCAAGGACCGCAGCACGGGACGCCCGCAGACGCGGCGCCTGGCCCCGGATGACGACCCCACCTTCCTGAGGCGTCTCGGCACAGACCAGGAGCAGGACGAGCGCATCCGCAGGCTCGAGCAGGAGTTCGCAGACCTCGACGACGACAGCAAGGACTGATGCCCGCGGCGAGCCCGGCCACCGAATTCTCGGTGGCGTTGCTGGCCGAGTTCGTGCGCGCGGGAGTGCGCGACGTGGTGCTCAGCCCGGGCTCGCGATCGCAGGCCCTCGCGCTCGCCGCCGCCGAGTATGAGGCCGCTGGTGTCATTCGGCTGCGCGTGCGCATAGACGAACGGGTGGCGGGCTTCCTCGCCCTCGGAATCGCGGTGGAGACCGGACTTCCGGTGCTCGTCGTCACTACCTCCGGCACCGCCGTGGCGAACCTGCACCCCGCGGCGCTCGAGGCTCACCACTCTGGCGTTCCGCTCATCCTGCTCACGGCCGACCGCCCGCTCGAGCTTCGCGGCATCGGCTCGAACCAGACGACCGAGCAGCCCGGCATCTTCGGCATGGCCACCGGCTGGTCCAGGGATGTCGAGGCACCGAGCGAGACCGGCTTCGGCCCCGACTTCCCGGGCGAGCTCGCGCGCGAGGCGTATTCCGCGGCCGCGGGTCACTCCTCGGCCCCCGGACCCGTGCAGCTCAATGTCGGTTTCCGGGAGCCGCTCTCGGGCCCGATCGCCGCACTTCCGCTTGGCGTGAGCGATTCCGACGGGTCGAGCGCTTCCCGTGGGTCGAGCTTGTCGAGACCTCCTCTCGCCACAATCTCCGCGGGAGGCCTCGACCCACGACCCGCTCTCTCTGCCCACCCGCACACCGTCGTCATCGCCGGCCACGGCGCAGGTGAACTCGCCGAGCAGACAGCCCGCGCCCTTGGTGCGCCGCTGCTGGCCGAGGTCTCCAGCGGCGCGCACTTCGGACCGAACCTCGTCGTCGCCTACCGCCGGCTGCTCAACGACGAGCACTTCGGGCACCGCATCGAGCGCGTGATCGTGTTCGGGCATCCGACTCTCAGCCGCGAGTTTCCGGCGCTGATCCAGCGCGCCGGCGTCGAGACGATCGTCGTGCGCGGATCGTCGCCGGTCGACTACAACCCCGGCCATCGTGCGACGAGCATCCTCGATTCGGTCGAGGTCAGTGGTGAGCCCGACGCGGATCGCGCCTGGCTCGGCAGCTGGGTGCACACGAGTCGGCAGCTGCTCGAGGAGCGCCCGGAGGTGCCGAGCTACGAGCAGTCGCGCCCGCAGATGGCGATCTCGCAAATGGAGGTTTTCCGCGAGCCGGTGACGAGACGGATGCTGGTCGAAGCGGTCTGGCGCGTCACCTGGCCGCACGACCGCCTCATCCTCGGTGCCTCCCGGCTGATCAGGGAGGCGGATGCCGTCGTACCAGGCAAGCGCATCAGCGTGCACGCCAACCGTGGACTCTCCGGCATCGACGGCACGATCGCGACCGGGTTGGGCATCGCGCTCGCGAGCCAGGCGGATGGCGCTGCCGCGGCGGGTACAACCCGGGTGCTTCTCGGCGACCTGGCCCTGCTGCACGATGCCGGCTCGCTGCTGTTCGGCGTCGGCGAGGAACGACCGGGCATCCAGGTCATCGTTGCCAACGACGGTGGTGGCACGATCTTCGACGGCCTGGAGGTGGCTGACTCGGCTCCCTCGGATGCGTTCGACCGCGTGCTGCTCACCCCGCAGTCCGTGAATCTCAAGGCGCTCGCCGAGGCCTACGGCTGGAACTACCTGTTCGCGGGCAATCGTGGCGAGCTTGACGAGGCGCTGTCCGCCACGTCGGGCCCGACGCTCATAGAGGTTCCCCTGCCCCGCTAGTTACGACAACCCCACCTAACCGAGCGCCTCGACGATCGGCCGGAACTTCATCTTCGTCTCCATGAGCTCGCGCTCCGAGTCGGAGTCCGCCACTATGCCCGCGCCGGCATATGCCGTCACGCGTCCGTCCGGAGAGACCTGCGCCGAGCGCAGCGCGATCGCCCACTCGCCGTCACCGTCGGCGCCGACCCAGCCCACGGGGCCCGCGTACCGGCCGCGGTCGAAGGTCTCGAGCGAGGCGATCAGGTCGAGCGCCTTCGCGGTCGGCGTTCCCGCCACGGCAGCGGTGGGGTGCACTGCGGCGATGAGGTCGAGCGCGGTCGATCCATCCGTGAGCGTGCCGTCGACGTCGCTCGCCAGATGCCACAGGTTTGGCAGCTTGAGCGTGAACGGCACCTCGCTCGCGATCACGTTGGGGCTGTGGGTGCGCAGGGACGCGAGCACGCTCTGCACGCCGTACTGGTGCTCGTCGAGATCCTTCGCCGACGTTGCGAGCGCGGTCGCGGCGTCCTGGTCGGAGGCCGCATCCGTTCCCCTCGCGGCGCTGCCCGCGAGCACGCGAGCCGTGACGGAGCCCTCGTTGACGCTCACGAGCGTCTCGGGGCTAGAGCCGAAGAAGCCGTCGATCCCGAACGTCCAGCAGTCGGGGTAGCCGAGCGCGAGGTCGCCGATGACCCGTCGCAGGTCGGCGTCGCCGGGCATGCGGCCCACCAGTTCGCGCGCGAGGACGACCTTGCTGAGGTCGCCGTTCCGGATGCTTGCCACGGCCGAGTCGACCGCCGAGCGGTATGCATCCGCCGTCATCGATCCGGGAACGAGGGTGATGCGATACTCGTCGCCCGGGGGAGCCGCGGTCGGAAGCGGGGGCAGCTCGCCGACGCCGATGCGCGTGACCCAGGCGCCCTGCGGGTCGCGGCCGTAGATGATCGACGGCACGATGAGCACGCTCGACAGTGCGGATTGCGCGGCGAAGGTGAACGCTCCGACGGCGAGGAGTCCGGTGCCGGTGCGCGCGAGCGGATCGGTGACCGTCGCCGACGCGACGATGCGCTGCCAGGCGGATGCCGCATCCGTCATGCGTGTCGGCCCGCTGAATTCGAGACGCACGGCTTCGCCCACGCCTGCCAGGCCAAAACCTCGTCGCTGCCACAGCAGAGGGCGCGTGGGATCGAGAAGCGGTATGAGTGCTCCGCCGTCGGCGATCGGGGTGGTTTCGACCGTGAGCACGGGCGTCTGGTGCTCGAATTCGGTCATCGAATCAGCCTACCCGTGGCGGGTTCTCACGGCTTCACCGCCGGCCCTGAGAGCGGGCTGCCGAGGGCGTCCGGGCGCCGGTTCGTTCACGGCTTGCGACCAACCGCACCCAACTAGACTCGTACCGTGGCGAAAGCAGATCTGAGCAAGCAACCCGTCGATGTTGCCGCGATGTTCGATGACGTGGCGAAGCACTACGACCGAACGAACTCCGTGCTCTCCCTCGGCAATTCGCTCATCTGGCGGGTTCTCACGGTGCGTGCCGTCGCCCCGAAGGCTGGCGAACGCATCCTCGATATCGCGGCCGGCACGGGCACAAGTTCGATCGCGCTCGCCAAGAGCGGCGCACATGTCGTCGCGGCCGATTTCTCCGCCGGCATGATCGAGGTCGGCAGACAGAAGCATCCGCAGCTCGAATTCGTTCAGGCGGATGCGATGGCCCTGCCGTTCAAGGCCGGCGAGTTCGACGCAGTCGCCATTTCATTCGGGCTGCGCAACATCGAGAACCCGAAGCGGGCGCTCAAGGAGATGTACCGGGTGCTGAAGCCGGGCGGCAGGCTCGTGATCTGCGAGTTCTCCACGCCCCCTGTTGCGATCCTGCGCGCGGGATACTCCGCGTACCTCAAGTACGTGATGCCCGCCGTCGTCGATGCCGCCAGTTCCAATCCGGAGGCCTACAGCTATCTCGCCGAGTCGATTGCCGACTGGCCAGACCAGAGCACGCTCAGCCAGTGGATCCGTGGAGCGGGTTTCACCCGCGTCGCGTACCGCAACCTCACGGCCGGCGTCGTCGCACTGCACCGCGGTCACAAGCCGGCACGCAAGACAGCGGCAAAAAAGACTCCCGCCAAGCCGACAGACCCCACGCCCTAGGGCTTCCGGAATACCGACGTTAGGTTGACCAAGGTGACACCCAGCGCCCATCCCGCGCGCCGCAGTACGACCCTCAGCTCATCGCTGGGGCTCGGTGAGAAGCTGTTCTCGTCCGCAAGCGAGCGGCGATTCGCCGAGGCCATCGAGGAGGGTCTCGACGCGGTCGAGGTCGGCCTGCTCAGGGAGATGTCGTTCGCAGACAACCTCGCGGATGTCACGAGCCGCTACCTGCTCGACGCCGGCGGCAAGCGCGTGCGTCCCACTCTCACGCTGCTCACCGCACAACTCGGCACCGGCAACAACGAGCACGTGATCGTGGCGGCCGAAGCGCTCGAGATCACCCACCTCGCGTCGCTCTATCACGACGACGTGATGGACGAGGCGAAGATGCGTCGGGGCGTCCCGAGCGCGCAGAGCGTGTGGGGCAACTCCGTCGCCATCCTCACCGGCGACCTCCTGTTCGCGCGCGCGAGCAAGCTCATCGCGAGCCTCGGCGAAGAGGCGATCAAGCTGCAGGCAGAGACCTTCGAGCGCCTGTGCCTCGGGCAGCTGCACGAGACCATCGGACCACGCGACGGCGAAGACGCGATCGAGCACTACATCCAGGTGCTGCGTGACAAGACCGGTTCGCTCATCGCGGCTGCCGCCGAGGTCGGCGTGATGTATTCGAACGCACCTCGGGAGTACGCCGAACCGGTGAAGACCTTCGGCGAGAGCATCGGGGTCGCGTTCCAGCTCATCGACGACGTGATCGATCTCGCGCCGCGCGAGGACGACACGGGAAAGATGCCGGGCGCTGACCTTCGCTCGGGAGTGGCGACCCTGCCGCTGCTGTACCTGCGCCGTCTCGCCGAGACAGACGCGGATGCCGCCGCCCTGCTCGAGCGCATCGACCATGACGTCGTCGCACTGCACTCCGGCGAGGCGCACGAGGAGCAGCTCGCGCTCGCCATCGCGGAACTGCGCGCGCACGAGGTGACTCGACGTACGCTTGATGAGGCGCACCGTTGGGCCGCCGAGGCCGTCGCCGCCCTCGCGCCGCTTCCGAATGGACCGGTTAAGAAGGCGCTCACCCGTTTCGCCGACTCGATCGTCGAACGCAGCAGCTAGAACCAGCTTCGTGCTCAGACCGGCCACTCGCGGGTCGAGCCTGTCGAGACCCATGAATAGGACACCGTGACCACACTCAGACTCGCCATAGTCGGTGCCGGGCCCGCGGGAATCTACGCCGCGGACATCCTGCACAAGGCCGAAAAGGCGTTCGACATCTCGATCGACCTGTTCGAGCAGCTCCCCGCACCCTACGGGCTCGTGCGCTACGGCGTCGCGCCCGATCATCCGCGCGTGAAGGGCATCGTGAACGCCCTGCGCGACGTGCTCGACAGCGGCGGCATCCGCCTGTTCGGCAACGTGCTCTACGGTCGCGACATCACTCTCGACGACCTGAAGGAGCACTACAACGCCGTGATCTTCTCCACCGGCGCCGTGCGCGACGCGAGCCTCGACATCCCGGGCATCGACCTGCCCGGCAGCTTCGGTGCCGCCGACTTCGTGAGCTGGTACGACGGGCATCCGGATGTGCCCAGGGAATGGCCGCTCAAACACCGCGAGGTCGCCGTGATCGGCAATGGCAATGTCGCGCTCGACGTGGCGCGCATGCTCGCCAAGAGTGCGGATGACCTGCTGCCGACGGAGGTACCGGCGAACGTCTACGAGGGGCTCAAGGCCTCTCCCGTCACCGACGTGCACGTCTTCGGACGCCGCGGCCCGTACCAGGTGAAGTTCACCCCGCTCGAGCTGCGTGAGCTCGGCGAGCTGAACGACGTGGACATCATCCTGCACGACGAGGACTTCGAGATGGACGCCGCCTCGCAGCTGGCCATCGAGACGAATAAGCAGGTGCTGGTGCTGAGTCGCATCCTGGGGAAGTGGCGAGAGCGCACGACCGGGTCCGCGACGCGGCGGCTGCATCTGCACTTCTACGCGAAGCCACTCGACATCATCGGCGACCCTTCGACGGGAGTCTCGGCGATCAGGTTCGAGCGCACGCGGCCGAACGGCGAGGGTGGCGTCGAGGGAACGGGAGAGATCCGCGAGGTGGCGGTGCAGGCCGTCTACCGCGCGATCGGGTACTTCGGCTCGGCGCTGCCGGGCGTTCCCTTTGACGAGCATCGGGGCGTCATCCCGAATCGCGAGGGCCAGGTGCTGGACGACGCGGACCAGGTGGTCCATGGCGTGTACGCGACGGGCTGGATCAAGCGCGGGCCGGTCGGACTCATCGGCAGCACCAAGAGTGATGCGATGGAAACCGTGAAGCACGTCATCCATGACCAGGCGAACTGGTGGACCCCGAAGCATCCCGAACCCGCCGCCATCACCGAACTGCTGAACTCCCGCGGCGTGGAGTACACGAACATCACCGGATGGCACGCTCTGGACCAGCACGAACTCGCGCTCGGCGAGGCGGCCGGGCGCACCCGCATCAAGGTGGTGCCGCGCGAGGAAATGGTGCGTATCTCCCGCGCCACGCCGCCAGAATAGACACGTTTGATGACCCCCGAAAGGCTTCGACGGGCTCGGCGACCGTGCGATCGGGCTACTGCACGGCGGCGGTGAGGCGGGCGGCGTTGTCGAGCACCTTGGAGCGCAGCGGGCGCTGCAGCCAGTCGTCGAGGAAGAGTTCCGTGCTGGCCTCCCGGTAGCTCTGCTCGATGCGGCGCAGCTTCTGTACGATGTCGCGCCCACGCACCATCACCGAGATCTCGAAGTTGAGGCTGAACGAGCGCATGTCCATGTTGCTCGAGCCGATCACGGCCACGTCGTCGTCGATCGTGAAGTGCTTCGCGTGCAGCACGGTCGGCTTCTCGTAGCGCCAGATCCTCACGCCCGCCCGCAACAGTTCCTCGTAGTAGCTGCGCTGCGCATGGAAGACGACCGGCTGGTCGGCGATCGCCGACACGAACAGCTGCACGTCGAGGCCGCGGTATGCGGCATTCGTGATGGCGTAGAGCATGGAATCATCCGGCACGAAGTAGGGGCTCGTGATGATCACCTTCTCCTGCGCGTTGTACAGCATCCCGTTGAACAGGCGCAGGTTGTTCTCGTGCTCGAAGCCGGGTCCGCTCGGCACGATCTGCGCGTCGATCACATCGTGCGTCTTCTCGGGTGGCACTCCCGAGGCCTCGCGGGTGAGCAACTCATCCGTCTCGCTGTACCAGTCGGTGACGAACAGCGCGTTGACGCCCGCGACGATTGGCCCCTCGAAGCGCACCATGAGGTCTTTCCAGACCAGCCCCCGGCGGATGTTGCCCCGCTTGTTGTAGCTGCTGTCGATCATGTTCTGCGAACCGGTGAAGGCGACCATCCCGTCGATCACCACGAGCTTGCGGTGATTGCGCAGGTCTGGGCGCTGGTATCGGCCGCGCAGCGGTTGCACCGGGAGCATCAGGTGCCAGTGCACCCCCATCGAGTCGAGTCTGCGGATGGTGCGCCGATATCCGGGGGACCGAAGCGATGCCACGTGGTCGAGCAGCACGCGCACCGTGACCCCGCGCTGCACCGCGGCCTCGAGCGCGTCGAAGAACGGGGTCGTGGTCGGGTCGAGCGAGAGTATGTAGAACTCCACGTGTACGAAGCGCTTGGCGGATGCGAGCGCCGCAGTCATCGCCTCGAGCGACTCCGCGTAGTCGGTGAACAGCTTCGCCGTGTTGCCGCCGACGAGTGGCATCGAGCCGAGCGTGCGGTTGAGCTCCACCATCGAGTCGAGCCACGGTGGGAACGTGGCGTCGCGCACGACGTCGTCCATGCCCTCGGTGGTCTCCAGGATGAACTCGTTGATCTCATCCTGCTTCTCCCGACGCCTCTTCGGCAGCCGCGTACTGCCGATGAGCAGGAAGACGATGAAGCCGACGTAGGGGATCAGGAAGATGGCGAGGAGCCACGCCGTCGCCGTCTGCGGCTTACGGTTCTGGGGAACGAAGATAACGGAGAAGACCCTGATGCCGATATCGATGATCACCAGCAGAACCGCGATCGCGGGCAGCACCCAGGCGTTGCTCACCCAGTCCTCCATGCCCGTGTGTGCATGGGGCTACCGGTAATTGATGAACTGGAGGTCGACATCCAGGTCAGCCGCCTTCAGCACGGCCATGGTCTGCTGGAGGTCGTCGCGGCTCTTCGAGCTGACCCGTAGCTCGTCTCCCTGAATCTGGGACTTCACACCCTTCGGCGCCTCGTCACGGATGATCTTGTTGATCTTCTTGGCGTCATCCTGGGCGATGCCCTGCTTGATCGACGCGTCGATGCGGTACTCCTTGCCCGAGGCGTACGGCTCGCCCGCGTCGAGGCTGCGCAGGGAGATGCCGCGCTTGATCAGCTTCTGCTCGAAGACCTCGAGCACCGCCTTGGCCCGCTCCTCGGCGTTGGCTTTCACGAGCACCTTCTCGCCGCTCCAGTCGATCTCGGCGCCGACGTTCTTGAAGTCGTAGCGCTGCGCGATCTCCTTCTGCGCCTGATGCAGAGCGTTGTCGAGCTCCATCTTGTCGACCTTGCTCACGATGTCAAAGCTGGAATCTGCCATGCCAGCAGTTTAACCGGCGCGGCCCGGCATGATGGGAGCACCATGGTCAAGCCGGCAACAATCATCGTCACGGCGGTCGCGGTTGCCGTCGCCGTCGTGCTGGTGATCGTCGCCGTCGTCACCTTCCTGTCACCGGATGCCGTCCCCTTTCCCGCAAGCTCCCCACGTGCGACTGTGGCCACGCTCGCTCCACTGCCCGAGGCGAACGCCGCGGACCCGGGCCCGGGGGTGACGAATGCCGCCGACCCCGCGTGGATCACGAGAACGGCCGCCGAGACGAGCATCCCGGTGACCGCGCTCAAGGCCTATGCGGGCGTCACCCTCCAGGTTGCCGCGGCGAATCCGAAGTGTGCGCTGTCGTGGAACACGCTCGCGGGCATCGGATGGGTGGAGTCCCGGCACGGGCTGATTCACGGCACCGCGGTCGACGCCAACGGCACGCTGAGCCCGCCGCTGTATGGCGTGGCGCTCGACGGAAACGGCTTTGCGAACGTCCCGGACTCGGATGGCGGAGCCATCGATGGCGACGTCGCGGGTGATCGTGCGGTGGGACCGATGCAGTTCCTGCCCGATTCCTGGCGCAACTGGCACGTCGACGCGAACGGTGACGGCGTCGAGGATCCCCAGAACCTGTTCGATGCGACGATGGCTGCCGCGCACTACCTGTGCCGGGCCGCGGGCACGCTCGGCACGCATGACGGCTGGGAGCGCGGCATCCTGGCATACAACAGCTCGCACCAGTACCTGAACGACGTGATGGATGCCGCGAACCGCTACGCCACCGAGGCCGCCGGCTAGAGAAGCGGTCGAGCCGTGCTCGAGCGCACGATCAGTTCGTACGGCAGCGGGGTGTTGAGCGCTCCCTGGGTGCGCTGGCCGGGGTGCAGCTCCTCCATGAGGATCTCCACCGCCTTCTGCCCCTGTAGCGCGGGAAACTGCGCCACGGTGGTGAGACCGAAGAAGTCCGCGAGGTCGTGGTCGTCGACGCCGATGACGGAGAGGTCCTCCGGCACGCGCAGACCGAGATCCCGCGCCGCAAGGATGGTGCCGATTGCCATCTCGTCCGACGCGGCGAAGATCGCGGTGGGGCGATTGCGCGGGCTGCCCAGCAGCTGCTTCGCGGCCGTGTAGCCGCCCTGGATGGTGAAGTCGGCATCCCGCACCAGGTCCGGATCCGGCGTGATGCCCACCGCCTCGAGAGCCGCCTCATAGCCGACCCGGCGGTTGGTGGGCAGGTGGAAGTCGAAGTCGGGCCCGCCGCCGATGTGCGCGACGAAACGGTGGCCGAGCGACAGCAGGTGCTCGGTGGCGAGGCGTGCGACCGCAATGTCGTCGATGCTGAGAGTGCGCACGCCGGGGAGCGGGCCGCCCACGCCGACGATCGGCTTGTTCATCGCCAGCAGACGGCTGACCTCGCCGGCGGTGAGCTCGAGGGAAAGCGCGATCACGGCATCCACTCGCTTGCGCAGCAGGAAGTGCTCGAAGACGCTGCGGCGTTCTTCGCCGCCGCCGCTGAGGTTGTAGAGGGTGAGGTCGTAGCCGTTCGAGAGCAGGGCGCGCTCCGCGCCCTCGAGCACGGTGCTGAAGAACCAGCGGCTGAGCACCGGGATGACGACACCGACGTTCTTGGTGCGGCCGGTTGCGAGGCTCGAGGCGTTCGAGCTGACTACATAGCCGAGCTCGCCGGCGGCCACCGCGACCTTTTCCCGGGTCGCGGCGGATACCGTGCCGTTGCCGCTGAGCGCTCGGGAGACCGTCGCCGTGGACACACCGGCGAGGTCCGCAACGTCCTGAATGCTCGGCATGATCCCTCCGGCTGAATCCTAACGGCCGGTTTCGCCGCGGGCGATTTTCTGACCGCTCCGCACCCTGTATTCTTAACGCTGCGCCTTCGGTCAGATGATTACATGTGGTCGGCGGCGTCTGGCAAGTTACCCAAGTGGCCAAAGGGATCTGACTGTAAATCAGCCGTCTTAGACTTCGTCGGTTCGAATCCGGCACTTGCCACCACTGCCACGGGCCCGGCGGTCTGATCACTCAGCGCCGGGCCTTTGTGCTGTGTCGGATCAACGAGGGAGCACCATGGGCACCACGGGCAATGCTGAGCTGCTGGACATCGCGAGAGACGTGGCGCTCGCCGCTGGCCGCCTGGTGCACCAGCGCCGCGCCGAGGGCGTGGAGGTCGCCGCAAGCAAGTCATCGCCGGAGGACATCGTCACGCACGCCGACAGGGAGTCTGAGGCGCTCATCCGCTCGCTGCTCGCCCAGGCGCGGCCGGGCGACGGCTTCTTCGGGG
This sequence comes from Parafrigoribacterium soli, assembly GCF_040227235.1. Classification (NCBI taxonomy): domain Bacteria; kingdom Bacillati; phylum Actinomycetota; class Actinomycetes; order Micrococcales; family Microbacteriaceae; genus Parafrigoribacterium; species Parafrigoribacterium soli. Next base: position 503,779 of record NZ_JBELNZ010000004.1, on the reverse strand, counting down.
AGGAGAGCGGTGCGGATGCGGGCACGAGCGGCCTCACCTGGCTCGTCGACCCGATCGACGGCACCGTCAACTTTCTCTACGGAATCCCTTTCTACGCGGTGAGCATCGCCGTCGTGGAGGGTGATCCGGACCCGGCCACCTGGCACGCGCTCGCCGCTGCGGTTGTGAACCCCGCGATCGGCGAGGTCTTCACGGCGACGGATGGCGGCGGCGCCTTCCTGGGGGAGCAGCCCATCCGGGTGGCTCCGAACCCCGGGCTCTCGCAGGCCCTCGTGGGAACCGGCTTCTCTTACAGCGCCGAGCAGCGGCTGACGCAGGCCGCGATCGTGGCTCAACTCATCGGCGAGGTGCGTGACATTCGGCGCATCGGCACGGCATCCCTCGATCTGTGCTCTGTCGCCTGCGGGCGACTCAACGCGTATTACGAGCGTGGGCTGAAGCCCTGGGATCACGCCGCGGGTGCCCTGGTCGCGAAGGAGGCCGGCGCCGCCGTGCGTGGACGGCGCGGAGCCCCCGCGACGGGCGACTTTCTGCTCGCGGCACAGCCTCAACTCGCCGAAGAAATCGAGGAAGCACTGCTCGGAATGGGTATGTGACAACCCCTTGACATTTTCGGGGTTGGCAGGCGTGCAGTGATGGTTTATTCTTTATGAATTCGTTACAAAGAGGTTGCGAGATGACACCCCCGTGTGCCCCCGTGCGTGCACAGTCATCGTCGTAGTCCTACGTTTCATCCAAGGAGAACACTTTTATGTCGCTTACCCCTGTTCGCGCTCAAGTCTGCGCGACCAGCATTCCGGCGTGCGAGGTGCCGTAAGAGTTGGGCGACTTCAACTGGAACCTTGGAACCGACGGTGACGACCTCGCGGATGCGCGAATGAACACCGCAGCAGACACTCCGGTGGAGCATGCACCGCTTACTCGCCGCGAACTCCGCAATCGAGCGGCGGCGGTCCCGGCGGTCGCTCCCGCATTTGAGACCGTGGCGCTTGAGACCGCGGTGCGCAAGGGCAAGGTAGCCAAAGCGCCGCGCGTACCCCGAGGCTTCAAGGCGCGCGGGCCCATCGTCACACGCGTCGCGTCCACGACGGCCCCCGCTCGCAGGGTTCCCCGCAGCACACGAAACCGTCGCACCTTCTTCTCCAAGCTCTTCTCCGTCGGCGCGATGCTCGGAGTCGGCGCCATCATGATCTCGACCTCGATACCGGCGAACGCCTTCTACAGCGGTTCCGATGCCACCCAGGACTCGATCAAGTCCGTGAGCTCGGCCTCGCAGTCGATGCAGGTCGCGTCCACCGCCGTCGAGCCTGCCTCGAGCCGCGACACGTATACGATCAGCTCCCTTGCCGCGCAGTTGCGGCTCAAGTACGGCAGTCGCATCTATAGCTACACGAACGACATCAACGGCACCATCCAGTGGCCGTTCCCGGTTCCGGTCCCCATCTCCAGCGGATTCGGCCCCCGCATCGCACCCTGTGGCGGTTGTTCCTCGATGCACGAGGGCGTCGACTTCACGCCCGGCCGTGGCGTCGCGATCGGCGCCATCACGGAGGGCGTGGTCAGCGCGGTCATCGCCTCGCACGCCGGCCTCGGAAACCACGTCATCGTCGACCACGTGATCAACGGCCAGAAGGTGCAGAGTGTCTACGGGCACATGCTCGACGGTACGTTCGCGGTGGCCGTCGGCGACCACGTGAAGGTTCAGCAGAAGCTCGGCGAGGTCGGGAGCACGGGCGAGTCCACCGGGGCGCACCTGCACCTCGAGATCCACATCAACGGGGTGCCGGTTGACCCGTTCGCGTGGCTGAAGGCAAACGCAAACTAGTCGTGGCATCCGCCGGGCTGGCCTGCACGAGCTCGATTCGGTAACCTGTGCTGAGTCTGCGCCAACCTCGCAGAGCGGATGCCGGGGAGGGCGAGACGCGATGACGCGTGACGATTCCCTTCGAGAGCGTTCGCTCGGTCGTCGCGCGCGCTCGACTCGTGACGTTCGCATCGGTCTAGTGCGCCGCGTTGCCGCCCGGCTCACCGGTCTTGCCGCCATGGTCGGCGTCGTCGCATTCGTTGTGGCCGTCTCGGTGCCGGCGGCGGCGTTCTACCCTCAGGGCCAGGTCGTGTCTGCCGTGCCGCGCAGCGCGGGTGAACTTCAGGGCCTCGCATCCGAGTCGACCGCGGAGGTCACGCCCATACCTCGCGACGAGTACACCGTGACGTCGCGCGTCGAGCAGCTTCGAGCAAAGTACGCGAGTCGCAGCTACGCCTACCGTGCCAACCCCGGCGGCAGCATCCAGTGGCCGTTCCCGATCACGGTTCCGATCGCCAGCGGATTCGGGGACCGGCTCGCTCCGTGTTCGGGATGCTCGTCATTCCACGAGGGCGTCGACTTCATTCCGGGCGCGGGCACCCCGATCGGCGCCATCGCCACGGGGGTCGTGAGCCTGGTCAGGAGCGACGCCGGTGGGCTCGGCGAACATGTCGTCATCGATCACGTGCTCAACGGGCAGAAGGTGCAGAGCGTCTACGCGCACATGCAGACCGGCACGATCATCGTGAGCAGGGGTGAAACCGTGGAGGTGGGGCAGATACTCGGTCTCGTCGGCAGCACGGGCGCGTCGACCGGAGCCCACCTGCACCTCGAGATCCACGTTAACGGCGTGCCCGTCGATCCTTTCGCTTGGCTGAAGGCCAACACGAACTGATCCGCCAGCTCAGGCGAGCAGCCAGGCGGTGGTGTCGCTCGGCAGCCTTCCTTCACTGAGTTCTTCGGATGCGCACAGCAGCGTTCCCGCGGGCAGCTCCACGTCGGTGGACCCGAGGTTGGCGACGACCGTGACCTGTCCGTTGCGGTAGGCGAGCACGTCATCCGCGTAGCCGGGAAGCCACTCGAGCGAGCCGAGGCCGAGGTCGTGCTGCGCGCGGAGCTTGAGCGCGAGGCGATACAGCTCGAGTGTCGAACCGCTCACGCCGTCCTGACCGTCCCTCGCAAAGTCTGCCCAGTCCGCCGGCTGCGGCAGCCAGCTCTTGCCGCTCGGGCTGAAGCCGTAGGCCGGTGCCGTGGCCTCCCACGGAATCGGTACCCGGCATCCGTCGCGGCCGTAGCGCTCGTGGTTCGTGCGGAACCAGGTGGGGTCCTGCCTGGCCGAATCGGGCAGCGTCACGTCCTCGGGCAGGCCGAGCTCCTCGCCCTGGTAGAGATAGGCGCTGCCCGGCAGGCCCAGCATGAGGGCGGTCGCGGCGCGGGCTCTGCGCAAGCCGAGCGCCGGCAGCGGCTTGGCCACGGAGTCCGGGCCGATGCCGTCGCCCTGAGGAACCTCGGCGGTCATCGCGAGCCTCGTGGCGTGCCGGATGACGTCGTGGTTGGAGAGCACCCACGTGCTCGGCGCGCCGACGCTCGAGAAGGCCTGCAGAGAGTCGTGGATGACCGCGCGGATGTCGCCGGGATGCCACGTGGTGCTCAGGTAGGCGAAGTTGAAGGCCTGGTCCATCTCGTCGGGACGCACCCAGTTGGCGAGCTTGCTGAGCGGCTCGACCCAGGCCTCCGCGACAAGCACGCGCTCGCCAGGGTAGCTGTCGAGCAGTGCGCGCCAGCTGCGATAGATCTCGTGCACGCCGTCCTGCGCCCAATAGGGAGGAGTGGGTTCTTCCGCCGCGGGGTCCGCGTCGTCACCGGGGGTGGTGGGCCGACCCGTGCCGCCCATGCTGCCCGCATCCACCGGGCCCGTGTAGTCGGGGAGTCCGGCCTCTTTGATCAGGCCGTGGGCGACGTCCACCCTGAAGCCGTCGACGCCGCGGTCGAGCCAGAAGCGCAGGATGTCGAGGAACTGCTCGCGCACCCAGGGGTTCTGCCAGTCGAAGTCGGGCTGCGAAGTGTCGAAGAGGTGCAGGTACCACTGGCCGGGGGTGCCGTCTGGACGGGTGACGCGGGTCCAGGCGTCGCCGCCGAAGACCGACTGCCAGTTGTTCGGCGGGGTGTCGCCGTTCGGGCCCGTGCCGTCGCGGAAGAGGTAGCGCGCACGCTCCGGGCTGCCCTCTGGCGCGGCCAGGGCCTCCTGGAACCAGACGTGCTGGTCGGAGGAGTGGTTGGGAACGAGGTCGACGATGAGCTTGAGGCCGAGCTCGTGGGCTTCCTTCTCCAGTGCATCGAAGTCCTCGAGCGTGCCGAAACGCGGGTCGACGTCGCAGTAGTCGGCGACGTCGTAGCCGGCATCCTTCTGCGGGGAGGTGTAGAAGGGCGAGAGCCAGACCGCGTCCACGCCGAGAGCTGCGAGCGAAGGCAGCCGCTTCATGATGCCGGCCAGATCTCCCATGCCGTCGCCCGTGGCATCCGCAAAGGAGCGCGGATACACCTGATAGATCACGGCGGAGCGCCACCACTCGGTGCCGCTCGACTGCGGCACGGTGATGGCGGGGTTGCTCGCGCCGTCGGCGGAGCTGGGCGCGGCTGAATTCTCGTGCTGTGTAGGCAAAATCGCACTCTCTATGGGCGTCCGGGGATGTCTCCCGAAAACCCTATTGCATCCGGCTGTCTCGAATGCAAGCGCTTGCAGCGCCTGCCTGACCCAGTTCGGGTGACGTGCTTCGCGTGAGGTGCCAGTTTCGGCCGCTATTCCCGGCGGATAGCGGCCAGAACTGGTATTTCGGAGCGGCAGCGGATGCGTGGCTGGGCGACCGGGGGATGCTATTCTCTAACGGTGCCAAAACGGCTCCGGGTGGCCGGCGTCATGGCGTCCGCCCCCTTAGCTCATTGGTAGAGCACTTCCTTGGTAAGGAAGAGGTAGTGGGTCCGATTCCCACAGGGGGCTCTGCTCTCCAATCGGATGTCGCGCAAGCGGCCTCCGCGAGGAAGGCATGCGGCGGGGTAGCTCAGGTGGTTAGAGCACACGGCTCATAATCGTGGTGTCGCGGGTTCAAGTCCCGCCCCCGCTACCGCAAGATATGGTCTAGGATCAGTGCTGCCGGGCCTCTAGCTACACTCTCATGGCCTGCGTCGACTAGCCGTTAATCGTCGGTGTTCATGAGTTGCGTAGGCTTCACACCGAGCACTCTGACCACATCGGCACAGCGCGCCGAACGGCGCGACCCGTATGTCATCACGGCTGGACTGGACCAGTCGCCGCGCCTAGCCGGTCCTCCGCGGGCCGTGGATTAAGCTGACAGCGTGTCACGACGAGGTCCATATGCCAAGGGGGAGGCGAAGCGTGCGGAGATCGTGGAGACGGCGATTGAGGTGTTCACGGAGTCGGGATATGACCGCACCTCATTCCGGGAGATTGCACGTCGCGCGGGGCTAAGCCAGGCAGGTTTGCTGCACTATTTCAAGACGAAAGAGGACCTATTCCTCGAAGTACTCCGGCGGCGCGACGAACGGAATGGTGTGTTCTACAACGAGACGGCCGCACACGACGTCACGTTGGAAGGCCTGATTGACATCATCGGGCACAACGCGCTAGAGCCCGGCCTAGTGCGCTTGTACGTCGCCATGTCGGCAGAGAGCACCGACCCGGAAAGCTCGTCGCGCCAGTTCTTTATGGAGCGGTACGAGAAGCTTCGAGAGGATATCGCTGCGGACATCGTGCGCAAACAAGGAGGCGAATCGCTCGACCCATCTCTGGACGCTCATGGTCTCGCGACCCTCTTTATCGCCGTAGCCGATGGGCTCCAGATTCAATGGCTCTTGAATCGCGAACAGGTAGACATGGGTGCTCGTCTCGATCAACTGAACGCGATACTCGGCACTCGGCGACAGGCGCGACCGGCGGACGCTACCCCTTGACGGAACCGGATGTCAGCCCGGCCACAATCTGACGGTTGAAGAAGATGTACATCACCAAGGGGGGAATGGTGATGAGCAGAATATTCGTGAACAGTAGGTTCCAGGATGTCTGAAATTGACTCTGGAAGTTGAATAGCGTCAGTTGGACTGTCGCGTTCTCTGAGCCGGGGAGGAAGTAAAGGGGATTCGCGAAGTCGTTGAATACCGCAACCGATTGAACCACGATGGCCGTGACAACGACGCTTCGGAGTAAGGGAAGTCCTATCCGGAAGAACAGGCGAATAGGGCCCGCCCCGTCGATGGCGGCCGCCTCATCCAATTCACGTGGAATCGTCGATACGAAAGCCCGGAAGAGCAAGACGCAGAACGCCATTCCGTAGGCCACCTCGACCAGTGCTAAACCCCCGATGGTATTGAAGATCCCGATTCGTTGCATGACCCATGCTGTGGGAACGATGGCGGGTGGAACGATCAGGCCGGCGAGTATGAGGAAGCTGATCCACGGATTCAGGCGCGAAGGTCGACGAGCGAGGACCCAACCAATCATCGCGGAGACGACGACCATGATCGTGACGGAGACGACCGTGAGCAGGAGGCTGTTCCAAAAGGCGAGAATCAGCTGGTGGTCATTCGCCTGGAACACTTTAGCGATGTTGTCGAAAAGCACTATTTGGGTAGGCCAGGAAAAGCTGAGGTCGGCAGCTGCGGGCGTGCTCTTGAGCGACTGGACGGCGACGAACGCGAACGGTACCAAGAAGATGACAGCGGAAATCACGATGGCCACTACGCCGATGATGTGACGGGTTGCGGGTCGCAGGATCATAGGTCGGTCTGCTTTCGGTTGAGCCACCAGAAGAGTGGGAAGATCACGATAGCCACGAGGCCGAACAGCACGACGTTGCCCGCAGTGGACAACCCGTAAAATCCTGCCGCGTATTGCTTGTAGATGACGGACGCAACGACATCGCTGGAGAACCCGGGCCCGCCGCCGGTCATCGCCCAGATGATCTCGAAAGACCGCAGACCCCCAATGAGCGAGAGGATGATCACGGTCGTTGTTGCCGGCCTGACCAAGGGAAGAGTGATGTCCCAGAACGTGTTCCACGCTCCAGCGCCATCGACCGTTGCCGCCTCGTAGTACTCGCGCGGGATCGACACCATTCCAGCTATATAGATGAGAGCTGCAAGTCCAACACCCTTCCAGATGTCGACTCCGATGATGGAGAAAAGCGCGAGATGGGGATCCGTGAGCCATCCCGGACCCTGAACGCCTATGGCGGCAAGAGAACGGTTGATGATTCCCGTGGTTGGATTCATGAGCGCCTGAAAGGTGATTCCAACTCCCACGGTACTGACCAGCACCGGGAAGAAGATGACCGCTCGCAGGTAGCCGCGTGCCAGGACATTCGAGGTGAGGAACACCCCGAGTGCAAGACCGATGACAACCTTGAAGCCCGACGTCAGGACACCGTAGATCAGCGTGTTGACGAATCCCTTGCTCAGTTGCGGATCGCTGAAGAACGTGACGAAGTTGTCGAACCCGATGAACTGAACGTTGAAGAACGTCCACCGAGTGAATGCGAAATAGAACGAGGCAAACGTTGGTGTGATGAACAGCACCGCGTAGATTAGTGCCCCAGGCAGGAAGAACCATCGCGGGTAGAGACGCCCGTCGAGACTCTTACCCGCGCGAACACGCCGTCGGGATACGGTTCGCAATTCCTGAGGCATCGTGCTCTTTGTCGGCATTATGCGGTTGCTCCTAATCAGTGGGAGGGGGCTGCGAGTGAAGCTCGCAACCCCCGCGGGTGCCGATTGGTGCCCGGTCTACCAGCCCGGCAGGCCGAGTTGTTGCGCCTGCTTGGCTGAATCTGCGTCGTACGCCGCAGCGCCCTCCTTCCCTGTGGAGATACCAGATCCGACCTGGACGGTGATGCTTGCCAAGTTGGGGCCCTTCACTGCAGAGAGGAATTCCAAGGCCGGTGCGACTTTCCCGGACTTGAAGTACGGCAACATGTCCTGGACGATCTTTGGCGCGCTGGCTGGGAGAGTGCAGTCCTTGACGGAGTAGATGCCCGTCACCCCAATGGCCTTAGTGATGGCATCGCATCCTTGCTTGCTTGCCACGAATGCCATGAACTTCTTGACCTCGGCGGGGTACTTGGTGCTCTTGGGCGCATAGAGGGCCGAGCCCTCCCACACCGTTGTTCCGGCTTCGCTTGCGTCGTCGCCCGGAACGCCGAAGAATCCTACGTCATTGGCGTTGTCCGGGTAGTTCGCGACAATTGTGGACTGCGCAAAGCCCAGCATCGGGTAATTCGCCGCTGTGCCGGTGGCGATTGCTTTGAGGCCGTCGTCGAACTTTGCCGATGCGAAATCAGGGTTTAGGTAGCCGGCGTCTTTGAGGTCCTGAAGCTTCGTGAAGCTCTTGAGGGCCGCCGGGTCAGTGGCAAATTTCGCCTTGCCCTTGGTCCACTTGCTCGCGAAATCGGGGTTGCTGGTCTGCACGTTGTAGTAGTCGGCGAGGGTCAGGATCTGAGAAGTCCAGGCATCCCCATACGTCTGTTCGACCGGGACGTGACCGGCCTCCTTAATCTTCTTCGCATTCGACATGAACTCGGCCCACGTCTTCGGAACCTGGAGACCGAGTTCCTTGTAGATCGGGATGTTGTAGTAGATGCCGCCCCCTCCGGCGGTCTGCACTGGAACTCCGAACACTCCGCTGGAACTTGATACGGCCTTAACAAAAGTGGGATCGAGGTTCTTCACGAAATCCTCTCCCTTGATGTTCAGCATGGTCTGATCCGGGTTGAGTGCCGACAGAAGTGAGCCGCTGTTGTACCAAAAAATGTCCGGCATAGATCCCGTGGCGAGCTTGGTCTTTATGACATTGTCGATGTCCGGTGAGCCACTGGGCCCAGAGGCGTCTACCTTGATCGTGATGTCGGGGTTCTTCTCGTGGAATGCTGCGGCCAGCGCCTTCATGGTGTTGGTGTTGGCGTCGACACCGGCACCCGAATACCAGGTCAGTGTCACTGGGCCGCTCGAGTCCGAGCCGCCGGACGACGAGCACCCGGCCAAGCCAATGGACGCAATCACGACAGTGGCTAGTGCCAGCGCTCGTGATCGACGACGAATTGCAAACATCCTTACCTCCTTGTAAGACGAACTTGGTGCACCCAAACGAAAACTAGTCATCGACGGGCTTTTGAGTCATAGTAGATGTGCCGCGCCACGGCGTCAACGTGATTGGCGGTTCGCGGCGACGACGGTCACCGATTCGTTATATGGCCAGAAAGGATCGCGAATGCGCTTCCGTCACCCCGACAACTCGGGACTGAAAATCTCGGAGATCATCTTCGGAGATCGGCCGACTCCCGACTCGGCGGGACCTCTGTATGTCGCAGATTGCCTGGCTGTCAGTGGCTCAAAGGGAGTCGCCTTCGACTGGCTCCTCCTGAAGAATCCACGGGCTGCACACAAAGAGGAAGTGTGAGCTCCATGACTGGATATCGGCGGACGCACGAGAGCTTCGAGGAAGTGGCGGCGCTACTTCTGGCCTTCGCCGAGGCTGACGACCGACTGTCGGCACAACTGGCGGTCTGGCATCGAGGCGAGCCAGTCGTCGATATGGCCGTAGGTTTGGAGTTGTCCAACGTTTCGCTGACGGGAGTGTTCTCGGCGAGCAAGGGGATAAGTGCCATCACCCTCGCCCGCCTGCTCGATCAGGACCTTCTTAGACTCGATGCATCGGTCGCCCACTATTGGCCCGAGTTTGGCACCGCGGGTAAGGAGTCCGTCACGGTGGGTGCCCTGCTCGCGCACCAGACCGGCCTCCCAGTCGTGGAGAAGCGACTCACTATTGCCGATTTGACTGATCCGAGTACCGCGGACCTGCTCGCCTCGCAACGCCCACTTTGGGAGCCGGGCTCCGCATTCGGCTACCACGCTGTCACGATCGGCATTCTGATGGAGGAGCTGGTCCGCCGCGTCACAGGAGCAAGCCTGCAGGAGCTCTACGAGTGGCACATCAGGCGCCCTCTGGGCGCGGACTTCTACCTCGGCCTGCCCGAGGCCGAGGATCACCGATACGTGCCGGTCCGCGAAGCCCAGCCGACTGGGGAGCAGGCAGCGGAAATCTTAGCGCGCCCGGCGATGGATGCGATTGCAGCGGCCGTGTTCGACAATGTCGCGATTCCGTCAGAGTTCTCTACCGGTGTCGGCCTCAGCACAAACATCCCAGAACTGCGCCGCTCTGGATCCGCGGCGATTGGGGGAGTCGGGTCGGCAGCAGGTCTTGCGGCCGTGTACGCCGCAACGTTGTCGTCCTCCCCTGCTCCCATCGCTTCCGAGACCGTCTTTGCACAGATGGCGGTACAACGATCGTGGGGCCTCGATCGCGTACTCAATGTCGCCAACTGCTTCGGCGCCGTATTCATGCTCCCGCAACCGAGAATGCCATTCGGAGGCGTCGGCGCCTACGGTCACGATGGCGCAGGCGGAGTTCTCGCATTCGCAGACCCAACGACGCAGGTCGCATTCGCCTATGTACCTTCACCCATGCAGTACCCCGGCGGGGCGGACGCACGTTCGGTCGAACTAGCGCAGCTCGTGCATCGCCTCGCCGCTACCCGTCCGCACTCGTAAAGGAACAGATCGATGGTACCCACCGCAGTGTCGCAACCGTTGTCCGACGCCATGTTCGTCACGGCTGACGCGCCTACCGAAGCCGCGGTCCGGATCTGGCGCGACGTCGCCTTGGACCGTCCCAGATCTCAGATCCGGTCGGCACGACTTACTGCGACGGCGCACGGCATTTACGAAGCGACAATTGACGGTCGATCCGTCACGGATTCTGTGCTGAACCCCGGATGGACCGCATATGAATGGCGACTCCAATACCAGGAATTCGACGTGACAGACCTTCTTGCTTCGGGCGAGGGGCGGGCGCGGATCGCGCTTGTACTCGGCAACGGCTGGTACCGCGGAGGCCTGGGCTTTGCGCGCGCAAATGCGAATTACGGTGACGAACTGGCAGCGGCAGCCGCTCTCAGGGTCGTCTTCGAAGACGGGCACATGCAAAATGTTGTCACTGATCAAACCTGGGTTGCAGAACTGTCGGAGACAGTGCGCAATTCGCTATATAACGGGCAAACGATTGACGCGCGGCTCCGAGGCGGCGCTAAAGAGCCTCTGCAGCTAAGGGTCACTGAAGTTGATCGCGGGACCCTCACCTCGACGATGTCGCCGCCGATACTCCGCCACGAGCACCTTCGTCCGGTCGAAATAATTACCACGCCGTCGGGGCGCTCTATTCTCGACTTCGGTCAGAACTTGGTCGGATGGCTCGCGCTTCGTGTCAGAGGAAACGCCGGCGACCGGATCACCATTCGTCACGCCGAGGTGCTTGAAGACGGCGAGCTGGGTACGCGCCCTCTACGTGGAGCAGACAGCACTGACGTATTCGTGCTCTCCGGAGGCGATGACGAGTTTGAGCCAACCTTTACGTTCCACGGGTTCCGCTATGCAGAGGTTCAAGGTTGGCCGGGCGACATTCGTGATGCCGACATCGAAGCCGTGGTCGTGCACTCTCAGATGAAGCGCACGGGGTACTTCCGCTGCTCCGAACCACTCGTCAACCGCCTCATCGAGAACTCAGTCTGGGGGCAGAAAGGCAACTTCCTCAGTGTTCCGACCGATTGCCCGCAACGTGACGAGCGACTCGGATGGACCGGTGACATCGCGGCATACGCCGCCTCGGCCTCATTCCAATTCGACACTTCGGACTTTCTCGACAGCTGGCTGCGAGACCTGCTCGCGGAGACCAGCCACACGAAGGATCACGTCGTACCTCTCGTGGTCCCGGATGTTCTCAAGTACGCACGCTTCCCCGATGGCTTCAGCCTGCCCTGGCATCGCGCCACAGCAGTCTGGGGAGACGCGAGCGTGTGGGTACCCGAAGCGCTATGGCACGCATACGGCGACGTCGAAAGGTTGCGCGGTCACTACCCCGCCATGGTGCGGCACCTCGACTCGATCGCTCAGGACATCTCCCCGACCGGCGTATGGGATTTAGGCAACCAGTTGGGCGACTGGCTTGACCCCGACGCGCCACCAGACGACCCGGCAGCGGCTAAGGCCGACCCTTCGGTCGTTGCCACGGCTTGTCTCTTTCGCTCGGCCACATTCGCCGCGGAGGCAGCCGCCGAAATCGGGGAATCGGATGACGCGGCTCGATGGTTGGCGCTCGCAGGTCGAACCCGGCGAGCGTTCAACGAACACTACGTGGACCACGGCGTGGTGCAGTCTGACTGTGCCACGGTCTACGCACTTGCCATTGTGTTCGGCCTCCTCGACGCCGACGATCGTCAGGCGGCCGGCGACCGTCTCGCCTACTTGGTCCGAGTGAACGAGTACAAGGTCACCACCGGATTCGCGGGAACGCCATTCGTCACGTGGGCACTTTCCGAGACCGGGCACATCGACGACGCCTACCGCTTGCTGCTTGAGCGCGGATGCCCTTCATGGCTGTACCCGGTGACCATGGGTGCTACCACGATCTGGGAACGCTGGGATTCCATGCTTCCCGACGGGAGCATCAATGCGGGTGAGATGACCAGCTTCAATCACTATGCCTTAGGTGCGGTTGCAGACTGGATATACCAGGTCGTCGGCGGCATTCGCCCCGGATCGCCGGGGTATGCGGAGGTGGTTTTTCGTCCACAGCCCGGACCGGGCATCACGTGGGCTGACAGCAGCTACGAGAGTGTCCACGGCAGGATCGAGTGTTCGTGGAGGATGGCAGGGAACCGCTTCCATATTGAGGTCTCAACTCCGGATGGCATTCCTGCCCACGTGATCCTGCCCGACGGAGAGTCGGTCGCTGTGCGCGGAGGCCGACACGCGCTGTCGTGCGCCTGGCCGCCGGACTCATCAGCGACCGCAGGTGCTCATGCTGATCATCCGAGTTAACGGGAGGCGTGACGCTTTCAACCAGGTTCAAGTCCCGCCCCTGCCGCACAAAGTCAGGTAATCAGCGGCCCGATTCTTGGACATCATCGAGCAGCTCGAGCAGCGTGGCCGCAAGCAGTTCGGGAGCCTCCTGCGCGACGTAGTGGCCGACGCCCTCCAACTGCACGCCGGTCACGTCCGCGCCCGATGCGGCGCTGAAGGCCGCGTGGGTGAACTCGCCGCCGGCTGCCCCTATGGCGGACACGGGCATCCGGAGCGGACTGCGCGCGAGGGTGCGCAGCTCTTCGCCCTCGGTGAGCATGCCGCGGTACAGTCCCGCGGCGCCGGAGAATCCACCGGGTCTGCCGTAGCTGCGGGCGAACTCGTCGAGGTCGTCAGCGGTGATCGCGGTTCCGTATAAGGGGTAGAGGTAGTCGCCGATGAACGCGCGAGCCTGCCTCTCGAACAGGAGGCTGGCGACGCCGGGGGCCGCCAGGGCGCCGAGGTACCAGACGCCGCCGTGGGTGACGTCTGCGAGTCTCTCCGCTCCGAACCCCGCCAGGCCGGCCTCGACGGCAGTGAGGCTCGCGACGTCGCCCGGATGCGCGGCCGCGAGGCGGTAGACCAGGCCGCCGCTGACATCCTGGCCCACCACGTGCATCGGCCCGACAGCGAGGTGCTCGACCAGCGCGTGGAGGTCTTCGGCGGGCGACCGCGCTTGAGTACTCGTCGTCGGCGACGGCCGAGTCACCAAAGCCGCGAAGGTCGACCGCATGGACGCGGTGGTGGGCGGCGAGAAGGGGAATGAGCCCGCGGAAGGCCCACCAGGTCTCCGGGAATCCATGCACGAGGAGCACCGGAGTTCCGTGGTCGCCGGCGGTCACGTAGTGCAGCTGTGTGCCGTTGACCTCCGCGGTGGCGTGCCGCACCTCGGGGATCGTTGCGTGGTCGAAAGTCATGGGAGCCTCCTGGAGTGAGTCGTCGATAAGACAACTAGGTTGTCATGTTTCGTACAAATAAACAACCTGGTTGTCGAAATTTTGTGTGTCTACGATTGGGGCATGTCTCGAAGTGGTGCAGACCTCGCGTTGCTTTTGCTCGGCGGCTTCCGGTTCATGGCGGAAGAGGCGACGGATCGGCTCGCCACGCGTGGGCATCCGGGCATCAGGCCTGCGCACGACTTCGCGCTCCGCGCGGTCGTGGCGGGCGCCGCGTCGGTCTCGGAGGTGGGACGGCACACCTCGGTCTCCAAGCAGGCGGCGGCGAAGACCGTCGCGTTTCTGGAAGACAACGGATACGTGCAGCGTCGCCCCGATCCGGATGACGGCCGCCGGGCGCGCCTCACGGTGACCGACCGGGGTCACGCGCTCATGCACGAGGGTGAGGCGGTATTCGATGAACTTCGGGCCGAATGGGAAACTCTCGTCGGCCGCGCCCGCGTCACCGAGGTGCAGGATGCGCTTCAGCACCTCCTCGATGCGGGCAACAGAAAGGCGGTGCTCTGATGCACGCTCGCACGCTCGGGCAGGGACTCGAGGTCTCCGCGGTCGGTCTCGGCTGCATGGGAATGTCGCAGAGCTACGGCCCGAATCCGGGCACACGTGACGAGATGATCGCCGTGCTGCGCTCGGCCGTCGATCACGGCGTGACCTTCTTCGACACCGCAGAGGTCTACGGGCCCTATGTCAACGAGGAGCTCGTCGGCGAGGCGCTCGAACCGCTGCGCGACGACGTCGTCATCGCGACGAAGTTCGGCTGGCGCATCGAAGACGGAAAGAGCGTCGGGCTCGACAGCCGACCTGAGCAGATCAGGCGAGTCGCGGATGCGTCGCTCAAGCGCCTGCGCACCGACACGATCGACCTGTTCTACCAGCACCGCGTCGATCCGGACGTGCCAATCGAGGACGTCGCGGGTGCGGTGGCGGAGCTCGTGCGCGCGGGAAAGGTGCGGCACTTCGGACTCTCCGAGGCATCCGCCGCAACGATCCGCCGCGCGCACGCCGCGTTTCCCGTGACCGCCGTGCAGAGCGAGTACTCACTCTGGACGCGCGATCCCGAGACCGAAGTGCTGCCGGCGCTCGCCGAGCTGGGGATCGGGTTCGTGCCGTTTAGTCCGCTCGGCAAGGGATTTCTCACCGGCACCGTCGACGAGGCAACCGCGTTCTCGGCCGGGGACATCCGCGGCACCATCCCGCGGTTCAACGAGGAGAATCGGGCCGCCAATCGGGCTCTCGTCAAGCACGTCGCCGCGATGGCTGACGCGAAGGGCGCAACGCCAGGGCAGATCGCTCTCGCCTGGCTGCTGGCCCAGCAGCCGTGGATCGTGCCGATCCCTGGCACTCGCCGCACCTCGCGGATCGAGGAGAACGCGACCTCCACGGCCGTGGCGCTCTCGGCCGACGAGCGCGCGGACCTCTCAGCGCTCGCCGGCCGCGTCGGGGTTGCGGGGGCGCGCTATAACGAGCACCATCTAGGGCTTGTGGGGCGCTGAGAGGTCCGCTGCGTCAGGGCGTGAGCGCTCGGATCTCAGTAGGCGAGGTTGATGTGTGCCCGGTGGTGGTCATCCTTCTCAATGACGTCGACGAAACCGAGGGCGAAGTCCGCGCCGGAGATCTCGCCGCCGTCTGAGGGCTCGACTGCGACGTCATTGCCGACGCGGTAGTGACCCAGGCGTTCTCCCGGGGCGAAGGAGCCGAACTTTCCTGCCGGGCTCACGAAGACCCAGTCGAGTGTTGCGGGGGCTGAGGGCAGGTCGTCGGTGAGGAGGGCCGCCACGGTCGTCAGCTCGTGGTGCAGCTCCGCCGGGGTGTGGCTCAGGTCCGACACGACGCGCGGGGCACCCGGTGCTGGGCGCAGGGACGAGTACCCACCGACGATGAAGAGGCGCGCCTTCGCGGCGTCGGTGAGGCGCACGATCGTGGCGTAGATGTCGCGGTAGCTGTCGGCGATGGCACCGCGCGGGGAGAGCGCGCCGACCACGACATCCGCACCCTGGATCACGCCGGCGAGGGCCGACTCGTCCGTGGCGTCGCCCTGCACGTAGTTCACGTTCGGAACCTGCGCCTCGGGAAGTGAGCGACTGTAGGAGGTGACCTCGTGACCGCGGGAGGCGGCCTCTGCGACGATGGCGGATCCGGCGTAGCCGGTGCCACCGATGACGGTGATGCGGGACATTGAATGCCTTTCTGGGGAACTGTGGCGCCGATCGGCGACCAGTAGTTACCATAAGAGAGTAGCTCGCTCTAGGGAAGTAGGCACTTTGTGGTAACCCTGCAGTCCGCAGTGGCGCTCGGCGGAGACCCGTACCGCGCCGACTGCCCGACCCGCCGCATCCTGGATCGCATCGGCGACCGCTGGACGGTGCTCATCGTGGGAATCCTGGGCCGCGGGGATGCGCGCTTCTCCGAGCTGCTTCGCGGCGTCGAGGGCGTCTCGCAGAAGATGCTGACCCAGACCCTCCGCGCGCTGGAGCGTGACGGGCTCGTGCGCCGCACCGTCTATCCGGAGGTTCCCGTGCGGGTGGAGTACGCCCTCACCGAGGCGGGGCGCACCCTGCTCGAACCTCTGCGCGCGCTCGAGCGGTGGTCGATCGAGCACCTCGGCGACGTGTCTGCAGCGCAGCAGGCCTACGATCGCGCGGTCTGAGAACGCGCGTTAGGACAAGGCTGGAGAATGGCAGACATGACGACCTGGACGAACGACGAACTCGAGCGCATCGGAGCGGCGGATGAGCTGGAGGTGGCGACCCGCCGCGCCGACGGCATCCTGCGCTCCTATGTCACGATCTGGGTCGCGCGCAGTGGCGACGCGATCTACATCCGCTCCGCCCACGGCCCGCAGAACGCGTGGTTCCGGCGCGCGCGCGCGAGCGGCACCGGCCGGATTCGCGCGGGTGGCGTGGAGAAGGATGTCAGCTTCGCCGTTCCCGCCTCGGATGTTCACCCGGCACTCGACGCCGTGTACCGCAGCAAGTACGCCAGCTATCCGGTCGAGTATGTCGACCCGGTCGCCGACGAGCTCTCGGCAACCGCGACCCTCCTCGTCACCCCGGCCTGAGCATCCGTGTCGACTCCATCGTCTAGGTCTTGTTCAGCCGCGACCAGTAGGGTCGACTGCGGGGCGGCCCTTCTGGCGGTCCTCCGGACGAGGGAGTGTCCTACCCGGCGTGACGACGACACTCAGGGAGTTTCGTCATGGGTATCGTCATCCAGGTCACCGGTTCGCTTCTCGTGCTCGCGGGATTCGCGCTCGCGCAGTGGGGCATCCTCGACCAGAAATCGCTGCGCTACCTGGTACTGAACGCTGTCGGTTCGACAGTGCTCGCGGTCAACGCGATCTTCGAGCAGCAGTGGGGCTTCCTGCTGCTCGAGGGAGTCTGGGCGCTCGTCTCCGCGGTGAGCCTCGTGCTCGTCGTGCGCGGCCTGAGAGCGGCTGAGCGCTAGGGCACCGGAGTCGGTGCTGTGACGGCTGTCGAGTTTCGGCGTCGCACGAACTCCACGATGGCCGTGCCCACGACGGCCAGCGCGAGCGCAACGAGTGTCGGAGCGAACTGCTCGCCCAGCGCGAGCGGGAGCACCTGTCCGGAGGCTGACGCCATTTCACGCAGGTCGCCCTGGAGAACGCGCATCCCGAGGCCGTACTGAATCGTGGTGAAGAGCGCCGGGATGACCCAGACGCCCGCCAGCACGGCGACCCACACCGCGATGCGTCGCGGGGGTCGCAGCCCGCACCACACGAGGGCTGCCGCGGCGACGACCGCGGGCAGCCAGTGCAGCACGGTCAGCGCGGGCATCGGAATTCCGGACGGGCCGATCAGCGAGCGGGCCGCCTCCGAGAGCCACGCCGCGAACGGCACCGCCGCGAGCCCGATGGCCAGAGCGACCGGCCCGATCGCGCGCCGTGAGGCGATCCAGAAGGCGGCCTGTGCGACGACCAGCGCGACGATGGCGCCGCCCAGCATTCCCGCGAAATAGACGAATGTGCGGCGGTCGAGCGAGTCCGTCAGACCGAGCCCGTTCGAGACGACCGTGTAGCTCTGCACCACGGCGACGACCTGCACGACGAACAGGCCGAGAGCCGCCGGCCACGCTGCGAAGCTCCTGCGCCGGGCGATGACGTGCACCGCGAGCCCGGCGAAGACTCCGCCCATCAGCAGCAGCACGAAGATGGTCGTCGCCTCGTACTGGCTCACCGGAAGCAGAGCGAACGGCATGTCGTGCGGCATCGTGTCGGCAACCCAGAGGTTCTGCAGCGGCAGGGTGCCGCCGCCGATGAGCCAGGGGAGTATGCCCAGGGCGCCCGCCAGGATGCCCACGCCGAAGGCGATGAAGCTAGAGCCCACTCGCTCCCTGGTGCTGTTGCCGTCGCGGACTGGCGTTGCTTCGGTCATTCTGCGTCTCCCGTGCGAGTCGGTCGGTGAACCAGCCTAAGTGACACGGGCAGCACAGAACTGAATTACCCTCGTCGCGGGCGCGCCTGACGGATCGCCGGGGTGGGAACGGGCTCGGCGATCTCGTTCTCGATGTAGCCGATGCCCTCGACATCCATTCGCACGACGTCGCCCGGCTGCAGCGGCCTCGGCAACCGATGTCCCGCACGACCCCAAATCTCGGCCAGGCATCCGTGGCCGGTGGTGCCCGAGCCGAGCACGTCGCCAGGCACGACGCGCGAGGAACGGGACGCGTACGCGACCAGGTCGGCGAACGACCAGCCCATGTGCGAGAGGCTGTCGCGGCCGAAGAGCTCCCCGTTGATCGACACGCTCGCCGACAGGTCGAGGAAGCCATCGTCATCATCGTGGCCAGTGAACTCGTCGGCGGTGACAATCCATGGTCCGAGCGTCGTGGCGAAGTCCTTGCCCTTGCACGGGCCGAGGTTCACCTTCATCTCGCGGAACTGCAGATCGCGCGCCGACCAGTCGTTGAAGATCGTGTAGCCGAAGATGTGCTCGGATGCCGCTTCCGGCGTCAGACTGCGCCCGTCACTTCCAGCGACGGCACCCACGATCGTGGCGACCTCGAGCTCGAAGTCGAGCGCCTGCTCGCCCCACGGCGGAGTCACGCGCTCGCCGCTCGCCCTGAGGGTGTGCGGGTTGGTGAAGTAGAAGGTGGGCGCCTCGTACCATTGCGGCACGACGCCGGGGTCTCCACCCGGCGCGCTTTTGACGATGCCCTCCACGTGCTCCTCGAAGGTCACGAAGTCGCGAACGCTCGGGGGCGCGAGCGGCGGCAGGAGCCTCACCTCGCCGAGCGGCACGGCATCGCCCTGCTCGAGGCGCTCGCGGCCGAGCGCGAGCGCGGCATCGAGCCCGCTGCGCACGAGGTCGAGCACGGTGACGTCCGGTGCGAGCGCGAAGGTCTCGCCGTCGTGAACGAAACCGCAGCGCTGATCGGTGCCCTGCATCCAGGTCGCAATCTTCATCGGGTGCCTCCAATGGCCAGGCCGAGGGCGTTGCCGCCAGCAATGCGATCGCGATCTTCGGGGTCGAGTCCCGCCGCATCCAGCCGATCGAGCGGGTCGGTCACGCCCATGTCGAAGGGGTAGTCGGAGCCCAGCAGCACGCGATCTGCGCCGACAGCGGCGACCAGCGCCTGAAGGGCATCGGGCGTGTGCACGAGCGAGTCGAAGTAGAGCTTCGACAGGTAGCTCGACGGCGTGGCGGCGCAGACCCGCGCATCCGGTCGCACCTGCCAGGCGTGGTCGCTGCGGCCGAGGAAGGTGGGCAGGTAGCCGCCGCCGTGCGCAGCGACGAGTTCGAGCCGCGGATGCCGATCCAGCACCCCGGAGAAGATGAGGTGCGAGAGGGCGACCGCGTTCTCGACCGGCTGCCCCACCGTATTAGCGAGGTAATACCTGTCGAGGCGCTCGTCGAGCGAGCAGCCGAACGGGTGCAGGAACACGCTCGCGCCGAGCTCTTCGGCGCGCGACCAGAACGGCTCCAGCCGCTCATCCGAGAGCTCGATCGAGTGTGAGCCGTTCGGCCCCGGCGCGAACGACGAGAGTTCAACGCCGTTCAGTCCACACTCGGTGACCGCGTGGTCGAGCGCCTGCACCATCAGCTCGGGGTGCTGCAGCGGTGCGAGTCCCAGACCGCGCAGGCGATCCGGTGCTCCGGCCACTAACTCCGCCGTTGCCGTGTTCGCGGCCATCGCTACTTCGAGCGCATGCTCAGGCGCCAGGAACGGGTAGTAGTGCGACGGTGATGGCGACACGACCTGGATGTCGATGCCAGCGGCATCCATGTCGGCGATGCGTCGCGCGAGCACGGTCAGCTGTGGCCAGCGCGCGCCCACCATCGGACCGGACACGCGCCCGGACTCGATGCCGTTACGTCGCACATCGAGCTCCTGGTGCGCCTGCCAGCCCTCCGGATCGGCCTCGGCGACGAACTCCTGCAGCTGGGGGAAGACCGCGTGAGCATGGATGTCCACGGTCGTCTGGCGTGCGCTCACGCGGGGATCCTCACGATATTCGAGATCGTGGCCATGAGCCCCTGCACGTCGGCGTCACGGTCGTGGTCCATCTGCCACCTGCCGAGCAGTACCGAGGCGTCTACGACCGCTCTCGCTCGTTCGAGCCGGCGGTTCGAGAACTCCTGCCACAGCGCGTCGTCGAGTTCGGTGCCGGCGATGAGCAGCTCGGCGAGCACGGCGGCGTCCTCCAGGGCGAGCGCGGCGCCCTGGGCGAGGGTGGGCGGGCAGGAGTGCGCTGCGTCGCCGATGATGACCGCGCGCCCGCGGTTCCACGGTCCATCGACGAGGTGGCTCTCGAACAGCGTGTAATTCACGTCGCGGCCATCCGTGATGTACGGCCTGATCTCGTCCCACGGGCCGTGGTACGCGAGGCTCAGCTCGTGCATCTTCGCCACCTTCTCGGCCGCGGACAGGTCGAAGTTCGCGACATCCGCATCCTCGACGATGTAGGCGTAGAGCGAGTTCTCGGCGGTCGGGCAGTAGCCGGCGATGTAGCTGCGGCCGCCGTAGACCAGATCGGTGCGCTCGATGCTGGCCGGGCGGGGAGTGAAGACGCGCCAGATGGCCATGCCCGTCGGCACGGGACCGGTTTCGATGCCGATGGCCGCGCGCACTGGCGAGTGCACGCCGTCCGCGCCCACCACGAGGTCGTAGCTCTGCCGGGTGCCATCCGCGAACGTCACGGTGACGCCCTCTCCGTTCTGCTCCATCGACTGGAACTTCGTCGACCAGCGGATCGTGCAGCCCGCCTCGGTGGCTCGATCGATCAGCGTCGCGGCCAGCACGGGCCTCGGGATGCCGAGGGTCGCGGGAAGGTCGTCGCCGCCGGTCAGCGCGTCGGTGAACTCGCCGACGAGCGTGCCCTCGGGGTTGGGTGCCCGGATGCCGACGGTGGTGAACGCAAAGCCCTTCGAGTTCAGCTCGTCCCACACCCCGAGTTGCCGGAGCACGCGCAGCGCGTTGCCCTGGAGGGTGATTCCCGAACCGAGGGTGCTCACCTCGTTGCGCTGATCGATCAGTTCGACCTCGACTCCGGCGTCGGCGAGCAGGATACCCACGGCCGATCCGGCCACCCCGGCTCCAACGACGAGTACTTTCTTGACGGCGGGCATTGCTACTCCTTTGTATACGCGCGCTCTTGACGGTGTTACTTGACGGCCACCGGGTTCACGGGAGAGCCGACGGCATTGGTGAACGGGATCGGGGCTGCAGTGAGGAAGAACTCGTAGCGGCCGTCGCTCGCACAATCGGCGGCGAGCTCGTCCAGATCCCACATCTCGCCGATGTACAGGCCCATGTTGGGAATGGCGATCTGGTGCATCGGCTGGAACGCATTGTCGAACTCGTTCGGTCGCACCTCAAAGCCCCACGTGTCTGTCGCGATCGCCGCGATCTCGTGCTCGTGCAGCCAGCCGAGCGAGGTGAACGACATGCCCGCGGCCGGGCCGCCCGCGTAGTCTTTCCAGCCCTCGGCGCGCGCCCGGGTGAGCCGTCCCGTGCGCACCAGCAGGATGTCGCCGCGGCCGACCGTCGAGGAGTCGCCCTGGGCTCGAATGGTCTCGTCGATGTGCTCGGGAGTGATGGCGAAGCCGTCGGGAAGCTGGCCGTTTGTGCCGAAGGTGCGTCCGACATCCAGCAGCACGCCTCGGCTGACGAAGTGCGCGGCCGCGGTCTGGATGCCCGTGAACTGGTCGCCGTCGTTCGTGACGACGCTCGCCGCATCCCGACCATTCCAGGCCTTCTTGCGGTCGAAGATGTGACCGAGGCCATCCCACTGGGTCGATGCCTGCAGCGGCATGAACACCGCGTCATCCGAACCGCCGATGCCGTGCGGAAAGCCCTGGATGCCCGCAGCCGCCGCGAGGCCGGTGTCGGTCATGAGGTGCACCGGGTTCACTCGCCCGCGCCACCCGCTCTGCGGACCCTCGCCGTTGAACTGCTGCGAGAGCGAGAAGGTGGCACCGCGACGCACCAGACCGGATGCCTCGACCCGCTTCGCCTCGTCGATGAAGTTGAGGGTGCCGTGCACGTCGTCGTCGCCCCAGCGCCCCCAGTTGCGGTAGGCGTCGGCGGCAGAGGCGATCGCCGCCTCGGGGTCGCTGGGATCGAGCGGTGCGAGATGCGCGGGCTTCGTCGTCATGGTCGCTTCCTAACCGAGCCCGTGCTCCGAGTACGGGTTCAGCAGTCTGTCTTCGGTGCCGGGGAAGACGCCCTCCTCGGTCGCGCTCGGACCATCAGCCGGTGGGAAGGATTCCGTCATCGAGTGCGGCATCTGGCTGTTCTTGTAGAAGTTGTTCGAGCCCTGCGCCGGGTGCCACTCGTAGGGCTCCCAGTCCGGCACGTAGTTGCGGTATCCGCCCGTGTTGACCTCGATGCGGAACGTGGATGGATCGCGGAAGTAGAGGAAGTTCTGCTCGCCGATGCCATGGATGCTCGGCCCGTACTCCATGCCGATGCCGTTCTCCATGAGGATGTCGGCGGCGCGCAGGAGGTCTTCACGGGTGTCGACCCAGTAGGCGAAGTGGTTGGCGCGACCGGCGCGGCTCGAGCCGTCGAGCACGACGCCCAGGTCGTGCGACTTCTCGTTGGTGGTCAGCACGCTGAAGACGCTGATGCCGCCGTGTTCGAGCGTGGTGTGCGCCATGGTGCGGAAGCCGAGGACCTCGGTGTACCACTGGGCGAACTCCTTGACGTTGCTCGCGGCGATGGTGACGTGGTCGAGCTGGCGCGGCGCTACCCCGTGGCGGCTGCGGCGCTCCGGCCGGTCGGGGTAGACGCTCTCGAACTCGCCTTCGCCGTGGAACTTTTCGACCTCCCACACGAGCTCCATCGTGTGTCCCCACGGTCCCGTGTAGATGTACGACCTGCCGTAGCCGGCCTCCGGCTCAGTCCACTCGCCAGTCACGCCGGCGGCCTCGATGCGACGGGCCGCCTCCTCCAGCGCGTCCGCGCACTCGGTGCGCCAGGTCATCCGGGAGAGCGTCGGCTCTTCGCCCTGCGTCAGCACGAGGCTGTACTCGTAGTAGTCGCCCCAGTTGCGCAGGTAGGTGGCGTCGGCCGTGCGCCGGATCACGCGCATACCGACCTGCTCCTCATAGAAGCGAACGGATGCCTCGACATCGGGGGCAGTGAGCCGCACCTGGATGAGCTGGTTGAGCAGTTTGATCATCGTCGATCCTCCAGAGTAGGGAAGCTTTTGAACCACCCTGCCGCCGTGCGGACCTATTGGGAAGCGTGATTTACGAATAGAAAGTATTCGCCACACTGATATGCCCATCTAGGTCGCCGGAGTGAGACTCGTCCTCTCTACGGCCTCGGCGAAGGCCGATCGCAGCCACATGTGCTCTGGGTCGCGATTGTGAACCGCGTTCCACCAGAACGCTTCGCGCAGGGGGACGACCGGGAACGGCGCATCCAGAATGCGCAGCCCACCCGCGCGAGCCATGAGCTCGGCGAGCGACTCCTGCACGAGCGCGATGCGGTCGGAGCCGGCGAGGAGTGCCGGAAGGGCCAGGAAGTTCGGCGTGACCACGTCGATGCGCGGTTCGATGCCGAGCAGCTCCATCTGTTTCGACGCGGGCGTGTACTCGCTCTGCCCGCTGTAGGTGTAGATCCACCTCAGCTCCGAGAGCTGGGCGAGTTCGAGAGTGTCGCCGACGGCGCGATTGGTGTCGGCCACGATGCATACCCAGCGGTCGACGAAGAGGTCCTGGTGCGCGATGTTGTTGAGCACGCCGTGCGGCATGAGCACGCCGTCGAAGTCGCGCAGCGAGTCCGGCGCGTTGGCCACGGCCGTGCTCGTCACGGTGTGGAAGCGAAGCCGTGCGCCGGGAGCGCGATCGGACAGCACCGCGGCGAGTGCCCCGCCGAGAACCGAGACGCAGTAGTCCGACGAGAGAATCGAGAACTCGCGCTGCGTGGTCGACGGATCGAACTCGGCCTGGGCCGAGAAGATTCGGTGCATGCTCACGGTGGCCGAATGGCTGTGCTCCAGCAGCTGCACCGCGAGCGGCGTCAACTCGTAGCTGTTGCCATGCCGCTCGAGCAGCTCGTCGTTGAAGTGGCGGCGCAGTCGACTGAGTGCGGCGGACAGCGCCGGCTGACTCATCTGCATGCGCTGGGCGGCGCGGCTCACGCTGCGCTCCTCGAGCAGGGCGCGCAGCGGCAGCAGGAGGTTGAGATCGACGTTCTGCAGTTGCATGGCGACAGGGTATCAGCCGCGCAAATAGCAGCTATCCCAATCCGTCGGTGTGCAAATAGCCGGATGCGCGGCAGAGTGGGGATATCGAACAGGCAAAGGAGCCAGCATGAGCGAACCGTCACGGTGGGCACTCGGATACTTCTCGCGCGAGGGAGAGTCGTTTACCGGTCTCATCGTGCACGACGAAATTCGCGACCTTCGGGCGGATGCGGCGTCCCTCGGTGGCCTGGACCTCGCGGCCCCGAGCGGCACGAGGCACTTGCTCGAGCAGTGGGGGAGCGCGTTCGACGTGCTGGATCGCCTGGCGACGGACCGGGCGAACGGCTCGTGGCATCCGGCTGACTCGGTGCGCACCCACGCCCCGCTCGAACCGCGGCAGATCATTCAGGCGGGCGCGAACTATCGCACTCACGTCGTCGATCTCGCGGTCGCGCACACCGAGTTGTCGAACGGTCGCACGCTGGAGCAGGTGCGGGCCGACGCCGAACGCACCATGGACGAGCGCAAGGCCACCGGCACCCCGTACCTGTTCATCGGTCTTCCCTCCGCCATCACCGGCCCCTATGACGAGGTGACCCTCCCCGCGTACTCGCAGAAGCACGACTGGGAGCTCGAACTCGCGGCGGTCATCGGCTCGTCCGCTTTCCGCGTGGGCCCGGACGAGGCCCTCGATCACGTCGCGGCCTACGTCATCGTCAATGACCTCACAACGAGGGATGCGGTGTTCCGCAGGGACATGCCGGAGATCGGCGCCGACTGGTTCCGCTCGAAGAACGCCCCGGGGTTCCTGCCGCTCGGCCCCTGGCTGGTTCCGGCCGCCTTCGTCGGGGACCCGCAGGCGCTCGAACTCGAGTTGAGGCTCAACGGCGAGGTGAAACAGGATGCCGTGGCCACCGACATGCTCTTCAGCGTCGCCGAGCTCGTCTCCGCGGCTTCGCAGACGACCGTGCTCGCCCCCGGTGACCTCATCCTGACCGGCAGCCCCGCCGGCAACGGGGCTCACTGGGGCAGGCTGCTGCGGCACGGAGACCGCATGGACTCGACGATCACCGGCCTCGGACACCAGAGCACGCTGGTCTCCTACGAGGCCGCTTCGGGCGCCGAGGGCACCGCCTGAGTTATTCGCGGGGCTGATAGGCGCTATCAGGTTTCACGTCTTCCCGAATATCCCCGGGAGCGCCACAGTGGAGCAACCCTATGGAAGGTGTTCAATGACGAACCAAACTCTCCCCGCCTCGGCGACCTCTAACGAGGCCGTCATCAACCCGAAGACGGGAAGGGCCGCGGGCCCGACCCAGGGAATCATCCTCCTGATCGGAAGCTGTCTTCCCATCCTCGGTGCGGTGCTCCTTGCACCGATTCTCCCGACGCTGAGCTCGGTGTTCAAGTCCTCGCCCGGCTCCGATGCGCTCGTGCCGTTGATCCTCACGATTCCCGCGCTGTTCATCGCGATTCTCGCTCCCTTCGCCGGGGCGATCGCCGACAAGGTCGGTCGCAAGCGCATCCTCATTGCCGCGCTCATCGCGTACGCGATCGTCGGAACCGCCCCGCTCTACCTCGATTCGCTCGGCGCGATCGTGGCATCCCGGGCCGCCGTCGGCGTGACCGAGGCGTTCATCATGACCTGCTGCACCACGCTCATCGCCGACTACTTCACGGGCAACCGTCGCAATAAGTACCTCGGCCTGCAGGCCATCGTCACGTCGCTCGCCGCCACCGTCTTCTTCGGCATCGGCGGCGCCGTCGGCGCATTCGGATGGCGCACGCCGTTCTGGCTCTACGCCGTCAGCCTGATCGTCGCGATCGTGATGCTCGCGGCGATTTGGCCGACGCAGCAGAACGCACAGGGCGCGGAGAAGCACATCGAAAAGCTGCCTGCGATCCCGTGGAAGAAGCTCATGCTCCCGATCGTGGTCTCCTTCCTCGGCGGCATCGCGTTTTACACCCTCATCGTCGAGCTTCCCTATGTGCTCGCAGCCATGGGCGTGACGGATGTGGCGACCATCGGTGCCTGCGCGGCCATCGCCTCGCTCGCGACCGCGATCGGTGCACTGCTCTTCCGTTTCATCGCCCGTCAGGGTGTCGCGGTGCTCTTGCCGGTCGCCTTCGGTCTCTCCGGCATCGGGATGGTGATCGTCTGGTTCGCATTGAGCGTGCCGGTGGCCGTCGTGGGTGCCGTCATCGCGGGCTTCGGCACCGGCGTGCTGCTGCCCACCCTCGTCACCTGGGCGATCGCGCGTCTCGACTACGCCCAGCGTGGTCGCGGCGCGGGCCTGTTTACCGGTGCGCTGTTCCTGGGTGAGTTCGTTACCCCGCTCATCGTGCTCGCTCTGACCGCCGCCGCCGGAACGCTCGGCCTGGCGATCGGCATCATCGGTATCGCGAGTCTCGTGGTCTGCATCTTCCTGGCCATCGTCACGCGCCGCTTCCCGCAGCCCGCTCTCGCCGTCGACGGCGCCTAGCGTCCGGCGCACATCCGCCGAGCGTGCCTGTCAGCGCCGAGCGTGCCCATCCGGACAGGCACGCTCGGTGCGAACGGGCACGCTCGACGTTTCCCACCCTCCCGATGAGGGGCGGATGCGCGGGTTACGGCTGTGCGGGAGGGCGAGGAACCGCGCGAGGCGCTGGCTTCGCGTCCGATGGCTTGGCGACGGCGGCCTTCTGCGCCGCGGCGGCTGATGCCGGCGGCGCGACGTCGGGGCCGAGGCCCAGCGCGGCCTTGAGACGTGCCTCGGCGTCGTTGGCCACGTGGGTGGCCTCGACGTTCGCCTCGGTGACCGCGCGCACGATCTCGTCGCGCTGGATGTTCACGCCACGCGGGGCATCGATGCCAATGCGGATGCCGTCGCCACGGGTGTCGAGGATGGTGATGACGATATCGTCGCCGATGAGCACCCGCTCCCCGGCCTTTCGCGTCAACACCAGCATCGGGCAAGCCTATCTAACTGCCGTATTCCCAGCTCACAGGCAGGCCCAGCGTTGCGACGGTTTCTGGAGTGAGCGTGGCGTCGCGCTGCGTGCCGATCACGGCATCCAGCTGAACGACGCTCGACAGCTTGCGCACCCACCGGGCCGTGTCTTCCGGCTTGCGCGAGGCATCGACGACCGCCCAGACCTGATCGGCGCGCAGCTGCGCGATCGCGGTCGCCTGCGATGACGCGTGCACGCCGCCACTCGAAATGCCGACGGCCACAAACAGCGTCTCGCGCCGCTCGACCCCGCGGGCCCTCGCGAGCAGGGCGTCACGCCGATCGGCGACCCTGGCGAGCCCCGGTGCATCGAGCGCGCCCGAGGTCGCGACCTCCGCCCGGCCGACCGCCGTGGCCATCGCCTTCGCCACGGGGAGTGCCTCGGAACCGAGCCCGACGACGATGACGAGGTCGCCCTGGGAGGAGAGGAGCGTC
This sequence comes from Parafrigoribacterium soli, assembly GCF_040227235.1. Lineage (NCBI taxonomy): Bacteria > Bacillati > Actinomycetota > Actinomycetes > Micrococcales > Microbacteriaceae > Parafrigoribacterium > Parafrigoribacterium soli. The sequence continues at coordinate 475,978 of NZ_JBELNZ010000004.1, read as the reverse complement.
GGCACGGGAAGCGGGCGCGGCGTTTCCCGGATGATCGGGGTAGCGGTCACGGATTCCAGCTCATCGAGAATGTTGGCGAACTCTCGCGACGACGTGGAGACGGGGAAGCCGTCGTCCGGCTGCTGGTAGCTCACGGTGTCTTCGCCGTCCGCGTCATCGAGCAGTGCGTCGAGGCCGGTCTTCACCGGCTTCGGCGGGGCGGCGGCCGCGGATGGCTTCCGGGGCGCCGGAGCGGGACTGGTCGTTGCCGGTCGAGCCGTCGAGGCGGGTGGGGTCGGCCGCGATGCGGGCGTCGGGGCATCGTGCACCTGGCCGTAGTGGAGCGGCGCGTCCTGGCCGTCCTGCACCTCGACCGTCATCTCGTAGTGACGGTGCCCGAAGAACCCGCCGATGCCGCCCGTGGTGATGGTCTCGACGGAGATGACGCGAGCGCGGGTGCCGTGCTCGGCGAGCACCTTGGCCTTCAACTCTTCGAGCGAGGTGCCATCAAGCTGCAGTAATCGCGGCGACACGGACCACCCCCACGGTTTCGATATCTGCGTTCGACGAGGTTACCTCTTGATAGGAGAGCACGGGTAGCCCGCCCGACTGGGAGGAGACCAGTCTGCGTACGGCCGGGCGCAGCGCGGGGGCGCACACGAGCACGGCTCCCTGGCCGGTCGCCTCCACGGTCGCCAGGGCATCCTTCACCGAGTTGAGCACGGCCTCGATCGTGTTCTGATCCATCATGATCTGCGTTCCGGAGTCCGACTGCCGCATGCCCTCGAGCATCGACTGCTCGACGTTCGGGTCGATCATGATGACCCTCAGCACTGTGCCGTCGATGTACTTCGACGTGATGGCCGGGCCGAGTGCCTGCCTGGCGGTCTCGATGAGGCCCTCCGGGTCGGTGGAGAGCTTCGCCCGCAGCGACAGCGCCTCGTAGATGCGCGGGAGGTCGTTGATCGAGACCTGCTCCGCGAGCAGGCCCTGAAGCACCCGCTGCACCTCGGCGAGCGAGAGCAGGTTCGGCACGAGCTCGTCGACGGCGGAGGGGCTGACGTGCTTGACACCCTCGGTGAGCACGCGAACGTCTTCCCGGGTGAGGAGCCTCGCGGCATTGTTGGTGATGAGCGACGACAGGTGTGTCACGAGAACCGAAACGCGGTCGATGACCGTCGCACCGGTGAGCTCGGCGCTGTGGCGCATCTCGCTCGGGATCCACTTGCCGGCGAGTCCGAACACGGGCTCGACCGTGGCCACGCCCGGGAGCGTGTCGAGCGCGTCGCCGAGGGCGAGCACCTTGCCGCCCGGCGCGAGCCCCTGACCCGCCTCGACACCCGCGATGCGGATCATGTAGGTGCCCGACGGCAGGTCGACGCTGTCGCGCGTGCGCACCGGTGGCACGACAATGCCGAGTTCGAGGGCGATCTTGCGACGCAGGGCGCGCACCCTCGCGAGCAGGTCGTCCGAGGTGCCCGAGACGATGTCCACGAGGTCGGGTGCCAGCAGGATCTCGAGCGCGTGTACGCGCATCTCCTCGATCAGCGTCTCCGTGGTCTCCGTCTCCGGGGCGCGCGCGGTGGTATCCGCGATCTCCTGTGCCACCTGCTTCGCCTTCTCCGAGGCCTTGATGCGCTGCGAGGCGATGATGAGGCCCGCGCCGATGGTGATGAAGGTGAGCAGCGGCATGCCGGGGATGAACCCCATGACGATCGCGGCGCATCCGGCAATCATGAGCGCGGTGCGCGACTGGGTCAGCTGCTTCGATGCTGCCGAGCCGAGGTCGTTCTCGGCGCTCGACCTCGTGACGATCATGCCGGTGGAGACCGCCATGAGCAGCGCGGGGATCTGGGTGACGAGTCCGTCGCCGATGGTCAGCAGCGTGTAGGTGCTGACGGCGCTGCCGATGTCCAGGCCGCGCTGGATCATTCCGATCGCGATGCCGCCGACGACGTTGATGATGATGATGACGAGGCCCGCGATCGCATCACCCTTGACGAACTTGGACGCACCGTCCATCGCGCCGTAGAAGTCGGCTTCCGCGGAGACCTCTGCTCGACGGTGCCTGGCCTGGTCGTCGGTGATGAGGCCGGCGTTCAGGTCGGCGTCGATCGCCATCTGCTTGCCGGGCATGGCATCGAGGGTGAACCGCGCGCCGACCTCGGCGACTCGCTCGGCACCCTTGGTGACCACCACGAACTGGATGACGACGAGGATGAGGAAGATGACGGCGCCGATGATGAGCGAGCCGCCGACGGCGACGTGCCCGAAGGATGCGATCACCTCGCCGGCATAGCCCTGGCCGAGCACGAGCCTCGTGGATGCGACGTTGAGGCCGAGCCGGAACAGTGTGGCGACGAGCAGCAGCGAGGGGAAGATCGAGAAGTCGAGCGGCTTCTTCACGAACATGCTGGTCAGCAGGATGATGAGCGCGAACAGGATGTTGATGATGATGAGGAAGTCGAGGATCCATGCAGGGATTGGCACCACGAGCAGCAGGATGATGCCGACGACGCCGACCGGGACGGCCAGCAGCGTGAGGTTGCGTTTCATTTCTTCTCTCCCGTGGTCATGGAGTGCTCTGAGTCAGTGATCGTGTCGGCGTCATCGTGCGAGCGGCGCCGGTGGTGCGGGTGGCCTGGTACGGCGCGTCGGGAGCCGGACGCTGTGGTGCTGGCGGGGTCATGGTGTGCACACCGGATGCCGCACCTCGCTTGTGCAGGGCCATGACGAAGGCGAGCACGCGGGCGACAGCGTCGTAGAGGTCGACCGGAATCTCCTGGCCGATCTCGCACGCGGCGTGAATCGCGCGGGCGAGCGGGATGTCGCGCACCATCGGCACGTTCTCCTCAGCCGCCTTCTCGCGGATTCGCGCGGCGACCTCGCCCTGCCCCTTCGCGACGACCCTCGGGGCCGACTTGCCGGGTTCGTACTTGAGGGCGACGGCGATGTGCGTCGGGTTGACGACCACGACATCCGCGCTCGCGATGCCCGCCATCATGCGGTTGCGACTCATGATGAGCTGGCGCGAACGGCGCTGCGACTTGATGAGCGGGTCGCCATCCGTGCTCTTGGCCTCGTCCTTGACCTCTTTCTTGCTCATCTTCGTCTTCTTCTGGTTGCGCTTCATCACGACGAAGACGTCGAAGGCGGCGAGCCCGAGGCCCGCGACCACGGCGAACTGGATGAGCGAGCCGGCCCCGGCGCTCGCCGCGTCGAGCAGCGCCGACACCGGCAGCCCGCCCGCACCCATCAGCACCGGCATGAGGGACTCCACGACGACGAGCAGCACGAGGCCTACGACGGCGGTCTTCACGAGAGACTTGACTCCCTCCCACAGCGCCTGGGTGCCGAAGACGCGCTTCACGCCGTTCAGCAGATTGAACTGCTCGAACTTGCCCTCGAACTTCTTGAAGTGGATGCCGCCCTGCAGCGCAGAGCCCAGCAGGATGACGACGGCCACGGCGGCGAGCAGCGGTCCGAGAGTGGCGAGGATGGTCTGCATTCCGTCGCCGAGCATGGTGGTCGCGAGCTCCGGTGTCGGATGCGCGGCGATCGTGCCGATGTTCATGACCTGGTGGGTGCCGGCTTCCGATCCATTCGAGATGGTGATCGGAATCATGACGCCTGCCGCGGCGACGCCGAGCCAGGCGGTGAGGTCCTGCGACTTGGAGAGCTGTCCCTTGGAGCGGACCTCCTTCATCCGCTTCTGGGTCGCGTTTTCGGTACGTTCCTGCGAATCCGCCATTTAGCCCACCCCCGCCAGAACCTTGATGGCGTCGCCGGTGAGCTTCGAGACGACGCCGGGCAGGGCGACGAAGATGACGCTGACGAGCGTTAGGGTCATCATGATCTTGAGCGGGAAGCTCATCGTGAATGCGTTGAGCGCGGGCGCGACGCGGGTGAGCAGGCCGAGGCCGGCGTCGGCGAGGAACAGCACGACAAGCAGCGGGCCCGCGATCTGCACCGAGGCGAGGAACATCTGGGTGAGGCCGGTCGTCATCGCCTGCACCGGCTCGCTGAGGTCAATGCCGCCGCCGATGGGAAAGGCGGTGAAGCTGCGGGTGAGCCCGCCGATGATGATCTGGTACGCGCCGGAGCTGAACATGAGCGCGAGGGCCGTCATCTGGAACAGCCGCGTGAACTGGGCGCCGTTGATCATCGACAGCGGGTCGAAGCCCTGCGCCATCGAGAAGCCACCGAACAGGTCGATGAGGCTACCGGCCGACTGGATCGCGGCGAAGACGAGCATGACGAGCAGTCCGAGCACCGCACCAACGACGAGCTCGAGCACGAGCGCCATGAGGTATTCGGGTGTTTCGAGCGTGTGGTAGTTGCGTGAAACCGCGGGCGAGACGGCGAGCGAGAGCCCGATCGCCAGCATCGCCTTGATTCTGGCCGGGATCGCGTTGAACGAGAACGGCGGCGCGAGAAAGAGGAACACCGTCATGCGCACTGCGGCGAGCGATGTCGACTCGAGCCAGGCCAGGTTCAGCGGAATGTTCACATCAGCCCCCGAGCAGGTTGGGGATCGACGCGAACAGTCCCTGCGTGAAGCTGACCATCTCCGAGATCATCCAGTTGCCGCAGACCACCAGGGCGATGCCCACCGCGGCCGCCTTCGGCACGAACGACAGGGTCACCTCCTGGATCTGCGTGATCGACTGCAGCAGCGAGATCGCGAAGCCGACCACAAGAGACGTGACGAGGATGGGCGCAGACAGCTTCGCAGCGACGATGATGCCCTGCATGGCGATGTCCAGTACGGCATTGGGGTTCATCAGCCACCTCCGTGATAACTCGTGATGAGCGAGGTGATGATCAGTCCCCATCCGTCGACAAGCACGAACAGGAGGATCTTGAACGGGAGCGAGATCATCACGGGCGGCAGCATCATCATGCCCATGGACATGAGCGCGGCGGCCACGACGAGGTCGATGACGAGGAACGGCACGAAGATGACGAAGCCGATGATGAAGGCCGAACGCAGTTCGGAGAGCATGAACGCCGGGATCAGGGTGAGCAGCGGCACGGACTCGGGATTCGACGGGTTGGCCATGCCGGCCGACCTCGTCATGAGTGCGAGGTCCTCCTGTTTGGTGTGCGCGAGCATGAAGTGCTGAAGCGGCGCCGATCCGGCTGACAGCGCATCGTTGAACGACAGCGTGCCGTGCAGGTACGGCTGGATGCCGAGGTTGTTGATGTCGCCGATGACCGGTCCCATGATGAACAGCGTCAGGAACAGCGCGAGCCCGGCGAGCACCTGGTTCGGCGGAATCGACGGCAGCGCGAGCGCGTTGCGGGTGATGGCGAGCACCACGAAGATCTTGGTGAACGAGGTCATCATGAGCAGCAGCGCCGGAGCGACGGACAGCAGCGTGATGCCGACGAGCGTGATGATCGAGCTCGACGGGCCGCCGTTCGGTCCGTTGATCTGCAGCGAGACTCCGCCGAGTCCGTCGGTGGGCGTCGGCGTCGACGGGTCGGTCGGCGGCGTTGGAGCGATCGGAGCGGCCTGACCCGAATTGGCGCTCACCAGCACGATGACGACGATCGACATCAGGACGAGCATGATGGCGATGCCCCAGCGGGCGGCGGTCCAGCGCCGATGCGACCTGGCGTCGCTGACGTCGAAGAGGGTCACCGGCTCCGTCGCAGACTCGCGCCCAGCTGCTTCCAGGTGGCGGGGGAGATGATCGAGCCCGCAAGCGGGCCCTGGCCGGAGAAGGCCGCAACGGGCGCGAGGTCGGGCGCCTTCGTCGTGGTGGCGGTGGCTGAGCCTGTCGAAGCGCGCTTGGTCGCGGTCGCTGAGCCCTTCACGGTCCCTGAGCTTGTCGAAGCGCTGACTGCAGCCTTCGTGACTCGCGCCACGGGCTTCACGGTGGAGATCTTCGCGGCGGTGACCTTGCTCAGCGACTCCGCGAACGCGCGGGCACCGGACGCCGGAGCGGTCGCGGGTGCAACCTCGATGACGGGCTCGGGTGCATCACCGGTCTGCAGCACGCTCACGGCGTGCTCGGTCACTCCGAGCAGCAGGCGGGTGCCCTCGACGTCGATGATCACGACGGATGCCTTGGGCGAGATCGCCTGCTTGGTCACGATGGTCACGGGATGCCCGGCCGCGCTCTTGCGGGAGCCGCGCGTCAGGCGACGCTGCAGCATCCAGAGCAGACCGAGCACGACGGCCAGCGAGACGATGACGCGAGCGCCGGCGAGAAAGGTGTCCATCGGTTCAGCTCATGCTCTCGGCGACGTCGAGGATCTGGGTGATGCGCACGGCGTAGTCCTGATCGACGACCACGATCTCGCCGTGGGCGATGAGGCGGCCGTTGAGCAGGATGTCGGCGGGGGCTCCCGCGGAACGGTCCAGTTCGATCACGGCGCCCGGCTCGAGGTTGAGCACGTCGCGCACGGCCATGCGGGTGCGGCCGATCTCGACCGTGAGCGCCATCTCGACGTTGCTGATGCGGCCGAGCTTGCCGGCGACGCTGCGCTTCGGGTCGGTGGCCGAGCCCCAGATGGCGCCGCCCGCCCGCACCCGGATGGCGAACCAGCCGGCGGCCGTCTTCCCTGCTTTGAGGGCGTAGACGACGGTGTCCTCATCGGCGAAGAGGGCTGCGGCGTCATCGATGGACGCCTCGCCCAGCACACCCGTGCCGAGCGGCGCTGCCGCTGCCTCGAGTGCGGGGCGCAGCACATCCGCGGTGGAGACGAGCGAGTCTGTGCCCGCCGCCTCGGCCAGCGCGGCGGAGTCGGCGAGCACGACGGCGATGTCGGCGGCGGTGGTGCCCACGAAGGATGCGACGACCGCGGAGCCGACCTGGTCGGCGAGCGAGGCGCCATCCTCAACGTGTGTCCAGGTGATGGTCGTCGCGCTGGGCAGCAGGGGCACCAGCGCGTCGGCTGCTGCATCCTGCAGGCTGAGGTTGGTGGACTTCTTCACGGTGTCTCCTTGGTGGTGCGGGAAAGTGGGACTCAGGACTCTGTGCCGACGACGACGCAGGCGAGACGGGAGCCGTTGGCACCGACCGCGGCGTGGCCCATGAGGCGGCCGTCGACAGCCAGTTCGAGTGGACGGTGTTGTGGATGCGGAATCGGCAGCACGTCGCCGACCGCCAGGTTGAGGATGTCGCTGGGCTTCACACTGGCGACCGCGAGTCGCAGCGCGAGCTCCACCGGTGCCCAGGCGAGCTGCACCTCGATGAGCTCCTTGGCTTCGGCGGCGGTTCGCGTGGGGTTGGCGTCGCCGAGCTGCGGGAGCAGGGCCTCCGCGGGAATCGCCACGGTGGCCGGGGCCACGGCGTCACCGACGCGGATGTCGAAGGTCGCGACGATCATGAGGTCGTTCGTCGCGGCGGCCTGGGCGAACTGCGAGTTGTATTGGAAGGCATCCATGCGGATCGCGTTCTGCAGCAGCCCGCCGAGCGAGTAGCGCAGGTCCTCGAGTGCGTCGTCCATGAGGCGGCGGATGAGAGCCTGCTCGACCTGGGTGAACTTGCGCTCCTCGGCCACGTTCGCGCCGTGGCCGCCGAGCATGTATCCGATCCAGCTGAGTGCGGATGAGGTGGGGAACTGGATGATCGCCTTGGGAATGACATCCTCGAGCACGCACAGCACCATGGCCGTGGTCGCGGGCAGCGAGGCGGCGTAGGCGTCGTAGCTGAGCATGATGACCTGCTCGCAGCTGACCTGCGAGAGCACGCGAACCTTGGCGGTGAGCTGGGTGGCCCACTGACGCGCGAAGGTCTCGAAGGCGAGCTCCAGAACGCGCGAGTGTTCGCGCGCGAGCGTGGTCGGGCGGCGGAAGTCGTACACTTCCACCGTCTTGCCCGATTTTGCGGGCACGCCGACAACTGCTTGTTCCTGGACCGTCACAACGAGCACTATCGGCAGGCTGTACCCCACGGTAAGAAATATTGGGCACAGACGTTTGCTGAGTTTGGGCCCACGCCGCCGCTACGTTCCCTTCGACAGGCTCAGGGACCGGAAACTCGGTCGCTGAGCCTGTCGAAGCGCCTTTACGTTCCCTCCAGCGCCTTGTCCACCTCCGCAAGCAGCAAGCGCACCGCATCCGACTGATCAGAGAGCACGACGATGTCCACTCGCCGGTTGAGCGCGAGGTCGTCGGGAGCCGTGCCGGTGGACAGCGGCCTGGCGGAGCCGTAACCGACGGCGCCGATGCGTTCGCCGGGCACGCCGTCGACCTCGACGAGGTGGCGAAGCACCCCGGTGGCGCGTCCCGACGACAGCTCCCAGTTTGTCGGATAGGGATACGTTGCCTGGCGGGCGTCGGCGTGACCCTCGACGGAAACGCTGTACGGGCTCTGCCTCAGCGGCGGGCCCACCGCATCCAGTACCCGGATCGCGACGGCGCTCAGGTCGGTGCGGTTCGTGTTGAAGTAGGTCTCGGAGCCGACGAGGCGCACGGTGAGGCCGCGTCCGTCGATGGTGAACTGCACCGCCGAGGCCAGACCGGCGGCCTGAAGGTTCTGCTTCATCTCCTCGCGGAGGGCGATGAGGTTGGTGACCTCGATGGTCGCCAGCTGGCGGTTCTTGCTGTCGAGGCTCTTCGCCTTGACGTCGAGCTTGTCGGGCGGAACGATGACGCCCTCGTTGATGTCGATGTGCTTGGATGCGACCGTGCCGAAACCGGTCGCGAGCGAGTTGCGCAGCTCGTCGAACTTCTTCTGGTCCACGACGGACATCGCGAACAGAACGATGAACATGCACATGAGCACGGTGACCATGTCCATGTACGACGCCATCCAGCGTTCGCTATTGTCGTGTTCCTCTTCTTCGCCCCGCTTCCGGCGCTGCGGCCGGAGACTCATGCCGCGGCCGCGTCGTCTTTGTCGGCTTTGCCGCTCTTGGCGGCCTTTTGCGGCGCGGACGGAATCATCGCGCGCAGCCGCTCACCGAGCAGTCGCGGCTGGCTGCCAGCCTGTACGGCGAGTACGCCCTCCATGAGGAGCGTCTTGCCCTCGATCTCGAGTTCGGAGAGACGCTTCATTCTGGCGCCGATGGGGAGCCACAGGAAGTTGGCCGACAGCAGACCCCAGAGGGTCGCTACGAAGGCGCTCGCAATCATCGGGCCGAGTGTTGCCGGCGATGACAGGTTTTCGAGCACGTGCGTGAGCGAGACGACGGTTCCGATGATGCCGATTGTCGGGGCGTATCCACCGAGGCTGTTGAAGAACTTGGCCGCCGTGCGACCGAGCTTGGCCTGGGTCTCGATCTCGTCCTCAAGCAGGATGCGCAGCTCGTCGCCATCCGTACCGTCTGCGATGTTCTGCAGGGCGCTGCGGAGGAAGGTGTCGTCGGAGTCGTCCGCCTCCTGCTCAAGCGACAGCAGGCCCTCGCTGCGCGCCTTCTCGGCGAGCGACACGACCCTGTTGATGACCTCTTCCGGGTCGTGGGTCTTGCCACGGAACGTGCTGGGCAGCGCCTTGATGGCGATGAGGAAGTCCTTGATCGTTCCTCCGGCGATGCCGACGGCGATCGTGGCACCGAAGACGAGCACCATGGGCGCCGGGATGAGGATGGCTGAGACGCTGCTCCCCTCCATGGTGAGCATGGCGAGGAGTGCGCCGAACGCAACGACGATTCCGATGAGTGTTGCGGGATCCATTACAGCTTCCTGGGGCGCGAGGGCAGTGGTTCTTCGTGTGCGTCCGTCGGGTCGGCTGCAGTCTCGGGAAAGGGAATGACGCCCAACTGCCGGCCTGCCTGTGGCTGCTCGGCAACGGAGAGATTCTGGGCCAGCGAGACGACGCGTGCGCGATACTGGGCGATCCGTTCGATGATCTCGCTCATGGACTCGGTGACGATGTACTTTGCGCCGTCGACCATGACCAGCGTCGTATCCGGATTCGCGTTGATGCGTTCGATGAGATCAGGGTTGACGGCGAACTGAGTATCGTTCAGCCGCGTGACAACAATCATGATCCCATCCCTGGATACGTTAAATCAGGCTCATCCTGAGCCATCACAGACCACTATCGGCCGGCTCCTCCGCCCCGTTAGGCGTGGCTTCCGCCTCGGGCGTCGGTCGCTGAGCCTGTCGAAGCGGAGCGTGTGGTTCGGTCGCTGAGCCTGTCGAAGCGCGTGGCAGGTTCCCCTCGACAACCTCAGGGAACGAGCCTGTCGGTCGCTGAGCCTGTCGAAGCGCCCTGTGGAGAACTCGCACACCTGCGCCGCGAGTCGGCAACACTCGCCCGATGGCCTGGGTCTATATCGTGCGTTGCGCGAACGGCGCGTTCTACACGGGAAGCACGCTCGACCTTGAGCGGAGATTGGCGCAGCACAACCTGGGTGAGGGATCGAACTTCACCCGCAAGCATCGCCCGGTCGAACTCGTCTTTGCCGAAGCATCCGAGAGTGTCGAGACGGCGTTTGTGCGCGAGAAGCAGATTCAGGGATGGAGTCGCGCGAAGAAGCAGGCGCTCATCGACGGCCGGCTCGAGGATCTGCCAGCGCTTGCTCGCAGGTTCCCTTCGACAGGCTCAGGAAACGAGCCTGTCGGTCGCTGAGCCTGTCGAAGCGCGGGAACATGGATTCGGCAGGCTCAGTGACCGAACGTCACCGAGCCTGCCGAAGCGAGGGACTAGCGCTTGAGGTTGGTCAGCTCCTGCAGCACGTCATCCGAGGTGGTGATGATGCGGGCGTTCGCCTGGAAGCCGCGCTGGGCGACGATCAGGTTGGTGAACTCCTGCGAGAGGTCGACGTTCGACATCTCGAGCGCGCCGCTCGTGAGCGAGCCCAGTCCGCTCTGCCCGGCCACGCCGAGCTGGGCCGCACCTGAGTTGAACGTGGACGTGTATGACGACGATCCGGCCTTCTGCAGACCGCTCGGGTTCACGAAGGTGGCCAGCGCGATCTGTCCGATCGCCTGCGATGCCCCGTTGCTGAACGAACCGACGAGCGTGCCGTCGGGCGAGAGCGTGAAGGTCTGCAGCGTTCCGGCGTCGCGACCGTTCTGGTCGGTGATGGATGCCGTGGTCAGGCCCGCGTATCCGGTCGCGGTGCTGAGGTCGATGGCGACTCCGGCCGCGGTGATCGAGGTGCCGCTCGTGAGCTTGCCGTTGGTGAACGCCATCGACGTGGTGGTGACCGTGGGTGGCGTGGCTCCGTCGCTGTAGCTCGCGTCCCATCCGGCTGCCGTCTTGGTGAAGGTGAGCGACAGTTGCGAAGCGTTGCCGCTCGCGTCATAGACGGTGGTGTCGCGCGTGAGCACGGTTCCGGTCGCCGCGTCGCCCGGCAGGTTGCCGCCGACCTTCGCCGTGGTGGTGGCGATGGCGGGGGAGACCGCGTTCTTCGGAAGGGTGACGTTGCCGACGGGTCCGCCCGCGTCGACGACACCGTCGACCGCGGTCCAGCCCTGCACGATGGCGCCGTCAGGCGTCACCAGGCGACCCTGCGGGTCGAAGTCGAGCGCACCCGCGCGGGTGTAGGCGGTCTGCCCGCCGCTCGAGGTGATGAAGAAGCCGTCGCCCGAGATCATCACGTCGAGCGCGCGACCGGTGGACTGGGTTGAACCCTGCGCGAAGTTGGTGGAGATGCCCGCCACCTTCACACCGAGACCGATCTGGGCGGGGTTCGTACCACCCGTGGTCGCCTGCGGGCTGCTCGCACCCTTGGTGAGCTGCGAGAGGGTGTCTTCGAACTGCGTTGCGGATGCCTTGAAGGCGACCGTGTTGACGTTGGCGATGTTGTTCGCGGTCACGTCGAGCATGGTCTGGTGTGAGCGGAGACCGGAGATTCCGGAGTAGAGCGAACGAAGCATGGTGTTGCGCCTTTCAATGGTTGGTGCGTGAGAAGTTCAGGGTGTTCAGGATGTCGAGGTGACGCCGGAGATGGAGTCGAGGGCGACCTCGACACCGTTCACGGTGACGGTGGGTTTCGGACCGGCGAACGAGACGGCGCTAGCGGTGCCGCTGATGGTCGTGCCGTTCGCGTCCGCGTAGCTGACCTTCTGGCCGATCATCGACGATGCGGCGATGCGCATCTGCAGTGCGAAGCTCTCGGTGCCGGTGCTGCTCAGGCTGGTGAGCTGCTCCATCATCGCGAGCTGCGTGGTCTGGCCGATCATCTGGTTGGTGTCCATCGGCGAGCTCGGATCCTGGTTCTTCAACTGGGTCACGAGGAGGGACATGAACGCCTCGCTGTCGAGCGTCTGCTTGGGCGTTCGAGTGGGCGCGGTGGCATACATGCCTCCGGCGCCCTGTGTGCTGGCTACGCCAGCAACTGCTGCTGTCATGGTCGTCTTCTTCCCTGCTAGGCCATCACGTCGATGGAAGATGCATGCTGGCCGGATCGCACGGTCGTGCGAGTCGGTTCAGCGTCTTGTGCGTCCATGCGGGGTGAGCCGAGCGCTGGACCGCGCTCGGATCGTGAAGCGGCGCCATCCTGGTTGCCGTTGTTGCCATTGGTGCCGCCCTGGCCGAAGCCGAGACCGCTGTTCGTGCCCGCGCCGCCGCCCTGCTGGTTGCCCGCGGTTGCGGTGCTGGTGGGCTGGTTCTGGGTGGAGAGCTGCAGGTTGCTGTTCATGCCGGTGCCCGCGAGGTCGCGCCGAAGCTCCGGCATGATGCCGCGGAGGGCGTCGCGACCGAGGTCGTTAGGAGCGAACAGTTCGATGCGGATGCCCTGCGAACCGACGTGCGCGCGCACGGTCACCGGCCCGAGGTTGTCTGGCGTCACGCTCAGCGTGACGACGTGGTCACCGGATGCCGCCCTGGTGAGAGCGACGATCGGTTGCGAGAGTTGCGTGGCCAGCGGTGGTGACGGAGGCGCGGGCGGGGCGGCGGGAGCGGCCGCCTGTGTCGCGGCAACGGAGGTGGTGGCGACCGGCGCGACCTGCACCTGCGCCGCCTGCGCGACGGTCGTGGCGCTCGAGACGGGCTGGGCTGCCGCCGGCTGTGCCGGGGTGGCCTGGTTAGCGTCGGCGGATGGTGCTGTCACGGTCGGGGCGGGCACGGCCGTCTGGGTCGCCGGCGCCGCAGCCTCGTCGTTCGCGTGGTTGGCAGCGGGGCGTGCCGCCTTGGCCTGCGCGGTGGCGTCGTCAAGTGCCGGTGCGCTCGCAGGCTGGGCCGCAGCGGATGCGGCCGCAGCGGGCGTGGCAACAACCGCGGGACCGGCCGGGTTCAGCGGCGCGGTCGCCAGCGGTGCGGTCGGCGTTGCCGTGGCGGTTGTGCCGCTTGTGCCGCTCGCCGCGAGCGACGTGGTTGCCGGTGCAGGCGTCGGCGCTTGCGCCGCCGCAGCTGCTGCGCCAGGAAGGACGGTGGCAGTGCTTGCCGCGGCGCTCACGCTTGCCGGTGCCGTGGCGGGAACAGGGGTGGCCGTCTTCTCGATTACCGTGGGCCGCACGCTCGCGGTCGCCACGGCCGCGACACTGACAGGAGCCGTCGCGATCGCTGCGCCAGCAGCGGCCGCCTGTGCGGGGACGGTTGCGGCGAGCTGTGCGGCGGGGTCGGCGACGATCGTCGCCGGCACCATCGATGCCTGAGCGGCCGCCGCCTGCGCGGCAAAGGGCTGAGCGACGGTGGCCTGCGCCGTCGTCACCTGACCGGCCGCCTGAGCCAATGTCTGTGTCGAAGTCTGGTCGATGGTCGCCTGGCCGGTCGGGACATCCGTGGTCGATGCGGTCGCTTGCGCGTCCTGGTTCACGGCGCCCTGACGCGGATCGGAGTCGGGTCGCTGGGTCGTCGCGGATTCCTTCGCGGCTGCCCGAACATCCGTGCCCCTCGGCTCGCCGTCGGACTGCCGAGGCTGGTGCGCGGCCTCGCGAGCGGCGGGGTCCCTGCGCTCCGGCGCGCTGTGGCGAGCGGCGGCGCGATCACCCGCGCGGGCGCCCATGGCCTGCTGCATGGCGGCGCCGAACGCGTCGCCCTGGGAGCTGGTGCCCTTGACGGGCGCTGCGGAACGCTCGGGCGCGGTCGCGCTCGCGAGCAGGAAGTTGCTGATGCTCATGATCTGGTCCCTTCACGATCGGCGTGCCACGCGGTGGAGGCGATCTCGTCGATCACGGTCTGTTCGGCGCGCAGCTCCTCGACCATCACGGTCTCGAGGTGCTTCGCCTCGAGCTTTTCGAGCGCCACGGCCTTCGCGCGAGCGGTGCCGTACGCCGCGGTCGCCTGCTCGGTCTCGGCGCGCTGCTGCACGAGCATCGAGTCGAGGTCGGCAAGCATGCTGCGCATGGATGCCCGGCCGGCGGCCATGGCATAGAGCGATTCCGTGCTACTGATATCCGAGCGCGTCGCACCGAGTGCGGCCCTGGCCCGATTACGCTGCACCGAGGTGCTGTCGAGGCGAGCGTTCGCGGAGGCGAGCTGGCCCGCGGCCTCGTCCTGCTGCAGGTGGCGAAGGCGCAGCAGCCCTGCGAGCGAGAACTGGCGGCTCATGCGGGCACCGCCATCGCGGAGTTGAGGCTCTCGAGCCAGGCCCAGGATGCCTCTGCCGTGACGCGTTCGTCCATGCCCTGCTGCAGGAAGGCGTTGATCGCTGCCTCGTGCTGAACGGCGGCATCCACGAGCGGGTTGCTGCCCTGGTGGTACGCGCCGACATCGAGCAGGTCCTGCGCGGACTTTCGGGCGGCGAGCACCTTACGCAGCGCGACGGCCGCGGCGGAGTGCTCACGGGTGTTGACCCTGCTGGCGACGCGCGAGATCGAGGCGAGGGCATCCACGGAGGGGAAGTGGCCGAGAACGGCGAGCTTGCGGTCGAGCACGACGTGACCGTCGAGGATCGAGCGAGCTGCGTCGGCGATGGGTTCGTTGTGGTCGTCGCCATCCACGAGCACCGTGTAGATGCCCGTGACGGAGCCGGTTTCCGCCGTGCCGGCTCGTTCGAGCAGTTGGGCGAGGAGCGAGAAGGTCGACGGCGGGTAGCCGCGGGTTGCGGGAGGTTCGCCGACGGAGAGGCCGATTTCGCGCTGGGCCATCGCGACGCGGGTCAGCGAGTCCATCATGAGCATGACATCCGCACCGCCGTCGCGGAATGACTCGGCGATGCGGGTGGCGACGAAGGCGGCGCGAAGTCGCATGAGTGCTGGCTCGTCCGAGGTGGAGACGACGACGATGGAGCGCGCGAGGCCCTCCGGTCCGAGGTCGTCCTCGAGAAACTCGCGAACCTCGCGGCCGCGCTCGCCGACGAGGGCAATGACCGAGACCTCCGCCTCCGTGCCCCTGGCGATCATGGATAGCAGCGAGGACTTGCCCACGCCGGAACCTGCGAAGAGGCCGAGGCGCTGACCCTTGCCCACCGTGGTGAGCGTGTCGAGCACGCGCACCCCGAGCGGCAGCGGGGTGGTGATGCGGGCGCGGTGCATCGCGGATGGCGTGTCATTGTCGAGCGACACGTAGCCGCTGCTGGAGAGCGGTCCCTTGCCGTCGATCGGCCGCCCGAGGCCGTCGAGTACCCGCCCGAGGAGGCCGCGGCCGGTAGGAACGAGATTGGGACGGCGGCTGGACCGTGCCGGTGCACCAGCGCCGACGCCCACCATCTTTCCCAGCGGCATGCAGCGCACACCGGTTCTCGTCGTCGCGACCACCTCGGCTTCGATGCCCGGCTCTTCGCCGATGGTCACGAGGTCGCCGATGGCGCAATCGAGACCGCTCAGTTCAACCCCGAGCCCAATAATGGAGGAGACGACGCCGACGCGTTGGGGTGCCACAGAGGCGACGGCGGCCGTGAACTCTGCGGCGTGGGGACGCCAGGTCGTCGTCATATCGTCTCCCCAAGCAGTGCTGCCCTGGCGCGATCCAGGGCGGTGCGGATGCGCGCATCCAGGTATCCGTCGGCGAAGTCACCCAGGGCGTCGCCGCGCTCCAGGCTCGCGTCGGCGACGATCTCTACGCCGGACGCGCTGTGCGCGGCGTCGGGTGCCGTTCCGTCGAGCTCGGCGATGTCGGCCGGGTGCATCCGGACGGTCAGAAGCATCTTCGGGTCCGCGTGCTCGAGCACCCGGGCCAGCGCGGCGCGAGCGGAACGCGGGCCGTCGGCCAGTTCGTAGCCGAGGATCGCCTCGGCGAGTTCGATGGCGCTCGAGACGAGCACATCCTGCGCCTGTTCGATGGTGGGAATCGCGCGATCGTGCAGTTGGCGGGCCGCCGTATCGAGGGCAGCGAGGGCCGCGTCGAGCTGCGCGTTGCGAACGTTCAGCATCGCCGTGGTCTCGGCGTTCAATTCGACGACGCGCGCCTCAGCCTCCCTCGCCGCAGCGCGAAGGCCCGAAGCGTAACCGGCCGCATGCCCGCGGGTGCGCGCCTGCGCATCCATCGCATCCTGGTTGGGGTGCTTGAGCGCGGGAAAGGTCAGTGCGGCGAAGCCCGAATCAATAGACATATTCGTCCTCCTCGCCGCGTTGCACGGTGATGCTGCCCTGCGATTCGAGGTCGCGAATGGCGCGCACGATGTCGGCGCGAGCCTCCTCCACCTGCGACACGCGCACCGGCCCGAGGATCTTGACCTCGTCGTCGAGGATCTCGCGGTTGCGTTCGGAGAGGTTGGACCGGATGATCTCGATGACGACCTCCGGCGAGCCCTTCATCGCCACGGCGAGCACGCCCGCGTCGATGCCACGCAGCACCTGCTGCACGTCGCGCGGCTCGAGCTTGACGATGTCGGCGAAGGTGAGCATGCGCGAGCGCACCTCTTCGGCGAGATCCGGGTCGTTCTCATCGAGCGATTCGAGCAGTGCGCGCTCGGTGGCGACATCCGCCCGGTTGATGATGTCGACCAGCGGTTGGATGCCGCCGACCACCTCGACGGTGTCGGTGAGGGAGACGACGGCGCCGGCCCGCACCCGCAGGGTGTCGGTGACGATTCTGACCGCCTCCGGTGTTGCGGTGCCCATGGTGGCGATGCAGCGGGCGACGTCGGTGCGGAGGGCCTCGTCGAGGCCGGAGATGATGGGGGAGGCGAACTCGGGCCGCAGGTGTGCGAGCACGAGCGCGATGGTCTGCGGCAGTTCGCCCTCGAGCAGTGCGACGACGTGACGCGGCTCGGTCTGCTCCAGGAACTCGAAGGCCTTGCCGGCCATGCTCGAGGCGACGCGGTTCATCACGCCGGCGGCGCGCTCCGCTCCGAAGGATGCCTCCAGCAGCCCCACGGCGACGTCACGTCCACCTCGTGCGAGCGCTGCACTGCGCACGGTCATGTCGTGGAATTCGCTGAGCGTCTTCTCGGCGACGACGGAATCGACCCGGCGCAGGCGCACGATCTCGGCGACGATCTCCTCGGCCTCGTGCTCGCTGAACTCCTTCAGCACACCTGCGGCGCGCTGACTGTCCATGTTCATGAGCACGACGGCGACCTTCTGGGTGCCGCTCAGGCCGGGCTCGACCGCGTCGCTCATGCCGGCTGCCTGTCATCCATCATGCTGCGCAGGTACTCGGCGGTCTTCTGCGGGTCACGCTGGGCGAAGGCCTCGATGTCGGCCCGTCGGCTCGCGGCCTCGCTCGAGGATGGCGCGGTCGGTGCGCCCTCGAGCAGCTGAGCGGTGGAGACGGGTGCCTGCAGCTGCGATGCGCTGCGTGCCTGAGGAAGCTGCATCGGCACGGTGGGTGCATTCAGCATCTCGGAGAGCAGGCCCTCTTCCTCCTCGTTGCGACGGCGGCGGCTGCGGCGCAGCAGGAACAGGATGACGAGCACGGGGATGAGGACGCCGACCGTGATGATCGCGGTCGTGATGATTCCGGTGAGGCGGTCGGCCTCGGCGGCCTTCGCCGCGGCACCGAGTGCCTGCGCGGCCGTGGTGGCGCCCGTCGTGCTGAACGGCACGACCTCGACGCTGACCTTGTCGCCCCGGGTGGTGTTGATTCCGGCGGCGGCCGAGACGAGGGCTGAGATCTCGGAGACCTTGAGGCCGGTCGCTGCCTTCGAGTTGAGCGCGACGGAAACCGTTTGACGGGTCATTGCGCCGGCGGGAATGGTGCGGTTCTCGGTGATCTTGTTCAGGGCGTTGTTCTTGATCTGGCTCTGGCTGGTGCCGCCGGTCGTCGTGCCGCTGCCGTTCGGCACCGCGATGTTGTCTGGGCCGAGCACGCCGGCCGACCCGCTGCCGCCGCTCCCGCTCGCTCCGGTCTGCTTATCGGTCGATTCGCTCAGCGTCGGCGAGCCGTCGGGGGTCGAGTAGGTCTCCTCGACGCGGTTGGCCGATTCCTGGCTCATGTCTGCGGCCACGGCCACCGTCGCGTTGCCCGGTCCGACGACGCGGTCGAGCATGGTCTGCACGGTGTCGCGCACGCTGGTCTCGTAGTCGGAGGACTGCTTGCTCGCGCTGCCGGTCGCGCCGGTGCCCACCGCGGAGAGCACCTGGCCGTCGGAGTCGACGACGGCGACATCCGTGGCCTTCATGCCGTCGATGGAGGCGGAGGTGAGGTGCACGATGGCCTGCACCTGGTCGGCAGAGAGCGTGACGCCGCTGTCGGTCTGGATGAAGACGGATGCCGTCGGGTCGGCCTTCTGCTCGGTGAAGACGGTGTCCTTGGGGATCGCCAACTGCACCGACGCCATCTTGACGCCCTTGAGAGCCTGGATCGTGGAGGCGAGCTCACCCTCAATGGCACGCTTGTAGGTCACCGACTGCTGGAACTCCGAGGCCGTGACGCCCATCTTGTCGAGCAGTGAGTATCCGCCGTTGCTGCTCGTCGGCAGTCCCGCGGATGCGGCCTTGAGCCGCTCGTTGTAGACGCTCGCCTCGGGCACAAGAATCGTCGCGCCACCATCGGAGAGCTGGTACGGAACGTTGTCGGTCTTCAGCTGGTCGACGATCGTGCTGGCGTCGGAGGCGGCGAGGCCCGAAAACAGCGGCGTGTACGAGGGCTGGCTGACCCACACGGTGAGGCCCGCGATGCCGAGCACGAGCACGGCGACGCCGATGAGGGCGAGGGTGCGCTGGGCAATGGTGAACTCACGGATCGCCGTGAACAGGCGCCGGAACGCGGAAGTGACCTGGGCGGGCATCAGGCCTGCATCCTCATGATCTCGTTGAACGCGTCGACGCCCTTGTTACGCACGGCGGCGACGAGTTCGAGGGTGACCTGCGCGCGGGTTGCGGCGATCGTGGCGTCGTGGATGTCCTGGAGGTTGCCGGTCACGGCCTGGACGGCCAGCGCATCCGAGTTGTTCTGCAATTGCTGCAGGTTGTCGATCGCGCCGCCGAGAGAGTTCGCGAAGGCCGAACCGTCGCTCGAGCCCGTCGCCTGCACGGCCGGCGCGATGCCTGCGCTCGTGATGCCCTGGACGGCACCAATAAGGGGGATGGACATCATTTACCAATCTGCAGTGCGGCCTGGTACGACTCCCTGGCGCGGTCGACGACGGCGGCGTTGGCCTGGTAGCCACGCTGCGCCATGATCAGTTCGGACATCTGGTCGCCGAGGTCGATGTCTGGTCGCTTGACCATGCCATTCGCGTCGGCGAGGGGGTTGGTGGGGTCGTAGGCGAGGATGCCGTCGGCGCTCCCGTAGGCAGCCCCGGCAACATAGACGCCGGAGTTACCCTGGCCCTCCTGCGCCACGACGTAGCGAGCCTGAAACGCCGGGCCGCTCGTTGGCTTGACGGTGTTGACGTTGGCGATGTTGTCTGAGATCGCGTCGAGCCAGTGCCGGTGCAGCGTGAGCCCGGTGGCAGCGATTCCGATGGCGTCGAAGGTCATCAGTTCGTCCTCATCGCCGCGCGCACCCAGTTGAACTCGTTGCCCACCGATTGTGCCGCGAACTGGAAGCGCAGCACGGTGTCGACGTTGGAGAGCGTCTCGGTGTCGAGGTTGACGTTGTTGCCGTCTGTTCTGGTGGGTTCGAGCGATCGCGCGACGGTCGCCTCGGCGTGGCCGTCGCCGGCCTTCACGGATGCGGCGAGGGCGTCTTCGAAGCTGACGCGCTTGGCCTGGTATCCGCGCGTGTTGATGTTGGCGATGTTGTTCGCGATGGTGCGCTGTCTCAGCGCGAGACCGTCCAGTGCACTCGTGAGCGCAACGGTCGTGACCGAATTAAGCACGGATATCCGTTCCCCCTAAAACAAACGGCCAATCCGTGGCCTAGAGGTGAGCGATCCATGCTCTCCACTGCTCTCTATCGGCATCCCCCCGGCTGCCGTTAGGTAATTCCTTACTTTTCGTTCTCGTGCGTGCTCCCTGAGCTTGTCGAAGGGCGCTTCGACAGGCTCAGCGAGCCGTGCTCCTCTACCCCGCGATGTCGAGATACACGGAGCGGTCGTCGCGGTGCGGCGGAATCGACCGCATCGCGGCGAGGTGCCGGCCCGTCGTGCGCTTCAGGCCTTCGAGTCGTGCGATGGCAGCGCTCTGCGCGTCCATCAGGGCGCGCGCTCGCTCCACGAGTTCCGCGGGAAACTCGCCCGTGCCGCTCGGTACTCGCAGCGGCCTCTCGAGCGCGGTCAGGTCATCCGGTGTCGCTTCGCCAGCGAGGTGCCGCTTCATCGCGGCATCGTCCATGACGTGGGCGAGGTCGTCTTCCATCTGCTCGATCGCCTCGAGCCAGCTGGACGAGTCCCTGCGCATCTCGGAGGGCATTCCGGCGTCAGGCGACACCGAGCACTCCCGCTGGCTGCAGCGTGTGCGTCTGCTGTGCTGCCGCGCCCGCCGGGATCGCCTGGGCGGCTTCGTGCCAGGTGAGTCGCAGTGGCTCGATCAGGGTGATGCAGAGCTTCGTGCTCGCGATGTCGCGGTGCGTGTTCGCGTAGATGAGCGCGCGCGCGACGAAGTTGTAGACCCCGAGCAGGGCGTCCGCGCCGTCCCAGGCGTCGAGGTCGAGGGTCGATGAGAGCTCGGCGACGATGTCCTGGGCGTGCAGCAGGTTCTCCGCACCGGTGGCCCAGTCCTCGGCCTCCTGTGCGGCTTCGGCGCGGTTGAGGTCGAGCAGCAGGCGGTCGTACAGCATCGTCAGCAGGTGTGCCGGCGTCGCCGTGAGGATCACGTCGCGGTTGAACTGGGCGCGGCGGGCGTTCACACCGCTGAGAACCGCGGTCATGACGTCGGCCAAGAGGGTAGGTTGCTGAGCTGTGAGGCGAAGTTGGTGCCCTGGCTCTTGATGTTGTTCAACTGGACCTCCATTGCTGCATAGGTTTGCTCGAGCGAGGCTCGCTTGGTGGCAAGGCGCGCGTCCCAGTCCGAAATCTGCGTTCCGAGGCTGTCGATCACGCCCTGCTGGCTGGTGATCTTTGTGGTGAGGCTGCCCGAGTACTGGTCTGAGACCGCGCTGGCGGCGGCCGAGACGCGGGAGGAGATCTCCAGCATCATCGACTGCACCTTGGCCGGGTCGCTCGCCAGTGCGGCCGTGAACTTGTCGTTGTCGAAGGTCAGAGTTCCGTCTTTGGTGATGCTGACGCCGATCTCCGAGGGCGAAACTCCGTTCACGGGTGAGCTCGCGGCGCTGAGCAGTGCCTGATTGATCGAGGATGTGGCGCTGTCGCCGGAGAAGATGCCGCCGGAAACCCTCGAGGACCCGTCGGGGCCCGTGCTGTTGACGACGGCGGACTTCGTCGAGATCGTGGCGAAGACCGTATTGAGCGAAGCAACCAGGTCGGATGCGACCTTGGATGTTGCGCCGGCATCCCTGGCGACCGTCACGGTAACCGGAGTTGCGGCCACGGCAGAAACCGTGACGGCAACGTTGGGCAACAGGTTGGAGAAGGTGTTGGTCGACGACGTGATGGTCTGCGCCGCCGGGCTTCCCGACCACAGCGTGACCTGCGCGTCCTGTGCGGTGCGCAGGGTCGCGGCGCCGGGCTGGGCGAGGAGGTCGGTGGCTGTTCCTGCAGTCACATCGGCGCTCGTGCCCTGGTAGACGCTGAACGCGCTCGCGGCGCCGGTCGTGGTAGAGGTGAACTGAAGGCGGTACTGGGCTGTGCCGCTGCCATCGACGCCCGCAGCGACCTTCATGGCGCTGACGCCGGCACCCGACTTGTTGATCGCCGAGACGATGTCGTCGAGCGAGTTGCTCACCGGCGTGATGTCGGTGCTCTTGCCACCCGAGACGATGGTCAGCGCAGCCGGGTCGGTGGGCCAGGCGGTGAGAGCGGCGCTGACGTTGCTCTGCGACTGCGCGAGCTGGTTGACGACGAGGTCGATGCTGCCGGTTGTCGAGCCGGTTCCTGCGGTCGCGGTCACCGTGGACGACGAAGAGGAGGCGGTATAGAGGTCAAAGGCCGCGGGCTTGGCGGCGGCGGCGGCGAGGGTCGCAACCGAGGCGACCTGGCTGTTCAGGCCACGCAGTGCGCTGACGAATGAGGTGGTGTCTGAGGCCTGCTGCTTGAGCAGTGTCTGCTGGCCGGCTTCGGCCTGGATGAGGGAGTTGATGAGGGAGGTCGTGTCGAGCGAGCTGACCAGTCCGTCGATTCCTGTGGTCATCGTCCTCTCCCTTCTTGTGTGGTGGTGCTGTCAGTTGCTACGGGAAAACGCCGGCGGCAATCGGTGGGAGAGGTCCAGATCCCTCACCGATCACCGCCAGACGTTGTTCTTTTCCCGGTACTACCTCAGGAGCTGAAGAACTCCCTGGTTGGACTGGTTCGCCTGCGCGAGCATCGCAGTACCTGCCTGAGACAGGATGCTGGAGCGCGTGAAGTTCACCATCTCGGACGCCATGTCGGTGTCCGTGATCCGCGAGCGCGAGGCCGTCAGGTTCTCCTTGGACACGTTCAGGTTGTTGATCGTGTGCTCGAAGCGGTTCTGAACAGCACCGAGGTTGGCGCGAGCGGTCGACACGTTCTTGATCTGCGCGTCAATCGCCGTGATGCTGAGCTGCGCGGCCGCGGCCGTGTCGAAGCCGATCGAGGTCGAACCCGCGGTCAGGGTGACGACGTCGGCGTAGGTGCCAGGCGTTGTCTTGTCCTGCTTGAGGGAGATCGCGTTCGTGTCACCGGTCTTCGATGCGACGACGAGGTCGCCGGCCGCGTTGGTCGATGCCACGAAGTTCTGCGCGAAGCCCGTGTCCTTGTTGAGGTTGGTCGCAACTTCAGCAGAGCTGGTGGCAGCGGTGCCCGGCTTGGCGACGGTGACGACCGTCGAGCCCTGCGTGAACTGGTAACCAGCAGCCAGCGTGAGGCTGGAGCTGGCGACAGAACCGGACTTGACAGCGGTGACACCGAAGTTCAGCGCGGTTGCAACGCTCGCAACGTTCGCCGATGACAGGTCGACCACGATCTGGTTGTCCGTACCGGCGTTCGCACCGACCTGGAAGGTCAGCTTTCCGGTGTTGCCACCCGCCGAGCCATCCAGCAGCTTGATGCCGTTGAAGTTCGTCGTGGTGGAGATACGAGTGAGCTCGTCCTTCAGCGCGTCGGCCTCGGTCTTGATCGCGGTGCGGGAGTCCGTGTTGTTCGAGTCGCTACCGGCTTGAACAGCGAGGTCACGCATACGCTGCAGGATCGAGTGAACCTCGGTGAGCGTACCTTCAGCGGTCTGAGCGACGCTGATGCCGTCCTGAGCGTTGCGGGCGGCGACGGTGAGGCCACCAACCTGCGACTTCAGGCTCTCCGAGATGGCGAGACCGGCCGCGTCGTCTGCAGCCCGGTTGATGCGAAGACCACTGGACAACTTCTCCAGCGACTTGCTCATGTCGTTCTGCGTAGTGGAAAGGTTCCGGTACGCGGTCAGTGCCGACATGTTGGTGTTGATTGTCATACCCATGATGATTTCCTCCGTGATGTGGGTTTCCTGCTTCAGCCCGTCCCTGGGCTGACACAACTAGCTATCGGCAACCGTTGCCGCGTCGTTAGATGTTTTGCTGCTGATTTTTTTGCTGGCCTGCACATCGTTCCCTGAGCTTGTCGAAGGGAAGTGTGGTGCCCCGAGCCTTACGCGATCGAGCGCTCGGGCACGAGCTGCCCGTAGCCGATGCGGCTGATTCCCACCGCGGCAGAGTCGGCCAGGCGCGAGAGATACGCGTTGCGACTCGCGGCCGCAATTCGCGACTCGGGCGCGTGCACAACATCCGGGTCGTCGGCGTAGTGCGTCTGCATGCCGTCCTTTAATAGGCGGATGGCTTCGGCGCGCGTCTGCGAGACGGCGGAGTGGGTGGTACCGAGCTCTTCCGCGAGCTCTTTCACCGACTGGTCTTCGAAGTAGATGCGGGTGATGACGTGGCGCATCTTCTCCGGAAGCGAGTCCACCGCTGCGCGAAGGAAGCCGAGCTGCTCGGACTCGAGCAAGGTCTCTTCGGGCAGGGCGCCATCCGCCACCAGGAACTCGGCGGTGACGTCATCGAGCGTTGCTACAGTGCGTGCTGCGTCGGCGAGTGCCTCCGATGCCGCCGACCGCTCGACTCCGAGGGCCGAGGCGATCTCATCGACGCTCGGCGTGCGGCCGAGAGCGGCGGTGAGAGATTCGCTCACCGAGAGCGTCTCCTTGATGCGCTTGCGGGCCGATCGCGTCGCCCAGTCGCTCGAACGCATGTCGTCCGCGAATGCTCCGAGGATCCGCTTGCGTGCATATGCACCGAACGGGATGCCGAGCTCGGGCTTGAAGGCGTCGGCGGCGGTGATGAGACCCACGGCGCCGGCCGATGCGAGATCGTCGCGAGAAAGATGAGTGGCGCGGGCGCAGAGCTCCGACACCAAGTAGCCGACGAGCGGCAGATTTTCGACTACCAGCGCGTTCCGTTCAGAACGATTCACTGTCTTACCCCCTGGACTGAGTTGGAGGTGAGTGTCGACGCATTCCCTTGCGCTGATCAGCCTGGACGCTGATCGCTCGATCCCCCGAGTTGACCGGTTTCCCCTCCGGACATCCAGACTCTATTGGCGCCGCATGCCCCATAAATAGGCCGCGCAAGAGAATTCTTTGGGGGCCTGTGCCCCCTTCGGGGGAACGTCTCCCCTGAACTGGGGGGACGTCGTTACCGACCCCTCGCAAAAAAGTTCTCGGGATTCTCCCTTACTCGGGGGGCACCTTTGCCGATAGTGCTGTTTAGCGTGAACCCGGTCGCTGTTCGGATGGCAGCAGTTCAGAGGTACGCCACCCGCAACCACCCCCGAGACGACCTGAGACCTGGAGGACAAATGAGCGCCAACGATGTGTCGGCACTGCTCTGGCGCGAACGCGAGCTGCTCGAACTCCTGCTGTTCAAGCTCGAGGAGGAGCAGCTCCTGCTGACGGCAGGCAAATCCCGCTGGCTCTCCCACGCCACCCGCGAGGTCGAACAGGTGATGGATCGCCTGCGCGCGGCCGGCCTTACCCGCACCGTCGAGGTGTCCACCCTCGCCGAAGAGTGGGGTGCCGGCGAGAACGCCACGCTCCGCGAACTCGCGGCCAACGCCCCCGATGGCCCGTGGCGCGAGATCTTCAGCGGCCACCTGCGCGCGATGACCGAGGTCACCGGGCAGATCAAGGAACTGCGTGACATCAACGAGCGATTTCTCCGCGCGGCAGTGAGGTCCACCCAGGAGACCCTGGCATCGCTCGTTCCGGATGCCGGCACCTACGACTCGGAAGGGCTTGCGGGCGGCGCTCACGCCGACGCTCGCCTCTTCGACCAGAGGCTGTGAGGCGCGCATGAGCACCTTCGGCACCCTCAACACCGCGTACACCGGGCTCATTGCGGCTCGCCGCGGGCTCGACGTCGTCGGCCAGAACATCGCGAATGCGAACACCCAGGGCTACACCCGCCAGCGGGTCATGACCTCGGCGTCCGTGACCGCGCCGTCATCGCTGCAGATGACAGCGACCTTCACCGTCGGCCAGGGAGTCTCCGTCGATGGCGTCTCGCGCATCGGCAGCACGCTGCTCGACGCTCGCGTTCGTTCGGCGACCGCGACATCCGGCTACTGGGACGTGCGCTCCAGCGCCATGAGTTCGCTCGAGCAGAACCTCCAGGAGCCCGGCCCCAACGGGCTCTCCGCCACGCTGCAGAAGTTCTGGTCGGCCTGGCAGGACCTCGGCAACAACGCGGCCGTTCCCGCGACGGGCACGGCACTCATCACGCAGGCCACGGGCCTCGCCGCGCAGATCGCCGGCGGTTACAAGCAGGTCGACACCCAGTGGTCGACCCTGCGCACGGATGCTGACGCCAAGGTCGCCGCGCTCAACGATGCGGGCGCCCGGGTGGCCGACCTCAACGGCCAGATCCGCATGACGCTCGCAGCCGGTGGCTCGGCGAACGAGCTCATCGACCAGCGCGACACGCTCATGACCACGATCTCGAACCTCGCAGGCGGCACCGCACGCAACCTGCCGAACGGCACCACGGAGATCCTCATCGGTGGCAACCCCATCGTCTCCGGCGACCACTTCAACGCGGTGTCGCTCGTCGGCAGCTATCACATGGATGCGGCGGGCACCGATCCCGTGCAGCTCACGTGGCCGAACGGAACCGTCGTCGCCCTCGAGGGTGGTGAACTCGGCGGCAGCGTCGCGATGCTCGCCGCGGCAAACGGATCGGGAACCGGCGGCGCCATCGCGGAGGCTGCAGCGTCGTACAGCACGCTCGCGACCGACTTGGCAAACCAGGTGAACGCCGTGTACTCCACCGGTGCAAACGCCGCGGGCACCTCGGGTGCGAACTTCTTCAGCTTCACCGCGGGTCTTCCTGCCGCGGTCGGCCTCACGGTCGTGCCGACCACACCCGCGGATCTCGCCACGGCAACGCCGGGATCCGGAGCCTATAACGGCGACGTCGCCAGCGCGATCGCACAGCTCGGAACGGGTTCGACCTCGCCGGATGCCGTTTGGGCCGGGATCGTCTCGGGCATCGGCACCCAGTCGCGCACTGCTCAGCAGCAGTCGACCCTCGCCGGGCTCGCCACCACCGCCGCAACGAACAACCAGCTCTCCAATGCTGGCGTCGACCTCGATGAGGAGAACGTCAACATGCTCAGCTTCCAGCGTGCATACCAGGGTGCCGCTCGGGTCATGACAGCGGTCGACGAAATGCTCGACACGCTGATCAACCACACCGGCCTGGTCGGGAGGTAAGCCATGTTCAGCAGAGTCACCAATCAGTCGCTCACGCGGAACGCGCAGTACAACCTGCAGACCGGCATGGCGGCACTCGCCAAGCTTCAGAACCAGGCCTCCAGCCGCAAGGCCATCGGGGTACCGTCCGATGACCCGGCCGGCACGACCAAGGCACTCCAGGTGCGTTCACAGCAGGCCGCGACCGCGCAGTACGGTCGCAACATCGCCGACGGCAACGCCTGGCTCGGCACCATCGACTCGACGCTGACGACGGTGTCGAACATCCTCGGCCGCATCCGGGACCTGACGGTTCAGGGTGCCAACGACGGAACGATGTCGCCCACGTCGAAAGACGCGATTGCCACGGAACTCACGAGTCTCAAGGGCGAGCTGCTCCGTCAGTCCAACACGAGCTACCTGGGTCGCAGCATCTTCGCGGGCAACACGGATGCCGGCGTCGCCTTCAACCCGGACTACAGCTTCAACGGTGCCGCCGGCAGCACCGTGCAGCGCAGGATCGACGCGAACACAACGGTGCGCGTCGACGCAGACGGCGCCGCAGTGTTCGGCACAGCCGCAACGACTCCCGGATCGCTCTTCACGCTCGTCGACAACATCGTTTCCGACCTGCAGAGCGGCGTGAATGTCGGTGCGCGACTCGGCGAGATCGATGCGAGGAAACAGGCCATCAGTGCACAGCAGGCAGTCATAGGTACCACCCAGGCGCAGATGGACCGCGCCGAACAAACGAATGCGAGTCAGACCGTGTCCCTCGAAGCGCAGCGCTCATCGGTCGAAGATCTCGACCTGGGCAAGCTCATCCTTGACCTGCAAACCCAGCAGACCACGTACCAGGCCTCGCTCGGAGTCACCGCCAAGGTGCTTCAGCCGACTCTGATGGACTTCCTCCGTTGAGCGCCGCGCTGAGCTTCATCTCGTCGCCTCCCGGCTTCGAGCCGATGGTGGACTTCACCCTCGATGACATCGAGGGTGCGAACGGCCTCTACGCCCTGCGTGCCGTCGACGACAAGGGCACGCGACTCTTTGTGCTCGACGCGGGGATCTTCCTGCCGGACTACACGCCGGAGATCTCTGACGAGCAGGCTGCGTCGCTCGAGCTCGAGAAGGGTGACGACGCCCTCGTGCTCGTTGTCGCGAATCCGGGGGAGAGCGGCACCACGATGAACCTCATGGCGCCGATCGTGGTCAACTCGAAGACCGGGCGCAGTGCCCAGGTCATCCTCGACGGCGACGACTGGCCCCTGCGAGCGCAGCTCTCGGCTCGCTCCGCGTAGGTCGTACGTTCCCTGAGCTTGTCGAAGGGCAACGCCCAACTATTGCCGTCCCTTCGACAAGCTCTGGGACCGCTCTGCGACCGACGTCAGCGAAGGCGAACGAAGACCGGGCTGCCCCAGAGCTTGGAAGCGTGCTCGACGTAGCGGCCCCAGACGGGTGAGTTGTACATGCCGCCCGCGCCGTCATAGATGCCAATGTGCTGGCCCGGCCACCACACGAAGTCGCCCGCCACGGCATCCGCCTGGGAGATTCGCACACCGAGTGCTGCCTGGTGGTCGGCCCCGCGTGGCAGCGCGATGCCGAATCCCGCGAAGACGTACTGCACGAATCCATCGCAGGAGAAGCTGGTGGTGGGGCTGTTGCCCATGCCGTAGGGAACCTTGCCCACGAACTGCGCTGCATATTGTAGAACGGCGCCGCCGCTGTAACCCTGAGCCGGTGGGTTCACGGTCAGCAAGCGGTTCACCGCTACGGCGGGGCGCTTGGGCGGAATGGTGATCGTGTAGCTGTCGCGAGCAACAACCGGCTGGCTTTCGGCGCTGGAAGAGTTGACGAGACTCTGGGTCGACTCGTGTGCCTTGACCGGTACAGCAGAGGTCTCTGCGGCTGCGTAAGCGGGGATTGCGACCGTCGCGATCAGGCACGCGGCCGCGGCCATGGCCGCAAGCTTTCCACTGGATTTGATCATCCGCCGTAGTACCTCCCTGGCTCGGAACGTCCCCGAGTTTGTTCTGCCGGCCCAGCGAGTCTAACGTCACGATTCGGTATCAAGTGCACTCGGTCCCCCTTTTTGGGGGCATAGAGGGCGAAAACGTACCCCGAATCGCTGCCGCGGGCCCGGAATCACCGGTGTCCGTGGCACGCAATAGATTGATCTCAGAAAATTCGCGAAACACTACATCTAGTGGAATGACAATCGTGTCATTCCGGTTATATAGTGGGAGACCACGCAGGCGCTGCACACGAAAAATCCGGACTGGACGCCGGATTGTGGGCAGTGACTGGGGGGAATCATTGGATTTATGAGGAGGCAAGAACATGGACAACGACAACTACGTAGGTGGCTACTCGGTTCCGGTCGACCCGATGGACGACCTGCAGTGTGACAGCTGCCAGTAGAGCCGAGAGACTCGTACAGGCTCGATAACGACCTCGGTCGGATGCTCAGGTCAGTGCAGATCAGGATCGAGTAGATTCGCATCCGGCTCAGTCGAAGCCCCGGAACGCCACACGGCGCCGGGGCTTCGTCGTTTAAGCGCCACCGCCGGGCCGTGCTCGTTAGGGTTGGGGAGTGCCTGTTAACCCCGAACTGCAAGGGCGTGTGTTTCCGCCCGTCCACCCCTACCTCGTCGGGCGTGAAAAGGTGCGCGAGTTCTCGCGGGCCGTCTTTGCGACCAATCCGATCAACCACGATGTCGAGGCTGCTCGCGCGGCAGGCTATTCGGATGTCGTGGGCCCGCCGACCTTCGCCGTCGTCATCCAGGAGGCGACGCTGGCCCAGTTGCTCGCCGAGCCGGACTCCGGCATCGACTTCAGTCGCGTGGTGCACGGAGACCAGAGGTTCAGCTTTTCCCGTCCGATCGTCGCGGGGGACGAACTGACCGCCACCCTCACCGTGGCCAGCGTCAAGTCCCTCGGTGGCCACTCGATGGTGACCGCGGAGTCGAACGTCGTCGACCACACGGGCGCGCACGTCGTGACCGCGACATCCACCCTCGTCGTCAGGGGAGACGAATGACCACGATTCCCGCACTCGCAGGCCTCGCCGTGGGCGACGTCGTGGCCGAGGCCGACTTCCCGCTCACGCGAGATTCGCTCGTGCGCTACGCCGGCGCATCCGGTGATTTCAATGCCATTCACTACCGGGATGACGTGGCCGTCTCCGTGGGGCTGCCGGGCGTTCTCGCCCACGGGATGCTCACGATGGGGCTCGCCGTGCAGCCGGTCGTCGACTGGGTGGGAGACCCCGGTCGCGTCGTCGACTATCAGGTGCGCTTCACCCGACCGGTTCTGGTCGATGCCGAAGTCGGAGCTGTCGTGTCCGTCACGGCAAAGGTGGGCCAGCTCGATGCGGAAGCACAGGTGGCGCGCATCGACCTCACCGTCACCTTCGGTGGCGAGACCGTGCTGGGCAAGGCGCAGGCACGAGTGAGCCTCGCGCCATGAGCTCCGAATCCGTTCCCTTCTCCCAGCTGACGACGCTCAGGGTCGGCGGTGCCGCGAGCGAGCTGCGCACTCCGGCCGACTCGCGCGAACTGGTGGACGCGGCACTCGAGGTGTGGTCCACCGGCGACGAATGGCTACTGCTCGGCGGTGGGAGCAACACCGTGATGGCGGACGAGGGCTTCGACGGAACCGCCATCCGCGTGATCACCCGCGGCATCGAGCGGGTCGAAGCGCAAGGGCCACACTCGGTGCGTCTGCGCGTGCAGGCGGGCGAGTCCTGGGATGGCCTCGTGGCGCACGCCGTAGAGCACGGCTGGTCGGGCATTGAAGCCCTGTCCGGCATCCCCGGCTCGGTCGGTGCGGCACCCGTGCAGAACATCGGTGCCTACGGCCAGGAACTCTCCTCCAGCCTCGTCGCGATCGACTTCCTCGACTTCGACAGCGGTGAACTGCACCGACTCCCCGCCTCGCAACTCGCGTTCGGCTACCGCACCTCGGCGCTCAAGCAGGGGCGTCGCGGCGTTGTCGTCTCGGTCGAGCTCGAACTGTTCGACGGCTCCGCGGGCGGCACGGATGCCGCTTCCGCACTGAGCGCGCCGGTCGCGTACGCGCAGCTCGCCTCCGCGCTCGGAGTGGAACTCGGCGCTCGTGTGCCGCTTGAAGACCTGCGCTCGGCCGTGCTGCGCCTCCGTGCAGCGAAGGGCATGCTGCTCTCGGCCGACGACCCGGACTCGGTCAGCACCGGCTCCTTCTTCACCAACCCGATCGTGAGCGCCGGTTTCGCCTCCGCGCTGCCGGCAGACGCTCCGCGCTGGCCGCTCGAACCCGATGTCGACGAGCCGGTCATCGTGCCACTCGAGAACTTCGTGCCGGGCGACCTTCTCGCCAGGGGTGCCGCCTCCGTGCCCGATGGTGTCGCGCCCGCCGCAGGGCAGCAGACGGAGCAGCGTGCGGTCAAGCTCAGCGCGGCCTGGCTGATCGAGCACTCCGGCATTGTGCGCGGCTACTCGCTGCCCGGCTCCGGCGCCGCGATCTCGACCAAGCACACGCTCGCGATCGTGAATCGGGGCTCGGCCACTGCATCCGACGTCGCGGAACTCGGCCGCTACATCCAGAGCCGCGTCTTGAGCGAGTTCGGCGTGATCCTGCAGCCCGAGCCGGTGCTGGTGGGCGTGCCGCTCTAGCGCGGGTGAGTCCTCTCGCCCGCGAGATGCCAGTTGTGGGCGCCATCCACGCTAAATGACCCCCACAACTGGCATGTCGCGACCCCACTCAGGTGCCGGCTCCAGTGGAACGTGAGCCGGCAGCGCACGAGCCCCGCGGCCACCTCGCACCCGTCGCGCACGTCGCAGCACCGCGGCACTCTCGTTAGGCTGGTGATGCGCCTGTTCCGGTCCATCGGCCGGTGCGCACCGTGCACACACCACACTCAATGAGGAGAATCGTGACCTCGTCCACGCTGTCAATCCAGCTCTATACCGTTCGTGAAGACCTGACCGCCGATCTGCCGGGAACAATGCGGCGCCTCGCCGAGATCGGCTTCACTCAGGTCGAGCCCTTCAACTTCACCGCTTTCGAGGGTCTGGGTGACGCGCTGCAGGCCAATGGCATGACGGCGCCGACGACGCACATGCACTTCATCGGGGAAGACGCCACCGAGATCTTTGCCGCCGCGGGTGAGCTCGGCATCCGCACCCTCATCGACCCTCACGTGCCTGCTGAGCGCTGGCAGACCCTCGACAGCATCACCGAGACCGCGGCGCAGCTGAATGAGGCGGCGGCGAGGGCGGGCGACTACGGATTGCAGCTCGGCTACCACAACCATGCACACGAGCTCGAGAGCGTGATCGACGGCACCACCGCCCTCGAACTCTTCGCCGCACAGCTCGACCCGCGGGTCGTGCTCGAGGTCGACACCTACTGGGCGGCGGTCGGCGGGGTCGATCCCGTCGCGCTGCTCGGTCGTCTCGGTGACCGGGTCGCAGCCCTCCACGTGAAGGATGGCCCCGCCACCAAGGAGACCAAGGACCAGGTGGCCGTAGGCTCCGGATCGCTGCCGATCCGCGCGATTATCGAGGCCGCGCCCTCCGCGCTGCGAGTGATCGAGCTCGACGACTCGCGCGGTGACCGCTTCACCGCTGTCGCAGACAGCTTCGCCTACCTGACCGCGCAGGGCCTCGCATGAGCGAGTCGAGCGCGGCCCGTACGGGCAGGGTGGGCGTTGGCGTCATCGGTGCCGGAGTCATCAGCACGCAATACCTCGAGAACCTCACCACCTTTCCCGACCTCGACGTGCGCTTCGTCGCGGACATCGACGAGGAGCGGGCTCGCAGCCAGGCAGAGAAGTTCGGTGTGCCCGGCGCCGGTTCGGTCGCAGAATTGCTGGCGGATGACGCGATCGAGATCGTCGTCAACCTCACGATCCCCAGGGTGCACGTCGAGGTCGCGCTGCAGGTGCTCGCCGCTGGCAAGCACGTCTGGAGCGAGAAGCCCTTCGCACTCGACCGCGAGAGCGGGCGCAACCTGCTGGAGACCGCGCAAGCGGCGGGCCTGCGGGTCGCGACGGCGCCGGACACCTTCCTCGGTTCGGGCATCCAGTCGGCCCGCCGCTTCATCGAGTCCGGCGGCATCGGCGCGCCGCTGACCGCCCTGACTCTCATGCAGGGCCCGGGACCCGAGTCCTGGCATCCCAATCCCGACTTCCTGTTCCAGGAGGGCGCCGGCCCGCTGTTCGACATCGGCCCGTACTACATCACGGCGCTCGTGCAACTGTTCGGGCCCGTTGCCCGGGTCACGGCGGTCTCATCGAAGTCGAAGCCGTTCCGCGTCGTGGGCTCCGGCCCGCGTGCGGGGGAGCAGTTCGACGTGACCGTTCCGACGCACGTGAGCGCCCTGTTCGAGTTCGAGAGCGGCCAGACAGCGCAGAGCATCTTCAGCTTCGATTCCAAGCTGCAGCGCATCGCCTTCGAGGTGGCCGGCGTCGAGGCGACCCTCGAGGTTCCCGATCCGAACATGTTCTCCGGCGACCTCATCGTGCACGACGGCGGTGAGGATGTGCGCACCGTGCCATCCACCGGCGTCACCACCTCGCGCGGCACCGGCGTCGCCGAGCTGGCCCAGGCCATCCGCGCCGGACGGCCCGAGCGCGCATCCGGGGAGAACGCGTTCCACGTGCTCGACGTGATGGTGTCGACGATCGAGTCCGCCGAGCGGCACGAGACGGTGGATGTGACCAGCACCGCGCGGGTCGCGCCCGCGCTGCCCGAAGAGTGGGACCCGCGCGTCGCCACCCTCGCCTAGAACTCCGAAACCACCACATCGAAACTGGAGGGTAAAAATATGACCGAGGCAACACATCCGGTGACGCTGTTCACGGGCCAGTGGGCGGACCTGCCCTTCGAGGAGGTCGCAAAGCTCGCCGGCGAGTGGGGCTACGACGGGCTGGAGATCGGCGCCGGCGGCGACCATCTCGACCTCGAGCGCGCCGACCAGGACGACGCGTACCTCAAGACCCGGCTCGAGATCCTCGAGCGCAACAATCTCAAGGTCTTCGCGATCTCGAACCACCTCACCGGGCAGGCCGTCTGCGACGACCCCATCGACTTCAGGCACAAGGCGATCGTGCGCCCGTCGACCTGGGGCGATGGCGACCCGGAGGGAGTGCGCCAGCGCGCGGCGGAAGACATGAAGCGGGCCGCGCGGGTCGCCCGCAAGCTAGGCGTGGATGTGGTGATCGGCTTCACGGGGTCGAAGATCTGGCCGTTCGTCGCCCAGTTCCCACCCGTGCCGCAGTCCGTGTTCGACGAGGGGTACGAGGACTTCGCCACCCGCTGGAACCCCATCCTCGACGTGCTCGACGCCGAGGGCGTGCGGTTTGCACACGAGGTGCACCCGAGCGAGATCGCCTACGACTACTGGACGAGCGTTCGCACCCTCGAGGCGATCGACCACCGTGAGGCGTTCGGCTTCAACTGGGATCCGAGCCACATGATGTGGCAGAACATCGACCCCGTGGGCTTCATCGTCGACTTCGCCGACCGCATCTATCACGTCGACTGCAAAGACACCCGGCTGCGCCCGAAGCAGGGTCGCGCGGGAGTGCTCGGTTCGCACCTGCCCTGGGGCGATCCTCGCCGCGGGTGGGACTTCGTCTCGACCGGGCACGGCGACGTGCCATGGGAAGACGCCTTCCGCGCGCTCGAGTCGATCGGCTACACCGGCCCGATCTCGGTCGAGTGGGAAGACGCGGGCATGGATCGTCTGCACGGTGCCCCAGAGGCGCTCGCCTTCGTGCGTTCACTGCTCTGGAAGCTGCCCGAGAACTCCTTCGACGCCGCCTTCAGCAACAACGGGTAGCGGGCGCCGGGCTCGCCAGCCCGCTTTACGCTGCGCGCTGGGCGCGACGGATGGCGGCTAGCAGGCCGAGCAGCAGCAGGATGCCGCCCGCGGCCATCACGACGATCAGCCAGATTCCGGCAGGCGTCAGTTCGCCGAGCCAGAGACCGAAGTCCTCGCGCGTCCCCTCCGTGCGCGTGACGGACAGCGTGACGGTCGCGATGGCGGTGACGACCAGCCCCCAGAGAATCGCGCCCCAGCGGACGCGCGGACGGGATGTGCTCGGCTCGAGCATGGTCTGTGCCGCTGGCTCGATCGCTTCTTCCTCTGTGCTCACTGGGTCACTCCTGTCGTGTCGTCGATCGATGGTGCCGAGGTTGGATCGGTCATGTCGGGCCTCTGCTCGACGCGCACCCGGCCCTCGCCCTGCCAGATGTGCAGTGTCGAGGTCGGGATGCCGGACCCGACCGTGAAGTCGTAGGTGTAGCGGCCGCTCGCCGTTCGCGTTGGCGCCGTGCGGACGTTCACGAAGTTCCAGCTGTCGGGATCGCTCGGCTCGGCCTTCTTGGCCTTCTCATAGCGGGAGCGCTCGAGGTTACGCGAACCGAGGTTGGCGATCACGTGTACCGACCGCCCCTCTGGCACCTGAACGTAGACATCGCCCGCGCCCTGCCAGAGATCGATGCTGCCGCCCTGCTCTGGTGAATGATCGTCGGCGTAGACGCTGAAACTGCCGGCGGGTTGGGAAAAACGGCCGGCCGATTCCAGTGACACCTGGTAGCTCGCGCCCACCAGCGTGCGATTCGGCGGAATGAACGACACAGCTACCGTGCTCGCCACGAGCACGAGCGAGACGAATCCGAGAAAGCCGCTGCGTCGCCGGAGCAGTCCCGCGATGATCGCACTGAGCGCGACCACGATCGTGGCTGCCGCGAGGCCGACCACGACGCCGTAGCCGTGCCATCCGTCGCCGGACTGGCTGAGCACCGCGGCGATACCGCCCACGAGCAACGCGGCACCAAGCGTGATCACCACGTGACTGCCGGTGATGCGCGGATTCGCCAGCCGCCGCTGCCGCCTGCGCTCGTCCGCACTGGCCGCGTTCGCCACGGCGCGGGCGTGGCTCTCGGCCGCACGCTGGTCACGCAGTTCCCGGGCGGATGCCGCCTGCTGCTGCTTCCACGCGGCATGCTCGCTCTTCCACCGCTCCTGCTGCTCTCGCCAGGCGGCCAGGTCCTCGGGCGGTGCGTCCGCCGCCGGATGCGCCGGTGGCACCGGGGCCCCGTCCGCCGCCACGGTCGTGGCAGCAGCGACCGAGGCGCTCGGCGGCTGCGGCACCGTCTCGGGCCGAGCATCCGTAGTGGCGGGTGTCGGGGTCGGCTCCGAGGACGACTGTCGCGCTCGTCGCGCAATCCAGATGACCGCGACGACCGCTGCGGCGAGGAGCAGCACCGTCCAGAGCGCGCGACCTAATGAACCCGCCCAGTATGGCTCGCTCCAGTAGCTCGCGCCGAGGGCCCAGAATCCCTGAGTGACCGGCAACAGCGACAGCACGACGAGCGCGCCGATCCCGATGTTCGCGGGGTCGAAGTCGCCCCTGATCAGTCGCTCCAGATGGATGCGGTCGTCGGCATCCGGAAGCAGCAGCCAGGCCGCGGCATACAGCAGGATGGCCGGTCCGCCGAGCACCGCGACGACCACCGCGATGCCGCGCACGATTATCGGGTCGATGCCGAGCCGGTCCGCGATGCCAGCGCAGACGCCGCCGACCCAGCCGCGCTGCCGCGGCAGGTTAAGGGCGCGCATCCAGTCGAAGAAGCGGTTGCCGTCGGGCGAAGGTCCTGGTGCCGGAGAGGGAGTCGGTGCTGTGCGAGTTGCCATGCTCCGATGCTGGCGGATGCCGCGACCGCCCGCTATGAGGGTCTACCCTGAGCGCACCCTGATTAGTCGCTCGGAACTCAGCACCGCGCATCCGGGTCTGCTTGGATTCAACAATGACCGCTCGCACCGCCAGCCTCACGCGCCCACGCCAGGTGGCCGTCGGCGGCGTGTGCGAGGGACTCGCGGCGCACCTCGGCTGGCGACTCGGCAGGGTGCGTGCGCTCGCGATCGTCCTCGCGTTCTGCGGCGGCGCGGGCGTGCTGTTGTATCTCTGGCTCTGGGCACTGACCCCGCTCGATGAGGCGCGAGCGGATGAGCCTGCCGCGATCCGCAGGCGCGTTCCGGCCGCCGCTATCCTGCTCGGCCTCGGCACGATCGCCGCGATCGTCGTGACGAACTCGTGGGACAGCGCGGAGCTCGCCCCGGCGAGCCTGGCGATGACCCTCTTCCTCGCCGCCGCGGTCGCATGGAGTCTGGGCTTCGATCGCCGGGATCCCGAGCGCTCGCGCGTCTACGGGGTGACCATTCGGTCCGTATCCGCGGGGTTGCTCATTCTGGTGGGCGCACTCATCCTGCTTCGCGGCTCCCAGCCGTCGTTCGCCGCGAGCGGCGGCCTGACCTTCTCGGCTGGCCGGGCAGGCGCGGTCGTGCTGGCGGTGCTCATGGTCGTGCTGGGCGTCGGCATCCTCGCCGCGCCCTACGTGGTGCAGCTGTGGGTGAAGCTCATCGGCGAACGCACCGCTCGCGTGCGGGAGGAGCAGCGCGCGGAGATTGCGGCGCACCTGC
The DNA here is from genome assembly GCF_040227235.1 of Parafrigoribacterium soli. NCBI lineage: Bacteria > Bacillati > Actinomycetota > Actinomycetes > Micrococcales > Microbacteriaceae > Parafrigoribacterium > Parafrigoribacterium soli. Next base: position 438,627 of record NZ_JBELNZ010000004.1, on the reverse strand, counting down.
ACGACTCGGTGCTGCAGACGCTCGCGCTGATTCAGAATCGCGCGGGCGCCTCGAGCGAGGTCGCCCGCATCGCCCGCGCGCAGGAGCGGGAGCTGCGTGACTGGCTGTTCGCCGGCACCGCAGCGGTCGGCGACGACCTGGCGACCGAACTGCGCGAGGTCGCCGCGGCGATCGAGCTGGACTACGCCGCGCGCATCGACGTCGTGACCGCGGGCGAGTCGTCGAGCGCCCCGAGTGCCGCGCTCATCGCGGCCGCCCGCGAGGCCATGCTCAACGCCGCCCGCCACGTGGGCGGCGAGGTCTCGGTCTACGTTGAGCTCTCTGCCTCCTCCGGGGTCGACGTGTACATTCGGGACCGAGGCCCCGGTGTCGATCTCGCGACGCTTCCGGATGACCGGCTCGGCATCCGAGAGTCGATCATCGGGCGGATGTCACGGGCCGGCGGCACAGCGACCGTCGGTCCCGGCATCGGCGGAATCGGCACCGAGGTACATCTTCACCTCGACAACCAGACGGGAGAACCCGCATGACGAGCGTGCTCATCGTCGACGACCACTCGATCTTTCGCTCGGGGCTGCGCGCCGACCTCGACGAGAGCGTCGAGGTGCTGGGCGAGGCGGCGGATGTCGACTCCGCCGTCGCGCGCATCGCGGAGTTGCGCCCCGAGGTCGTGCTGCTCGACGTGCACCTGCCTGGTGGCGCGGGCGGCGGCGGGGCCGAGGTGGTCCGCCGCAGCGCGGCGCTCCTGGATGCGACCCGCTTTCTCGCCCTCAGCGTCTCGGACTCCGCGGAGGACGTCGTCGGCGTCATCCGGGCGGGCGCTCGCGGCTACCTCACCAAGGGCAGTTCGGGGGAGGAGGTGAGCCGCGCCGTCGCATCCGTCGCCGCGGGCGATGCCGTCTTCTCGCCCAGGCTCGCGGGCTTCGTGCTGGATGCCTTCGGTGCGGCCGCGGGGGAGCAGGCCGAGTCGAGCGAAGAGCTTGATCGCCTTTCGGCCAGGGAGCGCGAGGTGATGCGCCTCATCGCCCGCGGCTACGCCTATAAAGAGGTGGCGAGCGAACTCTACATCTCGATCAAGACGGTGGAATCCCACGTCTCGGCGGTGCTGCGCAAGCTACAGCTCTCCTCCCGTCACGAGCTCACGGCGTGGGCGCTGGAGCACAAGCTCCTCTGATCGGGTCCCGTTCCCTGGGTCGCGTGGGCGCCACCCAAAATTCCCGCGAGTTGCCCACTTCCGCCCCTAAATGCGCGGATTTTGAGGCAAAAAGGGGCGTAAGTGGGCAACTCACGGATGTTCACGCGGTCACGCTATCCGCGCCAGCCACGACAGGCCAGAAACATGCGGATGCGAGCGACCAGTTCATCCGGATCTCTGAGATCGTTTGCATTCAGTTCAATCACGAGCCACCCCCGCGCCTCGAGGCGGGAGCGCCGGGTCATGTCCTTGCGCCACTGGTCGACCTTTTTGCGGTGGTAGTCGCCCTGGTACTCGATCAGCACCTTCTGGGCGTCGAACGCGAGGTCGGTCCGCATGACCGAACCATCCTCCGTCATGACGATCTCGTGATTGATGCGCGGATGCGGGAGGCCGGCCTGCACGAGTATCACGCGCAGTGCGGACTCCGGCGGCGACTCCGACCTGGCGTTGAGCAGAGGCAGCGCCACCCGAATCACTTTCATGCCGCGCCGCCCCACAAAGGCCTGGCTCACACGCGCCAACTCCGGGATCGTGGTGTGCGGCAGTCTCCAGTGCACCAGGAAGTCTCCAGCCGCCACGAGTTCATGCAGCGTGAGCAGGCTCGCCAGGTCGCACCAGGTGCGGGCGGGCGCCGTGTGCACGAGGCTCCGCGTCGACGACAGCTGGCCGGGCGACAGGTCGAGGCGGTGTCCGATGATGCCGCTCGCGTGCGGAGCCCGCGTGGGCGCTGCGACCCCGATGTGAACGCGAACCTCGCGCTCGAGGCGGTACGGCAGTGGTACTCCCTGAATTAGCGCGGCCGTGACGTGGCTGAAGAACGTGCCCTCGGGCATCCGGGCGGCGAACGATCTGCATCGCTCGAGGAACTCGACCTCGCTCGAGGTCGGAACGCGGCGCACTCCCCAGATGGAGCGGTCGAGGTCCGTACCGCGCAGTCGCTTCGGGCTGATTCCGTGAGCGATAGCGTCTCGGTTTCTGAACGGGTTCGAGGCGAGCGGATGCGGCAGCGCGGTTCGAGGCATGGCCACAGACTGGCGCGCGCGGCCTCCTCGCCGCGCAAACCATCCACAGCTCGGCCTCTTCCCTCCCGCGAGTTGCCCACTTCCGCCCCTAAACGCGCCGCTTTCACCGCAAAAAGGGGCGTAAGTGGGCAACTCGCGGAACAGAGCGGGAGGATGCGCGAGCGGACACGCGGCACATGCGCCGGTCACCTCCACTCAGCTTTACAGCCCGCATCCGCTGACCTAGACTGGGTCGAGGTAGTTGAAATCTGCCATACTTTTGCATGCCCATTTCTGGCAAAAATCCTTGAGATGCAGGTGTGCGAAGCTATGCGGTTTTAGCTCCGAAGGGCGGTGGCTCAATTGGTAGAGCAGCGGTCTCCAAAACCGCAGGTTGCAGGTTCAAGTCCTGTCCGCCCTGCAACTCGATCCGGGCAGAGTGCCCGTAAGAGTGAACGGTCAGATGATCCTCGGATCGTGTGGCCAGTGTCCGGAAGGTAGTGACAGTGGCGAAGAACGTTATCGACGAGCCCGGTGAGGACATCGTCGCCACCGCGAGAACTGATCGTGCACGCAGTCGCGGCCCGATCGGTCGCATCATGCTGTTCCTTCGCCAGGTCATCATCGAGCTCAAGAAGGTCGTCACCCCGACCCGCAAAGAGCTCTTCACCTACACCGGGGTCGTCCTGGTATTCGTGATCATCATGATGGCGCTCGTCTCCGGGCTGGACCTGTTGTTCGGGTTCGGCGTCGGCTTCGTGTTCGGCAAGTAGTTTCGGAACACCCCGTCACGCACGTGACGCAATTTTGACCGGGCCTCGCGGCCTGGAACGCACAGGAAATGGAAGAGAATTTAGTGTCTGACACAGAGCGCGACGACATCGACCTCGCGACTGCCGCGGAACAGTCCTCAGAGGAGGACGAGGCGCAGGAGGGCAACACCCTCGCCGCAGAAGAGCGTTCCGACGAGCCCGCAGAAGAGCGCGCTCTCCACGTGGTGAACGAGGGCGACGAAGACGACGACGTCGAGGCAGACCTGCTGGCCGCACTTGACGCCGCGCAGGCAGCGACCGACCCAGAGGCGGATGCCGTGGTCGAGGACGCGCTCGACATCGACTCCGCAGTCGAGGCCGACGCTTCGGTCGAGGCGACGGACGACGAAGAGGCCGCCTTCGAGACGGACGAGGCTGGCGAGGAGCCCGAGGTCGCCCCATACGAGGAGACCTTCGAGGCCGAGCTGAGCGAGGAACTGGCCGAGCAGAACGCGGCGGATGACGCTGCCGCCGGCGAGGCGGGCGACGACGAGGCCGAGGTCGACCCCTACGCCGAGTTCCGCGCCGAACTGAAGGCCGCGTTCGGCAAGTGGTACGTCATCCACTCGTACGCGGGCTTCGAGAAGCGCGTCAAGCAGAACATCGAGAACCGCAAGGTCAGCATGGCCATGGAGGACTACATCTTCCAGGTCGAGGTGCCGATGGAAGACGTCGTCGAGATCAAGAACGGCCAGCGCAAGCTCGTCAACCGCGTGCGCATCCCGGGCTACGTGCTCGTGCGCATGGATCTCAACGAAGACAGCTGGTCCGTCGTGCGCCACACCCCGGGTGTGACCGGCTTCGTCGGCAACTCGCACAACCCCACGCCGCTGCGTTTCGAAGAGGCCTTCAACATGCTGAAGAGCCTCGTGCAGATCGTCGAGGCTCCGGTGAAGACCGGCGGCAAGGGCGGCAAGGCCGTCAGCCGCGCGATCCCGCAGGAAGTCGACTTCGAGATCGGCGAGACGATCACGATCAAGGAGGGTTCGTTCGCGGGCCTTCCAGGCACGATCAGCGAGATCAAGCCCGAGAGCGGCAAGCTCACCGTGCTCGTCTCGCTGTTCGAGCGCGAGACTCCGGTCGAGCTCAGCTTCGAGCAGGTCACCAAGCTGTAACTCAGCGACCCCCACAAACCACCGCATCCAATTCGGATGTCGGGAGCGCACTTCGACAAGCTCAGCGAGCGAGGCGAAGGGCACGACAGTAAGGAAAAGAAATGGCACCGAAGAAGAAGGTCACGGGTCTGATTAAGCTTCAGATCCAGGCCGGCGCCGCCAACCCCGCACCCCCCATCGGGCCTGCGCTGGGTCAGCACGGCGTGAACATCATGGAGTTCTGCAAGGCGTACAACGCGGCGACGGAAGCCCAGCGTGGCAACGTCATCCCGGTGGAGATCACCGTCTACGAAGACCGCTCGTTCACCTTCATCCTGAAGACCCCGCCGGCTGCGGAGCTCATCAAGAAGGCCGCTGGCGTGGCCAAGGGTTCCGGCGTTCCGCACACCACCAAGGTGGGAAAGCTCTCCCAGGAGCAGCTTCGCTCGATCGCGGAGCAGAAGATGGTCGACCTCAACGCGAACGACATCGAGGCGGCAGCAAAGATCATCGCGGGCACCGCTCGCTCTATGGGAATCACGGTGGACGCATAATGGCCAAGAAGTCGAAGGCCTACAGGGCCGCCGCCGAGAAGATCGAAGACGGTAAGTACTACACCCCGGCCGAGGCCGTGGGGCTCGCGCGCGAGACCGGTTCCAAGAAGTTCGACTCGACCGTTGAGGTCGCGCTGAAGCTCGGTGTCGACCCGCGCAAGGCAGACCAGATGGTGCGCGGCACCGTCATCCTGCCTCACGGCACGGGCAAGACCGCCCGCGTCATCGTGTTCGCCACCGGACCTGCGGCGGATGCGGCCATCGCGGCCGGCGCCGACGAGGTCGGCGGCGACGAGCTGATCGAGAAGGTCGCGGCGGGCTACACCGCGTTCGACTCGGCCGTCTCCACCCCCGAGCTCATGGGCAAGGTCGGTCGTCTCGGTAAGGTGCTCGGCCCGCGCGGCCTCATGCCGAACCCCAAGACCGGCACCGTGACCACGGACACCGCGAAGGCCGTCTCCGAGATCAAGGGCGGAAAGATCGAGTTCCGCGTCGACAAGCACTCCAACGTCCACTTCATCGTGGGCAAGGCGGGCTTCGAGTCGACGCAGCTCGAGGAGAACATCAAGGCTGCGCTCGACGAGATCCAGCGCGCCAAGCCGAGCTCCTCGAAGGGGCGCTACGTTCTGAAGGGTTCCGTCGCGACCACCTTTGGTCCTGGCATCCCGCTCGACGTGAACGCGCTCTAAACAGCATCGCAATCATCGGGAGGGGCTCGCTTCGGCGGGCCCCTTCTGCGTTCCACCATTGAGCCTTCGATCGGAGCCACATGACCACCTCGGTACGAACGGCGACGCCGGATGATGCTGCCCTGCTGCACGAAGTAGCCGCCGCCACGTTCGCCCTGGCCTGCCCGCCGCACACCACGCAGGAGGCGATAGCCGACTTCATCGCGACGACCCTCTCCGAAACCAGCTTCGCCGGTTACCTGGACGACCCGACTCGCGTGCTGCTCATCGCCGAGATCGACGGCGCGGCCGCCGGCTACACGATGCTCGTCTTCGCCGAGCCGCAGGATCCGGATGTCGCTGCCGCGCTCACAACGCGCCCCACCGCCGAACTCAGCAAGGTCTACGTTGCCGAAGGTCACCACGGCGCGGGCGTGGGTCCGGCGCTCATGGACGCCTCCCTCGCTGCGGCCCGAGCGCGATCGGTCGCCGCGGTCTGGCTCGGCGTGAACCAGTTGAATGCCAAGGCCAACCGCTTCTACGAGAAGAACGGCTTCGCGATCGTCGGCACCAAGGGCTTCATGGTCGGTGGCCGCCGCGAGGACGATTTCGTGCGGGAGCTCGTGTTCGACGCCTGAGCGCTATGCCTTGATGACCCTGACGCGGCTGTACCAGAGCACCAGCCATCCGACCGCAGCGATGGCGATGGCGATGGCCACACAGTAGACCGCCACGCTCCCGTAGCCGTTCGCCGGGTCCAGGAAAGGGTACGGAACCCATCCGTCGGTCGCTCCACGAACGATGACAACAACGAGCCAGACGACCGGGTACACCAGGATCACCCAGAGGCGCTTGACCGCCAGTCGTCGTCGATCGCCGAAAAGTAACCAGTCGACAGCGACATAGAGTGGCGCGATCACGTGGAGCACGGTGTTCGCCCACGCCAGATCAATTCCGCCCGCAAGGCCCGCGAGCAGGGTGTTGTAGACGATGCCGACGACGACGATGTACGTCGTGGCCGCTGCAAAGGCCAGGTTCAGCCCGGGGGATCTGCGCCGACCGGCAAGCCCGACCAGTCCGATGATGAGCAGCATGACGGCCGCGAAGATGTTGCTCTGTACCGTGAAGAAACCGAAGAAGTTGAACGGATTGATCGTCGCCCTGGCCGCGGTGTCAAGGAACGTTGCGACGATCGCGACGACGGAGACGACAGCGACCGTGATTCGCAGCACGCCGAAGAGATAGCGCATGTCCGAATGCTAGCGGCGCGCCCACCCTGCGGTGGGGAGGCGGAGACGCGGCAGAGCTGTGGTGCACGAACTGGTTGCCGTGGCGCGTGCTTCCTCGCCAACGCTGCGCCGTTTCGTCACCATGCGGGAGTGGTGGCCGCCGCATCGTTGACGAATAACCGCATCGTCGCACCGGGTCAGTCCGCGACTCGCAGCACGATCTTGCCGCGCGTGTGACCCTCCTCGAGCGCGCGATGCGCATCCGCCGCCCGCTCGAGGTCGAAGATCTGGTCGACGTGCACACGCAGCGCACCGGATTCGAGCAGCGTGCCGAGCTCCGCAAGGGCGACCCCGTCTGGTGCGAGCTTGAAGTGCGTGGCCCGCATGCCTGCGGCAGTGGCATCCGCCATGAAGGTGGGCCAACTGCCGGTCGGCACGTTGATGATGAGGCCGCCTGGGCGCAGCACGGAGAGCGAGCGCGTGCCCGTGTCGTCGTGCACGTTGCCGATCAGATCGATGACCGTGTCGACGTCGCGCACCTCGTCCTCGAAGCGAGTGCTCGTGTAGTCGATCACCCGCGAGGCACCGAGTCCGAGCAGCCAGTCGGCGTTGCGGGCGGATGCCGTGGCGACCACCTCGGCACCGGCGAGAGCGGCGAGTTGCACGGCGAAGTGTCCCACCCCGCCCGAGCCGGCGTGGATGAGGATGCGCTGCCCCGCTGCGGCCTGCGCGACGTCGACCACGATGCCGCGAGCGGTGAGCGCGGCGAGCGGAACCGCCCCGGCCTCGATGTGGCTGAGGGCCGCCGGCTTCGGCGCGATGTTCATGGTGGACGCGACGAGCAGCTCCGCGTAGCTGCCCTGATAGCGAGGCACCGGCACCATGCCGAAGACCTCGTCGCCCGGTTGCAGCGGGTACGCCTCGTACGGCGCCTCGACGATGACGCCGCTGAAGTCGTGCCCGAGAATCGCGGGCCACTGCTTTATCTCCGACGCCGCGCCCTTGCCCGCCCGCGTCTTCGCGTCGATCGGATTGATTCCCGCCGCGTGCACCTTCACAAGAACCTCGGAGGTGACCTTCGTGGGCACCGGAACCGTTGCCAGCCGCAGCACCTCGGGTGATCCGGTTTCGTCGATGACCATTGCGCGCATGTCTGTCATGCCTTCCACGCTATTCCTCTTTCCCGTCGTCCTCGCCTTCCCTTTCGTCGAGCGTGCCCGCAGAAAGAACAGCGGATGCGGCGGCCGCGTAGTGCAGAATGATGCAATGCCCGCAGCGTCGCGTCGTGCCCCGTTCGATGTTGCGCGCGCGAGGCCGGCCCGCCTCGGTGGGCCCCGCATCGAGTTGCTCTGCGCGATCGCGGGGAGTCTCGCCGTGGCACTCTCTCTCACGATCATCTGGATCGCCCGCGCCTCGGTGCGCCGCGACCTCTACGTGAGCGAACTCGGAGCCGCCGGCGAGCCGACCGCGAGGTGGTTCCAGACGGCACTGCTGCTCGTGGTCTTCGGGGGCAGCCTGATCGCGTTCGCGGCCCGCCGCATCCGTTCGGCCGCGCCGCTGTTGCGAGCGTGGACGCCCGCCGTCTCGCTCTGGGTGGGCTGCGGATTCTTCCTGATCGCCTCGCAGGTCACCTGCACTGCCCACTGCCCGCTGCCCGTCGGGCCGACCTTCACCTGGCAGGACTTCACCCACACAACGGTCGCCGTGCTCGCCTTCTCGGCAGCCTGTTGGGCGATGCTGCAGGTCTCGTTCCTCAGCGGCAACCGGATGCTGGCGCGCGCCTCGCTTGCATCCGGGCTGGCCGTCGCCGTCGTTGCCGGCACCGGCGGCATCCTCTCGCTCGCCAGGTTTCAGGCGGGGTTCGGCAGTCGGCTCGAACTCGTCGCCACCACGATCGCCATCGGCTGGCTCATCGTGCTGGGGGCGGTCGTCGCTCGCTCATCCGTTGCGCCAGGTGCCAGTTACGGTCGGAATGCCGCGCTCGGAGCGGCCGAAAGTGGTACCTCGCGGAACGAAGTGGAGAAGCGGCTCAGCGGCGAGCTCGAGCGAGCAGCTCGAGCACCTGGGTCGCAAGTCCGACCAGCAGGTAGATCTCGTTCTCGTCGCGCTCGATCCAGCGGCATTCCGGCTCCGGATTGACCGGTACGAAGTTGTCGTGCTGCTCCCACACGAGCAGCGTGCGCTCGGCGCCGAGCACGTACTGCTGCCACCACACCTGACGCAGATATGAGCGCGGGATGCTGCGCCAGGCCGACTTCGTCGTCTTGATTTCCGCGAGCTCCAGGCTTCCACTCGCGGCCATGGTCACGCCGTCGGGAGTCGCGAGATGCTCCCGATTGCCCTCCGCGTGGAACAGCGCCGAGCTCGGCTCGATGCCGAAGCGGTCGAGTACCCACTTGGCGATCTCTGGTTCGCGCGCGCGACCGTGGTCGGTGTACGCGTTGCCGCCGAAGCCCGAACCGTGCAGCTTCTCGACTGCAACAGTGCGCACCGAGCGTCCGCTCGAGAGCTTCGCCACATCCGTCGCTGTGATGCCGCGGCTGCGGGCGCGCAGCCAGGCGACCCGGTCGGAGGAGTGCGCGAGGATGCGGGAGCGGTGATCCGGAGCGGGCTCATCCCAGAGGGAGAGCATCGGCTGCAGGGTCACTCTCCTATTCTGCGTGCTCCAGCGCCGGATCCCCGTCGATCAGTTGCCCGAGTCGGATGTGGACGTCCCGTCATCCGGGCGCGCCGCGAAGCCGCCGCGAAGCCCAGCCCCCTCGGAGATCGTGGTGGCCTTCACTGCTTCGTCGCCATCCGCTTCGCCGATCACCGTGATCGTCTGGCCTTTCTTCAGGGCGCCGACAGTGGTCTTGGCCGTCTTCGTCACCGTCGTGTCCGAGCCTGTGGTCACCTTCTTCGTGCTGCCGTCCTGGGCCTTGATAGTGATCGTGTCGCCGTCGATCGAAACGATGGTGCCCGAGGTGAAGCCGCTATTCCGCGCTCCGGACTGTCTGGCGCCCGGTCCAGCCTGGCCATTGGTGAACTGCCCACTCGTGAACTGGCCGCGTGCGCCGGCATTACCCGCACCGGCCTTGCCGATGAAGACGCCGCCCACGACGCCGACGGCGAGTGCCGCGACCAGGGCGAGCGTGGGGGTGACCCAGCGCAGGGAACGCTTCTGCTCTGCGGCACGCGCGGGAGCAGGCACGTTTATGGCCGGGTCGCTCGCGAGCACGGGGGCTGGTACCGGGGTGGGTTCTGGCGTCTTTGGGTCTGTCATGAGTCCTTCTTCTTTCGTGGGTGATCGATGTGGATGGTGGGGTAGATCACACGGATCGCAGCGCCTGGATGGGCCGCATCCGAGCCGCGCGCGCAGCCGGGTAGACGCCAAAGAAGACGCCGATGGCGACGGACACGCCGAGCGCGAGCGGAATCGAGAACGCGAGAATCACGGGTTGCGTGCCATTGATCGAGAATTGCGAGCCGATGACGGCAACGATCACCCCGAGGATGCCACCGAGCAGCGTGAGACTCGCGGCCTCCGCGAGGAACTGCCCGAGGATGGCTCCGCGCGTCGCGCCGAGCGCCTTGCGGATGCCGATCTCGCGGGTGCGCTCGGTCACCGTCACGAGCATCACGTTCGTGACTCCGATGCCGCCTACGAGCAGGCTGATCGCGGCGACAGCGCCAAGGAGCATGGTGAAACTTGCCGCACTCGTGGCGGCCGTGGCCAGCAGTGAGCTCTGGTTGACCACCGTGAATGGTTCGTTCGTCGTGTCCGTCACGCCGAGGAGTTGGTTGAGCATAATCGTTAGCTCTCCCTCGGCGGCCGTGACCGCATCCGAGTCGATCGCCTCGACGGTGAGCGAACTCACCGCGCCGTAGCCCGTGAAGGAGTCCTGCACCCGGCTGATGGGCGCGATCACGACGGAGTTTGGGTCGTTGAAGCCCACGCTCGACTGCTGCGCGAGGACGCCGATGATGCTGAACGACGTGCCGTCCACCGAGATCGATTGCCCGAGTGCCGACGCTCCGGGGAACAGCTCGCTCGCGAGCGTCTGACCGATCACGGCGACCTTCGCCGAGGTCGTGACATCGGCATCCGTGAAGGCGGCGCCCGAGGCGACCGAATTCGTTCCGACCGAGAAGTAGTCGGGCGTCGTACCGAGCACTGTGATCGAGCTCTCGGAGGTCGTTGTGCCTGCGACCGTGAGGCTGGTCGTCACCTCTGGGATGACGGAGCGCACGTGACCGAGTTTCGCTGCGGCGAGTTGTTCGGCGACCGAGCGAGTGATCGATGTGCCCGATGCCGCTGCGGAGGCGCCGCCGCCACCGAAACCCCCTCCGGATGACCGCACCGTCAGCGTGGTCGTGCCCAGATTCGAGATGGCGTTGTTCACCTGCTGCGCGGAGCCGTTGCCGACGGCGAGTAACAGGATCACGGATGCGACGCCGATCATGACGCCGAGCAGCGTGAGGATCGAGCGCAGCTTGTTTGAGGCGATGCCGCGCAGCGCGGAGAGGAGCATTTCGGCGAGGCTCATCGTGCCCTCTCACCCCTCCCCAGCCAGTGCTGGACCGATGCTGAGATGCGGTCGCCGATGATGAGCCCATCGCTGATGGTGAGCACGCGGTGCGCCTGCTCGGCTACATGCTGCTCGTGGGTGATGACCACGATCGTGCGGCCGTCCCTGGCGAGCAGGTCGAACATCCGCAGGATTTCATCGGTCGCGGCGCTGTCGAGGTTTCCCGTCGGTTCGTCCGCGAGCACGAGCGTGGGGGCCGTCACGAGGGCCCTGGCGATCGCGACGCGCTGCTGCTGGCCGCCCGAGAGCTGCTGGGGCTGATGGTCGGCCCGGTCGGCGAGTCCAACGGTGTCGAGTGCCTCGAGCGCGCGTCGCCGGCGCTCGGCTCGCCCGACTCTGCCATAGACGAGTGGCAGCTCGACGTTGGCGAGCGCCGACATCCGCGGCACAAGGTTGAACGACTGGAAGATGAACCCGAGCTGCCGATTGCGGATGCGCGCGAGTGCGTTCTCGTCGAGCGTGCTGACGTCATCACCCGCGAGCGTGTAGCTGCCGTGCGAGGCGATGTCGAGGCATCCGAGGAGGTTCATCAGGGTGGATTTTCCAGAGCCGGAGGGTCCCATGATGGCGACGTAGTCTCCCTGAGCGATCTCGAGGTCGATGCCGCGCAGCGCATGAACAACGGCGTCGCCGCTGCCGTAGACCTCGTGGATGTCACGCAGCTGCAGCACGATGTCGCGCTGCGGTGCGAGCGTCACGGTCATCGGTTGCCGCCGCCGGTGCCGCCGAAGCCCGCGTTGCCGCCGGTGAAGCCGCCCGTGCCGCCCAGGCCGCTCCGTGTTCCCGTGCCCGTGCCCGTGCCCGTGCGCGTCGTGCTGCCCGTGTCGCTCGTGCTCGCCGCGACCGTGCCGAGCACCACCGTCTGGCCAAGCTTCAGGCCGGACGTGATTTCGGTGCCCGTGCTGCCCACGACTCCGAGCTTCACGGTGACGGTGGTCGTCTTGGTCTTATCGGTCGCGTCGACGACCTTGACCGTCGAGACGCCGCTCGCGGTCGTGATCGCGGCCGTCGGAACGTAAAGCGCGTCGGCAGCCGACGTCTTCGTCGTGATGGCGACGGTTGCGGTCTGGCCGAGTCGCAGGCCCTTGGGGATGCTGTCGAGGGTGACGGTGGTCGCATAGGTCACGACCGAGTTGCTACTCGTGGCGGTCGGAGCGATGGTCGTGACCTTCGCCTCGGCGGTGACATCCGTCAGCGCGGGGAAGGTGATCTTCGCCGACTGGCCGACGGCGACAGAAGCGATATCGGCCTCGGGGATCGCCGCTGTCACGGTCATGCCCGAGACATCCGCGATCGTGGCGAAGCCAGACGTTGAACCGGTGCCGCTCGTCGAGCCCGTCGAAGCTCCGGAGCTCGAAGAACTGGAGCCCGTGGAAGAGGCGGACGACGACGATGTGGAATTCCCCGACGCGCTGCCACCCACTTCGCCGTTCACCGCTACGACGAGCCCGGCGATGGGCGCCGTGAGGGTCGCGCTCGCGAGATTCGCTTTCGCCTGGGCGAGAGCGTCTGAGGCAGTGTTCACCTGTGATTGCGCGCTGCGCACCTGTGCCTTCGCGTTGCTCGTCGAGGCTGCGGTGGTCTGGCTGCCTCCGGTCTGGCCAGCGGAGTTCTCGGTGTTCGCGGTCGTGGCGGCCGCAAGATCGGACTTCGCGTCGGAGAGGCTCGCTATGGCGTTGTTCAACTGGGTCTGGTCCTCGTTCACGGTGCGCTGGAGGGCTGTCGAGTCGAGAGTACCGAGAACGTCACCGGCCGCGACGGTCTGGCCGACGGCGACCGCGACGGTGGCGATCGTGCCCGATACGCCGAAGGATGCGCTGACCTCGTGTGCCGCGGAGACTGCCCCGCTCGCCGTGATCGTGTTGCTCACCGTTCCCTGCTGCACGGTGCTGGTGAGCTGGGTCGCGGAACCTGCGCCGGAGGCGGTCGGAGGGTTGATGACGAAATACGCTCCGACCAGCGCGCCGACAACGACGACGCCCAGTGCGCTGTTCACGATCATTCGCTTGCTTGGCTTCATGGCCACACGTTCGCGAAGCAAGCTATGGGAAACGTAAGAACGGACTGCAAGAGTCAAAAGTGTCGCGGGCCGCGGAATCCGACTCGCAGTGACAGCAGAGAGGGCTCATAGCAAACTCCAAGCGGCGGAGTGCTGAATACTCCTGTGACCACTGACTCTGCCCGCGCATCCACCGCCAAGCTCCTGCGCGCGGACGGCTCGCCCGTTCGGGTGGTCGTCGTCGACGACGAGGCCTCGCTCAGCGATCTCGTGGGCATGGCGCTGCGGTACGAGGGCTGGGACGTGCGCACGGCCGCCGACGGGCAGAGCGCGCTCTCGACCATCCGAGAGTTCAAGCCGGATGTTGTCGTCCTCGACGTCATGCTGCCCGATAACGACGGCCTGCAGGTGCTGAGGCGCATGCGGGCGGACGGTCGCGACATCCCCGTGCTCTTCCTGACCGCCAAGGACGCGCTCGACGATCGCATCGCGGGGCTCACCGCTGGCGGAGACGACTACGTCACCAAGCCCTTCAGCCTCGAGGAGCTCGTGGCGCGCCTGCGCGGACTCATCCGTCGCTCGACCCTCGTGATCACCGACGCCGTCGACCCGATCCTGCGCGTGGGCGAGCTGACGCTCGACGAGGAGAGCTACGAGGTGCGTCGGGGCGATCGTCAGATCGAGCTGACCGCCACCGAATTCGAGCTGCTGCGCTTTCTCATGCGCAATCCGCGCAAGGTGATGAGCAAGTCGCAGATCCTCGATCGGGTGTGGAGCTACGACTTCGGCGGCCGCTCGAGCATCGTCGAGATCTACATCTCCTACCTGCGCAAGAAGGTCGACGCGGGAGCGGCGCCGATGATCCACACGGTGCGTGGCGTGGGCTACCTGATTAAGGCAGCCGGATGACGCGGGTCGCCCCGCGCAGGCGCTGGTCTCTGCGCAGGCGCCTGGTCTTCGCTCTCGTCGGGCTTCTCGCGGTCGTCTCGATCGTGATCGGAACCGTTAGCGTTTTGGCGCTGCAGGGCTTTTTGATGGGTCGCCTCGACGAGCAACTCACGGCGGCGACGGGTCGCTCCGAGGGAGGCTTCGAACCGATGGAGCTCGAGGAGCCCTCGGCGCAGCTCTTCATCCAGGTGCTCAATCGGCAGGCACCGGGCACGGTCGTGGCCCTGATTTCCGGCCGGGCGTCGATCGGCGTCGAGAAGGACGAGGAGACGGGGCAGCAGCACCAGTTGAGCGGAGCCCAGACGCGGGCGCTCTCGGTGGCGCCCGCGAACGGCGCGCCGACCACCGTCGAGCTCGGGGAGACGCTCGGCGACTATCGGGTGGTCGCCAGGACCTTCTCCAACGGCGACAGACTCGTCACCGGCCTGCCGCTCGCCGACGTGAAGGGCATTCTCGCGCGCGTCAGCGTCGTGATCGGCATCGTCACCCTCCTCGGACTCGCCGTCGCGGCCTTCCTCGCCACGGTCATCGTGCGACTCGCGCTGCGTCCCCTCCAGCGGGTCGTCGACACCGCCACGCGCGTCTCGGAGCTGCCGCTCGACCGCGGCGAGGTGGCGCTCGCCGTGCGGGTACCCCCGAGCGACGCCGATGCGCGAACGGAGGTCGGCCAGGTCGGGGCCGCGATCAATCGCATGCTCGGCCACGTGGCATCCGCTCTGATCGCCAGGCAGGCGAGCGAGCAGAAGGTGCGCCAGTTCGTGGCGGATGCCAGTCACGAGCTCAGAACGCCCCTGGCCTCGATCCGCGGCTACTCCGAGCTCACCCGCCGCGCCGGACACGAGTTGCCCGAGGACGTCGTGCACGCCATGGGCAGGGTGGAGTCGGAGGCCACCAGGATGACCTCGCTGGTGGAAGACCTTCTGCTGCTCGCCCGGCTCGATGAGGGGCGCGACCTCGATCGCGCCGAGGTGGACCTGTCGCGCGTGCTCATCGACGCCGTAAGCGACGCGCACGCCGCCGGCCCTGATCACGAGTGGTCGCTCGACCTTCCAGACGAGCCCGTGCTCGTGCAGGGCGATGCGCCTCGGCTGCACCAGGTGGTGGCGAATCTGCTGGCGAACGCCCGCGTGCACACCCCGCCCGAGACGAAGGTGCGGGTGGCGCTCGCGATCGAGTCGAGCGACGGCACCGACGGGGCGGCCGCTCGCGCGGTCGTGACGGTGACGGATCACGGCCCCGGCATCCCGGAATCCCTTCAGGCCACGCTGTTCGAGCGCTTCGCTCGCGGCGACGGCTCTCGCTCGCGTGCCGCGGGCAGCACCGGCCTCGGACTCGCGATCGTGCGTGCCGTCGTTGCGGGCCACGGTGGAACGGTGTCGGTCGAGAGTGAGCCGGGTCGCACGGTCTTCCGAGTCGAGCTCCCGCTCGTTCCCGCGGTTCCCTGAGCCCGTCGAAGGGAACACTCCCGCCTACTCCCGCGAGCATCCGCCGCGTGCGAAACTGGTAGAAGCGACACTGCAAAGGACCCGAATGAACATTGCGGTAACGGGCGGGAACGGAAAGCTGGGCGGCGCGGTCGTCCGGTACCTCCGTGACTCCGGCCATAACGTCACATCCCTCGACGTCGTCGGCCCGCGAGAGCCGGGCTTCACGCGCGTCGACTTCACCGACTATGGGCAGACCGTCGATGCGCTGTTCGGCATCAACGACGTGCACGACGGCCTGGATGCCGTGGTGCATCTTGCCGCCATCCCGGCGCCCGGGCTCATGGCCGATTCGCAGACCTTCCACAACAACATGGCTGCGACCTTCAACGTGTTCCAGGGCGCTCGCCGCGCTGGCATCAAGACCATCGTCTACGCGTCAAGCGAGACCGTGCTCGGGCTGCCCTTTGACACGACTCCGCCGCCGTACTTCCCGGTCGATGAGGAGTATCCGACGCGGCCCGAGAGTGTCTACTCGCTCACGAAGCACCTCGAGGAGGAACTCGCCACCAAGCTCGTGCGCTGGGATTCCGAACTCAGCATCACCGCGCTGCGATTCTCCAACGTGATGGCGCCGGAGGACTACGCCGAGTTCCCGTCGTTCGACGCCGACCCGCGCCTCCGCAGCTGGAACGCGTGGGGCTACATCGATGCGCGGGATGGCGCACAGGCGATCGCCCGCGCGCTTGAGGCCCGCCGTCCCGGCTTCGACCGCTTCATCATCGCCGCAGCAGACACCGTGATGAGCCGCTCGAGCGCGTCGCTCGCCGCCGAGGTGTTCCCCGGCGTCGAGGTGAAGCGCGAACTCGGCGAGCACGAGACCCTTCTGTCCATCGACAAGGCGCGCCGCATCCTGGGCTACGAGCCACAGCACTCGTGGCGTGACCATGTCTGACCATGCCCGCTTTGGGCGTGGATCACGGAGGTTTCCCCTCGCACTCCTCGTGGTATTTCTCGGCGCGCTGATCGCGATCGTGGCCGCGACCTCGCAGGCCCGGGGTGACGAACCCGCGGTTCCCGAAGACGTCGCGGGCTACTTCGCCACAGGCCTCGTTCCCCGCCTGGCCGACCTCTACGGCTCGCCGGGCAGCACAGACCCGGCTTCGACCTTCGACGAGACCACGAAGGTGGGCGCCATCGATCGGCTCCTCGCCTGGACGCCCGAGTTTCTCTCCGGACAGAAGACCGATGCGCCGACCCAGCTCACCAACACCTGGATCGCACCGGTCACCGCGAATCAGGGCACCATTCTCGGCCTCGCCGCCGTGTGGATCAACCCCGGCAACAACAAGGTCGAACTGGCCGACTTCTCCCGCGGTCGCGCCCTCGTCGACGCGCTCGCCAGGGCGCCGAAAGACACGCGGCTGATCGACGACACCGTGCAGCACGCCTGGTTCGCCACCGACGGCACGACTCTCACGCCGCTCGTTGTCGGCAGCTCCGGTGCGAGGGCACCGCTCACGCCCGCCGAATACCAGAAGATCCTGCTCGCGAAGGCGACGCCGGCGCAGACTCCGCAGCAGGCGACCAACCCCGGCCTTCTCCTCTCGAGCATCACGCTCGGCGCGGTCGTGGTGCTGCTGGCCGTCTTCATCCTGTTGCCCGGCCGAGGGGGCAAGGGCACCAGCACCGCGGATGCCGTGCCGACGACCCGCAGGAATCCCCGGCAGGAGGGCGACAGGGCCTTCGTTCGCGAGGCCTCCCGCACGGAGGCGCGCGCCAGGGTCCGCGCCCGTGCTGCGGTGAGCGCCGAGGCCGGTCTCGTGGACGCCATCGCCGAGTCGGAGGCGCGCACTGCTGCCCAGGGGCCGACCCGACTCTCCGCAGGGGCTGCAGCTCCTCTGCCCGCGCCGCGATTGGTGCCGCCGCTAGAGCCCGCGAAACCGACGAAGACCACTGCGGCGACGTCTGCGACCGCGAAACGTCCAGCGGCAACACGAACGGCCGAGAAACCTCCCGTCGGCTAACCGCCCACTCGTCAGGGCTGGGTCAGTGATGCACGCTCCGCGTCGATGAATCGAGGGCCGGATGACGGGAGCGGCTCTTACGAGCTCTTTCCACGGCGGGGCCTGGCCGAGCGTGGCGGGTTCGCGCGGAGATGGTCGGCTGCCGTGCCCAGGATGCGGGCGAGGTCGTCAATGTCTTCGTTCGAGAGGGCGGCGAACAGCAGTGCCTGAAGGGCCTCGATGTGGCCGGGGAATACGGCTGCAAGCACGGCGCGGCCGGCGTCTGTGAGCGTGACGATGGTGCTGCGCTCGTCTTCGGGCGAGGGCGAGCGGGTGACGAGCTCGCGTTGTTCGAGCAGCTGAGCCTGGTACGTCAGCCCGCTGCGGCTATAGACAACGCCGTCGGCGAGGTCCGTCATGCGCAGCTGGCCGTCGGGAGCGTCGCCCAGACGTGCGAGCAACTGGAACTGGACATAGCTGAGTCCGCCCGCGTCACGGAGCTGCTTCTCGACCGAGTGGTGCAGCAGGCTGCTGACCTCCGTGAGGGCGAAATACGCCCTGAGCTGGTACGGAGTCAGGGACGCGGGCTCTTCGGTCATAGTGCAAACACTAGCACTTGCTTCGATTTCGAAGCAGTGCTACTGTCTGATTAATTGCTTCGAACTTGAAGCATTTGACGAAAGGGAAAGTCATGAAGGCAGTGCGGTTTTACGAGGTTGGTGGGCCCGAAGTTCTCCGGTACGAGGACGTGGAACGGCCGGAGCCGGCCGCCGGGCAGGTGCGCCTGCGAGTCGCGGCGTCGGCGTTCAACGCGGCAGACGCCGGAATGCGAGCCGGGTTCCTGCCCATCCCGGTCATGCTGCCCCATGTGCCCGGCTACGACGTCTCCGGAACGGTCGACGCCGTTGGCGACGGTGTTGACGCTTTCGCGATCGGTGACGCGGTGATCGGGTTCCTGCCCATGGAGCGGGACGGAGGCGCGGCGGAGTATGTCCTCGCGCCCGCGGATGCGGTTGTGCCGGCTCCGTCGAGCATTCCGCTGGCTGACGCAGCCGCGTTGCCGTCGGTGGCGTTGACGGCCTGGCAGGCGCTGTTCGATCACGGCCAGCTCAAGGCAGGTCAGCGCGTGCTCATCGTTGGTGCAGGTGGCGTCGTGGGCAAGTACGCGATCCAGCTCGCCAAGCGGGCGGGCGCGCACGTGATTGCCACCGCGAGCCCACGGAGCATCGGCGCAGTGCGAGCGGCAGGCGCCGACGAGATCATCAACCACACCCAGGCCGATGTTCTCAGCGCCGTCGATGGGCGAGTCGACGTGCTGCTCAACCTGGCCCCGATCGACCCGGAGCAATTCGCAGCGTTCGTCGCACTCGTGCTCGACGACGGCATCGTCGTGAGCACTACCGCTTTCATGGAGACGCCGGGTGACGACAGCCGTGGCGTACGCGCATCCACCGTGTTCGTCCTTCCGAACCGCGACCGGCTCGCCGAACTGGTGTCGCTCGTCGACGGCGGCAAGCTCACGGTCGAGGTAACGCGCCGGATCCCGCTCGGCGAGCTGCCTGCCCTCCATCTCGAGGCCGGCGAGGGTCGCGTCACCGGAAAGGTCATCGTCCTCCCTGCATGAACCTGCAGCAGCAGCCGGAGACCCCGGACGACGTCGCACACGCCGCCGCGGGGGTTCCTCTGCGACCGGCCACGGTGCCTCGGATGCTGGCTTCGGCCCAACTTGCACGGCGCCCAGCCATCCCGTACTCTGAACGGAGCCAAAGACCGCAGGTTATCGGCGTGTGCAGAAATGCACCGGCGATCCAAAGCTCGCTCATGGAGTGAGAACCAGCGCAGGTGTGTGAAGTAGATGTCTTCAACAAGACTCCAGCTCCGTGCGCTTGCGCCGGAGCTTTTTTCGTGAGCATGCCGGTCCAAGCCGGCGCCCAGTCGGGCGCTGTACTAACGAAATTGAGGAGCCACATGGCGAACAAGGAAGCTTCGGTTGCCGAGCTTACGGATCTGTTCCGTAACTCGACCGCTGTATTGCTCACCGAGTACCGCGGCCTCACCGTTGCGCAGCTGAAGACGCTGCGAAAGAGCATCAGTGAGAACGCAACTTACGCCGTGGTGAAGAACACGCTGACCAAGATCGCGGCAAACGCGGCCGGCATCAGCTCGTTTGACGACGAGCTGGTCGGCCCATCCGCTATCGCGTTCGTACACGGAGACCCCGTCTCCGTCGCGAAGGGACTGCGCGACTTCGCCAAGGCAAACCCTCTGCTCGTGATCAAGGGCGGTTACTTCGACGGTAACGCCCTCACCGCTGCAGAGGTCACCAAGCTCGCCGATCTTGAGTCCCGGGAAGTGCTGCTGGCGAAGTTCGCCGGCGCAGCCAAGGCCTCGCTGTTCGGTGCGGCTTACCTGTTCAACGCTCCGCTGTCGAAGGCCGTTCGCACGGTCGACGCGCTGCGCGAGAAGCAGGACCACCAGTAAGACTTCGCGAACCACGGTCCGCTCGCGGACCAGGCCACGCGGCTATCACCACCACATACAAGGAGAAAAACCATGGCAAAGCTGTCAAGCGACGACCTCATCGAGGCATTCAAGGAGCTCACGCTCATTGAGCTCAGCGAGTTCGTCAAGAAGTTCGAAGAGGTCTTCGAGGTCACCGCTGCTGCTCCCGTCGCCGTTGCTGCGGCCGGTGGCGCTGCTGCTGCTCCCGCCGAAGAGGTCGAGGAGAAGGACTCGTTCGACGTCGTCCTCGACGCCGCTGGCGACAAGAAGATCCAGGTCATCAAGGAGGTTCGCGCACTGACGAACCTCGGCCTGGGCGAGGCGAAGGCCGTCGTCGATGGCGCACCGGGCAACGTGCTCGAGGGCGTCAACAAGGAGACCGCCGAGAAAGCGAAGGCTCAGCTCGAGGCTGCCGGCGCCACCGTCACCCTCAAGTAGTCAACTGCGAGGCGCCATCCCGTCAGGGGTGGCGCCTTCGTGCTTTTAAGCCGCAGCTGCGGCGTGTTTACCGGCCTCATTAACGCGCCAGAGAGAAAACGAAGAGTACTTGCATAAGGCTTGTCGTGTCCGCCATAATGGGGACGCAGCTGACGCAAAAAACGATGGTAGTTGAAGCAGTCATTTGTGGGCTTTTTCCGAGCGAAGCGCGAGTTCTAGACAGTCTTACCCTCTGGCTAGCCCCCGGCTCCAAGCGTTGAAGCAAGGATGTGGTTCACCCCCGCGTCGAAGTGAGGTTCTTCGGCGAAGCTCCACAACAACACAGTGTCGTAAGGCACGGTGCCGCGCGGTCCCTGGCGCGACACCACACAACAGCGCAGATGTGGGCGCCCCTCATTGGAAGGGGCGCCCACAGTCATGTCCGGGGCGCTTCGGTTACCTGCTGCTCAGTCTCGAGGCGTGGATGCGCGCGGCGGCGCGGTGGTGCTGCGTCGCACCTTGAGGTTCACGGGCATGGTGATCGCCTGTTCATCGCCGGCACCGTCATCCGCCATTTGGTCCATCACAAGCTCCACGGCCCGAGTTCCCTGCCGCGAGGGGAACTGCTCGAGGGTGGTCAGTGCGAACATGGTTGCGAGGTCGTGTCCGTCGATGCCGATCACCGAGAGTTCCGCCGGGATCTGGATGCCGAGCTGCCGGGCGGCCACGATGACGCCGATCGCGATCTCGTCGCATCCGGCCACGATCGCGGTGGGCCTGGAGCGCGGGTCGGCGAGCAGCGAGAGCGCCGCGTTGTAGCCTCCCGGGATGCTGAACACCGCCGGTTGGAATCGCACGTTTTCGGCAAGCCCGGCCGCGGTCATCGCCTGGGTCACTCCCGCGAGTCTCTGGGAATGCACGCGAAAGTCCATCTGCTCCTCGGGATCACCGCCGAGGTGCACGATGCGCGTGTGACCGAGGCTCAGGAGGTGCTCGGTGGCTCTTCTTGCCGTCTCGACGTCGTCGATGCTCACCGAGGAGATGCCGTTGACCGTGCCACCGATGCCCACGATCGGCTTGCCGAGCGCTCGCAGCATTGCCACCTCGTGCTGGCTCAATTCGATGCCGACGGCGATGACCGCATCCACCCTCTTGCGCACAAGAAAGTAGTCGAAGACGCGCCGACGCTGCGTCTCGTCTTCGCTCAGCCGGTAGAGCGTGAGATCGTAACCGGCCGCGATGAGCGAGGACTCGATACCCTCGAGCACCTGCGAGAAGAACCAGCGACTGATGAACGGGATGACCACACCAACGTTGCGCGTTCGGCCGGTGACCAGGCTCGAGGCGTTCGACGACACGACGTAGCCGATCTCGGCGGCCGCTGCCTCGACGCGGGCGCGCGTCTCCTGCGAGACGTAACCGTGCCCGCTGAGCGCGCGGGATGCCGTCGATTTCGAGACACCGGCGAGGCGAGCGACGTCAGCAATCGCGCTCACATCCTCACCCCCGTCGACTATGACCCGTGCCCGGCCAGCCTAACCACAAACTCGCGTGGCATGGAACCGGTTCCAGAAATGGCCCTCTCGCTGGGCATCCGACCGGATGTGATGTCAGGTGGAGACTCTTGCGAACGTGATCCGAACGTTAGATTTCGCGGCATGCTAAGCGCTTGCATAACCGTCCGGCCATGCCGTAGCTTGTCGAATGGAACCGGTTCCCTACCCTCGCATCAGCGGGCACCGGACCACTTGCACCGAGTCAGCCCCGCGCTCACCACCCAAGATTTGCGGGATGACCTCAACGAGGAGGAAATCAATGAGTCGAACCTTGCACCGCCGCCTCATCGCGGGAGTCGCATTCGCGGCAGTCGCGAGCATGGCGCTGGCCGGATGTTCCGCAGACAGCGGCAGCGGCAGTTCAGACAAGGGTCCGGGCGATCACGGCAAGGCCGATGGCGTCGTCACGATCTATGGCACCATCGCAGACACCGAGGCCGAGCTTCTACAGAAGTCCTGGGCTGACTGGGAGAAGAAGAACAAGATCAAGATCAAGTACGAGTCCAGCAAGGAGTTCGAGGCGCAGATCGGCGTTCGGGCGCAGGGCGGCAACGCTCCCGACCTGGCCATCTTCCCGCAGCCCGGTCTCCTCGGCGACCTCGCCAGCCGCGGCTACGTGCAGCCTGCTCCGGACTCGGTCAAGGCCAACCTCAAGAAGTACTGGTCCAAGGACTGGGCCGGATACGCGACCACCGACGGCACGATCTACGGCGCCCCGCTCATGGCGAGCGTCAAGGGTTTCATCTGGTACTCCCCGAAGACCTTCAAGGAGAACGGATGGCAGGTTCCCACGACCTGGCAGGGACTCCTCGACCTGACCAAGACCATCCAGCAGAAGACCGGATCCGCACCCTGGTGCGCAGGGTTCGGTTCGGATGCCGCGAGCGGCTGGCCGGGCACCGACTGGGTCGAAGACCTGCTGCTTCGCCAGTCCGGCGCAAAGACCTACGACGAGTGGGTCAGCCACAAGGTGAAGTTCACCGACCCGGCCGTCAAGAAGGCGCTCGACTCCGTCGGCGACATCCTGAAGAACCCGGCCTACGTCAACGCGGGCTGGGGCGACGTGAAGTCGATCAACACCACCGCCTTCGGTGACGTTGCAACCACCCTCAACAACGGCAAGTGCCTCATGACTCACCAGGCGTCATTCTTCGACGGGTTCATCTCCGACCCGAAGAACGGCGGCGGCAAGGTTGGACCGGATGCTGACATCTGGGCGTTCATGACGCCTCCGATCGACGCCTCGGCCGGCCCGGCGGTCACCGGTGGTGGCGAGATCGTCGGAGCATTCTCCAACGACGCAGACACCATCAAGGTGCAGAAGTACCTGTCGAGCCCGGAGTGGGCGAACAGCCGCGTGAAGCTCGGCGGTGTCATCAGCGCCAACAGCGGTCTCGACCCGGCAAGCGCGTCGAGCCCCATCCTGCAGCAGGCCATCAAGACACTTCAGGACCCGAAGACCACCTTCCGGTTCGACGCGTCTGACCTGATGCCAGGCGCCGTCGGTTCTGCCGCGTTCTTCAAGGGCATGGTCGACTGGATCAACGGCTCCTCCTCAGACGAGGTGTTGAAGTCGATCGACGCCGCCTGGCCGACCGACTAGAAGCAGAAGTCATCGAGCGGGGCTGACAGGTTCCGGCCTGTCGGCCCCGCTCATCCCTTGCTACGGTGTGCTCAGCGCTCCGTCGCCTGAACCGTTGAGTCCACCGCTGCACTCGAAAGGGTTTCAATGTCAGACTTCCTGACCTGGATAGCGGGCCTGCCAGCGCTCGCCCAGATTCCGCTCGTGATTCTGGCGTTCCTCATCGTCATCGCGCTGGTGCTCTTCTTCGTCGAGATCGCTCCCCGCACGGGCAGGCGCTACACGATCATCCGTCTCGCCGTGTGCGTCCTCGCGCCCGCGATCGCCTTCCTTCTGCTGGGCTCCGTGGCGTGGGCCGCGGCCGTCGCCGCGGTTCTCGGTGGCGTGCTCTTCATCATCGACTACCGCTCGAGGGAGGGCGCGGGCTACCTGTTCCAGCTGCTCGGCTTCCTCGGCCCGGCGATCATCCTGCTCGCCATCGGCCTCATCTACCCCACCATCAAGACCACGATCGACTCGTTCTACAGCGGGCGCGGGCGGTTCATCGGCTTCGACAACTTCGTGTGGATCTTCACGCAGGAGTCCGCCATCCGCACGGTGCTGAACACGATCGTCTGGGTGCTCATCGCCCCGATCGTCTCCACGGCGATCGGGCTCGCCTACGCGGTCTTCATCGACAAGTCGCGCGGAGAGAAGGTCTTCAAGGCCCTCGTCTTCATGCCCATGGCCATTTCCTTCGTCGGTGCGAGCATCATCTGGAAGTTCGTCTATGCGGCTCGCCCGCAGGACCAGAACCAGATCGGTGTGCTCAACCAGATCATCGTGTGGCTGGGTGGGCAGCCCGTGCAGTTCCTGCAGAACTCGCCCTGGAACACGCTGTTCCTCATCGTCATCCTGATCTGGATCGAGACCGGATTCGCCATGGTCATCCTGTCGGCGGCCATCAAGGGCGTGCCGACGGAGCAGCTGGAGGCGGCAGAGCTCGACGGTACGAACGGGTGGCAGCGCTTCGCGAACGTGACGCTGCCCGGCATCCGGCCCTCGCTCATCGTGGTGCTCACCACGATCTCGATAGCCTCGCTCAAGGTCTTCGACATCGTGCGAACCCTCACCGCCGGCGCGAACGACACGAGCGTCATAGCGAACGAGATGTACACCCAGTTCAAGACCTTCGAGACGGGCCGCTCGGCCGCGTTCGCCGTGGTGCTCTTCCTGCTGGTACTGCCGATCATCGTGTACAACGCCAGACAGATCAAGAAGCAGAGGGAGATCCGATGACGTCGACAATCCCGGCAGAACTGCCGCTCGATCGCACCACCAGGGATCGGCTCGCGGAGGGCGAACGGCGCATCGAAGGTTCGATCGTGCGCAAGACTAAGAAGCGGCTCACCAGCCGCGGCGCGACGGCCGCTGCGCTCATCATCGCGGTGCTGTGGACGATCCCCACCTTCGGCCTGTTCATCTCCTCCGTGCGTCCCGGTGTGCTCGTGCAGACGACGGGCTGGTGGACGATCTTCCAGAACTGGGGCTTCACGTTCCAGAACTACACAGACGTGCTGAAGTCGGGCAACAGCCAGCTCGACCTCGCCGGCTCGTTCATCAACTCGCTCGCGATCACGGTTCCCGCAACGGCGTTCCCGCTCGTGATCGCGGCGCTCGCCGCCTACGCCTTCGCCTGGATCGACTTCAAGGGCAAGAACTGGATCTTCATCGGCGTCTTCGCGCTGCAGATCGTGCCGCTGCAGATGGCGCTCGTTCCGCTGCTGAGCCTCTTCTCGCGCGGTCTTCGAATCGGCAACGTCAACGTGTTCTCGAGCCTCGGTTCCACCGACGGTTCCTACGCCCAGGTGTGGATCGCGCACACGATCTTCGCGCTGCCGCTCGCGATCTTCCTGCTGCACAACTTCATCTCCGAGATCCCGGGCGAGGTCATCGAGGCAGCGAAGGTGGACGGCGCCGGGCACGGGCAGATCTTCTTCAGGATCGTGCTGCCGCTCACCATGCCGGCCATCGCATCCTTCGCCATCTTCCAGTTCCTCTGGGTCTGGAACGACCTGCTCGTCGCGCTCATCTTCGCGAGCGGCGAGGCCGCCCCGATGACGAAGCTGCTGGCCGAGATCACGGGAAGCCGCGGTCAGGACTGGAACCTGCTGACGGCCGGTGCGTTCATCTCCATCCTCGTGCCGCTCATCGTGTTCTTTGCCCTGCAGCGCTTCTTCGTGCGGGGCCTCCTCGCAGGCAGCACCAAGGGCTAGTCGCACGCTGCGCGCGAACACGCACGCTCGGCGCCACGGCGCACCGTAGGGTTTACGAGTGAGCGGGATGCGCGGTGGTGGTGCAAGGAGCGTCCGCGTGAGCGGGGCGGATGCGCGTGCCCAGCGGGCAGCGAACGCCGACGCCCCGAAGATCCCCGGCCTCGTTCGCCGCATCGGAGCCCTCTTCGTTCCACACCGTTCCTCGCTCGTTGTCACCGCCGTGCTCGTTGTCGTGGGCGCGGGACTCTCGGTGCTGCCGCCGCTGCTGACCAAGGAGGCCTTCGACCTGGGCCTGTTCCCCAGGGGCGGCCCGAACGTGCCGATGCTGGTGGGCATCGTCTCGCTCATGATCCTGATCTACGTCTCGTCCGCCGCGCTCGGCGTGTGGCAGACCTGGCTCACCGCTACCGTGGGCAACAAGGTCATGGGTGCTTTGCGCATCCGACTGTTCAGCCACCTGCAGCTCATGGAACTCGCGTTCTTCACGCGCACCAAGACCGGCGTCATCCAGTCCAGGCTGCAGAACGACGTCGGTGGCGTGGCGAGCGTGCTCACCAACACGGTGGCGAGCGTGCTCGGCAACACGGTCACCGTGATCGCCGCCTTCGTGGCGATGCTGCTGCTGTCGTGGCAGCTGACGCTCGTCGCCGTCGTGCTCATGCCGGTGCTGGCGCTCGCCCAGCGTCGGGTCGGGCAGGTGCGCGCGCGCATCGCGACCCAGACGCAGGAGTCGCTGAGCGACATGACCGCGATCACTCAGGAGACGCTCTCGGTCTCCGGCATCCTGCTCGCCAAGAGCTTCAACCAGCAGCAGGCCGAAGTCGGCCGCTACTCGAACGAGAACGACAACCAGGTGCGTCTCCAGGTGCGCCAGCAGATGAGCGGCCAGTGGTTCTTCGCGCTCGTGCAGATCTTTCTCGCCATCATCCCGGCGGTGGTCTACCTCGTCGCCGCGTGGCTCATCCTCGGCGACGTTCCGGTCACGGCCGGAACGATTGTCGCGTTCACCACGGTGCAGGCGCGACTCATCTTCCCACTGCTCGGGCTCATGCGCGTCGCCCTCGACCTGCAGACCTCGCAGGCGCTATTCGCCCGCATCTTCGAGTACCTCGACCTGCGGCCGGCGATCAAGGATGCTCCCGACGCTCGCGAGGTCGACCCGGCCAAGCTCGGCAGCGTCGAGTTCGACCGCGTGACTTTCGCCTATCCCGACGCCGGCCGGGAGGCCAGCCCCACGCTCGACGAGGTCTCCTTCGCCATTGAGCCGGGCCAGTTCGCCGCGTTCGTCGGACCCTCGGGAGCCGGCAAGACCACCGTCTCCTACCTGATCCCGCGGTTTCACGAGGCGTCGAGCGGCCGCATCCTGTTCGCCGGTGACGACGTGCGCGAACTCCGACAGGACTCGCTCGTCTCGAACATCGGCATCGTCAGCCAGGAGACCTACCTCTTCCACGCCACGATCGCCGAGAACCTGCGCTACGCCAGGCCGGATGCGAGCGACGCGCAACTCATCGAGGCCGCCAGGGCCGCAAACATCCACGCCACGATCGCGTCGTTCCCCGAGGGTTACGACACGGTGGTCGGGGAGCGCGGCTACCGGTTGAGCGGCGGGGAGAAGCAGCGCATCGCGATCGCCAGGGTCATCCTCAAGGACCCGAGGGTGCTCATCCTCGACGAGGCCACGAGCGCGCTCGACTCCGTCTCGGAGCGCGTCGTGCAGGACGCGCTGGATGCGGCATCCGCCGGTCGCACGACCATCGCGATCGCGCACCGGTTGTCCACGATCGTCGGTGCGGACGTGATCTTCGTCGTCTCGGGCGGCAGGATCGTTGAGCGCGGCACCCACGCGGAGCTCGTCGCCGCGGAGGGAACCTACGCGAAGCTGTACGCGGAGCAGATCACCCGCCGCTGAGCACCCGTGGGAAGCACCCGCGGTTAGGTGGGTTGAGTGCTCGCGCAGCGAGTGTATCGAAACCGCTGCGCGAACCGTTCCCGTTGCCCGCCCGCAGGGGTAACAGACGACTCGCGCACAGCGGCCATTGGTAGATTGGCGTGGTGAAGTACGCAGAAACTGTCCTCGACCTGATTGGCAACACGCCACTGGTCAAGCTTCAGCATGTGACCGACGGGATCGCGGCCACCGTGCTCGTCAAGGTCGAGTACCTGAACCCTGGTGGCTCGTCCAAGGATCGCATCGCCACGCGCATCATCGACGCGGCGGAGCGCGAGGGCAGGCTCATGCCCGGGGGCACGATCGTCGAGCCGACGAGCGGCAACACCGGCATCGGGCTGGCGCTCGTCGCCCAGCAGCGCGGTTACCGCTGCGTGTTCGTTCTGCCAGACAAGGTGGGCGAGGAGAAGCGCAACGTGCTGCTCGCCTACGGCGCCGAGGTCGTGGTCACACCGACCGCCGTCGCGCCGGAGAGCCCGGAGTCGTACTACTCGGTGAGCGACCGGCTCGCCCGCGACATCCCCGGTGCCTTCAAGCCCAACCAGTACTCCAACCTCAACGGGCCGCTCAGCCACTATGAGACGACGGGGCCGGAGATCTGGCGAGACACCGAGGGCAAGGTCACGCACTTTGTCGCAGGAGTCGGCACCGGCGGCACCATCAGCGGCGTTGGCAAGTACCTCAAGGAGGTGTCGGATGGTGCGGTGCGCGTCATCGGCGCAGACCCGGAGGGTTCCGTCTACTCGGGCGGCAGTGGCAGGCCATACCTCGTTGAGGGCGTCGGCGAAGACTTCTGGCCCGAGGCCTACGACCCCACGGTGGTCGACGAGATCATCGCATCGTCGGATGCCGAGTCCTTCGAGTTCACGCGGAGGCTCGCCCGGGAGGAGGGCCTGCTCGTCGGCGGTTCGAGCGGGCTCGCCGTCGCGTCCGCCCTCAAGGCGGCGAAGGATCTGCCGGCGGATGCCGTCGTGGTGGTCCTGCTTCCGGACGGCGGCCGCGGCTACCTGAACAAGGTCTTCAGTGACAAGTGGATGCAGTCCTACGGGTTCACGCAGCTCGCCGAGGAGCGCACCGTCGCCGACGTCATCAGTCACAAGACGGGTGCGCTGCCCGACCTCGTGCACGCCCACCCGTCCGACACCGTGCGCGACGCGATCCAGATCATGACCAAGTACGGCGTCTCGCAGATGCCCGTGCTCAGCGCAGAGCCGCCGGTGGTCATCGGTGAGGTCGTCGGTGCGCTCGAGGAGCGGTCGCTGCTCGACCACGTCTTCACGGGTGATGCCCAGATGACCGATCCGGTGGAGAAGTTCATCGGTGCTCCGCTCGGCCTCATCGGTATGCACGAGTCGATAAGCGATGCGCGCGCCGCGCTCGGTGAAGCGGATGCCCTGCTCGTCGTCGAAGACGGCAAGCCCGCCGCCGTGGTCACCCGCCACGACCTGCTCACCTTCCTCTCCGATTAACTCGGAAACCTACAGAAAGAACCTCAGTGTCACAGCAGCAGGACTTCAGCACTCGCGCCATCCACGCCGGCCAGGCCTTCGACCCCCGCACCGGCGCGATCATCCCGCCGATCTACCAAACCTCCACCTTCGTGCAGGACGGCATCGGCGGTTTGCGCGATGGCTACGAGTACACCCGCAGCGCGAACCCCACCCGGGATTCTCTGCAGGAGCAACTCGCAAGTCTCGAGGGCGGCGCGCACGGCTTCAGCTTCAGCTCCGGGCTGGCGGCGGAGGACATCCTGCTTCGCTCCGTGCTGCGACCGGGCGACCACATCATCATGGGCAATGACGTCTACGGCGGAACGCACAGGCTCGTGAGCAAGGTACATGTCCCGTGGGGCATAAGTCTCGACACGGTCGAGATGTCGGACCTGGATGCCGTCCGCGCGGCCATCCGCCCGGAGACACGGATCCTGTGGGTGGAGACCCCGAGCAACCCGCTACTCAAGATCACGGACATCGCCAAGCTCGCGGAACTCGGCCACGAGGCGGGAGCTCTCGTCGTCGTCGACAACACCTTCGCCTCGCCGTACCTGCAAAACCCGCTGGCCTTCGGCGCGGACGTGGTCGTGCACTCGACGACCAAGTACCTGGGTGGTCACTCCGACGTGCTCGGCGGCGCCCTCATTCTGAACGATGACGAACTCGCGGCCAAGGTCGGCTTCCTGCAGTTCGCTGTTGGTCCGGTTTCCGCACCGCTGGATGGCTGGCTCACGACGCGCGGGATCAAGACGCTCGCCGTGCGCGTCGAGCGGCACTCCTCGAACGCGCAGGCCATCGCCGAGGTGCTCGTCGGGCATCCGGCGATCGAGCGCGTCTACTACCCGGGTCTGCCCACCCACCCCGGGCACGAACTCGCTGCGCGGCAGATGCGCGGCTTCGGCGGCATGCTGTCTGTCGCAGTGCGCGGTGGCGCCGAGGCCGCGCGCAACTTTGCCCAGTCGACCGAGATCTTCCAGCTGGCCGAGTCACTCGGCGGCGTCGAGTCCCTCATCGGCTACCCCTCGGAGATGACCCACGCCTCGGTGCGCGGCACCGCGCTCGAGGTGCCAGATAACGTGGTGCGGCTCTCGGTGGGTATCGAGGGCGTCGACGACCTCATCGCGGACGTGCAGCAGGCCCTGAAGTAGCCGGGCACGCACCGGGCCAGCCGTAGGTCATAATGGTGCTCAACTAATGTGACCGTACACATTGCCGACGGAGCCGGGTAGCAGACACCATGGAAGCAGACAGGGTTCGCGCCCCGAACATCCGTGATGTGGCGCGGCTCGCAGGCGTGTCGTACCAGACCGTGTCCCGCGTGCTCAACAACTCCGAGAGCATCCGGCCGAGCACGAAGCAGCGCGTGCTCGAGGTCATCGAAGAGATCGGTTACCGTCCGAATCAGGCGGCCAGGGCCCTCGTCACCAGCAGGTCGCGCACCCTCGGCGTGCTGACCGCGCAGACGGCGCACTACGGTCCGGCGACGAGCCTGCGCGCGATCGAAAGCGCGGCCCGGGATGCCGGCTACCTCATCAGCACGACGAGCCTCGTCTCGAGCGACTACGACTCGATCAGGGAGAATCTCGAGTACCTCACGAACCAAGCGGTCGAGGGGCTTCTCGTGATCTCGCCGCAGGTGCAGGTCTTCGAGGCGATCAAAGAACTCGACGTGAAGCTGCCGCTCGTCACCCTCGACTCGACGGGCCGCGATGCCCCACGCAGTCTCTCCGTCGACCAGATCTCGGGCGCGCGCGCCGCCACCCGCCACCTCATCGAGCTCGGCCACAAGGAGATCGTGCACCTCGCCGGTCCACAGGACTGGATCGAGGCAGAGGCGCGGATGCAGGGCTTCCTCGAGGAGATCAACGACGCCGACCTCAGAACCCACCCTCCGATCCTCGGGGACTGGACCGCCGAGTTCGGCTACCAGGCCGGCAGGGAACTCGTGGTCTACCGCGACTTCACCGCGGTCTTCGCGGCGAACGATCAGATGGCACTCGGGCTGCTGCACGCCTTCCGCGAGGCCGGGCTCGATGTGCCGGGTGACGTGAGCGTGGTCGGCTTCGACGACATCCCGGAGGCCAGGCACTACTGGCCGCCGCTCACGACCGTGCGCCAGGACTTCGCGGAGATCGGGCGCCGGGCCGTCGCGATCCTGCTGGGCGAACTGCACGGCGAGACCCGCACGGACTACGAGCAGATACTGCCCCTGTTGCGAGTGCGAGCGTCGACCGCGCCCCACTGAGCGCTTCCGGATGGTCGCGCGCGAAAGTTGCGTCGCCGTTATCGAACCGTGAGGAAGGCCAACTTGACACGGTGAGGGGCGCGAGGCAGCATTGGTGACACAATGTGAACGGTCACACGAATCGCGTGCCGTCGCCATCGAACCCCGATATCTTTCGCAATTTTTGACGAAGAGGTCACATGCCTGCAGTACCCCCGATCCTCGAGATGAGGTCGATCACCAAGGAATTCCCCGGCGTCAAGGCTCTGTCCAATGTGTCCATGACGGTGCAGACGGGCGAGATCCACGCCATCTGCGGTGAGAACGGCGCGGGCAAGTCCACGCTCATGAAGGTCCTCTCCGGGGTCTACCCCTACGGGACCTACGACGGCGACATCGTGTACCAGTCCGAAGTGGTTCGTTTCAACGGCATCCGTGCCAGCGAGAACGCCGGCATCGCGATCATCCACCAGGAACTCGCCCTGATCCCTCACCTCTCTATCACCGAGAACATCTTCTTGGGCAACGAGCCCGGCAGGTTCGGCGTGATCGACTGGAAGAAGGCACAGCTACGCGCTCGCGAACTGCTCGCCCGCGTGGGACTGTCGGATGACCCGGACACCCTGGTGCGGAATATCGGCGTCGGCAAGCAGCAGCTGGTCGAGATCGCGAAGGCACTCAACAAGTCGGTCAAGCTGCTCATCCTCGACGAGCCGACCGCCGCGCTGAACTCCTCCGACTCCCAGCATCTGCTCGACCTGATCGTGGGACTCAAGGGCAAGGGCATCTCGTCGATCATGATCTCGCACAAGCTCAACGAGATCGAGCAGATCGCGGACTCCATCACCATCCTGCGCGACGGCAAGACCATCGAGACGCTCAACGTCAAGTCCGACGGCGTTAACGAGGACCGGATCATCCGCGGGATGGTCGGTCGCAACCTCGAGAGCCGCTTCCCGGACCGCAGTCCCAAGCTGGGCGAGGTGTTCTTCGAGGTCAAGAACTGGACGGTGCAGCACCCGCAGGTCGCGGAGCGCATGGTCGTCAAGAACTCCAGCTTCTACGTGCGCCGTGGTGAGATCGTCGGCTTCGCCGGGCTCATGGGCGCCGGTCGCACGGAGCTGGCCATGAGTATCTTCGGTCGTTCATACGGCAATTTCGTCTCCGGCCAGATCATCAAGGATGGCGAAGAGATCCAGGTGCGCAGCGTCACCGAGGCCATCGACAACGGTATGGCCTACGTGAGCGAGGACCGCAAGGTGCTCGGCCTCAACCTGCTCGATGACATTAAGCGTTCGATCGTCTCGGCCAAGCTGAAGAAGATCTCGCGCAGCCAGGTCGTCGACAACTCCCAGGAGTTCCTGGTCGCGGAGCGTTACCGCAAGGAACTCCGGATCAAGACGCCGAGCGTCGAGGCCGGCATGTCCACACTGTCCGGGGGAAACCAGCAAAAGGTTGTCCTGGCCAAGTGGATGTTCACCGACCCGGATCTGCTGATCCTCGATGAGCCGACCCGCGGCATCGACGTCGGTGCCAAGTACGAGATCTACGGCATCATCCAGCAGCTCGCAGCCCAGGGCAAGGGCGTCATTGTTATCTCCTCTGAGCTTCCCGAACTGCTCGGTATCTCTGACCGCATTTACACCATTTTCGAGGGTGCCATCACCAACGACATTCCCGCCGCGGAAGCGGATCCGGAATTCGTGATGAAGAGCATGACCTCGGCCAAGAAGAAGGTTCAACACGCATGAGCGGCATCAAAGACATCAAGAAAATCTTTGGCGGTGGGAGTTCCAATCTCCGTCAGTTCACGATCCTCGCGGCCCTGATCGTCATCATCATCATCTTCCAGGTCGCGACGAACGGCCTGACGCTGACGCCGGGAAACCTGATCAACCTGGTCAGTCAGTATTCCTACATCCTGATCCTCGCCATCGGCATGGTGATGCTCATCATCGCGGGCCACATCGACCTCTCGGTCGGATCGGTCGCGGCATTCAGCGGAATCGTCGTCGCCAGCGCGATGAAGTCCTGGGACCTGCCGTGGCCGCTCGCCATCGTGCTCGGCCTCGTCGTCGGTGCACTGATCGGCGCGTGGCAGGGCTTCTGGGTCGCCTTTGTCGGAGTTCCCGCGTTCATCGTCACCCTCGGCGGCATGCTCATCTTCCGCGGCGGCAACCAGTTCATCGGCAACGCGAACACGATTCCCGTGCCAGACGGCTTCACCTTCATCGGCGCCGGTTATCTGCCCGACTTCGGGCCGGACACCGGATACAACAACCCCACGCTCATCCTGGGATTGCTCGTTGCCATCGCCATCGTCTACGGGGAGTTCCGCGCGCGCAAAACTCGGATCGCCCTCGGTGCTGAGCCGATCCCGCTGTGGGTCACCACCATCAAGCTCGTCGTGTTGGTCGGCGTCGTCGTCGCAGCCACCCTCAGCTTTGCCGGCGGTCGCGTCGGGACCAGCTTCCCCGTCTCCGGCATCATTCTCGGCGTGTTGATCGTGCTGTACTCCTTCCTCACCCGCAACACGATCTTCGGGCGCCACATCTATGCGGTCGGTGGAAACCGCCCCGCGGCCAAGCTGTCCGGTGTCAACTCCCGCCGGGTCGACTTCCTGCTCATGGTCAACATGGGCGTGCTCGCCTCGCTCGCAGGCATGATCTTCGTGGCCCGCTCCAATGCATCCGGACCACAGGACGGCCTCAACTGGGAGCTCGACGCGATCGCCGCCGTGTTCATCGGTGGTGCCGCGATCTTCGGCGGCATCGGAACCGTTGCCGGGTCGATCATCGGTGGTCTCGTCATGGCCGTGCTCAACAACGGCTTGCAGCTGATGGGTGTCGGCATCGACAAGGTGCAGATCATCAAGGGCCTCGTGCTGCTGATCGCCGTCTCCGTCGACGTCTACAACAAGAGCCAGGGCAGGCCGTCTTTCATCGGCATGCTCACCCGCCGCCGCAAGCTCGACGAGGGCACCACCGAGCCGCCGGCGGTCGCACCGACCACGGGCAGCTCCGCAGACCTGACTCCATCGGAGTCCACCCGCCAGCAGTAACTGCATCGGTTCACCCTGCAATACCACCACAACAACAGAAAGTGATTGATATGCGAAAACTCGCTATTACCACCACGGCGATCGCCGCGGTTGCGCTCATGGCGCTCTCCGGCTGCTCCACCCGCGACGCCGGCAACACGGGCAAGTCCGGCGACGCTGCCGGGTTTGCCAAGGATGCCCTCGTCGGCGTCGCCCTGCCGTCGAAGACCTCGGAGAACTGGGTCCTCGCGGGCAAGCTGTTCACCGACGGTCTGGCCGCGGCCGGGTTCAAGAGCGACGTGCAGTACGCGGGCGCTTCGAGCACCGTTGCCGACCAGCAGGGCCAGATCCAGTCGATGGTCACCAAGGGCGCCAAGGTCATCATCATCGGCGCTGCCGACGGTGGCCAGCTCGGCACCCAGGTCAAGGCCGCTCACGACGCGGGCGCGGTCGTCATCGCGTATGACCGACTCATCCTGAACACCAAGGACGTCGACTACTACGTCGCGTACGACAACGAGAAGGTCGGCGAGCTCCAGGGCCAGGCCCTGCTCGACGGCATGAAGAAGAAGTTCCCGGACAAGAAGAACTTCAACATCGAGCTTTTCTCCGGTTCTTCGGATGACGCCAACGCTCCCGTCTTCTTCAAGGGCGCGATGAAGGTCCTCCAGCCGAAGATCGACGACGGAACGCTCAAGGTGGTCTCTGGCCAGACCGACATCAAGCAGACCGCTACCGCGGGCTGGAAGCCGGAGAACGCACAGAGCCGCATGGACAACCTGCTCACCAGCAGCTACGGATCCACCGAGCTCGACGGCGTCCTCTCCCCGAACGACACCCTGGCTCGCGCCATCATCACCTCGGTGCAGAGCGCCAACAAGCCTGTGCCGGTCGTGACCGGTCAGGACTCCGAGGTTGAGTCGGTCAAGTCGATCATGGCTGGCATCCAGTACTCCACCATCAACAAGGACACCCGTGCGCTCGTCAAGCACGCCATCCAGATGGCGTCTGACCTGCAGAAGGGCACCAAGCCGGAGACCAACTCCACCGATTACAACAACGGTGTGAAGGTTGTTCCGACCTACCTGCTGCCGCCGCAGCTGGTGACCAAGGAGAACGCAGCCGAGTCGTACGCCAACGACCCGACGCTCGAGCCGCTCACCAAGTAGTAGCACCTCAAGCGAAGGCCGGTTCCGACGAGAGTCGGGGCCGGCCTTCTCTGTGTCCCCGCCTCGCACTCTGCCGGGCACGCTCGGCGAATGGGGTTCCGATGGGCGGTGCGAAGAGGGGGACGAGGGTGTCAGAAGGGGTACGAAGAGGCGGCCGAGGGGCCTCTGGTGGTACCATGAAACCTGCGAAAATTGTTAGCGCTCACAATTCTGGGCGCACCCCCTGCCTGACGAAGGAGTCCCGTAGTGCAGCCCAGCGCATCCGCCCGGCCAGACGACCGATTTGTGATCGGCGTCGACTACGGAACGCTCTCCGGCCGGGCACTCGTCGTGCGAGTGTCAGACGGCGCCGAACTCGGTACCGCGACCTTCGAATACCCGCACGCCGTGATGGATTCGGTGCTCGCTGAGACGGGCGCGGCACTCCCGCCGGACTGGGCGCTGCAGGTTCCCTCTGACTACGTCGACGTGCTGAAGAACGCGGTACCGGAGGCGGTGCGCCGCGCGGGCATCGACCCCGCCCAGGTCATCGGCATCGGCACTGATTTCACGGCCAGCACGCCCATGCCCGTGGTCGCCGACGGCACACCACTGAACGAGCTGCCCGAGTACGCCGATCGGCCTCACGCCTACGTCAAGCTCTGGAAGCACCACTCCGCGCAGCGCCAGGCCGATCGCATCAATGAGCTCGCCGCCCAGCGCGGCGAGTCCTGGCTGCCGCGCTATGGCGGGCTCATCTCGAGCGAGTGGGAATTCGCCAAGGGACTGCAGTTGCTCGAGGAGGACCCCGAGCTCTACGAGCGCATGGATCACTGGCTCGAGGCTGCCGACTGGATCGTCTGGCAGCTCACCGGTCGCTACGTACGCAACGCGTGTACCGCGGGCTACAAGGGCATCCTGCAGGATGGCGAGTATCCGTCCGAGGAGTTCCTGGCCGCGCTCAACCCCGAGTTCGCCCGTTTCGCCATCGATAAGGTCGCCCACGAGATCGGCCAGCTCGGCGCCGCCGCGGGAACGCTCACTGCCGAGGCAGCGGCCTGGACCGGCCTGCCCGAGGGCATCGCCGTGTCGGTCGGCAACGTCGACGCTCACGTCTGCGCCCCCGCGGCCCGCGCCGTCGAGCCCGGCCAGATGCTCGCGATCATGGGCACCTCCACCTGCCACGTGATGAACAGCGATCGGCTCGCCGAGGTGCCCGGCATGTGCGGCGTCGTGGATGGCGGCATCGTCTCGGGGCTCTACGGATACGAGGCCGGCCAGTCCGGCGTCGGCGACATCTTCGCGTGGTACGTGCACAACCAGGTGCCGGGCGAGTACCGCCAGGAGGCGGAGCGTCGCGAGATCAGCATCCACGAGTACCTCACCGAACTCTCGAAGGACCAGCCGGTCGGTGCTCACGGGCTCATCGCCCTCGACTGGCAGAGCGGCAACCGCTCGGTGCTCGTCGACCACGAGCTCAGCGGCGTTGTGCTGGGTACGACCCTCACGACGCGGCCGGAAGACATCTATCGCGCGCTCTTCGAGGCCACGGCATTCGGCACGCGCGAGATCGTCGAGACGTTCAACGCGAGCGGCATTCCCGTCACCGAGTTCATCGCGGCCGGCGGCCTCATCAAGAACCCGTTCCTGATGCAGGTCTACTCCGACGTGCTGCGGATGCCGATCTCCACGATCGGCAGCGATCAGGGGCCGGCGCTCGGCTCCGCGATCCATGCGGCCGTCGCCGCTGGCGCCTACCCCGACGTGCTCGCCGCGGGCAACGCCATGGGCAAGCTCAACCGCGGCGTCTACACGCCCGACGCAACCAGGGCGGATGCCTACGACCTGCTCTACGCGGAGTACGCGACCCTGCACGACTACTTCGGTCGCGGCGGCAACGACGTGATGCACCGGCTCAAGGCACTTCGGCGCGAGGCGCTCGCTCCCGCCGCTGCGAACTCCGAGGGGAGTGCAGCATGACCGCGCTGAACGACGCCATCCTGGCCGTTCGACGGGATGTGGCGAAGCTGCACGAGCAGCTCGTGCGCTACGAACTGGTCGTCTGGACGGGCGGCAACATCTCCGGTCGCGTGCCGGGCGCAGACCTCTTCGTGATCAAGCCGAGCGGTGTCGACTACGACGAGCTCACGCCCGAGAACATGATCCTCTGCGACCTCGACGGCACCGTGATCGAGGGCGACCACGCTCCGTCGAGCGACACGGCGGCGCACGCCTACGTGTACCGCTCCATGCCCGAGGTCGGGGGAGTGGTGCACACCCATTCCACCTACGCCACGGCCTGGGCGGCGCGCGGCGAGGCCATCCCGTGCGTCATCACCGCCATGGCAGACGAATTCGGGGGAGACATCCCGGTCGGTCCGTTCGCGATCATCGGTGACGACTCGATCGGTCGCGGCATCGTGCAGACCCTCAGCGGCCACCGCTCCCGCGCGGTGCTCATGCAGAACCACGGCGTCTTCACGATCGGCAAGAACGCCCGCGACGCGGTCAAGGCCGCGGTCATGGCCGAGGATGTGGCGCGCACGGTCCACATCGCCCGGCAACTCGGCGAGATCATCCCGATCCCCCAGCCCTCGATCGACTCCCTGTTCGATCGCTACCAGAACGTCTATGGGCAGCCCGCAGCAGGGCGCCCGGCAGAAGGAGACCAGAAGTGAGCCGCAGCATCGTCCCGAACCTCGCGAACAACGAGGTCTGGTTCCTCACCGGAAGCCAGAACCTCTACGGCGAGGAGACGCTGCGCCAGGTCGCCGAGCAGTCGCAGGAGGTCGTTCGCGGACTGCAGGCGGCCTCGGACATCCCGGTCACCGTGGTCTGGAAGCCGGTGCTCAAGGACTCCGACTCGATTCGCCGCGCAATGCTCGACGCCAACAGCGCGGACAACGTCGTCGGCGTGATCGCGTGGATGCACACCTTCAGCCCCGCGAAGATGTGGATCTCCGGCCTCGACGCGCTGCAGAAGCCGCTCCTGCACCTGCACACGCAGGCCAACGTCGAGCTGCCCTGGGCGGAGATCGACTTCGACTTCATGAACCTCAACCAGGCGGCGCACGGTGACCGCGAGTTCGGCTACATCCAGACGCGCCTGAACGTCGCGCGCAAGACCGTCGTCGGCCACGTCTCGAACCCCGCGGTCACCGCGCAGATCGGCACCTGGTCGCGCGCCGCATCCGGATGGAACGCCGTGCGTTCGCTCAAGCTCGCCCGCTTCGGCGACAACATGCGCTACGTCGCCGTGACCGAGGGTGACAAGACCGAGGCCGAGCTGCGCTTCGGGGTGAGCGTCAACACCTGGGGCGTGAACGAGCTCGCCGAGGCCGTAGACGCCGCGAGCGACGCAGACACGGATGCCCTGGTCGCCGAATACCTGGACCTCTACGACGTCGCGCCAGAGCTTCACCCCGGCGCCGAGCGAGCGGACTCCCTGCGCTACGGCGCCCGCATCGAGCTGGGGCTCCGCTCCTTCCTCGAGGCGGGCGACTTCGGAGCATTCACCACAACCTTCGAAGACCTCGGCGCGCTCCGCCAACTCCCCGGCCTCGCCGTGCAGCGGCTCATGGCCGACGGCTACGGCTTCGGGGCGGAAGGTGACTGGAAGACCGCGGTGCTCGTGCGCGCGGCCAAGGTGATGGGCGCGGGGCTCCCCGGCGGCGCATCCCTCATGGAGGACTACACCTACGACATGGTCCCGGGCAACGAGACGATCCTCGGCGCCCACATGCTCGAGGTGTGCCCGTCGCTCACGACGTCGAAGCCGCGCCTCGAGGTGCACCCGCTCGGCATCGGCGGCAGGGAAGACCCGGTGCGCCTGGTCTTCGACACGGATGCAGGCCCCGCCGTCGTCGCCGCCCTCAGCGACATGCGCGACCGCTTCCGCCTCACCGCCAATGTGGTCGAGGTCGTCGACCTGCCGCAGCCGCTGCCGAAGCTCCCGGTCGCCCGCGCCCTGTGGAAGCCGGCACCCGATTTCGCCACGAGCGCGACCGCCTGGCTCACGGCCGGCGCCGCCCACCACACCGTCATGTCGACGGCCGTGGGTATCGAGGCCTTCGAAGACTTCGCCGACATCGCGCGCACCGAGTTGCTCGTGATCGACGAGGACACCACTGTTCGCGGTTTCCAGCGCGAGGTGCGCTGGAATGCCGCGTACTATCGCTTGGCACAGGGCATCTGATGCTCACCGCCGGGCGCGCCCCACACTCACCGACGGTCGCGATCAACGCGCTGCCGGGAGGAGACGCGGTCTTCATGGACGAGCCGCGTCCCGCTTCGCACCACTCCTGACAACGATGTCCATAGAAAAACCGAAAGGAAACACAGTGAATAAGAAAGCACTACTCGCGGTCCTGACCGCGGGCGCGGTCATCGCAACGATGGCTGCCTGCTCCGGCGGCGGCCGTGGCGGCAGCAGCGACACCGGCGCGACCAACAACAAGGGCGCACTCGTCGGCGTCGCGATGCCGACGAAGACCTCCGAGCGTTGGATCAAGGACGGCGACGCAGTCAAGGCCGACCTCGAGAAGCTCGGCTACAAGGTCGACCTCGAGTACGGCGATGACAAGATCCCGCAGCAGGTTCAGCAGATCAGCAACATGATCACCAAGGGCGCCAAGGTCCTGATCATCGCGTCGATCGATGGAACCGCGCTGAGCGACCAGCTCGACAACGCTGCCAAGGCGGGCATCAAGGTCATCGCGTATGACCGCCTGATCAACGGCAACAAGAACGTCGACTACTACACGACCTTCGACAACTACAAGGTCGGTGTAGACCAGGCGACGAGCCTGCTCACCGGTCTCGGTGTGCTCGATGCTGACGGCAAGAAGACCGACAAGAAGGGTCCGTTCAACGTTGAGCTGTTCGCCGGTAGCCCCGACGACAACAACGCCACGTTCTTCTACAACGGTGCGATGGACACCCTGAAGCCCTTCATCAACGACGGCACCCTCGTCGTGAAGAGCGGCCAGACCGGTTTCACGCAGATCGCAACGCTGCGATGGGACCCGGCCACGGCTCAGAAGCGCATGCAGAACCTCATCGCGAGCACCTACTCGGATGGCGCGAAGGTTCAGGGCATCCTGTCGCCGTATGACGGCCTGTCGATCGGTATCATCTCCGCCCTCACCGGCGCGGGTTACGCCACCGACGCCCTGCCGATCATCACCGGCCAGGACGCTGAGGCGGCATCCGTGAAGTCGATCATCGCGGGTCAGCAGTACTCGACGATCTACAAGGACACGCGCAAGCTCGGCAAGGAGGCCGTCAAGATGGCCGACGACATCCTGAAGGGCAAGAAGCCCGAGGTGAACGACACGAAGAGCTACAACAACAAGGTCAAGATCGTCCCGACCTTCCTGTTCCAGCCCACCGTGGTCACCAAGGACAACTACAAGTCGGTTCTGATCGACAGTGGCTACTACAAGGAGTCGGACCTCAAGTAGGTTCGATCTAGCACCGCGCAGTGGCGGCGGATTCGTTCCGCCGCCACTGCGTCGTCCTTTCTTCACAGCGACGGAAGAAGATACACAGTGTCAGAAACCATTCTCGAGATGCGCAACATCACGAAGACTTTTCCGGGCGTCAAGGCGCTCCAGGATGTCTCGCTCGAGGTCAAACGCGGACACGTTCACGCCATCTGCGGCGAGAACGGAGCGGGCAAGTCAACACTCATGAAGGTGCTCTCGGGGGTCTACCCGGCAGGCACCTTCGAGGGCGAGATCCTCTTCGAGGGCGAGCCCGTAGCGTTCAAGAACATCAACGACTCCGAAGCGGCCGGAATCGTCATCATCCACCAGGAGCTCGCGCTCAGCCCCTATCTGTCGATCGCCGAGAACATCTTCCTCGGCAACGAACAGCAGGCCAAGGGCTGGATCGACTGGAATCGCACCAACCTCGAGGCGAGCAAGCTGCTCGACCGCGTCGGTCTGCGCGATAACCCGATCACCAAGATCATGGACATCGGCGTGGGCAAGCAGCAGCTCGTGGAGATCGCCAAGGCGCTCTCCAAGGAGGTGAAGCTGCTCATCCTCGATGAGCCGACCGCGGCGCTCAACGACGAGGACTCTGCCCATCTGCTCGACCTGATCAAGCAGCTGCAGGCCCAGGGCATCACGTCGATCATCATCAGTCACAAGCTCAACGAGATCAAGGCGATCGCGGATGAGGTGACGATCATCCGTGACGGCAAGCCGATCGAGACGCTCGACATGGTCGCGGACGACGTCAGCGAAGGCCGCATCATCAAGGGGATGGTCGGTCGCGAACTCGGCAACCGCTATCCGGCCCACGAGCCGAAGATCGGCGACGAGCTCCTTCGCATCGAGGACTGGACGGTGTATCACCCGCTCGACCGCTCGCGGCAGGTGGTCAAGGAGGCGAACCTCACCGTTCACGCCGGTGAGATCGTGGGCATCGCGGGGCTCATGGGTGCCGGCCGCACCGAGCTCGCGATGAGCGT
Source organism: Parafrigoribacterium soli (assembly GCF_040227235.1). Taxonomy (NCBI): domain Bacteria; kingdom Bacillati; phylum Actinomycetota; class Actinomycetes; order Micrococcales; family Microbacteriaceae; genus Parafrigoribacterium; species Parafrigoribacterium soli. The sequence goes on along the minus strand of NZ_JBELNZ010000004.1, from coordinate 396,480 downwards.
GTTCGGCCACAGCTACGGCCACAACATCACCGGAAAGATCTATAAGCGCGGCGTGGAGATCCACACGAACACGGTGAGCGCCGCGATCGATAACGGCATCGCGTATGCCACCGAGGATCGCAAGCGCTACGGCCTCAACCTGATCGAAGACATCACGAGGAACATCTCCGCGGCATCGCTGCAGAAGCTCGCCGCGCGCGGCTGGGTGGACAGCAACAAGGAGCGCCGCGTCGCGGAGGGCTACCGCACGAGCATGAACATCAAGTCACCGACGGTGGCTGCTCTCGCCGGCAAGCTCTCCGGAGGCAACCAGCAGAAGGTTGTGCTCTCGAAGTGGATGTACTCGAACCCCGATGTGCTCATTCTGGATGAGCCCACTCGCGGCATCGACGTCGGCGCCAAGTACGAGATCTACGGCATCATCAACCAACTCGCGGATGAGGGCAAGGGCGTCATCGTCATCTCCTCCGAACTGCCGGAACTGCTCGGTATCTGCGATCGCATCTACACCCTCTCGGAGGGTCGCATCACGGCGGACGTGCCTCGCAGCGAGGCCACCGCGGAACACCTGATGAAATTCATGACCAAGGAAAGGGAACTGGATCACCGATGAGCCCGTTCAAAGCAACACTCAATTACCTCACCGGCCAGTTACGTCAGATTGGCCTCTTCATCGCGCTCATCGCCCTGGTGGTCTTTTTCCAGGTTGCCACAGGTGGCATCACGCTGAAGCCGATCAACGTCTCGAACCTGGTCATCCAGAACAGCTACATCCTGATCCTGGCGGTCGGCATGGTGATGGTGATCATCGCCGGTCACATCGACCTCTCCGTCGGCAGCGTTGTGGCCTTCATCGGCGCCATGTCGGGAGTGATGATCACCCAGTGGCACATCCCGTGGTTCGCCACCATCGTGCTGTGCCTCATCCTCGGCGCACTCGTGGGCATGTTCCAGGGCTTCTGGATCGCCTACTTCGAAATACCGTCGTTCATCGTCACGCTCGCCGGCATGCTCCTGTTCCGTGGCCTCACGCAGATCACGCTGCAGAACCAGCAGATCTCGCCCTTCCCGGATTCCTTCCGCGCGCTCGGTTCCGGCTTCCTGCCCGACCTCGGTGGTGGAACGAGCACGCTCGAACCGCTGACGGTGATCATCGGTATCGTCGCCGCCGTCGCGCTCATCGTGCAGGGTGTTCGCCAGCGTCTTGCCCGCAAGAAGTATGAGGTGGAAGACGAGCCGCTGACCTGGTTCGTGCTGAAGCTCGCTTTCACCGTGGGGCTGATCCTGCTCGTCGCGTACCTGCTGGCCGGATACCGTGGCACGCCGATCGTGCTCGTCGTGCTCGGAGTGCTCACGGTGGGTTACTCGGCCGTCATGGCGAATACCGTCTGGGGCAGGCACATCTACGCACTGGGCGGCAACGCCAACGCGGCGGCGCTGTCTGGCGTGAAGACCAAGCGGGTCAGTTTCCAGCTGTTCATCAACATGGGCGTGCTTTCGGCTCTCGCCGGACTCGTTTTCACAGCGCAGCTGAACCTCGCGAACCCGAAGGCCGGTGACGGCTTCGAACTCGACGCCATCGCCGCCGTCTTCGTCGGTGGCGCGGCCATCACGGGTGGTATTGGCACGATCTCTGGCGCCATCATCGGTGGTCTCATCATCGGTATCCTCAACAACGGCATGTCGATCCTCGGCGTCGGCACCGAATACCAGCAGCTGATCAAGGGCCTCGTGCTCCTGGCGGCCGTGGCGTTCGACGTCTTCAACAAGCGCAGGGGGGCGAGCTCGACCAAGTAGCTCGCCCGCCCCAAGGATGGCCCGGTCGCGTGAGCGACCGGGCCATCCTGGCTTAAACCATTGATAGCGCTAACAATCTGGCGTAACCTGCCAAGAACCGCGATAAACCGGCGTTACCACACCGTAATAATCCGCTGTTGTGCGTACCAATTGTGAGCGCTAACATTCTGAATCAGGTCGGATCACCCCGATCGCACCGGATGAGGGCCGCGGCTCAGCAGACCGGCACTAAACAAGGAGGTTTGGTTAGATGAAGAAACTACTCACCATCGCAGCGGCAGGGGCGGCGATCGCGATCGCCCTCTCCGGCTGTGCGGCTGGAGGCGGCTCGAGCTCCAGCGGCCCCAAGGACGCCAAGGACATCGTCGTGGGCTTCGCCCAGGTCGGTGCCGAGAGCGGATGGCGCACCGCGAACACCAAGGACATCAAGAGCTCCTTCAAAGACGCGGGTATTCAGCTGAAGTTCTCGGATGCGCAGCAGAAGCAGGAGAACCAGATCAAGGCGATCCGCTCCTACATCCAGCAGCGCGTCGACGTCATCGCGTTCTCGCCGGTCGTTGAGTCCGGCTGGGACACCGTACTCAAGGAAGCCAAGGCGGCGAAGATCCCGGTTGTGCTCACCGACCGCGCGGTCGACTCCAAGGACACCTCGCTCTACGTGACGTTCCTCGGCAGCGACTTCGTCAAGGAGGGCAAGGAAGCCGGTGACTGGGCGGTGAACGAGTACAAGGACGCGACCGACACCGTGCCGATCATCCAGCTCGAGGGCACCACCGGCTCGGCGCCCGCGCTCGACCGCACCTCCGGCTTCGCCGACGCGATCGCCGCCAACCCGAAGCTCAAGATCGTCGCAAGCCAGACGGGTGACTTCACCCGCTCGGGCGGCAAGCAGGTCATGGAGGCTCTGTTGAAGTCGCACCCCGAGGTAAAGCTCGTCTGGGCGCAGAACGACGACATGGGTCTCGGTGCCATCGAGGCGATCGAGGCCGCAGGCAAGGTGCCGGGCAAGGACATCAAGATCATCACCGCGGATGCCACGCACGACGGGCTCCAGGCTGCTGCCGACGGCAAGATCAACTTCGTCGTGGAGTGCAACCCGCTCATGGGCAAGCAGCTGATCGAGATCGTGAAGAAGATCACGGCGGGTGACTCGCTGCCGAAGCGCATCGTCACCGACGAGACGACCTTCACGTCGGCCCAGGCCAAGGAAGCGCTGCCGACGCGCAAGTACTGACCGGTCGCGCCGGCCGGGCGCGGATGAGACCGCAGTTACGCTACGGTCTCATCACGCCCGGCTGGCGCCGAGGCGCGTGCCTCGCCCAGGATTCACCTCAACGAAGAGAAAGCCATCCGCATGAGCCAGCCCGCTCCCGTCATCGACATGACGGGGATCTCGATAGCGTTCCCGGGTGTCAAAGCCCTCGACGGGGTCGACTTCCGCATGTTCCCCGGAGAAGTCCACTCGCTCATGGGCGAGAACGGAGCGGGAAAGTCGACGCTCATCAAGGCTCTGACCGGCGTCTACTCCATCGATACCGGGCGCATCCTGCTCGATGGCAAGCCGCTGTCGATCTCATCGCCAGCGCAGGCGCAGGCCGCGGGCATCAGCACCGTCTATCAGGAGGTCAACCTCCTCACCAATCTCACCGTGGCCGAGAACATCATGCTCGGCCGCGAAGCCCGCAGGGGGCCGGCCATCGACTGGAAGAAGACGAGGGCGCAGGCGGCGGAGCTGCTCGCGGGACTCAGCCTCGACATCGACCCGAACTCCCTCCTCAGCTCCCACTCGCTCGCCGTGCAGCAGCTGGTCGCCATCGCGAGGGCGATCGGCATCCAGGCCAAGGTGCTCATCCTCGACGAGCCGACCTCGAGCCTCGACACCGACGAGGTGGCGGAGCTCTTCCGCATCATCCGCCGGCTCAAGAAGAGCGGCGTCGCCATCCTGTTCGTCTCGCACTTCCTCGAGCAGGTGTACGAGATCTCCGATCGACTGACGGTGCTGCGCAACGGGCAGCTCGTCGGCGAGTACCTCACCGACGACATCCTGCGCATCGAACTCGTGCACAAGATGATCGGCAAAGAGGTCGAGGTGCTCGACGACCTCGAGCGCAAGACGCGCAGCACCGTGGATGCCGCGGACGAGGAAGTGCCGTTCGTCGAGGCGATCGGCCTCGGTCGCAAGGGTTCTCTCGCCCCGATCGACCTCAGCGTGTACGAGGGCGAGGTCGTCGGCCTCGCGGGTCTGCTCGGTTCGGGTCGGACCGAACTCGCGAGGCTCCTCTCGGGCGCCGATCACGCCGACGCCGGCGAGCTGCGCATCGGCGGAAAGGCCTCGAGGCTGCGCACACCGCGGGCCGCGCTCAAGCGGCGTATCGCCTACTCCTCTGAGAACCGGCGTGCAGAGGGCATCGTCGACGACCTCAGCGTGCGCGACAACATCGTGCTCGCACTGCAGGCCGATCGCGGCTGGTTCCGGCGCATCCCGAAGAAGCGGCAGGACGAACTCGCGACGAGCTACATCAAGGCGCTCAACATCCGCCCGGCGAACCCGGATGCGCTCGTGCGCAACCTCAGCGGCGGCAACCAGCAGAAGGTGCTGCTCGCGCGCTGGCTTGCGGTGGCGCCGCACCTGCTGATCCTCGATGAGCCGACCCGCGGCATCGACGTGGGCGCCAAGGCCGAGATCCAGAAGCTCGTGATCGAGCTGGCAGAGAACGGGATGTCAGTGCTCTTCATCTCCGCGGAACTCGAGGAGGTGCTGCGCCTCAGCCACCGCATCGTGGTGATGCGCGACCGGGAAAAGGTGGCAGACATCGAGAACGACGATGTGAGCCTCGGCCAGGTCATGACCCTAATCGCGAGCGGAACGGAAGCATGAGCGCCATCCTGAGAGGCCGGCTCGTCTGGCCCATCGTCACCCTCGTCGCACTTCTCGTGCTCAACGTCATCGTCGAGCCGAGCTTCTTCTCGATCCGCCTGCAGGACGGCCACCTCTTCGGCAGCATCATCGACATCCTGCGCAACGGAGCCCCGACGGTGCTCGTCGCTCTCGGAATGACCCTCGTCATCGCCACCCGGGGCATCGACCTCTCGGTCGGTGCAATCGTCGCGATCTGCGGCGCCCTCGCCTGCTCCATGATCGCCGCGTCGCCGCATCCGGGCAGCGTCTCGACCGTCATGCTGGCGGTCGGCGCGTCACTCGTGCTCGCGATCGTGCTCGGGCTCTGGAACGGACTGCTGGTCTCGGTGATCGGCATCCAGCCCATCATCGCCACGCTCATCCTGATGACCGCCGGCCGTGGCCTCGCGATGCTCATCACGCAGGGGCAGATCATCACGGTCACGAGCGCGCCGTACAAGGTGATCGGCGGGGGATACTGGCTGGCACTACCCGCCTCCATCCTGATCGCCGCCGTCATGTTCGCCATCACGGCACTGCTCACGAGGAAGACCGCACTCGGAGTGCTGATCGAATCCGTGGGCATCAACCCCGAGGCGAGCCGGCTCGCCGGAGTGCGCTCGCGCAGCATCATCTGGACCGTGTACGTCTTCAGCGCTCTGTGTGCTGGCGTCGCCGGTCTCATGATCAGCTCCAACGTCACGGCCGCGGACGCCAACAACGCCGGGCTGTGGATCGAACTGGATGCGATCCTCGCGGTCGTCATCGGCGGCACCTCCCTCATGGGCGGACGGTACTCGCTCATGGGCACCCTCATCGGTGCGTTCATCATCCAGACGCTGACCACCACGGTCTATACGGTCGGTATCCCGCCCGAGGTCACTCTCGTGTTCAAGGCCATCGTCGTTATCGCCGTCTGCCTGCTGCAGTCGCCCGCGATGCAGGCGCGAATCCGAAACATGCGAAGAAAGCGTGCACTCGCCATCAAGGAAGGTGTCGCAGCATGAGCGTCCAGGTCACGGGCAGGGCGCCCGTATTCGCCCGCACCGGCATCCGCCGGTACCTCCCGAACTCTCGCTACGTCTCGGTGCTCGTCACGCTCGCACTGCTCATCGTGATGTTCGCCGCCGGCTCCGCGAGCTACCGCGGCTTCTTCTCCGGGCAGGTCGTGCTGAACCTGTTCATTGACAACTCGTTCCTCATCGTGCTCGCGGTCGGGTCCACCTTCGTGATCCTCACCGGCGGCATCGATCTCTCGGTCGGCTCCGTCGTGGGGCTCTCGACGATGATTGCCGCCTATCTGCTGCGGGCCGGATGGTCGCCGGCGCCGGTCATCCTCGTCGTGCTGCTGGCCGGGTCGACGCTCGGACTGCTGGTCGGACTCGTCATCCACTACTTCGACATCCAGCCGTTCATTGCGACGCTCGCCGCGATGTTCCTCGCTAGGGGCCTCTGCTACGTGATCAGCCTCAAGTCGATCTCGATCAGCGATCCATTCTTCACCTCGATGGCCCAGACCCAACTCCCACTCGGCCCCGACCTGCATCTCACGCCGAGTGTCATCGTTGCGCTCATCATCGTGGCCGCCGCGTTCTTCGTGCTGCACTACACGCGCACGGGCCGCACGGTCTACGCGATCGGCACGGGGGACCAGTCGGCCATGCTGATGGGCCTGCCGGTCACGCGCACGCGCATCCTCGTCTACGTCATCAGCGGCTTCTGTGCCGCGCTCGGCGGGGTGCTCTTCACTTTCTACACGCTTTCGGGCTACAGCCTGACCGCGGTCGGCATGGAACTCGACGCGATCGCGGCCGTGGTGATCGGTGGCACGATCCTCACCGGCGGCTCCGGATATGTGCTCGGTTCGGTGCTCGGCGTGCTGGTGCTGGGCATCATCCAGACCATCATCAGCTTCGACGGCACGCTCAGTTCGTGGTGGACCAAGATCGTGATCGGCGGACTGCTCCTGCTCTTCGTCATCCTGCAGCGCGTGTTCCTCGCCAGGAAGCGATGACTGCGCGAGGTCACCGGGGGCGGCATAATTGAGTTCAGCTGTCGAGGAGCCAGAGTCCGGCGCGGGTGTACGCAGCGAGAAGTCGGCGGTGCGGGTGAGTACAGGCGAGCAGAGAGCCCGCGTCGCAACGATCTTCGACGTCGCGCGCCTCGCCGGCGTCTCTCACCAGACCGTCTCGCGCGTGCTCAACGACCTGCCGAATGTTCGCCCCTCGACCAAACTCAGGGTCGAGGATGCGATCAAGCAGCTTCGCTATCGGCCATCCACCGCCGCGAGGGCGCTCGTCACGAAGCGATCGCGCACCATCGGACTCGTCACCACCGGCGCACCCGACTTCGGCCCGTCCAGCACCGTCATCGGCTTCAACGAGGCCGCCCGCGAGGCACGCTATGCGGTGAGCATGGCGAGCATGCTCGACTCCGATCCGGAGTCGGTGCGTGCCGCCGTCGACCTGCTGCTGCGCCAGAACGTCGAAGCGCTCGTTCTCATCGCATCGAGGCGCGGTGCGCTCGAGTCCATCCGCGGCATCGAGCTGGGTGTGCCGCTCATCGCCGTGGAGTCCAGCGGTCGCGGTGGCTTCCACAGCGTCTCCATCGATCAGTACCGTGGCGCGCGCGCCGCCGTGGCGCACCTCATCTCTCTCGGGCATCGAGAGATACTGCACCTCTCCGGCCCCAGCGACTCGATGGATGCCATCGAACGTGTGCGCGCATGGCGCGACACCTTGGCGGAGCACGACCTTCAGGCGCGCGAACCTGCCGTGGGCGACTGGTCGCCCGGCAGCGGCTATCGCTACGGACTCACGCTCACCCCGCCGCTCGACTTCACCGCCATCTTCGTCGGCAACGACCAGATGGCCCTCGGAGTGATTCAGGGCCTCGTGAAGAACGGCGTTCGGGTTCCGGAGGACGTGAGCATCATCGGCTTCGACGACCTTCCCGAAGCGGAGTTCTTCTCTCCGCCGCTCACGACCATGCGGCAGGACTTCAGCGAGCTCGGTCGCGAGATCATGGCCGGGCTGCTCGAGGTCTTGAAAGACGAAGACGCGCACAAGCACACGAAGTCGGTTCCGCAGCTCGTCGTGCGCGAATCGACAGCGCCTCCTGCCGCCTGAGCAACGAGTGCTCGGCGGCAGGAGGCGCTGTCGTGCTACCCGCCTGGCCGGTTAGCGGCCCGCGAGCGAACCGCCGATCCCGCCCACGCTGAAGTACTTGTTCAGCAGGGCGAAGAGCAGCACCGGTGGAAGCATCATGACCACGGCCACCGCCATGACGAGGCCCCAGTTGGCCTGGTTCTGCTGGAAGAACGTCTGCAGCCCGATCTGGAGCGTGTAGTTCTCGTCGGAGCGCAGGAACACCACCGCGACCAGATAGTCGTTCCAGGCGAGCAGGAACGCGAAGATCGCGGTCGACAGCACGCCAGGCAGCGAGTTGCGCAACACGATGCGCAGGAACCCGCCAAACACTGAGGCGCCGTCCATCCACGCGGCTTCCTCGAGCGTGATCGGAATCGAGTCGAAGTACGCCGCCATCATCCAGATCGCCACCGACATGGTCGAGCCGACGTAGATGATCGTGACACCCGCGAGGTTGTCGACCAGTCCGAGCTGCGCAAACAGGATGAACAGCGGGATGACGGCGGTGACCACGGGCAGCGACTGCACAACGAACAGCACGAGCGAATAGCCCGAAACGAGCTTGCTGCGACCGCGCGAGAGCACGTACCCGGCGGGAGCCGCGACGACGACGGCGACGAGCACCGTGATGAGCGTCACCGTGAGGCTGTTCAGCAGCCACGTCCCCACCTTCGTCTTGGCGAAGATGGTGCCGAAGTTCTCGAGCGTGAATCCGTGCGCCTGGCTGCCGAGTGACGGCTGCGTCGAGAGGACCAGCACCGCGAAGATCGGAATGAGCACGATCGCGCAGATCACGACGAGCGCGGCGAAGCGCCACCATTTTCCGCGTTCCTGCATCTGGGTGAGCGTGCGGCGTTTCGAGGGGGCTACCCCTACCTGGAGCTTGCCCACGAGCTGGGCTGCTGGAGCTTCGGTGCTCATTCGATGTTCACCTTTCGAATCTGGCGGTACAGCAGCACCGAGATGATCACGAGCACGATCGTCATGATGAACGCGATCGCGACACCGGGGCCGGTCTGGAAGTTCTGGAACACCGTGGAGTAGGCCAGCACGACCAGCGTCTGCGTCGAGTTGACCGGCCCACCGCCGGTGAGAAGGAAGATGCTGGGGAAGTCGTTGACGCAGAAGATGGTCATCAGGATCCAGCTGATGTAGGTGGAGCGTGAGATCATCGGCAGCGTGATGCGACCGAAGGTCTGCCAGCTCGAAGCACCGTCGACCTTCGAGGCCTCGTACACGTTGATGTCGACGGACGCGAGCGCCGACGACATCATCATCATCATGAACGGGAAGCTGATCCACACCTTGAAGATGCAGACGACGATCTGGGCGTTCAGCGGGTCGGCGAGGAACAGCGGATTGCCGAAGCCGAGCGCGTCGGCAATGATCGGCAGCGGCGACTGAGGGGTCGCAACGAGCCAGTTCCACGAGGTGGCGGAGACGACCACCGGCACGACCCAGGGCAGCAGGAGCAGCACCTTGAACAGGCCGTTAGCCGGGATGCGGGTCCGCAGCAGCAGTGACAGCGCCAGGCCGATGGCCCAGCTGCCGAACACGCCGACGACCGTGAAGACGATCGTGAAGATCGTCGCGTGCAGGAAGGCCGGCGTCTGCACCACCGAGATGTAGTTGTTGAGGCCGACGAAATCGCCGGCGCTCAGAAGGTCGCCATTGCGCAGTGACTGCATGCCCGCGTAGACAACGGGGTAGACGTTCAGCAGAACGAGCAGGATGAGCGATGGCAGCACGAACAGGGTGAATGTTCGGGTGTGGGTGAATGCGCGCTTGCGGTCTCGGCCGCTCGGTGAGCGTCCGGAGCCACCGACTCCTACTCCACTTCGCGCTTTTTTAAGCGCTCCGGTAACGGACTCGGTCGTCATGTACTTCTCCTTCGAAGGTCCTCGTAATGATAGAACGGGTGGGCCCGGCCTAGGCCGGACCCACCCGAATCGGTTCGTTACTTCATGAGGCCTTCCATCGACTTCTGCAGCGTGGTGAGCGCAGACTTCGCGTCGGTCTTGCCACCGAGGATGGCCTGGGCGAAGGTGATCATCGGCGCGGTTCCGTCAACGGTGTTGGCGATGTTCGCGAAGAGACCGGTCGTGCCGGGCGCAGCCCAGGTCTTGAAGATGGGCTGCCACTCGTCGACGATCTTGACGTTGTTGGCGTTCGACTTGAACTCCGGGGTGTCAGCGATCGACTTGAGCGGCGGGAGGCCGATACCCGTCTTCTTCGTCCACAGGGGCGACATGTTCTTGTAGTAGTACGTGAGGAACGCCTCAGAGCCCTTCTGGCTGGGGGTGTTCTTGTACATCATGATGTTGTTCGGGAAGTACAGGCCACCCTTCTTGCCGCTGGGGCTTTCGAGCGGGTCACCGACGACCAGGTCACCGGCGACATCGCCGACGGCACCGGACGGAAGGCCTGCGCCATCCCAGCCGAAGCCGAACTTCTTGGCCTTCCACTGAGCCTGAACGTTGTCGCTCGTGTAGGTGGCCGCAGCGGGGTCGCTGTAGCCGCTCTTCACGAGGTCGAGGATGAACTCCATCGCCTCGATGTTCTCGGGGGTCACGCAGTCCGGCTTCTTGTCAGCGTTGAAGAGGCCGCCACCGTTGTTGATCATGAACGCGGTGAGGATGTGGCTGCCGGTGAAGCTGCCCGCACCTGAACCGACACCGAAGCCGAAGACGCCGATCTTCTTGAGGGCCGCACACACGTTGCGGTACTCGTCCCAGGTCTTCGGGGACTCGACGCCGGCCTGCTCCATGAGGGACTTGTTGTACCAGGAGCAGCGGATGTCAAGGTTGTACGGAATGGCCGCGTAGCCGTCATCCGTCTTCATGGTGTCGACGAGGCCGTCGAAGAAGTCGTCGTAGAGACCGTTCTTCTTCCACTCGTCGAGCAGGTCATCCGCATAGGCGATCTTGCCCTGTGCGGCGAACTGGAACGCCTGCGTTCCACCGCCGGAGCTGACAGCCGGGCCCGTGTTGGATGCCACGGCCGAGGAGAAGGTCTGGGTGAAGTTCGCCCACTGGATCTCCTGGTACTTCGCAGCGGGAAGGCCGCCCTTCGGCTTGTAGGCGAGAGTGATCTGCTTGTCGGTGGGGTTGAACTCGGTGCCGCCCCATGGCATGTTCCAGAACTTGAGCGGCTTGGAGCTGCCTCCGGCTCCGCCGCCGCTGCTACACGCCGCGAGTGCGGCAGTTGCTGCCACACTTCCGGCGATTCCTAGGAATCCACGCCTCGAGAATGAAGATCCTGTGGATTGTGAAGCCATGACAGTTCCTTTCCAGCCACCGCCGACCGAAGGGGCGGCGGCCATGATTCGTCGTTGGATGCATGTGTCGCTCTACTGGTGAAAAGGTTTCGTGCTGCGACGGCATCAGTATTCATGGGTTCGAGGGCCTTTGTCAACAGGAAACGGCGGTGCAAGTTCGCACAAGCTCGCACAACTTCGCCCGATGCAAAGAGCAATATGGCCGCTAACATGAGCGCATGAGTCTGCAAAAGGTTTCGTCACCGCGCGCAACGCTCGCGGAGATTGCACACGACGCATCCGTCTCAACGTCGACGGTATCGAAGGTGCTCAACGGTCGCCCCGGCGTTTCCGAGTCCGTGCGCGAGCGCATCGAGGACCTGTTGCACTCGGCGGGATACAGTCGGCGCGGCACCGCGCACTCTCAGGGAAGGCTCATCGAGCTCGTCTTCGAGAACATCGACAGCGAATGGTCACTGGAGATCATCCGCGGCGTCGATCGCGTTGCGCGCGAGCATGGATTGAGCGTGATCCTGACCGAGAGCGGCGATCGTTACACCCAGGCACCGGACTGGATCGACGGCATCATGAGGCGCCAGCCCGTAGGCGTCATCCTGCTGTTCTCGAAGCTCTCCGTTGACCACAAGCGGCAGCTGCGCACCCGCAACATCCCCTTTGTCATCGTTGACCCGGCGGGCGATCCGGATGCCGATGTCGCCTCGGTGGGGTCGGGCAACTGGTCGGGTGGGCTCGCCGCGACGAGGTACCTCGTGGAGCTCGGTCACCGCAGGATCGGCATGATCACGGGGCCCCAGGAGATGCTCTGCTCGACGGCCAGACTTTCTGGCTATCGCGCGGCGCTCGATGAGGGTGGAATCGCCTTCGATCCGGCGCTGATCAAGGGCGGTTCGTTCCACTATGAGGACGGCGTGGCCGCGGGTACCAAGCTCCTCTCCATGCCCGACCGGCCGACGGCGATCTTCGCAGGCAACGACCTGCAGGCCTTCGGCGTATACGAGGCCGCGCGCAAGCTCGGACTGTCGATTCCCGACGACGTTTCGGTCGTCGGTTACGACGACGTGCCCACCGCGAGTTGGATGGGGCCGACGCTCACCACGGTGCGTCAGCCGCTCATCGAGATGGCAGAACAGGCCACCCGACTGGTGCTCGCGCTGCGCGAAGAAACCGACCCACAGCTCGTGCGCCTCGACCTCGCGACGAGTCTTGTCGTGCGGGGCAGCACCGCGCCACCCGCCGCGCGCTGAGACCCGTTCGAGGGCAGTCGCAGCGCAACTACGCTCCGACAACTTTCCTCACGAGTTGAGAAAGCTTGCGCAGACAGGCACGAGCGGGATAGCGTGACGGGACACGCATAAGCAGTCGGGCGCGCTTTTTCGCGGCCCACGGATGAAGGAGTCCGCACAGATGAATCGACCCTCGCTGGGCGTGGCGATGATGGGCTATGGCTTCATGGGTGCGGCGCACTCCCAGGCCTGGCGGGTCGCCCCGCGATTCTTCGATCTTCCCGTCGAACCACGGATGTCGGTCATCGTCGGCCGCGACCGCTCGCGAGTCGAGGCAGCGGCCGAGAAGTTTGGCTGGGCCGAGGCCGAGACGGACTGGCGGCGGGTTATAGAGCGCGACGACATCGGCCTCGTCGACATCTGCAGCCCCGGGTCCACGCACGTGGAGATGGCGATCGCCGCTCTCGAGGCAGGCAAGCACGTGCTGTGCGAGAAGCCCCTCGCCAATACCGTCGCCGAGGCGGAGCTCATGGCCGAGGCGGCCGCGCGCGCGGCGGAGCGTGGCGTCTACGCCATGGTCGGCTTCAGCTACCGCCGGGTCCCTGCGCTCGCCCTGGCACGCGACCTCGTCGCTGCGGGCCGGATCGGCCAGTTGCGGCAGGTGCGGGCGCTCTACCTGCAGGACTGGCTCGTCGACGCCGAGGGTCCGATGACCTGGCGGCTCGACAAGAGTCTCGCGGGATCGGGCTCCCTGGGCGACATCGGCGCTCACGCGATCGACGCCGTGCAATTCGTGACCGGGCGCACGGTGGCAAGCGTCAGCGGCATCCTCGAGACCATCGTTCACGAGCGCCCGCTTCTCGGCGAGTCCATCGGCCTCAGTGGCACCGCTTCGAGCGAGCGCGGCACGGTGACGGTCGACGACGTTGCCCTGTTCACCGGTCGGCTCGACGACGGCGTGCTCGCCTCGTTCGAGGCGACGAGGTTTGCGACCGGGCGCAAGAACGCGTTCCGCCTCGAGTTCAGCGGCTCCGACGGCGCGATCTCCTTCGACTTCGAGCGGATGAACGAGCTCGAGTTCTACGACGGAACCGACGCCGCGGGGGAGCGTGGCTTCCGCCGCATCCTCACGACCGAGCCGCAGCATCCGTATATGGAGGCGTGGTGGCCGGCCGGGCACGGCATCGGCTATGAGCACCCCTTCTCGCACCAGGTGCGCGACATGCTCGTCGACATCGCGGAGGGCAGGCAGCCGCGACCGTCATTCGACGATGGACTGCAGGTACAGCGGGTTCTCGATGCCATCGAGGCCAGCTCTGCCGCCGGTAGCAGCTGGATTTCCGTGGGCACCACAGCCTCGGAACAATAGAACTATAGGAACGATGAGCGGCAATCGCCGTCAGGCGAGGAGAACACCATGAGTACAGAATCACGCGAGCGCCAGGCGCTCATCGTCCGCGGCGGCTGGGACGGACATCAGCCCGTCGAGACCACGAACTCGATGATCCCGTTCCTCGAGAGCAACGGATTCAGGATCCGCGTCGAAGAGGGGCCGGCCATCTATACGGATGCCGAGTTCATGAAGACCGTCGACCTGGTCTTGCAGATCAACACGATGGCCACCATCACGAAGGAAGAGTTCGCCGGCCTTCAGGACGCCGTGTTGAACGGCACGGGCATGGGCGGATGGCACGGCGGCATCGCGGACTCGTACCGCAACAACGCCGACTACCTGCACATGATCGGCGGGCAGTTCGCTCACCACGCGGGCAAGGACCCGGCGGAGCGCACGGGCGAGCAGTCGGACAACTACATCCCGTACACGGTGCACATCACCGACCTCGGCAAGCAGCATCCGATCACCCAGGGCATCGATGACTTCGATCTCGTGACCGAGCAGTACTGGGTGCTGAGCGACGAGTACAACGACGTGCTGGCGACCACGACCCAGGAGGTGCGCCCCTGGGATGCGTGGAACCGTCCGGTCACGGCGCCCGCCATCTGGACTCGTCAGTGGGGCAAGGGCCGGATCTTCGTGTCGGCGCCCGGTCACCGGCTCGAGATCCTGGACAACCCCAACGTACGCACGATCGTGGAAAGGGGCCTGCTGTGGGCAGCCCGATGAACATTGGAATTATCGGCGTCGGCAACATCAGCGCGCAGTACTTCGCGGAGTTTCCGAAGCTTCCCGGCCTGAAGGTCGTCGCGATCGCGGACGTCAACGAGGCACGCGCGGCCGAGGTCGCGGCGGAGCAGGGCGTCGAGGCGCTCAGCGTTGAGGCGCTCCTGGCGGATCCGCGCATCGACACCGTGCTGAACCTCACCATCCCCGCCGCCCACGTGCAGATCGCCACGCGCGCGCTGCAGGCCGGCAAGAACGTCTACGGCGAGAAGCCGCTCGCGCTCGACCCCGACGAGGCCGCGCCGATGCTCGCGCTCGCGCGTGAAAAGGGACTGCGCGTGGGCAGTGCGCCCGACACGGTACTCGGCACGGGCATCCAGACCGCCCGGGCGCTGCTCGACTCGGATGCCGTGGGCGAGCCGGTCGGTGCCGCCGTGCACTGGAGCTCGGCGGGTCACGAGCGCTGGCACCCGGCACCGCAGTTCTACTACCAGCCGGGCGGCGGCCCGCTGTTCGACATGGCTCCGTATTACCTCAGCGCGCTCATCACCCTCTTCGGACCGGTGGTCCGGGTCTCCGGCGTCGCCACCCGCTCGAACCGTGAGCGCACGATCGCCACCGGCGCCCAGGAAGGCACGGCCATCCCGGTCGACGTCGACACGCACGTGAGCGCGATCCTGGAGCACGCGAACGGCGTGACCTCCACCATCACGGTGAGCTTCGAGGTGTGGGCGACGCGCACGCCGCTCTTCGAGGTGTACGGGACGAACGGCACGATCGCCGTGCCTGACCCGAACCGCTTCTCCGACCCCGTCGAGGTCTGGACCGTGGATGCGCCGGAGTGGACCGAGGTGCCGACCTCCGCGGGTTATGCGGATGCGGGCCGTGGCTATGGCCTCGCGGACCTCGCGCACGCGGTGGAGACCGACAGGCCGCACCGCGCGTCTGGCGAACTCGCGTTCCACGTGCTCGAGATCATGGACGCCGTGCTGCGCGCCGGACACGAGCACCGGGTAATCGAGCTGTCGAGCACCGTGGAGCGCCCGGAGGCAGTGCCGTTTGGAGCCACGCCAGATAGCTGGTGAGGTGCGGTCGCTGAGCTTGCCTGCCCTGAGGAGGTCGCTCTGCGACCGTCTCGAAGGATCGAAGCGGGCAGTTCCCTTCGACAGGCTCAGGGAACGTGGTGTGTGCGCAGGGAATGCGGCCGCTCAGCGCCTCGCGGCGTACTGCTCGCGGATGATCGGGCGCGTGTCGTGCGCGGGGCTGGCCGCAAGGTCGAGCGACCAGTCAGGCCGCGCGTTCTTGAGCGCCCACGCGGCCTGCACGGTCGCGCCGAGCGCCACGTACTCTGCCGGTGATGGCACCTCCACGGGTACGTCGAAGACCTGGCCCGCGATGGTAGCGACCGCCTCGTTCTGGGCGGCACCGCCGATCAGCAGGATGCGACGCGCCTCGACGCCCTGGGCGCGGATGGCGTCCAGTCCGTCGGCGAGCCCGCACAGCATCCCCTCGATGGCTGCCCTGGCCAGGTTCTGCCTCGTGGTCGAGGCGAGTGTGAGGCCGAAGAGTGTTGCCGTGGCGTCGGGCAGGTTGGGCGTGCGCTCGCCCTCGAAATAGGGCTGCAGCACGGCACCGCCAGCACCGGGCTCGGCCTCGAGTGCGAGTCGGCCGAGTTCGGCGTGGTCGACGCCGAGGAGTCCGGCGATCGAATCGAGCACGCGAGCGGCGTTGAGGGTCGCGACGAGCGGAAGGAAGGCTCCGGTGGCGTCGGCAAACCCGGCTACCGTGCCGCTCGCATCCGTCGACGCCGCGTCGGTGACGGCGAACACCGTTCCGCTCGTGCCGATCGAGACGACGACATCTCCCGGACCCGCGCCGAGCCCGAGCGCCGCTGCAGCGTTGTCGCCGGCACCGACGCCGATGACGCGACCGGTGCGGATGCCCTGCTCCGGGAACTTGGCGCTCTCGCCACCCCAGGCGCCGGGCTTCATGACGCGCGGAAGGATGGCCGGGTGGCCCAGCGCCCGCTCGAACAGCTCGCGGTCGTAGTGGCCGGTCGCGGGGTTCCAGTAGCCGGTGCCGCTCGCGTCCGAGCGGTCGGTGACGAGCTCCTCCAGCCGCGGGCCGTTCAGGCTCTCGCCCTCCGGGCCGTACCCGCGCAGTCGCCAGGTGAGCCAGTCGTGGGGGAGCACCACGGCCTCGACCTTCGCCGCGTTCGCCGGTTCGTTGTCGCGCAGCCAGCGCAGCTTGGTCGCGGTGAAGCTCGCGACCGGAACGAGGCCGGTGCGTGCCGCGTACTCCTCGGCTCCGACCTCGGCGATCAGGTCCTTGGCCGCCTGGGCGGAGCGCGTGTCGTTCCAGAGCAGGGCCGGGCGGATGAGGCGACCCTCCGCATCCAGCACGACCATGCCGTGTTGCTGGGCCGCGACCGAGAGCGCCGAGACGTCCTTCAGGCCGCCGGCGTCGTCGATCGCCGCGAGCAAGGCATCCCACCACGCGTTCGGATCGACCTCGGTGCCGGCCGGGTGCGAGGCGCGCCCGGTGCGCACGATGTCGCCGGTTTCGAGGTCGCGCACGACGACCTTGCAGCTCTGGGTGGACGAGTCGATTCCTGCAACGAGTGTCATGTGCTCATCCTTCTCCGCTGGACGCGTGTCGTGTTACTGCTCGGTTCTCTTCACAACTCAGGCAGATCGCAGAAGCCCGTAGTGGTGCCACTGAGGAACCGGGCCGCGTACTCGGCACCGCGACAGAGTGCAGGAGTTATGAAAATGGAGGGAGGGGGCGCTGGTAGCGACCCCTCCCCGCTGTGCGATCAACTTAGCCGCGGGCGCCCATGAGGTGCTCGAGCGCCAGCTGGTTGAGGCGCACGAAGCCGAAGCCCTTCGCACCGAAGTACGAGTCGGCGTCGAAGTCCTCGAACGCGGAACGGTCGGCCAACAGTTCGGCGTAGCCCTCGCCCTCGCCGAGCGTCGGCACCTGGATCTCCGGCACGCGCGAGGCGGCGAGAGCCTCCTGCACCTCGGGGTCCGCGCGGAACGCCTTCGCGCGCTCCTTGAGCAGCAGGTAGTTCTGGATGTTGGCGCGAGCCGAGTCCCAGACACCGGTGATGTCTTCTGTGCGGCTCGGCTTGTAGTCGAAGTGGCGCGGACCCGTGTAGGCCTGGCCGCCATCCGGACCGCCGTTTTCGAGCAGGTCGACGAGGGCGAAGGCGTTGGCCAGGTCGCCGTGGGCGAACACGAGGTCCTGGTCGTACTTGATGCCGCGCTGGCCGTTGAGGTCGATGTGGAACAGCTTGCCCTGGTAGAGCGCCTGAGCGATGCCGGCGGCGAAGTTGAGGCCGGCCATCTGCTCGTGTCCGACCTCGGGGTTCACGCCGAACAGCTCCGGGCGCTCGAGGGTCTCGATGAACGCCAGGGCGTGGCCGACGGTGGGCAGCATGATGTCGCCGCGAGGCTCGTTCGGCTTCGGCTCGATGGCGAAGCGGATGTCGTAGCCCTTGTCGGTGACGTACTGGGCGAACAGGTTAACGCCCTCGCGGTAGCGCTCGAGCGCACCCTGCAGGTCCTTGGCGGAGTCGTACTCCGCGCCCTCGCGGCCGCCCCACATGACGAAGGTCTTGGCACCGAGCTCGGCGCCGAGGTCGAGCTGGCGGAGCGCCTTGCGCATCGCGAAGCGGCGCACGTCGCGGTCGTTCGAGGTGAAGCCGCCGTCCTTAAACACGGGCGCGCTGAACAGGTTGGTGGTGACCATCGGAATGATGAGGCCGGTGTCGGCGAGGGCCTGCTTGAGGCGGTCGATCTGCTTCTGGCGCTCGGCATCCGTTGAGCCGAAGGGGAAGAGGTCGTCGTCGTGGAAGGTGAGGCCGTATGCGCCGATCTCGGCGAGCCTGGTCACGGCCTCGACGACGTCGAGCGGGGGACGGGTGGGACCGCCGAACGGGTCGGTGCCGTTGTATCCGATGGTCCACAGACCGAAGGAGAATTTGTCGTCGCGCGTTGGCTGCAGTGCCATGGTGTTCCTAACTTTCGTTGCCATAAATAGTTTGTTGGCTTGAAAAACATATTACAGCTTGCTGTTGAGATTTCGATAGCCGTCCGGATGATTTATCTGGCTGAAACCGTGGTCACCGCGCGGGAGCCGGCCCGGTGCTCGACCGGATCACGAGTTCGGTGGGGAGCTGCACATGTCGGGGAACCTCCTGGCCATCGAGCCTGCGAATGAGCATGCCGAGCGCCTGTGCCCCCAGTTCGTGCAGGGGCTGGGCCACGGTCGTGAGAGGGGGTGTCGAGCGAGCGGCCTCGGGAATATCGTCAAAGCCGATGACGGAGAGGTCTTGCGGCACGCGAAGCCCGAGTTCCCGCGCGACGTTGAGCACGCTGATCGCTGACATGTCGTTCGCCGCGAAGACGGCGGTGGGCCGGTTGCGCAGGGTGAGAAGTTCGCGCGTTGCTGCCTCGGTCAACGCAGCCTGGTACCCGCCCTCGCGCACCAGCGTTGGGTCGAAGTCGATGCCCGCCGCCTCGAGTGAATCCCGGTAGCCACTCTCACGCAATTGTGCGGATGCCAGATCGCCTCGACCTCGGATGTGTGCGATCCGGCGGTGGCCGAGACCGATGAGATGCTCGGTGGCGACGCGAGCACCGCCCGTGCTGTCGGAGTCGATCGTGGATGGGCCGCCCGGCCCGCTGTGAGGATCGATCGCGATGGCCGGAATTGACGTCGTCGGCATGAGCACCGTCGGCGTCACGATGATGGCTCCGTCGATGAGCGTGCCGGCCAGTCGCGACAGGGAGCGGTGCTCCCAGCCCGTGCGGTCTTCGCCCGTGGCGAGGCCCGAGTATGCGAGCAGCTCGTAGCCGGTGCCGATGGCCGCTGCCGAGATGCCCTTGAGCAGCTCGGCCGAGAAGGACTCGAACTCGGCGACAAGGATGCCGATGACATTCGTGCGTCGCCGCCGCAGGCTGCTTGCCACGAGCGAGCTTTCGTACCCGAGCATCGCTACAACTTCCAAGACGCGCTTCGACGTCTCCTCGGCGACTCCGTAGCGGCGGTTGATGACCTTGGAGACGGTGGGGATCGATACACCTGCGGCTCGAGCCACGTCTCCGATCGTCACCCGCCCGAGCTCGCGTGAAGGTATGAGCGACGGAGCGGCCGCAAGCGCGACGGTCGACTCGCGCGCGGCGGGTTCGTCAACCTCGGTGCCCATGGCATCACAGTACAGCTTTAGGTCTCGTGAGGATGCGGTTCGAAAACGTTATCGATATCGATTGACATACCCCCGGACGGGTGTCATCCTCGTCTCACGGCAGACCGCTGCCGGTGTCCACCACCACACAAGGAGTTTCCACAATGATGAGGAAATATCGAGTCGCGGGTGTTCTCGCGCTCGCTCTGAGCACGGCATTGCTCGCTACCGGCTGTTCCGGCAGCGGAAACGACAATGCGTCGAACGATGGCAAGGTCGCCATGTCCTTCTGGGACAACTCGACCACCGGCCCCGGCAAGGCGTTTTGGCAGAACACGGTCAAGGAATTCGAGGCGAGCCACCCGAACGTCACCATCAAGATCCAGACCATTCAGAACGAAGACCTCGATGCCAAGCTGCAGACAGCCCTGAACTCGGGGGACGCACCCGACATCTTCCTGCAACGCGGTGGCGGCAAGATGGCGGCGATGGCAGCTGCAGGCCAGCTTCAGGACCTCACCAACTTGGTCGACGACGCCACGAAGAAGGCTATCGGCGAGGGTGCGTTCAAGAGCCAGTCCATTGACGGCAAGCTCTACGCGATGCCTATCAGCGTTGCCCCGGAAGGCATTTACTACAGCAAGGATCTCTTCGAGAAGGCGGGTATCACCGCTCCACCCGCCACGATGGACGAGCTGAATGCCGCCGTTACCAAGCTCAAGGCAGCCGGCGTTGCGCCGATAGCCGTCGGAGCGAAGGACGCCTGGCCCGCTGCGCACTGGTACTACAACTTCGCGCTGCGCGAGTGCAGCAAGTCGACCCTGGACAAGGCGGCGACGACATTCAAGTTTGACAACCCTTGCTGGACCAAGGCAGGCGAGGACCTCAAAGCCTTTAGCGACACCACGCCCTTCAACAGTGGCTTCCTCACCACACCGGCTCAGCAGGGTGCGGGCAGTTCTGCCGGCCTCGTGGCGAACCACAAGGCGGCGATGGAACTGATGGGCTCGTGGGACCCGGGTGTCATCGCGTCCCTCACGCCGGACCAGAAGCCGCTCCCCGACCTTGGCTGGTTCCCGTTCCCTTCGATCAAGGGTGGTGACGGCGAAGCCGGAGCCATCATGGGTGCGGTCGGCGGCGACTCATGCTCGGCGAAGGCACCGAAGGAGTGCGCGGAATTCCTCAACTACGCCACGACGAAGAAGGTGCAGGAGGCCTACTACAAGGCTTTCAACGCCATTCCCGTCAACAAAGCTGCTCAAGGCGTCATCACCGAGTCGTACCTCACGGACTCGATCAAGGCCTTCAACAGCGCGCCATACGCCTCGCAGTTCCTCGACACGCTCTACGGCCAGAATGTCGGCAACGCGCTCAACGTCGGTGTCGTGAACATGCTGGCAGGCAAGGGTTCGCCCGCCGACATCATCAAGACCGTCGAGCAGGCCGCGGCAAAGGGTTAGCCCGCAACCATGAGTGAATCCCTCCGCTCGGCCCCGGTGTTCGAGCCGGGGCTGGCTCAGGGGCCGCAGTCGGCGGGGGTTGATGCGCTTCGCGTGTCAACCTCCGCCACCAAGCGGCCCAAGCGACGGATCGCGGATCGGCGCAAGCGACTCGAGATCGTGCTGCTCTCCGGCCCCGCGATCATCATGTTCGTCGGCTTCGTCATCTTTCCGGTCGTGCTCGCGGCGTACTACGGCTTCTATCGATGGAAGGGCTTTGGGCCGCCGCTGGATTTCGTCGGGCTGGGCAACTACAAGGTCATTCTCACCGACCCCGAGTTCCACAATGTGCTGCTCCACAATGGCGTCATTGTCGTGCTGTCGCTGGTCCTCCAGGGGCCGGCGGCGATACTTCTGGCGCTCTTGCTCAATCGCACGTTCAGGGGGCGTTCGCTCGTACGTGTCTTGATCTTCGTGCCGTACGTCATTTCAGAGGTGATTGTCGGCACCGGCTGGAGCCTGATGCTTCAGACATCCGGCGCCGTGAACGACCTGCTGCAGGCCGTCGGACTCGGAGCATTCAGAGCAGATTGGCTGTCGAATCCCGACATTGCCATCTGGTCGCTCATGTTCATCATCTCGTGGAAGTACATCGGTTTCGCCGTCATCCTCTTTCTTGCCGGGTTGCAAAGCATCCCAGAGGAACTGTTCGAGGCGGCAGCAATCGATGGCGCGAGCTACTGGCAGGTGCAGCGCAGCATCACCCTGCCGCTGCTCGGACCGACGATCCGCATCTGGGCGTTCCTCTCGATCATCGGTTCGCTTCAGCTCTTCGACCTCGTCTACATCATCTGGGGGCAGTACATCGCCTCGACGGCCGGCGTTTCGACCATGGCGACATACATGGTCGCCAACGGCCGCACCTCAGGCAACTACGGGTATGGCAACGCTGTGGCCGTGGTCATGTTCGTGATCTCGCTCGTCATTGCGCTGATCTATCAACGTTTTGTGTTGCGGCGCGATACCGCGGGCGCACTCACGGAGAGGAACAAGTAATGGCAGTCACGACAGGCACCGCAGCGCCGCAGCGAGGGGCGCGAACCCGACATCGCAGCGAGTGGGGAAGCCCGACCGTCTACTTCATCTCGCTGCTTTTCATCGCCGTATGCCTCGCTCCTGTGCTGTTCATCGTGATTGGAGGATTCCGCGATAATTCGCAGATCACCTCCTCACCTGCCGGACTCCCGAATCCGTGGCAGATCACGAACTATCTGAATGTGCTCACGGGTGTGACGTTCTGGCGGGAAGTCGGTAACTCCGCGCTCGTCGGTCTCGTCACCACTTTCGGCGTCGTCGCCCTGGGACTGATGGTGAGCTTTGTGCTCGCGCGCTATCAGTTCCGCGGGCGAGGTGCCATGTACTCGCTGTTCGCCGCCGGGCTGATGTTCCCGATGACCGTGGCGATCACACCGCTCTACATCGTGGTGCGGGACCTGGGCCTGACGAACAACCTCGCGGGGGTGATCCTGCCGCAGATCGGTTTCGGCCTGCCGGTGACCGTCATCATCCTGGTTCCCTTCCTCAGGGCGATTCCCGATGAGCTCGAGGAGGCGGCGGCGATAGACGGCGCAAGTAAACTCGGGTTCTTCTTCCGGATGGTCGTGCCGCTGTCGGTTCCGGGTGTGGTGACCACGGGCATCCTCGCCTTCATCGGAAGCTGGAACGCCTACCTGCTGCCGCTGTTCCTTCTCAACGACCCGGCGTCATTCACGCTGCCGCTCGGCGTGCAGGCATTCGCCTCACAGTATTCGGTCGACACCGCTAAAGTTCTAGCGTTCACCTCGCTTTCCATGATCCCCGCGCTGATTTTCTTTGCGATCTTCCAGCGACGCATTGTTGGCGGCTTGACCGGGGCGGTCAAGGGATAGAAGTCCGCGCGGTGCTGGACCGGAAACGGCGCCGCGCGGAACCCGAGTCGGCCCTATCCCGAGCGAAAGAGATAAACCCGTGAGTGTCGCCGTTCCCTCCATGCCCACTGTGTCCGAGCGCGTGCGCGCACTGCACCAGTCCATGACGCTCGAAGAAAAGCTCGCGCAGATCGTGGGCTACTGGCTCGACCAGAACGGACTCGTCGCGCCGATGCAGGGCGAGATGGCCGCAGGGCAGAAGCCCGCGGGCGACCTCGGCGAGGTGACCCGTCACGGCATCGGCCACTACACCCGTGTCTATGGCACGCGTCCCGTCGAACCGGTCGATCGCGCCGCGTGGCTGTGGGCGGAGCAGCGGCGACTGAAACGCGAGACCCGGCTCGGCATCCCGGCCCTGGTGCACGAGGAATGCCTGACCGGTCTCGCGGCGTGGAAGGCCGCGGCCTTTCCCACTCCGCTCGCCTGGGGAGCCGCATTCGACCCGGCGCTCGTCGAGGAGATGGCGCGCACCATCGGTGAGTCGATGAGGGAACTCGGCATCCACCAGGGCCTTGCTCCCGTGCTCGATGTCATCCGCGATCCGCGTTGGGGGCGGGTGGAGGAGTGCATCGGCGAAGACCCGTACCTTGTCGGCACCGTCGGCACGGCATATGTGCGCGGGCTGCAGGCTGGTGGCGTGCAGGCGACGCTCAAGCACTTCCTCGGATATTCCGCCTCGCAGTCCGGACGCAACCACGCACCGGTGCACGCGGGGCCGCGCGAGATTGCGGATGTCTTCCTGCCGCCGTTCGAGATGGCGATCCTCGATGGCGGGGCGAAGTCAGTGATGAACTCGTACACCGAGGTCGACGGCGTGCCGATGGCCGCCAACGCCGACTTCTTCACCGGGCTGCTTCGCGAGCGTCTCGGATTCGACGGCGTGGTCGTCGCCGACTACTTCGCCGTCGCGTTCCTCGAGGTCATGCACGCGGTCGCGGCCGACCGCGGTGAGGCCGCGGCACTCGCGCTCGAGGCAGGCATCGACATCGAACTGCCGACGGGTGACGCCTATCTCGCGCCGCTCGCCGAACGGATCCGCGCCGGACTCTTCGATGAGGCGTACGTCGATCGTGCCGTGCTGCGCGCGCTCGCACAGAAGGAGGAGCTCGGCCTGCTCGACGCTGACGCCTTCGAGAATGAGGCACCCGCGCAGATCGACCTGGACTCGCCGCGCCATCGGGAGCTCGCGCGACGACTCGCGGAGGAGTCCGTCGTGCTGCTCTCCAACGACGGGGTGCTGCCGCTAGGTGGTCAGACGGCGCCGTCGACGGTCGCGGTTATCGGCCCGAACGCCGACCGCGCGCAGGCCCTGCAGGGCTGCTACTCCT
Organism: Parafrigoribacterium soli; assembly: GCF_040227235.1. Taxonomy (NCBI): domain Bacteria; kingdom Bacillati; phylum Actinomycetota; class Actinomycetes; order Micrococcales; family Microbacteriaceae; genus Parafrigoribacterium; species Parafrigoribacterium soli. Next base: position 372,088 of record NZ_JBELNZ010000004.1, on the reverse strand, counting down.
TCGCCAACCACGTTCTCGCGCACCACCCGGACCTGCCGCTCGGCATCGACATCCCGACGGTTCTGGATGCCCTGCCAGGCGCCTTCGCATCGGCAGAGCTCGCGGCTCCCCGCTTCGTCTTCTCCGAGGGCTGCGCCGTCGAAGGCGACGACGAGTCCGGATTCGTCGAGGCGGTCGCCGCAGCCACCGACGCAGACGTGGCCATCGTCGTGGTCGGCGACCAGGCCGGGCTCTTCGGGCGCGGCACCGTCGGTGAGGGCAACGACTCCGAGTCACTCGAGCTGCCGGGCGTGCAGCGCAAGCTCGTCGAAGCCGTGGTTGCCACCGGCACCCCGGTCGTCATGGTGCTGCTCACCGGCCGCCCGTACGCCGTCGGCTGGGCGCTCGACGGTTCGGCCGCGAAGCCGGGCGCGGTGCTGCAGGCCTTCTTTCCGGGCGAGGCGGGTGGCCTCGCGATCGCCGATGTCATCACCGGCACCGTCAATCCCTCCGGGCGTCTTCCCGTCTCGATGCCCCGCTCGGCGGGCGCGCAGCCGTACAGCTACCTGCACCCGATCCTCGGCGGGGCATCGGATGTGACGGCGACAGACCCGACGCCGCTGCGCCCCTTCGGTTTCGGGCTCTCGTACACCTCTTTCGAGTATTCGGACCTCGCCGTCGACTCCACGGTCGATGCCGGCGAAGTCTTCACGGCATCCGTCGTGGTCACGAATTCTGGTGCGCTCGCCGGTGCGCACACGGTGCAGCTGTACGGGCGCGACGTGCGCGCCTCGATCACGAGGCCCACGGTGCAGCTGCTCGGTTACGCGCGCGTGGAACTCGAGCCGGGCGAGAGTGTGCGATTGACCTTCACGGTGCCGACCACCCGATTCGCATTCAGCGACCGACGGATGATCAAGATCGTCGAGCCGGGAGACGTCGAGGTCTGGGTGGGCTCGCACGCTGCCGCCGCGGCGACCGAGGAACGGACCGAGACGACGGGAGGCGCGATCGTGAGCGAGAAGCGCGCCGCGGTTCGAGAGCTTCCCGGCAGCGCAACCCCGAGAGCGACCGTTGTCATCACCGGAGGGGTGCACGAGGTGACCATGGACGATCCGCGCGAGGTTCTCGCGCGCGCGGACGAGGCGGTCGAAGCATCCGAGTTGGCGGGCTGACCCCGTCGAACGGCTCGCGCGGCCGATAGGGTGATGGCGGCATGACGTGAGGAGTTAGGTGAACGGCGACAACCTCGACCAGGTGCGACGGCGCAACCTCTCGACGGTGCTGCGGCTCGTGCACGCGAACGGCTCGCCCTCGCGCGCCTGGCTCACGCGACAGACCGGGCTCAACCGCTCGACAATCGCGGCGCTCGTCGCCGAACTCGGCGAGCGCGGTCTCGTGGTCGAGAGCGAGCCGGATCCGACCAAGCGCGTGGGGCGCCCCAGTCTCATCATCCGGCCGAGCGAGCGCACGGTTGCGATCGCCGTGCACCCCGAACTGGATGCGGTCGAGGTCGGCCTCGTCGCGCTCGGCGGAAAGGTGCTGCGCCGCATTCGCCGCGATACCGCGCGCGTGCCGTCCGTGCAGGAGGCCGTGGAGGTGATCGCCACGGTCGTGAGCGAACTGCGCGACGAGCTCGGCGACGACTACCGGATCGTGGGCATCGGCCTCGCGGTTCCGGGCCTCGTGCGCGAGAGCGACGGCCGGGTGAGCGTTGCACCACACCTCGGCTGGACCGACGAGCCGCTCGCCGAGCTCGTCGAGGCGGCCACCGGATTCCCCGTGACCTCGGCGAACGACGCCAACGCGGGAGCCATCGCCGAGCGGGCGTTCGGCGCGGGCCGCGGCGTCGACGAGATGATCTACCTGAACGGTGGCGCGAGCGGCATCGGTGGCGGTGTCATCACCCGCGGCGAACTCCTGCGCGGAGCCTCGGGATTCGCCGGCGAGATCGGCCACACCATGGTGAACAGCGCGGGCGCGCGCTGTCACTGCGGGTCGAGCGGATGTCTGGAGACCGAGGTCTCGCGTGCGCCACTGCTCACGGCGCTCGGCCTTGCCGCGGGAGATGCGGAGCGGCTGGACGACGAACTGCAGGCCGCCTTTGAAGCCGGGGCAGCGCCATCCGCAGCACTCGTCGAGCTCGTGCACCGGCAGCTCGGCTACCTGGGACGGGCGCTCGGCAACAGCGCCAACATCTTCAATCCGCAGCTCATCGTGCTCGGTGGCTTCCTCGGCTCGCTGTATTCGGCGGCACCCGAGGTGCTCGACGAGGCCATGCGCGCGAGCGCGATGGCCGCCGTCACCGAGCACATCGAGATCAGGAGAGCGGAGCTCGGCAGCGCGATCCTGATGATCGGTGCAGCGGAACTCGCGTTCGCGGAATTGCTCGCGAACCCCGCGGCCTAGACTGGTTCCACCGCTATCTTGCTGGACCATGAGGGGGCACTATGACCGCAGGCAACGCTGACTATCGCGACTCCGGACTGGTCTTTCCGGAGGACTTCTTCTTCGGCTCGGCGACGGCCGCCTACCAGGTGGAAGGCGCCTGGAACGAGGACGGCCGCGGTCCATCGATCTGGGACACCTTCTCGCACACTCCCGGGCGCATCAGCGATGGCACCACCGGTGACGTGGCGGATGACCACTACCACCTGCTCGAGGCCGACCTCGACCTGATGAAGCAGCTGGGACTCAAGGCCTACCGCTTCTCCATCGCCTGGTCACGGATCATTCCGACCGGCGCGGGCCCGGTGAACCAGGCCGGCATCGACTTCTACTCGAGGCTGGTCGACGGACTGCTCGCGCGAGGCATCCGCCCCATCGCCACTCTGTATCACTGGGACCTCCCGCAGCCGCTCGAAGACGCGGGCGGATGGCCGAACCGCGACACCGCGTACCGCTTCGCCGAGTACGCGGCGGTGATCGGCAAGGCGCTCGGTGACCGCGTGCACACCTGGACCACCCTCAACGAGCCGTGGTGCACGGCGTACCTCGGCTACGGCTCCGGTGCCCACGCGCCCGGACGCACGGAGGACCTCGCCGCCCTCACGGCGGTGCACCACCTGAACCTCGCGCACGGTCTGGCGCTGCAGGAGCTGCGCCGCGTCGTGACGAACGACCCGCAGTTCTCGATCACGCTCAATCTGCACGCCCTGCGCGGCGTCGGCGACACGGGTGCGGAAGCGGTGCGCCGCATCGACGCGCTCGCCAACCGCGCCTTCACCGGTCCGCTGCTGCATGGCGCGTATCCGACCGACCTGTTCGAGGACACCGCCTCCATCACCGATTGGGGCTTCGTCCGGGATGGCGACCTCGAGATCATCCACCAGCCGATCGACTTCCTCGGCGTGAACTACTACTCCACCACCACGGTGCGGATGTGGGACGGCGTGAGCGATCGCTCCGCCGGCGACGGACACAAGCCGGCGGCGGGAACGCCCTGGCCGAGCGCGGGTGCCGTGGAGTTCGTGCAGCAGGCGGGCCCGTACACGGCGATGGGCTGGAACATCGCGCCGGACGGATTCGAGCAGTTACTCATGGACGTGCACGAGGAGTTCCCCGAACTGCCGCTCGCGATCACCGAGAACGGCGTCGCCTTCGACGACGTGGTCGTCGACGGTGCGATCCACGACATCGACCGCATCGACTACCTCAGGCGCCACATCACGGCGGTGCACCGCGCGATGCAGCGGGGCGTCGACATCCGCGGGTATCTCGTCTGGTCGCTCTTCGACAACTTCGAGTGGGGCTACGGCTTCAGCAAGCGCTTCGGCATCGTGCGGGTGGACTACGACACCCTCGAGCGCACGGTTAAAGACAGCGCCAAGTGGTACTCGGAGCTCGCGTTCAGCAACACGATCCCCGAAGAGACCGCTATTTGACCACCGTTGTACACCCTGGCGATTCGCTCTCGAATCGCCAGAGGCTCGTCTATGTTCTCGTGCTCGGTGCTCTCACCGCGCTCGGCCCGTTTTCGGTAGACCTCTACCTTCCCGCGTTCCCCGCGGTCGAGGCCGACCTCAACACGACCGCGGTCGCCGTGCAGCTCACGCTCACTGCGACCACGATCGGCTTCGCCATCGGGCAACTGCTCGTGGGCCCGTGGAGCGACAAGGTGGGCCGCCGGATGCCGCTCATCATCGCGACGCTCGTGCACATCGGCGCCAGTCTCGGCATCGTGCTGTCGCCCGATGTCGTCTGGGTCGGCGTCTTCCGGCTGCTGCAGGGCATGGGCGCGGCCGGCGGTGGCGTCGTGGCGATGGCTATGGTGCGGGACCTCTTCGGTGGGCTTCCCCTCGTGCGGATGCTGTCGAGACTGGCGCTGGTCAGCGGGCTCGCGCCCATCCTGGCCCCCGTCATCGGCTCGCAGCTGCTGCGCATCGTGGAGTGGCGCGGCATCTTCGTCTTCCTCACGATCTATGGCGTGCTGGTCGCGATCGCCGCGGTGTTCTTCCTCGTGGAGACCCAACCGGCGGCCCGTCGCGCCGACGCCGGTCACAGCACCATGGCCCAGCGCTTTCGTGCCCTGTTCTCCGATCGCGTGTACGTCGGCACGATCATCATCGCCGGCATGACCTTCTCCGGCCTGTTCGCGTACCTTTCGGTGGCACCGCTGTTGTTCCAGCAGATCTACGGGATGTCGGCCCAGGAGTTCGGACTGCTGTTCGCCGTCAACTCGATCGGCGTCGTGTTCGGTGTGCAGGCGAGCTCGCGGCTGGCCAAGTACGTGGCTCCGCAGTGGATCCTGCTCGGCGCGGTGCTCCTCATGCTCGCCTCGGCGACGGTGATCGTGGTGCTCGACCTCAACAGTGTTGGCCTCTACGGCATCCTCGTGCCGCTCTGGTTCTTCATCACCGCCTGCGGATTCGCGTTCCCCACTCAGCAGGTGCTCGCGCTCGCCGGGCACGGCGGAGAGGCGGCAACGGCGGCCTCGGTCATGGGTGCCGTGAACTTCGGCTCGGCCGGCGTGATCTCGCCGATCGTCGGCCTGTTCGGCGTCACGAGCGCCGTGCCGATGGGAGGGGTGATGATCTGCACGTCAGTGGTCTCGCTCTTCGTCATGTGGCTCGTGGTGCGCCCGCGCTCGGTGCCCGCGCTCTCCCGCTGACGCACATCCCCTCGCGACGGGCTACAACGATGTAGTGTCCTGACGTCGGCACAATTTCGCGGGAGGGGTACGGATGGCGACGACGATGCACGACGTTGCGCGCGAGGCCGGGGTCTCGATCAAGACGGTGTCGAACGTCATCAACGACTACCCCTACATCCGTGCCGAGACGAAGCAGCGGGTCGAAGATGCGATCGCGAAGCTCGGCTACCACCCGAACCTCTCGGCCAGAGGGCTGCGCTCTGGTCGCACGGGTGTCATCAGCCTCATCATCCCCGTGCTGCGTAACCCCTACTTCGCGGAACTGGCGGATGCCGTGATGCGGGCCGCGGGCAGGGAGGGCCTCTCGGTGATCATCGAGCAGTCCGACGGCGACCGCGAGCGCGAGCTGCAACTGCTGCACGGAGCGCGCGCCCAGGCGGTCGACGGCATCTTGTACAGCGTGCTCGGCCTCGGCGACGACGACGCGCACCTGCTCGATGATGTGGTGACGCCGATGGTGCTACTGGGCGAGCGGATGTTTCATGGACCCGCCGACCACGTCACCATGCGCAACGCCGAGGGCTCGAAGGCGGCGACGCAGCACCTGCTCGCGCAGGGGAGGCGGCGGCTGGTGGCGCTCGGCGCTCATCGCGGCGAGGTCATTGGCTCCGCGGGACTTCGGCTCACCGGGTATCGGGAGGCGCTCGAGGAGGCGGGTCTCGCGTTCGACGAGTGCCTGGTCGGCGAGGTCGGAGGCTGGTTCCGCTCCGAAGGGGCGACCTCGATGAAGCAACTACTCGACTCCGGCGTGGAGTTCGACGGGGTCGTTGCGTTCAACGACCTGATCGCGCTCGGCGCCATGCGCGTGATGCAGGAGGCGGGCATCCGCATCCCCACCGATGTTGCTGTTATCGGCTTCGACGACATCGACGAGACCCGCTATACGCTGCCAACCCTGTCGTCGATCCAGCCGGGGCGAGACGAGATCGCCGAGGTGGCTGTGCGCTACCTCAAAGAGCGAATCGCGAACCCGAAATCCGGGCTGGCTCCCCGGCGGCACCTCTCGGAGTTCCGCGTGGTCGAGCGCGAATCGAGCGCGACCGCCTCCTGAGACGACGTCGCGTTTTTTCTCTTGACAGGCCGCATTCGCAGTCTGCATGATGTCTTCTACAACGTTTTCCTACAACGTTTTCCTACAACGTTGTAAAACGGCACCACCTTCAGACGATGAAGTCCTCGCAATGAAGCAATCGAAGGGAACCACAGTGAAGAAGAAAGCTCTGGGTGCGGTTGTCTCCGCACTCGCCATCGCCGCCATGCTCGCGGCCTGCTCGGGCGGAGGAGGAACGACCTCCGACAAGGGCACGAGCCCCAAGCTCACCAACTGCACCAACAAGATGGTCTACAAGGATGCACCGCAGGTCTCGGTGTGGGCCTGGTACCCCAACATGGCCAAGGTCGTCGACAACTTCAACAAGGGCCACAAAGACGTTCAGGTCTGCTGGAACAACGTCGGCCAGGGCAATGACGAGTACACCAAGGTGCAGACGGCGATCTCGGCGGGCAAGGGTCTTCCCGATGTCGTCATGCTCGAGGCCGACCACCTCTCGAGTTACGAGATCCAGAACGCGCTCGTCGACATCAGCAAGTACGGCGCCGACAAGGTCAAGGACAACTTCAGCGAGGGCGCATGGAAGGACGTCTCCCAGGGCTCGTCGGTCTACGCCATACCGGTCGACGGTGGCCCGATGGCCCTCATCTACCGCACCGACGTGTTCGAGAAGTACGGCGTCACGACGCCACCCACCACCTGGGAGGAGTACGCAGCGGATGCCGCGAAGGTGAAGGCCGCCGGCGGACCCGTCTTCGGTGACTTCGGCGCCAACGTGCCTGCCGAGATCATGGCGCTGCAGATTCAGAAGGGCGCAGAGCCCTTTAAGTACGACCTCAAGGATCCGAAGAAGCTCTCGATCAAGCTGGATGACCAAGCGTCGAAGGATGTTCTCGACTACTGGGCAGGCCTCGTCAAGAAGGGCCTCGTCGGCACCCAGGACCAGTTCACCACGGACTACATCTCCGGTGTCGTCGGTGGCAAGTACGCCACGTACACCTCGGCGGCCTGGGCACCCGGGTACCTGACAGGTGCGGGCGTCGGCGTCGGAGCATCGAAGGGCGTCTGGGCGGTTGCGCCGCTGCCGCAGTGGGACAAGGCGAACCCGGTTTCCGTCAACTGGGGTGGCTCGGCATTCGCGGTGACCAGCCAGGCCACCAACAAGAAGCTCGCGGCGGAGGTGGCCATGGGGTTGTACGCCGACCCTGATTCGCTCGCGGACGGCTGGAAGAACCAGGTCATCTTCCCGCTCAACCAGAGCGTGCTGAAGTCCGAGGAGTTCATCAACAACAAGTCCGAGTTCTTCAATGGCCAGACGGCGAACAAGGACGTGTACATCCCTGCGGAGAACGCCTATAAGGGCTTTGTCTACGCGCCGATCACCGTGTACTACTACGCGCAGCTGCAAGCAGTAGCCGTGAAGATCAACGCGGGCAAGATCAGTGGGGCGGATGCCGCAACCGAGCTGCAGGCGAAGATCGTCAAGTACGCGAAGTCGCAGGGCTTCACCGTCACCGAGAAGTAGCGACACCGAGAAGTAGCAGGGGCGTCACCGGTCCCGGAGTCACCGCTCCGGGACCGGTGAGCACCTCACGAACCCTTACTCACCTCCGACTCCACGAAGGATCGTCGAATGGCAAACGTACAAGCGATCCCTGCGCCCTCGCCGCTTCGCGGCTCGGGGGCGTCGGGCGCAAGGAAGGGCACGGCGCGGGGGTCAGGTCGGCGCATGCGCTCGCTGACCGGGTGGCTCTTCGTGGGCCCGTTCGCGGTCGTCTTCCTCGTCTTTCTCGTCGCACCTCTTGGCTATGCCTTCTACCTGAGCCTGTTCAGCAAGGGGCTGGCGACGGGCACGATTTTCTCCGGTGCAGACAACTACGTCAAAGCGTTCACTGATCCGTCCTTCCTCGGTGGGATCTGGTTCGTGGTCCGTTTTGCCCTCGTACTGATACCGGTGCAGATGCTCGTGTCGCTCTCGTTAGCCCTGGTGCTCGACGCGATCACGACCCGGTTCGCCCGGTTCGCCCGACTCATGATCTTCCTGCCCTATGCCATCCCCGCGGTTATCGGGGCGCTCATGTGGGGCTTTCTCTACAGCCCGACCTTCGGCCCGCTCCAGCAACTGTTCGGTCTCTTCGGTGCGTCGGCGCCGTTCCCGCTGTCGCCCGACAACATCTTTGGTGGGCTGATGAACGTGGTGACCTGGCAGTGGGCGGGCTACTACATGATCATCATTTACGCGGCGCTTCAGGGCATTGATCCTTCCCTGTACGAGGCCGCCAGAATCGATGGGGCCAACGCCAGGCAGGTCGCGCTGCGGATCAAGATACCGATGGTCAGCTCGGCGCTCGTTCTCATCTTGGTATTCGCGCTGATCGGTACCCTGCAGTTCTTCACGGAGCCGGCGATCCTGAGGCTCGTGTCGAACGGCTCGATAACGCCCGATTTCACACCTAACCTCTACGCCTTCACGCAGGCCTTTTCGTACGCGAACTTCAACTACGCGTCGGCGATCTCCTTCGCCCTCGGCATCATCGTGTTCATCGCCGTGTACATCTTTCTCTTCCTCACTCGCAAGCGCGGGAGCATCCTGTCATGACGACCACCTCTGCCCGAATCCCCTCGATCGACCGCTCGCGGGATGGGAAGAAGCGCCGACGCGGGTTCCTCCTGCCCCACCTTTTTCTGGGTGCGCTCGTCGTCTACTTTCTGATTCCGGTCTGGTGGCTCATTGTCGCCAGCACCAAGGATGTCGGCGGGCTGTTCAACGGCTCGGCCGGTGCGATGTGGTTCGACAAGAGCTTCGCGCTCATTCCCAATCTCGTCGACCTCTTCACCTACAACGACGGCATCTATCTCCGCTGGCTCGGGAACTCGCTGTTCTACGCACTCGCCGGCGGCATCGGGGCCACCGTTCTGGCGGTGCTGGCCGGCTATGGGTTCGCCAAGTACCGCTTCAGGGGTCGTAGCTTCTCCTTTGCGCTCCTGCTCGGGTCGGTCATGGTGCCGCTGACCGCGCTCGTGATTCCGACCTTCGTGCTGCTCTCGGGCCTCGGACTCACCGACACGATCTGGGCGGTCATCCTGCCGTCCCTGCTGAACCCCTTCGGCGTCTATCTCATGCAGGTCTATACGGCGGATGCGGTGCCGAATGAGCTCCTCGACGCCGCGAGGGTCGACGGCGCCGGAGAATTTCGCACCTTCGCACAGGTCGCGCTGCCGCAGTTGCGGCCCGCGTTCATCACGGTGCTGCTGCTGTCCATCGTCGGGTGCTGGAACAACTACTTTCTCCCTCTCGCCATGCTGTCTGACACCCGGTTGTTTCCGATCACCGTCGGCCTCGGGCTCTGGCAGGGCCAGGCCTCGGCGAACAATGGCGGAGGCCACTCGCTCTGGGGGCTCATCATCGTCGGTTCGCTGGTGTCGGTCGTCCCGCTCGTCATTGCCTTCCTGTCACTGCAGAAGTACTGGCAGGGCGGACTCTCGCTCGGCAGCCTCAAGTAGTGCCGCCTTTCTCCACCGTCACCTCAACTCGAAAGAAGCACATGTCGCTCGCGCACCTCACCATCGACCCGCACTTCAGGGTCGGCGAAGTCAACCGGAGGCTTTTCGGCTCCTTCGTCGAGCACCTGGGACGCTGCGTCTACGACGGCATCTACGAGCCGGGGCACCCGACCGCGGATGCCGAGGGCTTTCGCGAAGATGTCATCGAGCTGGTCAGGGAGCTCGGCGTCTCGACCATCCGCTACCCGGGCGGCAACTTCGTCTCGGGCTTCCGCTGGGAAGACAGCGTAGGTCCTCGCGCCGAGCGCCCGCGCAGGCTCGACCTCGCGTGGCACTCGACCGAGACCAACGAGGTGGGCTTGCACGAGTTCTCCTCCTGGCTCGACAAGGTGGGCAGCGAACTGATGCTCGCCGTGAATCTCGGAACCCGGGGCACGCTCGAGGCACTCGACCTGCTCGAATACTCCAACATCCGCTCGGGCACGGCGCTGTCCGACCAGCGCGTCGCCAACGGCAAGACGGATGCCTTCGGGGTGAAGATGTGGTGTCTCGGCAACGAGATGGACGGCCCGTGGCAGCTCGGCCACCGCTCGGCGGATGACTACGGCAAGATCGCGTCGCAAGCGGCGAAGGCGATGCGGCAGCTCGACCCCTCCCTCGAACTCGTCGTCTGTGGCTCGTCCGGCGCGCACATGCCGACCTTCGGCGAGTGGGAGCGCGTCGTGCTCAGCCACACTTACGACGATGTCGACTACATCTCCTGTCACGCCTATTACGAGGAGAAGGACGGCGACCTCGGCAGCTTTCTCGCCTCCGCCGTCGATATGGATCGCTTCATCGAGTCCGTGGTGGTGACCGCTGACCACGTGAAGGCCGTGCGCGGCAGCGACAAGACCATCAACATCTCGTTCGACGAGTGGAACGTCTGGTATATCGACCGCTACCACGACGTCGACAAGATCGATGGTCTCGACAACTGGCCGGTTGCGCCGCGCCTCCTGGAGGACGCTTATTCGGTTGCCGACGCGGTGGTGGTGGGCAGCCTGCTCATCTCGCTGCTGAAGCATGCCGATCGGGTGACCTCGGCATCCCTCGCGCAGCTCGTCAACGTGATCGCCCCGATCATGACGGAGCCGGGCGGTGACAGCTGGCGACAGACCACCTTCTTCCCGTTCGCACTCACCTCGCAGCTCGCCAGGGGGGTTGCCCTCGAGGTGAAGCTCGACTCGGAAAGCTACTCGACCGAGGCCTATGGTGAGGTCGCTCTCGTGGATGCGGTGGCCACGCTCGATGAGGAGACCGGCCGCACCGCCGTCTTCCTCGTCAATCGCGACCAGTCGCAGGAGACCACGGTGACGATCGACATCCAGGCTCTCGCGGGCGTTCGCGTGCTCGACGCGCAGACCCTGAGTGACGAGGACGTCTACGCCAAGAACACGCTTGATGCGCAGGAACGCGTCGGGCTCACGGCGAACGACAGCGCGGTGATCGAGGGCGGAACGCTCACGGTCACCCTGCCGCCCGTGTCGTGGACGGCACTCTCGCTCGGCTGATGCGTCACGCGATGGCGGCACGGATTGCCGGGATCGTCGCCTCGGTGGCCATCCTCGCTGGCCTTTCCGGATGCTCCCAGCCAGGCGGCCCCCTGGCGCTGAGTGGAGACCTTGGAACGCACGACCCGGCGATCGTTGCCGGGGATTCCGGGCATCCGTGGTTCGTGTTCTCGACCGGCGACCCCGTCGTGGGCGACGGCAACATTCAGGTCAGAACCTCCGAGGACGGCAGGTCCTGGAGTTTCGTCGGAACGGTGTGGAAGACCAAGCCGGCCTGGCTTGAGAAGGCCGTGCCCGGCGTCGGCAACCTCTGGGCACCGGAGCTCTATCAGCACGACGGCCTCTGGTACCTCTACTACGCGGCATCGACCTTCGGCTCCAACCGCTCGGCCATCGCGCTCGCGACGAACACCACGCTCGACAAGCACTCCGCCCACTACAAGTGGGTCGACCGCGGCGAGGTGATCGGCTCCGAGAAGAGCGACGACTTCAACGCCATCGACCCGGCGATCGTCGAGGATGCCGCCGGTACCCCCTGGATGGCGTTCGGGTCCTTCTGGAGCGGCATCCGCATGGTGAAGCTCGACTGGCCGAGCGGGCTGAGGGCCGACCACGACGTGCCACTGCGCCTGGCCGACCGGGGTGCCCCGCCGAACGCGATCGAGGGCGCCACCGTCGTGCCGCACGCCGGCGAGTACTTTCTCATCGTCTCCCGGGACTTCTGCTGCAAGGGCCTCGGAAGCACCTACAACATGGCTGTCGGCCGATCGAAGAAGGCGACCGGGCCCTATGTCGATCGAGCAGGGGTGCCCATGCTGCAGAACGGCGGAACCTCGTTGCTCAAGTCGAAGGGCACGCGCATCGGCCCAGGCGGCGAGTCATACTCCCGCGGCTACCTGGCCTGGCACTACTACGACGCGAACAACGGCGGCGCACCGACCCTGGCGATCGAGAAGCTCAGCTGGGACGCCGAAGGCTGGCCGGTCCTGCGCTGACGCGCCCTCGGCGAACACCTAGGCGCGGTGGCTACCGTGGATGGATGTCCGAAGAACCCCACGACGCCGCCAAGGCCGGTCCCTCCGCGCAGACGACACGACGCGTTTCGCGGTTCTGGCCGATTGTCAGCGGCCTGGCCGCGGTCGCTCTCGTGGTGGGCGGCGGCCTCCTCATCATGGCCCGCGCCGGCGCGACCGAGATCGACACCGAGTGGATGGACGAGATCGTCGAGCACCGCAGCCCATTCTGGCAGGCGCCCGCGCTCGCGATGAACTTTCTCGGCGGCGGATGGTTCGCCACGTTCGTCGTGCCCATCGCGATCATCGCGATCCTTTGTCTGCTGCGGCGCTTCTGGTCGGCGCTGTTCTTCGCCGTGGCGACCGGTGCCAGCGTCGGGCTCGTGCAACTGCTCAAGGACCTGATGGGGCGGGCGAGGCCCATCGACCAGCTGGTGGCATCCGATGCCGGCTCGTTCCCCTCGGGGCACGTGGCAAATGCCGCGACGATGGCCGCCGTGTTCATCCTGATCTTCTGGCGCACCTGGGTCTGGATCGCCGGAGTGGTCTACACGGTGCTCATGATGCTGAGCCGCACCTACCTCGGCGTGCACTGGCTCACCGACACCCTCGGCGGCCTGCTGCTCGGTGCGGCGGTCGCCGTGATCGTGTGGGCTCCGCTGGCGAGCAGACTGCGGAGCGAACGGCCCGCCCCGACCTCCTGAGCTCGGCTGGGCGCTGCGGCGCGGTCTACCGGTAACGTTTCCCCATGAGAATTCTCCTGATCGGGGCCGGTGGCGTCGGCGACGCGATCGCGAAGATCGCCGCGAGGCGCGATTTCTTCGACGTCATGGTCGTGAGCGACTACGACGAATTGCGTGCCGAGCGCACGATCGCCTGGATCGAAGCCAAGCACGGGCCGCAGAACGGGCGCTTCGTCGCGGCGCAGATCGACGCCTCAGATCCGGATAGCGTCGCATCCGTCGCGCTCGAGCACGGTGCCACCCACGTCATGAACGCCGTTGAACCGAAGTTCGTGCCGACGATCTTCGCGGGTGCGCTCGCCGCGGGCGCGAACTACCTCGACATGGCCATGAGCCTGTCGGAGCCGCATCCGACCGACCCGCACGCCCAGACCGGTGTGAAGCTCGGCGACGACCAGTTTGCGCAGGCGCCGGACTGGGAGACGGCCGGCCTGCTCGCGCTCGTCGGCATCGGTGTCGAGCCGGGCCTCAGCGACGTGTTCGCGCGCTTCGCCGCCGACCACCTGTTCAGCGAGATCGACGAGCTTGCTGTGCGTGACGGGGCGAACCTCGTGGTGCGCGACGAGGCCGGCAACGAGATCTTCGCGCCATCCTTCAGTATCTGGACGACGATCGAGGAGTGCCTGAACCCGCCCGTGATCTGGGAGAGGGATCGCGGCTGGTACACGACCGAGCCGTTCAGCGAGCCGGAGGTGTTCGAGTTTCCCGAGGGCATCGGCGCGGTCGAATGCGTGAACGTGGAACACGAGGAGGTGATGCTGATGCCGCGCTGGGTGGACGCGAAGCGCGTCACCTTCAAGTACGGGCTCGGCAACGAGTTCATCGGCATCCTCAAGACGCTGCACCAGCTGGGACTCGACAAGACGGACCCGGTGCGAGTGCGTTCCGCGTCCGGCCCGGTCGACGTCGCGCCACGCGATGTGGTAGCCGCGGGCCTGCCGGATCCGGCCACCATCGGCCCGCGGATGACGGGCAAGACCTGCGCGGGCGTGCTCGTGACGGGCGTCGGCACCGATGGTGAGCGGCGCGAGACCTACCTGTACCACGTGAGCGACAACGAGTGGACGATGGCCGAGTACGAATGCCAGTGCGTGGTGTGGCAGACGGCTCTGAACCCGGTGATCGCGATGGAACTTCTCTCGACGGGGGAGTGGAACGGGCGAGGGGTGCTGGGACCAGAGGCCTTCCCCGCCGACCTGTACCTCGAACTCATGGCCCGGCCACAGAGCGACGGCGGATACGGGCAACCGTGGGGGATGGAAGAGAGGGCGCTGCAGCCATGAGTCCGCGTTCGGTGCGGAGCGACGAGGTGCTGGAGTTGGCCCTCGGCGTTCTCGAACGCAACGGACTCGAGGCGTTCAGCATCGTCGAGGTGGCACGAGCCGCGGGCGTGAAGCCGCCGTCGCTGTACAAGCAGTTCGACGGCAAGGCAGACATCGAGGCGCGACTCATCGAGATCGGGTTTCGGATGCAGGGCGACACCACCGCGCGCGCCATGTCCGCGCTGGGTCCGGCCCCGACGCGAAGGATGATCGTGGAAATGCTGGTGCGCGCGTATCGCGACTTCGGCCATCGGCATCCGCAGTTGTATCGGCTCATGCACGAGCGACCGCTGCCGCCGACGCTGTCTGCCGAGGCATACATGGCCCGGGGCGAGACCTACCGCAGCCTCTTCGACGACCCTTCTGTGGCCACCAGTTTCTGGGCCTGGGCCCACGGCCTGCTCACGCTCGAGCTGGCCGGCCGCTACGAGGCGGCCGTCGACGTGGACAGGATTTGGGAAATCCTGATCGAGAGGCTGTCTGCCGAGCTCGGCTGAGCCTGCCGACACTCCCGCGGGCCAGCGGGCGTAAACCAATTTGCGGTTCTCGGCAACAAAATCCTTGTTTATGCCGTGATGTTACCGGTAATGTTACCGGAAACATTGCTGTAGAACCCGGTGTAGTCGCGGGCTCGATCAGCACGGCACCGGAGTGGCTGCCAGGCCTGCAGAGGCGGCGCTCCTCTTTACAAGGAGGTACAGAATGCGAAAGAGGCAGCTCGCAGCCGCGGCCATACTGGTCACCGGCGCGATGTTACTTGCCGGATGTTCCGGCGGCAGCGGTTCGACGGCCGATTCGGGCAAGGTCAACACGAATCCCGACGGCAAGGGCAAGACGCTCACGCTGTGGGACTACGAAGACCCGACGAGCGCGATGGGAATCGCCTGGAACGAGGCCATCAAGGAGTTCGAGAGCGAAACCGGCGCCAAGGTCAAGTACGAGGCGAAGTCGTTCGAGCAGATCCGCTCGACCGCGAGCCAGGTGCTCAACTCGAACGCCGCCCCAGACATCCTCGAATACAACAAAGGCAACGCCACGGCCGGCCTGCTCTCGAGCCAGGGCCTGCTGAGCAACATGAACGCCGCGGTAAAGGCCTACAACTGGGACAAGAAGCTCGCCCCCTCGCTGCAGACCACCGCTCGCTACGACGCCAAGGGCGTGATGGGCTCGGGCAATTGGTACGGCATCCCGAACTACGGTGAGTACGTCGAGGTCTACTACAACAAGGACATGTTCAAGAAGTACAACATCGAGGTGCCGAAGACCTTCTCCGAGTTCGAGGCCGCGCTCAAGACCTTCAAGGACAACGGCGTCACCCCTCTGGCCGAGTCGGCCGCGGAGTACCCGCTTGGCCAGCTGTTTTACCAGCTCGCGCTGAGCAAGGCCAACCGCTCGTGGGTGGATGACTACCAGCTCTACAAGGGCAAGGTGGACTGGACCGGCCCCGAGGTCACCTTCGCCGCCAACACCATCAAGGACTGGGTGGACAAGGGCTACATCAGCAAGGATGCCGCGGGCCTGAAGGCAGAGGACGCCGGCACAAGCTGGATCAGCGGCAAGTACCCGATCTTCTACTCGGGCAGCTGGTGGTACAACCGCTTCACCACCCAGGCAACGAGCTTCGACTGGGGCACGTTCCTCTTCCCCGGTTCGAAGATGGCTCCGGGTTCCTCGGGCAACATCTGGGTCGTTCCGACCAAGTCGAAGAACAAGGACCTGGCCTACAAGTTCATCGACATCACGATGAGCAAGAAGATCCAGAACCTCATGGGTAACAGCGGCGGCATCCCCGTCGCGGCCGACGCCTCCGCCATCACCGACCCGAAGAGCAAGGAGTTGATCGACAACTTCAACACGCTCACCGGGCAGGACGGCATCGGTTTCTACCCCGACTGGCCCACGCCGACCTTCTACGACCAGCTGAACGCAGGTCTGCAGGAGCTCGTCAACGGCACCAAGTCGACCAAGGCGGTTCTCTCCGAACTGGGCGGCGAGTACCAGTCGGGCGTCGACGACATCACCAGGTAATTCCCGGGCCGGGGCGGCGCGCAAGCCGCCCCGGCATCGGTTCATCATTCGACGATCTGAGGAGCAGCAGTGGCAACCGTGCCGTTCGTGCGACCCGAACGTGTCAGAAAGAGGCACGCGGATGAATCCCTCCTGCCCCACAGCGGACGAGGCCGCGGCAACGGGGGATTCTGGCTGTACTTGATTCCGGGCTTCGTGCTGTTCGCGATCATCATCCTGATCCCGCTGGTGTGGAACATTTACCTCAGCTTCACGTCGTGGCGCGGCATCCTGCCACCCGTCTTCATCGGCCTCGAGAACTGGACGGACCTGTTCCAGGATTCGAAGTTCTGGACGTCCTTCCTCAACAGCATCTGGATGATCGTGGCCATGGTCATCGTGCCGACGCTGCTCGGTCTGCTGTTGGCCGCCATGCTGTTCGACCTGGTGGGCAAGAAGTTCGGCGGGCGCCTGGCAAGCTTCCTGCGCGCGACCTACTACCTGCCGCAGATCCTCCCCGTCGCTGTCGCGGCCATCGTGATCGGCTGGATCCTCAGGCCCGAGAACGGCGCGCTCAACATCGTGCTGAAGGCGTTCGGGCTCGGCGGCCTGCAGCACAACTGGCTCGGCAGCCCTGACACGGCGCTGATCAGCATCATGTTCGTGATGGTCTGGGTGCAGCTCGGCTACCCCGTCGTCATCTTCATGGCGGCGCTGCAGCGTGTCGATCCGGAGCTCTACGAGGCCGCGGAACTGGATGGCGCCGGCTGGTTCCAGAGGTTCCGCGCAATCACGGTCAACATCATCCGCCCCGAGATCTTCGTGGTCGCGCTCACCTGCACGATCGCCGCGCTCAAGGTGTTCGCGCCCATCTACATCCTCACTCGAGGCGGCCCGGGCACCTCGACCATCGTGCCGAGCTACTACTCGTACAGCGAGTTCTTCCAGAACCAGCAGGTGGGCTACGGTGCGACCATCGCGACCGCCCTCACCCTGCTGATCGTCGTGCTCGTGATCATCTTCATCAAGGCGCAAAACGCCGTCGAGCGTTCGGAGCGTGAGGTTCGATGAGTACGACCACCGTCAACAGAACCGCGAGCGCGCCGCGCGAGGTCGCGCCGCACAAGCACCGCACCAAGCGCACGGTTGCCGACTGGATCATTCTCGTCGGGGCGATCGTGATCGGCTTCCTGATCGCGGTGCCGTTCCTGATCATCGTGATCAACTCGTTCAAGTCCCCGGCGGACTATGCCGGTTCCGGACCGCTGACCCTTCCGACGCAGCTGTACTTCCACGGCATCGAGAACTTCTGGACCAGGGTCAACTTTCCCGAGAAGCTGTGGAACAGCTTCCTCATCAGCAGCGTCGTCGCGATCGCGGCCGTGCTGCTCTCGGTGCTGAATGCCTTCGCCATCGGAATCGGGCGCGTGCGCGGCAGGACCTGGGTCATCATCCTGTTCCTGCTCGCGAACATGATCCCCCAGGAGGCGCTGCTCTACCCGCTGTACTACATGTTCAAGCAGGTGGGCCTCTACGACAACGTGTGGTCAGTGATCATCATCTTCACGGTCATCCAGAGCGCGTTCGGTACCTACCTACTGTCGTCGGTGTACGGCACGTTCCCCAAGGAACTGCTCGAGGCAGCGTCGCTCGACGGCGCCGGTCGCTGGCAGATTCTGTGGCGGGTGATCGTGCCCATCTCGCGGCCGACCCTCTCTGTGCTCGTCATCTTCTTCTTCATCTGGACCTGGAACGAGTTCCTCATTCCACTGACCTTCCTGGTGAGCAATGACAACCAGACGGTGCCGGTGGCGATCGCCGTGCTGCAGGGCGACAGGCTCATGGATGTGACGACGACCAGTGCCTCGGCGCTGCTCGGTCTCATCCCCACGCTCATCTTCTTCCTCATCTTCCAGCGCACCCTGACCAGGGGCATCACCGCAGGCGCGGTCAAGTAGTTACGGACACGAACGAATGAAATTCACCGACGGATTCTGGCAGCTGCGACCGGGGGTCACCGCGCTCTATGCGCGCGAGGCCTACGACATCTGGCCCGCGGATCACTCCCTGCAGGTCACGGCTCCCACGAGGGTCATCGAGACCCGGGGTGACACGCTCAACCAGCCGGTGCTCACCGTGACGCTCAGCTCGCCGCTGCCCGGCATCGTCGGGGTGAAGGTCGAGCACTTCACCGGCGGTCGCGACCAGGCGGGCTTCGACCTCGTCGGCGCCGAGGACGGGCACGGTGTCGTCACGATGACGGATGCCGGCGCCACGCTCACGAGCGGCGACCTCACGGCGACGATCTCGGCGGGTGCCCCGTGGCGACTCGAGTTCAGCTCGGGGGACCGCGTGCTCGCCTCGAGCGGCCACAAGTCCCTCGGCTACATACAGCTCGCCGCCGACGCGCAGGTCGACGGCGCGCCGATCGGCAACGCGCGCGCGGGTACGTCGGGCACTCTGCACGACAGCTACCTGCACGAACAGCTCTCGCTCGGGGTGGGGGAACTCATCTACGGTCTCGGCGAGCGGTTCGGGCCGCTCGTCAAGAACGGTCAGTCGGTGGACATTTGGAACGCCGACGGAGGCACCTCGAGCGAGCAGGCCTACAAGAACGTGCCGTTCTACCTGAGCAACCGCGGATACGGCGTGCTCGTCAACAACCCGGGTCACGTCTCGTACGAGGTCGGCTCCGAGGCGGTCGAGCGGGTGCAGTTCTCCGTGGCGGGCGAGTCCCTGGAGTACTTCGTCATCGCGGGAGAGAACCCCAAGCAGATCCTGGAACGGTACACGGCGCTCACCGGTCGCCCGGCATCGGTACCGGCCTGGTCGTATGGGCTGTGGCTTTCGACGAGCTTCACGACCAACTATGACGAGCGGACGGTCACCGGCTTCATCGACGAGATGGCGAGGCGCGAGCTGCCGCTCAGCGTCTTCCACTTCGACTGCTTCTGGATGCGCGAATTCAACTGGACCGATTTCGAGTGGGACTCCCGTACCTTTCCCGACCCCGAGGGGATGCTCGCGCGACTGCACGAGAAGGAGCTGCACGTCTGCGTGTGGATCAACCCCTACATCGCGCAGCGCTCGCCACTGTTCGCCGAGGCGAAGGCCGCGGGCTACCTGCTCAAGCGCACGAACGGCGACGTGTGGCAGTGGGACCTCTGGCAGGCGGGCATGGGACTCGTCGACTTCACCAATCCGGATGCCGTGGCCTGGTACCAGGGCAAGTTGCGCGTGCTGCTCGACCAGGGCGTCGATGCCTTCAAGACCGACTTCGGCGAACGCATCCCGCTCGACGTGGACTACTTCGACGGCTCGAACCCCGAGCGCATGCACAATTACTACACGCAGCTCTACAACAAGGTCGTCTTCGACGTGCTCGAGGAGCAGCGAGGCGCGGGCGACGCGGTGATCTTCGCGCGCTCGGCCACCACGGGTGGGCAGAGCCTGCCGGTGCACTGGGGCGGCGACTCGACCTCGAGCTTCGAGTCGATGGCAGAGACCCTGCGCGGCGGCCTCTCGCTCGCGTTCAGCGGGTTTGGCTTCTGGAGCCACGACATCGGCGGCTTCGAGGGCACCCCGGATGCTGGCGTCTTCAAGCGCTGGACCGCCTTCGGCCTGCTGTCGAGCCACAGCCGTTTCCACGGTTCGGACTCGTACCGCGTGCCGTGGGTCTTCGACCGGCTCGCGGATGGCACGGAAGACACGAGCGAGCAGAGTGCCGTCGCGGTGACCCGAAAGTTCGCGAACCTCAAGCTGTCGCTCATGCCGTACCTGTACGCCGCGGGCCTCGAGGCGACGCGGCTCGGCACTCCCGTGCTTCGGCCGATGCAGCTGGAGTTCCCTGACGACCCGGCCACCGGCTACCTCGATCGCCAGTACATGCTCGGCGCCGAACTGCTCGTCGCCCCCGTCTTCACCGAGGACGGTACCGTCGACTTCTACCTGCCCGCGGGTGGCTGGACCAACTATTTCACCGGCGAGCAGGTGCAGGGCCCCGGATGGCGACGCGAGCAGCACGGCTTCGACAGTCTGCCGCTCTACGTGCGCGAGGGGGCGGTGCTTCCCATCGGTGCCCGCGGCGACAGGCCCGACTACGACTATCTCGACGGCCTCACGATTGAGGTCTATCCCTCATCGACGAGCGAGAGTCGCACTGTTCTGGTGACGACGCCCGAGGGCGTTGGTGCGGAGTTCCTGGTCGACCGCACAGGCGGGGAGGTCCGCGTCAGTTCCGGCACCACGGCGCCGTGGCGTGCCAGGCTCGCGGGCGGAGCGAGCGTCGAGGCGACCGACGGAACGGTGCGGCTCGACACCTGAGAGCGCGCACACGGGACGCGGGCGTGCGCGAAGTATCCTTAGGTATCGCCGCAGAGGCGTGGCGCGACGAAGGTGAGGGGGAAGCCAGGTGACCCTGCCTTCGCGCGCCTCCGAGCATCCGGCCGAGCGTCCGGCGACGATCTACGACGTCGCGCGGCGAGCGGGCGTGTCGCACCAGACCGTCTCGCGGATGCTGCAGGGCTACGAGGGCATCAGGCCCGAGACCAGGGCGCGCGTTCAGACCGCGCTCGACGAGCTCGAATACCGGCCGAACCTGGCCGCACGATCGCTCGCGACCAACAGCTCCCGCCGCATCGGCGCGCTCGTCTACGAGCTGCTCGAGGTTGGCCCGAGCAAGACCATCCAGGGCGCGAGCGATGCCGCCCGGCACGCGGGGTACCTGCTCGACATCGTCACGCTTGACCCGCGCGACGACACCGCGGTCGACCAGGCGCTCAGCGTGCTGCGCACCCAGGACCTCGCGGGCATCGTCGCGTTCGCGCCGATGGACCTGCTAGCCGATCGCATCCAGCACGCCGGCTTCGCGGTGCCCGTGCTGATGGAGACGGATGTCGACCAGAGCGCCGCTGCACTGCACACGAGCGTGAGCGACTCCGGCATGCAGCAGCTCGTCGATCACCTGGTCGGACTCGGCCACCGCGACCTCTACTACCTCTCCGGTCCGCTCGAGTGGTGGGCGTCGAGAAATCGCGTCGCCGCCTTCGAGGCCGCGCTCGAGAAGCACGGGCTGACCTCCGCCGGCACCGTCGAGGGAAACTGGTCGTCCGCATCCGGGTACCGCGCGGGTACCGAACTGCCTCTCGATGGCGGCGTGACCGCCGTCGTGGCAGCGAACGACCAGATGGCGCTCGGCCTCCTGCGGGCGCTCGCCGAGCGCGGAGTCTCGGTGCCGGCGGATCTCAGCGTCACGGGCTTCGACGACACCCCCGAGTCCGCCTATTATCAGCCGCCGCTCTCCACCGTTCGCGTCGACTACGAACGGCAGGGGCGCAGGCTCATGAACCGCCTGCTCGCCACGATCAGCGATGGCCACGCCGTCGACGACGAGCCGGTGGATGCGCCGCTGCTGGTGCTGCGCGAGTCGACCGCGCCGCCCCGAGCTACATGACGGAGACGGTCGGGATGCCCATCAGGGCCATCAGGCCGAGCACGAGGCCGAGCACCACGGCGAGCGTGACGATCACGGCGAGTGCCGTCAGCATCGGCCGATTCTCGAACCAGTAGGCGGTGCCCGGATACTGCGAGAAGAGCGTGTCCGAGGTCATCGGGTGCGGGTCCTCTTCGAGGGGAGCACCGCTCACGGCGGCCACCGCCCGCATCGCCGATTCGGTCCAGAAGATGCCGCGCATCCGCACCAGGCGACGATCATTCTCGTCGCACAGCAGCAGCTGCTGCGTGGTCTCGGTGGAGGAACTGCGGTAGGTGAAGACGAGAACCGCGTGACTCACGCTCGACAGCGGTACGACCGTGGCCGAACCGAACATGGAGCGCTCGTGAATCTCGGTGTTCGTGACCCCGATGAAGGTGCGCAGATAGGCCAGATAACCGGCCGAGACGAGCAGGATGGTTGCCAGGTGCACCGCGAGTGCGATCGGCCAGGTGCCGCGCGGCGCCCCGAGAAAGTAGAGGGCACCGAACAGCGGCAGCGAGAGCAGCACGTATGAGAGCGCGCCGTTGCGCACGAGGGAATGCCGCGGGCTGACACGCACGAGGTATTTCGGCGCCTCCGCAGTGCGCACCATTCTTCCCCCAAACCTGCTGGCACCCATGTCGCTCTGCGCCGTCGCGTTCCCCACCGATTCCTCTGTGCACTCTACCTCCCGCGGGCGTTGCATCGACGATGAATTTCAGTCGGCTTGTCGGAGGCGAGCATGCCGCTCCCGACGCCGTTCCTGCCGCCAGGCTCAGTGAGTGTGCGGATGCGGTGCGCCGCCTCCGGACGACACCCGGATCGGCAGGTCGTCGAGGTTCGGCAGCGCGTGGGCCAATTCATGCTCGGCCTGGTGCACGATCGCCTCAGCCTCGATGAGGTTCGACGTGGCGGCGATCTGGATCGTCGCCGCTCCCCGCAGTCGGTGACCGACCCAGCGCAATTGCACCGCCGGAACGGAGAGCACGCCCGGTGTGTGCGAGAGGGCCCGCTCGGCTTTCTCGACGAGCTCGGGTTCGATTCGGTCCATGAGCCGGTAGCCGATGCTGCGCACGGTTCCGAACAGCAGAATCAGGATCGAGACCGAGATCAGCAGGCCGATGATCGGGTCGGCGAGCGGGACGCCCAGGATGACGCCGACGGCGCCGATGACCACGGAGAGTGAGGTGAAGCCGTCGATTCGGGCGTGCACGCCGTCGGCCACGAGGGCCGCCGATCCGATCTGCTGCCCGACCCGGATGCGGTAGATGGCGACGGCTTCGTTACCGAGGAATCCAATGACGCCGGCAACGACCACCCACTCCAGGTTATGGAGAGGCTCTGGATGGATGAAGCGTGTCACCGCTTCGTAGCCGGCGACGACGGCGGAGAGCGCGACGACGGCGACGATGAAGAGACCGGCGAGGTCCTCGGCGCGGCCGTATCCATAGGTGTAGTGCCGACTTGCCGCCCGTCGCGCCAGCACAAAGGCGACCCACAGCGGCACGGCGGTGAGGGCATCCGAGAAGTTGTGGATGGTGTCGGCGAGCAGGGCCACGGAGCCGCTGATGATGAAGATGATCAGTTGGAGCACGGTTGTGCCGAGCAGCACGAAGAGGCTGATCTTCAGGGCGCGTACTCCGGCAGCGCTCGCCTCGAGCGCGTCGTCGATCGCGTCGGCGGCATCGTGACTGTGCGGAACGAACAGGCCGTAGAAGAATCCGCGAATCCCGCTCGGATGGCTATGACCGTTCGGCCCGTGAGAATGGTCGTGGTCGTGGTCGTGGTCGTGGTCGTGGGGGCGCTGATGCTCGTGGCTGTGGCCGCTCACGCGTTGGTCTCCTCGCGCGTGTGGTGGTGGCGCGGCACGCCGCCGAGCGAGTGCTCGGCCTGGAAGATCGCATCGGAGACGAGCTGAGCGGCGTGCTCGTTCTCCAGGCGGTAGTACACGCGCGTGCCCTCCTGGCGGGTGGTCACGAAGCGGCCGAGGCGAAGCTTCGCCAGGTGCTGCGACACCGCCGCCGGGCTTTTGTCCACGGCCGTGGCGAGGTCGTTGACCGACTGCTCCCCCTCGCGGAGCGCCAGGATGAGCCGCACCCGCGTGGCGTCGGCGAGCATGGAGAACACTTCGACCGCGAGTTCGACGAATTGGCTGTCGGGATCACGGCCGCATATTTTCTTATCTGCATGCATACGCAGATTATGGCATGCCGGATGCGCGGCGAGAACGCTCCGAAGAGCGGGTGCTGAGCGGCTCCGAATCGCTGACGACCGGGCCAGGCGCAGCCGCTGCTCGACGCAAGAGGCTCAAAATCGGCGGAGAATGGGGGATTCGAACCCCCGAGGGCTTGCACCCAACACGCTTTCCAAGCGTGCGCCATAGGCCACTAGGCGAATTCTCCTGGCTGATCGTGCCACCGAAGCGACGACGACCAACGTAAAGCATACGGGATGACCGGAGCGCCCGTTTCGGGCCCGGAGGTACGATCAACAGGTGACTTCTCCCGTGCGGCCGACAGGCAGCGCGTTCGGTGCATCCGCGTCTGCTCGACCTGTGCTCGATCGCTCGCTCGTGCGCCTCGCATTCCTTATTCCTGGCGGCCTCGCACTCCTTCTCGGGCTGGATGCCGCGCTCCTTCTTTTGGGGCTGAACGCGCCGCTCACCCTCGATCGTTTGCCGCAGTTGCATGCCGGTCTCATGGTGTTCGGCTTCGTCGGCACCTTCATCGTGCTGGAGCGCGCCGTCGCCGCTCGCCGCTGGTGGGGATTCGCGGCACCCGGTCTCCTTGGCCTCGGCAGTCTCGTGATGCTCTCCCCGCTGCCCGTGCAGGTGGGTAAGGCGATGCTGGTGGTTGGCATGGCGGCGCTGCTGGGCATCTATTTCGTGGTCTGGAGGCGACAGGCGGCTGCGGCCACGGCCATCCAGGTGCTCGGTGCGATCTCTGGGCTCTCGGCCACGGCGCTGTGGCTGGGCGGCACGAGCGTCGCCTCGCTGGTTCCCGGCATGGTGTCGTTCCTCGTGCTCACGATCGCGGGCGAGCGCCTCGAGCTCGCGCGCATCTCGCCGCTCGTCACGATCGGGGTCGAACGGCTGGGACTCGGGGTCTCGCTCGCGCTGGCCGCGTCGGCATCCGCGTGCGCCCTGTGGCCCGTCATCGGCTACCCGCTGCTGTCGCTGTCGCTGGTTGCTCTCGTGGCGTGGCTGTTCCGCTTCGATGTGGCGACCCGGCTGGTGCGCTCGACCGGTCTTCCCCGCTACATGGCGGCCTGCCTGCTGAGCGGATACGTCTGGCTCGTCGTGGCCGCGGGTATCTGGCTGTTCATGGGTCGGGTTGATTCCGGATGGGCGTACGACGCCGTTCTGCACTCCGTGTTCCTGGGCTTCGTGATCTCGATGATCATGGCGCATGCGCCGGTGATTCTGCCCGCCGTGCTGCGTAAGCCACTGCCGTACCGGCCGTTCCTCGGCATCCCGGTCGCGCTGTTGCACGTGTCGCTCGTGCTACGCGTGGTGGGGGATGCCCGTGAACTGCCGGCTGCCGTGCAGTGGGGCGGAGCGCTCAACGTGACCGCCCTGCTGCTCTTCGTCGTGCTCGCCGTGACCTCAGTGATTCTTGGGCCGCCGAAGAAGAGCTCGCTGCGGGCTCAGCGCACTGGCGCCGCGAAGTGAGCGGAACACTCTCGCGCAGGCGCTGGTACCTGCTGATGAACGGTCTGGTCGCGGTGTGGCTCGTGGCCGCGGGCGTCATCGTGATCGTGCACCGCTTCGTCCCGGCGGGCACCTGGCTCATGGTGCACCTGCTGCTGCTCGGCGCCGTGAGCACGGCCATCCTGGTCTGGAGCCAGCACTTCGCGGACTCGCTGCTGCGCCGCCCGGCTCCGGGCGGCCGCCGCTTCCACGGCATCCGGCTCGTGGGGCACTCACTCGGTGCGGTGCTCGTCGTCGCCGGGATCGTGAGCGGATGGTGGCCGCTCGTGCTCGCCGGCGGCATCCTCATCGGGATCGTCGCCATCGCCCACGCGACCAGTCTCACGGTGCAGTTGCGCGGTGGCCTTCCCGCTCGCTTCGCCCCGCTCGTGCACTACTACATCGCCGCGGGACTCTCGCTCGTGGTCGGCGTCACGCTCGGTGTGATCATGGCTCGATCGGCACTGCCCGCCGCCGTGCACGACCGGCTCTTCCCGGCGCACATCGGCTTCAACCTGCTCGGCTGGGTGGGCATCACGGTCGTCGGCACCTTCATCCTGCTCTGGCCCACCGTGCTCGGCACGCGCGCCTCCGACACCGCGAAGGGCACGGCGCGAAGCACGCTCGTGCTGCTGATCGGCGGCATCCTGCTCTACGGCCTGTTCTGCCTCGCAGACCTGCGCGTCGGCATCGCCGCGGCGGTGATCGTGTACGTCGCAGGCATCGTGCTGATGCTCGTCGATGCGGCGCGGCAGGCGAGGCGCGCACCTCCGTCGAGCTTCGCGGCGTGGAGCCTCGCCGCCGCGATGGCCTGGTTCGTGGTCTGCGCGCTCGGACTCGGCATCCTCGTGGCCACGGCACGAAACTGGGCGGATGCGGACGACCGCCTGGCCTGGCTCGTCGGCCCGTTCGCGGTGGGCTTCGCGGCGCAGATCGTGCTGGGTGCGATGAGCTACTTGTTGCCCGTGGTGTTCGGTGGCGGTCCGGACGCGGCGCGGCGCTCCGCTGCCGAACTCAATCGCGGTGGCGTCTTCCGCGTGGTCGTGGTGAACCTGGGCATCGTCGTCTATCTCCTGCCCGCCTCGAGCCTCGTGCGCGTCGTCATGTCACTGCTCGTGTTCCTCGTGCTCGTCAGCTTCCTGCCGCTCGCGGTTCGAGCGGCTCTCGCCTCGCGCCGCGCTCCGAGCGGGGCGGATGCGATGGTGCGGTCGGCCGCGCCGGCTCCGACGCCCGCGCGGCACAGCGGTTCCCTCGTGGTGGCCGCGGGCACGCTCATCCTCGCGATGACGATCGGTGTTGCGCTGGATCCCGCCGCGAGTGGACTCTCGATCGGCGTGCCGTCGGGCGGCGCCGCGGCAAGCGGACAGACCACCACGGTCGAGATGACCATGAAGAACATGCGCTTCTCGCCCAGCACCGTGGAGGTGCCCGTCGGCAACAAGCTCGTGATCAAGCTCCGCAACGCCGATGACCAGGTGCACGACCTGACGCTCGCGACAGGCATCACCTCGGGGCGGCTGGCGCCCGGCGAGAGCGCCACGGTGGACGTGGGCGTGGTCGGTGCAGGCATCGAGGGATGGTGCTCGGTGGCCGGACATCGCCTCTTGGGGATGGTCATGAAGATCGTCGCGACGGGCGGCCCTGCGGCGGCAGAGTCCAGCACGGGCTCGACCGGTTCGCGGTCCGGCCACGACATGGCGGCCATGCCGGGGATGGGCGGCACGGTCGATGGACCCTCCGCGGCCAAGGACATCGACCCGGCAAAGAAACCGGGCAAGGACTTCGTCGCGAGGGACGCCGTGTTGGCACCCGCGGCATCCGAAACCGTGCACAAGCTCACGCTCACGGTCTCCGACCTGCAACGGGCGGTCGCACCGGGCATCACCCAGAGCCTGTGGACCTACAACGGCACGGCGCCAGGCCCGACCCTGCACGGCAAGATCGGCGACGTGTTCGACATCACCCTCGTCAATGACGGCACCATCGGGCATTCGATCGACTTCCACGCGGGCTCTCTCGCGCCGGACAGGCCGATGCGCACGATCGATCCAGGCCAGTCGCTCACGTACCGCTTCACCGCGACGCGATCCGGAATCTGGCTGTACCACTGCTCGACCATGCCGATGTCGGTGCACATCGCCAACGGCATGTTCGGCGCCGTGATCATCGACCCGCCCGGTCTCAGCCCGGTCGACCGCGAGTATGTGCTCGTGCAGTCCGAGTATTACCTCGGGCCGCAGAAGGGCGAGGTCGACGCCGCGAAGGTCGCCACGGAGAAACCCGATCTGGTGGTCTTTAACGGCTATGCCAACCAGTACCGGTACTCGCCGCTCACCGCGAAGGTGGGGGAGCGGGTGCGCATCTGGGTTCTGGATGCCGGACCGAACCGGCCGAGTTCCTTCCACCTCGTGGGCGGCCAGTTCGACACCGTCTTCTCCGAGGGTGACTACCTGCTCCGCAACGGCGGCAGTACGGGCACGGGTGGCGCGCAGGCGCTCGCACTGCAGCCGGCCCAGGGAGGGTTCGTCGAGTTCACCCTCCCCGAGGCGGGCAACTACTCCTTCGTCACCCACGTGATGTCGGATGCCGAAAAGGGCGCAGCGGGCACCCTCCACGTCACGGAGTAGCGCAGTTTGCGGATCGAGGCGGCTGCTCGCCGCCGCATCGAGACCTCAGACCCAGAACTCGGCGAGCCTGCTGGCAAGCTCCGTTCCCTGTTCGTACCCGGCCCGCGCTGCCGCCGGGCGCAGCGAGAAGTCCATCGCGTTCGGTCCGAACAGGTGCTCGGAAGCGGCATCCGGGCCCACCACTTCGACGTGACTGCCGGCGGCGCGCAACACGTCCACCTGAACGGCCAGTCCCGTGCCCCACTCGAGCGGATGCAGCGTTCTGCCGCCGAACGGAGACAGCACGAGCACCCGCTCGTACCCGGTTGCGAGGTCCGCATTCTCGGCATTGATGCGGTAGCCGCCGTCGAGATACGTCCTGTCGCCGATGCGGTAGGGGAAGCCACCACCGGCACAGCTCGCCGCGACGGCGTCGACGAGATCGACCCCGCTGTGCCGATCGAACACGACCGGTTGCGCGCTGTGAGCATCGATCGCGGTGATGAGAACGCGCCGCTGCGGCCACTCGTGGTTGCGGAACCGGGTCGCCACGGTCGCCCGCCACTTCTCCGACCAACTGCCGTCGGATGCTGCATCCGCCTCGAGTGCGGCCGCGGCCACTCTGCGGCGCAGCTCGGGCAGATCCGAGGAGGAGGCGATGAGCTGCTGCAACCGGGCCAGCGGATCGGTTCCGAGTGTGCGAGCGGCCCCCGGCATCCGAGGTGGTACAGACCGCTGCTGTGGTGGAACAGCCTCGACGGTGGTGGCGAACAACTCGGCCGGGCTCGCGCCCGCGAACTGCGCCGCCGCCGTCGATCCCGCCGAGGTGCCGATCGTCAGGTCGGCCTGGGTGACGTCGAGTCCCGCGTCGAACAGGCCCGCGACGATGCCGATCAGCCAGGCGTTGCCGGTCGATCCGCCGCCGCCGAGGACGAGTGCTCGCGCTCGAGGTGCGTCGCCGTGCTGCTCTGCGGCAGCAGATGACGTGGGGTGCTGAGGTGAAGAAGGTGTTGTGTTCATGGGAGTCGCCTTTCGCGATGCGCGTGGGTGCGACGCTCCCGGTGACGACTACCTCAGTCGCGCGATCGTGGACTGCAGGGGAGCGCCCACTCTGAATACTGCGTACATGGGTCTCACCTCCTGTCGAAAGATCACGATCGCGGGAACGCTACCACGCTGTCACCGGCGCCGCCACCTCTACAACAGGACGAGGCGCGACTCGCCGTGCCACGTGGCGGATCCGCGCGGCGTGTTGCACCGCATCCTGTTAGGCGCACGGCTGGCGCGGCCCGAGTCGCGCGTGGGGCTCGAGCCGGGGCGGATGTCCGGTAAACTATCCGAGGCTCCTCGCGTGGCGCCATCCAGGCCAACTCCCCCAGGACGGAAACGTAGCAAGGGTAACCGGGCTCTGGCGGGTGCGCGAGGGGTCCTTTTCGTTTTCGGAGCAGGCGACGAGCTCGCGACGGCTCAGCGATCGCCCGCGCGCCCGGAGGGCAGCAGGATCGCGCAGAGGATGCCGACGGCTCCGGCCACAGCCACGAGCGCACCGAATCCCGCGGCCAGCCCCGCACCCGCCGCTACGGTGCCCACCAGCAGCGGGCCACCCGCGTCACCTAGCTCACGACCGAGCTCCGCCGTGCCCATCGTCCTCCCCATCCGTTCAGGCGGGGTCGTCGCAGCGAGGTGCGCGAACCCGAGCGTCGTGGTCGCGCCGATGCCCAGCCCGAAGCAGAGCGCCGCGACGTACAGCACAACGGGCGACGGCAGGAAGCCCACGAGCGCGATCGCGCAGACGATCAGCAGGATGCCCACCACGATGCCGGGCCTGACGCCGAGCGTTCCCGAGTCTCGAAGCGCGCCGATCACCGGCTGGATGGCCGAGGAGGCTACGGCCATGACCGTGACGGCGGCAATGCTGGCAACCGTGTTCATGCCGAGGTTCGTGCCCAGCAGCGGCAGAAATCCGACGGCGACGCTCAGCGAGCCGGTGGCGACAGCCAGCGCCGAGACGGGCAGGAGGAAGCCGCGATGGCTGAGCTGGCGCGCGAGGTCCGCCACCGTGTAGCGAGGCCGGGCCAGCACGGGCACGGTCGGGATGCTGAAGGCGACCCAGACGGCGGTGGCCGCGGCCGAACCCGCGAGCACGACGAAGAGCAGGGGAAAGCCGCCGAGCCAGATCAGGCCGGCACCGAGCAGCGGGCCGAGAGCGTAGCCGAGGCTCTTCCACGAGCCGTATCTGCCGAAATACCGGCCAACCGTGCCCGGACCGGCCAGCCGCGCGACCGCGGAGGACGAGGCGGGCGAGAATGCGGATGCCGCGGCCCCCTGCCCGAAGCGAGCGAGCCCGAGAAGGAGCGGGTTGTGTGCGAGTACGCCGAGGAGCGACATCGCCGCGAACGCGAGCAGACCGCCGATGATCACCGGTTTCACCCCGATGCGATCGCTCAGCGTGCCGAAAATCGGCTTCAGGATGACCTCGGCCACGTCGTACACCGCGAGCAGCACGCCGAGACCGAGCAGGGACAGGCCGAGGTCGTGGGTCTCCACGCCGAGCCCGACCGCGATGCTGTGCGCGCCGAAGGCGGTGACGAAGCCCGCCGCGTACAGCGCGCCGAGCGGCGGCGTCCGCGGTACCGGCCGCGTGGTCACGACGGGTTTCCGGGCGCGGACTGCGGAATCGTCACCGTCACCGAGAATCCGCCCTCCGGCCGGTTCGCCAGCCGCACCTCGCCCTTTGACCGCGACACGATCGTGGAGACGATCGACAGTCCGAGTCCGCTGCCGCCCGTGGCCGCACCCCGCTGTCGATCGGGTCTGGTGAAGCGGTCGAGCGCCACGGCGATGAAGTCCGGCGGCATCCCCGGGCCTGAGTCGTCGACCGTCAGCGTCATCTGGTCGTCGGCCTGCAGCACCGCGGCGTGCACCCGGCCCGAGTGCGGCACCGCGCGCAGGGCGTTGCTGATGAGATTGTCGATGACCTGGGCGAAGTGGGTCGTGGAGATCTGATATTCGGCGTCGCTCGCCCGGTCGTCGATCTCGAACTCCACGCTGATCGCTTTGTCTTGCGCGAGCAGGCGCGCCCGATCGGATGCGTCGACGAACTCGGCGACGAGCGCCGGCCACGGCGCGGACTGGCTCTCGTGATCAGCCTCGAGTGCGGACAGCGCGAGGAGATTCGTGGCCAGCCGGGAGAGCCGGTTCACGGAGTCCTCGGCGAGCCGCAGGTCGGCAGCAAGTGCGGTCGCGTCTCCCTCGCTGAGGTGCGCGAGCTCCAGCTGGGCCTTCAAAACCGAAAGCGGTGTGCGCAGCTCGTGGCTCGCATCCGAGACCATCTGCTTCTCCCTCGCCGCGGTTTCCCGCAGGCTCAGGATGAACTCGTTCAGCGTCGTGGCAAGTTCTGCGAGTTCGTCACGGGCGGGCCCCACCGGCAGCGGCTCCGGCGATCCGCTGGCGATCAGCGATTCGGCGCGACGCCTCATCTGCGTGACGGGACGCAGCGCAGCCGTGGTCAGCAGCCACGAGGCGAGCCCGAATCCGGCGAGCAGGATCAGGGCGCCGATGATCAGGATGTTCGTCAGGTTGCCGAGAACGAAGGCGGTTGTCGCCTGGTCGCGGGTCGCAATGATGTGCCACTGCCCGGCGTCCGTGTCGACGATGCGCACGATGACCAGATAGTGGGTGCGCCCGTAGGTCACGAAGTTCGATCCGGAGTTGAGCGTGCGCAACTCGGTCATGCGCGCCTCGAGCGAGTCGGGCAGATTGCTCGCAACGATCGTGCCGCCCGGGTTGACGACGGCGACGTGTTCCTCTCCCGCCGGGCGATCGATCTGGGCCGGATGATTCTGGATCTGGGCGATGTACGGCGTGCTCGCGCCGTACAGGAGCTTCTTATCGGAGTTGATCTGCACCTGTTCGATCTGAGCTCGAAAGGCATAGGCGACGCTGGTCAGGAGCACGGCGCCGACGGCGACGCTGCCGATGGTGATCCGCCACCGGATGGAGAGACGCCTGAACCAGCTCACTCGTCGACCCGCGCCCGGTATCCCACGCCGCGCACGGTGACGATCGAGACCGTGCTTCCCTGCGCCGCGAGCTTCTTGCGCAGCGCGCTCACGTACTGGTCGACGATGTTCGGATCGACGTACTGCGAGGTGCCCCACACCGACTGGAGGATTTCCTGCCGGCTGAGCGGCGCATCCGGATGGGTGATCAGGCCTCGCAGCAGGGTGAACTCGTTGGGGCTGAGGGCCAAGGAGCGGTCGTCGACGTGCCCCTTTCGCGACTGCGAGTCGAGGGTGAGGTTGCCTGCGGTGACCTTGGTCGACTGGTCGGAGGGGTCCCTGCGAACGAGGGCCCGGATGCGCGCCGCGAGTTCCGCGAAGTTGAACGGCTTGGTGAGGTAGTCGTCCGCGCCGGAGTCGAGCCCGGTGACCCGGTCATCGATCGCGTCGCGCGCGGTCAGCAGCAGGATCGGCAGACGGTTACCGGTCTCGCGGATGTGGCGGCAGATCTCGAAGCCGGTCATCCCCGGGAGCATCACGTCGATGACGGCGGCAGAGAATTGCTCGTTCGCCACGCTGATCAGCGCGTCCACCCCATTGCCCACGCACACCGTCTCGTAACCCTCGGCGCGAATGCCGCGCTCGAGCACGCGAGCCATGTCTTCGTCGTCCTCGACGATGAGAATCGACTTCACCGGCGTCCTTCCCGAGGGCCGCGATCCGCGCCCCCGTCACGAGCCTACAGAGGCATCGGATGCGGGCCGACGACCGCGCGCATCCGCTATTTCCCGTGGCACGACGTAGGCTTGGCACGTGGCCAGAAGCATCTACATCACGTCCGTTGAAGGCCATGCAGGAAAGTCGACGATCGCCCTCGGCGTGCTCGACACCCTCAGTCACGAGATCGAGCGGGTCGGTGTCTTTCGCCCCGTTGCCCGCTCGAGCGCAGAGCGCGATTACGTGCTCGAACTGCTGCTCGGACACGACGGCGTCGGCCTCGACTACGAGGAGTGCGTCGGAGTCAGCTACGAAGACGTGCACGAGGATGCGGACGCCGCGCTCTCCCGCATCGTCGAGCGGTTCAAGGCGGTCGAGCGCCAGTGCGACGCGGTCGTCATCCTCGGCTCGGACTACACGGATGTCGGCAGCCCGACCGAGCTCTCGTTCAACGCCCGCATCGCAGCGAACCTCGGTGCGCCCGTGCTGCTCGTGCTCGGCGGCCAGTCGGACGAGTACGGCGATCGCAGCGCCGACGAGCTTCGCCAGGTGTTCGGCATCGCGATGCAGGAGTTGGATGCGGCGCACGCGCACGTGGTCGGCGTGGTCGCGAATCGAGCCCAGCCAGACAAACTCGACGAGATCATCTCGGTGCTGAGTGCGGCATCCACCGAGGATCGCCACCTGCACCAGACTGCCGTCGGTCACGAGCCGGTTCCCGTCTGGGCGATTCCCGAGGACCCGTTCCTCATCGCCCCGAGCGTCGCAACCCTCATGGCGGCCTGCGACGGCACCCTCATCAAGGGCGACGCCGCACTGCTGCAGCGCGAGTCGCTCGGCGTCGTGATCGCGGGAATGTCGATGGAGAACGTGCTCACCCGGCTCATCGAGGGCGGCGTCGTCATCGTCGCGGGCGACCGCTCCGACGTGCTGCTCGCCATGCTCATGGCCCACGCGGCAGACACGTTCCCGTCGATCGCGGGCATCATCCTGAACGGCGGGTTCGAGCTGTTGCCGCAGATCGAATCGCTCATCGACGGTCTCGACAACGCGGTTCCGATCATCCGTACCCAGCTCGGCACCTACGACACCGCTCGGGTCGTCACGAAGGCCCGCGGGCGCCTCGCCGCCGACTCCCCGCGCAAGTTCGACACCGCCCTCGCGCTGTTCGAGCAGCACGTCGACGGTGCACAGCTGCTCGAGAAGCTCGAGGTGAGCAGGTCGGATGTCGTCACTCCTCTCATGTTCGAATACGACCTGCTCGACCGGGCGCGCTCCAACCAGCGCCACATCGTGCTTCCCGAGGGAACGGATGACCGGGTGCTGCGCGCGGCGAGCACGCTGCTGCGCAGGCAGGTTGCGCGGCTCACGATCCTCGGCGAGGAGACGGAGGTGCGCCAGCGTGCAGCCGAACTCGGCGTCGACATCGCGGCCGCGACCATCCTGAGCCCGTTCGATCCAGAGTTGCGCGAGCGCTTCGCCGTGGAATACGCGAAGCTCAGGGCGCACAAGGGTGTCACCGTCGAGCAGGCGCGCGAGACCGTGACCGACGTCTCGTACTTCGGAACCATGATGGTGCATCTGGGACTCGCCGACGGCATGGTCTCGGGCGCCCAGCACACGACGGCGCACACCATCCGGCCCGGGTTCGAGATCATCAAGACCAAGCCGGATGTCTCGGTCGTCTCGAGCGTCTTCCTCATGTGTCTCGAAGACCGAGTGCTGGTCTACGGTGACTGCGCCGTCAATCCGGATCCCAACGCGGAGCAACTCGCCGACATCGCCATCTCCTCGGCCACCACGGCCGCCCAGTTCGACATCGAGCAGCGCATCGCGATGCTGTCGTACTCGACCGGGGCATCCGGCAGTGGTGCGGATGTCGACAAGGTGCGCACCGCGACCGAGCTCGTGCGATCGCGCAGGCCGGACCTGCTCGTGGAGGGGCCGATCCAGTACGACGCCGCGGTGGACGCATCCGTCGCCCGCTCGAAGATGCCGGATTCGGTTGTCGCGGGCCGCGCGACCGTCTTCATCTTCCCCGACCTCAACACGGGCAACAACACCTACAAGGCGGTGCAGCGCAGCGCCGGAGCCGTCGCGATCGGGCCCGTGCTTCAGGGCCTCAACAAGCCGATCAACGACCTCTCTCGCGGTGCGCTCGTGCAGGACATCGTGAACACGGTCGCGATTACGGCGATCCAGGCCGCCACCTCGTCATGATTCGTCCCGCGGGGAAAACGCGCCGCTAGTATGTCCCGAATGGGCGGCGTACCGGCCGCCTCAGGATGAGGACACCGTAGACCCATGCCCGTTCCCGTCGGCGATCGCAGCCTATGACCCGTATGGGGCCGCCTCGTGCGGGGCTGGCGCTCTGGGCGGCGAGCGTCACGGCGCGAAGGATCCGCGGGGCATGGCGGCTCATCGCGGTCATCCTGGCGATCGCCATCACCTCGTGCACGCTCGTGACCTCGGTGGGTCTTCTCGTCTTCTCGACCGAGCAGGGCGGGCTTCGCTCGGCGCTGTCGTCGATCCCGTCGGTCGATTCCGACATCGATGTCTACCTGCTGCGACCCTCCGTCTCGGTCAAAGACGGGGTTGATCTCTCCGACGCGGCGATCAAGCGCGTGCTCGACGGGGCCGTCACCACGCGGCAGGACACCGTCGCCGTCTCGGAGTTTCTGCCCACTCCTTCTCTCGACCGCGATGTGCCCGCGCTCGGCTACTTCGGCGAGTTCGATGCGGTCAGGAAGCACTCCACCCTGACCGGCGGAGAGTGGCCACAGGCCACGACATCGGCGGATGGTGCTGTGCCCGTCGCGCTTCCGGCAGCCGCGGCCAAGGCCTGGGGGCTGCGTCTGGGCAGCAGCTTCGCGACCGTGAATGGTGCCGCGAAGGTCACCGCGACAGTCGTCGGCCTGTACCGGGCGGACCATCCGAATGACTCGTACTGGTCGCGCGACCCGCTGAACGGCACCGGATACAAGGCGGGCTTTCCGAAGCCCGACGTCGCGATGTATGTGCCCACCAATGGGTTTGGACCGATGCTCACCGCTCCGGGCGCCCTCGCCAAGGCGGAGCTGCCCGGGCATTCCTATGACATTCGCTACCGGCCGGATTTCACGGGCATCACGACCGAGCAGTTCGGTCCACTGCTCGACCGGCTCGCCGAAGCGAACCAGGACGTGATCCTCCACATCGGACTCGTTGCCCGCGGTGTCGTCTACACGACCGATCTGGCTGACGGTGCCAATGCGATCGGCACCTCGCTCGTCGTGACCCGGTCCACGGTGGTGGTGGTGACCCTCCTCCTGCTCGT
The DNA here is from genome assembly GCF_040227235.1 of Parafrigoribacterium soli. Taxonomy (NCBI): domain Bacteria; kingdom Bacillati; phylum Actinomycetota; class Actinomycetes; order Micrococcales; family Microbacteriaceae; genus Parafrigoribacterium; species Parafrigoribacterium soli. The sequence goes on along the minus strand of NZ_JBELNZ010000004.1, from coordinate 335,963 downwards.
GCTCACCCTGGCCGCGCTCGCACAGACCGCCAGGCTCTCGAACGACGCCGCGGCAGACGAGCGCCTCATCATGCGGGCGAGGGGTGCATCGGGGGGCCAGCTGCTCGCTCTTGCCGGCGCGGAAGCCGTGCTCATCGGTGTCGTCACCGCCCTCGCGAGTCCGCCACTGGCCTCCCTCGCCTATCGCGCGCTCGCCGCGCAGCCGCCCATGGTCGCGGCGAGGATGCCCGCGGATGCCGGGCTTCCCCCGGTCGCCTGGTTTACCGCGGCCTGGGTCTCGCTCGCGTTCGTTGCGGTGCTCATGGCGCCGCTTCTGCGTCGTCAGGATCGGCTGGTCGATGCGACCGGAACCAAGCATCGACTGCGGCGCAGCAGCGGCCTGATGCGCTCGGGGCTCGATCTCGGCCTCGTCGCGCTCGCCGTTGTCGTCTACTGGCAGCTGCAGTCGTACCGCAGCCCGGTCGACCTGTCGGCATCGCTGGGCGTCGACCCCGTGCTCGTGGCCGGGCCGGCGGTGATGCTCGTGGCCGGCGGCCTCGTCGCGGTGCGCCTCATTCCCCTCGCGTCACGGCTGCTCGAGCGCTTCGGTCGGCGATCGCGCGGAGCCGTCGTGACCCTCGGCGTATGGGAGATCAGCCGCCGCACGCAGAAGATCACCGCGGCCGTGCTTCTTCTCACGCTCGCCCTGTCGGTCGGCACGTTCAGCCAGACCTTTCTCGCGACCTGGCGCCAGTCGCAGACAGACCAGGCCGCGCTCGTGATCGGTGCGCCGGTCCGGGTGCCGTCGGATGGCGCCCTCGGCGCGGCAGAGCTGCCCCTTCTGGTGGACGGCGCGCGCGGCAAGCCGCAGCCGGTCATCCGCAGGCTCGGTGCCGTCGCTCCCGCCGGCTCGTATTCCGACGGAAACCCCTCAACCGGCAGTTCCACCGCGATTCTCGGGCTCACCCCGGCGGACCGGGCGCTCATCGCGCGCGGCCGCCTCGGCAGCGAGGGAGGAACAACCATCAGCACGGCACTGGCCAAGACGCCAGCCCCCGTCGACGGCATCCCCCTGCCCGGTAACGCGGTCGGCGTCGGCGTCACGGTGAGGGCCGGAGACGACACGGCACCGCTGGCGAACACGACCGTCGGCGTCACCGCGATGCTGCAGGATGCTCACGGGCAGTTCACGACGCTCGATCTCGGTGGCGTCGCGGCCGACGGCCAGCCGCATCCGCTCGAGGGGCTCTTGCGCGCCCCCGCGAAGGGCGCCGCCTTCGCGACTCCGTTCACGCTCGTCGGGCTGCAGTCGAGCGTCGCGCAAGCCGGCAGCAGCGAGCCGGCTCCGGACGACGCCTCGCTGGACACGGGGTTCTCCATCAAGCTCGTGTTCAAGGATGTGAGCGCCCTGCAGCCGGCGGCTCAGGGAGCGGATGCCGAAGCGCCGTTGCCGAGAGTCGCGCTGCACCGCGGCGGCATCGTCTGGAACGCGCGCAATCCCGACCCCTTCGATCAAGCGCCGAAGCTGACGGAGGACCAGGACGGGTGGCCGATCGCGATTGACGCCGTGCTGCCGACCTCGCACAACTCCGGGGCGGCGCACCTCGTGCTCACGAGCTGGAATCCCGCCATCTCCATCCCCGCCGTGATCTCCCGCAGCATCGCGGACCGACTACACGTATCGCGCGGCATGACGCTCGAGCTCGAACTTCCGGGGACGCACCTGGTCGTCTCCGTGGCCGGAATCGCGCCACTGGTGCCCGGCAGCATGAGCGGAATCCAGCCGGATGTTGCACCGGACGGAGCAGGAGGACAACCCGACACGATCGTCGTTGATCACGCTGCCCTGTCCCGCGTGCTCCTCGCATCCGGGATGGCCGGCCCGTTCGTCGACGAGTGGTGGATCGACGTCGCCCCTGGCCAGGGCGAAGCGTATCTGCAGGCCCATCCCACCCGCGCCGGTCTCGCACCCGCGGAGTGCAGTGAGGTGCGGGCCGAACAACTGCAGCAGGATCCGATGCGCGTCTCCGCGCAGGCTGCGCTCTGGCTCGCGATTCTCGGCGCAGGGCTCCTGGCGATCGCCGGATTCGCCGTGCACACCTCCGCGAGCCTGCGATCGCGCCGCACCGAACTCGCACAGTTGCGCGCCATCGGTCTCTCGAGACGCATGCTCGTGGGACTGGTCGGCGCCGAGGCCGTAATGGTGAGCCTCGTCTCGAGCGTGATCGGGATTGGGCTGGGCGTTCTCCTGGGCTGGCTCGTCGGCCCGCTCATCGCAGTCTCGCCGAGCGGTGCGCCCACCCTGCCGAGCGTGCAGGTGATCGTTCCGTGGCTCGGCATCGGGCTTCTCGCGCTGATCATTCTCGCCGTGGTCGCGCTCGCCGTGGTGGGCATCGCCAGGGCACAGCGAACCGCGGATCCCGCGAGTATTCTCCGGGGCGCAGACGAATGAGGCGACCGACGGATGGGATGGAACGCCTGAGCAGGCAGTGGCGATCGACCGTGTCGTCGAGCCTTCTGCTCCTGCGCCGAAGGGCGAGGCGCGACCTCATGCTGCTTGCGGCATGGATCGTTCTCGCCGCGTTCGCCTGCGCCATCGCCATTGCCGCACCACGACTCATGGTGCACACGGTCGATGTCGGCGCCCAGGAGGCCGTGGCTGAGGCCGGATCGCGCGCGGACGTGGTGGTGGAATTCCCCACCGGCGTGCAGCGACCCTGGAACCTCGACAAGGTGGTCGCGCCCGGGGACGTGCTGCGCGTCGCGAGCACGATTACGGATCACCTGCCGCGTGCGCTTCGGCAGGTCTGGCAGGGCACGACGGTCACGGTTCTGGGGCAGCAGGCGGATGCCGAAGTGCTCGGCGCTCCATCGCGCTCGAATGCTTCTCGCCTGCGCGTCGCCATCGGGCTGCTCAGCGACAGCGCCGAGCGCGACGTCACCATCGCCGACGGCGAACTGCCGACCGACGGTCCACAGGCATCCGATGGACCGGTCGACGTCATCATGTCGACCGCGGCGGCGGCAGCAAGTGGTCTGAGCGTCGGTAGCGAGTTGAGCCTGCACGATGCCTCGGCCGGACCCGATGCGTCGGGCCTGCCGCTCAGGGTGGTCGGCGTCGTCGATCGCGCGAGCCCGTCCACCGGCCCATCGCCATGGGTGGACCTCCCGGGGATGTGGCATCCCACCGGCGGGGAGGGCGATCTCTCGAGGTATGTCGACATCGTGGTCCTGACGATGCCCAACGGCATCGAGAAGGCCGCCAACTTCTTCGGCGACCCCCTCACCGCGACCGTGCGCGTTCGAGTCGACCCGAAACTCTTCACGCAGAAGCTCGAAGAGCGGGTGGAGTCCGAGATCGAGGCGCTCACGGCCAACAACTCGGATCTCGTTCCTCCGACCGATGCGGCGATCCAGGTGAGTTCAGAATTCGCGGCGGCGACCGCCGCGTACGCGGGGGAGGCGAGGGCTGCCACGGCACAGATGTCTATCGTGCTCGTCGGAGTGCTCAGCGTCACGCTGCTCGTGCTGATACTGCTTTCTCGACTTCTCGTGTCGCGCCGCGTGCCGGAGATCGCGCTCGAGCGAGCGCGAGGTGCGTCGGTCGCGGCCATCGGCATCCGTTTTCTGTTCGAGTCTGTGCTGGCCTGCGTGGTGGCGCTTGGTATCGGTGCCGCGCTCGCGGCGTTCGTGCCGGGTCCGTCGACGGAGTCGCTGCTTGTTGTCGTGCTCGTGGTGGCCGTGCTGTCCGGGCCCGTGCAGGCCATCGCCGCCAGCGGCGCGCGCCTCGGTCGTGCGGCACCCGCGAACCGGCGGGATCGGCTCGATCTGGATCGCCGCCGCGCCACGAGGAGAATCGCGCTTGAAGTGACCGTGGTGGCGCTCGCCGTGGCCGCGATCGCGGGCCTCGGTTCAAGAGGGCTGCTCCAATCGAGAACGGCCGGGGTCGACCCGCTGCTGTCGGGGGCGCCGCTGCTCCTCGCGGCGGTCGTTGCCATCGTCGTGCTCAGGGTGTACCGCTGGCCGGTGCGCTTCGTGGGCGCGCTCGCGCGGCGCACGAGAGGCGTGCTCGGACTTCTGGGTGCGGTGCGCGCCCAGAGGGCGATGGCCGTGCTCCCCGTGCTGGCGCTGACTCTGGCGGTTGCGCTGACGGTTGGCAGCGGCCTGCTGAGCGCAACGGTCAGCTCCGGCCAACAGGATGCGTCCTGGCAACGGGTGGGCGCGGATGCCCGCGCGCAGGGTGCCGTGAGCGCGAAGGGCGTCGCGGGTATCGCTGCGGCTCCCGGGGTCACGGCAGTGACGTCATTCCAGACCTCGAGCAGCGTTCACCTCGACCTCGGCACGTCGACCTCCCTCGTCACGCTCCTGGGGGTCGACGGCCACTACAACAGCGCCCTGCGCTCGCTCCCCGACATTGACGGCGTGGCGAGACCCTCGCCGTCGAAGGTCTTCGCGCGGCTGCTCGACGCGCCGGGCGCATCGGGCAGGGTACCGGTGCTGGTGGACTCCACCGTGGCGAAAAGGCTCGCCTCGAAAGACGTGGCGATCTCGGTGAACGACCTCGACATCCCGGTGCGGGTTGTCGGCACTGCCGCATCCGGTCCGGATGGGTACCTCAGCGGGCCGTTCGTGTACATCGACCTGGGTGTTCTGTCCAAGCGCCTCGGTCAGCCGCTCAGGGCCGACACCACGCTCGTCATGGGACCGGGGGCCGGGAAGGCTCTCACTGCGGCTGACATTCCCGGGCTCCGTATGACGACCCGCACGGGCTGGTTGGCATCCTGGAATGGCAAGGCCATGGTTGCGGGAGTAGGGAACGTGCTCGGGCTGTCGGTACTGGTGCTCGGCGTGCTTGCCGTGCTCTCGCTGCTCGCCACCGTCCTCGCGGGAGCAGCGGAGAGAGCGCGCTCCCTCTCGCTATTGCGCACGCTCGGAATTCCCGCGGGGCTCGGATGGTGGCTCGCACTGTCGGAACTCGCGCCGCTCGTCATCGCGGCGCTGCTGGGCGGTGCCGCCGCGGGACTCGGCGTGGTCCTGTTCCTGGGGCCGTCGCTCGGACTCGGGGTGCTCGCGGGAGGACTCTACGTTCCACAGACCGCGATCTCGTGGTCGTTCATGGGCGCGGTGGTCGGCGCCGCAGCGGTGGTGCTCGCGATCGCCGTGCTCGTCGAGGTTCTGCTGCGTCGTCGCGATCGCTTGGCCGAGGTATTACGGGTAGGAGAAACAGTATGACCAGCACTGCGGATGCGCCGAACGGCGCGCTCAGCACCCGGTATCGAGAGGAATTCGGCTCGGATGCCCTGATCGTGTGCGACAACGTCGTGCGCATCTACCAGGTCGAGAACATCGAGGTGCAGGCGCTCCAGGGCCTCGACCTGCTCGTTCGGGCGGGAGAGATGATCGCAATCATCGGGGCATCCGGATCGGGCAAGTCCACCCTGCTCAACGTGTTGTCCGGCCTCGATACGCCCACCGCGGGCAAGGCCAGCGTCGCAGGCTGGGACCTGCTGCACCTGACTGCGGCGCAGCGCATCCGGTACCGGCGCAGCGTTGTCGGATTCATCTGGCAGCAGACGGCGCGCAACCTCCTGCCGTATCTCACGGCCGCCGAGAATGTTGCGCTTCCGATGTCGTTCAGCGGGGTACCGAGGCGCGAGCGTTCTGTTCGGGCGCTCGAGCTTCTCGATTCGCTCGGCATGGCCGAGAAGGCTCGTCGCCGGCCGGGTGAGCTCTCGGGCGGCGAGCAGCAGCGGGTCGCCATCGCTGTCGCCCTCTCGAACCGACCCCAGGTGCTATTTGCGGATGAGCCCACGGGCGAACTCGATCAGGCGACCGGCGAAGAGGTCTTTGAGGCACTGCGGTCGGTGAACGCGGAATTCGGAACGACCGTCGTGATCGTCACGCACGACGCGGAGGTGTCGAACCAGGTGCAGCGAACGGTGGCGATCCGCGACGGTCGAACCTCGTCGGAGGTCGTGCGTCGCACGAGTGTGAACGAGCACGGCGCATCCGAAACGATCGCCGAGGAGTTCGCGGTGCTGGATCGCGCCGGCAGGCTTCAGGTGCCCGCCGCGTATCGCAAGTCGCTGGGCCTGAAGGACCGGGTGCGGCTGGAGCTTGAGGCCGACCACCTGGGCGTCTGGGCGCCCGAGGTAACGAGGGGCACCGATCCGGATGTCGGCGACGCGGGCGAGGGAGAACGGTCATGAGCACACCAACACTGCTTGACGACGCCGGGCACACGTCGACGGAGACGCCGATGGTGGTCGCGGAGGGGGTCTCGCGCAGCTACGCTTCGGCGGGCGGCGAGGTGCACGCGCTCCAGGACGTGTCGTTCACCGTCATGCCGGGCGCACTGGTCGCGCTCGTCGGGCGCTCGGGTTCCGGCAAGACGACGCTGCTCAACTGCATCGGCGGTCTCGACCTGCCCAGCAGCGGGCGCGTGTTCGTGAATGGCACGGAGGTGAGTGCGCTCGACGAGCCTGGTCGCACCGCCCTTCGGCGCGACGAGATCTCCTTCGTGTTCCAGACGTTCGGGCTCGTGCCGATGCTTTCTGCGGCCGAGAATGTCGGTCTCCCGCTGCGACTGCACCGGATGGCGCCGCGCCTGCGTGATCAGCGCGTCGCCGAGCTTCTGGACGTGGTCGGCCTGGCCGATCACGCGGGCCAGCGTCCATCCGAGCTCTCCGGCGGGCAGCAGCAGCGCGTCGCAATCGCCAGGGCCCTGGCGAATTCGCCGCGACTGCTCATTGCAGACGAGCCGACCGGCCAGCTCGATGCCGAGACGGGTGCGGCCGTCATGGAGCTCATGCGCTCGGTTGTGCGCGCGGAAGGCATGACGGCGATCATCTCCACACATGACCCCAGCATCCAGGCGAAGGCGGATTTCACCCTCACGCTTGCCGACGGAAGGCTGCACTCGGCGCCGCGTCACCTCGCCGCCCCCTGATGTCGCCTGCCCGGAAGGGTCGAAGGACCCTATCCCGGCCGCGTTCCCGCCATCCGGCGCGGGTACGCTCGAGAGTGAGGTTTTACCCCCTCGGCTAAGGACGCAGCGTGACCCAGATCTTCGTCGTCAACTCCGGCTCATCCTCGATCAAATACCAACTGGTCGACCTCGAAACGGAACAACCACTGCTCAGCGGACTGCTCGAGCGCATCGGCGAACCGGGATCCGACATCCCGAATCACGAGGCGGGGATGCGCGAAGTTCTCGCGAGGCTCGGCACCGGTCGCGAGATTGCCGCCGTCGGCCATCGGGTCGTGCACGGCGGGTCGCTCTTCACGAGCGCGACGCTCATCACTGATGAGGTGGTCGACCAGATCGAGGAGCTCAATGAGCTCGCACCGCTGCACAACCCGCCGAACCTTCTCGGCATCCGTGCCGCGAGGATCGCGCTGCCCGGGGTGCCGCACGTCGCCGTCTTCGACACCGCGTTCCACCACACGCTTCCCGCCGCCGCGTACACCTACGCGATCGACACCGACCTGGCCAAGAAGTACGGGGTACGGCGCTACGGATTCCACGGCACGTCCCATAAATACGTCTCGGAGCAGGCCGCGTCGTTCCTCGGTCGCCCCCTGGCGGAGCTCAAGACGATCGTGCTGCACCTCGGCAACGGGGCGTCCGTCTGCGCGGTCGACGGGGGAGTGTCCGTCGAGACGAGCATGGGCATGACGCCGCTCGAAGGCCTGGTCATGGGAACCCGATCGGGCGACATCGACCCGGCCGCGCTCATCCATCTGCACCGGGTCGCGGGTTTCGACTTCGACCAGCTCGACGAACTGCTCAACCGCCACAGCGGCCTGCTCGGGATGACCGGCACCGGCGACATGCGCGATGTGCAGGCGGCCGCGGGCCGGGGTGACGAGGCCGCGGAGCTCGCGCTCGCCGTGTACCGGCACCGTCTGCGCCGCTACATCGGCGCGTACATCGCGCAGCTTCGAGGGCTTGATGCGCTCGTCTTCACCGCGGGTGTCGGCGAGAACAACGTGCTGCTGCGCCGCCGCACCCTCGCCGGGCTCGAGTTCATGGGTATCTCGGTCGACCCCGACCGCAACGAGCTCGCGTCGAAGGAGGCCCGCTACATCTCGCCGGATGGCTCGCCCGTCGCCGTGCTCGTCATCCCCACGAACGAGGAGCTCGAGATCGCGCGCCAGGTGGCGGCCGTCACGGCCTGAGCCCCTCCCGTCTGATCCTGCCGCACGCCTTCGCGTAGCTAACGTCGGAGATTCGGGGACACGCCGCGACTTCTGGCAGTTTTCGGCGGCGTGTCGCAATCCATCCTGCGTTATCGATGTTCGCAACGCGGGCTGGTGCAGAGACACAACCACACGCTGGCCGCGCGGCACTAGAAAGCCTCTGCGACGCCCGCGATTACTCGCCCGCGGCGCCGCTGCGCATTCCCTGCCGCATCGGCGGCCGCTCGCTCGATCACCGCGAGCGTGACCGGCCAGCTCGAGTGGATGTGGGACGGCAGGATGCGGATGGTCGGCCGCCCGAGCCCCGCGGCATGCAGATCCCGGTCGTAGTCCACAACGCGCTGCGCGTCGTTGTCGTGCCAGGCGCGGCTATCGATTTCCAGCCCGAGGCAGTCGTTCACCACGAGATCCTGGTGGCCCAGACCGGGAACAGTACCCTGCGGTACCACTCGGTGTCCCACGCGCTGCAGCCGCAGCCGCACGAATGTCTCGTTGCCCGAGCCGCTGATCAGTACGAGCTCGTCGCAGTACTCGTGCAGGCGGCGGGGCGCGAGTTGCCATAGCCGCAGTATGTCTTCGATGGGGAGAAAGCCGGTGTGGATCGCGGACTCCAGCGCGGCAATGGCATTTTCCTCGTCCAGACAGCGGATGGCCTGCCAGAGCGCTTGCATTCTGGTCACCCGCCAGGCCGTCTCCATCCCGAACCGCGGCCGTTCCCAGTGAAAGCGCGCGGCGAGGCCATCGGCGTCGAGGAGCCCGTGCACCACGTGCGATGCCTTGGGCGAGATTTGGATGTGAGCGCGCGTTCCGTGCCCCGCCCATACACCGAATTCACGCAGCAGCGACACGCACGTAACCGCACCGCCCGCCCGTGCGGCAGTGGTCGCCAGCGTCTCGAGGTGCGCGCATCCGTAGGTGCCGCGCCGCAAGCGCACGATCTCGCCGCGCCTCGTAGCCGCGCGCACCCGGGCCTCCGTCAGACCGTTCTCACGCAGCTGCGGCACGCTCGCCACGTGGCCAAGCCCGCAAAGAAGGGAGATGGACATCCGCCCAGTGTGACGACGCCGCCACGAAAGCTGGCCGGTTCATTCCGTTGAGGGGGAAACCCGCAGACCCACGGCCCTGATGAGGAGTAGACCGGATGCGCAGCTAACGTCGGAGATTCGGGGACACGCCGCGAGAGCTGGCAGTTTTCGGCCGCGTGTCGCAATCCGTCCTGCGTTGCCGTCGGCTGGCGACGCGAGGACGGCGCACTGGCCGCAACAGAGGAACCGTGCGCAGCGTCAACGGGGACATCCCGGGCACGCGGCTGTCAGCCGCCGCCGGTACGCTGTACTGCGTGGTCACCGCCCTATATCGCCGCTATCGGCCAGAGACATTCGCCGAGCTGATCGGGCAGTCCCAGGTCACCGATCCGCTCCGCACCGCACTGCGCAACGACAGGGTCAACCACGCCTATCTGTTCAGCGGTCCGCGCGGCTGCGGCAAGACGACATCCGCCCGCATTCTCGCCCGTTGCCTCAACTGCGCGGAGGGCCCGACCGACACCCCGTGCGGCAAATGTGCGAGCTGCGTCGAGCTTTCCCGCGAGGGCAGCGGGTCGCTGGATGTCGTGGAGATCGACGCCGCGAGCCACAACGGCGTAGACGACGCCCGTGACCTTCGCGAGCGAGCCGTGTTCGCTCCGGCCCGCGACCGCTACAAGATCTTCATTCTCGACGAGGCGCACATGGTGACGCCGCAGGGATTCAACGCGCTGCTCAAGATCGTCGAAGAGCCGCCGGAGCACGTCAAGTTCATCTTCGCGACGACGGAGCCCGAGAAGGTCATCGGCACGATCCGCTCGCGCACCCACCACTATCCGTTCCGCCTCGTGCCGCCGGCGCAGATGCTCGAATACGTGCAGCAGCTCGCCGAGAGCGAGAAGGTCGAGGTCGAGCCCGGCGTTCTGCCGCTCATCGTGCGCGCTGGCGGCGGCAGCGTGCGCGACACGCTCTCCCTGCTCGACCAGCTCATCGCCGGTTCAGAGGGCTCGAGCGTGCAGTACGAGCGGGCCGTCGCGCTCCTCGGTTACACGCACGGCGCCCTGCTCAGCGACGTGATCGAAGCACTCGGCACCGCGGATGCCGCTGCCGCGTTCGCCAGCGTCGACCGCGTCATCCAGACGGGGCAAGATCCACGCCGCTTCGTCGAGGACCTGCTCGAACGCCTCCGCGACCTCATCGTCGTGGCGGCGACGGGCGAGGGCGCCGCGGCCGTGCTGCGCGGCGTGCAACAAGACGAACTCGACCGCATGGCAAAGGAGGCGGCGCTGTTCGGCGTCGCCGAGCTCTCCAGAACCGCGGATGTCGTGGGCGCCGCGCTCACGGAGATGACCGGCGCGACGTCGCCACGCCTCCATCTCGAGCTCATGATCGCCCGGGTGCTCGTTCCGGCGAGCGACGACTCCGAGCGCGGAACGCTGGCCCGAGTCGAGCGGCTCGAGCGCCGCATTGGCGTGACCCCGGCTGCGGAGACTGGCCAAGCGGCCACCCGGGTCCCCGAGCCTGCCCCGACACGCACTCCGGTCGCTGAGCCTGCCAGGACGCCCACCCCTGCGGCTGAACAAGCCGCGGCCCCGGCCGCCGAGCCCGCTCGGCCCGAGGAGGTCGCTTTGCGACCGTCTCGAGGGGTCGAAGCACACCCGGCAGCCACCCCGCCCACCGCACCCGCCGAAGCGCGCGCGACGGCCACCCCGCCCACTCCGCCCGCCCCCGCTCCATCCAAGCCGGTCGAAGCGGCCGCGGCATCCGAAGTCACCCTCCAGCAGGTGAAGGACGCCTGGCCCGAGGTGCTCGAAGCCGTGCAGAAGGCCAAGCGCACGGCGTGGATGGTCGTCTTCACCGCGAAGCCGCTCGAACTGCGTGACGGCGAGATCCTCGTGCTCTCGTTCCAGAGCCAGAACGACGTCGACACTCTCAAGCAGCAGTCCACCCCGGGCGAGGGCGTGGGCGACTACCTCAAGAAGGCCGTCTTTGACGTGCTCGGCTTCACGCCGAAGCTGCTCGCCAGGGTCGAGGCGACGCGCTCGACGCAGGCGTCGGCATCCGCGCAGTCACAGGCGAAACTGCCGGCACCGACGGCGACTTCGGCGGGTGCTACGTCCGACACCGGCCCGGTGCCCGACGACGCGCCCGAACCGACCGAACCGGATGTCGAACCACCGACCCCGGACGGCAACAGCTGGTACACGGCGCCGGTCACCGACGCCGAGCCGGAGACGCGCCCCGTCGCACCGCCTCCCGCGAAGAAGCCGGCGGTGCAGCCGCCCAAGGCGACCGCGACGGAGCCCGAGCCCGAGCCCGAGCCGGCGAAGCCCGCGCGCGAGAAGCCCGCCTACGAGAAGGACCGATACGGCGAATCCGTCGTGCGCGAGATCCTCGGCGCGAGCTTCATCGAGGAGCAGACCATCGCGCCCCGCGTCGCTCCGAGAGAGGGCTAGCCCGTGTACGACGGCATCGTGCAGGAGCTCATCGACGAGCTCGGTCGCCTCCCCGGAATCGGACCGAAGTCGGCGCAGCGCATCGCGTTCCACATCCTGCAGACCGAGACCTTCGACGTCACGCGCCTCGCCGAGGTGCTCATGGAGGTCAAGGAGAAGGTGCGCTTCTGCGAGATCTGCGGCAACGTCACCGAGCAGGAGCACTGCTCCATCTGTCGCGATCCGCGCCGTTCGCCGTCCACCATCTGCGTCGTCGAAGAGGCGAAGGATGTCGTGGCTATCGAGCGCACCCGCGAGTTCCGCGGCCTCTACCACGTGCTCGGCGGCGCCATCAGCCCGATCGACGGCATCGGACCGGACGACCTCCGCATCCGCCAGCTCATGCAGAGACTCGCGGATGGCACGGTCACCGAGGTCATCATCGCCACCGACCCGAACCTCGAGGGCGAGGCGACGGCCACCTACCTCTCGCGCATGCTCATGCACCTCGACCTCAGGGTCACGCGTCTGGCATCCGGGCTCCCCGTCGGTGGCGACCTCGAATACGCCGACGAGGTCACCCTCGGCCGTGCCTTCGAGGGTCGCCGACTCGTAGAGAACTGACCCACGTTCCCTGAGCTCGCAGAAGGTGCCTCCACGAACTCACGCACCCCCGAACGTCATCTTCCCGCCCAGTCGGTACAATCAACTGTTCGATCCGATGCGGGAATGGGTCGACGCGGGCAGCGCGGCCCGAGGCAATTCAGCCGGCCCCAGCCCCAGTACCAGTCCCCGGGAGATTCATGAGCTTGATCGTGCAGAAGTACGGTGGCTCCTCCGTAGCCGATGCGGAGAGCATCAAGCGCGTCGCCAAGCGCATCGTCGAAACCCACAAGGCGGGCAACGAGGTCGTCGTCGTCGTCTCCGCCATGGGCGACACCACCGACGAACTCTTCGACCTCGCTCTCTCCGTTGCCCCGCTGCCCTCCGGTCGCGAACTCGACATGCTCCTCACCGCGGGCGAGCGCATCTCGATGGCACTCCTCGCCATGGCCATCAAGAGCCAGGGTCAGGACGCCCGCTCATACACCGGCAGCCAGGCGGGCATGATGACGGATGCGAAGCATGGCTCCGCGCGCATCGTCGAGGTCAATCCTTCGCGCATCCGTGCCGCGCTCGACTCAGGTGCCATCGCCATCGTCGCGGGTTTCCAGGGCTTCAATCGCGGCACGGGAGACATCACCACGCTCGGTCGCGGCGGATCGGACACCACGGCCGTGGCGCTCGCCGCGGCCCTCGGCGCCGACGTGTGTGAGATCTACACGGATGTCGACGGCGTCTTCACTGCAGACCCCAGGGTCGTGCACAACGCGCGCAAGATCGACCGCATCACGAGCGAGGAAATGCTGGAACTCGCGGCATCCGGCGCCAAGGTGCTCTATATTCGCGCGGTGGAATATGCGAGGCGCCACGGTGTGACCCTGCACGTCCGCTCGTCGTTCAACAACAATTCGGGCACCCTGGTGGTGAACCCCAAGGATGGAGACAACGTGGAAGAGGCAATCATTGCGGGCGTGTCCGCAGACCTCAGCGAGGCCAAGATCACTGTCGTCGGCATCCCCGACGTTCCGGGCAAGGCCGCGCAGATCTTCACCATCGTCGCCACGGCCGAGGCGAACATCGACATGATCGTGCAGAACGTCTCGACCAAGTCATCCGGCCTCACCGACATCTCGTTCACCCTGCCGATGTCGGATGGCGCCCGCGTGCTGCAGGTGCTGAACGCGCACAAGGATGAGGTCGGTTTCGACTCACTCCAGTACGACGACCAGATCGGCAAGCTCGCCCTGGTCGGCGCGGGCATGCGCACGAACGCCGGTGTCTCGGCGAAGCTCTTCACCGCTCTGTTCGAGGCGGGCATCAACATCGAGATGATCTCCACGAGCGAGATCCGCATCTCGGTCGTCACGCGCGCCGACACCGTGAACGACGCCGTGCGCGTGGTGCACAGCGCCTTCGGCCTTGACGGCGAAGAAGAGGCGGTCGTGCACGCGGGCACCGGCCGCTAAGCATCCGTTGGTCGAGTAGGTCTCGCGCGCTACTCGACCAAGGTCGGGCTTAGCCCGCGAACGCACCGCGGTACGCCGCAGCGGGGTGTCGCTCGTTGAGCCGGGGAGCGCCGAACAGCTTCTCTCGCAGGGGGCCATCCGTGTACTCGGCCTGTGCGAGACCGCGCTCGCGCAGCACGGGCAGCACCAACTCGGCGAACTCGGCAAAGGATCCGGGGATCACCCAGTTGATGACGTTGATGCCATCGACTCCCGCGTCCTGCCACTCCTCCAACCGGTCGGCGATCTGCTCGGGCGTGCCGACGATCCTCGTACTGCGCGACTGATTCCTGGCGAGGTCGGCCACGGTGGGCTCGCGATCCGTGATGAACTTCGCGGTCCACTCGAGAAAGCCCTTGGCCGTGTTCGTGTCGACGTCTTTGAGGAGAGTCTCTGGCGGATAGACGCGGCCGGTCTTGTCGACGACGGCGGAGTGCGCGAGGTATCCGTCGACGCTCACGTACTTCTCGTACTCGGCGGCCTTCGCCTCTGCTTCCTCTTCCGTCTCTCCGATCACGAAGCTCAGCCCCTGGAAGAACTTGATGTCCTCTGGCCGGCGACCGTTCTCCACCGCGAAGCGCCTGGTCTCCTCGATCTGCTCCTTCGCGAGGGCGGGCGACGGGGCGACGATGAACACGGCCTCCGCGTGGCGGGCGGCAAAGCGCCGACCCGAGACCGAGGATCCGGCCTGGTAGAGCACGGGCGTCCGCTGCGGTGACGGCGACGGCAGGTGCGGGCCCTCGACGCGGTAGCGCTCGCCGACGTGGTGGATCTTGTGCACCTTGGACGGGTCAGAGTAGTAGCCGCGCTCGCGATCCTTGATCAGGGCATCGTCGTCCCAGGACCCCTCCCACAGCTTGTAGACGACGTCGACGTACTCCTCGGCCCAGCGGTACCGCTCGGTGTGGTCGGTGAGAGCGGTGAGCCCGAAGTTGCGCGAGCCGTTGTCCTGCATTCCCGTGACAATGTTCCAGGCGATGCGGCCCTGCGAGATGTGATCGAGGGTCGAGATCTGACGGGCGAAATTGAACGGATGGTTCTGCATCACGTTCGAGGTGAGCGCGAGACCGATGTGGGTGGTGTTCACCGCCAGGGCGCTGAGCAGCACCGTCGGGTCATTGCTCGGGATCTGCAGCCCTTCGCGCAGGTAGACGTCGAAGTCCGCATCCGAGTCGCCGTAAAGTCCGCTCACGTCGGCGAAGAACATGGCGTCGAATTTCGCGTCCTCGAGGAGACGGGCCAGGTTGATCCAGGTGTTCACGTCATTGAACTCGGTCTGTCCGGCGTCGGAGCGCCGCCACTGGCCGTGATGGATGTGCGACGAGGTGTTCATCACGAAGGCGTTGAAGTGCAGCGGGCGTCGCTCGGTCATGGGTGTCTCCTTATGGTGGGGCCGGATGTTTCGGATTCGAGACTCGGTAGCGAGCCGATGAGCTCCCGGGTGTATGCGTGCTGGGGGCTGTGGAAGATCTGCTCGACCGTGCCATGCTCGACGACCGCGCCATCCTTCATCACGAGCACGCGGTCGCTCAGGTGGCCGATCACTCCCAGGTCGTGCGAGATGAAGAGGTAGCTCAGGCCGAGTTGTTTCTGCAGTCCGGTGAGCAGGTCGAGGATCTGGGCCTGAACGGACACGTCGAGTGCGGAGACCGCCTCGTCGAGCACGATCACCGAGGGCGACGGCGCGAGGGCGCGAGCGATCGCAATTCGCTGGCGCTGGCCACCCGAGAGGCGGAAGGGAAAGCGCTGCAGCACGTCCTCGGCGAGGCCCACTTGCTCCAGGAGTTCCCGCACCCTCGAGCGCTTGCCCTCCGCGGTCGGATAGGCCTCGTGAGGCACGGCGTCGATCAGGATGCGCTCCGTGTTCCAGCGCGGATCGAACGAGCCGAGCGGGTCCTGGTAGACCACGGAGATGCGCGAGCGGAGCCGGCGTCGCCGCGGTTCGGACTCGGACGACCAGTCCTGACCGAGCAGGCGCACCGCTCCGGCATCCGGCTTCGTCAGGGCAAGCGCGATGCGGCCGGTGGTCGACTTGCCCGAGCCGGACTCTCCCACGATGCCGAGGGTTTCGCCGCGGGCTAGGTCGAACGACACATTGTCGACCGCGAGCTGGGAACCGCCGCCCGGCGTGCCGAAGCGCTTGACGAGGCCGGTCGCCTCGAGCACGGGTCCGCGGTAGTCGCGCAGTTCCCCAGCGAGCTGCTGCGGATGCGGCGTCGCCACGATCTCGACGTCCGGTCCGAGGCGCTTTCCCCTGGTATCCTCGCCCGGCACCGCGGCGATGAGACCGCGCGTGTACGGATGACGCGGTCGCTCGAGGATCTGCCGCGTGTCACCCTGCTCGACGATGTGTCCACCCTTCATCACGAGGATGCTGTCGGCGAGCTGCGCCACCACCGAGAGGTCGTGGCTGATCAGCACGATCGAGACCCCGCGGCGTTTCGTCTCCTCGAGGAGGCCGAGTACCTGCGCCTGCACTGTGACATCGAGCGCGGTGGTCGGCTCGTCGGCGATGATGACCTCGGGGTCGAGGGCGAGCGCTGAGGCGATGAGCGCGCGCTGCCGCAGCCCGCCCGAAAGCTCGTCCGGCCGCTGCTTCGCGCGCTGTTCCGGCAGCGGCACCCCCACGCTCGCCAGCAGTTCGATGGCCTTGCGCTTACGGGAGGCCCGATCACCCCAGCCGTGCAGCGCCAGGGATTCCTCGATCTCCCTGCCGACGGGACGCAGGGGGTCGAGCGAGACGAGCGCATCCTGCAGGATGAACCCGATCCGCTTGCCGCGGATGCCCCGCCACTCGCGCGACGAGAGGCTCGAGATGTCCTGCCCGCCGAGTCGGAGCGCGTCGGAGGTGACGTGCGAGCCGTCGCCGGCGAGGCCCACGATGGAGCGCGCGGTGACGCTCTTGCCCGAGCCCGACTCTCCGACGATCGCGACGCACGCTCCGCGCGGCAGCTCGAAGGAGAGGTCATGCACGACGTGATGCCGCTGCCCACCCCTCGTGAACGAGACGTTGAGACCCGACACGACGAGCGAGTCGGCGTCGCGCTCGGTGGAGGCATCCGGGCGCTCGACCTCGGTGATGGCGGTCATTTTTCACCCTTCTCGAGAATCCGCTGGATGTGCTGCCCGAGGGTCGTGGCTGCGAGCGCGAGCACCACAATCACGAGGCCTGGCAGCACGATGAGCCAGCCGGCCTGGGTCACGTAGCCGCGCCCCGCATCGAGCAGCGCTCCCCATTCGGATGCCGGCGGCGCGACCCCGAGACCGAGGAACGCGAGACTCGATGCCCACACGATCGACTGCCCGATGGACAGGGTGATGATCGCGACCAGCGGCCGCACAGCGTTCGGCACGATGTGGGCACCGAGGATGCGCCGGCGACTGTGACCGAGAGCCACCGCGGCCTCCACGTATCCGGAGTCCTTTGCCGACAGCACCTGGGCCCGGATGATGCGCGCATAGCCCGGTGCGGTTCCGACCCCCACCGCGACGATCTGCGTGAGCGCGGACTGGCCGAGTACGGCGACGAGCAGCAGGGCGAGCAGCAGGGTGGGAAAGGCGAACAGCACCTCGATGACGCGATTGACCGTACCGGCGACGAAGCGACCGGCGAGGGCGGCGACGGAGCCGAGCACGAGGGCTATGGAGATGCTCACGGCCGTCGCGCCGATGCCGATCGACAGCGAGTCCCTCGTGCCCCAGACGATGCGGCTGTAGAGGTCGCGGCCCGACTCGTCGGTGCCGAACCAGTGGAACAGCGAGGGGGCGTGCAGCGCGCTGCCGAGGTCGAGAGCGGTTGGGCTGTGGGTCGCGAGCACACCCGGTGCGATCGCGGCGACGGCGAAGAAGGTGAGGACGGCGATCGATACCCAGACGCCAGCGCCTCCCGAGACGAGTGGGCGCGCGCCGCGCCGGGTGGCGGCGAGGGGACTGATGGTGGAGGTCATGCGTTCTTCAGCCTCGGATCGATGAGCACGTAGACGACGTCGACCACGAGGTTCGCGATCACGTAGAGCGCGGCGATCAGCACGACGACCCCGGTGACGACGGGTAGGTCTTGGGTGTTCACCGCGGTGGTCAGAACCTTGCCGATGCCGGCGCGCGTGAACACGGTCTCCACGATGACCGCACCGGAGATGGTGGCGCCGAGCGCCCATCCGGAGAGCGTGATCGCGGGCAGCACGGAGTGGCGCAGCGCGTGGCGCAGTCGCACCCCGGTCTCGCCCATTCCGCGCATCCTCGCGGAGAGCACGAAGGGCTGGTCGAGAGATTTCTCGAACTCCGTCCTCGTCGCCTGTCCCATGAAGCCAGCGAGGGGAATCGCCAGGGTGAGGGCGGGAAGGAAGAGCCCGGGCAGGCCGCTTCCCCCGATGACCGGGAACCAGCCCAGGCCGAGTGCGAACACGAGCAGCAGGATGATGCCCAGCCAGTAGTGCGGCAGTCCGGCGGCCACCGTGTCGACGAACGCTCCGATGCCGCTCACCCTGCGGCCGCGGCCGGCGGTGAGCGTGACCCAGGCGACCATGATCACCCAGGAGAGCACGAGCGTCGTCAGGGTCAGCATCATCGTGGGTGCGAGTTGCTCGCCGATGATCGCCGACACCGGCCGGAACTGCTGATACGAGGTGCCGAGATCACCCCGGAACAGGCCACCGATGTAGTGGAGGTACTGCTGCACCATCGGGTCCTGCAGGCCGTACTGCGCGTTGATCTGTGCCAGCTCGGCCGGAGTGCGCTCGATCGCCTGCCCAGCACGGGTGTTCAGGATGACCGTGGCACGGTCTCCGGGAAGCATCGCCTGTGCCACGAACGCGACGGAGGCGGAGCCCCACAGCACGATGGCGGCGTTCAGCGCCTTGCGGCCGACGAGTCGCAGCCTGGCCACGGCGATGCCGCCGCGCAATGGGGCGCCCGGCTGTGCGGTCGTGGGCTGCTCTGTGGGCGGCGCCGCAGCATCCGCTCGATCACTTGACAAGGTAGGCGTCATGGAAGACCGGTCCTCCCTGCGAGGCTTCCTGCCACACGCCCTTGAGCCTCGGCGACACGGCGAGCGTGCTGAGCCGGTCGTAGACGCCGATGGCGAGCGCGTGCTCGGCTATGTAGTCCTGCGCCTGCTGGTAGAGGGCGTTCTGCGCGTCGAGGTCCGCGGTGGAGTTGGCCTTGACGATGAGACCCTCGAGCGTGGCGTCGTTCAGAAAGGCAGCGTTGTTGTAGTTCGGCGCATCCGCGGTGCTCTGCCTCCAGTTGATATAGAGGATGCCCGCGTTCACGGCCGTCCAGTACCCGACGGCGAGGTCGCGCTCGGCGGGCTTGGAGTATGCCCCACCGAAGAACGCGCTCTGCGGCACCGGCACGAGCTTGACGTTGAAGCCCACCGCCTTCGCCTGTTCCTGCACCCCCTGCAGAATGGATGCGCCGTCGGCGTTCACGATGGAGCCCGCGCCATACGGCAGCACCACCGTGAGCGGCTTGCCGTCCTTGACCCGGTAGCCGTCGCTGTTCTTCTCGGTCCAGCCGGCCGCATCCAGTAGCGCGTTCGCCTTCTTCGCGTCGTGGCTGTAGTAGTCCGCGGCCTTCTGGCTGTAGCCGGGTGTGGTGCGGCTCACGCCGCCGTTCCCCTCGTAGGGGATCACTCCCCGGCCGATCGCGTCGACAATCTTCTCGCGGTCGAGGCTGTAGGCGAAGGCCTGTCGTACCTTTTCATCCGTGAACGGACCCTGGGCGGTATTGAAGGTGATCTGCTGCGGGCGGCCAGGGGTCACGTACTTGAGCTCCTGGAAGCCCTGGTCCCTGAGGTTCTTCCACTCGATGGCGGGAACGTCGTAGATCGCGTCCGTCTCCGCCGAGCGCAGCGTCGCCACGCGGGTGGTCGGATCGGAGACGAACTTCCAGTCGACCGTGTCGACGTAGGCGGCACCCTTGTGCTTCGCATTGGCCGGTGCCGAGGTGTAGTTCTTGTTCCGCTTGAGAATGATGTCTTCGCCGCGATTCCACTTCTCCACGGTGAACGCTCCCGAGCCGATCGGCGCCTCGCAGTTCTGCTTCTTGGTGCGGGTCTTCAGCGCCTTCTCCGACTGGATGCCGAAGTAGCTTTGCGTGAGGTTGTCGTCGAGGTTCGGGTAGGGCTTCACAAGATCGATCTTCACGGTCGTGGCGTCGACGGCTTCGGCCGACTTGTAGTAGCCCTGCAGCCAGACCTGGGCCGTGCTGTTGCCGCCGCCCAGCCAGTAGTCGAAGTTGTACGCGACTGCTGCCGCATCCACCGGGGTGCCGTCGGTGAAGTGCACGTTCTTCTTGAGCGTGAACGTCCAGCTCAGCTGGTCGGCCGAGGTGGTCCAGGATTCCGCGAGCCAGGGCACCACCCTGTGGTTCTTGTCGAGCGAGACGAGGTTGTCGATCACCTGGTACGAGAGGTAGGCCTGCTCGATCCAGCCCCCGAAGACGCAGGCGGGCTCCTGCTGGTGGCCGTACACAATGGCCCCGCCATCCACTCGTTTCGCGTTTGCGCCCGGTGCCGCGGCGGCGCCACCGGAGCATCCGCTGAGCCCCGCGGTAAGGGTGATCGCCAGTGCGATCGAGGATGCGATGAGGGATTTCGAGCGAAGCATGTGCGCCTCCAGCTGGTGGGCGAGGTTGGTGGCACAACTGTAAGGAGCCTCGGCGAGCGCTGCGCGGGACGGGGTAACACGCTGTAGAGAAACGTCGCACAAGGTGACATTCCGACGACCGCTCTGGACTGTGCTATGGTCGCCGCTCCCGCGTCCGCCTCGCCGGCCGGTTCGCCGTGCGAGCGGTCGGCGCTCGGCGGGCGGTGAATAGTATCCTGTGATATTCAGGCCAATGGGATGTCGAGCCACAGCCATCCGGCCACACGAGCAATCGAGCCACACACGAGCGGATGGTCATGAGCACAGCAGGAGTACGAATCGGCGTCGTCGGCGCCACTGGCCAGGTCGGCGCTGTCGTGCGTCGCCTGCTCGAGGAGCGCGACTTTCCGGTCGCCGAGATCCGCTATTTCGCCTCGGCTCGCAGCGCCGGCACGACCCTGCCGTGGAAGGGCGACGACATCGTCGTCGAGGATGCCGCGACCGCGGACCCCACCGGCCTCGATGTCGCGATCTTCTCGGCCGGCGCCACGACATCCAAGGCTCAGGCGCCGAGGTTCGCCGCGGCAGGTGTGCTGGTCATCGACAACTCCTCCGGCTTCCGCATGGACCCCGACGTGCCGCTCGTCGTGAGCGAGGTCAACCCGCACGCGATCGCCGAGGCGCGCAAGGGCATCATCGCGAACCCCAACTGCACCACCATGGCGGCCATGCCGATCCTGAAGGTGCTGGATGCCGAGGCCGGCCTCGAGCGCCTCATCGTCAGCACGTACCAGGCCGTATCCGGTGCGGGTCTCGCCGGTGGCGAGGAGCTGCTGGCGCAGGCGAAGGCGGCCGTCGAGCAGAACACGATCGGCCTCGTGCACGATGGCGCAGCCGTCGATTTCCCCGAGGCGAAGACGTTCCCGAAGACGATCGCGTTCGATGTCGTGCCGTTCGCGGGCAACCTCGTCGACGACGGCCTGTTCGAGACCGACGAGGAGAAGAAGCTGCGCAACGAGAGCCGCAAGATCCTCGAGCTGCCGAACCTCCTCGTCAGCGGCACCTGCGTTCGCGTGCCCGTGTTCAGCGGCCACTCGCTCTCGATCAACGCAGAGTTCGCCTCGCCGCTCTCGGTCGAGCGCGCGAAGGAACTGCTGCAGGATGCCCCGGGCGTCGTGCTCACGGATGTTCCGACCCCGCTCGAGGCGGCCGGCACCGACCCCAGCTACGTCGGCCGCATCCGGCAGGACGAGGGCGTGCCGAACGGCCGCGGACTCGCCCTGTTCATCAGCAACGACAACCTGCGCAAGGGCGCGGCGCTCAACGCCGTGCAGATCGCGGAGCTCGTGGCGTCGCAGCAGCTCGCCACCGCGTAGCCGTTCCGTCAACAGGAGAGATTGCGCGGCCGCTGTCTTCAACAGGAGAAATCCGGCGCCTCACGCGCCCTTCCTCCTGTTGAAGCAGCGGAGGGCGACCCGTCGCGCAGGCGCCGTTCGACGACGGCGAGGCACCAATCCATGCGCTCACGCACCTGTTGCCACACGAAACGCTCGTGGCCGTAGCCTTCCATCACGGCGTTCCCGTCCCGCGTTCGGTCACGCAACTGGTTGTCCGCGCCGCCGTGGTACCTGCGGCTGTCGAGTTCGATGATCAGCCAGCCATCGACCAGGAGGTCGACGATCCCGATCCCGGGCAGGCGCACCTGGCTGCGTACCTCGTATCCCGCGCGACGTAGCGCGAGCCGCATGCGCGTTTCGGTCCCGGACATCGCGAGACCATCGAGTTCGCGCGCTATTCCGCGCAGGCGCCTCGGCAGTGCGCGCACCAGCGATCTCAATTCGCCGCGCGTGAGCTGGCGCAGTTGGATGGCGCTGTCGACGGATGCGATGAGCGAGTCACGTGGCGCGGTGCGGCTCAGCTGGAGCAGCGCATCCGGTACCGACACCCGCCACCGCTTGTCCGCGATTACCGGGAAGACATCGTCCGCCCAGAGCCTGTGTTCGCCTGCGGCGACGGGCGGGAGCCTGCTCGCGGTGGATGGGCACGCGACGATTTGTCCGCCATCCTCATCGATCCAGATCCCATAGGTGGCAAGCGCGCTGCTCCCTGCCAGTCTGCCTCCGAGCTGGATGGCGCGCACCGCATCCGGATTCGCGTCGGGAGTCGCGACCCAGCCGCGTCGTGGGCGCCACAGCTCTGTCGTGCGCACGGCGTTCGCGATCTCCGCGCGGGAATGGCCTCGTTCGATCAGCTGCGCGGAGGTGGCGAGGTTGCCCGCCGCACCGAGGTGGAGCGCAAGCGCGGGCATCATGCTGCCAGCGTCCCGGATCGTGCTTGCGCTCGCCGGAGTTGGCGCGGATCTCTGCATCCTGGTCGATGCCCCGCGGCTGTGGGGGAGCGGTCGCGTGCGCTCAACAGGAGCGCACCGCACCGCGTGGCCACCCTGCTCCTGTTCAGGCCGCCCAGCATCCGGATTCTCCTGTCGAGGAACCGCGCCGGGCCCGCTGTGCGCTGCGACTAAACTGGTGCGGTGAATTCATCCGCTACCCCCATCGACGTTGCGCTGATCGGCGGTGGCATCATGAGTGCCACACTTGGCGCGTTCCTCAAGCAGTTGCAGCCCGACTGGACCATCGAGATCTTCGAGAGGCTGTCGGATGTCGCCCTCGAGAGCTCAAATCCCTGGAACAACGCGGGCACCGGGCACTCGGCCCTCTGCGAGCTCAACTACACGCCGGAGAAGCCCGACGGGACCATCGACATCACGAGCGCCGTCAAGGTGAACGAGCAGTTCCAGGTCTCGCGCCAGTTCTGGTCGTTCTTCGTCGGCAAAGACCTGTTGCCAGACCCGCAGGCGTTCATCAACCCGGTTCCGCACATGAGCTTCGTCACCGGCGATGCCAACGTCGAATACCTGCGCAAGCGCTTCGAAGCGCTCAAGGGGCATCCGTTGTTCGCGGGCATGGAATACAGCGAAGACCCGGCCGTCATCCACTCCTGGGTTCCCGCCATCATCGATGGCCGCAACAAATCGCAGCGCTTCGCCGCCACCCGCATCGACGCGGGCACGGACGTCGATTTCGGCGCGCTCACCCACGGCCTCATCAGCTACCTGCGAGGCAAAGGCGCGAAGCTGCACTTCGAACAGCGCGTCATCAAGATCGGTCGCGACAGCGAGGGCCTCTGGAACCTCCGCGTGAAGCACGAGGTCGGCATGACCAGGCGCACGGTGCGGGCGCGATTCGTCTTCGTCGGCGCGGGCGGCGGCGCACTCTCCCTGCTGCAGAAGTCGGGCATCCCCGAGGCCAGAGGCTTCGGCGGTTTCCCCGTCAGCGGCGAATTCTTGCGAACAGACAACCCGGATGTCGTGGCCAGGCACCACGCGAAGGTCTACGGCAAGGCAGCCGTCGGTTCGCCGCCCATGTCGGTTCCGCACCTCGACACGCGCGTCATCGACGGCAACGCGAGCCTCATGTTCGGACCGTACGCCGGCTTCAGCCCCAAGTTCCTGAAGACCGGTTCGTGGTTCGACCTGTTCGCCACCATCCGTTTCCACAACCTCATCCCGATGATCGCGGCCGGTGCATCCAACCTCTCGCTCGTGCGCTATCTGATCGGCCAGCTCGTCGCGAGCAAGGCCACCAAGTTCAAGGAACTGGCCGCGTTCATGCCGGATGCCGACCCGGACGACTGGTACAAGATCACGGCGGGCCAGCGCGTGCAGGTGATCAAGAAGGATGCCAAGAAGGGCGGAGTGCTGCAGTTCGGCACCGAGGTGGTCTCCTCCGCCGACGGCAGCATTGCGGGCCTGCTGGGAGCGTCGCCCGGCGCATCCACGGCTGTGCCCATCATGCTCGACGTGCTGAAGCGCTGCTTCCCCGACCGCATCGACGGATGGCAGCCGCAGTTGCAGGCGATGATTCCGAGCTACGGCAAACCGTTGGCGCCGGAGCCGAAGCTCGCGAAGAAGACGCTCACCGCGACCGGCAAGGCTCTGCAGCTCAGGTAACTCGCGGGTCGAGCCTGTCGAGACCTCCTGCCTCCCCGTGGGTCGGGTGGCGAGCCACGAGCCTGCGTATCGAGACCCCGTTGACCGAGTCGAGTGCTCGCGCACGTACGCGGGTCGAGTGCTCGTGCAGCGAGTGTATCGAGACCTCCGGCGCAACCAGAGTTCGTCCTCTCCTCTCTGCGGCAAATCTGTGGAGAAGAAGTTATCCACATTTTGGTCGAACATACGTTCGAATGTGGGAGAATTGGGCATGGCCCGATTCACCGATTCCCTCGCCGCAATGGCTGCTGCAG
Source organism: Parafrigoribacterium soli (assembly GCF_040227235.1). Lineage (NCBI taxonomy): Bacteria > Bacillati > Actinomycetota > Actinomycetes > Micrococcales > Microbacteriaceae > Parafrigoribacterium > Parafrigoribacterium soli. The sequence continues at coordinate 311,325 of NZ_JBELNZ010000004.1, read as the reverse complement.
CCGCGGCGTTGCCGCGGGATTCGGTGACGCTCGCGGCTCTGTCCGACGAGGAGTTGCTCGGGATGTCTGAAGCGCTCGCAGACATCGGCCGCAGGGTCGGGCCTTCCGCGGCTGCTGTCGCGGGGGAGATCGCACGCCGCTCCACCCGGCAGCACGGGTTCGACGGTCTGGCGCAACGCACCGGGTTTCGCACTCCGGAGCACCTGGTGCAGAGCTTGACTGGGTCGACCAGTCGTGAGGCGGGAAGGCTGGTGCGCACCGGGCTCATCATTCACGAAGCCGAGCTGGTCACTACCTGCGAGAAGACCGGGGAGGTTCCGCCGGAGTTGACTCGCCCGTGGCTGGTGACGGTAGGCCAGGCTATTGCGGCAGGGAACATCTCGATCGACGCGGCCGAAGCGATCCGTGCCGGCCTCGGGGAACCCGGCGAACACATCAGTGCGGATGCTCTGGCTGAGGCCGCCACAAGTTTGGTTGACACTGCCACCCGGCACGTCGACGATACCGCCAGTGCGGGCGGCACCGCAGGCACCCTGAATGCTGACCAGCTGTTGATCCGTGCTCGGGCTCTGCGTGATGACCTGGACGAGGTCGGTATCGCCGACCGGGAACGAGCCCGTCGGCAGGCACGTTCGTTCCGACGGTTCCGCAGGCCCGACGGGATGACCGCATACAGACTACTCGCTGACCCGGAGAACGCGGCCTACCTGGATGGCATCTACGACGCTCTCACCTCCCCGCGTCGTGGTGGGCCGCGCATGGTCGACCTCAGCGATACGACCCGCAATCACGCGATCGAAGCGGACCCGCGCACGCTCGAGCAACTCGCCTTCGACGGCATCATGGCCGTCCTCCGGATTGGCGCCAGCACTGACGAGAAGACCGCCGCACGCAACGTCCTCGGCTCCCGCCGCCCCGCCGTGCGGATGCTCGTCACCCGAAGCACCCTCGAGTCCGGCACCGGTCACGGTCGAATTGAAGGCCAGCACGCCCCGGTCTCGATCGAAACCATCGACCGGGCCGTGTGCACCAGCGGTGTCGTGCCGGTGGTCTTCGACAGCGACGGACAATGCGTCGACCTTGGCCGGGAGCAACGCCTCTACACCGCCCGGCAACGCATCGGCTTAGCCGCCCGAGACGGCGGATGCCGCTGGCCCGACTGCGACCGCCCCGCATCCTGGAGCGAAGCCCACCACATCAACCACTGGGCCAGAGACCACGGCGAGACGAACATCGCCGACGGAATCCTGCTCTGCCGGTACCACCACCTCCTAGAAGAGCGCAGCTCTTCACGACCTGCAACACGAACAACTCCAACGCACTGGGTAGAACGGATCGAGCGCAGTACCTGACACGCCGCCTCGGTCTCGACAGGCTCGACCCACGAAACACGCGTTGGTCGAGTAGCGAGGCACGAGCGTTATCGAGACCCCCGCGGGGCAACAGTTTCCGAGCGATGAGTGCCGCCCGTTCCGGTCTCGACAGCTAACCAACCCGACACGCGCCCAGAGCCCCTGTGCTACTCTCGTTCACGCTATGAAGCTGTAACGACCCTTCCATCCCGCGCCCGAGGCGCCCATGGACCGTAGCCGGCTCTTTCTCGCGTCATTCGGCGCTTGGCTGCTTCATGTGCACACGCCCGGCGGGAACGCTCGTTCTCGAGAAGGGCGGCCGCAATGGCTCAGCACCCCACTACGCATCAGCACGCCGACATCAATCACCTCCGCGTCGACGGAGTCTCCCACAGCTACGGTGAGCGCCGCGTGCTCACCGACGTCTCGCTCGTCGTCGACGCCTCCCATCGCCTCGGTCTCATCGGGGAGAACGGCGTGGGCAAGTCCACGCTGCTGCGCATCCTGGCCGGAGGTGAGCGCCCGGGCGCAGGCAGCGTACGCACGCCGCAGCGCACCGGCTTCCTCTGGCAGGAGGTGCAGTTCGCTGCGAGCGCGACTGTTGCGCACCTGATCGAAGACGCGCTCGCCGAGGTCAGGGCGATCGAGCGCGAACTCGAGGATGCCGCTGCCGCGCTCGCGACACAGGGTGACGACCGCGGGCAGGCGGCCTCGACGCACGGCGCCGTCGACCCCGCGGCCGCATCCGATCGCTACGCCCGGGCACTCGATGCCGCGGAGCTCGCCGAGGTGTGGTCGGTAGAGGCGAGACGCGACGAGATTCTCGCCGGGCTCGGGGTGGAGGGCATCCCGTTCGACCGCAGGCTCGACCAGGTCTCCGGCGGCCAGCGTTCGCGCTTGGCGCTGGCCGCGTTGCTGTTGCGCCGCCCGACCGCCCTGCTGCTCGACGAGCCCACCAACCACCTGGATGACGAGGCCGCAGGCTTCCTTCGCGAGCAGCTGTTGGGCTGGCACGGGCCGGTGGTGTTCGCGAGCCACGACCGCGCGTTCCTCGACGAGGTCGCGACGGAGCTCGTCGACCTCGACCCGTCGCGGCGCGGCACCACGCGATTCGGCGCCTCAGGCTCGGGGGAAGCGGCTTCTGCGGGCGACCCGCCCGCTGAACCCGGCGGCGTCTACATCGCGTATCTCGCGCAGAAGTCGGCGGAACGCGCGCTGTGGGAGGCGCAGTTCGCGGACGAACAACAGGAACTCAAGCGGCTCAGGTATTCGGTCGACGTGACCTCGCGCGACATCAATCACGACCGGCCGATGCGCGACAGAAACAAGATGGCGTTCGGCGTGCGCGGCGACAAGGTGCAGGGGCAGATCGCCCGCCGGGTGCGCAACTCGCGCACCCGGCTGGAGGAGCTCGAGGCGACCCAGGTGCGCAAGCCGAGCGCCGTGCTCAGCTTCGCGGGCATCCCGCACGGTTCGCAGGTGCTCGGTGACGAGCTTCTGCTGCAGCTGACGGATGCCGTGGTCGGCTCCCGACTGACCGTGCCGGCCTTCAGCGTCGCGTCGCAGAGCTCCATCCTGGTGACCGGAGCCAATGGCGCAGGAAAGTCGACCCTGCTCGGAGTGCTGGCCGGGCGACTCTCGCTCGACTCGGGCATCCTGAACCGTCGCAGGGGGCTGCGGGTCGGCCTTCTGGAACAGGATGTGCGCTTCGCCGACCCCGCGGCGTCGCCGAGGTCGATCTACGAGTCGACGCTGGGCGAGCGGCGTGCGGATGCTCTGCCGCTCTCGGGCCTCGGACTCATCGCGCCGAGGGACCTCGACCGCCCGGTTGCAGCGCTCTCGCTCGGTCAGCAGCGGCGCCTGGCGCTCGCGCTGATCATCGCGAAGCCGCCGCACGTGTTCCTCCTCGACGAGCCGACCAACCACCTCTCGCTGTCGCTCGCCACCGAACTCGAGGATGCGCTGGGCGGCTACCCGGGGGCGGTGGTCGTCGCGAGCCACGACCGCTGGTTGCGCCGCCGGTGGCAGGGCGAGCGGGTCGAACTGCGCGCGGGCGCCCTCGTCACGTGACCCGCCCCATCCGACCACTTCGTAACTCAGGCAATTCGATGCCGATCCGACGCGGACGCACGTGATCGCCGGCGTCGCGCCGTCGGCATCCGCGTTGTGCCTGAGTTATGCAGCGGAAGCCAACGATGTAGCGCGCCTTGACAGAGATTCGAACGTATGTTCGACTATCGGGATGAGGTGGAGCGGGCAGGAACTGGCAGCGGAGCAGCCCTCCGCTCTGCCGGGGCTCGCGAAACTCTCGAACTTCGTCCGCTCCGTGAAGACTCCCGAGTTCGCCGGAATCACGTTTCACGAAGTGCTCGCGAAGAGCGCCCTCAACCACGTGCCCGGCTCGAGCAACGCGATGCCCTTCGGCTGGACCATCAACCCCTATCGTGGCTGCAGTCATGCCTGCGCCTATTGCCTGGGCCCGGAAACGCTCATTCTGATGGCGGACGGGCGCCAGAAACCGCTCTGGGATGTGCGAGTTGGCGATGAGATCTATGGCACCGAGGTGCGCGGTGCGTACCGGCGCTACGTGCGCACAACCGTCCACGCGACGTGGAGCACGCGCAAGCCTGGATATCGTGTGTCCCTCGCGGATGGCACAGAGATCGTCGCCAGTGGAGACCACCGCTTCCTCTCCAATCGCGGGTGGAAGCACGTCACCGGTGCGATGAGCGGTCCTGCAACGCGCCCCTATCTCACACGGCGGAACAAGCTCATGGGTTTTGGCGCCACTGGTCTCAGAGAGAGCGAACAACCGCAGTATTTTGCGGCGGACTATCGCCGCGGATATCTGTGCGGGATGATTCGCGGGGATGCACACATCGGTCATCACCCCTACATCCGTTCATCTGGTCGACCGGGCGTGGTCCACCAGTTTCGACTGGCGCTCGCCGACGAGGAGGTCCTCAACCGCAGTCGCTTGTACCTCGACCAGGAAGGAGTCGCGACGACCACGTTCGACTTCTCAGTGAAGACGGATGTGCGCCGTGCCATGAAGGGGATCCGTGTCGCCAGCAGGGCGGCGGTCGAGCGCATAGAGGGAATCATCGCCTGGACCTCGCAGGCATCGAACGAATGGCACGCGGGCTTTCTGGCGGGGGTATTCGATGCCGAAGGCAGTTGTTCCGGCGGCGTCCTTCGCATCAGCAACAAGAAGGAAGAGATGCTTGCGCAGATTGCCGAGTCGCTCGATGAGCTAGCCATCGACTACACGCGGGAACCCGCCAACTCGATCGGGGTGGCGAACATCCGAATCACCGGTGGGCTCGCCATGCGCCAGAGGTTCTTCAGACTGACCGGGCCCGCCATCTCGCGCAAGCTGAATATGGACGGCCTCGCCGTGAAGTCGAATGCGCGGCTCGAAGTCGTCTCCATCGAGGATCTCGGCGAAGTCATGGACATGATCGACATCACGACCGGCACGGGCGACTTCATAGCCAACGGGGTGATCAGTCACAATTGCTTCGCCCGCCCCACCCACCGCTACCTCGAGCTCGACGCGGGCAAGGACTTCGACAGCGAGATCATCGTGAAGGTGAACGTGGCCGAGGTGCTCGCGAAGGAGCTGGCGAAGCCGAGCTGGGCGAAGCATCCGGTGGCGCTCGGCACGAACACCGACCCGTACCAGCGGGCGGAGGGCCGCTACCGACTGATGCCCGGCATCATCGCGGCGCTCGCCGATAGCGGCACGCCGTTCAGCATCCTCACCAAGGGCACGCTGCTGAGGCGCGACCTTCCGCTGCTCGCCGAGGCGAGCGAACTCGTGCCCGTTGACCTCGCCATGTCGATCGCCATCTACGACGACGAACTGCAGCAGTCCGTCGAGCCCGGCACCCCGAGCACCGCGGCGAGACTCGCCACGGTCACCGCCGCGAAGGAGCACGGCCTCGGCTGCTCCGTGTTCATGATGCCGATCCTCCCGTACCTCACCGACACGCGCGCGCACCTCGACACCGCCCTCCGGCAGATTCGGGATGCCGGCGCCGACTCGGTTCTGTACACCGCGCTCCATCTCCGCCCCGGCGTCAAGGAGTGGTTCATGCTCTGGCTGGCCGACGCGCATCCCGAGCTTGTGCCCCGCTACCGGGAGCTCTACGCGGGTGGCGCCTACGCGCCCAAGGAGTACCGCAAGTGGCTCGCCGCGAAGATCAAACCGCTCATCCGCAGCCATGGCCTCGAGCGCGGTCGCGCCGATCCCGCAACCGGCGCCGTTCGCTCGTCCGCACTCGGCAGGGGGAGTGCGCGCGTCGACGGTGGCTCCGCTCCGCGGTCCCTCATCGCCGAGGAGCTGCCCGCCGGCCCCGGTCTGTCGAGCACGCCCACCCTCTTCTAACGCGGAAATAGCGACGCGACGGATGCCCTGTCACCGACCGCGAAATGTCGCGACAGTCTCCCCGATAGCGACGCGGCAGTTCACTCGATTTCGCCCTGGATGTCGCCCACTCACGCGCTGATCGCATCCGCATGCGCGCGCATATACCCTCAGTTCGGGGGTAATGGGGCACAAAAACCGCGAAGAAGCGGGGAAGACGCGCGATCTGTGCGTAAATCGGGGTACGTCACGGAGTGAAAGGATGTCATACTTTCCCCACGAGCGCGGGAGGGGGAGTCCATGTCACTCGGCATTCCCGCCCATCTGGCGCCACAGGCGCTGAGCCGCGCCTTCGCCCGCGGCCAGCACGCAGCGGCGCTGACCTGTCTCGCCGGTTCGCTGCTCGTCGTGCTTGTCTTCCAGTGGTGCGACGTCGACGCGGTGCTCTGGCCCGCCGCGCTCGCGCTCGTGCCCGTCGTCATCCTCCTCTGGCTCAACGACCGCTCGCGCACGAGCTTCTCCTCCGCGAGTTATCTCATCGTCGGCGGAGCCGGCGTGTACTGGTACGCCGTCACCTTCGCCCTGCAGACCGTGCCGATTCTCTCCGTCGACGCGTTCTCGACGACCCTCCCAAAGATCGCGCTGATCATGGTCGGGGGATCCGGGGCCGGGCTTCTCGCGGGGGTGCTCTGGGCCACGGCAGGCTACCTCGTCGCGGAGTTGGCGGCGGCGGTCGCTCTCCTCCAGGCCGGTCGGCCGCTGACGTTCGACCTCATGACCTTTCTCACCCTCATCGCCCTTTTTGCCATCCTCGTGCTGGTTGATGTCGGGCGGCGCAGCTCCTGGCGCACGCAGCCGCGGCTGCACCGCGCGGCGCGCGACGAGCAGATCGACGCGCTCCGGTACCGCATCGAGGCGAAGGCCGCGGCACTCATGCACGACACCCTGCTGAGCCACCTGGCAGCCATCGCCAACTCCAACCCCGGCCCGCTGCACCCATCGCTGCAGTCGCAGATGGAACGCGACCTCGAGATCCTCATCGGGGAGGAATGGCTGAGCGAGGACTCTGCCGCGGTGGATGCCAAGGCTCGCACCGATTGGCGCGCCAGTGGGCTCTACGCCGCCATCCAGGAGAGCCGGCTGATGGGCCTCGAGGTGGAGTCGACCGGTGACCTCGCGGCCGTGGCCAGGCTCGACCACGAGAGCTCGGTCGCCCTCGGGCTTGCGGTCAAGCAGTGCCTCGTCAACGTGCTCAAGCACTCGGGAACCACGCAGGCCGAGGTGGCCGTGTACGGCTCAGAGTCGGATGTCTCGGTCATGGTCGTCGACACCGGCAAGGGCTTCATGGAGGCCGAGACGGGCGCCGACCGGCTGGGCCTTCGCAACTCCGTTCGTCGCAGGATCGAGGCCATCGAGGGAACCGTACAGGTCTGGTCGACGCCCGGAAGGGGCACCTCGATCATGATCAGGGTGCCGGTGGATAGCGCCTCAGAGCAGTCGGAGGAGCTCGCATGATCGTCAAGCGCGAGCGCACCAGGCAGCAACTCGACCCCGCCGGTGTGAGCGGGATGCGCCCGGTCACCATCGCCGCGGCGGTGGCAGCCTTCCTCTACGCGCTGCTGATGACCCTCGTCGTCGAGGAGCCCGCCGGGCATCCGCTGCTGGCCGCGCTGTCGCTCACCCTGCTCGGCGCAGCCTGCAGCATCGTGATCGTTCAGTCGAGTGCGCTCAGGGCACCGCTGTCGGCGACGACGCACTTGCTCGTTCAGTTCTTTGCGCTCGGGGCCGCCACGCTCTCTGTTGCGGCGTACTGGGGAGTCAACCGTTTCATCCACGACGACTGGGCGCCGGTATCGATCGGCATCCTTCTGCTCGCGCTCTCCTCCTACCGACCGAGCAGGGAACTCGCGGGCGCCGGCGTGCTCATGGCGATCTACCTCGGCTTCCTCGCCATGCTCGAAGCGCCCATGCTGGCCGCACGCGCTCCCTCGGTCGCGTTCGTGGTCGCCGCCGTCACGCCGATGCTCGCGCTCTGCTTCGCTGCCGCGATGTTCTCCTCGAGCTTCATCTCCTCGCTCGAACACTGGCACCGACGAGCGGAGAGCGCCACCAAGAAGCTCGCGAAGCAGATGCAGGCGGGAATAGCTCGATCCGTGCAGCAAGACAGGGTCACCATCCTCAATAAAGAGGTGCTGCCCTTCTTCGCGGATGTTCTCGCCCGCGGTGACATCACCGTCACGGACCGCGATCGCGCGGCCTCGATTGCCGATTCCATCCGCAGGCTGATGGTGGCCGAGTCGGATCGCAGCTGGCTCGAACAGGTGGTGGAGCAGGCGCTGCACGGGCGTGGTGAGGGCGTCTCCGGATTCGTGAACGACCCGCAGCGGCTCGCCCCGATGATCACGACCGACCAGCGCACCGCGCTCCGAGCGTTTCTCGTCGCGCTGTTCGACGAACCCACCTTCGATCGCCAGAGTCTGCGCTTCGAGTTCGAGCGCGCCCGGGGCGGATGTCTGGGCACGCTCACCGCCCACGTCGACGGCTCCGACTTCGCGATGCGAAGCGCCCTCGCCCCCTACCTCGCCGTGATGCGAGTCGTCTTTTGTGAACTGCACGTTGAACTGAACCAGTCCAAGCTGGAGATAAGGATGTCGTATGAGCAGCAGCGTTAACACCACGGATGCAGAAGTCGGCCGCCGCATCCGCCTTGCCCTACTCGATGACCACGAGGTGCTGCTCGACACCCTGAGCAGCTGGATCAACGCCAATGCACCGGACTTCGAGCTGGTGTTGAGTGCGAACACCTGGCTGCAGCTCGTGCACAGCAACAACTTTCCGACCGAGCTGGTCTTCATCGATTTCCAGCTGAAGGAGCCGGTGTCGATCGAGGCGCGCGTGCGCACCTGCCGTGCAGCAGGTGCGAAGGTCATCGTGCTCAGCAGCCTGGACACGCGCGAGGCACGCGACCGGGCGCTCGCGGCCGGCGCATCCGTATTTCTGTCGAAGTCGATGCCGATGCGCGAGGTGATGGATGCCGCACGCAAGGTCATGGGTGTCGAGTCCGGCGCCGAGCTGCAGAAGGATTGGCGCCCGCTGCCGGTGGGCGCCACGACCGAGTCGCGGCCGAAACTCAGCCCGGGGGAGGCCGACGCACTTAGGCTATACGTGGCGGGTTCGAGCACCATCGAGGTCGCCAAGCAGATGAACGTGCAGTACGAGACGGCGAAGACCTACCTTCGGCGCGTGCGCGAGAAATATGCCAAAGCCAACAGACCGGCAAGCAAGAAAGCGGATCTCATCCGCAGGGCAGCCGAGGACGGATACCTGCAGTAGTGGCCAAGCTTTACTTTCGCTATGGGGCGATGAACAGCGGTAAGAGCACCAACATGCTCCAGGCGGCATTCAACTATGAGGAGCGTGGCCAGCAGGTGCTTCTCGCCAAGCCGCAGGTCGACACCAAGGGCGATTCGGCGATCGTGTCGCGACTCGGCGTGAGCCGCGAGGTCGACTTCGTGCTCGAACCAGAGGCGGATGTGCAGCTGGAGTTCGCGAAGCAACGCGAGCGGGTGCGCCGCGAGACCGGTCTCGAGGTCAGCTGCCTCCTCATCGACGAGGCACAGTTCCTCTCGGAGACCCAGGTCGACGACCTGCTGCGCATCGCGATTCAGGAGAACGTGCCGGTTCTCGCTTACGGCATCCGCACCGACTTCCAGACCGTGGCGTTCCCCGGAAGCCGGCGGTTGCTCGAGATCGCCCACTCCATCGAGGAGCTCAAGACCATCTGCCGCTGCGGCCGCAAGGCGGTCTTCAACGCGCGCAAGGTGGGCGACCGCTTCATTTTCGATGGCGACCAGGTCGCGATAGACACTTCGAGTGACCTCAGTGCAGGCGGCGCCACGGATGTCACCTACGAGTCGCTCTGCGGTTCCTGCTACCTGGAGGAGAGCGGTGGCGTGCTGGGCAGCGGTCGCCGCCGGATGCTCGTGGACGCCCCGGAAAGCGCGTACAGCTCGGGCCCCGACGCCGACTTCTCCTGACCGTCCTTCCCTGAGCCCGTCGAAGGGAACTGCCGCGCGTCGACAAGTTCGGCGACCGCACCCGGATGCCGGCGGGCAGCCGTTCGGCTCTACAACAGGACGACGTGCAACCCGCCGCCCGAAACGGCCCTTCGCTGCGGCGTGTTGCACCTGATCCTGTTGGCGGACCACCGCGGCGCTTCGCCAAGCGGACCGCAGCAATGAAAGAAGCCCTCACCGTGACGGTGAGGGCTTCTTTGTCTTGCAATAACACAGTGTCGGGGTAGCGGGATTTGAACCCACGACCTCTTCGTCCCGAACGAAGCGCGCTACCAAACTGCGCCACACCCCGATCGCCCTGTTTCCAGGACCTGCTTCGAATGAATCCTGCGACGCATCCGAAACCTCATCAAGAATAGCTGATTTCTCGACCGATGAATGTCAGCAGGCTCGCTTCGGGCGGGCAGGCGAAGCGAACCGGCGCGTAGATCGACGTTCCGACTCCCGCAGAGACGTTGAGGTAGGCGGAACGCCGGCCGTGACGCCACACGCTGAGGCCGCGCACCTGCTCCCGCGGGATGTCGCAGTTCGTGACGAGAGCACCGTAGCCCGGCACGCACACCTGGCCGCCGTGGGTGTGTCCAGCGAAGATCGCCTCTGCCCCGTGGTTGATCAGCGAGTTCAGCACCACCTGGTAGGGCGCGTGCGTCAGTCCGATCGTGACCGGATTCGGGCCGTCTGGCTCGTCTTGCCAGCCCACGTTCTCCCGCATCTCATCCATCGCCCCCGGCAGCGCCTCGAGCTTCGCCCAGCCGATGTGCGCGTCGTTGACGCCCACGAACTCCAGGCGCGAACCCTTGATCGACATGGCCCGCGCTGTGTTATTGAGGTTCAGCCAGCCCAGCGACTCGAAGAACGCCTCCAGGCGACGGGTGTCGAGATTCTCCGGCTCGTGATGCTTCTCCGACGGACCGGTGAAGTAGGTGAAGGGGTTCTTCAGCACCGGCCCGTGATAGTCGTTGGACCCGTTGACGAAGACACCCGGGATGCCGCGGAATGGCTCGAGGGCATACTCGACTCCCTCGATCCCGCGTTCGTGCCCCAGATTGTCACCCGTGTCGACGATCAGGTCCGGCTCGAAGACCGCGAGACTACGGATCCACTCCTGCTTCGCCCGCTGCCACGGCGCCATGTGCAGGTCGGAGAAGTGCAGTACGGTGAGCGGGCGTGCGCCCGGCTCCAGGACCGGCACCGTCTCACGCCGCAGCGTGAACCGATTGCGCTCCACGAGGGTTCCCCAGGCGAGCGCGCCGAGGCCCACGGCCGCTACCGCAGCGAGTGCTGTGGTAGCGGCGCGCGCGGAGGAAGGAGCGCTCACGGGTTACAGCTGGGGCCCGGCCCCGACGGTGGCTTCGTGGCGCCGGGATCGCCCGCGGGCTTCCCGGTGCTGATGTTCAGCGTGATCGCATCGGATTTCGATGCGGCCGCGTTCGCTGCGGGGTTCGAGGCGAGCACCGTGCAGTAGTCACCGAGAAGACCGCCTCCGCCCCCGCCGCCACCGGTGCTCCCGCTCGCGACCCACACGACCTGAATGTTGTTCGGGTCGAAGCCCTTGCTCACGATCAGCTGGGTCGCGTCGTGGCGGTTCTTGCCTATGACATCCGGCATCGTCGTCGCGAGGCTGCCGTCACTCGTGTAAACGGTGACCGTAGCGCCGACGGGTGTCTTCGACCCGGGTGCGGGATCGGTGCTCGCCACCCTGCCGGCAGGCAGAGCGGATGGGACCGGCCCGCCGTCGGCATACTCGTAGTTCAGGCTCTCGAGGAGTGCCTTCGCCTGCTCGGGAGATTGACCGATCAGCGAGGGTACGGTCGCAGAAGTACCGCCCAACATCGCAGCGGATGCAGCGGGGAAGGGACCGCCGCGTAGGGCAGGGTTAGCGTCGGCAGGCTTCATGATCGCCTTGAACACATTGAAGCGCGCATGCGATGCGTATGTCTGCCTCGTCACGGGGTTGGCAAGACGTCTCAGGCTCTGATGCCCGACGATATTGCCGGTCCACACCGTCGTCGACACCTTGGTCGTTGTGCCCATGATCCAGACGTGGTCGGCCACGTCTCCGGTGCCGGTCTTGCCGCCGATGGGCACTCCGTCCTTGGGATTGCCGGGGTAGCTGGTGCCGCTCGCCATGCTCAACTGCATCGCGTTGGCAACTCCCGCGGCGACTTCTGCGGTGAGCGACTGCGAGCAGTTCTTCGGTTGGCCGGGCAGTTCCTTGCCGGAGGGGTCCACCACCTTGTCAATGATGACGGGTTCGCAGTGGAGCCCGTTCGCGCCAATCGTTGCCGCAGCGGCCGCCATCGTCAGTACCGCCTGCTCGTTCGAGCCGAGGATCGTGTTGGGCACCACCTCGAGCTGCTTGCCATCGGCGCGATGGGCGCCCATGCTCGCGGCGGTGTCGCGAATTGCGCACAGGTCGGACTGCTGGGCCATGTGCATGAACGAGTTGTTCACCGAGTCCCGGAACGAGTTGCGGACCGTCATGATACCGCCGCCACCACTGTCATTCTTCAGCGGGAAGTCCGGTCCACCGAGTGCGCCGGGATCGCACGGTGCGGTGAAGCTCGACATCTTGTACCTCTGCGGCGATCGGCCGTCGACCAGGTCATTCAGTCCGTGGCCGTTCTGCAGCCAGTTGGCGAGGTCGAACATCTTGTACGTCGAGCCCGTAGGGAATCCACCCGAACCGCCGTAGGGGTAGTCGGTGCTGAAGTTTACGGCTCCGCTCGTCTGCGGATTGGCGTCCGGCGCGTCGTCAAATATCTTGTTCTGCGACATCACCAGCACTCGACCCGTACCGACCTCGACGGTGTCTGCAGCAGCGCCCAGAGCGAATCTGGTCTCGCTTGAGGGTGCCTCCACCGCCATGGCGGCATCGGCTGCATTCTGCAAGTCGAGGTCGATGCTCGTATAGATCTTGTAGCCGCCCTTCTCCCAGTTCGCCCTGCGAATCTCTGGCGTTGCTCCCAGCGACGTGGGGATCGGGTTGTGCTCCGTGAAAATCGGGTTGGTCGTCGAGGCCGTGATGAGCTTCGACACGTAATCGCACGCCCACTTGGCGTCGGTAGCGTTGCGGCACCCGTTCGTCGGTGCGCCCGGGTGCACCTCATCCTCGATCTTGGTCGCGATTGCTTCGTCGTGCTGCTTCTGGGTGATGTACTTCTCCCGCAGCATCGAATTGAGGATCTGGTCGCGTCGGATCTTGTTGGCCGGGTAGAACTTTGGGTTGCTGAGGTTCTGCGCGCTCGGACGCTGCACGATCGCCATGAGGCTCGCAGCCTGCGCCAGCGTGACGTCTTTCGCAGACACGTTGAAGTACTGTCGTGCCCCGGATTCCACACCGTAGGTGTTGCCGCTGAATCCGATGATGTTGAGGTACCCGAGCAGGATCTCCTTCTTCGTGTACTTCTTGTCGAGGCCGATCGCGAGCTTCATCTCCTTCAGCTTGCGGTCGGTAGTCTGCTGCGTTGCCTCTTTATAGGCGGCCTTCTGCTCCTTGAGGGTCGGCTTTGCGAGCGCCTCCTGCATCAGGATGTTGCGCACCAGCTGCATGTCGAGAGTCGAGCTTCCGCTCTGGATCTCGCCGGCCTGTGAGTTCTTGATCAGCGCTCGGGCCACAGACGAGAGGTCGACGCCGCCGTGCTGATAGAAGCGGCGGTCCTCACCGGCGACCGCTGCATCCTTCAGGAACTGCGAGACATCCTTCCAGGCGACCTCTTGGCGGTTCTGCTTGAAGACCGTGGCGATCCGCACGGGCGCGCCGGCGCGGTTCGCATAGATGGTGTTCTGCTGGGACTGCTCGCCGATCCGGATGAAGTCGGGAAGATTTTCGAAGACGCCAATGGTGTTATTCGCTGCGACACTAGTGACCGCAAGGGCGGGGGTGACCATCGCGGTCACGAGCACCCCGGCGAGCACGCTGAAGCCGAGGAAACCGGCCAGGCCTCCGAGCACGCCGGAGGGCTTCAATTTTTGGGCAGACATAGCGTCTAGGGTAATGGGTGAAGAGGCCTGCCAACCTGAACGGATGCCGTAATGCCCACCTGGGAGTACCTGACCACGCCGCTGATCGTGCACAACACGACTGCGATCCTGAATAACTGGGGGTCCGAGGGGTGGGAACTGGTGCAGGTCGTGACCGGCCCCGAGGGCGGACTCGTCGCCTACTTCAAGCGCGAAAAGAAAGAGGATGCCTGATGTCGAAGATTGATGACCGTCTCGCCGAGCTTGGTCTCGCCCTACCCGAGGTTGCCAAGCCGGTGGCGGCGTATGTTCCCGCGGTGATCAGCGGCAACCTCGTCTTCACCTCCGGGCAGCTGCCGTTCACGAACGGTGAACTGCCCGCGACGGGCAAGGTCGGCGCGGATGTCGAGGCCGAGATTGCGAAAAGTTACGCACGCACGTGCGCGCTCAACGGGCTCGCGGCCGCGGCATCCGTTATCGGCTCGCTGGATCGAGTGACGCGCGTGGTCAAGGTGGTCGGTTTCGTCGCCTCGGACCCCGCTTTCAGCGGGCAGTCGGGCGTCATCAACGGCGCATCCGAGTTTCTCGGCGAGGTGTTCGGCGACGCGGGTGCGCACGCCAGAAGTGCCGTCGGAGTGGCCGTTCTCCCCCTCGATTCGCCGGTGGAAGTCGAACTCATTCTCGAGTTTGCGTGAAGTAAGCGCTTGCTCGGCAAACTCGCATAATTCAACCGTTGTGCTCGACCTCCCGTGAGGTACACTGAATCGCGTTGAATGCGAATTCGACTAGCAGCGCGCAGTGATTCCCCCCAATCCAGCGCTGCTGTGGCGGCGCCGGTTCCCCCCAACAGGCGCCGCCCCTCTCTCTTTAAGCGGTAGTTTTCGCTGACCGTTCGCTGGCAATAGCGGGCCGCCGTGCCCGCGTCAGCCCTCCGCCCGGATGCCGAGCCGCTCCTCCACAGGAGCGTCGCCTTCCGTCCCGTCCCCGGCGTCGACCGCGGTCCTCGTTCGGCTTCCGCCGCCGGGTTAGCCTCGCCGAGTGTCGTCCTTCGAACCACCCCAGGAGCGCTTCGTCGCCCGCGCGCCGGGCTCCACACGGGCGCAGCATCCGGGTCCTCCGACAGTCTCACCGGGCTGGCGGCGGGAGCCGATTTCGCGCGCGGGCCTGTCTGACTTCGCCCAGCTCTCCGCGCTCGTCGCGGAGCCCGGCGTCACCGACGTCTTTGCCAATGGGCCCAATGAGCTCTGGGTCGATCGCGGCCGCGGGCTCGAGCGGCGCCCACCGACCGAACTGGACGAGGAGGGGCTGCGCTCGCTTGCCGTACGCCTGATCGCGCTCGGCGGCCGACACATCGACGAGGCCACGCCCTGCGTCGACGTGCGCTTGCACGACGGCATCCGAGTGCACGTCGTGCTCCCGCCGATCTCGACGACGGGAACCCTGCTTTCCATCCGGTTGCCGTCCACCCACCGGCTGAGCCTTGACGAGCTTGGGGCCGCCGGTTTCTTCTCCGCAGTACCGCTCGAGCGCGTGCGCGAACTCGTGTCCACGCGCCAGAACCTCTTGATCTCGGGCGCGAGCGGGAGTGGCAAGACGACGCTTCTCGGCGCGCTCCTGGGGGTGGCCGACCCGAGGGAACGGATCGTCGCCATTGAAGACGTCGCCGAGTTGCGGGTGGTGCATCCGCACTTCATCTCGCTGGAGTCGCGGCAGGCCAATCTCGAGGGAGCCGGCCGGCTCGGGCTGGAGCGACTCGTGCGTGAGGCCCTGCGGATGCGCCCAGACCGGCTCGTGCTCGGTGAATGTCGCGGTGCGGAGATTCGAGAGCTGCTCGCCGCGCTCAATACCGGACACGATGGCGGCGCGGGCACCCTGCACGCGAACTCCCTCGGCGATGTGCCCGCACGCATCGAGGCGCTCGGTGCCCTCGCCGAGCTCGGGCCCACCGCGATCGCGCGGCAGACCGTGAGTGCGATCGGAGCCGTGCTCCACCTCGAGCGAGTCGATGGGGTGCGCAGGATCGCGCGGGTGGGCCGCTTCGCACTCGATGACCGAGACCGCTTGCGCATGGTCGAGTCGGATGCCTGATCGCCACGCCGGCACCGCGTCGGGGCTCGAGCGCGTCGCCTCTCTGGTGCAGCGCCTGGCCGTGCTGCTGGCGGCGGGCGTCGCACCCGGCGCGGCGTGGGGCTACCTTGCCGAGGATGCGTCCGACGGCATCCTGCATGCGGTGGCGGACGACGCCTCTCGTGGCGTCCCCATTGCCGAGTCGCTCGTGGCCTTCATTGGTGACGAGTCGCAACTCGCGTCGCCGAGCAGCACTCGCGCATTACCGGGGGAGGCCCCGGGCGTGCAGGCGTGGCGCGGGCTCGCGGCGGCCTGGCAGGTCGCCACCGAGGCGGGAGCATCCCTCGCACCGTCGCTGCGCCAGTTCGCCGGATCGCTCCGCGACCTCGCACAGACCCAGCGCGATCTCTCGGTCGCGCTGGCAGGCCCCGTGGCAACCGCGCGGATGGTGATGGTGCTGCCCATCATCGGTGTGCTGTTCGGTCTCGCGCTCGGCTTCGATACTCTCGGCACGCTCTTCACGACCGTGCCGGGGTGGGCCTGCCTCGTGCTCGGCGTCGTGCTCATGGTGGGTGCGCGTCTCTGGAACCGGCGGCTCGTGGCGCGAGCGCAGCCCAGCATCCTCACGCCCGGTCTCGGCCTCGACCTGATGGCCATCGCCGTCTCCGGTGGCGCTTCGCTCGTGCGTGCGTCCGCGGCCGTCAAGGTTGCGCGAGAGAGCTGTGGGCTGGCCTCCGCCGATGACGAGACCGCGGTCATCGAGAGCGTGCTGTCGCTGTCACGGCGGGCCGGTGTTCCCGCAGCAGAATTGCTGCGCAGCGAGGCGGAGGAGGTGCGTCGCAGGGTGCGCAGCGAGGGCCAGCGCGCGGCCGCAACGCTCGCGGTGACGCTCATGCTGCCGCTCGGTCTCTGCATCCTCCCCGCGTTCATGCTTCTCGGCGTCGCACCGCTCATCATCTCGATCATCACGTCGACGGTCGGGCTGGTCTGAACCTGGCGATCATCTCGTCCACAGCGGGGCGCCTCGACCGTGATTCCACCGATGTTGCTGCGCGCGATTCTGCGTGCTCGACGCTGGCGAGACTGGGGGCTCACGAGAGAGAGGAACACCATGATCCACAGCAGGCGCTGGGCGCAGAAGCTCAGAGACGATCGCGGCGCGGCGACCGCGGAGTATGCCATCACAATTCTTGCGGCCGTCGGATTCGCGGGCCTGCTCGTCGTCATCCTGCGGTCGGATGCCGTGCGGCAGACGCTGACCAACCTGGTGCAGCATGCCCTCAGCTTCGCGGGGTGAGCGCGGGCCGCGCCCGCGGGATGAGCGGAGGATGAGCGGCGATCGCGGCAGCGTGACCGCGGAGTTCGCCACCGTCATACCCGCGGTGCTGCTCGTGCTCGCCTGCTGCCTCGGCGCGGTGCAGCTCGCAGGCACGCAATTGCGATTGCAGGATGCCGCCGCCGCGGCCGCTCGAAGCATCGCCCGCGGCGATAGCGCGGCCGTCGCAGCCGCGCGCGCGGCTCAGCTCGTCGCGGGAGCCACCCTCACGAGGATCGACCGCGGCGGCATGACGTGCGTGCGCCTGCGCTCGCGGGGACCGGCTGGGCCCTTCGCCGCGATCGCGGTGACCGCCTCGAGTTGTGCGCTCGCGGCCGGCGAATGAGCAGCGCCATGGTCAGTCGCGTGCCGTGGCCCGCGCTCGGGCCCATGGCGCGGCGTACGGCGCGCGGCAGCGACCACGGTTCGGGCTCCATCCTCGCCGTCGCCATCGTGGCCGCCATGCTCGCGCTCCTCGTCATGTCCGTACCTCTATATGTGGTGCTGTCGGCGAAGCAGCGCGCGGCGTCGGCGGCAGATGCGGCAGCGCTGGCCGCATCGAGCGTCGCCCTCGGAATCGTGCCGGGCGCTCCGTGTGCGGCAGCGGCATCCGTCTCGGCGGCCAACGGCGCGATGCTGCAGCGCTGCGCGCCCGACGGCGCCATCGTGACCGTGCGGGTGAGCGTGTTCGCTCTCGGCTTCGAGGTGCCGGCGACGGCGACCGCAGGGCCCCGCGACGCCGCGTGACACGGGTTAAAGGGGAGCACGGCACCGTTCCGGCGTCGAGCGCCGGGGGTCCGCCGCGATACACAATTAGGGGTGCATGCCGATTCTGTGTGTATGGTGTGCCTGTCGGTGCATCATCCCGACACACCCGGTAGCGCGGGACGGGTGGGCGGCGAACATACGCTGAACAAAGTTTTGCTATGCCATGAATCATCATCACGAAAGACACGAGGAGTCAGGTGCCAGGCACGAAGAAGCTGGTCATAGTCGAGTCGCCGGCCAAGGCGAAGACGATAGCCCAGTACCTGGGGGACGGCTACGAGGTGCTCGCCTCCGTCGGCCACATTCGTGACCTGATCGAACCCAAGAACCTCCCGCCGGAGCTCAAGAAGGGCTCTCTCGGCAAATTCTCGGTCGACGTCGAGAACGGCTTCGAGCCCTACTACGTCGTCTCCGACCAGAAGAAGAAGACCGTCGCCGAGCTGAAGCGAGCGCTCAAGGGCGCCGACGAGCTCTACCTCGCAACTGATGAGGACCGCGAGGGCGAGGCCATCGCGTGGCACCTGCTGCAGGAGCTGAAGCCGAAGGTTCCCGTGAAGCGCATGGTGTTCCACGAGATCACCAAGGAGGCGATCCAGCGGGCGCAGGAGTCGCCGCGCGACCTCGACACGGCGCTCGTTGACGCGCAGGAGACCCGTCGCATCCTCGACCGCCTCTACGGCTACGAGATCTCACCCGTGCTCTGGCGCAAGGTCGGACCTGGCCTCTCGGCCGGGCGAGTGCAGTCCGCGGCGACGCGCCTCGTCGTCGACCGCGAGCGCGAGCGACTGGCATTCACCGCCGCCAGCTACTGGGACCTGTCTGCGCTGCTGGCGGCATCCGACTCGGCGAAGTTCGACGCTCGGCTCGCCCGCGTCGACGGCGTGCGGGTTGCGACCGGTCGCGACTTTGATGACCACGGCAAGCTCAAGCCAGCAGCATCGGGCAAGCCGGATGCGATTGCTCTCGACGAGCAGGCGGCCAACGCCCTCAGCGAGGGACTGCGCGACCCTGCCGTATCGATCACCGTCAGTTCGGTGGAATCGAAGCCCTACACGCGTCGCCCGGCGGCGCCGTTCAGCACCTCCACGCTGCAGCAGGAGGCGGCGCGCAAGCTGCGCTTCTCCGCTCGCCAGACGATGAGCGTCGCGCAGGGGCTGTACGAAAACGGCTACATCACTTACATGCGTACCGACTCGCTCAACCTCTCGAAGCAGGCGATCACCGCCGCTCGGTCGCAGGCGAGTTCCCTCTACGGCGCCGAGACCGTGCCCGAGAAGCCTCGCACCTACGCCAGCAAGAGCAAGAACGCGCAGGAGGCGCACGAGGCAATCCGGCCCGCGGGAGACACCTTCCGCACGCCGTCGCAGCTCGAGGGTGTGCTGCGCGGCAACGACTGGAAGCTCTACGACCTGATCTGGAAGCGCACCATCGCCTCGCAGATGGCGGATGCGAAGGGCTCCACGGCATCCGTCACCATCGCCGCCGGCCCGCTCGCTGACGGGCGGAAGGTCGAACTCGCCGCCAGCGGAACGGTCATCACGTTCCGCGGCTTCCTGCAGGCCTACGAGGAGGGGCAGGACGAAGAGCGCAACGAGAGCGCCGAGCCCACCGAGGCGAAGCTGCCGCCGCTGACCGAGGGCCAGACGCTCACGGTTGCGGAAATCGACGCCAAGGGCCACGAGACCAGCGCCCCGCCGCGCTACACCGAGGCGAGCCTGGTGAAGAAGCTCGAGGAACTCGGCATCGGCCGGCCCTCGACCTACGCGGCGATCATCTCCACCATCGTCGACCGCGGCTACGTCACGCCGCGCGGCCAGGCGCTCGTGCCGAACTGGATCGCCTTCTCCGTCGTGCGACTGCTCGAGGAGTACTTCGGCGACCTCGTGGAATACGACTTCACCGCCGAGATGGAGAACGACCTCGACCGCATCGCCGGGGGAGACGCCAACCGGGTCGAGTGGCTCAAGGGCTTCTACTTCGGTTACGAGGGTCACCGCGGCCTGCGCACCGTCATCGACAACCTCGGCGAGATCGACGCGCGAGAGATCAACTCGATCAAGCTGAGCGACGAGATCACACTGCGCATCGGCAAGTACGGCCCCTACCTCGAGGTCGTGGATCCCGCGGCGCCCGTCGTCGAGGGCGCTACCCCGCGCCGCGTGAACATCCCGCAGGACCTCGCACCCGACGAGCTGACCGCCGAGCGGGCGCAGCAGCTCGTCGACGCTCCCGTGGTCGTCGATCGGGTGATCGGCGTCAACCCCGAAAACGGCAAGAACGTCGTCGCGAAAGACGGCCGCTTCGGGCCCTACGTCACCGAAGTCGACCCCGAGCCGGAGGCGTCGGCCGAGGAACCTGTTGCCGTCGACACCGCAACCGGCGAGGTGACGGATGCGCCGGCGGCGAACAAGAAGCCCGCCAAGAAAGCGGCCGCACCCAAGCAGCGCACGGCATCCATCTTCAAGTCCATGGACCTCGCCACTGTCGACATCGACACGGCACTGCGGCTGCTCAACCTGCCGCGCGTGGTCGGCCAGGACCCGGAGTCGGGCGAAGAGATCACCTCGCAGAACGGCAAGTACGGGCCGTACCTCAAGAAGGGAACGGACACCCGCTCGCTCACCGAGGAAGACCAGATCTTCGAGATCGATCTCGCCGGTGCGCTCGAGCTGTTCTCGCAGCCGAAGTACGGCGCTCGCCGCGCCTCGAGCGCTCTCAAGGAGTTCGAGGCCGACCCCGAGAGCGGCAAGCCGATTCGCATCAAGGACGGCCGCTTCGGCGCCTACGTGACGGATGGCGTGACCAACGCGACGATTCCGCGCGGCGAGACGGTGGAGGAGATCGACTTCGATCGTGCCGTGCAGCTGCTCGCAGACAAGCGCGCGAAGGGACCGGCGAAGCCGAAGGCCAAGGCCGCTCCCAAGAAGAAGCCTGCCGCTAAGAAGCCAGCCGCTAAGAAGACGGCAACGAAGAAGCCGGCAGCCAAGAAGGCCGCGCCCAAGAAGCCCGCGGCCTAGAACGCATGAGCGGCGCAGCGCATCCGGGCCTGTTCATCACCCTCGAGGGCGGCGACGGTTCGGGCAAGTCCACCCAGGCCGGGCTGCTCGAGGCGTGGCTGACGGATGTCGGACACACCGTGGTGCGCACGCGCGAGCCGGGCGGCACCGACCTCGGCAACGAGCTGCGCGAGATCGTGCTGCACCGGCGCGGAGACATCGCCCCGCGAGCGGAGGCGCTGCTCTACGCCGCGGACCGCGCACATCACATCGCGACCAAGGTACGACCGGCGCTGGAACGCGGCGAGGTCGTCATCCAGGATCGGTATCTCGACTCCTCCGTGGCCTACCAGGGGGCGGGCCGCGTGCTCGACGGCACGGAGGTGCGCGACCTGTCGCTGTGGGCGGTCGAGGGTCTGCTGCCGGATGTGACGATCCTGCTCGATCTCGACGAGGAGGTCGGGCGCGCCAGACTCGATCAGGCGCGCACCAGGTACGACCGGCTCGAGGCCGAAAAGCGCGACTTCCACGCGCGGGTGCGTGCCAGCTACCTCAAGCTCGCGGCCGCGGAACCGCAGCGCTTCCTCGTGCTCGCCGCCACGGACTCCGTCGAGTCGATCGCCGCCGCCATCCGTGCCCGGGTGGAACCCCTCCTCGCCCGCTGACGCGCGCGCGGCCCACGGTCAGTCGCGACCTTTATGCTTGCCCATGTGACCGTGTGGGATGAATTGACCGGCCAGGCCGACGCCATCGCGGTGTTCAAGGCCGCCGCAGCCGACTCGTCCCTCGGCGACGCCGCGATCAGCGAGTCGGCCATGACCCACTCCTGGCTCATCACGGGGCCACCCGGCTCCGGCCGCTCGAATCTGGCCTACGCCTTCGCGACCGCGCTGCTCAGCCCCGCCGGGCCGGAGGGTGACGAGGCGACCGCGCGTCAGGTGGCCGCCCGCACACATCCGGATCTCGCCGTGCTTAGCACCGAAGGCGTGATCATCAAGATGGATGACGTGCGCAAGATCGTCTCGAGCTCACAGTTCTCCCCGTCGCTGGGCCGCTATCGCGTCATGGTCATCGAAGACGCCGACCGCATGCAGGAGCGCGCGTCCAACGTGCTGCTCAAGGCACTCGAGGAGCCGCCGCCGCGCACCGTGTGGATCCTCTGCGCACCGAGCGAGGCCGACCTCATCCCCACGATCCGCTCGCGCGTGCGCACGGTGCGGCTGCGGGTTCCCGCCGTCGAGGAGGTGGCCGAACTCATCTCCCGCCGCGACGGGGTAGACCTGCCGACGGCGATCCGCGCCGCGCGCGAGGCCCAGAGCCACATCGGAATGGCGCACCGCTTGGCCACCAATGCCGAGGCGCGCGATCGACGCCAGAAGACGCTCGAGACGGCCCTCGACATCCGCTCGGTCTCTGACGCCGTGATCGCCGCCGCGACCCTGCTCGAACTCGCCGGCGCCGACGCCAAGGCGATCACCGAGGAGCGCGACGCTGAGGAGCGCGAGGCCACCCTCCGCTCGCTCGGCATCGCGCCAGGCGGCACGATTCCGCCCGCGCTGCGCAGCCAACTCAAGTCGCTCGAGGAAGACCAGAAGCGCCGGGCAACCAGGAGCCTGCGCGACGGCATCGACCGCATCCTCGTCGACCTGCTCTCGCTGTATCGGGATGTGCTGCTGCTGCAGTTGGGGTCGCCGCTCGAACCGATCAACCTCAGCATCCACTCGCGGCTGCTCGCCGCAGCGGACGCAACCGTGCCCGCGGCCACGCTGGCCACGATGGATGCGATTGCCACGGCTCGCCGCCGCATCGACGGCAACGTCGCGCCCGCGCTCGCTCTCGAGGCCATGCTCATCTCGGTCGTGAACGCGGGCACGGCGAAGGCCCGTCGCGACGCAGCACCGAACGGAACCAGATGAAGTCGCGCCTGAGAGTGGTGCTCGTCGCCGCGGCGCTCGCCGTCGTGCTTCCGCTCACCGGCTGCGTCACGGCCTTCCTGCCGAAGCAGGCGCCGGCGACGTCAAGTCCGGTCAAGGAGAAGGTCGCGGCCGAGCTCACGCCCTTCTACAGCCAGGTACTCAAGTGGTCGAGTTGCGAGAAGGGCGCGTTTCAGTGCACCCAGGCCACGGCCCCGCTCGACTGGAAGCACCCCGCCGACGGCTCGATCAAGCTCGCGCTGATCCGCCACGTGGCATCGGGTGACCGCCTCGGCTCGCTGCTCGTGAACCCCGGCGGCCCCGGCGCATCCGGGTACTCGTTCATTGCCGACAGCCTCGACTACGCCGTCGACGCGAAGCTCAAGTCGCAGTACGACGTGGTCGGCTTCGATCCGCGCGGCGTCAACAGGTCGTCCGCCGTCAAGTGCTACCCGAACCCGAGCGACATGGATGCCTTTCTCTACGACATCACGCCAGGCAAGATCGGTTCGGATGCGTGGCTCGCCGCCCAGAACGCGGCCTCGAAGAAGTTCGGCGAGGCCTGCCTCGAGCACACCGGCAAGCTCCTGGGCTTCGTTGACACCGTGAGTGCGGCACGCGACCTGGACCTGCTGCGCGCCATCCTCGGCGACAAGAAACTCAACTACCTCGGGTACTCGTACGGCACGCTGCTCGGCTCCACCTACGCGGAGCTGTACCCGAAAAAGACCGGCCGACTCGTCTTCGACGGTGTCGTCGACCCGGCAACGACCGACTTCGACGTCACCTCTGTGCAGGCCCAGGGTTTCGAGAACGCACTGCGGGCGTACATCGCTGACTGCCTCACCGGCAAGGATTGCCCATTCTCCGGCAGCGGCACCAAGGCCGTGAACAGCGCCATGGGCGAGGTGCGCGCGCTGCTCGACAGTCTGAATGCCAGCCCACTGCGGGCCAAGGACGGCCGACAGCTCGGTAGCTCCACCATGTTCAACGCGATCATCCTGCCGCTCTATAGCCGCAGCAACTGGAGCGCGCTCACAGAGCTGTTCACCGATGTGATGAACGGCGAGGCCGACTTCGCGTTCCAGCTCGCTGACAGTTACAACGATCGCAAGCCGAACGGCAGCTACGCCGACAACCAGACCGAGGCGTTCATCGCCATCAACTGCCTGGACTACAAGACGGATGGCAGCCAGGCCACCCTGCGCAGCCAGGCGCAGCAGCTGGCCAAGCTCGCTCCCGTGTTCGGCCCGCAGATGGCGTACGGCGACACCTGCAGCCAGTGGCCGATCCCGTCCACGCGCGAGCGCGGCCCGATTGCCGCCAAGGACTCGGCACCGATCCTCGTCGTCGGCACCACCAACGACCCTGCGACGCCGTACCAGTGGGCGGTCAACGTGTCGAAGGAGCTCGCCAACGCGCAGCTCGTCACGTACGAGGGCGAGGGCCACACCGCGTACAACAAGTCGAACGCCTGCGTGAACAACACGGTCGACGACTTCCTCCTGCACGGCAAGGTGCCCACATCCGACCCGCACTGCTGATTGCGGCGTCGGGGCCGGTCTGGCGTCAGTGGGCCGCCATCATCTTCTGAATGGCCTGGCGGCTCACTCCGAGTTCACGCGCAATATCGGCCTGCGAGAAGCCTTGCGCGAGGAGTTCGTCAATCATGGCACGCCGCTGGACCGAGAGTTCTCGGGCGAGCCGGGCGTGCTCGATGGCCTTGCTGCGGATGTCGATGAGTCGGTCGAAGGTTTGGCGTTGCGACGGGGTGATCTCATTCATGCGTACAGTGTGTCAACCCTGGGTTGTCAGTGTCAACCCGTGGTTGTCAAGTCACCATCGGGTGCGTCGCGCGTGAGCGTCCCGACCGGCATGGGGCGGCCGGCCGATCGGTGACGGTATACCCGCCGTCATCGGCTAAGCTTTCTTGCTGTGCGCTCGGCAACGGGCACACGCCGCCTTAGCTCAGTCGGTAGAGCATCTCACTCGTAATGAGAAGGTCGTCAGTTCGATTCTGACAGGCGGCTCCCCAACGCTGGTTCTGGCTGCCGGCCCGCGCCGCGCCGCCTAGGCGCGCAGCCCCGCGAGCAGCAGCCGCACCATCCGCTCCGCACGTCCCGAGTCCTCGGATGCGCCGGGTCCGGCGCCGTGGCAGAGATTCGCGACGGCGCCGAGGAACTCCGCGGCGTCGACCCGCTCGACGATGTCGCCAGACGCTCGTGCCGCGCCGAGAAGTCGATC
Organism: Parafrigoribacterium soli; assembly: GCF_040227235.1. Classification (NCBI taxonomy): domain Bacteria; kingdom Bacillati; phylum Actinomycetota; class Actinomycetes; order Micrococcales; family Microbacteriaceae; genus Parafrigoribacterium; species Parafrigoribacterium soli. Next base: position 286,262 of record NZ_JBELNZ010000004.1, on the reverse strand, counting down.
GAGCGTGGGCGCGAGACGCGTGGAGAAGTACTCGGCGAGTGGCTCGTAAGCGGAGTCCCCGGAGTGCAGCGCGGCCGCGAGGCCGCGCTTGGCGGCGACGAACTGGGTGTAGCGCATGATCCACCGGTCGAGCGCCTCGCCGGGCGGATACTCGGCTTCGAGTGGGGGAGCGGCATCGACGCAGGCGTCCATCTCGCGCCGGAACACGGCCGAGATGAGGTCTGAACGCAGCGGAAAGTGTCGGTACAGCGTGCCTACGCCGACCCCCGCTCGCTCCGCAATCGCGCGCACGGGCGCATCCACTCCCGACTCGGCGAACGTCGCCTTCGCGGCCTCGATCAGCGCGTCGACGTTCTGGCGCGCGTCGGCGCGAAGGCGGCGCGGTGCGGCATCCGTCGTGTTCTCGGTGCTCGTGGACATGCGCTGAAAGATCTCCTGTTGTATCCGGAACAGTGTTCCGTATAGAGTGGCGATAAGCGAAACAATGTTCCGCTTATCACAAGAGTACACGGAGCGACGTTCCGGTTCTACCCATCGTAGGTCCCGAGCTGTCCGATTCCACTACAAACGCGAGGAGCACACCATGCAGTACCGCACACTGGGCCGCACCGGAATGAAGGTGACCCCGTTCGCACTCGGCGCGATGATGCTGGGAGCCATGGGCAATCCGGAGCGGAGTGATGGCATCGCGATCATCCACCGCGCGCTCGATGCCGGCATCAACTTCATCGACACGGCGGACCGCTACGGCGACTCGGAGGAGGTCGTCGGCGAGGCGATCAAGGGTCGTCGCGACGAGGTCGTGCTCGCCACCAAGTTCTGGGGCCCGGTCGACGACGACGTGAACCACCGCGGCGCCTCTCGTCGCTGGATCATGCAGGCGGTCGAGCGCTCGCTCCGCAATCTGCAGACCGACCACATCGACCTGTACCAGCTGCACCGACCCGACCCGGAGACTGACATCGACGAGACGCTGTCCGCGCTCACCGATCTTGTGCGCCAGGGCAAGGTGCGCGCGATCGGAACCTCCTCCATGCGCGGTTCCGAGATCGTCGAAGCCCAGTGGATGTCGGAACGACGCGGCTTCGAAAGGTTCCGCACCGAGCAGCCGAACTATTCAATCCTCGACCGCGAGATTGAGCGGGAGATCCTCCCCGTGGCACAGCGCTACGGCATGGGCACTCTGGTCTACAGCCCGCTCGCCGGAGGCACCCTCACGGGCAGGTATCGTGCGGCCGGCGAGAACGACAATTTCCGCTCCACCAGAACCGGCATGAGCCACTTCCGCGATGAGCGCCGCCTCGCCGCGGTGGAGCAACTCATTGCGCTGTCGGATGAGGTCGGCGTGAAACTGACCCACCTCGCGATGGCCTTCGTGATTGCGCACCCAGGCGTGACCTCCGCCATCGCTGGGCCACGGACGATGGAGCAGCTCGAAGATACGCTCGCGGGAGTCGACGTCTCCCTCTCGGACGAGGTGCTCGACCGGATCGACGCGCTCGTGCCACCCGGGGAGAGTATCGGCGCCATGGACATGGTCTATCGCGGGCCGGAGGTCGCCGAGCCCACCATGCGACGTCGACCGGCGGCGCAGCGTTCCGCCTCGTGAGCCCTCGCGGTCGGTTGGCATGCCGGGATCGGTCTGGTTCCCTTCCAGATCCGGTCCGGGCGGCCCGCTGGCCCTCAGAATGGGGGTTCTACCCCGTAGAAGATGTGCATCTCTCGGACTACCATTAAATTCGGCCATACGACCCGAACCGTGGGCCTCTCATCCCTAACCCGAGGGGAACAACATCATGCTTTCGCATGCCCGAATCGGAACTGACCTGTTCACTGTGTCAGATCTTGAAGAGTCGGTCCGAACATTCGGAGAGCGCTACCTGAACCGCTTGTTCACCCCGATCGAGCTCCGGCAGAGCAACCTCAATCCGCAGCGGCTCGCCGCGCGTTTTGCGGGTAAGGAGGCGGTTGCAAAAGTCTTGCGACTGCCGTCGTCGGCCGCTCTGCCCTACCGCGATATCGAGATCGCTATCGCTCCGACTGGGGCGCCCCTGGTCAGGGTCCATGGCCTCGCCCGAGAGGCAGCGGCGCGTCAGGGTATCGGGAAGATTTCCATCTCGCTCAGTCATGACGCCGATCGCGTGATGGCCACCGCACTCACACTGGTCACCCGAAAGGACCGCAGAACTATGAAGAACACGATTCGCGAGGCGATCGGTGCATACGGCCACCTGATCACCCCCATCAGCGACCTCGGCGACACCGATGACCTCTATGCCGCGGGACTGACGTCGCACGCCACCGTCAATGTCATGCTCGCGATTGAGGACGAACTGGGGGTCGAATTCTCGGACGACCTACTCAGTCGGGACACCTTTAGCTCGGTGGTCTCCATCGAGGCCGCCGTTCGCAGCCTTGTCGACGCAGGGTCGGCGAACAACGGTGAGTGAGGCGGTGACAGACGCTCCCAGCGGCAGCGGTTCGCTCAACGAGCGCGCTGACCGCGTCGCGCGGATCGCGGGCGAGCATGCCGACGACGTGGATGCGAAGGCGCGCTTTCCCCATGAGGCACTCGCCGCATTGCGCGAGACCGGTCTTCTCGCAGCCGCGGTGCCAGAGGCGCTCGGTGGCGAGGGTGTCTCCGTCGCCGAATTGGGCGGCGTGGCGAGCATCCTTGCCGAGGCGTGTTCTTCCAGCGCGATGATTTTCGTGATGCACCAGATCCAGGTTCAGTGCCTGATCCGACACGGTGGCGATTCCCACACGGTGCGCGGGATTCTGGAGCAGCTCGTCACGGACGGCACGCTCTTTGCCTCCGCGACGACCGAGATCAACATCGGTGGCGACACACGCACGAGCGGCTGCGCCGTCGAGTTTGATCAGGACGGTCGGGTCATGCTGTCGAAGACGGCGCCTGTCATCTCCTATGGGGCCCACGCCGACTTTGTGCTTGCGACCGCTCGCCGCGCAGCCGATGCCGCACCGTCTGACCAGGTTCTGGTGATCTGCCCGGCCCCCGACACCACCGTGAAGCAGATCAGCCAGTGGGACACCCTCGGCTTCAGAGGGACGTGTTCGCCCGGCTTTGACCTCCGGGCCTCGGTGACCACGGATCACATTCTCCCCGTCGACTACGCCACCATCTCGGCGCAGACGATGCTGCCGGTTTCGCACTCCCTCTGGGCTGCCGTCTGGCTCGGTATCGCTCACGCTGCTGCCCGTCGCGCGACGGTCGCCACGCAGCGCGCCGCGCGCAAGACCATCGGCACGCTCCCCCCTGCCGCAACACGACTCGCGGAACTGCTGGGCGCCGTATCTGCGTTCGACTCGGTTGTGGCCGACGCCCTCCGCACCTTCGAGGACCGCAAGGATGACCCGCGTGCGCTGAGCTCCATTCCGTCTGCGATCGCCTTCAACTCGCTCAAAATCACTGCCTCGGAGTCCGTCATCGACATCGTCTCGAAGGCAATGCTCGTCGAGGGCATCGCCGGTTATCGTCAGGATTCCGACGTCAGTCTCGGCCGGCTGCTCCGCGACGCCTACGGCACGGCGGTGATGGTTAACAACGACCGCATTCTGGCGAACAACGCGCAGTTGTCGCTGTCGCAACGAAAGTAAGGGCCCTCATGACCGATGCTCACACCATCCCCGCGGAGGCGGGCGACGCTGCCGATGCCGGCGGCGCACTCGAGATCGCTCGCAGGGAGTTCCGTGCCGAGATCCTGGCGTCTGGCATGCTCGTCGACGCGGGCCTACCCGGCCTCTATGGCCGCTCGGGTCTCTTCGAGGACCTGGTCGACGCGGTCGCCGCGCATGTGGTGAGTCTCTATTCCGACCAGAACGCCAGCCGATTGCGCTTTGCCCCGGTCATCGCGCGGCCCGAGTACGAGCGAACGGATTACATCGTGTCGTTCCCGCACCTCAGCGGAACGATCAACGGGTTCTTCGGTTCAGACGCAGAGCACAAGGGCCTCGTTGCCGCTCGTGCGGAGGGGAAGACCTGGGACTCCTGGCTCAGCCCGGCTGAGACCGCCCTGGTGCCGGCCGTCTGCCACCCGCTCTATGAGCGGCTCCGCGGCACGGTGCCGGCGGCCGGTAGCGTCTTCGACCTTCTGGGCTTCTGCTTCAGGCACGAACCCTCTCACGACCCGATGCGCCTGCAGGTGTTCCGCCAGCAGGAGTTCGTCTTCGTCGGAGAGGAGGCGGCGGCAAAGGCGTTCCGCGACGAGATGTGCCAGCGCCAGCTCGAAGGACTTCGCGCGCTCGGGCTCGATGCCGAGTTGGTCCCTGCGAACGACCCCTTTTTTGGGCGAACCGGCCGCTTCCTTGCCCGCAACCAGCTTGCCGATGAGGCGAAGCTCGAAGTCGTGGTGAAGATCTACGGTGATTTGGACGAGGGCACGGCGGTTGCCTCGGGCAACCAGCACGGTGACCACTTCGGAGCCGCCTTCAGCATCCAGACGTCCGACGGGTCCGTCGCACACAGCTCCTGCCTGGGATGGGGACTCGAACGCATAGTGCTTGCCTTGCTGCGCACTCACGGTACCGACCTGGCGACGTGGCCCGACGCGGTCAGATCCGAACTCAGACTCGACCCGCGTAGTAAATAGTGTCTGTGCCGACTTCAGCCGCCCAGTCGACGCCGTCCGTCTCGGTGACGACTGTTGACACCTGGCTCGACGACGGCGCGATCCTCGCAACGCTGCACCTTCCGCACGACGCGGCGTCGGTCGGCGTTGTCGTCTGCCCGCCCATCGGTTACGACTACACGGTCGCCTATCGGACACTTCGCTACCTCGCCGACCGAATCGCGGAATCGGGGATTCCGGTCATCCGTTTCGATTACCCGGGCTTCGGTGACTCGACCGCACCGCTCTCGATGGATGCGTTCGGGCAGGGAGCGGAGCTGGCGGCGGGCGCACTGCGCAGCAGCGGCTGCGATTCCATCGTCTATCTCGGGCTCGGTAGCGGCGCTCTGGTGGCATCTCTCGCGGCAGCGGGAGACCCTGCCCCGGCCGGACTCGTGCTCTGGGATCCCGTTTCATCCGGTCGACAGTGGATGCGGCGGCAGCGCTCCATCTACTCTCTCGCGCTCGGCTCCCTGGCCGAGGAGGCCCCGGACGGTGTGGTCGAGATCGCCGGCGCCGAGATGCCGCAATGGTTCGCGGAGGGTATCGAGGCGCTCAGCTACGACGCGGGCGTCGCCTCGCGGGTGCCCACCCTCGTTGCCGTGCGCGCAGGGAAGGGCGGCGTTGTCCCCCCGTCGCTGCGGCCGGTTCAGGAACGCTGCGATGTGCTGGAGGTGACCGAACACGAGGAGAGCCTCGACGTGTCGAGTGTGGATTCCTGGATTCCTGCGGCAAGCGTGAACGTGGTTACCGGATGGCTCAACTCGCGATTCGCCACGGACCGCAGGCCACTTCCGGTTCCGCTGCCGGTTCCTGTAGACCTCGTGTACTTCAGCTACGAAGGGTCTGCCGTCGAGGAGCGCCTTCGCCGAATCGGCCCGAATGATCTCTTCGGGATCGAGACCCGGCCCGCAGGCGGTGCCGACGACCTCCCCGTGGTGATCCTGCACAACGGTTCGGCCGAGCATCGCACGGGTGCCACGCGGCATCAGGTGGATCTGGCGCGGCGGCTGGCGGTCCTCGGCTTTCGCGCCCTGCGCGTCGACAGGCGGGGGACCGGCGAGACCGGTGAGGTGCACAGCGAAGAGCCGAAGATGCTTTTTGCCAAGGAGTGGCTCGAGGATGGTGCGGACATCATCGCCGATCTGGCGATGCCGCGAGAAAAGATCGGCGTCGCCGGAATGTGTGTCGGGTCGTGGGTGGGACTCGCTGCGGCATCGGATCGCGTAGCGTTCGTTGCCGCCTCCTCGGTCAGCGACTATCGCGTTCGCCCATTGCCACCCACCTCGAAGGCTGCCCCCGTGGCCCCCACTAAATGGCACGCTCTCAGGGAGCGGGCGATTGCGGTCGCCAAGCGCAGGGCACCGTATCGGATCATGCTCGCCCTTGCCACGCGCGGGCTAGTGCAGTTCGTTGAGCCCAGCCTTCGTGGCGCACTCGCTGCGGGCACCGACGTGACGATATTGCTGAGTCCCCGGGACACCGACATCTTTAAAGCGCATCGCGGTGAGACGGCGGCTCGACGCCTCAATCGGACGCTCGGGCGCCTGACCGTGATCGAACATCCGACGGGTGATCATGCCCTGTTCAGCCCGGGAATTCGCGCTCGCGCGATCGAGGAGGCCCTCGCAATGTCGGCGCGATTCTTCAACTCCGCCTCATAGTTCGGACCGCACCGGTGCCATGGCGCGACTACGGTCTTTCGGGGTACAAAACTCGAGGAATGCCAAGGTTGAGGGTGATTCTCGTGAGCGAAACACCCCCAAAACGAGGGAGGTAGTGGCCCACAGGCGCCGCATCAGCTTGCGCCGTCGGTATCGCCCGCATACTGTTACTGACAGTAATGGCCACAGGGCGCGTGATTATCGGGGTACACGTCTGAGGCTTGGGGGTTCGGGGGAACTGTAATGAAGCGCTTCGCATTACTGACGACGATTGTCACAGCGGTGCTGACTCTGGTGCTTCCATTCGTCGGCGGCAGCGGGCCCGCTCTGGGGAACACGGTGGCCGCATACGCGGGCGACGCGACCCTTCCCGCGTTCGCCTCTCCCGCATCCGCGGAGTCCGCGATGGCATCCATCGCCTCGTACACGAACGGCGCGCCGGCGTCGATCGCTCAGAACGATGCCGCGATCAGGGCCGCGGCTTCGGCACCGGTTGTCACAACTGTTGACACTGAACACCTGGCACAGAAGCCGGTGCCGAAGCCCGTCATCGTCGTACCGCCCGCTCCGAACGGCAAGAGCGGCGGCGGTACGGCTGCCCAGCGTCGCGCTGCCTACGCGGCATCCGGTGGCGGATGCCCCGCCAACGTCGGCGGCGCCGTGAACGGCAACGCGGACCTCGCGAGCTTTGCCGCTGCCTACAACGCCATCCGGGTCGCCAACTGCCTGCAGCCGGTGCCGATGAGCCATTTCCGCTATGACACCTGCATGCAGACGCGACTGCAGTGGATGGCGAACGACCCGAGCGCGGACCCGGGCAACACGTGGGGCCACGCGGGTGTGCACAGCATCAACCCCGACCCGAGCACCGGCCTCTACTACTCGGATACGACTCCGAGCGTGGGCTGTGATGGCAACCTGGCCGGCGGCTCGGGCAACACGGGTGCCACCGTTGCCCAGAAGTGGTGGGATTCGCTGGCTCACCGCGCTTCGCTCTATCGTCCGACCTTCACGGGGACCACGGCAAACGTCTGCATCGCCTTCGCGATGACCCACGGTGGCAACGGCGATTCGGCCGGTTTCACCAGGGCCGCGGCTCGCTGGATCGGCTGCTAGCACGGATTCGGATCGCAGGCGTCGCCTGTTAGATTCGCACTGAGGATCGTCGCGCTCGCGGCCGTCCGCAGTGCGGGCGAGGGTCGTCCCGCGGCAGGGAGACGCATCGTGGCAGAGAAGATTCGCTGGGGAATCCTGGGCACCGGCTGGATCGCGCACCAGCAGACGACCGACCTGCTCGGCAACGGGTTCGTCGTGGTCGCGGTGGGCTCGAGAACGCAGGCGTCTGCGGATGCCTTCGCCGCTGAGTTCGGTATCCCCACCGCACACCCGAGCTATGAAGCTCTGGTGGCCGATCCCAACGTCGACGCGATCTACGTCTCCACACCGCATCCGATGCACGCGGCGAACGCCAGGCTCGCGCTGGACGCAGGCAAGCACGTGCTCGTCGAGAAGCCGTTCACGATGACGGCGGCAGACGCCAAGGCGCTCGTGGACCTCGCCGCGGAGAAGCACCTCGTGGTGCTCGAGGCAATGTGGACGAGGTTCCTGCCGCACATGCTGCGCATCCGCGAGATCATCGCCGCGGGCACCATCGGCGAAGTTCGCACCCTCATCGCGGATCACGATCAGAACCTGCCCACCGATCCGGCCCACCGCATCAACGCGCCAGAACTCGGCGGAGGTGCGCTGCTCGACCTCGGCATCTATCCGGTCTCGTTCGCCCACGACGTGTTCGGCGTTCCCGCGAGCATCCTGGCCCACGCCTCGAGAACCGCGACCGGCGTGGACAGGCAGACCGCGATCATCCTCGGCTATGCGGATGGACAACAGGCCGTGCTGCACACCGCGCTCGACACCCTGGGCCCCAACCGCGCCGCGATCATCGGGACGAAGGGCCGCATCGAGATCGAGTCCGTCTGGTACACGCCGACGCCCTTCACGGTCTACGACGCCAGCGGCGCGGCGATCGAGCGATTCGACCAGCCCGTGCAGAATCGCGGGATGCAGTATCAGGCTTGGGAGCTTGAGCGCCTCGTGAACGAGCGCCTGCTCGAGGGGGAGATGCTCCCGGCGATCGAGAGCGTGCGGATCATGGAGACCCTCGACGAGGTGCGCAGGCAGATCGAGCTCGTCTATCCGGGCGAGTAGCGCCCGCAAGCAGGGGTCGGTGCGACTGCTCAGGCCCGCTCGGCTCGCTGCTGCGCCCGGTATCATGACGGGGTGAGTGAGCCGCACGAGCCCCGATCGCCCGACGACGCGTCCATGAATGGAGCATCGCCGGATTCGGCGGCTTCCGGCGCGCAGGACGCGACCCAGCCACTCACTCGACGTGAGGCCCGCGAGGCCGCAGGTGTTGACGGTGCAGTGGATGCGACGCCAGCCGCTCCGCAGGAACCGGCACCGACCGTCGCCATGAACATGGACGCCCTGATCGGGGCGGAGTCGCGCGTGGGCGACGAGGCCCTCCTGAGCGCAGACCCCACCGGCGCCGCGACGGTCGCCTTCGCCGCTACCGCGGTCGGCGATGACGCGGATGGCACCGCCGCAGCGACGCCGACGGCATCGAAGGCCGGCGCGGCGTCGGCCGGCGGCGGAATCGGCGCGCTCATCGCGAAGCATCCGAATGTCTGGTTATTCTCGGCGCTCGGCGTGGCCTTCGTTCTGCTCGGCGCCGGTGCGGTGTTCGCCGGGTCGACATTCGGCCCGACGCCGGTCGCGGCCGTCCTCGCGTCCCCGAGTCCGACCCCGACCGTGGAGCCACCGCGGCCCGTGCCGTCCGCGACGACCGCGGCGACGAGGCTGCGCACCTGTTCCATCGGGGCACTCGCCGCCGATCCGCGACTCGGTACCTTCGAGGGCAGTGTGCTGAACGCCTCGACCGGTGAGGTGCTGTTCGATCGTTCGGCGGGTACACCTGCACCCACCGCGAGCGTGATGAAGACGCTCATCGCCGCCACCGCGCTTAAGGTGCTTGGGCCCGACTACCGGTTGTCGACCAAGGTCTACGCGGGCAGCGAAGACGGAACCGTCGTGCTCGTCGGCGGGGGTGACCCCACGCTGAGCGCGGGTGGCGGAAGCGTCTATCCCGACCCGCCGCAGTTGAGCGACCTCGCAGCGCAGGTGAAGGGCGCGTACGACAAGCCGATCACCGACATCATCCTCGACGCGACGATGTGGAACAACGGCGACGCCTGGGATCCCAGCTGGCCGGAGACCGAGCGAACCCACGGTTACCAGCCGAGGATCGTGCCGCTCATGGTCGACGGCGACCGCGCCAACCCGCGCGCCCAAGACAGCCCGCGCAGCACCGATCCGGTGATGGCCGCGGGCAAGGCCTTCGCCGCGGCGCTCGGCGTGCCGGACGCGAAGCTGACGCTCGGCTCGGCGATCACGACGAATCCGCAGCTCGGCGAGGTGAAATCGCAGCCGGTGAGATCACTCATCGCCAAGATGCTTCCCGTGTCAGATAACACGCTCGCCGAGATGCTCGCGCGCGTTTCCTCGAAGGTCGCGGGCAAGGATGGCTCGGCCGCCTCGCTCACCGGCGTCGTCACGAGCGCTCTCGCGAGCTACGGCGTCGTCGCCCCGAATCTCGCGATCAAGGACGGATCCGGCGAGAGCAAGAACGATGGTGTTCCGCCGCTCGTCGTGGCCCAGCTCATGGCCAAGGTGCTCGCGGGCGCGGACAACCTCAACATCATCTACGACTCGCTGCCCGTCTCCGGCAAGACGGGAACCCTGGCTGGCCGGTTCACCGGCGCGAACGCCGTGGCCAGGGGAGCGGTGAACGCCAAGACCGGCAGCATCGCCAACGTCTACACGCTCGGCGGCATCGTGCACGCGGCCGACGGAACGTCGCTCGCCTTCGCCTTCTACGCGCTCGGCAACGTGCGCAGCAGCGCGATGGCCGCCATCGACACGGTCACCACCGGCGCATTCAAGTGCGGCGATAACCTGTCCAATAACTGACCACGGCCACCCAGGCGGGAGAACACATGACGCGTGCGTTGTTCATCATCGATGTGCAGAACGACTTCACCGAGGGAGGCGCGCTCGGAGTCGAAGGCGGGTCGCGGGTGGCCGCGGGCATCACGACGCTGCTCGTGCAGCATCCCGAGCGCTACGAGCATGTCTTCGCCTCGCGCGACTGGCACGACGCCGACAGCGACAACGGCGGTCACTTCGCGACGGATGCCGCCCCGGACTTCGTGAGCACCTGGCCGGTTCACTGCGTGGCCGGCACCGTGGGCGCGGAATATCACCCCGCGCTCGACCTCTCGGATGTCGACGTGCACGTGCAGAAGGGGCAGGGCAAGCCCGCCTATTCGATCTTCGAGGGCGTGACGCAGAACGGGCACAGCGTGCTGCGCACCCTGGATGAGCTCGGCATCACCGACATCGACGTCGCCGGAATCGCGACCGACTACTGTGTGCTCGCCTCGGCGCGTGACGCGCTCGCCGCCGGTCGCTCCGTTCGCGTGCTCGAGGATCTCGTCGCGGGCGTTGCCCCGGAGTCGAGCGCCGCGGCCCTGCGCGACCTCGCCGCGGAGGGCGCCGTCGTGGAGCCGAGTACCGCGCCACTTGCTCCCTGAGCTCGTCGGACGCTTCGACGGGCTCGGCGGCCGAACCGGTCAGCTCTCCGCGCGCTCCTCGAGCCCCACGAACATGCTGCGGTGCAGGGTCGAGACGTGCGCTTCGATGATGGCCACGGCATCCACCGGATCGTGGCGTCGAAGCGCGGCGACAAGCTGCGCGTGCTCGCGGTTGACGTCGTGCAGGTACGACATCGGGTAGGGGAGGAAGTAGCGATACAGCTCGTAGAGCACCTCGCCGTACCGGGGCATTGCCCAGTTGAGGCCGCTCGCCCTCGCGACGGCGAGGTGCAGCTTCTCGTCCGCGGCGTGGTACTCGGTCCAGCTCTGCGCGCGGGATGCCTGTTCGACGTAGCCGTCCAGCTCGTCGAGTTGTTCGTCCGTCACCGCGAGGGCCGCATGGTGAGTGAGGGCGCATTCGAGCAGCACGCGGTGGTCGATGAGGGAGTGCACCGTCTGGGTGTCGGCGCGATAGGCGGTGACCGCATCCACGCGTTCCGGGGCGCTGTGCTCGGCCACGAAGGTTCCGCCGCTGCGTCCGCGACGGCGATCCAGCACGCCGTCGTCGGCGAGGCTCTTGAGCGCCCGCCGCGCCGTGATCTCGCTCACTCCGAGCGCTTCGGCGACGTCGGCGTCCGAGGGCAGCTGCTCGGTCGGAACGAGGAGGCCGAACTGGATGGCGAGGGCTATCCGCGCCCGCACCGTCTCCGTCGCGCTGAGCCGGGTGATGCCTGCGACGGCTGGATCAACCAGCGCGGGCAGCACCGGGAAATCGCCTGATTCATCCGCCGCTGTCGCCATGGACCCAAGACTATTCGTTCCACTCTGGACAAATGCGATCAATATGATCTATTTTATTCGTCGTGGACACAGCCGTCCTCAGAAGGAGCGGAAATGCCGCGAAACATTCGTATCGCCGCAGTGCAGGCCCAGCCGCTGCCGATCGGGGCGCCACTCGACGCCTTCGCTGCCGATCTTGATCGGGTACTGGAAGGCAGCGGAGGCGCCACCCTCGTGGTCTACCCCGAACTCCACCTCTTTGGCTCGGAGGAGGAGGCGCCCGACAGGCGCAACGATCTTCTCCGTCGCTCCGCTGCACCGCTCGACGGCCCGCTCGTTGCCGGGCTTGGAGCGATAGCGAGAAACGCGGGTGTGTGGCTCGTCCCCGGTAGCGTGTGCGAACTCGGTCCAGGCGGCGAGCTGTTCAACACCGCCCTGGTCTTCTCGCCCCAGGGCGACCTCGTCGCCAGCTACCGCAAGATCTTTCCCTGGCGGCCCTACGAGCCGTACGATCCGGGCGACCGCTTCGTCGTGTTCGACATCGAGGGCGTCGGCCGCTTCGGGCTCTCGATCTGCTACGACTCCTGGTTTCCCGAGGTCAGCCGGCACCTCGGCTGGATGGGCGCGGAGGCCGTGCTCAACATCGTCAAGACCACGACGCCAGACAGGGCTCAGGAGCTCGTGCTCGCCAGGGCGAACTCCATCGTCAACCAGACCTTCACCGTGAGCGTCAACTGCGCTGGCCCGGTCGGCAAGGGGCAGAGCCTGATCGTCGCACCGGACGGCGCCGTGCTGCGCGAGGTCGCCGATGACCACGCGAGCGTGATCGTCGAAACCATCGACCTGGATGCGGTCAGCCACATCCACGAGCACGGCACAGCCGGCCTCAACCGGATGTGGGACCAGTTCCTCCCCACCGACGCAGCGCTCGAGCTGCCGCTCTACGGCGGCCGCATCGAACCGGCGCGCTGGAACCCCAGCACCTCACACCAACCCAACACAAGCACCGGACAGGACACCTCGAAATGACCGATTCCCCCACGCTCGTTCGCACGCTCGGCCTCCGGTCGCTCGTGCTCTTCGGGCTCGCCTACCTCACCCCGCTCATCGTGCTCGGCATCTTCGGCGTCGTGGCCCAGGCGACCGCCGGCGCGAGCGCATCCGCCTATCTGATCGCGCTCGTCGCGATGATCTTCACCGCGTCGAGCTACGGGCGGATGGCCGCGGCCTACCCGGTCGCCGGCTCCGCCTACACCTACGTGCGGCGTACGGTCGACTCGCGCATCGGGTTCCTGGTGGGCTGGGCGGTGCTGCTCGACTACCTGTTCCTGCCCATGGTGATCTGGCTGATCGGGGCGGCCTACCTCAACGCGCAGTTCCCCGCGGTGCCGAACTGGGTGTGGATCGTCGGCTTCATTGCGATCACGACGGTGCTCAACATCCTCGGCATCAAGGTTGCCGACCGGGCGAACTACCTCCTCATGGCCTTCCAGGTGCTCGTGATCGCGCTGTTCGTCGCGCTGTCCATCGGCTCGGTCGTGTCCAACGACGGTGCGGGCGGACTGTTCAATGCGTCGCCCTTCACCGGGCCCGGCGCGAGCTTCGCGGGCATCTCGGCCGGTGCCGCCATCGCCGCGTACTCGTTCCTCGGCTTCGACGCGGTGACCACGTTCACCGAGGAGACCGTGAACCCGCGAAAGACGATGCCGCGCGCCATCCTCATGATCGCCATCATCGGTGGGGCGATCTTCATCCTCGTGTCGTACACGACGCAGCTCGTGCACCCGGGTGGCGAGTTCAAGGATGTGAACTCGGCCGCGCTCGACATCGCGCTGCACATCGGCGGCAACGTGTTCGGCGCGATCTTCCTCGCGGGTCTTGTGATCGCACAGTTCTCCTCGGGGCTCGCGGCGCAGGCATCCGCATCTCGGCTCCTGTTTGCTATGGGCCGCGACGGAGTGCTGCCGCGCAGGATCTTCGGCGAGATCAGCAAGCGGTTCCGTTCGCCCGTCATCAGCATCGTGATCATCGGCGTTGTCGGGCTGATCGCGATGTTCCTCGACGTGGCGACCTCGACATCGTTCATCAACTTCGGGGCCTTCGTGGCCTTCACGATGGTGAACGTGTCGGTGATCTTCTACTACTTCCGCCAGCGTCGCGAGGGGCGGCACCACAACGTGGTGCTCTATCTGGTCATGCCGATCATCGGCGGAATCGTCACTCTCTACCTGATGACGCAGCTCGACGTGCACGCGCTCACCCTCGGCCTCATCTGGCTCGCGGTGGGCGTGGTCGTGCTCGGCATCGTCACCCGGGGCTTCCGGCGGCAGCCGCCGGAGATCGACTACGTCGAGGCGGATGACGAAGAGATCACGAAGTCGCTGGTGCGCTAGGGCGGGCCTATGATGGCCACGGATGGCGGCATCCGTGGCCATCGAGACGTTCGAAGGGCGGCTGAGCGCGCATGAGACTCGGCCTCGCGCAACTGGACTCTGGCACCGACAAGGCCCGGAATCTCGCAACGATCGAGCGACTGGCGCGCCGCGCGGCGCACGATGGCGCCGAGCTCGTGGCCTTTCCCGAGTACTCGATGTACGAGAAGAAGGTCGTGGATGCGAGCTTCGGACCGGCGTCCGAGCCGCTCGACGGCCCATTCGTCACGGCGTTGGCTGATCTCGCCTCCTCGTTCGGTGTCGCGATCGTGGCCGGGGTGGTCGAGGCGAATCCCGACGGCCGTCGACCGTTCAACACGCTGGTTGCCCTGGATTCCTCGGGGTCGCTGCTCGGCCGCTACCGCAAGATCCACCTCTTCGATTCCTACGGCTTTCGTGAGTCGGAGTCGATCACACCATCGCCATCGCTCGAGCCGATAACGTTCGTCGTCGGTTCGACGACCGTCGGGCTGATGACCTGCTACGACCTGCGCTTCCCCGAACTGGCCCGTGAACTGGCGGACGCGGGAGCGGAGGTGATGCTGGCCTGTTCGTCGTGGGTTCCGGGTGAGGGTAAGGCGGAGCACTGGCGCGTGCTCGCGCAGGCTCGAGCGATCGAGAACTCCTGCTTCGTCGGTGCCGTCTCGCAGGTGCCACCCGTGTCGATCGGACGCAGCCTGCTCGTGGACCCCGCTGGCGGCATCCGCGGGGAGTTGGGCCTGGAGGTCGGCGTGCGCACCTTCGATCTTGATCGCGCTGACGTGGGTGCGGCGCGAGAGCGGGACCCCGCGCTGGAGAACCGGCGCTACTCCATCCGTCGCGGGCGACCGTAGCCCGTTCCTCCGGTTCGCGGCTGTTCCGTTCCTCGCCCCGGCATAACTCAGGCAGGATGCTGCGCATCCGCTTCCTGACGCCGTGTTCACGGCGATCGTCGACGGCGTGCGGGCGTTCTGCCTGAGTTATGCGCGGGCGGGACTCGGATAGCGTGGGGTCTGCCCGATTCCGCGACGAAGAGAGGTGCGGATGCCCGTGATCGAGATCGACACCCTGGACGACCCGCGCCTGGTCGACTTCGCTCACCGCACCGATGTAGCGCTCAAGAAGACCGGTGGCGGCATCTACATCGCCGAGTCCGCGCTCGTGCTGGAACGGGCGTTGCACGCGGGGCACACGCCGCGTTCGGTGCTCGCGCTGGGCGGCACCGTCGATGAGGCTGTCGCCCTCGTCGGCCCGGACGTGCCGGTGTTCTCCGGGCCGGGCGAGTTGCTGGCTGAGCTGACCGGCTACATCCTGCATCGCGGCCTGATCGCGTCGATGGATCGTCCGGCGCTGCCGAGTCCCGAGTCGTTGTTGGCGTCTGCGCGACGCGTCGTCATCCTCGAGAACGTCGCCGATCCCACCAACGTCGGCGCGATCTTCCGCTCGGTCGCGGCCATCGGTGCGGATGCCGTGCTCGTGACGCCGCGCTGCTCAGACCCGTTCTACCGCCGCGCCATTCGAGTGAGCATGGGCACCGTCCTGCAGGTGCCGTGGACGCGCGTGGGGGACTGGCCGTCGACCCGGGACCTGCTGACGACATCCGGTTTTCACATCGCGGCCCTGGCGCTCACGGATGCCGCGGTCGGCCTGCGAGAGTTCGCGGCGACCGCGCCGCCCAGGGTCGCGCTCGTGCTGGGCGCAGAGGGCGAGGGACTCACTCCCGAGGCGCTCGCCGCCGCCGACACCGTGGTGCGCATCCCGATGGCGCACGGCATCGACTCGCTCAACGTCGCGGCGACCGCGGCCGTCGCCATGTGGGCCCTCGCCTAGCCTGTCTCGCGCTGCTCGTGCTCGTGAGCGGGGAGGGGTCAGACCAGAAGCTGGTGCTTCGCGAGTTCGGCGTAGAGCGGCGTGGACTTGACGAGTTCGGAGTGGGTGCCGGTGCCGACGACGCGTCCGTGATCGAGCACCACGATCTGGTCGGAGTCGACCACGGTCGAGAGGCGGTGGGCGATCACGATGAGGGTGCGGTTCTCGGCCACCGCGTCGATCGCCTCGCGCAGCAGCTGTTCGTTGAGTCCGTCGAGCGAGGAGGTCGACTCGTCGAGCAGCAGGATGGGCGGGGCCGCGAGCAGGGCTCTCGCGATCGCGAGGCGTTGGCGTTCGCCGCCCGAGAGCATCACGCCGTCTTCACCGACCGCGGCATCCAGACCCTTCTCGTTGCGCTCGAGCACCTCGGTGAGGTTCACGTCGTGCAGCACCCGGATGCAGTCCTCGTCGCTCGCGTTCGGTGAGGCGAGCAGCAGGTTCTGGCGGATGCTGCCGGCCAGCACGGGTGCGTCCTGCTCCACGTAGCCGATCTGCGATCGCAGCTGCGCGCGATCCATAGACCGGATGTCGACCCCGTCGACCCGCACGACGCCGGCGGTCGGATCGTAGAACCGCTCGATGAGCGCCAGGATCGTGCTCTTGCCCGCTCCCGACGGTCCGACGAGCGCGGTGCGCTGGCCGCGTTCGGCACGGAAGCTCACGCCGTGGAGCACGGTGCGGTCGGCGGTGGGACGTTCACTGAGCTCGTCGAAGGGCGCTTCGACAAGCTCAGCGACCGTGGGCTCAGCGACCGTGGGACGCGCTTCGACAAGCTCAGCGACCGTGAGCTCAGCGACAGCGGCCGGCGGCACCGCCCCATCCGGATACCGGAAGTGCACGTCGTCGAAGCTGATCGCGCCGCTCGAGGCGACCGGTGGCACCGCCTTCGCGGCGGCGGCCGGGTCGCCCTCCGCCTCGCTCGGCAGCTCGATGATTTCCTGGATGCGGCCGAGCGCCCCGAGCGCCGCGTTCACCGAGGTGATCGCGCCGAACGCCTGCCCGAGCGGCAGGATCATGAGGAACAGGAACAGGATGAACGCCACGAGGTTGGCCACGCTGATCGCGCCGCTCGCCACGCGGAATCCACCGACGCCGAGCACCACGAGGAACGAGACCTGCATCGCGATTCCGGCGATCGGCACGACGAGGGCGGAAATCTTCGCGACGCTGATGCCCATCTTCCAGGCGGCCACGGCATCCTGCTGCACAGCCTCAACCTCACGCTCGGTGGCGCCCGCCGCACGGACCGTGCGCACGGCGCTGACCGCCCGCTCGACGGACGCTGCGAGGTCGCCCACGCGCTCCTGCGCCTTGCGGCTGACGACCCGGATGCGCCCGCTCAGCGTCACGACGGTGAACACCGACACAGCGATGACGAGCACCGTGAGCAGCAACAGCACGGGGTCGATGATCGCCATGGCGATGAGTGCGCCGATGAAGGTGAGCGAACCGCCGATCGCCTCGACGAGTCCCTGGGTGAGCACGGCGCGCAGCAGCGTCGTGTCTGAACCCACTCGCGAAACGAGGTCGCCCGTGCGCCGCTGGTCGAACTCGCTGATCGGCAGGTTCAGCATCCGGGAGACGAGGCGTCGGCGGCTCGAGAGCACCACGCCCTCGCCCGTGCGCTGCAACAGATAGTGCTGGTAGCCGCTGATGAGTCCGGATGCCACCACGAGCCCCACGAGCAGCCAGACCAGCCCGCTCAGCGAGTCGCCCTTCTGCACCACCGCGATGACCTGGCTGACGAGCAGTGGTTGGGCGAGCGACGCGATGGCGCCGAGAACGCTGAGGACCACGACCACGGCGAGCACCTTCTTGTGCTCGAGGATGTAGGGCAGCAGCTGGCCGAAGGTCGCGCGAGGGCCGTCATCCTTCCTGCGGCCGAAGGGCGAGCGGGACCTGGACGGGGTGGTGGTGCTCATGAGTTCTTTTCTGGTCGCCGCTCAGCGGCGACCGTACCTTTTGTGGACGGCCTGGCGAGAGACCCCGAGCGCGGTGGCGATCATCTGCCAGCCCATGCCGAGGTTGCGGGCCCTGCGCACGAGCGTAGCCTCGTGACGATCGAGTTCCGTGCGCATTTCGCTGACGGCGTGCAGAGCCTTCAGCGGGTTCTCGTCGCCCGCCTCCGCGCTCAGAGTGTGGAGCGCATCGGACATGATGTCAACCGTAGTTGACAGACGGAGGGGTGTCAACCTGGGTTGACGTCGCTCTAGAAGCCGGCGTGGAAGAAGACCTTGAACACGAAGAGTACGGCGAGGGCAATCGCGCCCAGCGCGCACACGACCAAGAGGATCCTGCTGCCGTTGATGACCATGGTTAGCAGCCTATCGCTCCCCACGGGCGGTCGCCGTCTCGTTCCCAGAGCCTGTCGAAGGGACGCGACCAACGGCCTCAGCGGATCTCGGTGAGGTACGTCACGAATCCTGCCTGCCGCATCGCGGAGCCCACTGACTCGGCCGCACCCGGCTCGGCGATCGCGATCATCGCGCCGCCCCCGCCACCACCGGTGAGCTTCGCGCCGAGCGCGCCGGCCCTCCGGGCGACGCCGACGAGCGCCTCGAGCTCCGGGCTCGATACCTGAAGCGCTCCGAGCAGCCCGTGGTTCATGTTCATGAGCTCGCCGAGTTCGGCGGCATCACCACGACGAAGCGCGTCCGCGCCCGCGAGGGCGAGTTCGTCGATCTGCGAGAAGATCGCCTCGTACCTGGCCGGATGCTTCTCCCGCGCCGCCCGCACGAGCCCCACGGTGTGCGAGGTGAGCGATCGCACGCCGGTGAGCCCGATCACCACGGGAATCGGGCGCGGGGTCACGATGTCCCGGATGTCGGAGGCGGTACCACCGTCGGCATCCGCCCTGCGGTACAGGATCGGGCGACCGAAGGTGGCGACGGTGTTGTCGATGCCGGACGGCGTGCCGTGCACGATCTGTTCGCACTCGAAGGCGAGGTTCGACACCTCCTCGTCGCTGAGGTGAACGTCGAACCCGGCGGCCATCGCGCGGATGATCGCGACGGCCAGCGCGGCCGAGGCGCCGAGCCCGCTCGCTCGAGGCAGGTGCGGGAACACGTCCACGCGCATGCCCGCGCCCCGAAGCCCGAGTCGTTCGGCGATGAGCGCCGCCACCTGCACGGCGAGTTCGGCGCCGATCGGGTCGTAGGCGGCATCCGTGTCCCAGCGGGCGATGACGAGATCGAGGCCAGCGGAACGCTTGGTGACCTCGGCCTGGATCGTGAGCCCGATGGGTGCCGCGATGGCGTGCCTGCCGTACACGACGGAGTGCTCGCCGAGCAGGATGATCTTGCCGTAGCCGAGGCTCGCGCCCGTGTCGGTTCGCACCGGTTCCTGGATCGCCGCGGCGGGCTGAACGGGAATCGCTGCGGTGCGGATCGCGTGGATGGAACCGGTGTCGGCGATGCGCCCCTCGAGCACGTCGAGGATGCGCTTGGCCTTCCACACCTTGACTTCGCCGCTGGCGACGAGCCGGTTCACGACCTCGTCGAAGTGTGCGCCGCTCGCACCGGCGGCGACCGCGACGCTGCGGGCGTGCAGCCGCATGTGTCCCGGCTGGATGCCCTCGGTCGAGAGCGCCTTGAGCGCCCCGAAGTTCTGTGCGAGACCGACGGCCGCCATCACTCTCGCGAGCTCGGCCGCCGTGGACACCTCGAGGATCGAGTAGCTGATGTGCACTGCGGGGTTGGATTCCACCTGGCCGCCGACTATGCCGACCTTGAGGGGAAGCTCGATCTCGCCGACCAGGTTGCCCTCGGCATCCGCGAACCAGCGGGTGAGGGGCGAGTAGGTGCCGGACTGGGCCGCGAAGGCATGTGCTGCGGCCTCGATCGCGCGCCAGTCGTTGCCGGTGGCGATCGCGACGGCGTCAATGCCGTTCATGATGCCCTTGTTGTGCGTGGTCGCGCGGTACGGGTCCATGGCGGCGAACTCGGCGGCGAGCACGATGCCGTCGCGCACCTGCTCGCCCGAGAACTCGCCGGAGGCGAGCCGGTCCACGGGGATGACGCAGCGCGAGCGCACCATCGCGCGGTCGGTGAGGTTGGAGAGGATGCGCAGGAACACGCGACCGCCGGTGATCTCCTCCACGAGTGGCGCAACGGCCTCGCACATCGTGTTCACGAGGTTGGCACCCATGGCGTCGCGACTGTCGACGATGAGGTGCACCACGAGCAGCTCGCCGTTGGCCGCGGTCGCGCCGCGCAGGAAGACTTCGACGTCTTTGGCC
This sequence comes from Parafrigoribacterium soli, assembly GCF_040227235.1. Classification (NCBI taxonomy): domain Bacteria; kingdom Bacillati; phylum Actinomycetota; class Actinomycetes; order Micrococcales; family Microbacteriaceae; genus Parafrigoribacterium; species Parafrigoribacterium soli. The sequence goes on along the minus strand of NZ_JBELNZ010000004.1, from coordinate 266,021 downwards.
CCGCCGCCTCGAGTGACCATATTCGGATGCTGGGCATCCGCGAGTTCGAGAATGTCCTGTTTGCGGGCCAGTAGCGCCGCTCTCGCGGCCTCGGCGTCCTCGAGGTCGACCACCTGGATCTGTCCGATGAGCATGGGCTCGTCCGCCGTGGACTCGAAGCCGCCGGAGCGTCGCACGAGCCTCGCAGCGGAGCTGACGGCGGCGATGATCGAGGGCTCCTCGACCACCATCGGTACGAGGTAGTCCTTCTCGTTGACCTGGAAGTTGAGGCCGAGGCCCAGTGGCATCGAGAAGACGCCGATGACGTTCTCGGTGAGCCGATCCGCGGTGCCAGGGTCGAGGATGTAGGTGCCCGTGGCCAGCGCGCGGTAATCGGTGTCGCTGAGCACACCGCGTTCGTACAGCACGCGCAGTCGCTCTTCGACGCCGAGCTGATAGAAGCGCGGAATGCGGGAGGAGGTCATCGCGCCGTCACGCTCCCGATCTGTGTGTTTGTATCGACGCCGGCCAGCTCGAGACCGCGTTCGCCAAAGGCCAACGGTACGGCCTCGGCACCCGCTTCGGCAAAAGCCGCGACAACCCTTGACGTGACCTCTCCCTCGGGGGTGAAGAGCAGTCCGACGTCGCCGCCGCCCGCTCCGGATGTCTTGAACACCCCGCCGAGGCCGGCGGAGAGCGAGTGCAGGCGCCGGTGGTGTTCGCTCACGATGCCCGCGCCGGCATGCTCGTCGAGCGTCATGAGCGCGTCGAAGTAGTCGGAGGCGAGCCGCAGGAGGTCGCTCGGGGAGTCCAGCGCCGCCTCGGCGCCGCGGGCGAGTTCGCAAAGCGCAGCGATGTCGCGACCGCATCCCGCGGGGTCGGCGGCGCGGTACGCGCTCACTCGAGCGACGAGGTCGGTGGTGCTGCTGCCATCGCCGGTGACGACGACGGTGAGCGTGAGTGCCCTGGGCCATGGGAGGGCGACCGGCGTCGCGCCCTTCGAGTAGCTGATGAGTCCGCCGAAGGTGCTCGTGGCCACGTCGCCGCCGCTGCCCGTTCCGCCCTGGGCGGCGCGATGGGCGCTGAGGGCTCGGGCGAAAATGCTCTCGCGGTCGAGAGGCAGGGAGTGCGCTGCGGAGAGGGCGGCGGTCAGAGCCACGGCAACGGCCGCGCTCGAGCCGAGACCGAGCTTCGCGCCATCCTCGCGGTGGAACGCGGTGCTGTCGATGGTGATGTCGAGGCCCTGCGCGGGTGTGGCGGCTTCAGCGACCACCGTGCGCACAGCCTCGAAGACGCGCAGTCGCTCGAGCTCGCGTTCGCCGAGTCCTCTGGGGAGCGCGCCGCCCGCGCCGAGGGTGAAGCCCTCGCCGCTCAGACCGGGGGTGTGCAGGTGCCAGGCTGCGTCATCCGTCGGCTCGATCGTCACGGTTGCCCGGCGGTCCACCGCGGTCAGCAGCGCGGGTGCGCCGTCGAGCACGGCGTATTCGCCGAGCAGGAAGAGCTTGCCGGGCGCCGAGGCGGTGATCGCCGTCACGCCAGCAGCCTCGCGCCGTCACCGAGGCCACTGACTCGGGTCTCCAGCACACCGGAGATCGCTCGCAGCGCATCCGCCACCGTCGCCGCGTGCTCGGCCAGGCAGAGCGCCTTGAGCTGCGGGCCCGCGTCGATCGTGAAGTAGACCGGGATGCCGCTGCCGCGCAGTTCGCGCACCGCATGGATGCCCGCCACGGTCGCCGCATTCCAGTAGATGAGCGCCGGACGGGTCGACAGCATGAGCGCGTGCAGCTTGAGGCAGCTGTACTCGGTCAGGTCGCCGACTCGCTCGAAGTCGCGGGCCGCAAGGGCCGAACGCATGCCGGCGAGGTCGACCTCCGCCGTCTCGACCCAGGCCGGATAGAACGGCGAGGTGAGCGAACTGCCGCCCATACCGGCGGTGGAATCGATGCTCTTCTGACCGAAGTCGGTGATCGCCACGACCACGCTGAGCGGCCAGTCGGTGGGCGAGAGCAGAGGCTCGGCAAAGGCGTCTTCGCCGTCGTCTCGGATGCCGGCGTGCAGTTCCACGACGCCGCCGAACAGCGAGCGGGCGGCCGAGCCCGAGCCGCGCCTGGCGAGGATCGACAGCTCGAGCTCGTCGAGCCGGAGCCCTGCGGCCGCGCTCGCCGCGACAGCGAGTGCCGCGAATCCGGATGCGGAGGAGGCGAGCCCGGCACCGGTCGGGAAGTCGTTGCTCGACTCCACTCGTGCTCGGGAACTCGTGCCAGCCTGCTCGCGCACGACATCGAGGAATCGGCTCACGCGGGTGGCCTCGGCAGGCGCGCCCGCCAGAAGCAGTTCGTCGCTCGCGAGGCCGTCGTCGAAGCTCACCATGGTCTCGGTCGAGAGGGCATCGAGCGTCACGGAGATCGACCCGACCGCCGGAATGTTCAACGCCGCATCGCGCTTGCCCCAGTACTTGATGAGAGCGATATTGCTGTGCGCACGAGCCGCCGCGGTGCGGCCGTCGCGGAGGGTTTCGTCCACTGCTGCTCCGATCGCGTTCCCCACATTTTAGCGGGGTGGGCCGTACCTGCGGGCTCCTGGCTGGGCATCCGCTGTGTGCGCGCTCACTACCGGCTTTGCTAAAATCGTCTCGCACCTGGGACCCAGTTGCGGCCGAAACACGAACGAGAGTGCGAATACTGGTGCCTGGAATTAGTGGCCTGTCCCTCTACCTGCCTCACTATCGGGTTCGGCTCGAAGACTGGGCCGAATGGAACGACGACTCCTGGGGGCGCGTTCAGGGGGTTGTCGGGCGGTCATTCCGAATGCGCGGCCCTGGCCAGAGCGTCTACACGCTCGCGGCCAACGCGGTGTGGCGCCTGCTGCGCGACTACGACATCGATCCGTCGAGGGTGGGCATGCTCGCGCTCGGCACCGAATCGAGCAGCGACAACTCGGCCGGCGCCATCATCGTCAAGGGCATGATCAACGACGCGCTCGTGGCACAGGGCCGTCCGGAGCTCGCGAGGGACTGCGAGGTTCCCGAGTTCAAGCACGCCTGCCTCGGTGGCGTCTACGGCCTCAAGGCGGCGCTGCGCTACCTCTCCGCCGACGGTGCCGGCCGCCTGGCCATCGTCGTGTGCGCCGACATCGCCGAGTACGCCATCGGCTCGAGCGGAGAACCGACCCAGGGCGCCGGCGCCGTGGCGATGCTCGTCGACGGTGACGCGACGCTGCTCGAGATCGACCTGGCGGCATCCGGAAGTGACTCGGAGTACCGCACGGTCGACTTCCGCAAGCCCTTCGCGCGCTTTCACCAGCCGCCGCGCGACGACGGCCAGATCCAGGACCTGCCGGTCTTCAACGGCCGCTACTCCACGAGTTGCTACATCGACGCCACCCATCACGCGATGGCCGCGATGCTCGACAAGCGCGTCGCCCGCCGCGGCGGCGACTACCGCCAGGTCGACTACTTCGCCGACGTCGACTTCGCCTTCCTCCACCGCCCGTACCACCGGATGCCCGCCACCGGCTGGGTGATGTCGTACCTGTTCGCGCTCGCCGCCGACGATGCCGGTCGGGAACAGCTGCGCGGCTACTGCGTCGAGGCGGGCATCGATGCCGACGCGCTCCTCGCGGAGCTCACGGCACCCTCACCCTTCCGCGGCCACGGTGTCACGATCGGTGAGGACACCGAGGATGTGTTCCCGCTGTCGAAGGCGCTGCGCCAGTACCTGCGCAAGACCGAGGTGTGGACGTCGCTCGTCGACGGCAAGCTCGGGCTCGGCTCGGAGGCCATGCGCGACCTCGGCAACCTCTACACGGCGGCACTGCCGGCCTGGATCGCATCGGGGCTCCGCCAGGCCGCGGATGACGACCTCGACATCGCGGGCCAGGAATGGCTCGCACTCGGCTACGGCAGCGGCGACGCCGCGGAGGCGCTGCCCATGCGCGTGGGCCAAAACTGGAAGGATGCCGCCTCGCGCATCAACTTCGCGGCGGCGCTCGAGGGTCCGACGGATCTCACCGAGGCGCAGTACCTCGCGCTGCACGAGGGACGCACCTCGGAGGTCGAGGCCGTTCCCGTGCACGGCGAGTTCGTGGTGGACCACGTCGGTCGCCAGGACGGGCCGGACTTCCACGACCTCGGCATCGAGTACTACCGCTTCGCGGAGTAGCGCGTTCTTTCGTTCCCTGAGCTTGTCGAAGGGATGCGGCACGCGTTTCAGCGGCGTGCGGGTGTTTCGTCGGTCGAGCAGGTGTCGATACGCGTGCTCGTACCGCGCTCGCTACTCAACCGGCGGGGTGTTTCGACCTGCGGTTAGGCGCGCAGCGACTGCAGCAGCCGCGCCGTCGCCAGCGCCGCCTCAGCGGCCTCGGCGCCCTTGTCTTCCTTCGAGCCAGGAAGGCCCGCGCGATCCAGCCCCTGCTGCTCGTCGTCGAGGGTGAGCACGCCGAAGCCGACCGGCTTGCCCGTGTCGAGCGCGACGCGCACGAGTCCGTCGGTCGCTGCGTTGGAGACGAAATCGAAGTGTGGGGTGCCGCCACGGATGATCACGCCGAGGGCGACCACCGCATCCGCCCCGCGTTCTAGCGCGGCCTTGCTCACGATCGGCAGCTCGAAGCTGCCGGGAACGCGGAGCACGGTCACCCGAGCGCCCGAGGCGTCGAGCACCCGCTTCGCGCCCGCGAGCAGGCCGTCGCTGATGCGTTCATGCCATGTGCCGGCGACGATCGTGATGCTGAGGCCCGTGCCATCCGTCGTGGTTGTCGGTGCGCCTTCGCCGCTCATAGCTCCTGCTCTCTCTTGGTCTGTTCGTAGCTGTCCAGAGCCAGCGCCACGCGACCGGCCGCAACCGCCTCGTCGAGCGCAACGTCGTCGGGCAGGAGGTGCCCCATCCGGTCTCGCTTGGCCTCGAGGTAGCGCTCATTCAGCGTACCCACGCCGACGACGAGCGGCACCTGTTCGAGCACCGTGATGCCGCGGTCGCGCAGCTGGCGCAACTTCTCGGGGTTGTTCGTGATCACGCGGGCCTCGGAGATGCCGAGGTCGTCCAGGATCGCCACCGCTGCGCTGTAATCGCGTCCGTCCACCGGAAACCCGAGCGCGGTGTTCGCGTCGATGGTGTCGAGGCCGCGTTCCTGCAGCTGGTAGGCCTTGAGCTTGTTGATGAGGCCGATGCCGCGACCCTCATGGCCGCGCATGTAGATCACCACGCCGCCCTCGCGCTGGATCTCGTCGAGAGCCGCATCCAGCTGGGGCCCGCACTCGCACTTGAGCGAGCCGAAGACCTCGCCCGTGAGGCACTCGGAGTGAACCCGGATGAGCGCCCCATTCGCAGGCTCACCGGCGATGATCGCGAGGTGGTCGGCCCCGGTCATCCGGTCGCGGTACGCCCGAAAGCGGAACTCGCCGTGCACTGTGGGCACGGTCGTCTCGACCTCGAAGATCACGCGCGAGGTCTCCTGGATGTCCACGGCCGCCGGCACCTCCGCGTCGCCGTGCCGCTCGTTCAGAAACTGGATCAGCGCCTCGATCGTGATCACAAGCACGCCCTCGCGCTCACCGAACCTGATCAGTGCGGGCAGGCGCATCATCTCTCCGTCGTCCTCGACGATCTCCGAGATCGCGCCCACGGGCACGAGCCCCGCGAGCTTCATGAGGTCGACGGCGGCTTCAGTGTGGCCGTCCCGTTCGCGCACGCCACCGTCCACCGCGCGAAGCGGCAGGATGTGGCCGGGGCGGTGCAGGCTCGCCGGCACCGACTCCGGGTCGGCGAGCACGCGCAGGGTGTGCGCGCGATCGGCGGCGCTGATGCCGGTGCTGAGTCGGTCCGCCGCGTCCACCGAGATCGTGTAGTTCGTGCCGCGCGGGTCCTCATTATTCGCGACCATCACGGGCAGCTCGAGTCGGTCGGCGAGCCGGTGCGGCATCGGCGCGCAGATGTAGCCGGAGGTGTGGCGCACCATCCACGCCATCCACTCCTGGCTCGCGAGCTGGGCGCTGATGATGACGTCGCCCTCGTTCTCGCGGCTCTCGTTGTCGACGACGATCACGGGCCTGCCCTTGCGCAGTTCGGCGAGTGCCTCGGGGATGCTGGCGAGACTCATTGCTCGCTCCTTTCGTTGGCGCTCCGCGACCGTGTCTGCTCGGCCGACTGGATCGCGAGCATGCGCTCCACCTGGCGCGCGAGGATGTCCGTCTCGATGTTCACGGCGTCGCCCACGGCAGCGGCGCCGAGCGTGGTGGCACTGAGGGTCTCGGGAATCAGCGATACCTCGAACCAGGCGGATGCGGCATCCGGCTCACTCACGGCACTCACGGTGAGCGAGACACCGTCCACCGCGATCGATCCCTTGCGGGCCACGAGGCCCGCGAGCTCCTCGTCAAGGCTGAATCGAAGCACGCGCCAGGCACTCCCCTCGGCGATGGAGAGCAGGGTGCTGGTGCCGTCGATGTGACCCTGCACGATGTGGCCGCCGAGGCGGTCGCCGAGCGCTGCGGCGCGCTCCAGGTTGACGCGGTCGCCGGGTGCCGGCGTCTTCAGGGTGCTCATGGCGATCGTTTCGCCCATGACATCCGCGGTGAACCAGTCGGGCCCCTGGTCGACGACCGTGAGGCAGACGCCGCTCACCGAGATCGAGTCGCCATGCGACGCATCGGATGCGGCGAGCGGTGCACGCACCGTGAGGCGGGCCGCGTCGCCCGACAGCTGCCAGTCGACCACCTCGCCGAGTTCTTCGATGATTCCGGTGAACATGGTTACTTCTCCTCTTGCAGGGTATTGCTGGTGCTCGCGGGCGAGCTGGCTTCGGGCCGTGCGACGATCCGTACGTCCTCGCCGATGCGATCGATGGACTGGATTCTCAGGCGCCTGGCGTCGGCAATCGTGGCGACCCCGACATCCGTGAGCGCCGCGCGGTCGCCGCCGAGCAGTGCGGGCGCGAGGTACACGAGGTACTCGTCGACGAGGCCTGCGGCCACAAAAGCGCTCGCGAGAGTGGGGCCGCCCTCGACGAAGACGTGACGGATGTCGCGAGCGAACAGTCGCTCGAGCACGGCACGCAGATCCCGGCTTCCAGTCACGATGACCGGTTCGGGGTGGTCGAACAGCCGCGCGTTCCGTGGCAGCTCGCGCTCACCGATCACGACGGGGGTCGGCTGGTGCGGCAGCAACTCGCCGGCATCGTCGCGCGCGGTGAGCGAGGGGTCATCGGCGAGCACGGTGCCGGTGCCGATAACGATCGCATCGGCGGCAGCACGTCGCGCGTGCACGTCTCGGCGCGCTTCGGAGCCGGTGATCCACTGGCTGGTGCCGTCCGCCGCGGCGACGCGGCCATCAAGGCTGGATGCCCACTTGAGGGTCACGTAGGGGCGGCCGAGTCGGGTTGCGGCGAGCCAGGGGTGCATAACCTCAGACACCTCGTCGGCCAGCACGCCGCCCTCCACCTCGACCCCCGCGGCGCGCAGCCGTTCGGCGCCGCCGCTCGCCCGAGGATTCGGATCACTGACGGCGTATGCGACCTGCGCGACGCCCGCCGCGATGAGCGCTTCGCTGCACGGGCCGGTGCGCCCGGTGTGATTGCAGGGTTCGAGGGTGACGACGGCGATCGCGCCGCGTGCCGCACCGGGAGCGAGCTTCGAGAGCGCATCGACCTCGGCGTGCGCGGTGCCTGCGCCCCGGTGCCACCCCTCGGCGAGGATTGTGCCGTCGGGCGACAGGATCACGCAGCCGACCTGCGGGTTGACTCCGTAGACGGGTCCGCGGCCGGCGAGGTTGAGGGCGTAGCGCATCGCCGACTCGACGCGAGGGCGCGGCGTTCCGCTGAGGCCGGCAGTCATGCCTGCGTCGGTCATCCGGTTCCTCCGTCCCTAATCGAGACGAACTCCGGGGGGAACGTGCACCACGTCGGGTGCGCGAACCCGCGGAACCGGTGCCAGAGGCGCCACTTCCGCGCGTGCTTCCTTCCATCCGGACTGAGAGACCTTGCGATCTCATAACCGTCGGTGCCGGAATTTCACCGGCTCAACCACACCCTGGCTTTCGTCAGGATGCGGGTCGCGGACTATCACCGCCGGTTCGGATTTTCACCGACCCCGGAGCACGTTCTTGCCTTACGAGTGTATCAACGCGCCATGGCCCGCAGTATTCCGCCGTCACACAAGTGGTCGCGGCGGCTCATCTGACGGCGCAAGAGCACTCGTGGCGGGAACCCTCTTCCCTCTCTCTTTTCGTAACTCAGGCAATCTGAGCCAGCAACCCCGTCCCGCGCAGCACACTCGCTCGTCATCCCCTCCCCCCGCCGTTGCGTAACTCAGGCAGATGGTCGCGAGACGCAGGAACACCCGCGCATGTCACCTGCATGCCCTCTCGCACCACCGCGAATTGCAGGAGTTATGCCGCGGATGCTGCCTTCGGCACGCGCGACCCGCCACGTCGACCTCGCGACGCTTCGCGTCACGTGCAGGAGTTATGCACAAGAAGCACTCGCCCGGATGTCTCCACAGATCTCCGAGACGACCCCAGCTGGGTGCGCGACGGCCTCCACACTCGTGCGATGGACGTGAACCGCGCCTTCCCAATGGGCACCCGCATCACAACTCGACGACAGCTACTGCGTCGCGGCATGACGCCCGCTGACCTCACCGTCGCCGTTCGATCCGGCCAGCTTCTTCGAGCGAGGCGTGATCGCTACGCGCTGCCCGACACCGAGCGCGCCATCCTGGAAGCTGTGCGCATCGGCGGCCTGGTCACGTGCATCTCCGCCGCCGATCTGTACGGCATCTGGGTACCCGACCAACCGTTCACTCACGTGGCGATGGCGCGCGAGGCATCGAGAATGCGCAGCCCCCACGACCGATTCGTCCGCCTCACTGTGGACAATCGCGACGGCTGCGAACTCCATTGGTCGCCACTCATCGAGCCCGCCACCGCGCGCCTTCACAGCGTCGGCCGTGCCGACTCGCTGGCCCACATCATCCGGTGTCAGCCGCGCGTGGTCGCTGTTGCGGCTCTCGACAGCGCACTCCACGAGAGGGTGATTTCGCCCGCAGATCTTGACCGCATTTTTGCCGCAGTCCCGGCGAAATACGCGGCGTTGCGGGATGAGATCGACTCTCGATGCATGTCCGGCATCGAAACCATCGTGCGGCTCCTCTGCCTCGACGCCGGTGTGCGCTGCGTTCCGCAGGTGCACTTTCCCGGCATCGGCACCGTCGACTTCGTGCTCGAAGGGTGCGTCGTGGTCGAGACGGATGGTCACAAGGGCCACGCATCCGACAGCGACCAGAAGCGCGACTACGATCGCGACGCGGCGCTTGCTGCGCGCGGCTACATCGTTCTGCGCTTCAACTATCGGCAGGTCATGTTCCAGTCAGAGGTCGTCATGGCCGCCATCCGCGGTGCGCTCCGCTCGCACCGCGCAGCCCACTGAACGCTTGTCGGCATCCCCCACGGACTTCACACGGGCGTTGTCACAATTCAGGCAATTCGCGCGCACTGCGCGCGCCGATACCCGTGATCACTGCGGTCAAGCAGGATCGCACCGCGTATTGCCTGAGTTATGCAGGGAGCGGCCCGCTCAGGCGCGCACGCCGATGGCGGCGGGCAGTTCCTCGAGCGTGCGGATGATCGGCACGCCAGACACGCGCGCCGCCATGATCTCGGTGATGGTTGCGCTTCCACGACGGTCGAGCCAGACGCCGATGAGGCCGGCTCCCGCGGCGCCGATGGCGTCCGTGCGCAGCCGGTCCCCGACGTACGCGGCCTGCGAAGGCTCCACTCCGAAGCGGCGACAGGCGTCTCCGAAGATGCGGGCATCCGGCTTGGCGTAGCCGAGCTCGCCCGAGGTGATCACGTGCTCAAACAGCGGCACGAGGCCGAGGCGCTCGATCTTGCTCGTCTGAAAAGCGAGGTCACCGTTCGTGATGATGCCCATGCGCACGCCTGCGGCCGCGAGCGTGTTCAGGCATCCGAGGGCGTCGCCGTGCAGCATCCACGCCTTGACGTACTCGCGAAAATATGCGTCGAACCACGCGTCGGCCTCGTGATCCTCGAGCGATAGTCCGTGCGGCTCGGCGAAGCCCCGGGCGCGTGCCCGGCGCTGGTCGGCGTAGGTCAGTTCGCCCGTGAGGTAGCGGTGGTAATGCGTCTCCTCGAGCTGGTGCCAGCGATGGGCGGCCGCGTGTTCGTCTTCGTCGGCGTAGGAGTCACCGAGTGCGGCGCGATAGTTTCCGATGGCCGTGGTCACGGCGCTGCGGTGCGCGAAGAGCGTGTCATCCAGGTCGAACAGCACCACGGAAAGAGCTGGTGTTTCGCGCGAAAAAGCGGCTGGGGTGTCGACTACGGACGTCATGGCGGGAATCTCCTGCGTTTTCGGATAACGCGGGTGGGGACTGTGAGGGTAAGCGAGCTCGGGTGGAGCGGGGTTGAGCGCCTCCGATCGTATGCCCTCGAAGGCATTCCGCAACCGATTTCCGCGGCGCGCTCCCGTTTGGGGGCGCAGCGCTCCCGATCAGCGGTTTCGCTCCGCCACACTCAGTGGAGCGCGAAGCAGTGCTCGAAGATCGTCGCGATGCCACCGCGGCCGGTTGGTCGAGGTGAAGCCTCGAGAACGATGGGCCGGATCACCGCACGCGCGGCAGCAGGCCCATGCGGTCGTAGACCTTCGCGAGGGTCACGTTCGCGATCTCGGCCGCGCGATCGGCGTTGCCCGCCAGCATCCGATCGAGTTCGGCCGGGTCGTCGAGCAGTTCCTGCACGCGAGCACGGATGGGGGAGAAGGTCTCGACGACCACCTCGGCGAGATCCTTCTTGAGGTCACCGTAGCCGTGACCCTCGTACTCGCGCTCGAGCTCCGCGATGCTCTTGCCCGCCATCACCGAGTAGATCGTGAGCAGGTTGGAGACGCCCGGCTTGGTCGCTCGGTCGAAGCGCACCTCGCGGTCGTCATCTGTCACCGCCGACTTGATCTTCTTGAGCGTGAGCTTCGGGTCGTCGAGCAGCCACACGATGCCCGACTCGGATGCCGCGGACTTGCTCATCTTGTTTGACGGTTCCTGCAGGTCGTAGATGCGCGCGGTCTCCTTGAGGATCATCGCCTCGGGAATCACGAAGGTCTCGCCGTAGCGCGAATTGAACCGGTTGGCGAGGTCGCGCGTGAGCTCGACGTGCTGTCGCTGGTCGTCGCCCACGGGCACGGCCACGGCGTCATAGAGCAGGATGTCGGCTGCCATAAGAATGGGATAGGCGAACAGCCCGACCGAGGTCGAGTCGGCACCCTGCTTCTGCGACTTGTCTTTGAACTGGGTCATCCGGCTTGCTTCGCCGAAGCCGGTGATCGTGTTGAGCACCCAGGCAAGCTCTGGATGCGCGGCCACGTGAGACTGCACGAACAGGGTCGAGGCGGTCGGGTCGATTCCCGCGGCGATGTACTGCGCGGCGGTGCGCCTCGTGTTCTGACGCAGCGACTCAGGATCCTGCGGCAGGGTGAGAGCGTGCAGGTCGACGATGCAGAAGATCGCGTCGTGGGTGGACTGCAGCTCCTTCCACTGCATGAGCGCGCCGATGTAGTTGCCCGCGTGAAGCGAGTTGGCGGAGGGCTGCATGCCCGAGAACAGGCGCGGTTTCGAACTCATACAACAATTCTTCCAGTAAAAGTAAACCCCAACCGGCGGTCGTGGTTGATCACCGGACTTCCAGCACCTGTTTTTGGTGGATGGGCGGAGCGGCGGGGGTGTGGTGGGCCTCTATGGGCGGAGCCGCTGCGCCCATTCGCCAAAAATCCACGCGATTACACCAGGTAGTCGACAACCACCGGCGCGTGATCCGACCAACGGGCCTCGTGCGACTCCGCCCGATCGATCGTGTAGTTCTGCACGGTCGCGGCGAGGGCGGGAGCGGCCACGTGGTAGTCGAGTCGCCATCCGGTGTCGGTGTCGAAGGCACGTCCGCGCTGGCTCCACCAGGTGTAGGGGCCCTCGACCTCGCCGGCCCACTTGCGGCCGACGTCGACCCAGCCGAGGCCAGCGCCATCGTTGTAGTCCTCTTCGTCTTCCGCGCCGAAGAAGCGGTCGAAGTATGCGCGCTCCTGCGGCAGGAATCCCGCGTTCTTGACATTGCCGCGCCAGTTCTTGATGTCGAGCGTGCGGTGGCCCACGTTCAGGTCGCCCACGACCAGGGAGAGCTCGTTGTGCGCCCGCAGTTCCGGCAGGCGCTCGGTCATCGCGTCGAGGAACTTGTACTTCTCGACCTGCTTCGGGGTGTCCACCATGCCGGAGTGCACGTAGGTGCTCACGACGGTGACGAGCGCGTCGCCCACCTCGTAGTCGGCCTCGAGCCAACGGCCGGCGCTGTCGAAGTCGTCCGCGCCGAAGGTGACGCGGTGGATGCTCGCCTTGTTGCGGCTCGCGAGCGCGACACCAGCGCGACCCTTGGCGGTCGCGGCGTCGTGCAGGATGTCCCACTCGGGGCCGAGCAGATTCTCGAGATCCTCGGTGGCCGCTCGAACCTCCTGAATGGCGAGGATGTCGACGTTGCGCGCATCGAGCCAGTCGCCCATTCCCTTGCGGTAGGCGGCGCGCACGCCGTTCGTGTTGACAGAGGCGATTCGCAGCTTGGGCATGCCCTTAATCCTAGGGAGCACCGCCGTCATCCGGTGCTCGCGTAACGCTCGGGCGAGGAGCCGCGCGGCACCCTAGGCTGTGCGCATGGCGGAGAGCGAGTGGATCGAGCACCGCCGCGGTCGTGATGGCGAACTGCTCGGCTGGATCGCGCCGGAGGGCGACGGCTTCGTCGTCATCGACCTGCTGGGGCGCAGGCGCTCGGATGCTGTGGACTGGTTCACCGCGGAGGCCACGCTCGAGGACCTCGGCATCGGCTATCTCGCCGACCCCTACGAGCTGCGGCTGGACGATGGCCGTTGGCTGCGCGTGCGGCTCACCGAGGTGTCGCCGGAGGGCATCCGGGTGAAGCAGGACGACTGGGGTGCGATCGACCTGCCTCAGGTCAACTTTTCGCTACCGTTCCCGATGCCGGAGAACCTGCGGGTCTACGCCTCAAGACGCTGAGTGACCCCTGTGCGGATGCCGTCGGAACAGCCTCACGAACCATGGCCGTTTGCGAGCCGCGGCCTCGGCATCCGCCTGTGCCTCGGCCAGGTCTGCGCGCTCCCGTTCCAGCCGCGCCGCCTCCGCCACCGGATCGAGCACAATGTCGCGGTCCGCGACGCTCTCCGCGATCCAGGCACCCGACAGGAGGATCACCTGGCAGATGAAGTTGAACCAGATGAGCAGTCCGATGATCACGGCGAAGGATGCGAGCAGCGGGTTCTTGCTCGCCCCTCCGAGCAGCGAACTTCCGAGCACCTTCAGCACACCGAGGCCGACGGCACCGATGAGCGAACCGACCAGCAGTTGCTTGAGCGGGATCGCGAGCCCCGAGAGAAGGCGGAACAGCGCCGCGAGCACGGCCGTGTCGAGAATGAGCATGAGGAGCAGGCCGACTACGCGTCCGACGATCTCGGCGGCAACGGAATGCTGGTCGATGCCGAGCAGGTCAAACGCGGCGCCGAGCGCCTGCGTGCTGAAGATGGAGAGCGTGGCGGAGACGATCAGGGCGACACCGAAGGCGATCGCAAGACCGAGATCCTTGAGCTTCAGCAGCAGGAAGTTGAGCTTCTCGCCCGGTAGCTCGAACATCACCCGTACGGCGTCACGGCACGACGCCAGCCAGCCGAGCGCCGTGAACAGCAGGCCGACGAGCGCGATGGCGCCGGTCCAGCTGAGGGTGCGCGCCTCGAGCAGGTCGTGCGGGTTGATCGCACCCTTGCTCCCGCCGCTGTCGAACAGGCCCGGCACGTAGGTGCCGATCATGTCAAAGACGGCGTTCTGCAGGTCGGGCTGCGACCGCAGCACCAGACCGACGACGGCGAAACCCACCCACAGTCCCGCGAAGACGGCGAAGATCGACTGATACGACAGCCCGGCCGCAAGCAGCGGCCCCCGCTTGCCGGTGTAGAGCGTGAAGACGCGCACCGGCTTCAGCGACTGCACCCATGCGATGAGCGCGGTGATCCTGGCTGTGATCCCCTGCTTGTCCGCCATTTTTCCAGCCTAACCGGGCACTCCGATTCGGCGGGAGCGGTAGCGGAACCGCGAGCCAGGTGTTAGGCGCCGCCGCGTGAGGCTTGGTTCAGGCGCCGCCGCGTGAGGCTTGATTTCAGGCGCCGCCGCGTGAGGCTTGATTTCAGGCGCCGCCGCGTGAGGCTTGATTTCAGGCGCCGCCGCGCAGGATGGCCTGCTTGACCTCTGCGATCGCCTGCGTGACCTGGATTCCTCGTGGGCAGGCATCCGTGCAGTTGAAGGTCGTGCGGCAGCGCCACACACCCTCCATGTCGTTCAGGATGTCGAGCCGCACCTGGGTGGCCTCGTCGCGCGAGTCGAAGATGAAGCGGTGTGCGTTCACGATGGCCGCCGGACCGAAGTACTGGCCGTCGGTCCAGAAGACGGGGCAGCTCGAGGTGCACGCGGCACACAGGATGCACTTGGTGGTGTCGTCGAAGCGGGCGCGCTCCGCAGGGCTCTGCAGCCGCTCCTTGCCGTCCTTCGGCTTGTTCGCGTTCTGCAGGAAGGGCTGCATCGCCCTGAAGCTGTCGAAGAACGGCTCCATGTCGACGATGAGGTCCTTCTCCAGCGGAAGTCCCTTGAGCGCCTCGATGTAGATCGGCTTCGTGATGTCGAGATCCTTGATCAGGGTCTTGCAGGCGAGCCGGTTGCGGCCGTTGATGCGCATGGCGTCCGAGCCGCAGACGCCGTGGGCGCAGGAGCGCCGGAACGACAGCGAGCCGTCCTGTTCCCACTTGATCTTGTGCAGCGCGTCGAGCACGCGGTCGGTGCCGTGAAGTTCGACGTCGTAGTCGACCCAGCGGGGTTCTTCATCAACATCCGGGTCGAAGCGGCGGATGATCAGGGTGGCGGTGAACGTCGGTACGACCGCGTGCTCGCGCGGCCCCTTCTGCTCGAGGACTGCGTTGCTCATTAGTACTTTCTTTCGGTCGGCGGGTAGTTGGTGACGACCACCGGTTTCCAGTCAAGCGTGATGTGGTTCCCGGCGCCTGACTCCGGGTCTCCCGTGAGGTACGCCATGGTGTGCACCATCAGGTTCTCGTCGTCGCGCAGTGGGTAGTCCTCGCGCATGTGGGCGCCGCGGCTCTCCTTGCGGTTACGCGCGGAGTAGACGAGCACCTCGGCGAGGTCGAGCAGGAAGCCGAGCTCGACCGCCTCGAGCAGGTCGGTGTTGAACCGCTTGCCCTTGTCTTGAACCTGGATGTTTTTGTACCTGGCCCGCAGCGTCTCGATCAGGTCGCCGACCTCGGTCAGGCTCTCTTCGGTGCGGAAGACCTGCGCATTGCGGTCCATCGCATCCTGCAGTTCCTTGCGTAGCACGGCGATGCGCTCGGTGCCGTCCCCCTCGCGCACGCCGGCGAGCAGTGAACGGATGCCCCCGGCCGGGTCAGCGGGCAGCGGCACCCACTCCGCGGTCTTCACGTACTCGACGGCGTTGTTGCCGGCGCGCTTGCCGAAGACGTTGATGTCGAGCAGGGAGTTAGTGCCGAGGCGATTGGAGCCGTGGACACTCACGCAGGCGCACTCGCCGGCGGCGTAAAGGCCGGGCACGGTCTCGGTGTTGCTGCGCAGCACCTCGGCGTTGTTGTTGGTCGGGATGCCGCCCATCGCGTAGTGCGCAGTCGGCAGCACGGGCACCGGCTCGGTGTACGGCTCGACACCGAGGTAAGTGCGCGCGAACTCGGTGATGTCGGGCAGCTTGGCGTCGATGACCGCGGGTTCGAGGTGGGTGATGTCGAGGTAGACGTAGTCCTTGTACGGCCCGGCGCCGCGCCCCTCGCGGATTTCGGTGGCCATCGAGCGGGCGACGATGTCGCGCGGGGCGAGGTCCTTGATAGTCGGCGCGTAGCGCTCCATGAAGCGCTCGCCGTCGCTGTTGCGCAGGATCGCGCCCTCGCCTCGGGCTGCCTCAGACAAGAGGATGCCGAGCCCGGCCAATCCGGTCGGGTGGAACTGGAAGAACTCCATGTCTTCGAGTGGCAGACCCTTGCGCCAGATGATGCCGACGCCGTCACCGGTGAGGGTGTGCGCGTTCGAGGTGGTCTTGAAGATCTTGCCGAAGCCGCCGGTGGCGAAGATGACGGCCTTGCCCTGGAAGACGTGCAGCTCGCCGGTGGCCAGCTCGTAGGCGACGACGCCGGCGGGACGCTGCACTCCGTCGACCTCGTTCATGAGCAGGTCGAGCACGTAGAACTCGTTGAAGAAGTTGATGCCGAACTTGACGCAGTTCTGGTACAGCGTCTGCAGGATCATGTGGCCGGTGCGGTCCGCGGCGTAGCAGGCACGGCGAACCGCGCTCTTGCCGTGGTCGCGGGTATGGCCGCCGAACCGGCGCTGGTCGATGCGACCCTCCGGCGTGCGGTTGAAGGGAAGTCCCATGTTCTCGAGGTCCATGATCGCGTCGATGGCCTCTTTCGCGAGGATCTCCGCCGCATCCTGATCTACGAGGTAGTCGCCGCCCTTGACGGTGTCGTAGGTGTGCCACTCCCAGTTGTCTTCCTCGACGTTGCCGAGCGCCGCGGCCATGCCGCCCTGCGCAGCACCCGTGTGGGAGCGAGTGGGATAGAGCTTGGAGATGACCGCCGTGTTGGCGTTCGGACCTGCCTCGATGGCCGCCCGCATCCCGGCACCACCGGCACCGACGATCACGATGTCGTGGCGGTGATAGTGCACGCCGTCGATGATGTCGCCGTCTTCGAATTCCACGCTGTCTGCCTTCTCTGTCGCCATTACGGTGCCGGGCAGAAGCTCGGGAGGTCCGCGAGTGCGGCGCCTGATGGGCACGGGTCAAAGGTAAAGATCACGAGGGTTCCCAGAATGAGTAGAACGACGGTGGCGGCGATGAGCGCCCCCTTGAAGATGACGGCGAGCAGTCGGTTGTGCGCGTAGTCGTTGACGATCGTGCGCATGCCGTTGGCACCGTGGATGAGGGCGAGCCAGAGCAGCAGCGCATCCCAGATCTGCCAGAACAGCGAGGACCACTTGCCCCCGACGAAAGCGAAGTCGATCGCCTTGACGCCGGTGCCGAGGAACAGGTTGACGAAGAGGTGGCCGAAGATGAGCACGACGAGCACCACACCGCTCGCGCGCATGTAGACCCAGCCCCACTTCTCCACGTTCGTGCGGCTTGCCTTGCGGTAGGAGCGGGGGGTTTCGATGGTGACGGTCATGGCTACTCGCTAAAGACGTTGATCAGCTGGCGTGGCACGAAGCCGACCAGGAGGAGGATCCAGAGCACGATGACGATCCAGAACATCAGCTTCTGGTGCTTGGTGCCCACGCTCCAGAAGTCGATCAGGATGATGCGCAGGCCGTTGAGGGCGTGGAATCCGATCGCGGCGACCAGTGCGGTCTCGCCGAGGCCCATGATCACCGTCTTATAGGTGCCGATCACGGCGTTGTATGCGCCGGGGCTCACGCGAACGAGCGAGGTGTCCAGGATGTGCACCAGGAGGAAGAAGAAGATGCCGACGCCGGTGATGCGATGCAGCACCCACGACCACATGCCTTCTCGCCCTCGGTACAGCGTGCCGCGCAGGGGACGCGGTGGACGGATTTTCGGAAGTGGATACTTCTTTGGTTCTGGCGGTGAGACCAGGGCCCCCGCCGATACGTCTGGCACGAGCAACCCTCCTTGCGGTGGTTCAGCCCCGGCAGTGGGGCATGTGGCAGTTCTGAACGAACTCGATCCAGTCTATTCCCGGCTGTGCGGGCATCCTCGCCATCCCGGAGTGAAATAGCTCGATATCGAGATACTTTTCTTAAGTTCTGCATGTTTTACTCGTTCCCCCGAGCTCGTCGAAGGGATCGCGCTTCGACGCGTCGAGCGATCGTGTCCACCCCTCCCGTCTACAGTGGTCGCATGACAGAACGTGAGGCCCCGACGACGCGCACCGACGGACTCGACCGCCTGTACAGCATCATCCCGGCGGGTGGAATCGGCTCCCGGCTCTGGCCCCTCTCGAGGGCGGACGCACCGAAGTTTCTGCACGACCTCACCGGCTCTGGCACGACCCTCCTGCGTGGTACCTGGGACCGGCTCGTCCCGCTGTCCGGCGCCGACCGGATCATGGTGGTCACGGGCCGCGCGCACCGGGCGGCTGTCGAGGCGCAGGTTCCCGACCTCGCCGACCTCAACGTGGTGCTCGAGAGTGAGCCCAAGGACTCCTCGGCCGCCATCGGACTCGCCGCCGCGATCCTGCTTCACCGCGAACCAGACGTGATCGTCGGATCGTTCGCCGCCGACCACGTGATCACCGACATCCGCGGTTTCAAGCGCGCGGTCGTTCAGGCCGTGGCGGCCGCAGACGCCGGCTACATCGCCACCATCGGCATCACGCCGACGGAGCCCGCCGTGGGCTTCGGTTACATCCACTGCGACGGCAAGCTCGACATCGCGGGTGCCCCGGCGGCCGTGCGCGCGGACTCCTTCGTGGAAAAGCCGGACGCCGCTACGGCGAACAAGTATCTCGCCGACGGCAACTACCTCTGGAACGGCGGCATGTTCATCTCTCGCGCCGACGTGCTGCTGAAGCAGCTCGGTGAGTCCGAGCCGGAACTGCTCGCGGGCCTCACCGAACTCGCCGAGGCCTGGGACACTCCCACGCGCGGGGCCGTGGTGGACAGGGTGTGGCCGGGGCTCAAGAAGATCGCCATCGACTACACGGTGGCCGAGCCCGCCGCCGCCGCCGGCCGCCTCGCCGTGGTGCCGGGCGACTTCGACTGGGACGACGTCGGCGACTTCGCCTCCATCGCCAAACTGCACTCGCACGGCCGCAAGTCGGACCTCGCGATCCTCGGTGAGAACGCGAGGGTGCTCGCCGACGCCTCAAGCGGCGTGGTGATCAGCCAGAGCGGTCGGCTGATCTCCCTGATCGGGGTCGACGACATCGTCGTGGTCGACACTCCGGATGCGCTGCTCGTCACGACCACG
The DNA here is from genome assembly GCF_040227235.1 of Parafrigoribacterium soli. NCBI lineage: Bacteria > Bacillati > Actinomycetota > Actinomycetes > Micrococcales > Microbacteriaceae > Parafrigoribacterium > Parafrigoribacterium soli. Next base: position 247,002 of record NZ_JBELNZ010000004.1, on the reverse strand, counting down.
GCGAACGCGCAGCGGGTCAAGTCGGTCGTCGACGCGCTCAAGCTCTCGGGTCGAGGCGACATCCTCTGATCTCGCCGCCCTGAGATCTCGCCGTCGTCTGATCTGGGCGACCTGCGCGGGGTCACGAAGAGGTAACGAATCGGCCCACGGGGCCGAGTAGAGCCGTTCCGGCCGGTGTTGAACGGCTCGACTCGCTTAAGTTCGCAGTATGCCTTTGTTTTCAGCACTCCGTCCCATCGCCCTGATCGGCGTCGCTCTGCTCGCCCTCTCCGGCTGCGCATCCGCTCCCGAACAGAGCGCGAAACCCGGCGCATCCGCATTCTGTGCGCGCATGGTCACCAACTCCGGCGGGCTTCACGACCGCTCGTTCAACGAATCGAGCTGGGCCGGCCTGCAGGACGCAGAGAAGAAGTACTCCATCTCGGCCAAGGTGCTCGTCTCCACGGGCGAGACCGACCTGGCACCCAACGTCGATCAGGCGGTCGCGAGCGGCTGCGGCTTTGTACTCACCGTGGGCTACGAGCTGGCACCGGCCACCGAGAAGGCCGCGAAGGCCAATCCGAAGATCGATTTCGCCCTCGTGGATGAGACCGTGGATGCTCCGAATGTGAAGCCGATCGTGTTCGATACCGCGCAGGCGGCCTATCTGGCCGGCTACCTCGCGGCCGGTGTCACCAAGACCGGCAAGGTCGGTACCTTCGGCGGTGGCAATCAGCCGCCGGTCACCCTCTTCATGGACGGTTTCGCCGACGGCGTGAGCAAGTACAACGAGGTGCACGGCACGAAGGTCGAGACCCTGGGCTGGTCGAAGGCCACGCAAGACGGATCGTTCACCGGTGACTTCGAAGACACCACGAAGGGCGTGAACACCACGAACACCCTGCTCGAGCAGGGTGCCGACGTCATCCTTCCGGTCGCGGGCCAGGTAGGCGAGGGCGCGGCGGCGGCTATCTCAGCAGCGGGCCACGGATCGCTGATCTGGGTGGACAACGACGGCTACGACACCCTGCCCGCGAAATATCGCGGCATCCTGCTCACCTCGGTGCTCAAGAACACGCGGCAGGCCGTGGCCTCCATCGCGAAGTCGAGCAAGGACAAGAGCTTCACGAACGCCCCCTACGTGGGCACGTTGAAGAACGGCGGGGTCGGCATCGCGGCGTTCCACGACATGGCCTCGAAGGTCAGCGCACAGCTGGCCTCCGAAGTCAAGGGACTGCAGTCGGACATCGAGTCGGGGGCGCTCGTCGTGACCTCTCCCAGCACGCCGAAGTAGCAGCACATTTCCTGAACATTTCGCTGTAGTCGCGGCTCTATAACGCTTGTGTTGCGCCGTGAAAGTGGAATCGTTCGGCGCTCGTAACATTGGGTAACGTGTACGGAACCAAGTCCCAGCTTTCCCGCTGGGCAGCATCCTGGAGGACACCTTGAGAATCACTTCTCGCAGCCGCATCATGGGCGGCCTTGCCATTGTCGGCATCGCAACGATGCTTGCCGGCTGTGCATCAGCACCAACGAAGCCGGCCGACAGCGGCGCCAAGGCTTCGAACTTCAAGGCCTGCATGGTCTCCGACGCGGGCGGCTTCGACGACAAGTCGTTCAACCAGCTGGGTCTCGAGGGACTGCAGAGCGCGGCGAAGAAGCTGAACATCAAGGAGGTGCACGTGCAGTCGACCGGTGACAACGACTACGTGCCGAACATCACCCAGATGGTGGACCAGGGCTGCAACCTGATCGTCACCGTCGGATTCAACCTCGCGAACGCCACGCGTGACGCGGCCAAGGCGAACCCCAAGGTCAACTTCGCGCTCATCGACTCCGGCGTCTCGAACGACGACCAGTCGCCGCTCACCCTTCCGAACGTGAAGCCGATCATGTCTGACACCGCACAGGCGGCGTTCCTCGTCGGCTACGCGGCGGCCAGCTACAGCAAGACCGGCGTCATCGGTACCTTCGGCGGAATGCAGATTCCGCCCGTCACCATCTTCATGGATGGCTACGCAGACGGCGCCGCGTACTACAACCAGCAGAAGAGCAAGAACGTGCAGGTCAAGGGCTGGGACGTAAAGGCGCAGAACGGCTCCTTCACCGGTGGCTTCGACGCCGGCATTGACGCCGAGAAGGCGGCTCAGACGCTGATCGACGCGAACGCGGATGTCATCCTGCCGGTCGGTGGACCGATCTTCCAGAGCGCGGGCGCCGCGATCGTGAGCTCGGGCAAGGACATCGCACTCATCGGCTGTGACGCCGACGTCTTCGAGACCTTCCCGAAGTACGACGACCTCTACTTCTCGTCGATCATGAAGAGCGTCGGAAGCGACGTCGAGGACGTTGTCACGAAGGCCGCCGGCGGCAACTTCGACAACTCCACGTTCGTGGGCACGCTCGAGAACGGTGGCGTGGGCATGGCCCCGTTCCACAAGTTCGAGTCGAAGGTTGACCCGGGCCTGCAGAAGGAACTCGACTCGATCAAGGCTGACATCATCAGCGGCAAGATCAAGGTCGTTTCGCCCTCCACCCCTAAGTAACTCACCACACGCGGTCGGGGAGGCCAGCATCGCTGGTCTCCCCGACCCCTGTCTTTTGTACGCCCCACCCATCCGTTCAACGACGTGCGGATAGATTGTGAATCATGAAGCTCGAACTTCGTGGAATTACGAAGAGGTTTGGCAGCCTCGTCGCCAACGACCACATCGATCTGACCGTCGAACCCGGTGAGATCCACTGCCTCCTCGGCGAGAACGGGGCGGGCAAGTCCACCCTGATGAACGTGCTCTACGGTCTCTACCAGGCCGACGAGGGCGAGATCCTCCTCGACGATGTCGTGCAGCACTTCTCCGGCCCGGGAGACGCTATGGCTGCGGGCATCGGTATGGTGCACCAGCACTTCATGCTCATCCCCGTATTCACCGTTGCCGAGAACGTGATGCTCGGCCACGAGCAGACCACCTTCGGCGGCCGGCTCGACCTCAAGGCCGCTCGCGCTCAGGTCAACCGCATCTCGGCACAGTTCGGTTTCCACATCGACCCGGATGCCCTCGTCGAAGACCTTCCCGTCGGCCTGCAGCAGCGGGTCGAGATCATCAAGGCGCTGTCGCGCGAAGCCAAGGTGCTCGTCTTCGATGAGCCCACCGCCGTGCTCACGCCGCAGGAGACCGACGAGCTCATGGTCATCATGAGGCAGCTCAAGGAGGCCGGCACCTCCATCGTCTTCATCACGCACAAGCTGCGTGAGGTGCGCGAGGTCGCCGACCGCATCACGGTCATTCGTCTCGGAAAGGTCGTCGGTGAGGCCTCGCCCACCGCGACAAACACCGAGCTCGCCTCGCTCATGGTCGGCCGCCCCATTGATCTCGTGCTCGAGAAGGGGCCGGAGAAGCCCGGCGCCGATGCACTCGTGGTGCGCAACCTCTCTGTCATCGACCAGCACTCCCAACTCGTCGTCAACGACGTGAGCTTCGAGGTGAAGGCCGGCGAGGTTCTCGCCATCGCGGGGGTGCAGGGCAACGGCCAGACCGAGCTCACCGAGGCGATCATGGGCCTGCAGGAGCGCGTGACCGGCGAGATCACCCTCGATGGCAAGCCGCTGCTCGGCCTCAGCGTTCGCAAGGTCCTGGATGCCGGCGTCGGCTTCGTACCCGAAGACCGGCAGGAAGACGGCCTGGTCGGCGACTTCACGGTGGCAGAGAACCTCATGCTCGACCGCACGAATGGTGCGCCGTTCGTCAGATGGGGCGGACTGCAGCTCGGCTACCTCGCCGACTTCGCCGAGAACAAGGTCGACGAGTTCGACATCCGCGCGCAGAGCATCGACAGCCTTGCAGGGCAGCTCTCAGGAGGCAACCAGCAGAAGGTCGTGCTCGCGCGCGAACTGAGCAGGGATCTCCGCCTCTTCCTCGCGGCCCAGCCGACCCGCGGTCTCGACGTCGGGTCGATCGAGTTCGTGCACAAGCGCATCATCGCCACGCGCGATGCCGGCATTCCCGTCATCGTGGTCTCGACCGAGCTCGACGAGGTCGCCGCGCTCGCCGATCGGATAGCCGTGATGTACCGCGGCGGAATCGTGGGAATTGTGCCGGGTGACACCCCGAGGGACGTGCTCGGCCTCATGATGGCCGGCGAAGTGCCCGCTGGAACGCCTGGCCCATCAGCACCGAAGGGAGTCGCCGCGTGAGCGACGAACAACTGCCAGGCCAGGGCCAGGAAAAGGTAGCGGCAGAGCCGCTCGAGCCCGGGCAGGTTCCAGAGCAACAGGAACCCGAGAACGCGCCGGCGGAAGCAAGCACGCCGGAGAGCCGGGACGGCGGCTCCCGCTGGAACGGCGTGCTGCGCGAGATCGTCTCCGGCAGCGCCATGATCTCGGTGCTCGCCGTCGTGCTCGCGATGGTGGCTGGCGCGGTGCTGATCGCACTGACCAACGAGAACGTGCACACCGCCGCCGGCTACTTCTTCGCGCGGCCGGCAGACACCTTCTCGGCCATCTGGGATGCGGTGGCCGGTGCGTACAGCTCCCTGTTCCAGGGGTCGATCTACAACTTCAACCGGCCGGACTTCGCCTCGGGCATCCGGCCGCTGACGGAGACGCTGAACTTCGCGACGCCACTCGTCGCCGCGGGCCTCGGCGTCGCACTCGGCTTCAGAGCCGGGATGTTCAACATCGGTGGTCGTGGACAGATGCTGTTCGGTGCCGCGGCAGCCGGGTGGGTGGGTTTCTCGTTTGACCTGCCGCCGGGCATCCACCTCGTCCTGGCGCTCGCCGCCGGCATCATCGCGGGTGCGATCTGGGGTGGTCTGGCCGGACTGCTGAAGGCCCGCACCGGCGCGCACGAGGTGATCGTCACGATCATGCTCAACTACGTGGCCTTCTACCTGATCAGCTACATGCTGCGCACGCCGGGCCTGCTGCAGGCTCCCGGCTCCAACAACCCTAAGTCCGCGGCGATGCACGTGAACTCGGTGTTCCCGAGGCTGCTCGGACCGCAGTACAACCTAACCATCGGATTCCTTCTCGTGATCGTGGCGACGGTGGTGGTCTGGTGGATCCTCAACCGCTCGAGCCTCGGGTTCCAGTTCCGTGCGGTCGGTGAGAATCCGAATGCCGCCAGGGTTGCGGGCATCAACGTCAAGAGCGTCTACATCCTCGCGATGCTGATCTCGGGTGCGCTCGTCGGCATGGCCGGCGCCAACCAGGTGCAGGGCGTGATCACGAGCGGCTTCACCTCCGGCATCGACGCGGGCATCGGATTCGACGCCATCACGGTGGCTCTGCTCGGCCGCTCCCGGCCGTGGGGCACGTTCTGGGCCGCCATCCTGTTCGGTGCGTTCAAGGCCGGTGGCTTCACGATGCAAGCGGCAGAGTCCATTCCGATCGACATCGTGCTCGTCGTGCAGTCGCTCATCGTGCTGTTCATCGCCGCGCCGCCCCTCGTGCGGGCCGTGTTCCGGCTGCCCAAACCGCTCGAGGTGCAGAAGCTCAGAAAGCCCTCGAATGCTTCGAAGAAGAGGACGGTGACCTCATGACCGCTGTGACCACCGAATCGGCGGCCGCGCCGACGAACGTCGCGCTGGCCAAGGCCGTCGTGCGCAGTTGGAAAGCACCCATTGCGCTCGGCATCTTCGCCCTCATCTCGCTCGTGGCCTTCGCGATCATCGGTCGAGGCGGCTCCGCCATGAGCACGTTCCGGCTGTCCACGAGCAAGGACTTCATCCAGCTGCCCGATCTGCAACTGCCGGTGCGGGCGACCGGGATTACCGTCTCGATCCTGCTCATCCTGATCACGCTGCTCTCGGTCTACCTGGTGCGGCAGAACCGCAGGGTGCCGATCTGGCTGGTGTCGGTGTACGCCATCCTGTTCATGGTCGGATTCCTGTCCTGGGCGGCAGCGAACGGCACGATCCCGCTGCCAGGCCTCCTGATCGGCACGGTCGGACTCGCTACGCCGCTCATCTTCGGAGCGCTCAGCGGTGTGATCTCGGAGCACGTTGGCGTGGTCAACATCGCGATCGAGGGGCAATTGCTCGCCGGCGCGTTCGTCGCGGCGCTCGTGGGGTCCATCACGCAGCAGCCCTTCGTGGGGCTGCTGGCTGCGATGGTCGCCGGGGTGCTCGTGTCTTTCGTGCTCGCGGCGTTCTCGATCAAGTACTTCGTCGACCAGATCATCGTCGGTGTCGTGCTGAACGTACTCGTGGCCGGGCTGACGAGCTTCCTCTACTCCACGCTGCTCAGCCCGAACGCCCTGGCGCTGAACAACCCGCCGCAGTTCCACCGGTTCAACATCCCGGCGCTCAGCCAGATTCCGATCATCGGGCCGGTGCTGTTCCAGCAGACCGTCATCAGCTACCTGATGTACATCACGGTCGGGCTCGTCTATTGGGGACTGTTCCACACCAAGTGGGGCCTCCGGCTGCGCTCATCCGGTGAGCACCCGCAGGCGGCGGACACCGTGGGCATCAACGTGAACCGCACCCGGTTCTGGAACGTGTCGCTCGCCGGCGCCATCGCCGGAATGGGCGGTGCGTTCTACACGCTCGTCGTGGTGGGCGCGTTCAACAAGGAAATGACGAACGGCGCCGGGTTCATCGCGCTGGCCGCGGTGATCTTCGGTCGCTGGGATCCGATCCGAGCAACCCTCGCGGCGCTCCTGTTCGGCTTCGCGACCAACCTGCAGAACGTGCTCGGCGTGATCGGTTCTCCGGTGCCGAGCGAGTTCATGCTCATGCTGCCGTACATCGTCACGATCTTTGCCGTGGCGGGGCTCGTGGGCAAGGTGCGACCGCCAGCGGCCGAGGGAAAGCCGTACATCAAGTCATGACCGACATCGACTGGGGCCTCCTGCGCGGCGTCGCGGGCGACGCCATGAGCCACGCCTACGTGCCGTATTCGAAGTTCCCCGTGGGCGTGGCCGCCCTCGTCGACGACGGGCGCGTCATCTCGGGCTGCAACGTCGAGAACGCCTCGTACGGGCTCACCCTGTGCGCCGAGTGCGGCCTCGTGTCCACCCTGCACGCGAGCGGAGGTGGACGCCTCGTGGCCTTCACCTGCGTTGACGGGCACGGCAACATCCTCATGCCCTGCGGTCGGTGCAGGCAGCTGCTCTACGAACACTCCGCTCCGGGAATGCTGCTCGAGACCGTGTCGGGAATCAAAACGATCGACGAGGTCATTCCGGATGCCTTCGGGCCGAGGCAACTCGAGGAGTACGCCGCGCAGCCGCACGGCTGAGCGTCTCGCCCGTCGACAAGCTCAGGGAACGAGTGTTCGGTCGCTGAGCCCGTCGAAGCGCACAACCACAAGGAGCATCACCATGGCCGTTGAACAATTCGACGTCGTCGACCTCATCCACACCAAGCGGGATCACGGCACGCTGTCGACGGAGCAGATCAACTGGCTCGTCGATGCCTATACGCGCGGCTATGTGGCGGACGAGCAGATGGCCGCCATGGCGATGGCGATCTACCTCAACGGCATGGAGCGCGAGGAGATCCGGGATCTCACCCTCGCCATGATCGCGAGCGGCGAGACCATGAACTTCGGCTCGCTATCGAAGAAGACCACAGACAAGCACTCCACCGGCGGTGTCGGGGACAAGATCACGCTGCCGCTCGCCCCGCTCGTCGCCTCTTTCGGTGTTGCCGTTCCGCAGCTCTCCGGCCGCGGACTCGGCCACACCGGCGGAACCCTCGACAAGCTCGAGAGCATCCCGGGCTGGCGTGCGGCGATCAGCAATGAGGAATTTCTCGCCCAGCTCGAGGAGGTCGGCGCGGTGATCTGCGCAGCCGGTTCGGGGCTCGCTCCGGCCGACGGCAAGCTGTATGCGCTGCGCGACATTACGGGCACAGTCGAGTCGATCCCGCTCATCGCGTCGTCGATCATGAGCAAGAAGATTGCGGAAGGGACATCCGCCCTCGTGCTCGACGTGAAGTTCGGCTCGGGCGCGTTCCTCAAAGACATCGAGCAGTCGCGCAAGCTCGCCGAGACCATGGTGGCCCTCGGGCAGGATGCCGGGGTGTCGACGCGCGCACTGCTGACTGACATGAACGTGCCGCTCGGTCTCACGATCGGCAACGCACTCGAGGTGCGCGAGTCCGTCGAGGTGCTCGCGGGCGGTGGTCCCGCCGACGTCGTTGAGCTGACCGTCGAGCTCGCGCGGGAGATGCTCGCGCTCGCGGGCAAACCCGATGTGGACGTTGCCGCCGCGCTCGCCGACGGCAGCGCCATGGACGTCTGGAACCGCATGATCTCGGCTCAGGGCGGTGACTCGTCTGCGGCGCTGCCCGTGGCGAGGGAGACCCTCGTCGTGAAGGCCGATCGGGATGGCGTGCTCGCCACCCAGGAGGCGCTGCCCTTCGGCATCGCGGCCTGGCGACTCGGCGCGGGCCGCGCACGCAAGCAGGACCCGGTGCAGGCCGCCGCGGGTGTCGAGCTCTACGCAAAGCCGGGCGACCCCGTCTCCGCGGGCCAGCCGCTGTTCAGGCTGCACACGGATGAGCCCGACCGCTTCGAGCGCGCGCTCGAAGCACTCGACGGCGCGTGGTCCATTGCCGACACTGCTCCCGAGCGCGGGCCTCTCATCGCCGACCGCATCGGCTAAATATTCGCTCGTCGACGAGCGGTCAGACTTCAGGGTCGCCGATGCGGCGCAGCGCGTCGACGATGAGACCCCAGAACTTGGCGTGGTCGAGGTCGGTCGCTGCATGAGTCGTGCAGTCCGCGGGCGCCGGCGCTCGGAAGTCGGCCACGGTCATGCCGAGCGTGAGCGTGCCGGTGAGCTCGACATCCAGCGGCACTTTCACGACGTTCATCACGCTCGGGTCGATCACGAGCGCGACAGCGCAGGGGTCGTGCACGGGCGGGTAGTCGAAGCCCTGCGCCTCCTTGTAGCTCTCGCCGAAGAACTCCAGCAGCTCGAGCACGAACCGCGCGGGTGCCGTGTCGACCTCGCCGATCGCGGCCACGACATCCGGTGTTGCGAGCGCCTGATGGGTGAGATCGAGCCCCACCATGGTGAGCTTCCACGGCTCGTTGAAGACGATGTGGGCCGCCTCCGGGTCGATCACGATGTTGAATTCGGCCGCGGCGCTCCAGTTGCCCGCGTGGTAACCGCCGCCCATGAGCACCACCTCCTTCACCCTGGATGCGATGCGCGGCTCCTTGCGCACCGCCAGCGCGATGTTGGTGAGGGCCCCGGTCGGCACGAGGGTGATGGACCCTGGCTCCGACGCCATGATCGTGTCGATGATGAGGTCGACCGCGTGACGGCCGTCGAGGGTCGTGGTCGGTTCCGGCAGAACCGGGCCATCCATTCCCGAGTCGCCGTGGATGGATTCGGCCACCTCGGCGACGCGCACGAGAGGGCGGTGCGCGCCCGCCGCGAAGGGAACGCCGGTGATGCCCGCGATGCGAGCAACGGCGAGCGCGTTGCGTGTGACCTTCTCGATCGTCTGGTTGCCGTGCACCGTCGTCACGGCGACGAGTTCGACCTCGGGATTGCCGTGCGCGAGCAGGAGCGCGATCGCATCGTCGTGTCCTGGATCACAGTCCAGAATTATCTTGCTCGACATCCCTGTCCGCCCTTCGCTTTCCCGAATGCCAAGGTTAGCCGAGGGCGCCAGCGGGTAGATTTGTCGTATGAATCCTGTGTCCACGGACTACCTGCTGCCCGGCGGCGGCGCGAGCATCACCGCGCTGCCCAAGGTCTCGCTTCATGACCACCTCGACGGTGGGCTGCGCCCGCAGACCATCATCGAGCTGGCAGAGAGCCACGACCTCGAATTGCCCGAGACGGAAGCCGTGGCGCTCGGCGAGTGGTTCGCCGAGAAGAGCGATTCCGGTTCGCTCGTGGAGTACCTGAAGACCTTCGACATCACCACCGGTGTGATGCAGACCCAGGAGGGGCTCGCCAGGGTGGCGCGCGAATTCGTGCAGGATCTCGCTGACGACGGCGTGATCTACGGCGAGATTCGCTGGGCTCCCGAGCAGCACCTCACGCGCGGGCTGACGCTCGACGAGACCGTGGAGGCCGTGCAGGAAGGCCTGGATGCCGGAGTCGACGATGTGCAGAACAGCGGTCGACGCATCCGGGTCGGTCAGTTGGTCAGCGCCATGCGGCACAACACCCGCGGACTCGAGATCGCCGAGCTCGCCGTGCGCCACCGGGGCAACGGAGTCGTCGGCTTCGACATCGCCGGCGCCGAGGCGGGCTTCCCCGCCGGTAACCTGCGCGACGCCTTCGACTACCTCGCGCGGCACTTCCTTCCCGCGACGGTGCACGCGGGCGAGGCGGACGGGCTGGACAGCATCCGCGGTGCCCTGTTCGACGGTCGCGCACTGCGTCTCGGTCACGGGGTGCGGCTCGCGGAGGGCGTCACGATCGAACGCGAAGACGACGAGAACAGCTACGTGACGCTCGGGCCGGTCGCCCAGTGGGTGAAGGACCGCGAGATCGCGCTCGAGCTCGCACCGCAGTCGAACCTCCAGACCGGTGCGATCGCGCAGTGGGGAGACGAGCTCATCGATCACCCCTTCGACCTGCTCTACCAGCTCGGCTTCCGCGTCACGGTGAACACCGACAACCGGCTCATGAGCAACACCTCCCTGAGCAAGGAGCTCGCGCTGCTGAGCGAGACCTTCGGCTACGACCTGGGCGACCTCGAGGTGTTCCAGCTCAACGCCGCCGCGGCGAGTTTCCTGCCGCTCGAAGACCGCGAGGAACTCGCCGACTACATCAGCGCCGCGTTCGCGGAGGCCTGAGGATGCCGCTTCCGCCGCTCCCGGCATCGTCGATAGTGCTCGGTGCAGAGGCTGCCGACTGGCGCGCGGCGGTGCGACTCGCGGGAGACGCGCTCGCGGCATCCGGTGCGGCCGAGCCGGCCTACGCGGACGAGATGATCCGGATGATCGAGGAGCACGGACCATACGTCGTGATCGCGCCCGGGCTCGCTCTGGCGCACGCTCGGCCCGGTCCCGAGGTGCTGGCCGACGGCCTCGCGGTCGTGACCCTGTCCACTCCGGTCGCCTTCGGGCATCCGCACAATGACCCCGTGAGCGTCGTGCTCGGGCTTGCGATCACGCACGCGGATGCGCACCTCGCCTCCGTGGCGGAACTTGCCAACGTCTTCAACGATTCGAGTGCCATTCCGGCGCTCGCGGCCGCGACGAGCGCCGCCGAAGTCCAGCGCATCTTGGGAGTGACCGCGTGAAGATCGTGACCATCTGTGGCGCCGGCATCGGCAGCTCGGGAATCCTCAAGGTCAACGCCGAGCGCGTGCTCGCGCGGCTCGGCATCGAGGCGGACGTGGTGGCAGCCGACGTGTCGTCCGTGTCGTCTGTCGCGGCGGATGCGCAGGTGATCCTCACCTCAGCCGAGTTCGTAGATGCCATCGGCAAGACCTTCGCCGAGGTGATCGTGGTGGAGAACTTCTTCGACACCGCCGAGCTCAGCCGCCGCCTGGAGGAGGCGCTGGGCTAGTCCGCGGCGGCGTTACGCCAGCAGTTCGCGCATCGCGGCGTCGAGTTCGGCCACGGTTCGCTCCGCGGCGGCCCGGCGCTCGTGCCCGGTGCCGACCTCGCTCGACGCGTCGATGTACACCTTGAGCTTCGGCTCGGTGCCGCTCGGCCGCAGGATCACGCGGGAACCGTCGATGAGCCAGATGCGCAGGATGTCGCCGGCGGGGAATCTCTCGAAGCCGTCGATGAAGTCGTCGATGTGGTCGACCCGCACGGTTCCGATCGCGGCGGGAAGGTTCTGCCGCAGCCGGTTCATCGTGCTGGAGATCTGGCTCAGGTTCTCCACCCGGATCGAAATCTGCGACGACGCATACGCACCGAACTTCTCCGCGAACTCGATCTCGTGGTCGAGGAGGGTCTTGCCCGCGGCCTTCAGCTCGGTCATGAGCGCCAGGAATTCCACGGCGGCAGAGATGCCATCCTTGTCCCTGACCTTCTCCGGGTCGACGAGGTAGCCGAGCGCCTCCTCGAAACCGAAGGCGAGACGTGGCGCGCGCGACACCCACTTGAAGCCGGTGAGCGTATCGACATAGTCGAGGCGGTAGTGCTCGGCGACGCGCTTCAGTGCGGGTGAGCTGACGATCGACGCCGCAAGCGTTCCCTCACGACCGGAGCGAGCGAGCCGCGCCGCGATGCGCCAGCCGAGCAGGTAGCCGACCTCGTTGCCGCTGAGACGTCGCCAGCTGGCCACCGCGTGCGCCGGGCCATCGGGAATGGCGACGGCGAGCCGGTCCGCATCCGGGTCATTGGCGATCACGAACTCCGCACCCGTCTCCGCGGCGCGGGCGAAGGCGAGGTCCATGGCGCCGGGCTCCTCGGGGTTGGGGAATGCGACCGTGGGGAACGTCGCATCCGGTTCTATTTGTTCCCTGACCACCAGCGCCTTGCCGAAGCCCGCGGCCTCGAACACTCGTTGGGCCGTCTCCCAGCCGACGCCGTGCATCGCCGTGTAGACGAAGCGCAATCCGCCGGCACCGGATGTCGCGAGCGCGGCCGTGTAGCGCACGTACTCGTCGACGACTTCCTCATCCGCGATCTCGTACTCGCCCTTCGGCAATTGCAACACGTTTCGCTCGGCGGCGACCCGGAGGATGTGCGCCGCGATCTCCGCGTCCGCCGGCGGCACGATCTGAGACCCCTCGTCGGCCTCGCCGAGGTAGACCTTGTATCCGTTGTCCTGCGGTGGATTGTGGCTCGCGGTCACCATGACGCCGGCGGTCGTGTCGAGGTGGCGCACGGCGAAAGCGAGTATCGGCGTTGGCAGCAGGCGTGGCAGCAGGATGGCGCGCACGCCCGCGCCCGCCATCAGCTCGGCCGTGTCCTCGGCGAAGACACGCGAATTCTTGCGACCGTCGTATCCGATGACGATCGAGGGCTGTTCGTCGCCGGCCTTCTCGAGCAGGTAGGCGGCGAGACCCGCGGCGGCCTGCGAGACGAGCACGCGGTTCATGCGGTTGGGGCCGGCCTCGATTCGGCCTCGGAGGCCAGCGGTGCCGAACTCCAGGCGGTCGTCGAAGCGCTCGTGGAGGCTCGCGGTGGCGGCGTCATCACCCGCCGTCGCGCCCTCGATCAGGGACTGCAATTCGGCGCGGGTCTCCGCGTCGGGGTCTTGCGCGAGCCAGGCCTCCGCCTGCTGGATCACGCCGTCGGTCACAGCGTCGCTCACAGCACGGCCACGATTCGAGCGAGAAGGGCGCTGATGACGGGCTCGGCGGCCTTGCCCGCGTCAATGACCTCGGCGTGGCTGAGGGGCGTCTTTTGGATGCCCGCCGCGAGGTTCGTGATGAGCGACAGCCCCAGGATCTCCATGCCCGCCTGCCGCGCCGCGATCGCCTCGAGCGCGGTCGACATCCCGACGATGTGCCCCCCGATCGTCTTCGCCATCTGCACCTCTGCCGGAGTCTCGTAGTGCGGACCGCGGTTCTGCACGTACACGCCCTCGTCGAGGCCCGGTTCGATGCTCCGCGCGATCGCGCGGAGTCTCGCGCTGTAGAGATCGGTGAGGTCGATGAAGGTGGCGCCCTCGAGTGGCGAATCGCCGGTGAGGTTGATGTGGTCGCTGATCAGCACGGGCGTGCCGGGTTTCCAGCTCTCGCGGATGCCCCCGGCCCCGTTGGTGAGGATCATGGTCGTCGCGCCCGTGGCGGCCGCCGTTCGCACCGAGTGCACGACGCGTCGCACGCCGTGGTTCTCGTAGTAGTGCGTGCGTGCACCGATCACGAGCGCGCGCTTGCCGCTCGGCAGCAGGATGGAACGCAGCGATCCGACGTGCCCCTCAAGGGCGGGCTTGCTGAAGCCGGAGATCTCGGTCGCCGGGATCGTCGCGATGGTCTCGCCGATCAGGTCGGCGGCCTTCGCCCAGCCGCTGCCCAGAGTGAGGGCGATGTCGTGGCGTTCGACGCCGGTCTTCTCGGCGATCTGCGCCGCCGCATCCCGAGCGATCTGGAAGGGGTCCACCGAGAGATCGTCGAGCGGATTGAGTGCGTTTGTGGGCATCAGACCACTCTATTGGCCGGGGAGGCCGCAGCCCAGACCGTGCCCCTTGTCCGGGCCGCGCGCCCTACTTGTCCGGCTGCTCCGGTGCGCCGCCGGAGGCCGTGTCCTCCTCCGTCTCCGGGTCGTCGTGAGACGGCCGATCGTGCGAGGTCACATCGGCGGCCTCCTGCCGCGCACGGTCCTTCTCCTGCTCCATCGAGCGCTTGTCGTCATCCATCAGCTTCTCCTCTCCTTAGTCGCCGGCCGCTACGGGCTCGGTGTTCCACCGTTCACATTGAGCGTCTCGCCGAGCACGTAACTCGACTCGGGGGAGGCGAGGAACACGTATGCCGGGGCGAGCTCGGCCGGCTGCCCGGGCCTCGCGAGCGGCGTCGACTTCCCGAATTCGGGCAGGGCCTCCGTCGGTTGCCCCTCGGAGACCTGCAGCACCGTCCACACCGGCCCGGGTGCGACGGCGTTCACGCGGATGCCGCGCGGCGCGAGCTGCTGCGCCAGTCCCTTGGTGAAGGTGTTGATCGCGCCCTTCGTCGTGGCGTAGTCGATGAGACCCGCCGACGGTTTGTAGGCCTGAATCGACGTGGTGTTGATGATCGAGGAGCCCGCGGGGAGGTGCGGCAGCGCGGCCTTCGTGAGCCAAAACATCCCGAAGACGTTCGTCTTGAGCGTGGCTTCGAACTGCTCGTCGCTGAGGTCTTCGAGCTTCTCGCAGTAGATCTGGCGACCGGCGTTGTTGACGAGGATGTCGAGGCCGCCGAGCCCGTCCACCGCGCCCTGTGCGAGCTCGCGACAGTATGCCGGGTCGCTCAGGTCGCCGGGGAGCGCGACGGCCTTGCGCCCCGCATCCTCGATCAGGCCGACGATGCGCTGCGCATCCGGCTCCTCAGAGGGCAGGTAGGAGAGTGCGACATCTGCGCCCTCGCGAGCGAAGGCGATCGCGACCGCCGCGCCGATCCCGGAATCCGCACCCGTCACGAGAGCCTTGCGGCCCTCGAGCCGACCGCTGCCGCGGTACGTGTTCTCGCCGAGATCGGGTGTCGGGGTCATGTCGCGCTCGAGCCCCGGCTCCTCCTGGTGCTGCTCGGGCGGGTCGATCGACGGGTATCGCGTCACCGGGTTGTCGAAGGTGTACTGGTCCGTCGTCACGATGCCACTGCCTCGCTGACCGCCGTCGGCCCGTCGTACTCGCGGTCGGGAATGGCGCCGAGGGCGCTGAGCACTCCGTCATCGGCACCGGCGTCTCTCGCCGCGCTGACGATGTCATCCTTGCTCGCCGGATAGTCGATTCCGCCGAGGAACTTCTGCACCTGAATGGGGTTTGGGCTGTCGCTCATCATCTCGCCTTCCGTGTGATGTACCCCCTTATGGGGGCCAGATGCCGCCACGCTAACACCGTGACCTGTGCGTCGGTCAGCCCCTTGCGGCATCCGGTTTTCTGACCTATACCTCGCCTGCCCAGGTGCGTTCACGACCACTCGAAACGGCGTCGGCTCGGTGCGCGGCGCCCCCGTCGTGCGTGCGGGCGCGCCGCGCTGCGAGAATGGACCCATGGCTTATGAATTCGAGCGAAAACAGCGCATCGCGGTCCTCGGCGGGGGGCCGGGCGGTTACGAGGCCGCGCTCGCCGGCGCCCAGCTCGGCGCCGACGTCACCATCGTCGAGCGGCTCGGTGTCGGCGGTTCGGCCGTGCTGACGGATGTCGTGCCCTCGAAGACCCTCATCGCCACCGCCGAGGCCGCCAACGCGATCGGCGAGGCGACCGACCTGGGGGTGCAGTTCTTTACGCGCGGGGAGTCCGGCCGGCCCGTGCGCCCGGAGGTCACCGTGAACCTCGCCGCAGTGAACCAGCGGCTGCTCCGGCTCGCCAGGCAGCAGTCGGAAGACATGAAATCGCAGCTGATCAAGTCGGGCGTCAAGGTCGTGCAGGGCGACGGCCGCCTCGATGGGCCCACCAGAATCATTGTCTCGACCGGTCGAGGCAAGAGTGCCACCGACTTCGACGAGATCAACGCTGACACCATCGTGGTCTCGGTCGGTGCGAGCCCGCGCATCCTCAAGACTGCGAAGCCGGACGGTGAGCGCATCCTCACCTGGACCCAGCTCTACACGCTCGCCACCATTCCCGAGCACCTCATCGTCGTCGGATCGGGCGTCACAGGAGCCGAGTTCGCCTCCGCGTATACCGCGCTCGGCTCGAAGGTCACGCTGATCTCCAGCCGCGACCAGGTGCTGCCCGGTGAAGACGCGGATGCCGCGAGGGTGATCGAAGACGTCTTCAAGCGCAACGGCATGAACGTTCTGTCCAAGTCAAGGGCGGAGTCGATCGAGCGCACCGCCGATGGCGTCATCGCCACGCTCAGCGACGGTCGCACGGTCGAGGGCAGCCACTGCCTCATGGCCGTGGGGTCCATTCCGAACACCGCGGGCATCGGCCTCGAGGATGCGGGGGTGCAGCTGACAGAGTCCGGCCACATCCGCGTGAACCGGGTCGCCCGCACGTCGATGCCGTCGATCTACGCGGCCGGCGACTGCTCGGACTTCCTGCCTCTGGCATCCGTCGCCTCGATGCAGGGGCGCACCGCCGTGTTCCATGCCATGGGCGACGCGGTGAACCCGACAGAGCTGCGCAACGTCACCTCGAACATCTTCACGCAGCCCGAGATCGCCACGGTCGGCTGGTCGCAGAAGCAGATCGAGGATGGCATCGCGCAGGGCGATATCTACAAACTGCCGCTCGCCTCCAACCCGCGCGCCAAGATGATGGGCATCAAGGATGGCTTCGTGAAGCTGTTCGCGCGCACGGGCTCAGGCACCGTCATCGGCGGCGTGATCGTCGCACCTCGGGCCTCTGAGCTCATCCTGCCGATCGCGATCGCCGTGGAGCACCGCCTCACGGTCGACGAGGTCGCCCGCGCCTTCACGGTCTACCCCTCCCTCTCCGACAGCATCACCGCCGCCGCCCGCGCCCTGCACATAGTCCACTGACCCGCTAGATTCGCGCGAGGGCGGCCGTTTGTCGCGACGGCGGTCGTTCAGCAGCAGCCCTCGCGACACATGACAGCCCTCGAGCGGGCGGCGCGGCGCGCTAGACGATATTGAGCAGCAGGTGCCCGGATGAGACGGTCGCCCCGACCGAGGCGTTGACGCCCGTGATCGTCCCGTCCTTGTGTGCCGTGATCGGCTGCTCCATCTTCATCGCCTCGAGCACCAGGATCAGGTCACCCTTCACCACGGTGTCGCCCTCGGCAACCGCGAGCTTCACGACGGTCGCCTGCATGGGGGCCTTCACCGAGTCCCCGGTCGCCGTGCTGACCGCGGTGCCGGCGTCGCGGCGGCGCGGCGGGACGACCGACGCGGTGGCGGCAGGCCCGGCGGAGAGCCGTGCGGGCAGCGAGACCTCGATGCGCTTGCCGTCGACCTCGACGACCACGCTCTGGCGGGCCGGCGCGGCAGCGGGAGCTTCGAGCGAGCCACTCCACGGTTCGATGTCGTTCACGAACTCGGTCTCGATCCAGCGCGTGTAGATCGAGAAGGGCTCGCTCGTGAACGCCGGGTCGCGCACGATCTTGCGGTGGAACGGCAGCACTGTGGGCAGGCCGGCCACCTCGAATTCGTCGAGGGCGCGGCGCGCTCGTTCCAGGGCATCCTGGCGCGAAGAGCCGGTGACGATGAGCTTGGCGAGCAGCGAATCGAACGCGCCGCTGATGACGTCGCCGGTCGTGACGCCACTGTCGACGCGCACGCCGGGTCCGCCCGGCATCCGCAGCACGTGCACCGGACCGGGGGAAGGCAGGAAGTTCAGGCCCGGGTCTTCGCCGTTGATACGGAATTCGAAGGAGTGCCCGGTCGGCTCCGGGTCGTCGTAGTCGAGGATGCCGCCCTCGGCGATGCGGAACTGCTCGCGCACGAGGTCGATGCCGGTGACCTCCTCGGACACCGGATGTTCCACCTGCAGTCGCGTGTTCACCTCGAGGAACGAGATGGTGCCGTCCTTCGCGACGAGGAACTCGCAGGTGCCCGCGCCCTCGTAGCCGACCTCGCGCAGGATCGCCTTCGAGGAGGAGTACAGGAGCGCGGTCTGCTCTTCGGTGAGGAACGGCGCCGGAGCCTCCTCCACGAGCTTCTGGTGTCGGCGCTGCAGCGAGCAGTCGCGGGTGGAGATGATGACGACGTTGCCGTGCGCATCCGCGAGGCACTGCGTCTCGACGTGCCGCGGCTCGTCGAGGTACTTCTCCACGAAACACTCACCGCGACCGAAGGCGGCGACCGCCTCGCGCGTCGCGGAGTCGAACAGTTCGGGGATCTCCTCGCGGGTGCGGGCCACCTTGAGCCCGCGACCGCCACCGCCGAACGCGGCCTTGATCGCGACGGGAAGCCCGTGGGTGTCGACGAAGTCGAGCACCTCGGATGCGCCGGAGACGGGATTCAGGGTTCCGGGTGCCAGCGGCGCGCCCACCTTCTCGGCGATGTGTCGTGCGGAAACCTTGTCGCCGAGCTTCTCGATCGCGTCGGGCGATGGGCCGATCCAGAGGATGCCTGCGTCGATGACGGCGCGGGCGAATTCTGCGTTCTCGGCGAGGAACCCGTAGCCCGGGTGGATCGCATTCGCCCCGGAGCGCCTGGCGATGGAGAGGATCTTGTCGATGACGAGGTAGGTGTCTGCGCTGGTCGAGCCGTCGAGCGCGTAGGCCTCGTCGGCGAGCTTGACGTGCCGCGCATCCCTGTCCTGGTCGGCATAGATCGCGACGGAGGGTATGCCGCTGTCCTTCGCTGCCCGGATGACTCGTACGGCGATTTCGCCGCGATTGGCGATCAGGACCTTCGTGATACTGGGCATAATTCCTTAGCTTATTGGTCGGTGGTCACGGGTCTTTGGCACAGACCTCCAAAAAAGACGGGCGAATCTCTCGCAGGCCCTACAAGTGGCCCTCGACCGTGCGGGTGTCCGTCTCGGATGCCGCACCGCGGTTCCAGAGGCTCGGCCAGCTCACCTCGAACCCCAGCAGCAGTTGCCTGAGCATAGCGAGCGAGAGTCCGACGATCGCGTGAGCGTCGCCCTCGATGGAGGAGATGAACGGCGCACCGAGGCTGTCGATGGTGAATGCGCCGGCGACCTTGAGTGGCTCGCCGGTGGCGACGTACGCGTCGATCTCCTCGTCGGAGATGTTGTCGGCGAAGGTGACGGCGGAGCTCGAGACCGCGCCGCGTGCGTCGCCAAGCACGCCGCCTCGGTGATCGATGAGCCAGTGGCCGCTGTGCAGATGGCCGGTGCGGCCGCGCTGCAGCAGCCAGCGCTCCCTCGCGACCTCCGGCAGGTGCGGCTTGCCATAGGTCACGCCGTCGAGCTCGAACGCAGAGTCCCCGCCGAGAACGAAGCCATCGATGGGCTGCCCGTCGACCAACCGACCCGTCACGGCCTCTGCCTTCAGACGCGCGAGCAACTGCACCATCTGCGCGGTCGTGAGCGGGCCGGCGGCGGCGACCGCAGCATCCTCGTCGACCTCGGAGGGGAGGACAACAGGCTCGATGCCGGCCGCGCGCAGCGTCGCGAGCCTGGCCGGTGAGGTCGAGGCGAGATACAGTCGCACGGCACCTCCTGTGGGAGTCTTGGGGGATGGCTGAAAATCAGGGCACGGAGATCGAGCTGGAGGTTACCAAGGTAGCCCACGGCGGCATCGCGGTCGCGCGGTACGAGGGCCGGGTCGTGTTCGTGAGCGACGCGATTCCGGGTGAGACCGTGCGTGCGAGGGTCAGTGATGACTCCAGGCCATCGTTCTGGCGAGCCGAGACGACGGAGGTGCTCGAGCCCTCGGAGTTTCGGCAGCCACACATCTGGGCGGCCGCTTCTGTCGAACGCGCTCCGAAGAATCGCGCGGGCGGCGCGGAGTTCGGCCACATCGTGCCAGATCACCAGCGTGAGTTGAAGCGGCAGGTGTTGACCGAGGCGCTGCAGCGTATGGCGGGCATCGACTCCGACGTCACCGTCGAGGCACTGCCCGGCGCCGAAGATGGCACCGGATGGCGCACCCGCGTGCGCCTGCATGTAGCAGAAGACGGCACGCCCGGCCCCTATTCCGCGCGCTCGCATCGTGTGGTGCCCGTGCAGGAGCTGCCGCTGGCCACGCCGGAACTCGCGGCGATCGCGCCGCTCACCGAGACCTTTCCCGGCGAATCCGTCATCGACGTCATCGCGCCGTCGAGCGGCAACCCCTGGGTGCTCACGGGCGAGACGCCCCAGTCTGCACGGCAGCAGCGCGGTCGAGGCAAAGGTGCGCGACAGAAGAAGGCCGCGGCACCGAAGCCGCAGACGATTGTCGAGACCGTCGGTGATCGCGAGTTCCGGCTCGACGTTCGCGGCTTCTGGCAGGTGCATCGCGCCGCCCCCCAGACGCTCACCCGCGCCGTGCAGGAGGCCGTCGACGAGTCACTCTTCGACCCGCACGCGGCGAACCTCGACCTCTATGGCGGCGTCGGACTGCTTGCCGCTGCACTCGGCGACCGCTTCGGGCAGGCCCTGCGCATCACGACCGTCGAGAGCGACTCCCGCGCGACGGAGCACGCCGCGGAGAACCTGGCCGAGTGGGTCGGTGCGGTGTCGGTGACCGCGCGAGTGGAGAGGTACCTGCAGCAGCTGCGCGCATCCGCGGGGCCTGCCGAGAGCGGGCGCCTCAAGCAGGCGACGGTGATTCTCGACCCGCCGCGCTCCGGCGCGGGCAAGGCGGTCGTCGATGAACTCGTCCAACTGGCGCCCGCCCAGCTGATCTACGTCGCGTGCGACCCGGTCGCTCTCGCGCGGGATGTCGCGCTGTTCAGCGCGCGGGGCTATGAACTCGTGCGCTTGCGCGCTTTCGACCTATTCCCGAACACGCACCACGTCGAGGCCGTCGCGACCCTGCGGCGCTAGGAGCAGGATCACGGCGCGAGAGCACGTATCGCTGCTTGCCGCCGACGGTGGCGTTCTTATTGCCCACCCTGATCTGCAGTGCGTTCGACAGCCTCGTTGAGAACAGGGCGGATGCTCCGCTCGGGCTGGTCACCGAGACGTTGCTATAGCGATACACGCGCTCGGTGCCGTCGGCATTCGCGAAGCGCGAAGCGAGGAATCGGTTACGCGAACTCGAGCACCCGCACAATGCCAACAGGGAGACCGCCGTCGCGAGCAGGACCTTGGCGACGCGGGAATTCATCTGCAGACTCTATCGGCGCGTGAGCGCTGCCGCCCGATACGATGGGGGCGGCAGCCGGTGGCTGCCGCGTTGGCGGGGGAGACAGGAACGGCGATGGTCGAAGAGAAGGTATCCGAAGGCGGCACAAGGGCCCCATCCGGCATTCGCGTCGCTGTCGTCGATGACCACGAGTCCGTTCGATTGGGCCTCAAGGCCGCCTGCCTCGAGGCCGGCTTCGACTTCGTCATGGCGGCGGCATCGGTGCGCGAGCTCGTGGATGGACTCGCCGGTCGCGAGTGCGACGTGGTCGTGCTCGACCTCTCGCTCGGCGATGGATCGACGGTCACTGACAACGTCAAGCGCGTGCAGGCCATGGGCTCGGCCGTCCTGATCCACAGCATTGCCGACCGCGTTGCTTCGGTGCGCGAGGCGCTCGCCGCGGGCGCTGCCGGCGTCATCCCCAAGGCCTCCGCGACCAAGACGGTCATGGCCGCTGTCGAGACGGTGGCCAGGGGAGATGTGCTCAACAACCTGGAGTGGGCGACCGCGATCGATGCCGACCGCGACTTCTCGAAGGCCCAGCTGGGGCGCCGCGAGCGCGAGATCCTGCATCTCTACGCCTCCGGTCTTCCACTCAAGCTTGCGGCAGAGCAACTCGGCATCGGCTACTCGACCGCCCGGGAATATCTCGATCGCATCCGGGTCAAGTACGTCGAGGTCGGCCGACCGGCGCCCACCAAGGTCGACCTCCTGCGCCGCGCGGTCGAAGACGGCATCCTTCCGGGTCTTGATCCGGATGGCGGAGATGGCCGCTAAGACTTACGAGGCCGCTGCGGCGACGGCGAAGCAGCCGCGCAGCCCCATCAGCAGGCGGCAGATCGAGACGGTCGTGTCGCGATCCGTGGGGATCGTCGGCCTCGTGTTCGGGGCGCAGACCTTTCCGATCACCCTCGGCCAGTTCGGCGGTCAGCGCCCCGGGTGGGGGCTCGCGATCGTGGTTGCGATCTATGGCGGCATCGTGCTGCTGCTCATCGCGGCATTCACCAAGCGGCTCGTGCGACCTGCCGGTGCGTTTCTCTGCTTTGCCTGGCTGATCGCCATGGCCACCTGGTCGCTCACCGTCTCACCCTCGCTCGTCGCCTCGAACGAGCGCCCGTGGTTGTGGTATCTCTGCACGATCGCCACGGGTGCCGCGGCCCTGTCGTTCAAACCGTGGCCCGCCACGGTGTATCTCATCGCCGCGCCGGTCGCCTACGGCCTCACCCGCACCGCGGAGGCGGGGGGAGCACGGGGTTGGGGGCCGGCCGCGCTCGACACGCTCTACGCCATCATTCTGGGCGGCGCGGTACTGATCCTCATCACCCTGCTTCGCCAGGCCGCGGCCTCGGTCGACTCCGCTCAGGCGACCGCGCTCGAACGGTATTCGCACGCCGTGCGCCAGCACGCCACCGAGGTGGAGCGCGTGCAGGTCGACTCGATCGTGCACGACAGCGTTCTGACCACGCTTCTCTCGGCCGCATCCGCCGACACTCCGGAGGCTCAGGAGCTGGCGACGCGCATGGCGAGGAACGCGATGGGCCACCTCAAGGCGGCCGCCGCCGCCTCTCCCGATGACGACGCCGTCGTCACGAACAGCCAGCTTTCGCACCGGATCATGGGGGCGACGGCGACGCTCTCGGCGCCATTCGAGCTTCGCACCACCGACATCGGGCAGGGCTCGATCCCTGTTCACGTGGCCGAGGCTCTGTATTCCGCGTCGGTGCAGGCGATGGTCAACAGCCTCCAGCACGCAGGTCAGGGCCCGGGAGTCTCGCGCTGGCTCAGCATCCGCGGTAAGGCCTACGGCGGCATCCAGGTCGATATCGGTGACACGGGATATGGATTCGACGCGTCCACGGTTCCGACCGAGCGCCTCGGCTTGCGGGTATCGATCCTCGAGCGCGTCGCGAGCGCCGGTGGCGCGGTCAAGATCGATTCCGCGGAGGGTCGCGGCACGGTCATCACGATCCAGTGGCCGGATCCTGCACACGACACCGTGGACCGCGACGAGTCCCCGATCGAGGAGCTGCTGCCGTGATCATTTCGGTTCCCCGATACCTCATCGTTGGCCTGGCCGCCGTGTTCTCGGCCTATCACGTGCTTCTCGGCGTCGTCTCGCTGGGTGTGCCACGGCACCCCGGACCCTACGTCGCAGCCCTTCTCTTGTACGCCCTGGCCACAATCGCGAGCCTGTGGCCTTCGAAGCGATCGCGGATGCCCGTCTGGGTGGCCTCGTTCAACGTCGCGGTGGCGGTCTCGGTGCCCTTGCTCGTCACGAGCCAGTTGTCGGGCCCGGTGGGCGACAACTACGCCGCGTGGTACGTGGCCGCTGTCGGAACGCTGATGGTGATCACCTCGACGAGGCGACGGCACGGCTTCGCCTGGCTCGGCGTCGGCGCGCTCGCAGTGCAGACCGTGGCGTGGGCCGGTTTCGGTGCGCTCACCGCTCTCGGCGTCGTCGGGAGCGTCTCGTGGGTAGCGATCTCGCATGTGTTGTCGCGATCGCTCGCCAAGGCGGGCAGAGACGCCAGGCAGTACGCGATGGCCGAGCGCGAGGCCGTGGAGTGGCGTGCGGCGCAGGAGGCGCACGTCTCCGAACGACAGTTCCGACTCGGCCAGACCAGCCGGATGGCCCTGCCCATGCTGCGACAGATCGTCGCGAGCGGCGGCCAGCTCACCGCGGGCCAGCGTCGCGAGTGCCTCTACCTCGAGGGAGCCATCCGTGATGAGATCCGCGGCCGCAAGCTGCTGAACGACCGCGTGCGCGAGCAGATCATGATCGCCAGGCGTAAGGGCACGATCGTCACGCTCCTCGACGAGGGCGGCCTCGACGACCTGCCGGATGACGAGCTCGAGCGGGTGCACAACCGCCTCGCCGTCGCCATCCGCGACACCGTGACAGGCAAGCTCATCGCGCGCACCGTTCCCGAGGGTTCAGACACGGCCGTGACGGTCGTCGGGCTGAGCTCACCCGACGACGGCCACTCGAGCGCTCTCGGCGAACACGCGGCCGAGGAAGGCGATGGCGACCGGGTGGACCTCTGGCTCGAGATTCCCCGGGTGGCCGCGGAGTAGCTCTCGCGCCCGGGAGGGCGAATTCGGCCTCAGCGCACCCCTCTGATGGGCAGGACGAGGAGCGCCGCCGCGATCACCGCGACGATGCCCGTTCCGAAGAGTGCCGGATAGCTCACGGCGCTCCCGATGAGGGCGGCCGCAATTGCGGGAGCGAGCACCTGGGCGAGATTGGTGGCGACGTTGAAGATGCCGAGATCCTTCGCCGCTGAACCGCCATCGTGCGGCAGTACTTCGGTGAACAGCGCGGCAGCGCTCGAGAGGAAGATGCCGAAGCCGAGTCCCTTGACGGCTGCGAACACGACCATGCCGCCGACCGTGGGCACCAGCAGCGGGGCCGTGAGCGCGATCACCAGGAACACGGATGCCGCCGCCACGAAGATCTTCCTCCGCCCGGCACGATCGCTCCACCAGCCCGCCACCACCACGGCGAGGAGCGTGGTGATGAAGGTCAGCACGGTGAGCAGACCGAGCAGTCGGTTAGCGTCGTCGAGCGGCATCCCGATGTAGTCGGTGAGCACGAACAGCTGGAAGCTGTAGACGAGGTTGTAGCCGAGGATGAACAGGAAGCGCGCGGCGAAGGCCCAGGTGAAATCCGGATGCTGCCGCGGATCGACCCAGAAGCCGCGCAGGAAGCCGCTCCACGAGAACGGTGGCACGCTCGCCTGCCGCGCGAGGGTGATCTCCGCGGGTTCTCGGCCGAAGACCGCGAAGACTGCCACGCCGACGATCACGGCGACTCCGAGCGCGGTGTAGGCGACGGGCAACTCGTCCGCTAACTCGGCGGCGCCCACCGTGCCGAGGGCCGCTCCAGCCATCATGCCGATGCCGATGATGGCGGATGCTGTGCCGCGCCTCGATCGCGGAATCCGGTCGGGCACGACGGCGGACACGGGGCCGTCCACGGCGTTCAGCGCGAACTGAATGACGACCCAGAACACGCAGACCCAGAGCACGCTGCCGATCCCGCCGAGCGCGAAGAGGAAGGCCGCCGCGACCACGGCGCCACCCGCCATCCACGGCAGGCGCCTGCCGAGCCTGCCACGAGTGCGATCGCTGAGCGCTCCGACGAGCGGCTGTGCGAACAGGGTGAAGCCGAAGGACACGGAGGTGACAATGGCGAGGCTATGTACTTTGTTCGCGGGGTCGATGTGAGCGATCTGGTTGGGAAGCAGCACCGCGATGATCGCCGCGAAGTTCGCCGAGAGCACGAGCGCAACGACCGACAGGGAGGGCAGCAGGGCACGCCCGCCGCTGGTCGTCCGACGAGGACGGGCGCGCGAGGGTGCGGTCGCGCGGTTAATCGCGGATCACCTGGCGCTCCGTGGCGACCAGCAGCGCTTCCTCTCGGGAACTCACCCCGAGCTTGCGGTAGATGCTGCGCAGTTGGCTCTTGATCGTATTCGTGGAGACGAAGAGTTGTTCAGCGATCTCCGCAACGTTTCCCGTGGTGATCAGATGCTCGAGGACCACCCGTTCGCGCTCTGTCAGGGAGGCGGTGGCGAGCGACGCGGGCAGGACATCCGGGATGTCGTCGAGCGTGTCGAGAATTCCGCCCGCGAGCGTGACTCCGTTGTCGTCCGCACTGCGCTTCAGAGCCTCGAGGTCTTCGTGCGGGATGAGCATGAGTGGAAAGCGCATGCGGTGGTCGCACAGCACCACCGCGGCGCGCCCGAGCGCCGACAGGGCGCGCTCGTCGTGTCCGCGGCGCAGTGCAGCAGCGGCCTGCACCAACAGAATCTGGGCGAGCGTGCGCGGCGACAGTTCCTGTTCCTTCGATGCCATCGCCGCAAGCAGTCGCGTCGCCTCCTCCGGCCTGTTGCCGACCAGCGCGATCCTGGCGAGCGCGAGCGCAGCTGCAGGCAGGGTCTTCGGCAGCTTCCTGACGGCGGCGTCGGCCTCGGCCGGACGGCCCGCGGCCAGCAGGAGGAGCGAGGTCGTTGCGTCGAGCTGCGCGCTCGTGAAGGAGTTCGGCCTTCGAGCGTGCTTGGATGGCTCGCTGCCCAGAAGGGCGAGACCTTCGGCGGCGCGGCCCCCGGTCAGGCAGATCATGGCATTCAGATGCAGGATCAGCGGCCAGTGCTCGATCGTGTCGAGGTGCGGCGCAAGCGCCTGGATGTGCCTCTCGGCCAGGTCGGTGTCGAACGCCTCGAGCGCAAGGAAGGACTCGGCCAGCTGATACATGGCGCCGTAGTATCCGTCGCGCCAGCCCTCAGGCCAGGTCTCGGTGCGGGCGGTCTCGATGAACTGCGCAGCGTCATCCATCTGCCCGCGCACCGCGCTCGCGCCGGCGGTGAGGGCCAGGCCGTGGTACCAGCCCCGTGGCGCCCTGCTCTTCGGGTAGGCGAGTGCCTCCCGAAACAGCTCAAGTGAACGGAGCACCTGCCCGTGGTAAAA
This sequence comes from Parafrigoribacterium soli, assembly GCF_040227235.1. Taxonomy (NCBI): domain Bacteria; kingdom Bacillati; phylum Actinomycetota; class Actinomycetes; order Micrococcales; family Microbacteriaceae; genus Parafrigoribacterium; species Parafrigoribacterium soli. The sequence goes on along the minus strand of NZ_JBELNZ010000004.1, from coordinate 220,332 downwards.
GTAGGTCTGGCCGATCTGGTTGAGGAAGGTCGGCAGGGTGCGTGCGAGCGCGTCCTGCTCGTCGAAGCTCAGCTCTCGTCGCAGCTCGATCGCGCGATCTGCCGCCCGCACTGCGCCCTCGATGCGGCCGGTCAACCGCAGCGCGCTGCTCTCGAGGAGGAGCAGAAGCAGCCGCATCGTCTTCGGCTGAGACTTCGCCCGCACGCGGGTCGACAGCGCGACAATGCCGAACATCTCCATCGCGCGGATCTTATGCACCGCAGTGGCGTTGTAGGTGAGCCCGAGCATCATGGCGAGGATCGGATGCCGATGCAGCGCTCGCAGGGACAGCGAGCCGAGTTGGTCAATGATCGTGGCGCGCCGATGCGTCGCCGTCATGGCGTGCCAGTCCTGCATGACGATCGTCGAGGCGAGGTCGAGGTCTCCCGCGGCAAGCGCATGGGTCAGCGCCTCGAAGACGCGACCGTTCCGGTGCGCCCACTCGGCCGAGATGCGCTCGAGCCGCGCGATCTCGCCGGGAAAACGGCGACCGAGTTCGGCTCGCAGAATTGATCTGAAGACGGGCGAGAGCGAGAACACGAGCCCCTCGGCGCCGTCGGACCACATGCCGATTCCCGATCGCTCGCCCTTATCGAGCAGCGCCCCGGCGTCACGGCGACCGGTCAATTCCTCGGCCAGCTCTGCCGTGAGCACGTCAGGGACCGAGCAGCGCACGGCGAAGTCGATGTCCTCGGACGCCGCGGAGCGTGCAAGCACCGCCTCGATCAGCGACTCGGTACCCGGAGCGGTGAGCACGTCCTGAATCGAGACGACGCCGGCAGGCAGTTCGCCTCGCTGAATCGCGAGGATGATGCCTCTGACGAGGAGTGGGTTTCCTCCCGTGGCGGTGCGGAGTGCGCCGGCGAACTCGTGGCCGGACACCTCGAGCCCGCCCGCTTGGAGTGCGGCCATGGTGTCGTCAAAGTTCAGTTCCAGGTCCTCCGCCCCGACGATCACCGGCGAAAGCGACAGCCGAACGCCCGCCGACTCAAGGGGGCTCAGTGCCCTCGAGATCACGATGGCACGCAGCCGCGGGGTGCTGGCGAGCAGCTCGGCCAGGTCTTCGTAGAACTCGGGATCGGTGATCGGCTGCACGCCGTCCAGGATGAGCACGATCGGTTGCGGCACCTGCGCGAAGCCGCGGATGAGCAGGTCGCGTAGCCGCACGACCTCGTCGAGTGATTCCATCGATCGCTCGAGCACGCCGTCTGGAGGAAGCAGGTTCGCGTCGGCGAGCACCCGGAGCAGGGCAGCCCAGAGCGCTCGCGGGCTGGACATCTCCTCGCGCACGCTGAGCCAGACGCCGTCGGTCACGCACTGTGTGGCCCAGTCCGCGACGGCGACGGTCTTGCCTGCACCTGCCGGAGCGCGAACAACGACGAGCGCGCTATCAGTCTCGAACCGTGTTCGGATGCGGGATCTGGGCACGAAGGCCTGAGGAATGCGGGGTGTCCCGTAGATTCCCGTCACAGCGCGTGTCCCCTCCGAGCACGTGCCACTCTACCGGAGCGACACGTAAGGGTTCGGGCGTCGCGCTGCGACGAGTTCGGTTCCGCGGGAGCCCGACCCGTCGTCGGCGCAATCGCGGCGGAACGGCAGAAGGGCCGGAACGATTGTTCCGGCCCTTCGCAATTCCCCGGGTCAGGACGATAACCCGAATATCGTCCTGACCCGCCCCCAAGTCATTAGCCCGCTTACCCTAGTCGGCTAATGACCGGTGGTGTAACTCAAAGAGAGACACCTAGCACTAGTTATTCTGCAACGTCGTAACCCCCGTGCAAAGTCGTCTCTTTGGGGGACTAATGGGGGACAATTTGATGGAACGCCCCCCAAACCCCAGCAGAAAGTGCCGATTTTCCGGGCTTTAGGCTCCGAAATCAGGGGTACATTTTGCGAAATCCGGGCAAAGTTGCCGTGGCGAGCACGTTCCGCGGACGGATTCCGCTGCCATTGCTTCGGATTTCGTTGTCTCGTACCCCGAAATATCGCGACTGCGTAGGTTTGACCCCCGTTTGGGGGCGGTATCGGTTGCTCAGCCGCTAAAGCTGCGCCACGTTCCGGCGCCGCGCGACAGGGGAACGCGAATGGGCCGCTGGACGCGCTGCCAGGCGCTGCGTCTCGGCTCCGCCGTCTCGGCTCCCGAGCTGCGCGCATCCTCGATCGCGGCGGAGAGCACAGCGGTGACCGCCGCGAGCTCCGTCGGGGTGGGCGCACCCGCGACAACCATGAAGTCGGTGCTCGCCGAGTGAGCTCCGGATGCGGACGCGGTCACAGTGGAATGTTCCCGTGCTTCTTCGGGGGCAGCGCCGCACGCTTGGTCCTGAAGGCTCGCAGCCCCTTGATCACCGTGACCCTGGTGGCCGCCGGTTCGATCACGCCGTCGAGCTCGCCACGCTCCGCCGCCAGGAACGGGCTTGCGACGTTGTAGGTGTACTCGTTGGCGAGCTTCGTGCGCACGGCAGCGACATCCTCGCCGTTCACCTCGGCCGCCTTGATTTCGCTGCGGTACAGGATCTGCACGGCGCCCTGGCCGCCCATCACGGCAATCTCAGCGGTCGGCCACGCGTAGTTGAGGTCCGCGCCGAGTTGCTTGGAGCCCATCACGATGTATGCGCCGCCGTAGGCCTTGCGCACGATGACTGTCACGAGCGGCACGGTTGCCTCGGCATAGGCGTAGAGCAGCTTCGCGCCACGGCGGATGACGCCGGTCCACTCCTGGTCGGTGCCCGGGAGGTATCCGGGGGTGTCGACGAGGGTGATGATCGGAATCGAGAAGGAGTCGCAAAATCGCACGAACCGCGCCGCCTTCTCTCCGGCGTCGATGTTGAGCGTGCCCGCCATCGTCGAGGGCTGGTTCGCGACGATGCCGACGGACCGACCTTCGACGCGACCGAATCCGATGACGATGTTGGGGGCGAACAGCGGCTGCACTTCGAGGAAGTCCCCGCCGTCGACGATGTGCTCGATGACGGCGGTGACGTCGTACGGCTGGTTCGGGCTGTCGGGGATGAGCGTGTTGAGCCGGCGGTCCGCGTCGGTGATCTCGAGCTCAATGTCGTTCTCGTAGACGGGCAGCTCGGCCAGGTTGTTGTCCGGCAGAAAGCCGAGGAGCGTGCGCGCGTAGTCGAGCGCGTCATCCTCGTCGCTCGCCAGCCAGTGCGCGACCCCCGAGATCTTGTTGTGGGTGAGCGCGCCGCCGAGCTCTTCCATCCCTACGTCTTCACCCGTAACGGTCTTGATCACGTCGGGGCCGGTGACGAACATCTGGCTCGTCTTGTCGACCATGATCACGAAGTCGGTGAGCGCGGGGGAGTAGACCGCGCCGCCCGCGGCCGGACCCATGATGATCGAGATCTGCGGGATGACACCGGATGCCGCCGTGTTGCGGCGGAAGATCTCGCCGTACTTGCCGAGAGCGACGACGCCCTCCTGAATGCGTGCGCCGCCCGAGTCGAGGATGCCGATGATGGGCACGCCGGTCTTGAGCGCGAGGTCCATGACCTTGATGATCTTCTCGCCGGCGACCTCACCGAGCGAGCCGCCGAAGATCGTGAAGTCCTGGCTGTACACCGCCACCTGGCGCCCGTGGATGGTTCCGGTACCCGTGACGACGGCGTCACCATATGGCCGCTTCTTCTCCATGCCGAAGGCGTGGGTGCGGTGACGCACGAACTCGTCGAGCTCGACGAAGGAGCCGTGATCGAGCAGTTGCTCGATGCGCTCGCGGGCGGTCTTCTTGCCCTTGGAGTGCTGCTTCTCAATGGCGGCCTCGCCGCTCGCGGTCACCGCCTCGTGGTAGCGCTTCTTGAGGTCGGCGAGCTTGCCCGCTGTCGTGAAAATGTCTTGCCCGGCGTTCTCGTCTGCAGTCACGGCCTTCACTTTACCTGCGTGCCGCATCCGTGGGCCTGTAAGGAACCTCTGCCGTGTGCCGCGCTCGCTTGTCGGTATGGAACAACCCGTACGCTGGATGGATGGACCTTCCGCTCAGCTCCGCGCAGGCGGCCTCCCTTCTCATCCTCGACGAGACCGGTTCGACCAACGACGAGCTGGTGCGTCGCTCGGTCGCGAGCGAGCAGCCCGAGTTCGCCGTGGTGCTCACGACGAGTCAGACCGCCGGTCGTGGTCGTCTCGGGCGGGTCTGGGTGGCGCCCGCGGGCAAGACGCTCGCGGTCTCGGTGCTGCTGCGTCCGGCCACTCCCGCCGGTCAACCGCTCGGCTTCGAGCATCTCGGGTGGCTTCCGCTGCTCGCGGGCGTCGCGATGACGCGCGCGGTAGCCTCGCAGGTTCCCGAGCGACGCGTCACGCTGAAGTGGCCGAACGACGTGCAGGTCGACGGGGCAAAGATCGCGGGCATCCTCGCGGAGCTTCTGCCGAACGCGGGCGGCGTGGTCATCGGGGTCGGGGTGAACCTCTCCTTCGAGCGAGACGAACTGCCCACTTCGACATCCACCTCGCTCATGCTCGCCGGTGCCGAGCGCACCGGCGACGAACTGGTGGATGCGGTGCTCTCGGCATACCTCACCGAGCTGCGCGCCCTCTACCGCGACTTTCTCGATCACGGTGCGGACCCCGACGCGAGCGGACTGCGCGCGGCCGTCGTCGCGCTGTGCAGCACGCTCGGCCAGCGAGTCAAGGTGCAGCTGCCCGGCGACGAACTACTCTTCGGCGAGGCGACGGGGATCGATGAGAGCGGCAGACTACTCGTCGCGGGCGATGGCGGCGTTCAGGCTGTCGCCGCAGGCGACGTGACCCATCTGCGGTATGAATGACACATGTCGAGCCAGAATCCGGACGGTGAGCGCGTCGTCGCACGACTGCGCCCGCACGGCCGGGCGCTCTTCTGGCCCTCGATCATCCTGATCGCGGCTGTCGGGGCGGCGGGTTATCTGCAGGGCAGCTTTCCGCTCGACTGGGAGAACCTGCTCGTTCCCGTGGCGGCCGCGATCGTCGCGGTACTGCTGTGGCTCCTGCCCCTGCTGAGTTGGCTCGGCACGCGCTACATCATCACCACCCGGCGCGTCGTGCTGCGCCACGGCCTCTTCACCAGGGTGCGTCAGGAGTTGCTGCACAGCAGGGGCTACGACGTGACGGTGCGTAAGGGCGCGATGCAGAGCATGTTGGGAAGCGGCAACGTCGAAATTAACACCGGCCTCGATCATCCGGTCGTGCTGAGCGATGTGCCGAATGCCGACCTGGTGCAGGCGGCGCTGCACGACCTCATGGAGGCGAGCCTCAATCCGATTGCCGCCAGGCGTCAGGCGGAGGCCTCGCGCGCGCCAGACGAGACGACGGCCTGGGGCACGCGCTAGCGGCCACCCTCGATCCGATACCCTGCGTTAGGGTCCCTGCAGTATGGAGCGTTAAAACAACCTATGAAAATCTCAGTGATCGGTTGCGGCTATCTTGGCGCAGTCCACGCGGCGTGCCTTGCTTCGTTGGGCCACGAGGTCGTCGGAATCGACATCGACAGTTCCAAGATCGAGATGCTCGCGAACGGCAATCCGCCGTTCTTCGAACCGGGGCTGCCGGAACTCCTCACCTCCGCGGTCGCGAGCGGGCGCCTCACATTCAGCACCGAGCTTTCCGCCGCAGCGGGCAGTCGCGTGCACTTCATCGCGGTAGGAACGCCACAGCTCCCCGACAGCTACGCCGCAGACATCAGCTACGTTGACGCAGCATTCAATGCTCTCGTTCCGCACCTCGCCGCGGGGGACCTGGTCGTCGGCAAATCCACCGTTCCGGTGGGAACCGCGGCGCGGCTTGCGCAAGTGCTGAAGGACAGTGGCGCGGATGCCCGACTCGCCTGGAACCCGGAGTTTCTTCGGGAAGGGTTCGCCGTCAAAGACACCGTGGCACCCGACCGACTGGTCTATGGCTTCGACCCCGACGATTCTCTGAGCGAGGCCATCCTCGACGAGGTCTACGCAACGGCGGTGGCGAATGGAACCCCCAAGGTCGTCACCGATTTCGCTACAGCGGAGTTGGTGAAGGTGTCGGCGAACGCGTTTTTGGCGACGAAAATATCGTTCATCAACGCCATGGCCGAGATCGCCGAAGCGACGGGTGCTGACGTCACGCAGTTGGCGGACGCCATCGGACACGATGTGCGAATCGGTCGCCGCTTTCTCAACGCCGGCCTCGGCTTCGGCGGAGGCTGCCTGCCGAAGGACATCAGGGCATTCCAGGCGCGGGCTTCCGAATTGGGGCTGGATCAGAGCCTCGGCTTCCTCCGCGAGGTCGACGCCATCAACCTGCGCCGTAGAGAGCGGATGGTGGCGCTTGCCGCAGAAGCCGTCGGCGGCTCCGTCGTCGGCAAACGCATCGCGGTGCTTGGACTCGCGTTCAAGCCGAACTCCGATGACGTGCGAGACTCCCCGGCCCTCGACGTGGCCATGCGATTGGCTGAGCTTGGCGCGACGGTGGTGGCCACGGATCCGCAGGCCGTCGAGACCGCGCGCGCACGGTATCCGCACCTCGACTATGTCGCGTCGGCCGAGGCCGCGGCGAAGGATGCGGATGCGGTGCTGGTGATGACAGAGTGGAAGAATTACCGCGAACTCGACCCGAGCGTGCTCGGCGCGTTGGTGTGGCAGCGAAGCGTGGTGGACGGCCGCAATTGCCTCGATGCCGCGCTGTGGCAGGGCGCGGGCTGGAACTACCGAGCACTCGGCCGTCGCTGACCTCGGTGCGGGGCGTTTCCCACATCACATAATCGTTCTGGAGGAAATCTGGTGCTCACTGTTGGCGTGATCGGTGGCGGACAACTCGCCCGGATGATGATCCCCGCGGCGGTCGCCCTCGGCATCCGCCTGCGGGTGCTCGCCGAAAACGCGGGAGAATCGGCCGACCTCGCCACCACGGCGCTCGGTGACTACCGCAATCTGGATGATGTGCTGCGGTTTGCGCGCGAGGTGGACGTGGTCACGTTCGACCACGAGCACGTGCCGCAGGAGGTGCTGCGTGCGCTCGTCGAGGCCGGTATCGCCGTGAGACCCGGACCGGATGCGCTGCTCTACGCCCAGGACAAGCTTCTGATGCGCGAACGGCTGAGCGCTCTCGGCCTTCCCGTGCCCGAGTGGGCGAGGGTCGAGTCCACGGCCGAGCTGCAGGCCTTTCTCGACGAGAACGGCGGCAGGGGCGTCGTGAAGACGCCGCGGGGCGGCTACGACGGGCACGGCGTGCGCGTCGTCTCGAGCGCGGAGGAGGCCGCCGACTGGTTCACCGGTGACGCCCTGCTGGTGGAGGAGCTGGTCGAGTACCGGCGGGAGCTCGCCCAGTCCGTGGCGCGCCGACCCTCGGGCGAGATCGTCGCGTGGACCGTGGTCGAAAGCGTGCAGCGCGACGGTGTTTGCGCCGAGGTCATCGCGCCGGCCCCCGCATCCGCCGGGAGGATCGCCGAGGTCGCCTCGGACATCGCCTTCACCATCGCCGAGAGCCTCGGCGTCACGGGTGTGCTCGCGGTCGAGCTGTTCGAGACCACCGACGACCGGCTGCTGGTGAACGAGCTCGCCATGCGCCCGCACAACACCGGACACTGGAGCATCGACGGCTCCACCACGAGCCAGTTCGAGCAGCACCTGCGGGCCGTGCTCGACCTGCCGCTCGGGGCCACGGGCTGCCGCGAACCCTGGTCGGTGATGGTCAACATCCTCGGCGGACCGGAGCACGATTCGCTCGACGACCGTTACGCGGCGGCGATGGCGGATGAGCCCACGGTCAAGATCCACAACTACGGCAAGGACCCACGGCCGGGTCGCAAGGTTGGCCACGTCACGGCCGGTGGCGACGTGCTCGATGACGTCGTGTACCGGGCGCGGGTCACTGCCAGCCATTTTGAGGGTTGACCCATAGCATGGAGCCCATGCCAGCCCCGCTCGTTGCCGTCGTCATGGGCTCCGATTCCGACTGGAGCGTGATGGCGGATGCCGCCGCCGCGCTCACCGAGTTCGGCATCGCCCACGAGGTCGAGGTGCTCTCCGCGCACCGCACGCCCGAGCGGATGATCGCGTTCGGCAAGGCGGCCGCCGGTCGCGGCATCCGGGTCATCATCGCCGGTGCGGGCGGCGCCGCCCACCTGCCAGGCATGCTCGCCTCGGTCACGACGCTCCCCGTCGTCGGAGTGCCGGTGCCGCTGTCGAGGCTCGACGGCCTCGACTCGCTGCTCTCGATCGTGCAGATGCCCGCGGGCATCCCCGTCGCCACCGTCTCGATCGGCGGCGCGCGCAATGCGGGGCTCCTCGCCGCGCGCATCCTCGGCTCGTCCGACCCGGATCTCGCTACCGCGCTCGCCGAATACGCCTCGAGCCTCGAGGCCATGGTCGACGAGAAGAACCAGGCTCTTAAGTCGAAACTGTGAGCCAGTCTGCTTCCGCGGCCGCGCATCCGGTCCGTTACCCCGACCTCGGTTCGCGACCGATCATGACGAAACGCGCCTGGTGGCTGATCGGGCTCAACCTGCTCATCCCGGGCTCTGCGCAGATGCTCGCGGGCAACCGGCGGCTTGGCCGATTCGGGGTGGGCACGACGTTCCTGCTCTGGGCGCTCGCGATCATCGGGCTCGTCGTGTTCTGGTTGGCGCCCACGGTGATCTACTCCGTCGCAACGAACGTGATCGCGCTCACGGTCGCGCAGATCCTGCTCGTCGGTTACGCCCTCCTCTGGATCGTGCTCACCCTCGACACACTTCGGCTCGTGAAGCTTGTGCGCACTCGTCCGGCAGCCCGCGGGTTTCTCGCCGCTCTCGCGGTGCTCGCGCTCGTCGTCACGGCGGGGACCGCGAGCTACGGCGCGGTCATCGCCGCCTCGGCACGGTCATCGATCTCCTCGGTGTTCAGTGTGGGCAAGGGCTACGTTGCGCCGGTGAATGGGCGGTACAACATCCTGCTGCTCGGCGGCGACGCCGGATCGGACCGGATGGGCCTGCGGCCCGACAGCACCTCCGTCGCAAGCGTGGACGCCGTCACCGGCGACACGACCATCATCGGCATTCCGCGCAATCTCGAGCGTGTGCCCTTCGTCGACAACTCGCCACTGTGGGGCCCTTTCCCGAACGGGTACGACTGCGGCGACCAGTGCCTCATCGACTACCTCTACACGTACGGCGAGGAGCACAAGAGCCTCTATCCGAACGCGGACAAGGAGGGCAGCAACGCCGGTGTCGAGGCGATGAAAGACGCCGTGGAGGCCGTGCTCGGACTGAAGATCCAGTTCTATGCCTTGATCGACATGCAGGGCTTCGCCGACCTCGTCGACGCGCTTGGCGGAGTGACCGTGGATGTGCCGACGCGCACGCCCATCGGAGGCGTCACGGGCAAGCGGCCGGCCGGGTGGATCGAGGCCGGAACGCAGCACATGAACGGCGCCACCGCGCTCTGGTACGGCAGGTCGCGGTACGACTCGAACGACTTCGAGCGGATGGCGCGCCAGCGGCAGGTGCAGGAGGCGATCATCCGGCAGTTCAAACCGGGGGTCGTGCTGAGCAAGTTCCAGGCGGTGGCAAAGGCTGGCACGCAGGTCGTCAAGACGGATGTGCCCGCCGAGATGCTCGGTTCCTTCGTCGAACTGGGGGAGCGCGCACGCAAGCTGCCGGTGAAGCACCTCGAGTTGGTGCCGCCGGAATTCGACTCTGCGCATCCCGATTTCGACAAGATCCGTGCCGCGGTGAAAGCGGCGATAGCTCCGGTCACGCACACGCCGAAGCCCTGAGACGGTCCGAGGCTCTGTCCCGAAGAGTTAGTTGACATCAGTCAACTAGCTGCCTATAGTTGACCTTCGTCAACCATTGGCCCAGCGTCGAGCCGATTTCACTCTTCACTCTTTTCTGGAGTCGCTCCATGTCGCATCCTGTCGACACACCGGCCACTGACGCCGCAACCGAATCACCTGTCATGTCGCGCCGCCAGGTGCTCGAGGCGCTCTCCGGGCTCCTGCTCGGCATGTTCGTCTCGATCCTCGCCGGCACCGTCGTCTCCACGTCGCTGCCCCGCATCATCGCCGACCTGCACGGCGACCAGGCCGCCTTCACCTGGGTCGTCACCGCGACCCTGCTGGCGACGACGGTGTCGACTCCCATTTGGGGAAAGTTTGCCGAGCTGTTCAGCCGCAAGCTGCTCATTCAACTCTCACTCGTGATCTTCGTACTGGGTTCGGCGCTCGCCGGCTTCTCGCAGGACACCGGAACGCTCATCGTCTTCCGGGTGCTGCAGGGGCTCGGCGCCGGTGGCCTCACCGCGCTCAGCCAGATCATCATGGCCGACATCATCAGCCCGCGTGAGCGTGGCCGCTACATGGGACTGTTCGGCGCCGTCATGGCGCTCGGCACCGTCGGTGGCCCGCTCATCGGTGGCGTCATCACCGACTCGATTGGATGGCGTTGGAACTTCTTCGTCGGCGCTCCCGTCGCAATCGCCGCGATCATCCTGCTGCAGCTGACCCTGCACCTGCCGAAGCTGCGCAAGCAGAAGGTGCGCATCGACTACCTGGGCGCCATCCTCATCGCCGGTGGCGTCTCGCTGCTGATGATCTGGGTGACCATGGCCGGCAACCAGTTCGACTGGATGAGCTGGACAACCGCATGGATGGTCGGCGGAGCGGTCGTGATGCTCGTCGCCGCGGTGATCGTGGAACTCAACGTGGCAGAGCCCATCATCCCGATGACCCTGTTCACGAACCGCACGTTCACGCTCGCGGTCATCGCCAGCATCTCCGTGGGTGTCGCCATGTTCGGCACCTCGGTGTTCCTCAGCCAGTACATGCAGCTCGCCCGTGGCGCGACGCCCACCGAGTCCGGCCTGCTGACGCTGCCGATGATCATCGGACTTCTCGTCTCGTCCACCGTGATCGGCCAGCTGATCAGCAAGTACGGCAAGTGGAAGCGCTACATGGTCTCCGGCGCGGCGCTGCTGACCATCGGCATGTTCCTCATGGGAACGATTCACTACAACACGAACTACGTGCTCGTCTCGATCTACATGTTCGTGCTCGGCGCCGGAGTCGGCATGGTCATGCAGAACCTCGTGCTCATCGTGCAGAACACCGTGTCGCCCGCCAACATCGGAACCTCGAGCGCATCGGTGTCGTTCTTCCGCAGCCTCGGTGGCACGATCGGCGTCTCGGTCATGGGATCGGTGCTCGGCACGCAGGTGCTGAACATGATGACCGAGCGTTCGGATGACCTCAAGGCCGCCCTCATGAAGCTGGGTGCCGAAGGGGCCAAGATCGGTCAGGCGCTGCAGAGCGGAACGATCCCGAAGGTCAACGATCTTCCGCCGAGCGTTCGCGTGATCATCGAGTCGATCTACGGACAGTCGGTCGCCGACATCTTCCTCGTGGCCGCGCCGCTCGCCATTGTGAGCCTCATTGCGATCGCCTTCCTGCCGAACATCAAGCTCGGCTCGAAGACCACGATCGAGCAGCTCGCCGAGGAGAAGAAGGCGGTGGGTGAGAACACCGGCTCGATTCTCATCGACATGAGCGAGGGCTTCGTCGCCCAGGAGCCGATCGAAGATGCTCTGCAGCGTCAGGCCGCGGGCAGTGAGTCGACCACTCGGTCATAATGAATGGCATGAGTCTCGACCAGGCGATCGACGGCATCCCCGTGCAGACAACGGATGCCGCGATCGCCCGGGTCGAGGACCAGTTCAGCGTGATGCACCGCCACATGAAGGCCGGAATGCGCAGGCGTGCCAGTCGGGTGCATCCTGATCTCGCTGTGCTCGGATACATGATCCTCAGCACCATCCAGAAGTGCGGACCGACGCATGCGGGCGCATTGGCCGAGCGGCTGGATATCGACAAGGGTTTGCTCAGCCGGCAGCTGCGAGCCCTCGAGGAGCTCGGCCTGTTGGCTCGCGAGTCCGACCCGACAGACAAACGTGCCGCGTTCATCTCGCTCTCGCCGGAGGGCGTCGAACGGGTGGCAGCCGTGCGCGCGGCCGATCGTGCGGTGCTCTACGACCAATTGCGCGACTGGGAGGTCGACGACCTCGAGAAGCTCGCCGAGCTGCTCTCGAGAGTCAACGCGATCGACGCCTGACCGGCACGGTTTCGATACGCTCGTACCTCGCTACTCAACCCGCTGTCACAGGTCGGCGTGCAGCTGCCAGACCTTCTCGGCCGAGTCACGCCAGCTGAAGTTGCGAGCTCGATCCAACCCGCTGAACCGCAGCCTCTCGGCCAGAGCCGGGTCATCGAGCACCGAGCGAACGGCTTCCGCCAGCCGCTTCGGATAGCCCTCACGGTCGTCGCGCTTCACGGTGACCCCGGCGCCCGCGGCGACCTCGACGACGGCCGCATCATCCGAGTGCACCACCGGGGTCCCGAAGTTGAAGGCCTCGATCACCGGCAGGCCGAAGCCCTCGGCGAGGCTCGGGAAGACGAAGACGGATGCGCGGTCGAGCGCGACCGCGAGGTCGGCGTCCGCGAGATACCCGAGGCTCCTCACGCGACCCTCTTCGAGTCCTGCCTCCGCGGCGAGTGTTTTCACATCGAGCCCGCTCGACGTCTCCGGGCCGGCGATGAGCAGCGGCACGCCGGCCAGTGCGGGGTCGGCCATGGCCGAGATGAGCGCGCCGACGCCCTTGTGTGGCTGCAGCGATCCGACACTCAGGATGTAGCGATCCGGGAGTTCCAGTCGCTCGGCACGCACGTCGGGATCCACCGGAACGGTGAGCTTCGAGCTGACCGCGCCGCCGATCACGCGAATGCGATCGCCGAAGTCGTGGATCTCCGCCAGCTGTGAGGCGACGGCGTGGGTGGGCACGACGACCGCATCCGCATATTTGTATGCGCGCTTCGCCATCGCGCGATACCAGTGCACGCGCCGCGACGAGAGGATGTCCGGGTGCGACCACGGAATCGTGTCGTGCACGGTGACCACGACCTGGTCGCCCGCGTTGTTCAGTCGGTCGTGCCTGGCGAGGGGAGCGAAAAGGCTGGGTGCGTGCAGCATGCCCTTGCCGGGCAGACGCGTGAAGCCGTACTGCCAGGCCAGCTGCAGTTGCTTGCGGTCGAGCGCACTCTTGAACAGGCCACTCATGCCGGGAAGCAGTGTCGCGAGTCGTTGGTAGTCGCTCTCGGGTGAGGCAGAAACGATTCCCGTGACCTCGCAGCCCGCGGGCGCTGCATTGATGAGTTCGCGGGTGAGCTCTTCGGTGTAACGTCCGATTCCGCCTGGAGTCGGTCCGACGATCCGATCGACGATCACTCGCAGCGTGGTCATTCCTGCTCTGTCACTCCCGCTTCGTTATTCGTGATTCAGTACCCCGTTCGCCGCGGCGTCCTGGAGGGCAACGCGCCAGTCGCGCATGGCTTCGAGTCCGACCCTGCTCCAGGAGTCGTGGCCAAGCACCGAGTACGCGGGCCGCGGAGCCGGCCGCACGAACTGTGAGCTGTCGGTGGGCCTGACCCTATCAGGATCGAGTTTGGAGACCCTGAAGATCTCCCGGGTGAAGTCGTACCAGCTCGCCTCGCCCGAGGCCGTGGCGTTATGAATCCCGGATGTCGCCCCGGAGTCGAGCAGCGCGACGATCTGCCGTGCAAGGTCGAGGGTCCAGGTCGGCTGCCCCACCTGGTCGGTGACCACGCTCACGGTCTCATGGGTGGCCGCGAGTCGCAGCATCGTCTTCGCGAAGTTCGGGCCGTGTGCGCCGTAGAGCCAGGCGGTGCGGATGATGATGGTGCGTTCCGGGTTCGCCTCCAGTGCCAGCCGCTCGCCCTCCGCCTTCGTGCGGCCGTAGGCGGACACCGGGTTCACCGCGGCGTCCTCCGCATACGGCGAGGTTGCCGCGCCGTCGAAGACGTAGTCGGTGGAGACCTGCACGAGTACCGCTCCGTGGGCGGCGGCCGCGGTGGCGAGGTTCGCGGCGCCCGTCGCGTTGATGGCGTAGGCGTCGGCCTCGTGGGTCTCGGCGTCATCGACCTTCGTGTAGGCGGCAGCGTTGATCACCACGTCGTGGCCCGCGACGGCTGCAAGTACCGCATCGGCGTCCGTGACATCGAGTTCGGCGCGGGACAGTGCGGTGACGTCGCGGCCGGCCAGGGCATCCTGCAGGTCGCGGCCGAGCATCCCGCTGGCCCCGGTGATCAGATATTTCATGTGGCTCCTCAACGTGGGCGACCGCCTCGAGCATTTCGCGGTGGTGGTCTCGAAGCCAACTACTTCCGTGGCCTTACTTAGCCCGGGCAAGCGCGGCCCAAAACAATCCTAGGGTCGAGCGGGGGAGGAGGAGACGGCGGCGCTCTGGGCGCGACGGCGCTGAGTGCCACGGTACCCTTGGTGCGGGCTTCACACTTCTGCTCGACCTTCGGGATTCTCTCGCGGCCATGGTGTGACAGCATGAAAGCGAGCCAATCGCGTGCTTCATCCCTCGTAACCGGAGATTATCTGTGGCAGCTAACAACGACGAAAGCGCACCCCAGGACACTTCTTACGTTGAGTGGAAGGGCTGGGTCACTGAGGTTCCGTTCGGAGACCTGCCTCGCGGCGAAAAGGCGTACTTCAACCGTGAACTTCGAGATGTTACTCGTCGCGCGCGTCCCATCCGCAGCGTGCTCGAGGTGGGCTTTGGAAACGGAGCCTTCCTTGAATATTGCCGCGGGCGCGGCTGGCAGGTTGCGGGCACCGAACTTGAACTCGAGCTTATAGATGCGGCGCGGATTCGCGGTTTCACCGCGTATTCACCGGCCGATGTCGACAAGATCCCGGATGACTCGTTGGACCTGATTGCGGCATTTGATGTGCTCGAACACATTCCTCAGGAACACGTTGTCGCGTTGTTGCAGACTCTGTCCACCAAGCTGCGAAGCGACGGCTGCATGATCTTCCGCTTTCCGAACGTCGACAGCTGGCTCGGGAATCCACTGCAGTTTGGTGACCCGACGCATGTCACGGCGATCGGCTATCTCAAGATGACCAATTTCGCCCTGCGGTCCGGCCTCAGGATCGTCACGTTCCGGGCCGCGACGAGGCACGGTTTCGCCACCTCGATTCCGCACGGAATCTATGGCGTTGTGGTGGCACCGATCGTCGACACCATCGCGTATCTCAAGCGGCTGCTGTACTTCCCGGGAATCCCGGTTGTGCTCTCAACGTCGAATGTCGTGTGCGTGGTGCAGCGGCGATAGCAGGCAGTTCGCTAGAGCGCTGCCCGCTCCTTGAGCGGCTCCCACCAGGCGCGGTTGTCGCGGTACCACTGCACGACATCCGCGAGCCCCTGCTCGAAGGGAACCTGCGGGGCATACCCCAGCTCGGCGCTGATCTTGGCGATGTCTACGGAGTAGCGCAGGTCGTGACCGAGGCGGTCCTCGACGCGGTCGACGTACGACCAGTCCTTGCCGGTCGCATCGAGCAGCAGCTGGGTGAGCTCCTTGTTCGTGAGCTCGGTGCCGCCGCCGATGTTGTAGATCTCGCCCGCGCGACCGCCGGTGAGAACGAGGGCGATGCCGCGGCAGTGGTCGTCCACGTGCAGCCAGTCCCGGATGTTGTTGCCCTCGCCGTAGAGCGGAACGTGCTTGTCGTCGATGAGGTTCGTGACAAACAGCGGGATGACCTTTTCTGGAAAGTGGTAGGGCCCGTAGTTGTTTGAGCAACGCGTGATCGAGAGGTTCAGCCCGTGAGTGCGGAAGTAGCTGCGCGCGAGCAGATCGCTGCCCGCCTTGGACGCGGAATATGGCGAGTTGGGTTCGAGCGGTCGGGTCTCGTCCCAGGAGCCCTCTGCGATCGAGCCGTAGACCTCGTCAGTTGACACGTGCACGAAGCGCTGGAGGTTCGCGCGCAGCGCCGCGTCGAGCAGTCTCTGCGTGCCGAGCACGTTGGTCTCGACGAAGATCGAGGCGTCGCGCACCGAGCGGTCGACGTGCGATTCCGCAGCGAAGTGCACGACGGCGTCGACGGTCGGCAGCAGCTGGTCGAGCAGGTCTGAGTCGCGGATGTCGCCCTGCACGAAGCTGTATCGCGGTGAGGAGGCGACCGGCGCCAGGTTCTCGAGGTTGCCCGAGTAGGTGAGTGCATCGAGCACGACGACCTCCGCGCCCTCGAGGCCGGGGTAGGCATCCTGCAGCGTGCGCCGCACGAAGTTTGAGCCGATGAAGCCGGCTCCGCCGGTGACGAGAATTTTCATGCAATATCCCTTGGTCTTTACAAGCCTTGACGATTCTAACGGGGACGCCCGGCGTGCCGACTGTTCATGGAGGGACCGTCTCCCATCGGCATGTCTTCGGGGGCCGTCGGGCGCGGTGTCGTTTTGACAACGCAACGAGAGGCTAAGCATGCGGACCAGGAATGCCACAAGGCGCCGGACTTCCGCACTCGCGAGCTTTTTACTCGTCGGTCTAGTTGCGTTCGCTCTACCACCCGCGGCAACGGCCGCCGGGCAGGATCACCCCGTCGCTGCGGCATCCAGTACCCCCGCGGACGACACCGTCAGCGCGGCGCAACTCCTGGGCTCGGCGTCCGACCACTTCTCCACGCAGCGTGACGCTCCGCTCAATGCTGCACAAGAGGTGCGGATCGCCGGTCTGGTGCAGGCCGATCACACGATCGATGTCGCGGTTGTTCTTCCGGCTGGATACACCGGATCGTCGTCCTTTATCACCGACAGCGCGGTGTCATCTCTCGTTGCACAGACGGCGAGCTATTGGGAGTCCCAAACCCAACTGCAGGTCAAATCTCTTTCCGAGCCACTGGCACCGGTGCACTATTCCAGCTCCTTGGGCTGCGGCCAGCGCGAGGCCATGTGGCAGGAGGCCGCGCTCAAATTCGGTCACTCCAGCCTGAGCTATTACCTCTCAGCTGCGTCTCATCACCTTCTGGTTATTGTCCCGGGCTCCCCTTCGAGCGGCGGCTGTGCGGCGGCAGGTTACGGGAGTGTCGGAACAGACTCGGTAGGGACTCCGAATACTGCCAACGGCGGCACCCTCTGGATGGGTTCGCTGGGCACGAATGACCTCGACATCCTCGCCCACGAGTTCGGGCACAACCTCGGCCTGGAGCATTCCAATGGGCATTCCTGCCCGACCGTCGGCATGACGGAAGGCGTCTTTGATCCGGCTACCGGCGCTTTTTCGGATGGGTGCAGTGATGACGAATACGGCGACGAGTACGACGTCATGGGTGCTGCCTGGTCCGTTCAATCACAAGGAACGGTCCACGTCAACGCCAAGCCACCTTCGCTGAATGTGACTCACAAGGAGCGGCTGGGAGTGGTCGCGACCGGAGAGGTGCAGGACATATCACTCGCCGCGACTTCGGCAACGTCCTCGACGACGGTGGCTATAGGAACGACGGGCGCTGCATCCGGACGCCGCGCCGTTCGGGTAACGGATCCTCGCACGGGGCTGATCTACTTCGTTGATTTCAGGGGAGGCGGCGGGAACGACACCGGTGCTCTCTACGCGACTGGCCTCTTGAACTGGTACGGCGCAGACATCGGGGTGCGTGTGCTGACGATACGACCCGACGGATCATCGGTGGTATTTCGATCTCCTGGCGCGACCATTGACGGCCGTAAGGAATACCTCACGTCCGGCCAAAGTTTTTCGACGCGGTCGGGAGGCATCACCGTCAAGGTGGTGAGTATGGTCGCGGGGGGAAGTGCGACCATCACGGTGAGTCTCACGAAACTGGCGGCGGGCGCTGCCGTTACCCGTGTGTCAGGCGTCGATCGCTACGCGACTGCTGCGCAGATCTCTCTCGCTGGCTATCCGGGCACGGCGCCGATCGTGTACGTCGCGGCGGGAACAAATTACCCCGATGCGCTAGCTGCTGCGCCCATTGCGGCGCTCAAGGGCGGCCCCTTGTTGCTCACCATGCCGACGACATTGCCCACGGTTGTAGCTGATGCGATCAAGCGGCTAAAGCCCCAAAAAATCGTCATCGTGGGTGGTTCGAACGCCGTATCGTCCGGCGTGGAGGCGAGCTTGCGGCTTCTTGCTCCCACGACCCTTCGATTGGCTGGGACCGATCGATATGACACCGCACGCGCGATTATCGAGGACGCCTATCGGGTCGCACCAGGGGCTTATTCGCCCGTGTCCAGCGCCTACATCGCGACCGGCAGCAACTATCCGGACGCTCTCTCAGCTGCGGCAGCAGCCGGCGCGCGAGGGGTACCTGTTATCCTGGTGAACGGCACGGCCAGCAGCGTCGACGCGGCAAGCCTCGCCCTCATCCGTCTGCTCGGAATCTCAAACGTGACGATAGCGGGCGGCACCGCGGTGGTGTCAGCCGGCGTGGAATCCTCATTGAGGAGTGCTGGGCTGACTGTGTCGCGCAAGGGCGGCGTCGACCGCTTTCAGACCTCCCAATTCGTGAATGAGGCCTTCACGAGCGCCACGCAGGCCCTGTTCGCCACCGGATATCAGTTCCCTGATGCGCTCGCCGGCGCCGCACTTGCCGGCGCGCGCAAGGCGCCGCTCTATGCCGTGCCGTCGACATGCGTCCCGGTTGCGGTTCTGGACCGGCTTTCGAGCCTCAATGTCACGTCGATCACTCTGCTCGGCGGAGAGAACGCTCTCACCGCGGCGGTGCAATCGCTTGCACCATGCGTGTGACTGGTGTTGCAAATGTTATGTCACTGGCTAGTATCGAGTGCAGACAATCTAAACGGGGGCACGGATAGATGAGTATCGTCTCGAGGGGCAGGGCTGTGCGCAGCCAGAGTTGGTTGAGACGCGCGAGTGCCGTACTCATGGCTGGAGCGATGGTCACGCTCGCCTTGATCGCGGTTCAACCTGCTCAGTCGGCCGCGGCACTCGACGGCTCGCAGTTCAACGCCGGCAACATCATCGACGACGCCAAGTTCTACGACGCCAACGCAATGAGCCAGGCTCAGATCCAATCATTCCTTGAGGCGCAGGAACGGGGAACGTGTACCAATGGCTATTGCCTGAAGAACTACCACGAGACAACGCCCAGTCGCTCACTCGTCACGTCCCGCGATACCGGCAACACGCGATGCGGAGCGTACACAGGCGGGACCAACGACAGCGCGGCAGCGATCATCTTCAAGGTGCAGAGGGCCTGTGGGATCAGCGCCAAGGTGATCCTCGTGACCCTTCAGAAGGAGCAGGGTCTGGTCACAAAGTTAGGCCCGTCAGATCCTGCGATGAAGCGTGCCATGGGGTATGCCTGTCCCGACACCGCGCCGTGCGCGACAAACTCCTTGGGATTCGGTAACCAAGTCTACATGGGCGCGCTGCAGCTGAATACCTACAAGGCCGCCAAGTTCGGAAAGCAGCCCGGCCTGCAGACGATCCTCACGGCGCCTCCCTGGAGAGATTCGAGTGGGGTTTGGCACTCGTGTCCTTCTAAGACTTTCGTTGTCGCCAACTACGCGACCGCCGCGCTGTACAACTACACGCCATACACGCCGGATGACGCCACGCTCGCCAATCTCAGTGGCCTGGCGCCGCCGTGTGGTGCCTATGGCAATCGCAACTTCTGGGTGTACTACTCGAACTGGTTCGGTAGCCCCAATGGTGACCCGACGGGTGCACTTCAGTCGGTCACGGCCAGCAATAACCGGGTGACCGTCTCTGGGTGGGCCGTGGACCCGGATGTGCCGACCTGGGCGGTCGACGTACGTGTTCGAGGAGCCGGATGGAGCTACGTCCTCAGAGGACCGCAGACCAGCGGCAACAGTCCGGACTCTGAAGCGGGGATCGCCGGTTCTGGCACGAATCACGGATTTGCCTCGACCCTGTTCGCGTCGGTCGGGACCCAGAGCGTGTGCGTTGACGCCCTCAACCACGGTCTCGGCTCGGATGTGACTCTGGGGTGCTCCACAGTGACGGTACCGTCGGGGATCGCGACCTCAACCAGACTCAGCGACGCGGATCGCTACGGCACCGCCGTCAAGATCTCGCAGCAGTTCGCCGCCGGCGTCCCTGTCGCCTATGTTGCCTCTGGTGAAGATTTCCCGGATGCGCTGAGCGTCGTTCCTGCCGCCGGAAAGCAGGGCGTGCCGTTGCTCCTCGTGACGCAGAACAGCGTCCCCACGACGGTCAAATCCGAGCTCGCAAGGCTCAGGCCCGCGAAGATCGTCGTCATTGGCGGAACGGCGAGAATTTCACCGGCCGTGGCCGCTGACCTGGCAACGATTGCGCCCACCACTCGCATCGATGGAGTGGACCGATACCAGACCTCGTTGAACGTTGGCGATCTGCTCGGTAGCGCGAGATCGGGTCGCGCGTACATTGCCACCGGCTCGAACTTCCCTGACGCGTTGTCGGCGGCGGCGGCGGCCGCGAGTCAGAACGCGCCCCTGCTGCTTGCTGATGGCTCGGCGGGCACTGTTCCGCCCGCGCTCGCAGCAGCTCTGGCGCGCTGGGGGGTCACCCAGGTCGCACTTATTGGTGGTCCAGAGGTCATGTCTGCGCAATTTGAGGCGGCGCTCAAGTCACTGCCAGGTGGGATTGCCGTGACCCGTATTTCCGGAACAGACCGTTACGGCACGTCGAGTGCAATCAACACCACCGTCTTCCCGGCCGCAACGAGCGGTTACGTGGCGACGGGCAACGCCTACGCTGACGGCCTCACCGGTGGTGCCCTCGCCGGTCGTGACGGGAGACCGCTCTACCTCGCACCGTCAAGCTGTGTTCCGCTGGCCACGTTGACACAGCTCGTGTCGGCTCACGCGACTTCGCTCACCCTGCTGGGCGGAACCGAGGCGCTGGGTTCAGGAGTCGTGTCGTTGACGCCGTGCACCTAGCCAAGGTCCTCGCATCGCTTTCACCCCGGTTCATTCAGTAGATTGTCAGGGATGAACCGAGAGGACGATGACGTGACCTCTGCCCCAAAGCGAGTCGTGTATTCCGCACTGACTGGTCGATATGAGAAGCTCAACGAACAGCCGATGGCACGCGACACGGGTGTTGATTTCATCTGCTTCACGGACGATCCGGAGCTCACGAGTGAGACCTGGACGATCCGCCAGATCGATCTGCGTTTTCCCATGGACACCGTTCGGAGTGCTCGCTACCTCAAGGTGCGGGGGACAGAATTATTGTCCGAGTACGACGAGTCACTGTGGATTGACAACAGTGTGATCCTGCAGGCGACCCCGGATGCGCTGCTGGACAGTTGGCTGTCTTCTGCGGATATCGCCATCCCACGCCACAGTTACCGCGGAACTGTCATGGGAGAGTTTGACGCGGTAGTGGCCGACGGTTATGACGATCCCAGCCGCGTATATGAGCAACTCATCCAGTACGCGGCGTTGCGGCCCAGCGCGCTTGAAGAGCATCCGTACTGGACGGCATTGGTGGCCCGCAGACATACGACGCAGGTCACGCACGTCATGCAATTGTGGTACGACCACATCCTGCGCTACTCGCGGCGCGATCAACTCTCGATCAACTTCGTGGTCGGTGCCCTCGATGTCGTGGTGAACCAGCTTGATATCGACAACATGCAGTCGCAGTGGCATCAGTGGCCGGTGCGGGCTGAAAAGAAGTGGGACGTCGCACAGGATCGCTTGGCGAGAGCTCTGAGAACCCCTCACGCTGAATTGGGCAGGTTGGAAAACCTCGTCACGAGGCTTCAGGCCGAAGTGGAGGCTCTCACCGCTGGATTAGAACCGGTACTCGAGCAGCAGAGAGAGCTCGTACGACGCGATTTCCAGTCGAGTTGGTCCTGGAGGCTAACCGGACCATTGCGTGCGCTGACCGGATTGTTCAGAAGAAACTAGGTTCGGGGCAGAGGCCGCAGCAATTCGAGGTGTCGGTTTACCGAGCTCCTAGCCGTGACGGCTCGTTTGACCGTTTCCTGGGGCCCGCGGGATATGGGCCGGGCGCTGCAGCCAGCGATAAAACTCTTCCTTGTACGGGAAGAGCGCGTGGCCCTGATCTAGCTCGCTCATCGTGAATTCGAACGGTGAAGAGACCATAGTGAGTCGGCCGCCGTTGCGCTGCACGTAGTGGCTCATCCAGATGTCCTCCATGAAGAGGAATCGAGTTGGAATCGCGGTGAAGAACCTCTCGTCCGTGACCAGCGCCGAATCGCAAATCGATCCGCCGGTTCCGACGTGGTCTGCCGGCGCTCCCGTTGTCTCCAACTGGCTTCGGTTCCAGTAGGCACCGGAATTGGTCCACGCCCAGACGCCTGCAAAGGAGCCGGGGTGTGCCACGGCGAGGAGATCTTCGACGAAGCTCGGAGTGAAGTTCTGGTCGTCATCCATCATGATGAAATGACCGGTGTACCCGCGCGCAACGAGTTCTCGTGCTGCGACGAATCTTCCCATTCCACCGATGTTGGTCGGCGAGTTGACGAACTCGACGCTGTCTAGCGCAGCGAGCGGTGTGAACCCCGCGATAACGCTTCGGTAGTACTCCAGATTGCGAGCATCGTTGTTCCACAGGACGAGACGGAGCCTGCGGGTGGTGTGCTGTGAATCGACGATGCGCAGCACCTCGGCAAGGCGCTCCGGTCGATTCCAGAGGCACACCACGATGGCGAGCGCGTCGGTGCTCGGTGTGCCCACGAGTTCGTCAAAATGTATCCGCTGTTTCAGCATCCGCCGGTAGCGCCCGGTCAGCGCCCATTCTCCCGGTAGTTTGGCACTGCGGCGCGCAGCGCTGGCAAGCCGTGACGAGGCGGTGGCCGCACTTGCGCGTGCACGCCGGGCTGTGACGAGGGACCGCCTGGCAATGGGTTCAAGCCGAGGCCGACGGATCAGGCCGATCAAGCTGGAGCGCAGAGTCATCGCTGCCTACTCTCGTGACATTCTGTGCCGGACGAGAGCGGACCGCACCGATAGTCCCACGGTGAGGGCGGAGCGAACCGGCCACAGCCAGGCAGCGGAGTACTTCTTCTTCAAGAACCGTTTGGCACTCTCATGGTGCGCGGAGATCATGTGACTGGATTCGGTGCTCGTGGAGTGAGCGCCAGCGTGGGTCACGACCGCGGACGGTTGATAGACGTTGCGATATCCGAGCTGGCCCAGCCGAAATCCGAGGTCGACGTCTTCGAAATACATGAAGTAATCGGAGTCGAACCCGCCGATCTCATCGAATGCAGATCTGCGCACAAGAACGCAGGCACCGGAGAGCCAACCGACATCGCGACGGTGCGGGGGCGTCTCGGACTCATTGCGGTAGGCGCGACTCCAGGGATTGCTGATCCAAAGATTCGCAAAGAGCGCGTGCCCCACGCCGTTTCGGAGTGAGGGCACTGAGCGGGCAGAGGGGTAAACGTCTCCTGTGGCGGTGAGAATGACGGGTCCCACCGAGCCGATTCGGTCATCCTCTTCGCCGGTGGCGACCATAAGATCAATGGCCTCGGGCGCCAGAATGACATCGGGATTACTAATCAACACCCAGCGGATCTCGCGAGGGAGCGACGCCGCTGCGGCGTTCATTCCGGCGCCATACCCGCGGTTATCGCTGAGCGGCAGGTATGCGGCACCGGCCTCGTCGGCGATTCTCGCCACGGCAGTGCCCGAGGCGGCCTTGTTGTCGGCTACCACGATTAAGCATCGTTCAGTGCTGGCAGCGGAAATCGACGCAAGAAAGCCTGAAAGGACGGCCTCCGATCCATAGCTCACCGTGATGACCGCGACGGTCGGCGAATCGCTCGGAGGTCTCAGGGTGGCCATAGCTGTTCAATCCTAGTTAGGGACCCCCAGCGACTAGGGATACTGTCTCCTAGGCTAGATTGTTTCGAGTCCGACCCGTTCGATTCCAGTGAGGTTGAATGAACTACCTGAAAGAAGTGTGGGCTTCGCGTGAGCTCCTCTTCAACCTCACCATGCGTGAGGTGCGGGGTAAGTACAAGAGGACGGTATTCGGTCAGCTGTGGTCGTTGGCGAACCCGCTCGCGCTCATGCTTATTTACACTTTCGTGTTCGGCATCATCTTCCGCAGTAAGCCAGACCCTGGGGATCCGAGCGGGCTCGACGTCTACGCGCTGTGGCTGTTGTGTGCCCTGTTGCCCTGGACCTTTTTTGCGAATGTCGTCAGTCTCGGACTCGGCTCCTTGGTCAGCAATGCGAATCTGATCCAAAAGGTCTATTTCAGCCGAATCGTGCTCCCGCTGTCTGCCGTGGGATCGACCGCGTACAACTGGTTGTTCGAGATGGCTGTGCTTCTCGTCGCACTTTCCATCGTCGGGGGTTTCGTCCTGCCGTGGATCCCGCTGCTCCTGGTCATCATGGTCCTGCTCGCGATGTTTGCGGCTGGCATTGCATTCATGCTCGCGGTGGCCAACGTCTACTTTAGGGACACGCAGTACTTCCTCACCATTGCGCTTCAGATGTGGATGTACCTCACGCCGATCATCTACCCTGTCTCTCTGGTCAAGACCGAGTCGGACAAGCACGGTGGTCTATTCGGAACGCCATTCACGATCCTCGATATCTTCCACCTGAATCCGATGGAGCACTTTGTCAACGTGTTTCGCCAGCTCATCTACGACAACCGTTGGCCGGATGGCCAGGAATGGCTGATCTGCGTGTGTTGGGCGGTTGCGTCTCTCGTCATTGGCCTCATCGTGTTCCGTCGCAATGAGAGAAATCTGGCGGAGTTGCTATGAGCGCAGTCGCCGTGACGATCGATGACGTCAGCAAGAGCTTTCGGATGTACAAAGAACGCAACCAGACGATCAAGGCTGCAATCATGCGTGGTCGCACCTCGGTTCATGAAGACTTCTGGGCTTTGAAGGACGTCAGCTTCGATGTCCCCGCCGGGTCCACGTTCGGTCTTATCGGCAGCAATGGCTCCGGCAAGTCCACTCTCCTGAAGTGCCTGGCCAATATCTACTATCCGAACAAGGGCTCGATCACCCACTTCGGCAAGATAGCGGCGATGCTGGAGGTCGGGTCAGGATTCCACACGGAGCTCTCCGGGCGCGAGAACATCTTCCTCAACGGGTCGATTCTCGGCATGTCCAAGAAAGAGATCACGAGCAAGTTCGACACGATCGTGGACTTCTCCGGCGTTGAGAAGTTCATCGATCAGCCCGTCAAGAATTACTCCTCGGGGATGTACGTACGGTTGGGGTTCGCCATCGCGATCAACGTGAATCCCGACATTCTCGTCGTCGACGAGGTGCTCGCTGTCGGAGACGCCGAATTCCAGGAGAAGTGTTTCCAAAAGTTCCGTGACCTGAAGGCCGAAGGCAAGACCGTCATTCTCGTCAGCCACTCGATGGATACCGTGCGCTCGATGTGCGACCATGCCGCATGGTTGAGCAAGGGTGAGTTGAAAGCGGTTGGCGAGGCGGGCCCTACCATTCAGGCCTATCTGGACTCCCTGTCGAGCGACGCGGAATAGCGAGCACCGTGACTACGGCCCATCCCGTTTCGGTCGCTCTGTGCACGCACAATGGCGAGCGTTTCATCGGTGAGCAGTTGGCCAGCATCCTCGACCAGTCACAGCCGCCAACAGAGATTGTCCTGTCGGATGATGCCTCCAGCGACGAGACCGTGCCGCGAGCGCGGGCCGTCATCGCGAGGTTCCGCGCCGAGCGGCCGGACAGCGCGGTTCAGCTCCGGATAATCGAGAACCCGGTCGCACTGGGAGTGGCACGGAACTTTGAGCAGGCGCTACTCGCCTGTACGAACGAGCTGATCGCACTGAGCGACCAGGACGACATCTGGCTGCCCTCACGGGTCGAGCGTGCCGTCGCAGTATTCGATCTGCGCCCCGACCTGCTGCTGCTGCACAGCGACGCCTTTCTGGTTGATGAGTCGGGCCGGCGACTCGATGCCACGCTCTTTCGCGCCCTCGAGGTAAGCACTTCGACGCAGGATGCCATTCATGTTGGCGCCGCGTTCGAGCAGTTGATGAAGCGCAATCTGGTGACCGGGGCAACCACCATGATCCGCCGCAGGCTTCTGGACTCGGCGACTCCGTTCCCCGCGGAATGGGTGCACGATGAGTGGCTTGCGATCGTTGCTGCGGCGGTCGGCGAAATCGACGTGCTCCCTGAGCCTCTCGTCTCCTACCGCCAGCACGCATCCAATCACATCGGTGCGCGCCGGCTTTCCGTGCTGGGTAAATTCGGAAGGCTGATGGAACCGGGCACAGGGCGCAATCGACGGCTGCTGGATCGTGCGACTGTTCTCGCCGACCGCCTTCCCTTGCTGGGCAATGGGGTGTCAGAGGCGCGGCGAGCCGCGGCGCGGCGCAAGGTCGTGCACGAGCGGATGAGGAGGGGCCTTCCCGCAAATCGAATGCTTCGGATCATGCCCGTACTGAGGGAACTGGGGACGGGTCGGTACTCAGAGTTTGGCCGCGGAGCACTGGATGCCGCCCGTGACCTGCTCCAGCCTCTGGAGGTCGACAGGTAGGATCGTCCACGTGCAGATCCGTGAACTTTCTATCCCGGACTCCTACGAAATCACCCCCATCCTTCGTGGTGACGATCGCGGAGTCTTTCTTGAGTGGTACCGTTTCGATCTTCTCGAGCAAGCCATAGGTCATCCGCTCGATCTCCGCCAGGCGAACACCTCCGTCTCGAAGCGCGGCGTGGTTCGCGGCATACACTTCGCGGATATTCCGAGAGGGCAGGCCAAGTACGTCACGGCCACGCACGGTGCGGTGCTGGATTATGTGGTCGACATCCGGGTCGGCTCGCCTACCTTCGGGCAGTGGGATTCGGTTCGCCTCGACGACGTTGACCGCAAGGCCATCTACCTCGCGGAAGGGCTCGGCCACGCCTTCGTGGCACTCACCGATGACGCGACCGTGAGCTACCTTGTCTCAGACACCTATAACGCGCCGCACGAGCATGGGATCGATCCCCTCGACGCCGAAGTCGGATTGACATTTCCGGCGGAGGCAGGCGACCCATTGCTCTCACCCAAAGACACCGAGGCTCCGACCCTGGCTGAGGCCGCGGCACGCGGACTTCTGCCGAATTGGGACGAGGCTCGTCGGTTCTACGATTCTCTGAATCAGGCGGGACGGTAGACGATGCGCGGAATAATTCTGGCCGGTGGCTCTGGCTCAAGGCTCTGGCCCATTACTCGTGGCATTTCTAAGCAACTGATGCCTATCTACGACAAGCCGATGATCTATTACCCGCTGTCGACGCTGATGATGGC
Organism: Parafrigoribacterium soli; assembly: GCF_040227235.1. Classification (NCBI taxonomy): domain Bacteria; kingdom Bacillati; phylum Actinomycetota; class Actinomycetes; order Micrococcales; family Microbacteriaceae; genus Parafrigoribacterium; species Parafrigoribacterium soli. The sequence goes on along the minus strand of NZ_JBELNZ010000004.1, from coordinate 193,252 downwards.
GGGTGTCAGGGATGTTCTGGTTATCACGACGCCCGAGTACAACGCGCAGTTCAAGGCACTCCTGGGCGATGGTAGTGAGTTGGGCATTCGAATCGAATATGCGGTGCAGCCTTCTCCAGACGGTCTCGCGCAGGCATTCATCATCGGCGAAGAGTTCATCGGTGACGACAGCGTCGCGTTGGTTCTGGGTGACAACATCTTTCACGGAGCCGGCCTCGGAAGCTCCCTTCGCGCGCACGGCGCAATTGATGGCGGGTTGATCTTCGCGTATCACGTCTCCAACCCGACCGCGTATGGCGTCGTCGAATTCGATGACCAGATGACCGCAATCTCCATCGAGGAGAAGCCGGTAAGACCAAAGAGCAATTACGCAGTGCCGGGCTTGTACTTCTACGACAATGACGTCATCGAGATCGCCAAAACAATTGAGCCGAGTGCCCGCGGAGAGCTTGAGATCTCCACGGTGAACGATCGCTACCTCCAGGCGGGCAAGCTTCGTGTGCAGGTTCTGGACCGAGGCGTGGCCTGGCTCGACACCGGAACGTTCGAGTCGATGATGCAGGCGTCCGAATATGTGCGCGTGATCGAGGATCGGCAGGGCTTCAAGGTCGGATGCATCGAGGAAATCGCCTGGCGCGCAGGCTGGATCGATGACGCGCAACTTGAAAAGCTTGCGGAACCCCTGGCTAAGAGCGGATACGGCGTTTACCTCAGCGGTTTGCTGAACCTTACCGACTAATCTCCGCTCGGCTGTGTGCAGGTCAGTGCAGGTAGAACGCGCGGCCGATCACGGCGACAGTGAGCACTATGCCGTAGCCCAGCACGAGGTAGCGCGACAGTTTGTTATGTGCTGTGAACGCTATTGCGGCGAAGAATGCGGGCATGAGCGATTCTGAATATCGCGGCACGACGGGGAATGCCGCGCCCAACACGATGCCCATGACAACGAGGAGTAGCGGACCGAAGAGGGTCGCTGACACGACCGTAGCGATGCTCAAAGCTCGCTTTTCTCCGGAACCTTTGGCCTGGAGGAAGAAGCCGAAAATGCCCACGATAATGAGCAGCGCGAGAGGCAGCTCCAACAGCCCATCCACGGTGCGGGTCCCGGGTAGCTGGAAGAACGTAGTGACGGTGGCCGCGACGCCACGGATCGAGATCGGCACATCGACACCCTGATTGGGCCCGTCGCCAACGGCGATGGCCGCGCGTATGACGAGCCACACCCCCTGCGTCAGGAGTGACGCGAGAACGAACGTCCCCGTCAGAACCCCGATCTTGAGCGGCGAGGGCCGGTCAGGCGGCCAGTTCCGTCGCTGCCGCCACTTCAAGAGTGCGAAGGTCAGCAGAAATACTGCGACCAGTCCCACCGCGAAGATATTGGTTATCTTGAGCAGTACGGCGAGGACTGCCACAGGCACAAGCCACCAGCCGGATGTCTTGCCTCGAATGAAGCGCAAGGCCAACAACAGCAATACAGCCCCGGAAACAAAAGCGGATGCGTCGGTGCTGATGTAGGTAAAGGCATATTTCGAAGCGGCCGACCCCACCAATACCAGGCCGAGCCCGACCGTGAGAAGTTTGTTGATCTTCAGCTCGCGTGCCAAGGCGCTGAATGCGATCAGCCCCCCGGCGAGCCAAAAGAATCCGCTGAGCCTGGCTGCGGTGAGAAAGTCGAGCCCAGTCACGAACTTGATCGCCGTTCCAAGGCCCCACGTCACGTCAAAGTAGAGCGGTGTGTACGCATCAGCCGTGGTCTTCCCCTCCTGGGGGTAGTGGGCTGGAGCTTGATAGTGGCCGTTGGGGCCAGTGCAGACTTGCCCCCTCGCGCCGTACGCGTCCCCGACGCAGGCCATCGCTTCGAGGGCGGTGCTGCCCACATACTCGCCCTGTCGAACGATCCCCTGGGTGGGGATCTTCGTGACGTAGTCGTAGTAGACCCATTCGTCGTAGGGGGAGAACTGGTGGTGATGTTGCACGGTGACCGTGCCGCACATCGCCAAGGCTGCAGCGACCAGCACCAACGGAACCCAGGAGCGCCTCAACCAGGCGACGAACGTTTCTCGTCGCGAACGTTCGGGCGCCTGAGCGGGGCCATCGGGTGTCACTGTCATGGCGGTCGTCGACGGTTCTGCCATAGTGGTACCCCTTCCTCTGCCGGTGTCTGCTGCTCCCAGCCTGTCCGAGCGGGGCGGTGTTAAGATTACCCACGTTCCGCGTGGACGACTTCTGCGCTTGCGTAGCCGCGACCGACTAACAGCATGAACACACAACACTGACAAGGAAAATCGCCTGCGATGTCGTCGACCCCCAACATTCTCGTCGTAACAGCTGACACCCTGGGCGCGCGGATGGCCGGACCGGCCATCAGGGCATTCGAGATGGCCAAGGCGATCTCCAAGGTCACAACCGTTCGCCTCGTGTCGACAACGTTCTCGTCGCTGACGCACCCCGACTTCGAAGTCCTGCACACGACGCCTCCCGAGTTGCACGCGCAGGAGCGATGGGCAGACGTCATCATCTTCCAGGGGCACCTGTTGGCCAGCCACCCGTGGATGAAGAAGTCTTCGAAGATCATCGTTGCCGACATTTACGACCCGATGCACCTGGAGCAGTTGGAACAGGGCAGTGATCTTCCGACTGAGGAGCGATTCCTCGCTTCCGCATCGGTTGTCGGCCTGCTCAATGAACAGATCGAACGCGCGGACTACATGCTGTGCGCGTCGGAGAAGCAGCGTGATTTCTGGCTCGGCCAGCTTGCCGCCGTGGGACGCATCAATCCGGCAACTCACGATCAGGACGCGAGCCTGCGAGCGCTTCTTGACGTTGTTCCGTTTGGGGTCGCGGATAGTGCACCGGTTCAGCGGGCGCACGGGATCAAGGGCACCGTGCCGGGAATCGGGCCGGACGACAAGGTCATCATCTGGGGTGGCGGAATCTATAACTGGTTCGATCCGCTCACCCTCATCAGGGCCGTCCACAAACTATCCATCAAGCGCCCGGACCTCAGGCTCTTCTTTCTCGGAGTCAAGCACCCGAATCCGTCCGTGCCGACCATGAGGATGGGCTTTGAGGCGCACGCGCTCGCCCGCGAACTCGGCATCCTCGATTCGGTGGTCTTCTTCAACGAAGGATGGGTTCCTTACGAGCAACGCGCCGACTACCTTCTCGACGCTGATGTCGGGGTGAGCACCCACCTTGAGCACCTCGAGACCGCATTCAGCTTCCGTACCCGAATCCTCGACTATCTCTGGGCCGGGTTGCCCATTGTGAGCACGACGGGCGACACCTTCGCGGACATTGTGGACAAACAGCAACTCGGCCGCACGGTGCCACCACGGGATGTCGATGCCCTCGTGCAGGCGATTGACGAGGTCCTCTACGACGAAGCCGAGAATGCGCGAGTCTCCGCGCGCGTCACCGAGTTCGCCGCAACGATGACCTGGGCGATCGCGCTGCAGCCCCTCATTGAGTTCTGCATGAACCCGCACCAGGCGCAGGACCGCGCCTTGGGAATCGAGCCGGCGAGCAGTTATCAGGTGCGAAGGCTGACCACACGCGTGGCGGGTCTGGAGGCCAGTTTGTCCTGGCGGATAACCGCGCCGCTGAGGGCCACCGCCGACGGCGTCAGAAAGCTCCTCGGTCTGCGTCGCAAGCTCTAGCCGATAAACTCTTGACCACAATCCGTGCCAGAGAGAGGTTCGACATGGCCGAATCCAGGCCGGGCGTTGTGTCCGTCGTTCTCGTCAATTTTCGAGGCGCGGAGCTGACGATCGAAGCGGTGAACGAGCTTCGGAAAGTCGACTGGCCTGAAGATCGGCTCGAAGTCATCGTGGTGGAGAACGCCTCGGGGGATGACAGTGCGGCAAAAATCAGGGCCGCAGCCCCGTGGGTCACACTCGTTGAATCGACGGAGAATCGTGGCTTTGCCGGCGGGTGCAACCTGGGCGTCGAGCACAGCACGGGAGAGTTCGTTGCCTTCCTGAACAGCGATGCCAAGCCCGACTCCCAGTGGATTCGCGCTGCCGTCGAAACCTTCGGTGAGTCGGACCAGATCGGGGCCGTCGCGAGCAAGGTCCTCGACTGGGAGGGAAACCTGGTCGACTACGTCGACGCGGCGATGACCTGGTTCGGGATGGGATACAAGCCCTTCGTGGGCCAGAGGGAAGCCTCGTACCCACATCGCGCAACCGACGTGCTGTTCGGTACCGGATCGGCAATGTTCGTGCGCCGGAGCGTCTATCAACTCCTTGAGGGCTTCGACGAGAGATTCTTCATGTTCTTCGAGGATGTGGATCTCGGCTGGCGGCTCAACCTTCTCGGCTATCGCTATCGCTACCAGCCCGAATCCATTGCCTTCCACAAGCATCACGGGTCGGTGAACAAGTTCGGTTCGTTCCGAGAGGACTATCACCTCGAGCGCAACGCCCTCTTCACCCTGTACAAGAATCTGGGGCAGGAACGGCTCGACGAGGCACTTCCGGCCGCCATCGCCCTGTCGATCCGGCGCGGGGTGTCCAAGGCGAGTGCCGACTCGACGGAGTTCGATTTTCGGAATCCCAGCGGCAGCGCGGAGCCGGAACAGTTGGTCTCCCGGCAACTGCTCGCTAGCGCCTACGGGGTCGATCAGTTCGTGCAGCAGCTCGCTTCGATGACCGCGTCACGTGACCGCATCCAAGCAACCAGGGTGATCTCCGACCGCGCAATCTGGTCACTGTTCCGTCGCGTCGATGCGCCATCTAATGATGATCAGGGTTACCTCGACGGTTACGAGAACATCGTGCAGGCCTTTGCGGTGCTTGAGCGCCCCGAGAACACGAAAGTGCTCATTATCACCGGGGATCCTATCGGGGCGAAAATGGCAGGTCCGGCCATCCGTGCCTGGCACATGGCGCAGGCGCTCTCCGCCGGCAACGACGTAAAACTCGTGACCATGTCATCGCTCGAGATTGTCGAGGCACCATTCGGTCTCGAACATGTCAGGGCCGGGGATAACCGCGCCTTCGCTCCGTTAGAGGCGTGGGCCGACGTGATCATTTTCCAGGGGCATGCGTTCGCGGTGTTTGACGCGCTGCAGCATTCAGAGAAGATCATCGTTGCGGACATCTACGACCCCATGCACCTCGAGCAACTTGAGCAGGGTCGCGAACTGCCCGTGGCCACCTGGGACAAGCAGGTTGCCGACGCCACGGAAGTGCTGAACAATCAGCTGTCCCGCGCCGACTTTCTTGTCTGCGCGTCTGAACGGCAGAGGTTGTTTTATCTGGGTCAGCTTGCGGCGCTCGGGCGGATCAACCCCGCCAACTATGAGAACGATACCGACCTCAGCGGGCTGATCGACATCGTGCCATTCGGCCTCGACAGCACGCCGCCGGCGCATCGCAAGGCTGTGCTGAAGGGCGTGCTTCCTGGAATTGCGGCGGATGACAAGGTCTTGCTGTGGTCAGGGGGACTTTACAGCTGGTTCGACCCCAAGGGACTGATTCGCGCCGTTGCAATGCTCTCGGAGCGGCATCCGAACGTGCGCCTGTTCTTTCAAGGCACGAAGCATCCCCACCCTGGGGTTCCGGAGATGGCGATCGTGAGCGAGTCGCGTGCACTGGCCGCGGAACTCGGAGCGCTCGACACCACGGTCTTTTTCAATGCGTCCTGGGTCGACTACGCCGACCGTGAGAACTTCTTGACCGAGGCGGATGCCGGGGTCAGCACGCACTTCACCCACGTCGAGACCACCTTCTCCTTCCGCACCCGCATCCTTGACTACCTTTGGGCGGAATTGCCCATGGTTGTCACCGAGGGTGACAGCTTTGCCGAGCTGGTAGAGGCCGAGGGCCTCGGCGTGGTCGTACCGTCCGGCGATGTGGAGGCGCTCGCGAAGGCGCTTGAGCGAATCCTCTTCGACGACGAGTTCATTGCGGCGAGCCGGGCCAACATTCATCGGGTGCGCGAGGTTTTCTTATGGGAGCGGACGCTTGCTCCTCTGGTCGAGTTCGTGCGTCACCCGCACCGCGCCGCTGACCTCGTAGAACGCCGCCTGGCCACGCAGGACATCAACGCGACCGTCCTTGCGCGCAAGAAACGGCGTAAGCCTTACGGATTCCGTCATAATCTGCGCCTCGTGCGGCACTACCTGAGCAACGGCGGTCCGCGGGTTGTGTTGGGGAAAGTACGCAATCGCCTTCGGCGTCGTTGATGCCCAACGCTGAGGACCGGCGTGATGACCGGCGCCGAGAGGGCCGACGAGCGACTGAGTTTGCGGGGATGTGTGCTGCGACGGCTTTGAGGGCCAGTCCCTTAGAGTTCCTATTACCACGATCAGAGAGTGCGACCCCTGCGTCATGACCAGCTCAACCGCAACCCGGGCAGAAAACCAACCGCCGCCGCGTGACACAGCGGCACTTTCCGCGCAGCCGCGGCTTAGCCTCAAGGATGGCCTGGCCGGCCATCAGAACTCCTTTGGGGTCATTCGTCTTGTTCTCGCTGCGGCGGTCATCTTTTCCCATGCGTTCCCGTTGGGCGGATGGGGCGAAGATCCGTTCGTCACTCTGGTCAGGCATCAGCAAAACCTGGGCGGCATGGCCGTTCTTGGATTCTTCGCCATCAGTGGTTACCTCATCACCAAGAGTGGAACCGGCGCAGATGCGCTCCAGTTCATCTGGAGACGGTTCCTGCGCATCTTCCCGGCTTTCTGGCTCGTGCTGCTGGTCGCCGCGCTCATCGTGGGACCCGCGGCCTGGCTTATTATGGGCCGCAACCTCGGCGACTACTTCGGTCCGGGGGTCGGCGGCCCCCTGCATTACTTTGTCGCCAACTGGAAGCTCACCGTAGGCACCTACAGCATCTACGACATCTTCCAGACAACGACTCCCTATGGCCTCTCCGGTGCCGGCTCCGTGTTCAACGGGTCGCTATGGACACTCGCCTATGAGTGGGGTAGCTATCTCATCATCTGGGTGTTCGTCATCTTCGGGGTGCTGAAGCGTGCGCGCATCCTGGTGCCGGTCGTCACGGCGTTCTATTTCTTGCTCCAGGTCGCCTCGAAGATCGTCCCCGGTGCTCCCGGGCAGATATTCCCGTACTTCGCAGACCCGTATCGGGTGAGCCTGCCACTGATCTTCCTATTCGGCGCGTGCCTGGCGCTGTACTCGCACAAGGTGCCGCTCGATGCACGGTTGGCTGCGCTCTCGGCCGTCGTCGTTCTGGTGACGCTGCGCTATGGCGGACTGGACATCCTCGGGTATCCGGCAATCGCGTACTTCGTGATGTGGCTTGCCGCAGCGCTGCCTCGTTCGTTCCAGTGGATAGGCGCCAAAAACGACTACTCCTATGGCATCTATGTGTATGGGTTCCTCGTGGAGCAGTTCACCGCTTTCCTCGGGTGGAACCGCTGGGGGTATGTTCCCTGGGTTCTGGTCTGTCTCGCCATCACCGTGGGCTGCGCGTGGCTGAGCTGGCACGGCCTGGAGAAATGGGCGCTTGCGCTCAAGGACTTCGGCCCGGGCAAGGGACTTCGCTTCTGGTATGACCGGTCGCGGGCTCTCATTGCGCGTGGTCGCGGCCGTGACCGCGGGCAGGAGCGTGCTGCCTCTACTTCCGAGTAGGGGCACGTGTGCCGTTGTATAAAGTCGGATGCGCCGTGAAAGGCGCTTGAGGAGAAGGACGTTCGTGTCAGGATCAGCTATCGGAACCGTTTTGGTGACCGGCGGAGCAGGCTTCATCGGCTGCGCTCTCTCGAGTGAGCTCGCCTCTCGCGCTGAACGATGGGTGGTACTCGACAACCTTCACCCGCAGGTTCATCCTTCCCGGGGCCGGCCAGCCGACCTCCACGAGGCCGCGGAACTCGTCGTGGGCGATGTGACGGATGCTGCGGTCTGGGACGCTCTGCTCAGCGACGTTCGCCCGGACCTGGTCGTGCATCTCGCGGCGGAGACGGGAACGGCGCAGTCGCTCCATGAGGCCACTCGGCACGCTCAGGTCAACGTGGTCGGTACCACCGAGATGCTCGATGCGTTCGGTAGGGTGGGCCACATTCCTCCGCGCTTTGTTCTGAGCAGCAGTCGCGCAGTCTACGGCGAGGGCGAATGGCAGCATGCGGACGGTTCAACGTTCCTCCCCGGCCAGCGCTCACACAGCCAGTTCGAGCGCGCGCAATGGGACTTCGAAGGTGCCGTTCCCCTGCCGAGTGAAGCGGCCCGCACCTGGCCGGCGCCCACGAGCGTCTACGGAGCTACCAAGCTCGCGCAGGAGAACATCCTCTCGTCCTGGACCAGCTCGCATGATGCTCAGCTGACGATCCTGCGCTTCCAGAACGTGTACGGCCCCGGCCAGTCACTGATCAACTCCTACACGGGCATCGTGTCCCTGTTTTCGCAGTGGGCGCGCGAGGGCAAGTCGATCCCGGTTTACGAAGATGGCCGCATCACGCGTGACTTCGTCTACATCACCGATATCGCCAAGGCGCTCGCCGCGGTGATCGTTGACGCCCCCAAGGGCGACGTGACCCGTTTCGACGTCGGCTCCGGCGTCGGCACGACGATCATGGAGCTCGCCGGTCAGATCGCGAAGTATCACGACGCGCCGGCCCCCCACATCACCGGTGCGTACCGTGATGGCGATGTGCGGCATGCGGAGTGTGACATCACGCGCACGGTGGCAACGCTTGATTGGGAGCCGTCGTGGGATGTCGAGCACGGCATTGCCGCGCTCCAGGAGTGGATCGCATCGCAGGACTAGCGGTGTCGAGAGCGCGCAGGTGGAGCTCTAACGGAGCTCTGCTGATTCTTGCTGCCACGGTCGTTGCTGGCATTGCCGGATACCTCGTCACGCTGGTCGTCTACCGCTTCATCGGACCCGCGGCCTATGCCGTGTTTGCGATCTTCTGGGCCACGCTGTATCTCGTTATCGGCGCGAGCTCCGGCGTGCAGCAAGAGATCACGCGGGCGACCAGTCCGATCGGTTCCCTGCGCACTACGCATTCGGCCAGTGCTCGGAATTTTGCCCTCGTGGCCGCGGCGGTCATCGTTGCGGCAATAGTCTGCAGCGCGCCGCTCTGGGTCGATTCGGTGTTTCCCGCCGAGGGATGGGCACTCGTCTGGCCGCTCGCCGTCGGGGCCGGGGGATACGTACTGGTGGCGGTGCTGGCCGGCTCGCTCTATGGCGTGAGGCGGTGGTCGTCGCTCTTCTTGATGATCGTGGTCGACGGCCTGATGCGATTCGGGTTCGTGATGATCGTCCTGATCTTCACGCAGAACGTCGTCGCGCTCGCCTGGGTCGTGGCCGTGCCCTTCCCGCTGACGCTCGTGGTGCTCTGGCCGTTCATCCGTGCGGGAATCGTGGGCAGGTCCGAGCTGGATACGAGCTATCGCACGCTCAGTTGGAACTCCGCGAGAACCGTACTCGCCTCCATGGCGACCGCCGTGTTGGTCAGCGGTTTTCCCATGCTCCTCGGCGTCACCTCTCGGGGCGAGTCCGCTGTGCTGATGGGCCAGCTGATCTTTACCATCACCCTGACGAGGGCCCCCCTCATTGTCACCGCGATGTCGCTGCAGAGCTACTTCGTCGTGCACTTTCGTCACCATCGCAGCGGGTGGTGGAGGTTCTTCCTCGGGATCCTTGGGCTTATCGTGGCCGGTGGCGCAGTGCTCGGTGCCCTTGGATGGTGGCTCGGGCCCGCGGTGTTCGAGTGGGTGTCCGGCAAGCCCTTTGCGCTCGGCGGCGGGCTCATTGCGGTGCTGGTTGCGTCATCCGCTCTCGTCGGTGCCCTGTTTGTCACTGGGCCCGCTGTTCTCGCGCGGGGACAGCACCGCGTCTATTCTCTGGGTTGGGTCGCTGCGGCGTTGCTCACGATCGGGCTGATGATCACGCCGATCGATTTTCTCCCGCGAGTGACCCTCGCGCTGCTGATCGGCCCGGTCGCGGGCCTGCTGGTTCATCTCTCGTGGCTGGTCGCCTCACGCGCGGAGCCCGTCGACGAAACTCAGGATTCGTCGATCGAGCTGTGAGGCTCCTGCTCAGTGAGCTTGAGTTCGAGCAGCGCGAGACGCTCGGCCAGCGCTCTCGTCTTGCTCTCCAGCTGAGTCAGCTCTGAGCTGTGCTGGAGACAGACCAGGAACAGGATGGCGATGCTCACGAAGAAGACCAGGTTGATCGGCACCTCGATGCCGATGAGGTTCGCCGCCCAGGTCAGGGTCGCCGGGAAGATTCCGGCAATCAGCGTGAAGATCCCGGCGACCAGCCACCAGATCGCGTGGCGCTCGCGCAGACTTCTACGCCGCAGCAACTCGATCACGATGGCGAGCACCACAAGCGCGGAGACTATCCCGAAGACGTAGCTGGTGATCGTCATGAGGCACCCCCAACCCGGTATGCCGTTGCTGGCCGGATGAACGCGAAGGTGAGCGCCAGCACCGCGCGACCAAGATAGGCGGCCGACTTGAAAGGGTTGTGCGACGGTACGCCCGCCGCGCGCAACCGCATGGCCACGGGAACCTGCTTAATAACCAATCCGCACCGGGATGCGATGACCAGGGTTTCGATGGTGTCTCCGAGATACTCGGCGGGATAGTGCTCCGCGAAGACGGCGACGGCTCGTGGACCCGAGGCGCGAAACCCCGATGTGGTGTCGGTGAGATCCGTCCCGGAGCTGCGACTCAGGATCTTGCTCAGCACAACCATTGCCCAGCGGCGCGGCCCGCGAACTGCGTACTCGCCTTCGCCGGCGAAACGGGCTCCCAGTACGAGGTCTGCTTCACCGAGCGCCTCAAGAAGCTCGGGAACTCCTGCCGGGTCGTGCTGGCCATCGGCGTCGATCTGGATGACATTGTCATAGCCGTTCTCGAGCGCGTAGCGGAAGCCCAATCGCATCGCGCCGCCCACGCCGAGATTGTACGCAAGCCTTGCAACGTGTGCGCCGGCATCGCGGGCGACCCGGCTCGTCGCATCCTTCGATCCATCGTCTACAACGAGCACGTCAACACCGGAGAGCTTCGCGAAAACTTCACGCACGACGTCGCCGACCGATGCTTCTTCGTTGAAGGCCGGCATCACAATGAGCGTCTGGTTACGCATGTTGGGCACAATCATGATCTTATCGAGTGACCCTTATGGCTTGGATTCACTGTAGGGGCGTCTGAGTACGTGTTCCAGAAGCGTTCGCTGCCCTGCTCGAGTGCCGTGGGCGATTGCGCTCGGCAACTCCGTGAGCGCGTTGAGACGCGAGGAGATATGGCGCCGCGCCGCCCGCGCCGCGCGGTGCCATCCCAGAGCATCGCACGCCTCTGCTGCTGCATAGAAAAGGGTGCGTTCCTGCATGAACTTTGACCCGTCCGGAGCTGTCAGGGCCGACACGCTGCCGGAGTGGCGCCGATAGTTGAACACTATGTCGTCGTCGAGCACGAGGCTGCCACCGGCCTTGGTGATCTCCATGAGCATGGCCAGGTCCTGCACAACGTCGAGGTCGGTGCGGAAGGTGAATCGTGAGAGCTGGGAGGTGCGCCAGACAAGGGAAGGGAAGTATGTCCAGTTCCCGCGCAGCAGGCTGAGCGCAAGTGGCTCGCCACTGAACTTTCTGGCGCCCGTGCCTGAGAAACGGTAGAGGCGCTTGACCACGTCAGCGAGCGGGCGCGAGGGTGCCCCATTCTCGTCGATCGTCGACACCCCGGGCTGAATAATGTCGGCGTCGGGAAACTGCCGGATGAGTTCATGCACTCGCGAGACATATCCGGGGAGCATGACGTCGTCGCAACCCATGATCACGACGAATTCGGACTGTGTGAGACTCACGCACTTGTTGTAATTGCGGCTTGGGCGAAGATTCTGCTCGTTGCGGATGTACGTCACACGGGGATCATCGATGGCCTTGGCCCACTCGCCAGGCGCTGTGTCCGGGTAGACGTCGTCGACGATCGTCAGGCGCCAATCCGGGTCACTCTGCGCAAGAACGCTCGTCACCGCTTCTTTAAAGTGGTCAAAACGTCCGTAGAAGGGCATCATGATGTCGAGCGTCACGATCGACCAGCCTACCCGTCGTTACCCGACCGCCACGGTCAGGGAGTGCGTTGCACCACCCGGTAGATCGTGAGGGAGGTGGCCGGAAGGTCGAAACTCTTTGTCTTCCTCAGGCACGGCGAGCTCAGGTCGAGGTGATCGGAGAGCACGTAGTCGACATTCTTCTGTGCGAACGACGAGCAGGCATCGAAGGTCACGAGGATCTGATCCGGTGCGGGATTTGTCATGGTCGGTTCACCGGTGCCCTGCCCCCAATTGACCCCGGCAAGGCGATTCCATACGAGATTGGATGAACCCGTGGGGTCGATCTCGCGCCACATCTTCTGTGACGGCGCGCCCTGGGTGCCGTTGAGGGCATGTGTCCCCGTTTCGAGCAGTAGTGCCGTCACCTCGGGGCCGCCCATGCCGACCCACGTTCCCGGGTCAGCCTTCTGCACCTGCATGATCTTCTTGGCCACCGGCGTCGTGCGCAGGTCGAAAACGCCGAGGTAGACCGGGTTCACGGCGATGGTCGCCGTCACCGTCACCAGGGCAAACGCGACGGCACCGAGCGCGAAGCGGCGTCGGGAGAAGAAGAATATCGCTGCTGCTGAGACCGCCGCGTATGCCCACCACAGGGGGGAATCGTGCCAGAGCTTCTCCGGGCCCGCCGCGACGACGATGGCCGCGGCGATAGCAGTTTGCGAAAGGAGAAATAGCACTGCCGTGATGACCGTGACCGCCATGCCCGCTTTGACTTTGTGCGAGTCGAGCGATCGGATGATGTATCCGAGAATGGCGAATGATGCGAGTCCGAATCCGATGCGGGTTCGCCCCTCGGTCGTGCGATCGAGGAAGAGAATGTGGGCGAGCCAGTCCCATCCTGGTACGTAGAAGAACGCAATGAACAGCACGACCGCCGCGCATAAACCGATAAGCGCCCAGGGCAGGGGTTTGCGCTGCCTTGCGGCGCGCCACACGATCCAACCGGCTATCGGCAACATGAACACGCCGATGAAGAAGAACGTCGAGGCTTCGGAGGAATTAGTGCCGAGAAAACCGCCTCCTCGACTGAGCGACTCTGAAAATGAAGAGCCAATCGCGCGCACCAGCGAGAGGAGGTTGCTGGCGCCCGTGGGAGTGAGCCGCTCGCCGGGGTAGGCGGTTGAGAGAAATTTGTCCACGGTCGCACGTTCGGACTGGAGCCAGACGAAGGTGACGAGAGCGCCCGCTACTCCGCCCGAGAGCAGCGGCGTGACCCGCTTGAGGAGCTCGAGCCACGTTGAGCCGCTTTGCTTGTGCTCGACGAAATATCCGATGAAGAAGAAGGCGACGACCAGCACGACCGGAATGATGAACGGCGCATAGACGCCCATCGCCATCACGGCGGTCAGAAAGGCAACAACCGTCGCCCACCCCCAGCGGGAGCGCGATGAGTCGCTTTTGATGGCCCAGATCAATGCCGTCATGGTCGTCAGTGCCCAGGCGACGGACCAGAACATCGCGGACTGAAACCACCACTGAAAGAACGGGCTGTAAAAGAACCCGACGGCCAGCGCCGCAGAGAGGATCGGTCGGCGCGGGAGCAAAGTGACGAGGAAGCAGAATGCGGCCGCCATCAAGGCGAGGGCGGGCATCCACCACTTCCAGGCGGTGGCATGCCCGACATCCATGATCAGGTAACCCCAGAGCTGAGGTTGGAAGGCCACAGACCAGTCGAGCCTGGGAAGGTTTTGCGGTAGGGCGGCATCCATCCCTCCCGGCATCACAGAGTTGCGTTCCGGCAGGCCCAGCTGCACTTGCGAGATCGACCAGGCGGTGGTGACGTACCACTCATCGGAACGGATGAGCTGCGGATGACCAGCAATAAGCTGCGGATCGTGGCTCGTGTACATGAGGTCGTGCATCGCGCCCGATGACGTGCCACTGAGGCCGATTCCCACAAGGATCGCGCCGAAGATCAGCAATAGCGCGGGAAAGCTCAGCAGCACACGATAGCGGGGAAGACCATTGGCTCGCGGCTCGGTCGCGGCCAGATAACGGGAGCGCAGTGTGTTCCACCTGTCAGCCGGTATGCGCGGCCGTGTGGTCTGGCTTTCGTGCATGAGGCTCCAGGACGACGGGTTGCCAGAGCCTATGTTCGGCGCTCTACAGGGTTGGCATTCGTCATTGTACGGGAGCTTCGAACGGCTGGACTGCTAACCTTCGGTGGGTATCTGGTGGGTCGCGCGCGCTCGAATGCAGTCGAGTCCAGCTCGCGCAGGGAATGGGTCTTAACGAATGGACGGCACCGCGCGAAACGACGACCTGAGGGTCGCCTTGTCGATGTTGACGCTCGTTCCGGGTGGCATGGGCGGCAGCGAGACCTACGCTCGGGCGCTCACCCGCCACCTGGTGGGCATCCCCGGTTTCACCGCAACGGCTTTCGTGCCGGCACTCGCTGCGGGATTCAGTGAGGGGGCAGCAGAAACGGTAATCGAGTCCGTGCAGGGTGGCTTGTCAACTCGCGCGAGGCTACAGGCCGTTGCCGCCGCCATAACCCACGGCCCTTCGATTCGAGCGGCCATGTCGTCCGCGGATGTTGTGCATTATCCGTTCACGGTCGAGGCTCCGAAAGCGGCCAGGAACCAGGCTGTGGTGCAGAGCGTTCACGATGTGCAACACCTGGATCTGCCGCACCTGTTCAGCAGAGCCGAGCTGCTGTATCGACGCTATTTCTATGAAGCCGGTGCCCGGCGCGCAGACATCGTCGTGACCATAAGCGAGTTCGCGAAACAGAGAATCGTAGAACTGTTGGGCATTCCAGAGGAGAAGGTGCGAGTCGCCTACCTCGGCGTCGACAGCGCGAGCTTCATTCCTCAGCACGGGCCGCGCGAGAACTTCGTGTTGTATCCGGCGCGAGGATGGGCTCACAAGAACCATTCGCGCCTGATCGAAGCGGTGCGCATCGCCCGCATCTCAAACCCGGAGCTTCGGTTGGTGCTCACCGGCGGTGGGCTTGACGCTCTCGGGTCTGTACCCGAGTGGGTGGATCGCAAAGGCCTCGTGAGCACGGAAGAGCTGCGCGCCCTGTACAGGTCTGCCGCGGCCCTCGTCTTCCCGAGTCTCTATGAGGGGTTTGGACTTCCCCCGCTGGAGGCGATGGCCTCGGGGTGCCCCGTCGCAGTGTCCAACGTCGGGTCCATTCCCGAAATCTGCGGCGACGCTGCCGTGTTCTTCGACCCCCTCGATCCGGAATCGATCGTGCAGGGGATGACCAGTGCAATTGCGCGCACCGAAGAGCTCTCCTTGGCCGGGGTCGTGCATGCGGCAAAGTTCACCTGGGAGGCGTGCAGGGACTCGCATTTATCGGCCTATCGTGATGCCAGAGACCGTAAGAGGAACTAGCGCCGAACTGCACTGGTGAGTCACGGTTCGCAACACCAGAGTTGAATCCTCACGTTTTTCGTTCTGCCGGTAGACTCCGCTCGTCTGCTTTATAGAGTGAGGTAATTATGACGCGAGCACTCATCACCGGCATCACCGGACAAGACGGTATGTACCTCGCCGAGTTGCTGCTCGCCAAGGGGTACGAGGTGTTCGGGGTCGTCCGCGGCCAAGACAATCCGAAGTACGCCACCCTGCGGGATATGCTCCCCGCAGTCACCCTGATCAAAGCCGACGTGATGGACATCTCGGGTCTGGTGCGTGCGCTTCGCATCGCGCGGCCTGACGAGGTGTACAACCTCGCGGCCATCTCCTTCGTGCCGTACTCGTGGGAGAACCCCGGCCTCACCAGCGAGGTCACGGGAAAGGGAGTGCTCAACGTCCTCGAGGCCATCCGCCTCTGGGCGGGCGATGACCTCTCGGGAGTGCGCTTCTATCAAGCGTCCAGTTCGGAGATGTTCGGCCGTGTTCAGCAGGTTCCGCAGACAGAAGCAACCAAGTTCTGGCCGCGGTCGCCCTACGGAGCGGCCAAGGCGTTCGGGCATCACCTCACCGTCAATTACCGCGAGTCCTATGGTTTGCACGCGTCCAGCGGAATCCTGTTCAATCACGAGTCACCTCGCCGTGGCGCGGAGTTCGTCACCCGCAAGGTGACCCGGGCGGTCGCGCGCATTTCGCTCGGCCTGCAGAACAGCTTCACGCTCGGAAACCTCGACGCGGAGCGCGACTGGGGATTCGCCGGAGACTTCGTCGAAGCGATGTGGCTGATGCTGCAGCAGGAGACCGCAGACGACTACGTGATCGCCACGGGTAAGACGCACTCGGTTCGACAGCTTCTCGACATCGCCTTCAGCGAGGTGGGAATCGACGACTGGAGTCAGCTGGTGCAGCTGGATTCGAACCTCCTGCGTCCGGCAGAGGTGGATCACCTGGTCGGCGACTCGACCAAAGCCAGGGAGGCGCTGGGCTGGAAACCGACCGTCGAATTCCCGGACCTCATCCGCATCATGGTGCAGGCTGACCTGGCGGAGCAGAACATGCTGCAGGCGCAACTCCGGGCACTGCAGCTCTAACTGCTCGGTTCTTCGCCAGCCAGCACCTGTGGCTCAGTTGCAGCGAAAGCGCGCCGCCAGCTCAATTCCCGCGCGGCCTTCACGCAGCAGATCACGAAGGTGAGCCAGCCGAACTCGTAGAGAATCGAGCTCTCGAACAGCGCCGTGGAGATCAGCACGACGAGCACGAGCGCGGGCCAGGTGTAGACGATGCTGCGCTGCTTCGAGGCCAGCAACCAGGAGCGCACGAAGGCGAGCCCGATCAGCCCGATGAAGAGCAGCAGGCCGACGAATCCGATCTGGAACCAGATGTCGAGAAAGGCGTTCAGGCCGGATGTGGGCGTGCGGTCGTAGTAGTTCAGGAACGCCTCAAAGGGGTGCACATCGTGGCGCCAGTGCCCGACCCAGCCCCACCCGAGCAGGTTGTTCACGGGGATGAGCGCCCGCAGCTGTTGCCACAGCGTAAGCCGCAGCGACAGCTCGCCCGTGCCCGCCAATGCCGCGATGATCGGTGCGCGCAGCGCCCAGGCCGTGGTGACCGCGGCGATGGTGACGGCCGCGAGCCCGAGCTGCCAGTAGCGCTTGTGATCGGCCCGGATGCGGCGGAGCACGTAGAGCGCCAGGGTTGCGAGCCCGAGCACCACGAAGGCTCCCGCGGCGATCGGCGAGCGGGCGAGGAGCAGGCAGATGGCGGCCAGCGTGAGCGAGCCGATGCCGAGGTGTCGAGAGATAGATTTCGTGCGCAGTTCCGTGCCGAAGGTCACGAGGGCGACGAGGGCGACGATTCCGAACTGGTTGCGTCGGCCGAAGATTCCCTGCAGTGGCCCGAAGTGCTCGAGGTTGCCCTGCACGAAGAGGAAGCGGATCGGCGAGTCGATGAGCAGCCCCGAGAAGATCTCGAGCGCGAGTGACAACACGAGGGCGATCCTCAGAATGTCACCGAAGGCCCTGGCGATCTGGATCGTGTCGCGCACGAGCGCGACGTAAATGCCAAGCATCGTCACCGCTCCGAAGTACACCAGGCTTCCGAACGTCGCCCACTGATACTGGCTCCAGAAGACGGATGCGCCCGCCCACGCCACGAACACGAGGAGCGAGATCGGGAGCAGGCCGTGCCACTCGATCTCCCGCTGCTTCGCGATGAGTGACAGCGCGGCCAGCAGCACGAGCGGGGCCATGATGCCCAGCAGCCCGGCCCATCCGATCAGCTGTTGCAGCAGCAGTGAACCGAGCTCGGTCGCGATGATGGTGTGCGTGAGAGCGGCGGTGAAGCGGGGTGCCGCGAAGAAGTATCGCGCGGCCTCGACGACCGCGGAAGGTGGCTTGACCGTGCTCACCGCGACCGCTCCGCTGCGCTCTCCGTCGCGGCCTCGAGCTCGATCGCGAGCGGCCGCAGCTTGGTCTTCACGGCCAGCACGACGAGTAGCACCCAGCCGCCCTCGACGAGAATGCGGCTCTCGGCGAGTGACTGCACGAGCAGCGCGGCAAGCACCAGCAGCGGCAGCATCGCCACCCAGGCGGCGCGCGCAAGCGCCGCGGACGGAGATGGCCGCTGAGGCTCGAGCGCACGCCCTTCGACAAGCTCAGGGAACGACGGCTCGGGGAACGGCAGCGTGGTCGCCATGGTCCACGAGCGCACGAGCGTCGAGACGACAAGCAGCCCGAAGACGACGAGCCCGAGGATGCCGAGCTGCAGCCACACATCCAGCCAGGCGTTGTGCGCGTGCATGACCTGCACTCCGCCGCGCACGATCAGGTGTTTGAACGGCTCGACCCAGGGCGTCCAGTAACTGACCCAGCCCCATCCGAACGCCGGGCGCTGCTGTGCCAGCGCGATCACGGCATCCCAGATCCCCTGCCGGCCGGTGAGGGTGCCGCTCTTACCGAGCAGGTCGAGCAGCTGGCTGCGGAACACCACGCCGAGCGCCCCCGCGAGGCCCACAACGGCGAGGATTGCGGAATAGCTCAGGGCACGCGCCCTCCCGGTTGCCGCCCTTCTCACGATGAGCGCTGCCGCCGCCAGAATCGCCACCGCCACGATCGCGATGAAGATCGTTGCGCTGCGCGTGATGCCGATCGTGCCGAGGGCAACAATCACCCAGAACCAGCCCCAGAGACCCACGGAGCGGCAGGCGAGTTGAATGGCGAACACGATGAGGGCGATGAGGGCGATCATGGCCAGCAGGCTCGAGTTGCCCACGATGCCTTGGATCTTGCCCGTGGAGAACAGCAGGTCACGCGACCAGTACAGCAGTTTTGACACGTGCCCCGGGTTGTCGGGCACGACCCACACGGGAAATACGGGGTGCCGGATGAAGGCGGCCACGACAAACTCGAACAGGAACGAGAGAGCCAGAATCACGCGAAGTACCCGGCCGAGCACTGCGAGCAGCTCGGTCCAGGTGAGCAGGAGCGCGATCGGGAGCGCTGCGATCGTCGTGATCCACTGTGCGATGATGCCGAGCGCCGTCGAGCCGGGATAGAAGGACCATGCGATGGATGTGGTCGCCAGCGCGAGGAACGCGAGAAGCGGGTACGGCATCCGGCCCACTCGGACCGCGTCGCGGTTGCGAGCGAGCAGCACGATCGCCGCCGCAAGGAGCAGCAGCACGATCGCGCCGAAGCCGTACCAGCTGAGCAGGTTACGCCAGAAGTCGCCCGCGAGCCCCGTGAACAGCGCGAGTCCCGCGAACCACAGACGAACCGGGCGGGCATCGAGCTTGCTCATGTGTAGAGGCTAGTCGGTGCGGTTCTGTGGTGACGAAGCGGAATTTCGTGTGGGAAAGTTCGTCTCAACACCGAGCTGACTCAACAGTGAGTCCCGCTCAATGAGCTAATCTGGACAGAAGGCCGCGGGTTTTGGGTCAACCCGAGTGCGCTCGTGAGCGCGTAGCACGCAAGCCAGGTTTGCAAATGTAGCCCGGCAGAATTCAGAGGCAGCAGGAACTATGGGTAGAGCTAAGGTTGCAACCTCTGGCGAGGACGTGCGAGCAAGGCGACCCATAGTCTCGCTCGTCAGGGGGCGTTACCAATACGCCATGGACTCGGCTGTGTGGTCAGTCGCGATAGTGGCCGCGGTGCTGGTTCGTTTTGATCTTGATGTCACACAGGTCCGCTGGTCACCGCTGCTCGTCATCTGCGCGGTTGCCGCCTTCCTCCAGCTGCTGATCGGCTGGTGGCTCCGGCTGTATTCCGGTCGTTTTGTTCTGGGCAGTTTTCACGAAATGCAGGCGGTCACCGTCTCCACTCTCGTCGTCGGAACGGTCCTTGGGCTTCTGGTGCTGCTGGGAGGGAGTGCGGTTGCAACACCTCGAAGCAGTGGATTTGTGGCGATCCCCTTTGCGCTGGTGTTCATGGGGGCATTGCGCTACGCCCAACGCGTCTATGTGGAAGGGCTATCGCGTCCAGGGGATTCTGCCGAGCGCACGATCGTCTACGGAGCGGGATATCTTGCCCGATATCTCGTGCACCGCATGCTGACTGACGCCCACTCGCCTTACATCCCGGTGGCTCTCATCGACGATGACGAGTTCAAATCGCAGTTCTCCATAGATAACGTGCCTGTTCTGGGCAAGGGAGAGGACCTCCACGCAATAGTCGCGAAGACTCGGGCGACCGTGCTCATCATCAGCATCGGCAAGGCCGATGCTTCACTGATCCGCAAGATATCGGATGCGGGGGAGGCGCAGGGACTGCGCGTTCTCGTCATGCCGCTCCTGCATGAGATTCTCGACGGCAAGTCGCGGCTGAGCGATCTGCGTGAGGTGGCGATCGAAGACCTCATCGGTCGCAACCCGATCGACACCCAGGTAGAGGCGATCGCGGATTACCTGACCGGCAAACGTGTGCTTGTCACGGGGGCGGGCGGATCGATCGGGTCCGAGTTGTCGCGGCAGATCGCGCAGTACAACCCGGCGGAACTGATCCTGCTCGACCACGACGAGACCGGTCTGCAGACGGCGGAGTTTCTCATCCTGGGCCATGGCCTCATGGAAACCAAAGAGACGGTGCTCGCAGATATTCGTGACACAGAGGCACTGGCGAAGATCTTTTCTGAGCGTCGGCCCGACGTCGTTTTCCACGCAGCCGCGCTCAAGCACCTGCCGGTGCTCGAACGCTACCCGGAGGAGGGGTGGAAGACGAACGTGCTCGGCACGCTCAACGTGCTGGAAGCAGCGCTGGCGGTCGACGTGGAGATATTCGTGAACGTCTCTACTGATAAGGCGGCGGATCCAACTAGTGTTCTGGGCTACTCGAAGCGTCTCGGAGAGCAGCTGACGGCGTGGGCTGCAGAGAAGAGTGGCAAGCGCTTCCTTTCCGTGCGGTTCGGAAACGTGTTGGGCAGCCGGGGGTCACTTTTGCCACTTGTGACTTCCATGATCCGCTCTGGTGGACCTGTCACCGTTACCCACGCGGACGCAACGCGATACTTCATGACCATTCCGGAGGCAAGCCACCTCGTGATTCAGGCCGGTGGAATTGGGAGTCCCGGGCAGGTATTGATCCTCGACATGGGGGAGCCCGTGCGGATCCTTGACATCGTCCAGCGTATGATCGCGCGCTCCGGACGTGACGTGGGCATTACGTTCACAGGCCTCCGTGAGGGAGAAAAACTGCACGAGGTACTCATGGGCGAGAACGAATCTGACGAGCGGCCCATACACCCAAAGATTTCGCACGCGGCCGTTCCCGCACTCGACCCGTCGGAACTCGAACACGCGCGATGGGATGCGCGGGTCACCCGATGAGTGACCGGATATACATGTCCTCGCCCGACGTAGGCGAGCTGGAGGAAGCCGCGGTCGTTCGCGCGATGCGCTCCGGTTGGATCGCACCCCTCGGACCAGACGTTGATGCGTTCGAAGCAGAACTTGCTGCTCGAGTAGGGGTGGCATACGGCGTGGCCCTGAGTTCGGGTACGGCCGCGCTCCATCTTGGGCTCCTCGGACTCGGGGTTGGCGCCGGCGACGTGGTCGTCACGTCGACGATGACCTTTGCGGCCACCGCCAATGCGATCACCTACACCGGAGCCGAGCCGTTTTTCGTCGACTGCGAATTGGAAACCGGAAACATGGATCCGGAACTTCTGCGCTCGGCCCTCAAGCAGTTGGCGGATGCCGGAGAAACGGTTGCGGCCATCGTGCCGGTCGATCTGCTGGGCAAGGCTGTCAACTACACGGAGATCCTCGCGATCGCAGACGAGCACGGGATTCCGGTGCTGGCGGATGCCGCGGAATCACTCGGTGCGTCACACCTCGGCAAACAGGCCGGATCTTTTGGCAGGGCATCGGTGGTCTCGTTCAACGGAAACAAGGTCATGACCACATCGGGGGGCGGAATGCTCCTCACCAACGATCACGACCTCGCTTCGCGCGCGCATTATTTGTCGACGCAGGCTCGCCAGTCCGTCTCTCACTATGAGCACGTCGACATCGGGTACAACTACCGCATGAGCAACCTCTTGGCCGCATTGGGCCGTGCACAGCTTTCGAGGCTGGACGAGATGATCGCCCGCCGTCGAACGATGCGCGAGCGATACCGTGAACTGTTCTCTGAGGTCAACGGGGTGGAGATTTTCGGAGGCACAAACGATGCAGACGACAACTGCTGGTTGACCTCTATTGTCGTCGATTCATCTGCGACAGGTTGGACTCCGGCCGAGTTGAGCACTGCACTTCTGGAAGACAACATCGAGAGTCGCCCGCTGTGGAAGCCCATGCACCTCCAGCCCGTTTTCGCAGGCGCTCGTTCGGTGACCAACGGCAATTCGGAGCAGCTGTTCAAGACCGGGCTGACCTTGCCGAGCGGGTCTGCGCTTGGCGGGGGAGAGATTGATCGTGTGCTTACGCGCGTGCGCGATTTCATGGATAGCCACCGATGAAAGCAGTGCGCGCACAGCGTCGATATGACAGCGTGAAGCGGGCGTTGGATATCATTGGCGCCGTTGTGGGGCTCACATTGTCGTCCCCGGTGCTGGCAGTCGTCGCAGTGCTGGTCGCGACGGAGCTTGGTCGCCCGGTTTTGTTCAAGCAGGAGAGACCAGGTAAAGATGGCCAAGTCTTCCTGCTGTATAAATTTCGCACGATGAAGAACATTGATGTTGCACGAGGCTTAGTTACAGACGCTCAGCGCCTGACCACGTTGGGTCGAAAGCTTCGGTCAACCAGCCTTGACGAACTCCCTACTCTGGTCAATGTACTGAGAGGAGATATGAGCATGGTCGGGCCGCGACCGTTGTTGGTGCAATATCTTGATCGCTACACACCGGCCCAAGCACGACGCCATGAAGTACGGCCCGGCATCACGGGTTTGGCGCAGTCGAGCGGGCGCAATTCCCTAAGTTGGGGCGACAAGTTCGCGTTAGACGTGCAATACGTCGACAATCGAAGCTTCGGTTTGGACATGCGGATCCTCGCGAAGACGTTTCTTCCAGTGCTCAAGCGCGACGGGATTGCGTCCGAGGGGCAGGATACGGTCGAGGAGTTCATGGGCACGCCGAACATGGACAACCAGAAAAAATGACAACGTCGTTGGTCGTGGTTGGCGCTGGCGGGTTTGGCCGCGAGACCCTTGACGTCATCGAAGCGATCAACCGTGTCGCCAAAGTGCCAGTCTTCGACCTGCTCGGAGTTGTTGATTCAGATCCCAGCTCCATAAACCTTTCAAGGCTCCGCGCGCGAAATATTACTTATCTAGGCAGTGAATCTGACTGGTTGGCGTTGGGTAATCGGCCTCAGTACCTGGTTGGTATCGGCAATCCAACGACCCGGCAACGCGTACATGAGCGCTTTGATGCCGCCGGCCTGGTCGCTGCGACCGCGATTCATCCGAACGCAACAGTTGGCTCAATGTCCCAGATCGCGGAGGGTACGGTTATTTGCAGTGGGGCCGAAATCTCAACCAATGTCAAGATCGGCAGACATGTCCACATAAACCCGAATGCCACCGTGGGGCACGACTCCATCCTGAACGAATTTGTCTCGGTGAACCCCGCCTCGACAATTTCAGGCGAAGTATCAGTCGGCGCAGGAACTTTGATCGGCGCAGGTGCCACGGTGCTTCAGGGCCTCGCAATCGGTTCCCGCGTAGTGGTCGGCGCTAGCGCCTGTGTGGTCAAAGACGTTCCCGATGGAATCACCGTCAAAGGTGTGCCCGCCAGGTGAAAGTCGTAATCGTCAGCCAGTACTATCCACCCGAGCCGGTGCCGATCCCACACGCACTGGCGCAGGAGTTGGCGGAACGCGGGCATGATGTTCGAGTCCTGACTGCATACCCGAACTATCCCGAGGGCAAGTTGATGTCGGGGTATAAGCAAAGACGAGTCCACGTCGAGAATGACGGAAACGTTCGTGTTCGCAGGATTCCTATCCACATAAGCCATTCACGCAACCCACTTGGACGCTTGCTTAACTACGGCAGCTTTGCACTTAGTTCTCTTGCCGCTGGGCGCTTCACAATAGATGCGGACGTCGTGTATGTGTACGCGACCCAGATGACCGCTGCGATTGCCCCGTCGTGGTGGTATCGACATAGGAAAACCCCGTTTGTCCTGCACGTACAGGACTTGTGGCCGGAGTCCATCACGGGCTCGTCCTTGATACATGGTGGCGGCAAACTGATCAATTGCGTTCTCACGCCATGGCTGCGGCGAATGTATAGCAGAGCCGCAGCTACTATCGCTATCGGACCCACGATGGCACGCATGCTCGCTGAGCGAGGCGCGCCTGTCGAACGGGTGCATACCGTGTACAACTGGGGCGATGAAGTGGCTGTCGATTCGTCGCGGAGATTGGAGTTGGGCGATCCCAACGATCACAAATCATTCCGGTTGATGTATGCAGGCAACGTCGGCGAACTTCAAGACCTCGAGGTAGTGCTGCGCGCTGTTGCTTTGGTGCGCGACCTCGAAGGATTCAGTTTTGAGATCGTAGGGTCCGGTGTTGCGGAACAAAACATCAAGGATCTCGCTGCCGAACTTGACCTACACAATGTTGTATTCCGGGGGAGAGTCGCCAGTGCGCAGATGGGGATGCATTACGCGCGTGCGGATTTTCAGATGGTGCCGCTCAAAGATCTCGAAATATTTGGGGCGACCATACCCTCAAAGCTACAGGCCAGCCTGGCAAATGCAGTCCCAGTGATCACCACCGTAAGTGGTGATGTGCGGGAGTTGGTGCTGGACAATCGCCTCGGACTGTACAGCCCTCCGGGCAATCCAGGGCTGCTGGCGGAGACATTCCGTACTGCGTACGCGATGTCGGATATAGACAGACGCCAGATGGCTGAGAGAGCCCGCGAGTTTTACGCTGCGAAAATGTCCATGAAAAGTGGAGTCGACAAAATTGAGAGGATATTGGCCTCTGCCGTCCGTCTCTCTAACAGAAAGAAAAGTGATGCCAGAAAGCTATGAAGGCAAGCAGATCCTCGTCACCGGAGGAACGGGGTCCTTCGGGCACACGGTGGCCGCAAAGCTCCTTTCCCAAGGCGCAGACCAGGTTCGAATCCTGAGCCGTGATGAAGCAAAGCAGGACTTCATGCGGCACGAGATGCACGACCCACGTCTGCACTTTTACGTTGGCGACGTTCGCGATTACCTCAGCGTGGAGCGGGCGACGCGCGACGTGGACTATGTCTTCCACGCAGCGGCACTGAAACAGGTTCCGTCGTGCGAGTTCTTCCCCATGGAGGCTGTGCGTACGAACATCCTCGGCAGCGAGAACGTCGTGCGCGCCGCGGAGAACTGTGGTGTGAAATCTCTCGTGTGTTTGAGTACGGACAAGGCGGTGTACCCGGTCAACGCGATGGGGATGACGAAGGCCATGATGGAGAAAGTCGCGCGTTCCCATGGGCTGAATAACCCGAACGCGACGACCAATGTTTCGTGCGTGCGGTATGGAAACGTCATGTACTCGCGCGGATCCGTCATTCCGCTGTTCATCGGGCAGTTGAAGGAGGGGAAGAACCTCACGGTTACCAACCCTGCGATGACGCGGTTCATGATGTCGCTCGCAGACTCGGTCGACCTCGTCGACTTTGCCTTCCACAACGCAGATCAGGGCGACCTTTTCATTCGCAAGGCAAGGGCATGCACGGTGGGCGATCTTGCACAGGCCGTTATCAATCTCTTCCGCTCTTCAGCCACCGTCGACGTGATCGGCACACGGCATGCCGAAAAGCTCTCAGAGGCGCTCGCGAGCCGTGAGGAGTTGGCCCGTGCTGAAGACATGGGCGACTATTTCCGCATTCGCGCTGATAATCGTGACCTGAATTACAGCACTTATGTCGATGAGGGCGACGTGACTCAGACGCAGTACAAGGACTACGACTCACACACGGTTGAGCGAATGACGGTGGGCGAGGTAGAAGACCTTTTGTTGACGTTGCCGAAGCTGCGCGCTGAGCTCGTCAGCGCGGGGCTCCCGACTACCAGGATGAGCTAGCCGATGACCGAAGTTGCCATGACCGGAGCGAACGGGTTTCTCGGTTGGCACACTCGGGCGGCGCTTCGTGAGAGCGATGCAGAGGTCCGACCCGTCAAGGTTGGTTCGGGTTTCGACCTGGCCTCAGCTGCGGCGTCAATATCCGGCACATCACGGCTGCTTCACATTGCCGGCGTCAATCGCGGCTCGGATGACGAGGTCAGGGACGGGAACGCGGGCTTCGCCGACCAGATGGCTGAGGCGCTCCGTCGCGCCTCGGAGCCTCCTGCCGTTGTGGTGTTTGCGAACTCCACGCAGGCGACCAATGGAAGCGTTTACGGAGACGCTAAGGCCGCGGCGGCCGCGACGCTGGGTGCTGCGGCGCGCGCAGTTGGCGCTGAGTTTCACGATGTGATCCTCCCGAACCTGTTTGGCGAACACGGGCGACCTTATTACAACGCGGTCACCTCTACGTTCTGTCAGCTGCTTTCCGAGGGGAAAGTGCCCACGGTGGATCACGACAAGGAGTTAACGCTCCTGCACGCTCAAGATGCTGCGGACCTACTCTTGGGTGAGGCTGACGATGAGGCGGCCTACGTTCGCGAGACAGTCAGTGGACTGCTCGGTCGCCTCGGCGAAATTGCATCCATTTATCGCCGTGGCGAAATCCCCGACGTGGCGAGCAAGTTCGACCGCGACCTGTTCAATACATACCGTTCGTACACCTTTCCTGGGCAAGCGCCCGTCCGTTTGACGCGGCATGCCGATTCACGTGGATCGTTCTTCGAGATCATTCGCTCGCACGGGGGAAGTGGCCAGTCGTCTTTTTCCACGACGTCACCGTCGATCAGCCGCGGAGACCACTTTCATCGAAGGAAGATCGAGCGTTTCACGGTCCTGGCGGGAACGGCCACGATAACGCTCCGCCGACTCTTCACAGATACCCTGTACGAGTTCGCGGTTACTGGTGATGAGCCCATGGCTGTCGACATGCCCACCATGTGGGCGCACAAGATCACGAACACAGGTTCAGACGCTCTTTTCACCTCGTTCTGGACTAACGATATTTTTGATCCTTCGGCGCCCGACACGATTGCGGAGACAGTGTAACTATGGTTGATCGACTGAAGGTGATGACCGTTGTTGGCACGCGGCCGGAGATTATCCGCCTGGCGGCGACGATCA
This sequence comes from Parafrigoribacterium soli, assembly GCF_040227235.1. Lineage (NCBI taxonomy): Bacteria > Bacillati > Actinomycetota > Actinomycetes > Micrococcales > Microbacteriaceae > Parafrigoribacterium > Parafrigoribacterium soli. The sequence continues at coordinate 166,188 of NZ_JBELNZ010000004.1, read as the reverse complement.
AACGTCTCGACCGATACACCGACCATGTGCTCGTGCACACGGGCCAGAACTATGACTACGAGCTGAACGAGGTCTTCTTCGAAGACCTGGGGCTGCGTAGACCTGACCATTTCCTCAACGCAGACACCAGCTCTCTCGGGGCGGTGCTGGGTTCCATCCTGACCAAGGTCGAGGCAGTGCTGAAGGCGGAGGCGCCAGACGCGATGGTCGTGCTGGGCGACACCAATAGCTGCATCTCGGCGCTGATGGCGAAGCGGATGAAAATACCCGTGTACCACATGGAGGCGGGCAACCGATCCTTCGATGAGAACGTGCCAGAAGAGACAAACCGTCGAATGGTTGACCACATCTCTGACTACAACCTCGTCTACACGGAACACGCGCGTCGCAATTTACTGGCAGAGGGTGTGCACCCCTCGCGTATTTTGCTGACCGGCTCGCCCATGCATGAGGTACTCGAAGCAAATGCGGATGCGATCAACGCGAGCGGCATTCTTGAGCGACAGAACCTCGAAACGGGAGGCTATTTTCTCGTCAGTCTTCACCGCGAAGAGAACGTCGACAATCCCGAGCGCCTCGCCTCGGTACTTGGCGCACTGGGCCAACTTGCGGATGACTATGGCCTGCCGGTGTTGGTATCCACTCACCCCCGCACTCGTAAGCGCCTTGAAGATCAGTCGGATGAACTCAAGAACAAGCTGATCTTCCATGCGCCCTTCGGCTTCAACGATTACGTGCGCCTGCAGAAGTCGGCGAAGCTCGTGCTCTCCGACAGTGGAACCATCAGCGAAGAGTCTTCTCTCCTTGGATTTCCCGCGGTTTCGCTTCGCGATGCCATCGAGCGCCCTGAGGCGATCGACACGGGTGTCACGATAACAGCGGGGGTGGAAGCGACAAGCGTCCTGGATTCAGTCGCGATGACTCTGAGCCAGTTCGAAGCCGATGGGCCTGCCGCCATTCCGGTGGATTACCGCGGTACGGATGCTTCGCGACGGGCGGTGAGTTTTATTCGCTCGACGGTAGGAACCCACCACGCCAGAAGTAGTATTCGAAAAGTTCCACGCGCTTGATCCGCCGCGTCTTAGGTTTCGCCACAGGCCCAACGGCCCGCGCTGTTGTTGCGCGGGGTATTTCAATTCTGACGAGCTTCCTGCTGACGATTATCGTCGCCCGATTACTCGGAGCCGAGGCCGCGGGCTCATACTTCATCGCATTTACGAGCATCGCGGTCATCGCCACATTTGGTCGCTTTGGCGCAGACAACCTGGCTCTAAAGATTTGTGGTGGTGATTCTCAACGAGTACGAGCCGACTTGACTTACAGCGCGCTAGTAGCAGTGACGGCGAGTGCCGTAGGCATAGCGGTAACGCTTGTTGTAGCAGCGCTGTCGAAGTTTTCGCTGCCAGGCCTCGACTCGAGTTGGCTTCCTGTAGTCGCCGCAACAGCCATTCCGCAGGCATTTGCAGTCATCGCAGGCGCAGTGCTCCGGGTTCAGGGGCGGTTGGCCCTTGGAATCGTGGCAGAGCTCGGGTCGATCCCTGGTCTGTCGATCTTGTTCCTGCTGCTGGCCGAAGCATTGGGCTTCCTCGACCTCGCGGTTGCGCTGCTCACCCTCGCCGCTGCCTCGTGGATTACTGCGCTTTGGGCGGTGCCTGCCGCAATTTCATCTGTGCGTGCTATACCACGACAGCCGAGTACGGAACTTACGGGTGCCTTCGTCAGGTTCCTCCGCTGTCGCATTCCGCAAATGTCATCAATGATGGGCACATCGCTCCTCTTCTACGTGTTGTCGTGGGCGCCTCTGTATGCGCTTTCGTTTATGAGCACGCTCGCCAATGTTTCCTATTACACGGCGGCAGCTCGTTTAGCCAACTTGATATCGCTCGTCCCATCCCTCCAAGTGTCGTATTTAGCCCCCGTATTCGCGCAACTGTTTTGGAAGAAAGACTTGGCCGCGTTGAACGCACTGTGTGCGCATGCCACTCGCCAAGTGGGCGCATGGGCACTTTTGCCAACCGCAGCACTCTCGCTGGGAGCGCTGCCGATCACCGTTGTGTTGTATGGGCGAGATTTTCAGGGCGCTGCTGCACCCCTGGCGATACTGACCGTGGGGGCCTTCGCGGTCGCGCTCTTGGGGCAGGTCAATCAGTTGATGCTTTTGTGTGATTTGGAAGCTCTTGCCCTGATTTTAAGCGCTGCCCTACTAGTGTTCTGGGTGAGCGCGGGCGCATGGATGGCTTTGCAGTTCGGTGCGGTCGGAGTGGCGTGGTTTGGAGCGGCAGCGAACGCTGTCTATGCGCTCGCGGCGGCTCGGCTATTGAGAACTCGAAGTGGAATTCGTTCTCACTTCACGTTCTCGCGATTAGCGTAATGCGAGCGAATCAGCCTTAACAGGTGGAATGCCAGAAGCCGTAGGGGCCCGCTCGGGCCGCGTGGAACGTTCAAGCCCGACGCCTGCCGACGCGACTACCACGGTCCCTACGTTCACCATTACTGCGCGATCGCTTCACCGCCACGCCGCGGTAAAAACCCAAGAGTAACGTCGGATAGGCGCTTGAACTAGCGAAAGGCGCTGAATCGCATTCCAGACCAAGTCATATAGACGTGGCCCACGACTCCGGGCTTGAGAATTTCGACCGCGAAGAAAAAGACAATTGTTGGTCGCCAAACTTGCCTGCGGATGGTGTCGAGCAACGCCTTCGCGGTCGACTGCGGCCCGTTGGAACCACAGTTCGCGTAGTTGTCAAGCATCTTGACGTCTTCGTAGCAGTCGCGGACGCGCCGATGAATTCTGGCGGACTTCTCGGGCGAGAAAAATGACTGCGAGAGCGATGTAACCAAGATACAACGGCCCGCTAATAGCAAGTTGTAGGTTCTGCATCATAAAGAACAGCGATAACCACGTGTAGCCAAAGAGCGTCACTGAGAGCCAGTCACCCTGCTCGATCGCCTTGCGCCAGACAAGTGCAAGAAAGACGCCTTGGAGCGCGACCACCAGCGGCACCAGAATCCAGGGAATATCATTTGCGAGCCAGGCGAGTCCAGTGCTCCACAGGTCCGTAGCAGACCAATTGAACTTTACCAACTGGTCGGTAATGACGTAGTGATGTACGCCGAGAATTGAGTCGAACAACGGCCGTAGAGCTCCTGAATGGGAATAGCCGCCACCGAATTGCCAATGCCCGTCGAGGGCACGCCCCAAGCCTTCGTAAGACTGGCTTGCATAGGACGAGAAATACACGCTAATTGAGTCCCATAAAGTTGGAGGGCCCGTTGGGGGGCAGGAAGACACTCCTGGCGGACAGACGCTGAGCAAAGGCGCACCGCTGCGGGACAGCTTCCGTAGCGCAAATACGACGAGGTACAAGGCTGCTGCGCCAGCAAGCACGGCGATGTCTTTCCACGAAAAGTAAAGCCTGCGGCGCATTCTTGAGACTAGCCAAGAGCAGATGACGAGGACTGCTGCGGAAATTACTTGGAAGTCTCGACCGACGAGAATTCCTGAAGTGACGGGGACAGCAATGGCGGCAAGAAAGAGAAGTAAGTGCTTTCGCCTCTCGAACCAACTCAGCGCCAGAAACGGAATCGCGCACATAGTAAACGGAGTCGCGAGTACCTGTATCGCGATGAACAACAGCCGAGAATTGGTTCCTTCCGCGATCTTCTTGCTGCCCTCGCTGAAGGCCTCGCCCTGGTTGAAAAGGGCCTCGCCGATCTGCCACAGGTGGAATCCCGAGTAGATCTCGCTGAAAGGAATGAGCAGCAGGAGAGACAAGACAACCCCGATGAGGACTAATCGCGGTACGCGATCAGTTTGGGTCGGCGTGATCGAGGTAACCGCTGTGCCTTTGGCGACAAAAAAGCCGAAGACCGTCGCCAACAGAGTGCCTAAGACGAGCAGGCTAACAAACAATAGATTGTGTCTCGTGTAGGGAATTGGCCACCCAGACGCGTACATGACAAAGCTGATAGCCCACCAGGCAGAAATGAGAGCGATCGGCAACAGAAGCAGCCAATAACTCACTCGGCCTTCGAATGTGGTAACGCCTTGGGTTCGACGAATCCACGCAAATAGTCGTGCTCCGGTCGCCCACAATTTGGCTCTTACTGATGACAATCGCGTTTCCCTGACCGCTATAGCGCTGGTCGGCACTCGTTTATTATTGAGTCGAGATCAGCAATGCTAAACGCGCAGTGCTTAGGCAAGTGTGCCTTGCATTCCGAAAGCGGAGCTTAAGCCACGCTGATTGCATTGCCCTTTACGTACTGTTCGATTCTTTCGACCGCTTTATTCGTAGAAAGCTTAGTTTCATAGAATCGTCGGGCCCTTCTCTCCCAGTGCGTATAGATTCCATCATGGAAATCGGCATAAAGGGTGCGAATTGCATTTGCTACGCCAGCAGCATCGCCGACGGGCACGCTAATACCCGCGTGAGAGTTTTCCACAATTGTCCCAGCGTCCGAGGACGCTTCTACGCAGACCACTACCGGTAGACCGAGCCCACAGTACTCCACAATTTTCGAGGGAAACGAGGGAGGAGTGACGCCAGCGACTGTGATAGCTAACCCGACGTGGGCTCGCTGCAACAAAGCCCGGTAGTCGGTACGAGGAAGTGCGCCAGTGAATTCAACGCGCTTGAGATGCAGGCGTTCTGCTTCGCTTTCTAACATCATGCGCTCGGTCCCATCTCCCGCGATCGTTATGTCGATATCTTCGCCAGTATTTTGAAGCAGGGCGGCAGCGGCAAGGAGGGTATCGACTCCTCGCCCCTTGGCTAGCTGGCCCCCGAAAACGACAGTGAATCGCTCAAACTTGGCTGGGCGCTCGGTTGCCTCGTCAGACCCGGACGAAGACCAGGGCGGAATAACGATCGTCTCAGATCGCAGGTCAGGATGGTAACTCCGAAAGAATCGTTCGTTTGCGGGTGTCATTAGCGCTACGACGTCAGCTCGGCTGATCGCGATTCGCTCTAGTGCTTTTAATGGTTTTGTCGGCCAAGCGCGAGAAATACGCCCGATTTCCAGCTGGTGAATTGGAAAGAAGTCCCAGAGGATGAGCATGAGTTTTTTCGCGATCGTGTGCTTTCGCACGCGGGAAGGGAACCCCCAGCTGAAAGCGGCAATAGATGTGTAAATACACAGGTCATACGTTGAATGACGAACAAGGTTAAATCCAGCGAAGTGCAGCCCAGCCCCGGATTGTACGTATCCAAGAACTTTCTGCAGAGTGCTCGTGCGATTCTTCGTCGAGCCCACGCTCCATGCCCGCAGTCGCGGTCTAGCGGTTGGAATGCGACCCCGGGCGCGACCTCTGGTTGGCTCAAAGACGATCACGTCAACGTAATGACCCGCTGCTGCGAGCTCCCTGCTGAGATCATCCAGGAGCCAGGGGTTAGCGCCTTCGCCTGCATACATGCCAGCGACAACGAGAACTTTCACCATTAACTCCCGGACATCGGCTAAACGGCGTCGCGATCAATATTCTCCGGCGACGACGAATCTTGGCGTGACCGAGCATAGCCCGGGGTGGCTCTACGCGATCGTTGGCTTGTTCGTTGCCATCGTCGCTTGCGGGACTGGCTCGGTGAGCATGTCTGGCTGGCGAGCGAGGACATTTAGCTGTAGCGATAGTCTGGTTGCCCCGTATGGCGGCTGCAATCCGCGAGTTTGGGTAGCGCGTGAAGCGCTCAGCTTTACTCTGCTTGAATAGCCGAATGCACGTTCCCAACCATGCCCCCGGCCCACGGCACATGCGGCAGGCGCGTCGGCTCGTCACTCGGTGGTGGCTGTGGGCGATCGTGTTTGTTGTTCTCGTGGTGGGGGTCGGCGGGGCGTGGGTCGGAGTGCGGGGGTTAAAGGCGAAGTCAGAGCTCGAGTCCGCTCAGGCGCTCGTCAGCCAATTGAAAACGCAGGCGTTGAAACAGGACATCCCGGGTGCTACCAAGACGTTCAAGAAACTCGTTGCGCATTCGGAGAAGGCACACGAACTGACGAGCGACCCTATCTGGCGAGTTGCGGAGTTCGTGCCGACACTCGGGCACAACCTCACGGTGGTTCGAGAACTCGCCGATGTGACGAATGACGTGGTTGTCCATGCGGTTGGCCCTCTCATCCGGGTCGCTTCGGCGGTGACGCCGGCGTCGCTCGCGCCCAAGGATGGGGCGATCAACCTCAAGCCGATTCAGAATGCAATCGCACCGTTGAAAACCGCGAACAAGGCAATAAAGTCTGCGGCCACGGCGGTCGACAACATCGATACTGCGGGGACAATCAGCCAGCTGTCCGCAGCTAAAGAAAAGCTGAGCACGCTGCTGGATTCTGTCGCACCACTCATGCAGACTGCGCAGACCGTGCTGCCACTTGTTCCCCCTGCGATGGGCTCCGACGGGCCGCGTACTTACGTCGTGATGTTCCAAAACAATGCGGAGGCCAGGGCACTTGGCGGCACGGCGCTTTCCTTTGCATCGATCACGATAGACAAGGGCAAGATCTCGCCACCGGTGACAGTGCCCGCGGGCTTGCTTAATTTCCCGATGTACAACTCATCGGTGATTCCCGTGCCAGACGGGGTCTCCGAGGTATATCTCGACGCTTTTGGAACGTTTATTGCAAACGCAACTGTGCGCCCCAGCTTTGTCTCGGCGGCAGCGATCACCAGCGCCATGTGGAAAGACAAGTTCGGTGCAGTACCCGATGGCATCATCTCAGTTGATCCCGTCGCACTGAGCTACTTCCTGCGGGCAACGGGGCCGATCCCTTTGACTAGCGGTGACGTTCTCACCGACAAGACCCTCGTTCCATTGCTGCTCAACGAGGTCTACCAGCGTTACAACTCAGGCAACGTTGAAAAGGACAATGTGGCGCAGAATGCCATCTACAGTGAGGCGGTTTCAGCGACCTTTGCACACCTCTCCGGCGGCAAGTTCGACGCCAAGGCGCTTATCGGCGCGATGGTGCAGGGTTGGTCGGAACAGCGCCTGCTGTTCTGGAGCTCGCACAAAGATGAGCAGGCGCAGTTTGCCAAGCTGGGACTCAATGGAGAACTCCCCAAGAGCGACAAGACCACGGATCGAGTCGGGGTGTACTTTCAAGACGCCGTCGGATCCAAAATGGATTACTACCTGAGTCAGAGCGTGCACCTCAGCCAGGCAGTCTGTCGTGCCGATGGCCGCGCGAACTATCGAGTAAGCATCGACCTGACCAATACCATCCCCGGCAATGCGGCCAAGTCGGTATCTCCGTCAATCCTCGGCAACTGGAAGCACGAAAAGTTGAAACCGGGAGAGCAGCGGATGGACGTCATCCTTTATGCCCCTCCAGGCTCGACGATCACCGGTGCGACCGTCGATGGCGCGGCCGTCAACCTCAAGAAGCTGCACGACACCGACTATCCGGTGGGCAAGCGGCAGGTCATATTTCCGCCCGGTGCGACGGCAAACGTGACCTACGACGTCATTGCTGCCAAGCCGGGAGAGAAGACGCTGGCGGCGGACGTAACTCCCATGGTGCACCCGACCGCGATCGACACGGTTCCGCTCGATTGTGCGACTGTGGCGAAGTGACACTCGTTCCAGGGCCGGGTGCGGCCACACCTCGATAGGACTGGTCACATGTTCGTAGCCATCACCAACACCCCGCGCCCGTATGCGTGGGGTTCGACATCCGCCATCGCCGGGTTGCTGGGGCACACGCCGTCGGGCGGGCCGGAGGCGGAGCTCTGGCTGGGGGCGCATCCCGGGTCACCGAGCCAGATCGTGGATCCGTCTGCGGTCGGCGGTGCTCGCACCATCGCCGAGTGGATCGAAGCCGACCCGCAGACCGCTCTCGGGCGGTTCGCGTCGAGCAAGCGACTGCCGTTCCTGCTCAAGATCCTTGCTGCCGCGCATCCGCTATCGCTGCAGGCGCACCCGAACCCGGAGCAGGCGCTCGCCGGGTTTGAGCGGGAAAACGCCCTGGGCATCCCGCTCGACGCACCGCACCGCAACTACCGCGACGCGTCGGCGAAGCCCGAGCTGATCTACGCGCTGAGCGACACCTTCGATGCCCTGTGCGGGTTCCGACCGCTCGGGGAGGTGCGCGCCCTGCTCGAGCTGCTGCTCGATCTCGACGCCGCCACCGAGGAGCCGCAGCCTCAGCCGCTCGAAGACCTTCTCGCCCAGCTCGCCTCGGATGACGCCCTCCCGCAGACCTTCGAATGGCTGATCTCGAGCGGCGCCGGTGTGCCGACGCTCGTCTCGCTGGTGATGCGCCTCGCGCCGCTCTCGGCCGAACCTTCCCTGGCGGTCGCAGCGGCGCTCGCCGCCGAGTACCCGGATGATCCCGGGATCGTGATCTCCCTGCTCCTCAACCGGGTGACGCTCGCGCGCGGTGAGGCGCTCTACCTGCCCGCGGGCAACATCCACGCCTACCTTGACGGGCTCGGCGTCGAACTCATGGCCGCCTCGGACAACGTGCTGCGCGGTGGGCTCACGCCGAAGCACATCGACGTTCCCGAATTGCTCGGCGTGCTCGACTTCACACCGGTGCCCGTGCCGTATCTGCGAGCCGAGGGCGCAGGCCCGACCACAGAGCCACAGCAGGATGCGCTGACCCCCTCCGCCTCGGATGATGGGCTGACGCCTGGTCCCGCGGCGGCTCCTGCGAGCGGCATCGAGGTGTTTCGGCCGGACGTCGCCGACTTCGTGCTAGTGCGCGTGTCGGGTGCGGACCTCGACGCGGGCTATGCGCTCACGGGGCCCGGAATCGCCATCTGCACGGCCGGCGAGCTGTGGATCGGTGGTGCGGCGTCATCCGTTGCTCTGGGACGCGGCGAGTCGGTGTACATCACGCCGGACGAGGGGCGCCTGTCATTCAGCGGCAACGGGGAACTGTTCCTCGCGACGACGGGCGAGTAGCCGCCTCCCGAGCGTGGGCGCAGGCGCTAGCCTGAGTCCATGACCTGGCTAGTGACCGGCGGCGCCGGCTATATCGGCGCACACGTGGTGCGGGCCCTGCGAGACGCGGGGATGCATCCGGTGGTTCTCGATGATCTGTCGAGCGGCCACGCGGCGTTCGTTCCGGGGGACGTGCCCTTCGTGCGCGCCTCCATCCTCGACGGCCAGGTGCTGATGGAGACGCTCGATCAGCACAGAGTGACGGGTGTCATCCACGTGGCGGGCTTCAAGTACGCCGGAGTGAGCGTGCAACGCCCGCTGCACACCTACGAGCAGAACGTGACGGGAACGGCCACCCTGCTCGCCGCGATGCAGGAGCAGGGCGTCGATCGCATGGTCTTCTCCTCGAGCGCCGCCGTGTATGGAACCCCCGACACCGACCTCGTGACCGAGGAGACGCCGAAGCGGCCAGAGTCGCCGTATGGCGAGTCGAAGCTGATCGGCGAATGGCTGCTGCGCGATCAGGCCGTGGCGGTGGGCCTGCGCCACACCTCGCTGCGCTACTTCAACGTCGTGGGATCCGGTGATCCCGCCGTCTACGACACGAGCCCGCACAACCTGTTTCCGCTCGTCTTCGACGCGCTCGTCGGCGGCCGAACGCCGCACATCAACGGCAACGACTATCCGACTCCCGATGGCACGAACGTGCGCGACTACCTGCACGTGGCCGACCTCGCGGCGTCGCACGTGGTCGCGGCGCAGCGCCTGGAGGCCGGCGACAGCCTCGAGCCCGCATACAACCTGGGCAGCGGCGACGGCGTCTCCGTCGCGGAGATCATGACCGCGATGGCCGAGGTCACCGGCATCCCCTTCACCCCCGAAATCGCACCGAGGCGCGACGGGGATCCCGCGCGAATCGTGGCCTCGGGCGAACTCGCCGCGCGCGACCTGGGCTGGCAGATGCGTCACTCGCTGCGCGAGATGGTCGAGAGCGCCTGGGATGCCAGACGGCGGGCCGAGCAGAATGCGGATGCCGACTAGGCCCCTCGAGACAGGTGTGCGCCGCCCCTGCGGCGCGCTTGCTTCGCAACAATCCGGACGCGAGGACGCATCCTCGGCGCGTCGCCAACCCTCGATGCACAGTTGAGGCTTTACGATTTGCGACTTGACGCAGGGGAACTACACCGGTGTAATTATCTCTAACGCGTTGCGCAAGTCGTACGTTTCGCGGAGGGGAGACTGTGCTATGGCGCTCAACGTTGAGGAGCCCGGAGCCTACGGGGCGAGGAGCGCGCAGGCGCGGGCGGCGCGGTTGCTCGCCGGCCAGTCGAACGAAACCGCAGGGAGGCCGCCTGTCGGCGTTCCCGATGACTGGTTCGTCGATCCGATCCGCAGGGGAGTGCCCGGAGTTCGTCGTCCGGTCGAGGATGACGATCCGCTGGCCTGGCAGAGCGACGCGCTCTGCGCCCAGACCGACCCGGAGGCCTTCTTCCCTGAGAAGGGCGGCTCCACTCGTGACGCCAAGAAGATCTGCGCCTCCTGCGAGGTGCGCGCGCAGTGCCTCGAATACGCGCTCAAGAACGACGAGCGATTCGGCATCTGGGGCGGACTCTCGGAGCGCGAGCGGCGCAAGCTGCGCAAGCGGGCCTAGGCGTCGCACGCTCGAAGGCCTCGATACGCTCGCTGCGCGAGCACTCGACCCGCGGCCATCGAGGCCGCGGACGGCAGCGTGTCACGGGAGCCTGATGGGGGAGCGAGCATAGTCTCGTAGGAATGCAACAGAGAGTCACCGCGATCATCGTCGCCCGCACGGGGGCGGCGTCTCTGGAGCGAACCCTCGCGGCGCTCGCTAAACAGACCAGGCAACCCGACACCGTGATCGCCGTCGATGCCGCTTCGAACGACGGCAGCGCCGAACTGTTCGCCGCATACGGTCCGACACAGTTCGTGACCACCGGCGCGAAGACGACGTTCGGCGAGGCGATCTCGCGGGCGCTGCACGTGGCCGCGGAAGCGGCATCCGAGAACGATCTGCTGTGGCTGCTCGGCTACGACAACGCTCCCGCCCCGGATGCGCTCGCGCAGCTGCTCGCCACCCTCGAGGTGGCGCCCTCCGTCGCCATCGCCGGACCGAAGCTCATGCGCGCTGACCAGCCGGACTTCATCGCCAGCTTCGGCGAATCGATGACCCGCTTCGGCGCATCCGTTCAATTGGTGGATGGCGAACTCGACCAGGCACAGCACGACGCGCGCAACGACGTGCTCGGCGTCGCAGCGGCCGGGATGCTCGTGCGCCGGTCGGTCTGGACCGCTCTCGGCGGCTTCGACCCGGGCCTTCCATCGATCGATGCTGGACTCGACTTCTCCGTGCGGGCGCGGCTTGCAGGGCATCGGGTTGCGCTCGTTCCCGGCGCGCGGGTGGCGAGCGCCGGCGGCCCTCAGCTTTTCGGCAGGCGGTCCGTCTCGGAGCGACGCCGGATGCGCACCGCACGCGCGGCGCAGCTGCATCGGCGTCTCGTCTATGCGCGCGGATGGACGCTCCCGCTGCACTGGCTCAGCCTGCTGCCGCTCGCCGTGCTGCGAGCGATCGGCCAGCTTCTTGCCAAACGCCCTGGCGCGGTCGGTGGAGAGTTCTCTGCCGCCCTCGCTGTGGCATTCGGCGCGACCCACGTTGGTGCCGCGCGCAGGCAGCTGCGGCGCACGCGGGCCCTCGGCTGGGGCGCCATTGCTCCGCTCCGCCTGCCCGGCCGCGAGGTTCGCGAGCGGCGGGCGCAGGCGCGCGAGGTCGCGACCGGATCCCAGGGACGCGCGGCTGAACGCGAGGCGAGGGTCGGCTTCATCTCTGGCGGCGGGCTCTGGATCGTCATCGTCGCGGGCATCCTCGGCGTCGCGGCCTACGGCACTCTGCTCGGCAACGTGGCCGTCACCGGCGGCGGGCTGCTGCCGCTCTCCACCGAACCGGGCGAACTGTGGCGCAACGTCGGCTACGGCTGGCGCGACATCGGACTCGGCTTCATGGGCCCATCCGACCCCTTCGCCTACGTGCTCGCGGTGCTCGGTTCGCTCACCTTCTGGGCGCCATCGTTCAGCATCGTGCTCGTCTACGTGCTGGCGCTCCCGATCGCGGCGATCGGCGCCTGGTTCTGCGCGCGGCGACTGACGCAGCGTCGCTGGCTCCCGGCGATCGCCGCACTGCTCTGGATGCTCGCCCCGCCGCTGCTGGGATCTCTCGCCACGGGTCACCTCGGCGCCATCCTCGCGCACCTGCTGGTGCCGTGGCTCGTGCTCTGCGCGATCAACGCCACGCGATCCTGGGCGGCGGCCGCTGGGGCGGCGCTCCTCTTCGCCGCGATCACGGCGTCCGCGCCATCGCTCGCACCGGCGCTGGTGATCGCCTGGGTGGCCTGGCTGTTCGCCCAGCCGAAGAGCGCGCACCGCCTCATCGGAATCCCCATTCCCGCCGCGTCGCTCTTTCTGCCGCTCGTGCTGCAGCAGTTCAACCGGGGTAACCCCTTCGGACTTTTCGCCGACCCCGGCGTCCCCACCGCCGTCGGTCCCGTCTCCGGCTGGCACCTCGCGCTCGCCGCGCCGGCTCCGGGCCTCGACGGCTGGCAGGGCGTCTTCGATGCGATGGGCTTCTCCGGCGCCGGCGCGCCGCTGCTCGTGGCCGTTCTGCTCGCGCCGCTCGGCGTGCTCGCGATCCTCGCCCTGTTCGTGCCGGGCTCCAGGCGCTCGATCCCGTCGATGCTCGTTGCCCTGCTCGGCTACCTGAGCGCGGTCGCGGCCGTGCACATTGTCATCACCCGCGTGGGTGCCGAGGCGACACCGGTGTGGGCGGGTGCGGCACTGAGCCTCTACTGGCTGGGACTGCTGGGCGCCGTCATGGTCGCCCTCGACGCGCTGCGCGCCATCGCGCCGCCCTTCGCGATTCTCGTGAGCCTGACCGTGGGTGCGCTCGCGGTGCCGCTGCTGAGTGCTGCGTATCTCGGAATCTCGCAACTGCGATCGAGCGGTGAGCGCCTCTTGCCGGCGTTCGTCGCGGTGGAGGCGGCAGCGCATCCGTCGATCGGAACCCTGCTCATTTCACCGCACGCCGACGACGGCATCACCGTCGATGTGCAGCGCGGAAGCGGCACCACTCTCGACGACCAGTCGACGCTTCACGCCACGGCCACGACGACGAGCAAATCGGATGCGCGCCTCGCGAGACTCGCCGGAAACCTCGCGTCCCGCAGCGGGTACAACGCCTCCGCGGACCTGCGGGATCTCGGGATCGGCTTCGTGCTCCTCTCGCGCGCGAACGGCGACGACGCCGTGCGCGAGCGCATCTCGCAGGCGCTCGACGGAAACGACCTTCTCGTACCGGTCGGAACCACAGACAGCGGATCGCTCTGGCGCACCACGGCGCCGACGAGCGCAGCGGTTGTGCACCCCAGCAACACCGATACGCCCTATGGGGCGGGCATCCTGCTCGGGCAGGGCCTCATCTTCACGGTGACACTGCTGCTCGGCATACCCACGGGCCGCCGCCGCCGCAAGCAGCGCGCAGGGGATCCGCTCAGCGAGCCGGCCACGACCTTCGATGAGGAAAACGATGACTGAGCACATCGACGGTGCCGAGGACGCGGTGACGGAGCCGGGCGCCGAGTCCGAGGTCGCGCAGCCGGCAGCGCCTCGCAGCGCTCGCGGTGCGGTGCTGGTCGGGGCGCGCATTCTCACCGGAACCATCGGGGTCGTCATCGGGGTTGCCGTCGTTGCCGCCGCGGGCTGGCTGCCGCTGCCGAGCATCGCGGTCACGCCGTCCGCCACCACGGTGACGCCGGTGCCCACGGACCAGCAGCGCGTGTGTGCCGGGCCCATCCTGCGCCTCGGAAGCGACACGGGCGAGGGTGCGACCACCGCGTCGTCGATTGGAACGCCCCGCGTGGAGTACGCGGCGAACGAGGGTGCGCCCACGGCGAACCAACTGGAGAGCACCGACAGCACCACGGGCGTCACCCCCGTGCGCATCACCCTTCCGCCGACACACTCGCCCGGGTCACGTCTGCCGCTTCTCTCCGCCAGCCAGACCCAGACCGTCGACCGTGCTGACGTGGTCGGCCTCGCCGCCGCGGAGTGCCGTGAGGCCAGCGGTGACGCCTGGCTCGTCGGCGGTGCGACCACGACCGGCCGCACCAGCATCCTCACCATGAGCAACCCCGGCCAGGTCATCGCCACCGTCGACGTCACCATCTACACCGAGAGCGGCGAGGTCACGGCCGCGGGAACGGATGGGATCGTGGTGCCGCCGGGTGGTCAGCGCGTGCTCTCGCTCGCGGGTTTCGCCCCGGGTGCGGCCGCCCCGGTCGTGCGGGTGCAGAGTCGCGGCAGCCTCGTGGTGGCGAACCTCCAGCAGTCCATCGTGCGCACGCTGGAGCCCGGCGGGGTGGATGTCATCGGCGCCGTCGCAGGGCCCACCAAGACCACCGTGATCCCCGGTATCGTGCTCGCCGATCCGGAGTCGATCGCCGCCCGGGCCAACGCACCGGGATACGACGATCTCGGCTCCGTGCTGCGCGCCTTTGTGCCAGGAAAAGAGGATGCGCACGTCAAGCTCACCATCACGCGGGAGACTCCGGCGGGGGCAGCGGCCGGGTCCGCGGCGCCCAAACCGACGAACGTGAACATGACGCTCGACGCGGGCAAGGTCAGCGAAACCTCGCTCGGGGCCTTCGATGCGGGCGTGTACACGATCACGGCCGAGTCGGATGTGCCCATCCTCGTCGCGGCTCGTGCCTCCCGCTACTCCGAGACGGCGGGCAGCGCGGCGCGTGTCGACTTCGCCTGGTTCGCGGCCGCACCGGCGCTCGAGCGGCGCGCACTCATCGCGGTCGGGGACGGCCCGTCACCCGGACTCCACCTCGCCAATCCCACCTCGCACGATGCCACCGTGACGGTGAAGCAGACCTCGACGTCGACGGGAAAGCCTGCCGCGGCCGACAATAGGCTCACCATTCCCGCGGGCGCCGCAGTCGCCATGTCCGCGCGAAACGGCGTGAGTTATGCGTTGAGCGGTTTCGATCGCCTGATGGCGTCGGTGAGCTACGGCACGGCCGACGAACTCGCGGCATTCACCGTGACGCCCACGGGTCCCGCGTCGCAGCCGATCACCGTCTACCGCAGGTAGCCTCCACCGCCGCTAGAAGTGGCGAAAGCGCTCCGGTGCGAGATCCCAGGGGTCCTTGCCGAGCAGTTCGGCAACGGCACGGAACACGCAGCTCTCGATCATCATGCGGCGGTGTAGTTCGTCTCGGTGGTGCAGGCGGGCGAGCCGCTCGATGGGCAGGCGGAACAGGATGATCCTGCGTTGCGGCGCCAGGACGAGCCAGCGATCCACCTTGCTCGCCGAACCAAGCTGGGCGGGCAGGCCGGCGACTTCGAAGCTCACGGTGGCCAGCTCATCCGGCCAGAGGTCCTTCAGATATTCGGCGGTCGAAGCGACGGTCAGCTCGAAGATGTCCGACCTCGTCTGCAGGAGCGGCAGGTAGGGCCCCGTGACCGCGGCGCGGATGCCCCTGCCGTGCCGATCGCGCCAGCCCGCGCGCACGGACTGTCCCGCCGCGCCGGCGCGGGTTCCGCGAGAGGGTCGAGCCATGTCTTAATCCTACGCCGGAGGCCGTGTCCGAGCGGGGCCGGTGCATGCGGGCGCTCGCGTGCCGGTGCTAAAGCACGCCGTCCGCCGTCTAGTCTGGAAGCAAATGGAGTCCCGGCCGTGTAGCAAAGTCGCCTGCAGCGCAGAGGCGGTGTCGACGCTCACCTACGTCTACGCCGACTCGATGGCGGTGCTCGGCCCGCTCAGCCAGAAGTCCGAGCCGCACAGCTACGACCTCTGCGCGAGGCACGCAGAGCGGATGTCGGTTCCCCAGGGCTGGCAGGTCGTTCGCCACGTGCTGCTGGGCGAGATAGATTTTGGTACATGACTTCTCCCGCGACCTCACCGATCGATCTCGCTCCATTCATCAAGGCCTATGACGTTCGCGGGCTCGTCGGGTCACAACTGACCACCGAGGTCGTCACCGCGCTCGCGGCGGCCTTCGTCGACGAGGTTGAGCTTGCGGGCAAGGATGTCGTGGTCGGCCACGACATGCGCGATTCGTCCCCGGGGTTCGCGGCAGCCTTCGCGGCGGGAGCGCAGGCGCGCGGGGCGAACGTGGTCTCGATCGGGCTGTGCTCGACGGACGAAAGCTACTTCGCATCCGGACACTTGAATGCCGCCGCGGCGATGTTCACGGCGAGCCACAACCCGGCCACCTATAACGGCATCAAGTTCAGCAGGGCCGGCGCCAGGGGCATCAGCTTCGACACCGGCCTGCACGGCATTCGCGACCGCGCCCAGGCCTTTCTCGCCGAGGGCGTGCCCGCGGCGCCTACCCCGGGTAGCTACCGTGAGACGGACGTGCTGGCCGACTACGCGGGCTACCTGTGTGCACTCGTGGATCTCTCTGGCATCCGCCCGATCAAGGTCGTCGTCGACGCGGGCAACGGCATGGGTGGGCTCACCGTGCCGGCCGTGCTCGGCGAGGCCGCGGGACTGCCGAAGCTGCCGATCGAGATCGTTCCGCTGTACTTCGACCTCGACGGGAGCTTCCCGAACCACGAGGCAAACCCGCTCGAGCCGGCGAACCTCGTCGACCTTCAGAAGGCCGTCGTCGAGCATGGCGCAGACCTCGGTCTCGCCTTCGACGGCGACGCAGACCGCTGCTTCGCGGTCGACGAGAAGGGTGACGCGGTGAACCCGTCCGCGGTTGCCGCGATCGTGGCGCTGCGGGAGATCGTGCGGGTGCGCAAGCTGCAGCCGGAGGGCGAGATCACCGTGCTGCACAACCTCATCACCTCCCGTGCCGTCGCTGAGACGATCGAGAACGCTGGTGCCATCGCCGTTCGCACCAAGGTCGGGCACTCGCTCATCAAGGACGAGATGGCCGCCACCGGCGCCATCTTCGGCGGAGAACATTCGGCGCACTACTACTTCCGCGACTTCTGGGGCGCAGACAACGGCATGCTGGCCGCGATGCACCTCCTCGCCGAGTTCGGCTCCCAGGATCAGCCGCTGTCGGTGCTGTCGAAGGAGTTCACGCCGTACGCGATGAGCGGCGAGATCAACTCCACCGTCAAGGATGTGCCTGCCGCGTACAACCGCATCGTCGAGGCCTATTCGGGCAGCGCGGACTTCGACGAGCTCGATGGCCTCACCGTCTCGAGCATCGTCTCGTCCGCGGAGCCGTGGTGGTGGTTCAACGTGCGCCCCTCGAACACCGAGCCGCTCCTGCGCCTCAACGTGGAGGCGCAGACCCCCGCGGAGATGACGCGGGTGCGCGACCGCGTGCTGGCGCTCATCCGCCAGTAGCGCGCTTAGGCGCGTTGAGTGGCGAGGTGCGAGCGTATCGAAACCGCGTGACGCCCCACTCTGCGAGAATGGGGCAATGACGACCGAGACCACCACGCTTCCGTTTAAAGTTCGCGACCTTTCCCTTGCGGAAGCCGGGCGGCACCAGTTCCGGCTCGCCGAGAACGAGATGCCCGGCCTCATGGCGCTGCGCGAGGAGTTCGGCGAGAGCAAGCCGCTCGCGGGCGCACGCATCGCGGGATCGCTGCACATGACGGTGCAGACGGGTGTGCTGATCGAGACCCTGGTTGCCCTCGGTGCGCAGGTGCGCTGGGCCAGCTGCAACATCTTCTCCACCCAGGATGAGGCTGCCGCCGCTGTTGCCGTGGGTCCGACCGGTACCGTCGACGCTCCGGCCGGCGTTCCCGTCTTCGCCTGGAAGGGCGAGACCCTCGAGGAGTACTGGTGGTGCACCTCCCAGATCTTCGACTGGTCGGCCGAGGCCGCCGCTGCCGGTGCGGACTGGATCGGCCCCAACCTGATCCTCGACGACGGCGGCGACGCCACGATGCTCGTGCACAACGGTCGTGACTTCGAAATCGCCGGTGCGGTTCCGGATGCGAAGCCCTCGGACAGCCACGAATGGGGCGTCGTGCTCGACACGCTTCGTGCCTCGCTCGCCCTGTCGTCCGACCGCTGGACGACGATCGCCGCGGAGATCAAGGGTGTTACCGAGGAGACGACAACCGGTGTCCACCGCCTGTACGAGCTGGCGAAGTCGGGCGAGCTGCAGTTCGCGGCAATCAATGTGAACGACTCTGTGACCAAGTCGAAGTTCGACAACAAGTACGGCATCCGTCATTCGCTGCCCGACGGCCTGAACCGCGCCACCGACGTTCTCATCGGCGGAAAGGTCGTCTTCGTCTGCGGTTACGGCGACGTCGGCAAGGGCGCCGCGGAGGCACTCAAGGGCCAGGGCGCGCGCGTGATCGTGAGCGAGGTCGACCCGATCAACGCCCTGCAGGCCGCGATGGACGGCTTCCAGGTCACCACGCTCGATTCCGTCATCGGAGACGTTGACATCGTCGTGACGACGACGGGAAACAAGGATGTCGTCACGCTCGATCACCTGCTCGGGCTCAAGCACCTCGCGATCGTCGCGAACGTCGGCCACTTCGACAACGAGATCGACATGGCCTCGCTCGAGGCGCTCGCAGGGGTGGAAAAGGTCGAGATCAAGCCGCAGGTGCACGAGTGGCGCCTGCCGAACGGCCGCAGCATTCTCGTGCTGTCCGAGGGTCGCCTGATGAACCTCGGCAACGCGACCGGGCACCCCTCGTTCGTCATGAGCAACTCGTTCACCAACCAGGTGCTCGCGCAGATCGAACTGTGGACGCGCGGAGACCAGTACCCCGTTGCCGTGCACGTGCTGCCCAAGCACCTGGACGAGAAGGTCGCGCGCCTGCACCTCGACGCGCTGGGCGTGAAGCTCACGACCCTCACGCCGGAGCAGGCCGCCTACATCGGTGTGAGCGTCGACGGCCCGTACAAGGTCGACCACTACCGCTACTGATGCTCGCTCGCTGAGCTTGTCGAAGCGCTCCTCGTTCGCTGAGCTTGTCGAAGCGGATGGGCCCTTCGACAGACTCAGGGGCCGAGGCGCTCCTAGCGGTCCGGGAACTGGTGCGGCAGCCCTCTCAGCACGGGTGCGAGAGTGTCGAGTCGCTGCTTCTGCAGCTGCAGGGCGCGATATTCGCGGTCGCGGCGGAGCGCCGCGACGGCGGCGAGAAACAGCTCGGGGTTCTCGTTCGGTACGGGCGAGACGTACCGCGAGACCTCGGCGGCCAGCTCCTGGCTCAGTCGGACGCGGCTGCCCGGCGTGAGCCCGGCGGCCTGTCTCAGAAACTGGGCGATCCTGCGCGCGAGGCCGTCGGGCATCCGTGCGACGTCTGCCGTTCGCGCCCACTCGGACAGCACCAGTGGCACGCCGAACACCGGTGGCGTCACCTTCGACACGCGCTCGTGCTGGCTGTACGTTCCGGCCAGCAGGTCGCCGAGCCGCTTCGAGCGCTCGTTCAGCAGCGACACGAATGCCGCGATTCCGCCCGCGGTCATGAAGAGTTCGAGCACGCCGACCAGGGCGCGGATGAACGCGTGCCGGAATCCGATGGCTCCGCCGTCGTCGCGCACGATGCGTGCACCCACCGCGAGCTTGCCGAGCGACTTTCCGTGGCTGAGCGTCTCCACCGCTGTCGGCACGACGACGGTGCAGAACGCGATCGACGCGACCGCGACGGCGGCGGCGAGCGCGTCATCCATCACGGGTGCCAGCAACGAGTACGCGCTGAACATGATGGCGAGGAACAGGGCGATATACGCGAGCAGGTCGATGATGGTGCCGGTCGCTCGCAGCACGAAGCTCGCCGGGCGCAGTTGCAGGGCGACGGCCTCGCCGGTCATCAGCTCGTCGTTCGCAAACGTTGATGCGGGCGCCAGCGCGGGCACAACCGCTTCGGGCACCGCAGGGCTTGCCATGTCTAGTATTTAAGCAGATGGACCTCGACGCATACTCCGCCGCCCACCGCGATGAGTGGGAGGAGCTTGCCCGGCTCGCGGCGAAGCGCCGCTTCAGCGGGGCCGAGGCCGACGCTCTGATCGAGCACTATCAGGCGGGGGCGACGCAGCTCTCCGCGATCACCACGACCTCGGGGCAGAGCGTGCAGGGCGATCGGTTGTCGCTCTCGTTGTCCCGGGCGCGACTGCGGTTCACCGGGGCCGGCTCGAACGTGCTGAGCCAACTGCCGCGATTCTTCGGTGCGCAACTGCCGGCGGCGCTGTATCGCATCCGCTGGTTGTCCCTCGCGGTGACCGCGGCATCCCTCGTCATCGCGGCGCTGTATTTCGTGTGGGCGCTGAACACCCCCGGGGTGCTCGCGCACCTGGGCACGGCGGCGCAACAGCAGCAGTACGCCGACCACGACTTCGTGAGCTATTACTCCGAGCATCCCTCGGCCTCGTTCTTCGGTCGCGTCTGGACCAACAACGCCTGGCTTGCAGCCGGATGCGTCGCCTTCGGCATCACGGGCGTCTACGCCCCCTACCTGCTGTTCCAAAACGCGCAGAGTCTCGGGCTTTCCGGTGCCCTGATGGCGCACAACGGACAACTCGACACCTTCTTCCTCTACATCTCCCCGCACGGCCAGCTCGAGCTGTACTCGGTCTTCACGGCGGGGGCGGCGGGGCTCGCGATCTTCTGGTCGTGGATCGCCCCGGGCGCCCGAACGCGGGCGCAGGCGCTCGCGGAGGGCGGCCGGGCGCTCATCACCGTGGCGATCGGCCTCATCCTGTCGCTTCTGGTCTCGGGCGTGATCGAGGGCTTTGTCACGGGGCAGCCGTGGCCGTGGCCGGTGAAGATCGGCATCGGTACGCTCGCGATCGCGGGATTCCTGTTCTACCAGTGGGTCGTCGGCCGCTGGGCCGCGCGCGCGGGGGAGACCGGCGACCTCGAGGAGTTCGATCGCGGGGCGACGCGGCTCATCGCCGCATAGGCATTATTTTGAGCTGTTCACGATAACAGCTAGCATGGGGACATGCAGCCAGCACTCGAGAGGGAGCTTCATGGCGCCGGGCTTCGCGTCACGGCGGGCCGCATAGCGCTGCTCGAGGCACTGCGGTCCCGACCCCACAGCGATGCGGAAACCCTGTTCCAGGCGCTGCGCGAAACTCTTCCGGGCACCTCGATCCAGTCGGTGCACAACGTGCTCGGCGACCTCACCGAGGCGGGCATCATCCGTCGCATCGAACCCGCAGGCTCACCCGCCCGCTACGAGCGCCGCGTCGGCGACAACCATCACCACGTCGTATGCACGTCCTGCGGCGAGATCGCGGATGTCGAGTGCGTTGTGGGCCACGCGCCGTGCCTCACTCCCTCCGACAGTTCCGGTTTCACAGTGGAACTCGCCGAAGTCACCTTTTGGGGCCTGTGCCCCGCCTGCCAGATGTCATCAGTCCAGAACACCAAGGAGAAAAAGTGACCGAACCAACCACCACCCAGAGCGGTGCGCCCGTCGCCAGCGACGCCCACTCTCTCACCACCGGCCCGGATGGCGTCACCGCCCTCCACGACCGCTACCTGGTCGAGAAGCTCGCATCCTTCAATCGCGAGCGCGTGCCGGAGCGCAACCCGCACGCCAAGGGTGGCGGAGCATTCGGTGAGTTCGAAGTGACGGAGGACGTGTCGAAGTACACGCGGGCGGCGGTCTTCCAGCCGGGCGCGAAGAGCGAGATGCTGCTGCGCTTCTCCTCCGTGGCCGGCGAGCAGGGTTCTCCCGACACCTGGCGCGACGTGCGCGGCTACGCGCTGCGCTTCTACACGACCGAGGGCAACTACGACATCGTCGGAAACAACACCCCGGTGTTCTTCATCCGCGACGGCATCAAGTTCCCCGACTTCATCCACTCGCAGAAGCGCCTCGGCGCATCCGGTCTTCGCGACGCGGACATGCAGTGGGACTTCTGGACCCTGTCGCCGGAGTCGGCGCACCAGGTCACCTACGTGATGGGCGACCGCGGCCTGCCGCGCTCGTGGCGGCACCTCAACGGCTACGGTTCGCACACCTACCAGTGGATCAACGCCGAGGGCGAGCGGTTCTGGGTGAAGTACCACTTCAAGTCCCGTCAGGGCGTCGAGTTGATGGAGGCCGCCGAGGCCGAGGCGCTCGCCGGGTCCGACTCGGACTACTACCGCCGCGACCTCTTCGAGGCGATCGAGCGCGGGGAATACCCAACCTGGGATGTCTACGTGCAGATCATGTCGTACGAGGAAGGGAAGACCTACCGCTTCAACCCCTTCGACATCACCAAGGTGTTGCCGCACGCCGACTTCCCGCTCATCAAGGTCGGCCACTACACGCTCAATCGCAACCCGCAGAACTTCTTCGCGGAGATCGAGCAGGCCGCGTTCGCCCCGTCGAACCTGGTGCCCGGCATCGACATCAGCCCGGACAAGATGCTCATGGCACGCATGTTCGCGTACCCGGATGCCCAGCGTGCCCGCATCGGCACGAACTACAACCAGCTGCCGGTGAACACGCCCCACGTCGCGAAGGTCACGACGTACCAGCACGAGGGCAACATGCAGTTCTCGTACAACGACGCCTCGGCGCGCGTGTACACGCCGAACTCCTACGGTGGACCGGCGGCGGATCCGGCTCTCGCCGGCACGGGCGGCTGGGAGACCGATGGCGAACTGGTTCGTGCGGCGCAGACGCTCCGCTCCGCCGACGACGACTTCGGACAGGCCGGCACGCTGTACCGCGACGTCTTCAGCGAGGAGTCGAAGGCTCGCTTCCTGCAGACGCTCACCGGGCAGTACAAGGGCCTGACCGTCGACCGTATCAAGGAGCGCTTCCTCTGGTACTGGACCCAGGTGGACGCGGGCCTCGGTGACAAGCTGCGCGCCGAGATCGCCAAGCCGACCGAGACCCCCAACGAGGCAGCCGACCCGGTGGGCGTCGGCCACTAGTCACGGCATCCGCAAGCGGCCGACCTCTCGGGGCCGGCCGCTTCGTGGTTACCGGCAGAGGGCGGGCGGCGTGGTCGCGCCGGTCAGAGGCGGCCGGCGGCCTTGAGCGCGATGTAGCGGTCGGCGAGAGCGGGCGGCAGGGCCTGCGGGGCGCCCGTCACCACATCCGCACCGAGCTGACGGATGGCGGCAGCCACGCGCGCCGTATCGAGCATGGCGCGCTCGGCAGCCGCCGCACGGTACACGCTGTCGCGATCGGTGCGGTCGCGACTGGCTTCGAGCACGGTCGGATCGGTGACCGACGACACAACCACGGTGTGCCGTTTCGTGAGCTGCGGCAGCACGGAGAGCAGCTCGCGCGACGCCCCGGCGGCATCGATCGAGGTCATGAGCACGACGAGAGCGCGCTGGCTGGTCACGGAGCGCACGAGCTCGGGCACGACGGTCCAGTCCATCTCGAGAAGCTCCGCGTCGATGGGCGCCATCGTGTTGACCATGCGAGAGAGCAGCTCCGGCCCGCTCGCACCCTGCACCCGGCCCCGCGTTCTGCGGTCGTAGATCACGAGATCGACGCGATCCCCGGCGCGGGAGGCCAGCGCCGCGAGCAGCAGGGATGCCTCGAATGCGGTGTCGAGGCGCGGCTCGTTGTCGATGCGCGCAGCAGACGTGCGCCCGCTGTCGATCACGATGACGACGCGACGGTCTCGCTCCGGGCGCCAGGTGCGCACCACGAGGTCCTGTCTGCGGGCGGTGGCCCTCCAGTCGATCGAGCGCACGTCATCCCCGCGCACGTATTCGCGCAGCGAGTCGAACTCGGTGCCCTGCCCGCGGATCTGCACGCTCGTGCGCCCGTCGAGTTCGCGCAGCCTCGCGAGCCTCGAGGGCAGGTGCTTGCGCGAGTTGAACGGCGGCAGCACCCGGATGGCGCCCGGCGCCTGAATGGTCGCCTGCCTCGCCGCGAGCCCGAGCGGACCGAACGAACGAATGGTGACGCTCGCCGCCCTGCGCTCGCCGCGCCGGAACGGGGTCAGTGAGATTCGCACCGCCCGACGCTCACCGGCGGGAAGCACGATTCTGGCGCGCGTCGGCGCCGCTCCCGCCGAGGGCTGCCAGCCGTCGCGCACGGTGCCGGCCACGCGCCTGCGCCCCGTGTTCACGAGGAACAGCGTCGCCGGCACCATCTCGCCAAGCCGCACCCGGTCGGGCAGTTCGCGGCTGAGCCGCACTCCTCGCGGTGACCCCGCGAGCACGGCGTCGAGGATGCCGAGCAGGAGCGCCAGCGCAAGCCAGAGTCCCAGCACCGCGGGGTCGCCGAGCACCACGATCGGCACGACGCCGAGCGCGACGAGGAGGACGAACCATCCGGAGACCGCCATCAGTGAACCCGGCCCACCTTAGATCGGCACCTGCACCTGCTGCAGGATGGACCGCAGGATGGCGTCGGCAGACACTCCCTCGAGCTCGGCCTCCGGTCGCAGCTGGATGCGGTGCCGCCACACCGGCAGCACCATCTCCTGCACGTGGTCCGGGGTGATCGCGTCGAAGCCGGTGAGCCACGCCCAGGCCTTCGTGGCGGTGAGCAGGGCGGTCGATCCGCGGGGGCTGACGCCGAGCTTCACCGAGGGACTCTGTCGCGTGGCGCGCGCCAGGTCCACGACGTAGGCGAGCACATCCGCGCTCGCCGCGACCTCGGCGACCTCGGCCTGGGCCGCGGCGATACCGGCCGCATCGAGCACGGGCGTCACTCCGGCCGCTGCGAGGTCGCGCGGGTTGAAGCCGGCGGCGCTGCGGGTGAGCACCTCGATCTCGTTCTCCCGCTCCGGGATGTCGAGCACGAGCTTGAGGAGGAAGCGGTCGAGTTGCGCCTCGGGCAGCTGGTATGTGCCCTCGTACTCGATCGGGTTCTGGGTCGCGGCAACCATGAATGGCACGGGCAGCATCCTGCTCTCGCCGTCGACGCTCACCTGACGTTCCTCCATCGCCTCGAGCAGCGCGGACTGCGTCTTCGGTGGTGTGCGGTTGATCTCGTCTGCGAGCATCAGGTTCGTGAACACCGGGCCGGCGCGGAAGTCGAACTCGCCGGATTTCGCGTCGTAGACGAGCGAGCCCGTGACGTCACCGGGCATGAGGTCGGGGGTGAACTGCACGCGCTTCGTCTCGAGCTGCAGCGCGCGGCTGAGCGTTCGCACGAGCAGCGTCTTGGCGACCCCCGGAACTCCCTCGAGAAGCACGTGCCCGCCGGAGAGGAGGGCGATGATGAGGCCCGTGACGGCGCCATCCTGACCGACGACGGCCTTGCCGACCTCGCTGCGCACGCGGGCGAACGAGTCACGGATGGATGCTGCCTGGTCTGTCATGCGTTCATTCTCCCTGTTCGTACTGAGGTTCTGTTCTCGGCGGCTAGCCCGCCACGGCAGCGGCCACGGCCCGCTCCAGTTCGAGCAGTTCGTCCGACAGCCGGATGAGGTCCCCGTCATGCGCAGGCACGGCGTCGACGAGCAGCGGGGCGATTCTGCTGCGGTCCCGCCCTGTCACCGCGCACACCCGGTCGATCACCTCGGTCGTGGACGCCGCCCGCGGCATCCCGCACAGCCGAGCCAGCCGGCCGATCGTCCCGATCCGCAGGGCATCCAGGGCGCGCAGCCTGGTCGAGTTCCGCTGGTAGAGCCGCGCCCTGCCCTCCATGGTCTCGTTCGCGCGCACGGTCACCGGCAGGTTCTCGATCACGAGCGGCCCGAGTCTGCGGCCGCGCCAGAACGCCGCCGCGATCGCGGTGATGATGAGTAGCAGGGCCACCGAACTGACCCACGGTGGCGTGAGCTCCGCGATCGTCGGCAGGCCGCTTACCGCGACATCGTCGATGGAGGGCAGGTACCAGACCAGGGTCGAGGTCGAGCCGAGCAGGTTCAGCGCCAGCGCCGCGTTTCCCTTGCTCGGCACGGTCTCGTTTGCGAGCACCTGATCGGCGCCGAGAATCGTGAGCCGCTGACCGCCGGACTCGAGGCTGATGAGCGAATGGATGCCCTTGCCGCTCGGGAAGCAGCCCACAGCGTCTGAGGCACCGCCGACGATCCGGTAGCCGTTGCCGCCGCCGGAGATCGCGCCGGCCTTGACCGCCGCGGGCAGTGCGCATCGGGCCTTCAGCGTGCCGCTCTTCGCCGCACCGGCCTGCGCGACGGACGGGGCGAGCGTCCGCAGCTGGGAGAAGTTGGGGGTGACGACCACCATCTTCTCGCCGAGGGAGGCGAGCGAGCGCAGCTGGCGGGCATCCAGTCGAGAGTCCGGATCGTAGAGCAGCACGGTCGCGTCCGGGTGCGACGTCAGCAGGGCGCGCGTGGTCTTCAGCGTCTCGGTCGGCACGACGTTCACTCCGTGCTGCTTCAGCACCTCAGCCACGGCCCTGCTGCCGGGCGGTGCCGCATTCGTGGGGGAGAGCGGGGTGCCTGTGGGCGCGGCCGATCCGCGAATCACCAGCGTGACCACGGCGAGGAGCACGACGAAGACGACGGCCAGAATCCAGAAGAGGTATCGCTTCGTGGCGGCGCGCACCGTGGGAGTCGAGACGACGGCCGATGGCGTCGAGACGGATGTCGTGGCCGTCACGTGAGCGAACCCGCCCCGCCCGCTGCCGCACCCGCGGTCTCGAGCTCCGGCCGCGCGCTGCGAAGCTCGGTCTCGAGCCCCGCGAGCTCGCGGTAGGTCTCCTCGGTGCCGGTGCGGCCGAGGTAGCGCACCTCGTCGAAGGCGCTCGCGGCGCCGGCGAGCCTCGCCGCGAGCGCGGGGAAGGTGACGCCAGCCCTCGTCGCGAAGTCACGCGCGGTGGTGCCCGGGCTCGCCGTCACGACCGTGCGTTCGGCGAGTCCCCGCGCGATGGAACGGAACAGCTCTTCGATCGCGAGGGTCCAGTCGCGGGCCGCGGCAGCCGCATCCGCCGAAGCCCGGATCGCCCTGGCGCTGCGGTCGTCGTCGTCACCGAAGAGGGCGCCGGTCACCGCGCTGCGGCGATTGCGTCGAGGCGCACCGAAGATCAGGAACGCGGCCACCACGGCCGCAGCAACCACGATGACGACGATGAGCATGACGGGCAGGCTCGCGCCGCCGCTCCCGAACTGCAGGGAGTTCAGCCAGTGCCAGAACGCAGCGGACAGCCGGTCGAACCAGGTGGGTTGGGCGGCCTGGTACGCGGGCTTCGCGAGCTCGGCGACGATCCACCTCCTGGCCTCCTCCGCACCCGGATCCACGGGGACGTCTGAGACCTGCGGAACGGTGACTCCGAGGAGGGCGATCATGTCCAGGGCGACTCACTCGACGGCGGGATCGGGGCGGACGTGGGCGCGGGCCACTGCGGCGCGGGCGCACTGTATGCGGCGGTGCCCCCAGCGGGCTCGGCCTGCGCCTTCGCGTGGTGCAGGTAAGGGTTGCCGAGCCCGGTGGTGCCAGACTGTCTCGCCTCGACGAAACGGGCGAGGTCGAGGTCCAAAGCCTCCTTGCGCATCCGCAGGTCTATGTAGATGAGGGCGGCGGTCGCGGACTGGATGACGGACCCGATGGCTCCGAACAGCACGCTCACCACGATCAGCACGCCGTACAGCACGAGCGCACCAGCGATCGACGTTGCCGGATTCTGCCCGTTCGGGTCGGCAAGGCTGATGACCATGCCGGAGAGGAAGGAGATGGGTGTGGTGACGATCTGGGTCGCGATGCCGATGATCGCCGCAACGAGCAGCTCGATGCCGAAGGTCTTCCAGAAGGCCCTGCGGGTGAGCGCCCACGACCGCGCCACGGCCGTTCTGAGGCCAACGCGCTCCGCCATGAGCACGCTCGGCACGAGCGAGAGCTTCGTGCTCAACCAGACCCAGATGATCACGAAGCCGATGCCGCCGGCCGCGCCGAACAGCACCGCAAAGATCGCCCCGGCCACTCCACCGATGAGCGAGAGGGCGACGACGATCCCGACGATCAGGCCGACCGCGATTCCCGCGGCGAGCAAGACGAGCAGCGTCCAGCCGATGACGGCCCAGATGCGCCCCTTCGCCATCCTGAGCAGTGTTCCGAGGCTCGGCTTCTCCCCGAGGGCGGCGCGCATCACGTCGAGCACAATCACGCCCTGCAGCAGTGCGGATGCGGCGAGCGAGAGCAGCACGGGAACGATCGCTGACAGCGCGATGGCCGCTACGCTGCCCGCGGCAATGTCGTCGCGATTGGCAGTGCTGGCGGTGTCGAGCCTCGAGAGGGTCAGGAAGGTGACGAGTCCGATGATCCCAACCGTGATGACCGACACGCCGCCCTGCACGAGCAGCGCCGCACCGAAGGTCGCCTTGGGATTGTGGCGCATCGTCTTGAATGCCGCGCCGAGGAGGGTGCCGAAGTCAAGCGGGCGCAGCGGGATGAGGCCGGGCTTCGGCGGGGGCGCCCAGCCGACGCTCGGCTGTGCGGTGGGAGCACCGGCCTCGGCCTGCGTGCCGAACGGGGGCGGCGGCGCGGGATAGCCGGAGTGGTCCTGGCCGGCGGAGGGAGCAGCGGGCGATTGCCACTGCGGGCTGTCGTTCACGAGCAATCCCCTCGGAGTTGAAGCATCGCGCGACCGCGCGCACGCGATTATCGTTTCACACTCGACTACTCTTGTGCCAAAAGCATCCTGAACCCGGTGGATGCCGAACGAAGACGGGACGATGAGCGCGCGCATCCTGGTAGTCGACGACGACACCGCTCTCGCTGAGATGATCGGCATCGTGCTGCGCAGCGAGGGTTTCGAGCCGTCGTTCTGCGCCGACGGCAGCGAGGCGATGCAGCTCTTCCGTGACACGAAGCCCGAGCTCGTGCTGCTCGACCTCATGCTCCCGGGCAAGGACGGCATCGAGGTGTGCGCCGAGATCCGCGCGGAGTCCGGCGTGCCCATCATCATGCTCACGGCGAAGTCCGACACGACGGATGTGGTGCGCGGCCTCGAAAGCGGAGCAGACGACTACGTCGTCAAGCCCTTCAATCCCAAGGAACTCGTCGCCCGCATCCGCACCCGTCTGCGCCCGACGCCCGACGCTTCTGCCGGAGAGCTGCACGTGGGAGACCTCGTGCTCGATGTTGCGGGCCACGAGGTCAAGCGCGGCTCCGCGAAGATCAACCTCACGCCGCTCGAGTTCGAGCTGCTGCTCGCCCTCGCCCTCAAGCCGCAACAGGTGTTCACCCGCGAGATGCTTCTCGAGAAGGTGTGGGGTTACCACTACAAGGCAGACACGAGGCTGGTGAATGTGCACGTGCAGCGGCTGCGTGCCAAGGTCGAGCAGGACCCAGACAACCCGCGCATCGTGATGACCGTTCGGGGCGTCGGCTATCGTGCAGGTTCCGCCACTTAGCCGCCAGGCCAGCATCGGTGGCCTCAACTGGCGGTTGTATCGCAGGCGCCTCGCACGGTTCTGGCGCAGTTCGCTCCAGTTCCGCACCGTCGCGATCACCGTCGTGCTCTCCGGGCTCGCCGTGATCATCATCGGCTCGTACATGTCGATCAGCATCGGTGACAACCTCTACAAGACCAGGCTCGCCCAGGTGCAGACCGAGTCGAACAACGCCACGGCGATCGCGCAGCAGTCCTTCGACAACGCGCAGGCCACCGGCGACCAGGCCGTCGAGCTCGACGGCGTGGGGCTCTCGGTCAAGTCGAGCGTGCTGAGCACCGTGCGCAGCCCCGGCAGCACTTCGATGGGCCTCCTGCGCATCCCGGGCCAGCAGACCGACCGCATCATGACCACCATCACGAGCCCGACGTTCCCGACCGATCTCGTCAGCCAGGACATCCGGGATGCCGTGGAGGCAGGCAAGGGCAAGCACGTGTACACGCAGTCGGTCACGCTGAAAGACGGGGCGCCCGGCCTCGTTGCCGGTTCACTCATCGACGTGCCGTCGGCCGGGCTCTACGAACTCTTCCTCGTCTACGACCTCGCCGACGCGCAGGTCACACTAAATTTCGTGCAGAGCACCCTGGCGATCGGCGGTCTCGCGCTCGTGCTGCTCATCGGCGCGGTCACCTACATCGTCGTGCGCCTGGTCGTTGGGCCGATCCGCGTCGCCGCCGAGGCCAGCGAGAAGCTCGCGGCCGGGCAGCTCGAGCAGCGCATCCCCGAGCATGGCCAGGATGTCATCGCGACCCTCGCGCGCTCGTTCAACGGCATGGCGGACAGCCTGCAGAAACAGATCAGTCAGCTTGCAGAACTCTCCCGCGTGCAGCAGCGATTCGTCTCGGATGTCTCGCACGAGCTGCGAACGCCGCTCACCACCATCCGCCTCGCGGGTGACGTGCTGTACGACCAGCGCGAGGACTTCGCGCCGTCGACGGCGCGAACGGCCGAGCTACTGCACACGCAGGTGATGCGTTTCGAGGTGCTGCTCGCCGACCTGCTCGAGATCAGCCGCTACGACGCCGGTGCCGTCGAGCTCGAACTCGAGCCGATCAATCTCGTGCGCCTCGTGGAGGATGCCGTGGACTCGATGCAGGCCGTGGCCGAGGAGCGCGGATCCGATTTGCAGGTGGACGCCCCCGGTGGCTACTTCGAGGCCGAGGTCGACGCGCGCCGCATCCGCCGCATCCTGCGCAACCTCCTCGGCAACGCGATCGAGCACGGTGAGGGCCGCCCGGTCGTGGTCACCGTCGACAGCAACGAAAGCGCGATCGCCATCGCCGTGCGCGACTTCGGCGTCGGCATCCGCCCCGGCGACGTCGAGCGGGTCTTCGACCGGTTCTGGCGCGCCGACCCGTCGAGGAGGCGCACGATCGGCGGTACCGGCCTCGGACTCGCCATTGCGCTCGAGGACGCCGCCCTGCACGATGGCGACCTGGAGGTCTGGTCCCGGTTCGGCGAGGGCAGCTGCTTCAGGCTCACCCTCCCGAGGGAGCGCGGCAAGAGGATCGTGAGTTCTCCGATCGAATTCCCGGATGACTCGGAACCGGTCGGGAGGCATGATGACTGATCACCGTTCCCGGCTCCGTCGCCGCGTGCTGCTCGCCGTCGCGGTGGGCCTGTCCACGGTCACGCTCTCGGCCTGTGCCGGCATCCCGTCGTCGGGACCCGTCGACGTCGGCATCAGCGTCGAGGCGACCGGCATCGACGATGGCGCGATCCTCATCCCCGAGGGGCCGGTGCGCGGAGCGAAGCCGGCACAGATCCTGCAGGGCTTCATCGCGGCCTTCGCCGGCTCGCAGAACAACTACGGCGTCGCCAGGCAGTTCCTGGGCGGCGACTTCAAGTCCGACTGGGATCCGCGCAAGAGCGTGCTCGTGCGCACGGGAAGCACGCGCAGCGAGTCGACGGGCACCGATCGCATGAGCTACACGATCAACACCGTCGCGGATGTCGACGCGGCCGGCTCGTACACCCGATCGCCCGAGCCGCAGCCGCAGGTGCTGAACTACAGCTTCGCGAAGGAAAAGGGTCAGTGGCGCATCGTCGAAGGCCCGCAGGGAATCGTGCTCCCGGAGAGCACCTTCGGCTCCGTGTTCAGCGAGCAGACGCTGTACTTCCTCGACCCGACGGGGCAACGCCTCGTTCCCGATCGTCGCTGGTTCCCGATTGGCGCCCAGCCGGTTCGCATCGTCTCGGCGCTGCTCTCCGGTCCGCCGACCGCACTGCGCGGAGCCGTCTATTCGGCGTTCCCCGACGGCACCAAGCTCTCCTCGCCGCTCGTGCCCGTGCAGGATGGCATCGCAGCGATCGACCTCAGCCCCGAGGCGCTCAGCTCGAAGTCGACGGAGCGCCAGCTCATGAAGCTCCAGCTGCTCGCGAGCCTCCGGGGCGTCACCAACATCACGGGCGTCGCGATCTCCGTCGGAGATTCGCCCCTGGCCATCCCCTCGCCGAGCGGCACAACGCCGCCGTCGGAGCCGCAGGTGGATCCGCGTCCGCTCGTGCGGCAGAAAGACGGTTTCGGCTTCTTCGAGAACGGCAAGATCGCGCCGATTCCCTCGCTCAGCCAGAAGGTCATTGCGCTCTCCCCGAAGGCGGTGACCCTCGCCTCTGACGGCACGGTCGCGGCGGTGCTCTCGGGCTCGGGCGTCTCCAGGGTGTCGACCAGTTCCGCGACCGTCACGCTCGACCCGCGGCCCGGTCTCATCGCGCCGTCGCTCGATGAGGACGGCTACGTGTGGAGCGTTCCGGGGTCGGATCCGAACGCCATCCTCGTGTTCGACCCGAACGGTAAGTCGCACACGCTGAACCCCGCGCTGCCGACCGGCACCGAGATCGTCTCACTCGCCGTCTCACGCGACGGCGCGAGGCTCTCGATGTATCTGTCGACGGATGCCGGCCCCAGGCTCATCGTCTCCGGCATCGTGCGCAGCAGCGACCAGAACCAGTTGCCGGTCTCACTTGTCGCCGAGCCGGTGCTCGACGTGACGGCGGATTCCGACACGGCCGTCGACGCGACCTGGGCCGACGGGCTCTCGGTTGCCACGCTCAGCGTGCAGGACGGGCGCCCGAGCGTCGTGCTCTACCAGCTCGGCGGTCCACGGGTCTCTCTCGGGCATCCGGATGGCGCGAAGCAGATCGTCGGCGGCAATGGCGGCACCTCGGGCCTTCGAGTGCTCGGGCCGGACGGCTCCATCCAGGCCCTGCGGGGAAGCGGCTGGATCGGCTCGGGCGTACAGGCGGAGTTCATAGCGACCCAGCGCTAGTCGCCGAGCGGCCTCGCCTCCACAGCCGTGCCGCAGCCGCAGTCGTGCACCGGTCGGGCGGCGTCCGCGTCTCGTCGTCGCGCCACGCGACAGGATCACCGCATGCATGTGGTCCTGCGTACTTCGCTCGTGGCCGCGCTCGCCGTCGCCCGCGATCCGGTTCTGGATGCGCTCGCCGTCCTGCTGCCCGTCGAGTGTGCCGGATGCGGCGCCCCGGATCGCGCGCTCTGCCCGGCCTGCCGCACCGCGCTCTCGCCCCGCGTCACGCGGCGCGAGCTTCGCGACGGAACCGTCGTCTTCGCCGCGCTCGGTTACGACGGCGTCGTTCGCCAGTCGATCCTCGCCCTCAAGCGCAACGGCAGAACGGATGTCGCCCGCGCGCTCGCGGTTCCGCTCGCCGCCGCGGTCGCAGCCGCCCTGCGCGACACCACGCACCAGGCGGTCGAGCTCGCTCCCGTTGCGCCCGCTCGCGCGGCCTTCCGCCGCCGGGGGTACGACCCGCTCGCCCTGCTCCTGAAGCGCGCCCGACTTCGTCCCTCTGGTCCACTGCGCTGGGTGCACGACCATGCCCAGCAGAAGTCACTGGATCGCGCCGAGCGTGAGTCGAACCTCGTCGGGGCGATGGGAGCGAGGGGCGCGCTCGACGGCAGAGCGTTCATCCTCGTCGACGACATCGTGACCACCGGAGCCACCCTTCGGGAGGCGTCCAGGGCGATCACGGCGGCGGGCGGGGAGGTGCTGTGCGCGGTCGCCCTCGCCAACACGGCGAGCCGCATCGACGACTTTGATTGTTCCCGGCGCAAACTCGTGACTTCCCCAGACGACGGGGCTACGGTGGGCAAAAGAGGCGCACTGGTCATACCTGGTTCCGCCGGGGTGACGCGTCACGGTAGCAGGGAGGACGCCATGGATATTTCCATCAACGGTCGCAACCTGGGGATCACAGACAGATTCCGGGACTATGCAACGGAGAAAGCCGAGAAGATAGCCCACCTCGCAGACAAGGCACTCGCCTTCGAAGTCAAGGTAAGTCGGCATGCCGAAAAGAACGGCTCGAGCGGCGACGATCGGGTCGAACTCATGGTGATCGGGCCGGGTCCGCTTGTGCGCGCCGAGTCGACCGGCTCCGATAAGTACGTTGCATTCGACCTCGCCCTCGACAAGCTCGTCGAGCGCGTGCGCCGGATGAAGGACCGCCAGAAGGTGCACCGCGGCAAGCGCCGCCCCACCTCCTTGCGCGAGGCGAGCGCCGACGGATTCAGCGTCATCGACATCCAGCCGGCCACTCCGGAGACGATGGAAAAGGTGCGCACCGGATCGATCGAAGTGATCGACAACGCGACCGCGGATGCCGAGGAAGACGACTGGAGTCCCGTCGTCATCCGCAAGAAGGTGTTCCCTGCCGCTCCGATGACGGTGGACGACGCGCTCTATTACATGGAGCTCGTGGGTCACGACTTCTACCTGTTCATTGATGCGGAGACCGACCGCCCGAGCGTCGTCTACCGCCGCAAGGGCTGGGACTACGGCGTCATCGGGCTCGACACGGAGGCGGATGAGGTGCCGGCCGCGGCGAGGGCGCGCAACCGCTGATCCACATTTCCGCCGAGCGTGCCCGGTGACGCCGGGCGTGCCTGTTCCACTGGGCACGCCTGGCGCTCACGGGCACGCTCGGCGCTTTTTCGCGGCGCCGGCCGACGAACGGTGCCCAGCGGACGGCCGACTAGGCTTGCTAACATTACGAACTGCTCACGGTCGCGCCGTTTTCTGGCAGCCAGACAGAGCAACCTAGACACAGCGCAATTGGAGTAATCGGTGGCCAACGTTCTCGAACGAGTGCTTCGCGTCGGCGAAGGGCGAACCCTTCGCAGGCTGCAGCGGTACGCGGCGGCAGTGAATCACCTCGAAGAAGACTTCAAGGAACTCACCGACGAGCAACTGCGCAATGAGACCACGGAGCTGCGCGAGCGCTACGCGAACGGCGAGTCTCTGGATGACCTGCTCCCGGAAGCGTTCGCGGCGGTCCGCGAGGCATCCGTTCGCACCCTCGGCCTCAGGCACTTCGACGTGCAGCTCATGGGCGGCGCGGCCCTTCACCTCGGCAACATCGCGGAGATGAAGACCGGTGAGGGCAAGACCCTCGTCGCGACCCTCGCCTCCTACCTGAACGCCATCCCCTCGCGCGGCGTGCACATCATCACCGTCAACGACTACCTTGCGAGCTACCAGTCCGAGCTCATGGGCCGCATCTTCCGCGCCCTCGGCATGTCGGTCGGCTGCATCCTCTCTGGTCAGGACCCGCAGGAACGCCGCGAGCAGTACGAGGCGGACATCACCTACGGCACGAACAACGAGTTCGGCTTCGACTACCTGCGCGACAACATGGCCTGGCAGGCGAGTGACATGGTGCAGCGCGGTCACAACTTCGCGATCGTCGACGAGGTCGACTCGATCCTCATCGACGAGGCTCGCACCCCGCTCATCATCTCGGGCCCCGCGTCCGGTGAGGCCAACCGCTGGTTCAACGAGTTCGCGTCCCTCGCGAAGCGCCTCGTGCCCGAGGTCGACTACGAGGTCGACGAGAAGAAGCGCACCGTCGGCGTGCTCGAGCCCGGCATCGAAAAGGTCGAGGACTACCTCGGCATCGACAATCTGTACGAGTCGGCGAACACCCCGCTCATCTCCTTCCTCAACAACGCCATCAAGGCGAGCGCCCTGTTCAAGAAAGACAAGGACTACGTTGTGATGAACGGCGAGGTGCTCATCGTCGACGAGCACACCGGCCGCATCCTCATGGGTCGTCGCTACAACGAGGGCATCCACCAGGCCATCGAGGCCAAGGAGGGTGTCGCGGTCAAGGCCGAGAACCAGACCCTTGCCACCGTCACCCTGCAGAACTACTTCCGCCTCTACAAGAAGCTCTCCGGCATGACCGGAACGGCCGAGACCGAGGCCTCGGAGTTCATGAGCACCTACAAGCTGGGCGTCGTTCCGATCCCGACGAACATGCCGATGCGCCGGATGGACAAGCCCGACCTCGTCTACAAGAACGAGGAGTCGAAGTTCAACCAGGTGGTCGAAGATATCGTGCGTCGCCACGAGAAGGGCCAGCCCGTGCTGGTCGGCACGACGAGCGTCGAGAAGAGCGAATACCTCTCCAAGCTCCTGGCCAAGCGCGGAGTGAAGCACGAGGTGCTGAACGCGAAGAACCACGCTCGCGAGGCCGCGATCGTGGCGCAGGCGGGCCGTCTCGGCTCCGTCACCGTCGCCACCAACATGGCCGGTCGAGGCACCGACGTCATGCTCGGCGGCAACGCCGAGTTCCTCGCTGTGGCCGAACTGAACAGCCGCGGGCTCAGCCCGGTCGAGACCCCAGAGGAGTACGAGGCCGAGTGGGACTCGGTCTTCGCGAGGGTCAAGGCCACCGTCGCCGAGGAGGCCGCGAAGGTCGTCGAGGTCGGTGGGCTGTACGTGCTCGGCACCGAGCGCCACGAATCCCGCCGCATCGACAACCAGCTGCGCGGTCGTTCCGGCCGCCAGGGCGACCCGGGCGAGAGCCGCTTCTACCTGTCGCTCGCCGACGACCTGATGCGCCTGTTCAACTCGGCGGCGGCCGAGTCGCTCATGGGCCGTGGCAATGTGCCAGACGATCTCGCGATCGAGTCGCGCGTCGTGAGCCGCGCCATCCGCAGTGCGCAGTCGCAGGTGGAGGCGCGCAACGCCGAGATCCGCAAGAACGTGCTGAAGTACGACGATGTTCTCAACCGTCAGCGCGAGGCGATCTACGGTGACCGGCGTCACATCCTCGAGGGCGACGATCTGCAGGAGCGCACCGAGAAGTTCCTCGAAGACGTCATCAACGAGGTCATCGACCTGCACAGCGCGGAGGGCCACTCCGACGATTGGGACCTCGACGCGCTGTGGGCCGAGCTCAAGACGCTCTACCCGATCTCGATCACGATCGACGAGCTGTACACCGAGGCCGGTTCGCGCAATAACATCACGCGTGAGTTCCTCGGTGACGAAATTCTGTCGGATGCCAAGCTGCAGTACCAGCGCCGCACCGAGCAGCTGGGCGAGCCCGCCATGCGCGAGCTCGAGCGTCGCGTCGTGCTGTCGGTTATCGACCGTCGTTGGCGCGATCACCTCTACGAGATGGACTACCTGAAGGACGGCATCGGCCTGCGCGCTATGGCCCAGCGTGACCCTCTCGTCGAGTACCAGCGCGAGGGCTTCGCGCTCTACCAGTCGATGATGGGGCAGATTCGCGAGGAGTCCGTCGGCTTCCTGTTCAACCTCGAGGTCGAGGTGACCGGTGGCGGCGCCACGGCCGCGGTGCCGAGCGTCGCGGCGAAGGGCCTCGACGGCTCCTCCGAGCAGCGCCTGAGCTACTCCGCACCGACGGTGGATGGCGAGGTCGAGGTGCGCAACCAGCGCGGGCAGCTGGATGCGGCATCCACGGCCAGGGCGCAGCGGGAGCAGGCCGCGGCGGCCGCCGCCGTCGACCAGGGTCAGAACCCTGGCCAGCAGGCAGCACCTCAGCGCGGCGCCTTCGGGCAGCCCACTGGCGGCAACGCTTCCGCGCCGATGAACCGTGCCGAGCGCCGTGCGCAGGAGAAGCGCGGTCGCTGACCTCGTCGCTCACTGAGCCTGGGCCCACGCCGCCGGTCCCGCACGATTCGAAGAATCGGGCGGCAGTGCCGGTGGGGATCGAAGCGCCATCCGAAGAAGCGCCGACGGGAATTCAGAGCACGTTGATCGCGGTAGCGCGCCAGCGCTTGTCCATGCCCTCGAGCCTCAGCGCGACGGCGCGTGATCGCGCGCGGCTGTGCACGATCACAACCGCTTCAATCGCTCCATCGCGAGGCTCGCTGATAATGGTCGAACCGATCGTGAAGGTCGGGCGAATGGGCGCGCGCTGCCCCCTCGCCTGTCGGGCGCGCGCCGACAGCACGACGCGCTTGAGCAGGTGGCGGTACACATCGTCGGTTACCCAGCGCGAGATCTGCTCGAGGTCTCTCGCGCCGGCGAGCACCTCGATGACGCAGCGCGTCAGGTTCTCCAGCAGGGGAGCGGGGTTGGGCAGTGCGGAGCGTTCCGCCTGCTGATGGCCGAAGAAATCATCCGAGTCAAACCTGGCCCTGATGGCCTTGCTGGGGAGTGTCTGATCGACCGAGGTGCTGGTGGCGGCACTGCTCATCTGCTGGCTCCGAACTGTGGTTCAGTATGGAAGGCCTACCCCCGTTCGGGTGTCGTGCCCGAAGAAACTAAAGCAGCAAACAGAGGGTTCTGTCCACGCCCCAACTTGGGGCTGTGGATAACCCTGCCGCGATGTTCGCCCGACTGGGTACCTTCGCTCCATGCGCTGGGACAACCTCTTCGACGACCTCGAAAGCCAGCTCGAACACGAGCTGACTGCCGATGAAGTCGATCTGCGCGCGGAGGAGGAGCGACTGCGACTCGCCCGCATCTCGCTGCGCGAGAGGATCGTGACGCTCCACGAGGGGGCATCCTCGCCGCCGTCCAGCACACTACGGGTGCAGCTCGTGGACGGGAGCACCCTCACCGTTCGCCCACTTTCCTTCGGCAAAGACTGGTTCTCGGCCGAGCTGATCGAGGAGTCGAGGCGGCCAGGCCGGTGCATCGTGCCGATCTCGGCGATCGCCGCGCTGCTGCTCGATCGCTCCGAGGTGCAGCGCAGCCTCGAAGCTCCACCGTTCAGCGCCCATTCGCTGTCGGCTCGGCTCGGCCTCGGCTTCGCACTGCGAGACCTCTGCAGGCGCAGGTCGTCAGTCGAACTGCACCTCAGCGTGGGCCTCGTTCACGGCACGATCGACCGGGTCGGCCGGGATCACCTCGATCTCGCCGTGCATGAGCCGGGGTCGGTCAGGCGCGAGGCTGAGGTGAGCCACTACCGCGTGGTTCCCTTCGATCAACTGTTGCTCGTGCGCATGTAGCCCTCGGCTCTGCGCCCGACTGCAGCGAGGCTACTAGCGCTGGCCGTTGTGCTGGGCGGTGCCGAACAGTTCGGGAAGGTCGGCGTACTCTGACTGGTTCCACAGGCTCAAGCGCCGTGCCTCTTCGTACTTCGCCTCGATGTACGACTCGAGCATGCTGCGCTCCACCCTCCAGTGGCCGCTTCCGCCCACCTTGATGGCGGGCAACTCGCCCGAACGCACGAGCGCGTAGGCCTGACTGGCAGAGACGTTCAGGATGTCCGCCGCGTCGGCAAGCGTAAGAAATCGGCCAACGGTTCCTGCGGACTCAGTCTCGTTCATCCCTCGATTATGGGCGAGCAGAGCGGTGCGGGACGGGCCTGTGGATAACTTTTTCGCGCACCCCGGCAAGTGGCGACTATGGAACGAGCATCCACGAGCACGAGTCTGGAGTCCACGGATGAAGTCCAGCAGTAACGCCGCCCAGAAAGCGCGCGGTCCGAGATCGTTCTGGTTCGACCCGCGATTCGGTATCGGCATCGCTCTTGTCGTCCTCTCCGTTCTCGGGGTGGTCGGCATCGTGACGTCGGCAGACAGTAGCGTGCGGGTGCTGGCCGCCCGTTCGACGCTCTCGCCAGGGGACAGAATCCATTCCTCGGATCTCGTGGCGACGAGCGTGCGCCTCGGTGACCTCGACGGCAAGTATCTTCGCGCATCCGACGTGCCGTCCGCGGGACTCATGGTGACGAGAGCGGTCTCTGGCGGCGAACTGGTGCCGGCCTCGGCGGTGGGTGCGAGCGCAGGAAGTCGCGTCGCCTCCGTGGTTGTCGCCGTGCAGGGTACCCTGCCGAAGTCGGTGCAGGCGGGGTCGGTCGTTGATCTCTGGGCGGCCGCGCAGACCGAGAATCGCAGCTTCGGTCCGCCGACCGTACTCGCATCGTCGGCCACGGTCGTGCGAGTGATCGTCTCTGACGGCGTCATCTCGGGCAAGAACGGCGGTTCCGTCGAACTCCTCGTGCCGCGGTCGAAACTCGCCGGGGTGCTCGAAGCGGTAGCCAATGAGAACGCGATTTCACTCGTACCGACCGGCATTCCGGTGAAGGGATGAGCGCGTCGAGGATCGCACTCGCCCTCCCGCTCGAGGTCGAAGACCGGGTCGCCGGTGAACTGGCCAGGAACGGCTACACGATCGTCGGCCGGTGCAGTAGCGCCGACGAGCTCGCGTCGGTACTGGCCATCACGGGTGCCGAGCTCGCGCTCGTTTCGGCAGGGTCCCGCTACCTCAATGACAGGCTGCTGGCCGAGAGCGATGCCGCGGGCACACGGCTCGTGGCGATGGTCGCATCGGATATCGAACGCAGGAACGCGGCATCCGTCGGCCTGCACGAGGTGCTGAGCGTGTCGGCCCAATGGAGCGAGATCGAGGCTGCGCTTCTCGGGACCCGCGTGATCGCGCCGAGCTCTGCCGACCCGGCGAGCCCGCTCGAGCAGCGCGGGCCAGGCGGGCACGTCATCGCCGTATGGGGTCCCGCTGGCTCCCCCGGTCGCACGACGCTTGCGATCAACATTGCCGCAGAGATCGCCGCATCGGGCTACTCGGTCGCGCTCGCCGACGTCGACACCCACAGCGGCTCCGTCGCGCCCGCGCTGGGGCTGCTGGATGAGGCGCCCGGCTTCGCGGCGGCCTGTCGCCTTGCCGGCGCCGACAGCCTCACTCAGCAGGAGCTCGAGCGAATCGGCCAGCGCTACCTCTCCGCCCATGGCAGCTTCTGGGTGCTCACCGGAATCGGGCGCGCCAGTCGCTGGCCAGAGCTCTCCGCTGAGCGCGTGGTGTCGACGGTGCGCGAGTGCCGCGGCTGGGTCGATTACACCGTTCTCGACACCGGTTTCAGCCTCGAGAACGACGAGGAGATCTCGAGCGACCTGTTCGCACCGCGCCGCAACGCCGCCACCATCGCCGCGCTTCGCGAGGCAGACACCGTCGTTGCGGTCGGTTCTGCCGATCCGGTGGGGTTGTCACGGTTCTTGCGTGCGCACGTCGATCTTGTCGAGACTCTCGACAGCGATCGCGTCACCGTCGTCATGAACAAGATCCGTGCGAGCGCCATCGGTCTCAACCCCTCAGGTCAGGTCGCGCAGACCCTGCAGCGATTCGGTGGCATCGCCGACCCGGTGCTACTGCCGCATGATCAACCAGCCCTAGACGCCGCGGTCCTGAGCGGCAAGACTCTTCTGGATGTTGCGGGCAGGTCACCGACCAGGGTCGCCATTGCGGGACTCGTGAACTCCCGCCTCGTTCCGGCCAGACCGACCGAGCAGAAGTCGCGGCTCAGGCGTCGCCGCTTTGCGCCGGCGCCGGCACCCTGAGCCGGCGGCCGGTGCCGAACGCCGCACGCTCTCTCCGAACCAGGATCAGGCAGGCCGCCCCCGTAAGCTTGCAGGATGTCTACCCTCAGTGACCTCGTCCTCGCGCAGGGGCGCTCGGACGAAGCGGACGTCGAATGGCTGCACCTGCTCGTCGGTGACTGGCAACTGCTCGCCGACCTCGCCTTCGCCGATATCGTGCTGTGGGTACCCACGCGCGACGACAGCTTCGTGGCCGTCGCACACGCGCGACCGTCGAGCTCCGCGACCCTGTTCTACCGCGACTTCGTGGGGCAGGGCATTAAGCCGGAGTGGAGAAAGCAGGTCACCGAGGCCTTCGAGAGCGGCACCATTGTCGATTCGGCCGCACCCGACTGGTACGAGGAGACACCGACCAGGGTGCGCGCCGTACCCGTTCTCCGCAGGCTCAGCGCATCCGGGGCCGAGACCAGCGGCCATCCGATTGCCGTCATCACGAGGCACACCAACCTGAGCGAGGCGCGCATGCCGAGCCGTCAGGAACTCACGTTCAACGAGTGCGCGAACGACCTGTTCGCGATGATCGCCTCCGCAGACTTTCCCGACCTGGGCGCGCCGACCGGACCGAGGCGTGGTGCACCACGCGCATCCGACGGCCTCATTCGCCTCGACGTTGACGGCGTAGTCACCTTCGCGAGCCCGAACGGGCTCTCCGCCTTCAACCGGATGGGCTTCGCCGGCGAACTTGAGGGGGAGTCCCTCGCCGAGGTGACGACCGACCTGCTCAAGGGCCGGGTGAGCGTGGACGAGT
The DNA here is from genome assembly GCF_040227235.1 of Parafrigoribacterium soli. Taxonomy (NCBI): domain Bacteria; kingdom Bacillati; phylum Actinomycetota; class Actinomycetes; order Micrococcales; family Microbacteriaceae; genus Parafrigoribacterium; species Parafrigoribacterium soli. The sequence continues at coordinate 124,675 of NZ_JBELNZ010000004.1, read as the reverse complement.
CGCTGCCTCTCGTCGTCACCGGGCGCGCGCCGTGGCGCACCGACATCGAGTCGCGCGGCGTCACGGTGTCTCTCCGCGCCATCCCGATCCGCGACCACGGCGAGCGCGTCGGTGCGGTCGTACTCTGCCGCGACGTGTCCGAGCTTCGGCACCAGGAACGCGAGCTCATCACCAAGGATGCGACCATCCGCGAGATCCACCACCGGGTCAAGAACAACCTGCAGACCGTCGCCTCGCTCCTCAGGATCCAGGCGCGCCGATCGCACTCCGACGAGGCGCGGGAATCGCTGAACCAGGCCATGCGCCGAGTTGCGGCGATCGCCGTCGTGCACGACACGCTCAGCGAGGGGCTCAGCCAGATCGTCGACTTCGACGTTGTGTTCGATCGCGTGCTGAAACTCATCGCCGAGGTCGCTTCCACGCACAACACGAAGGTGCACCCCAAGTTCTCCGGAAGCTTCGGCGCGCTCCCGAGCGAGTATGCGACGCCGCTCTCGCTCGCGCTGACGGAGCTCGTCACCAACGCCGTCGAGCACGGCCTCGCGGGTCGCGAGGGCAACGTGGAGATCACGGCGCTGCGCACCGACGAGACGCTGAGCGTTCAGGTGCGGGACAACGGCAGCGGTCTACCCGAGGGCAAGGTGGGCTCGGGGCTCGGAACGCAGATCGTGCGCACCCTGATTCAGGGCGAGCTGGGCGGCACGATCGACTGGCACACGATGATGGGCAGCGGCACCGAGGTGACGATCGAGATTCCGCTCGGCTGGCTCACGAAGAGCTAAGGGTGCGTCGTCGGCAATGGAGCCGAAGGCTCCGCCCACGACGACTAGGCCATGCAGGCGCCATAAAGCGCGGGTCGTGAAAAAGGCTTAGGAGGCGCGGCGGGCGCGAGCGGCGCGACGCTTGAGGGCGCGGCGCTCATCCTCGCTGAGTCCGCCCCAGACGCCGGAATCCTGGCTGGTTTCGAGCGCGTACTGCAGGCACTGCTCGGTCACGCTGCACCGAGCGCAGACGGCCTTGGCCTTCTCGATCTGGTCGACGGCGGGGCCGGTGTTTCCCACCGGGAAGAACAGCTCAGGGTCGGCCGTGAGACAAGCAGCTTTGTCGCGCCAGTCCATGTATGGGTGCTCCTTCAGTGGTTGCGCAGCACTAAAGTCCGCGCAGAAATAAACCTGTGAGGCATAAGCCTTCGGGGAATTGAGAGGATGAGTTCGGGATCGGCCCACGACCGTGGGGGCGCTGATCAACCTCCATTAGAATCTCATATCGGTTGTAGCAAATCAATAGTTTCGTATGGGATGTCTCTGTGAGTGAACAACAATCCGCGGGCAATCGCGCCAGAGCGGATGAGCCGCGCCACGGTAGACCGTCCCTTCTGCTGGTGCTCTCCGGCCTGCTGTTTCTGGAGTGCGCGCTGCTCGCCGCGGCCAGTGTCTACCTGCTCGTGGAGCTGCTGACGGCGCAGCCGGACTCCTATGCGAGCGCCGTCGCGATCCTCGTGCTGACGATCGCTGCTGCCGTCTGGCTCGGTGTCACGGCGAGCTCGACACTTCGAGGTCGCCCGTGGATCCGCGGAGCGGCCACGGTGTGGCAACTGCTGCAGATCGCGGTGGCGATCGGAAGCTTCCAGGGTCTGTTCGCCAGGGCGGATGTCGGCTGGTTCCTGCTGGTGCCGGCGCTCGCTGCGCTCGTGCTGCTGTTCGCGCCCTCCGTGGTCGCCGCAACGACCCGTCCCGAGCGTTAGGCGCCCGAGTCACTCTTCTCGCACACTCTTCGCGCGCGCCCTGCGATTGAGGTCCACCTCGTGTGCCAGCGATGACGGTAGTCAGCGTGCCGAAAGCGGTGCGGCCGCCGAGGCGTAACTCCTGCAGATTCGGCAGTCAGCATCCGCTCGTCACGATCTCGCCCGATCTTGCGTCGTGGTCGAGCGGCCTCTCGCGATTCTGCAGGAGTTATGCGCGGGACGTCGAAGACGGGACGCAAGCCGGGCCGAATCGCGCGAACGCGAGCGTTGCAGCGCCATGACCAAGCGGATGTGAGTGCGGCCCGTCATGACCGAGTGGCATAACTCAGGCAGGAGGAACGCGATCCCGATCGGTGCGTCGGGAGTGCGCGGTGGTCAAACGGTGCCTCGCCGTTCTGCAGGAGTTACGAAGTGGACGGGGGCGCCGAGGCCCCACGAGCGTCGGGACTAGTCGAGGCCGAGCTTCTTGCGCAGTGATGCGACGTGGCCGGTGGCCTTGACGTTGTAGAGCGCGAGCTCGACGCGGCCGTCCTCGCCCACGACGAAGGTCGATCGCAGGGTGCCCGTGATGATCTTTCCGTACAGCGACTTCTCGCCGTATGCGCCATAGGCGTTGTGCACGGTCAGGTCTTCGTCACCGAGCAGCGGGAAGTTCAGGCCCTGCTCGTCTCGGAACTTCTGCAGCGCATCCGCCTTGTCCTTCGAGACACCGAGCACCTGGTAGCCGGCCGACTTCAGCGAGTTGATGTTGTCGCGGAAGTCGCAGGCCTCCTTTGTGCAGCCCGGCGTCGATGCGGCGGGGTAGAAGTAGACGATGACCTTGTGGCCCGTGAAGTCCGCGAGCGAGACCGGATGCCCGTCCTGGTCGGGCAGGGTGAAGGCGGGAGCGACGTCGCCGGCTTCGAGTCTCGTGGCGGTGCCTGGCATGGTTCTCCTTGCGGTCATTAAGGCGTTTCTCTCATGCTAATCTTGTTCGTCGGCGCCCCGTTAGGCGGGGCAGACCGCGCACCTCTAGCTCAATTGGCAGAGCAACTGACTCTTAATCAGTGGGTTCCGGGTTCAAGTCCCGGGGGGTGCACCACAACGCTCGTAGCACCTCAGCCGATCACGAAGAGCGCAACCGCCAGGGCCAGACCGAGCGCACACACGATGTAGCGCAGGATGTCGGCGTTGAGCCGCCGGGCGAGCCAGCCGCCGACGACGCCGCCGACCGCGGAACTGGGCAGCAGAACGAGCACCCACCACCAGTTGACCTGGCTGGAGAACGCATACACGGCGACCCCGGTGAGGATGATCACGAGCGATAGCACGTTCTTCAGTCCGTTGATGCGCTGGAAGTTTTCGCGGATCGTGGCGCCCAGGAACGCCAGAAGCAGCACGCCGACCCCGGCGCTGAAGTACGAGCCGTACACAGAGCCGAGGAAGACGCCGCCCGCGGGCAACGGGGACGTCGCGCGCCCGACATCCGGGGTTGCCGCCGGCGCGAGGCGCCGCTGAAGCCACGGTTGGGCGAGGAGCAGCAGCGACGAGAACAGCACGAGGTAGGGGATCACCAACTGGAACACCGCGCTCGGGGTGGTGAGCAGAATGATGGCCCCCGCCGCCGCGCCGAGCACGGTGGCGATGATGAGCACGGGCAGACGTCGTCGCTCCTCAAGTATCTCTTTGCGATACGCGAATGCACCGCCGATGTAGCCCGGTGTGAGGCCGATGAGCGAGGTGATGTTGGCGGACACGGGCGGAAGCCCGCACGCGAGGAGGGCCGGGTAGACGAGCAGCGTGCCGCCGCCCGCGAGGGTGTTCACGGCGCCCGCGAGGAGGCCCGCGACGGCCACCAGTGCCACCAATTCCATGGAGGGTCGTGCTCCTTATACTCGCTCGCACTCGTGAAGGAAAGCTCTGGATTCGAGGCTACACCGGGGCGTATTGTCACTCCGAAGCCATGGTGTGCGCTCGGGTAGCGCACCACCGTTGCCCTCGGAAGTGCCGCAGGGTGCACGGGCTTCGGAGAGGCCAACGTTGTCCACTACAGAAATTCCCACTCGAGGTCCGGCCAGACCGGCCCCGTACGTGGTGTCCGGGGTGCTCCTGCTGATCGGCATCACGATGCCGCTGATTGTGCCGATGTACGCGCGAGCGACGCCGGCTCTTTTCGACATCCCGTTCTTCTACTGGTACCAAATGTTGTGGGTGTTCATTGACGCATTCCTGCTCTGGATCATTTACCTCATCATCATGCGCGAGGACCGGCGGCGCCGAGATGCCGTGAAGCCGGGCGGCGCATATGCCGCGTCCGACCGCCCCACCGCGAACGGGGAGGGCGGACGATGATCTCGAGTTCTGTGGCGCTCGCAGCCCCCACGAAACCGGTGGACGGGGTGGCGCTGACCGTCGTCATCGTCATTTTCGTCGTCGTCGCTGTTCTCGGATTCCTGGCGGCGCGATGGCGCGTCAAGCCGGCAGAACGCGGACTCAAGACGCTGGATGAGTGGGGCCTCGGCGGCCGGGGCTTCGGCAGCTGGATCACCTGGTTCCTCCTCGGTGGCGACCTCTACACGGCATATACCTTCATCGCCGTGCCCGCCGCGATGTGGGGAACCGGAGCGGTAACGGGATTCTTCGCCGTGCCGTACACGGTCGTGCTGTACCCGATCGTGTTCCTGCTGATGGCGCGCCTCTGGTCGGTCTCGCACCGGCACGGCTTCGTCACGCCGGCGGACTTCGTGGGCGGCCGCTACGGGAGCAAGTCGCTCTCCACCGTGATCGCGATCACCGGAATCGTGGCGACGATGCCGTACATCGCGCTGCAGCTCGTGGGTCTCAAGGCGGTTCTCGAGGTGCTGGGGCTCGGCAGCGCGACCAACGCGTTCATGGCCGACCTGCCGCTCATCATCGCCTTCGTCGTGCTGGCCGCGTACACCTACACCGCGGGACTTCGCGCGCCGGCATCCATTGCCATCGTCAAGGACCTGCTGATCTACATCGCGGTCATCGTTGCTATCGTCTGGCTTCCCGCCCACTTCGGCGGCTGGGGAGCGATCTTCGACTCGGCGAGCTCGAAGATGGCGGCGACGAACCCCGTGACGAAGAACCCGATCGGCTCGATCATCCCTGGGGCCACGAGCTTCAACGCCTACTGGACGCTCGCGCTCGGTTCGGCGATGGCCCTGTTCATGTATCCGCACTCGATCACCGGTGTGCTGGCGACCAAGAGCCGCAACACGATCCGACGCAACGCCGTCGTGCTGCCGCTCTACTCGCTCATGCTCGGCTTCCTCGCGCTGCTCGGCTACGTGGCGATCAAGGCGGGAACGGTGCCGGTCGGCGTCGACGGCAAGATCAACCCGCAGTTGATCGTGCCGCAGCTGTTCCTCGACAACTTCCCGTCGTGGTTCGCCGGAGTCGCGCTCGCAGCGATCGCGGTCGGCGCGCTCGTGCCTGCGGCGATCATGTCGATCGCGGCGTCCAACCTGTTCACCCGTAACATCTACCGCGACCTGTTCAAGCCGAACGCGACGCCGGCGGAGGAGGCGAAGGTCTCCAAGGTCACCTCCCTCGTGGTGAAGGTCGGTGCGCTCGCCTTCGTCTTGCTGATGGATCAGTCAGCGGCGATCAACATGCAGCTGCTCGGCGGCATCTGGATCCTGCAGACGTTCCCGTCGATCGTGGCGGGGCTGTACACGCGCTGGTTCCACCGCACGGCACTGCTCATCGGCTGGGCTGTGGGCATCCTCTACGGCACCTGGGCGGCGTACAGCGTCGTCAATCCGGCGACACACGCGCACTTCGGGGGCTCGATCGCCAAGATCCCGTTCACGGAGATTCCGGTGTACATCGCGGTGACCGCGTTCGTGATCAACGCGATCGTCTCGGTGGTGCTCACGATCATCTTCAAGGCCGTCAAGGTGAAGGATGGCGTCGACATCACGACTGCCGCGGACTACGGAGCCGATGAGACGGATCCGAAGGTCGCGGACCTCGAGAACAAGGTGTCGTGGACGGATCCGAGCACTGACACCCCGACCGTGTAGCGGGATGACCAGGACGCGCTAGCCGAGGGGTGGAGCCTTCGGCGTGCGCGGCTTGGTCGCCGGCTTACGGGGAGCCGTCGGCGCGGCGAGCGGCTTGGTTGCGGCCGTCTTGCCCGCCGGCACCTCGCCCGTGGCCGGTGAGGCGGGTGACTTCGAACGAGTTGTGACCGGTTTTGTTGCCGCGGGCTTCGTGACGTCGGGCGTGACCGCCGGCTTCGCAACTGCTGGCTTCGCAACGGTCGGCTTCGTGACATCGGGCTTCACGGCCTCAGGCCTCACGGCTTCAGGCGTCGTGACGGGCGGAGTGGAGGTCGTCGGGGCAGCCGCAGCGGGCGCTGTTGACGAGGCGGCGGCGGGCGTCGTGCTCCCCGTCGCCGTGCCGGCCGAAGCGGTGGTGCTCGCACGAGCGGCACTCGGCTTGGTCGTGGGCGCGGCCGCGCCGGTCACCTCGCCGCCGACAGGAGGCGTCGCCGGAGCATGTCCGGCCGGTGCGACTGGCCGGGGCGGCTCGTGCTGTGCAACGTAGAGCTGCGCGGCGCGGGTGGCAACGAGCAGGAAGCGCACGAGCAGGAAGATCAGCCCGACGAGTACAACGAGCATGAGTAGGGCGAAGAGGCCGGACATGAAGCTGCCGATGATGCCGAAGAGAGGGTGTTCCCATCCGTAGCCAAAGTTGAACATGTCAGTTCTCCAATTCGTGGGACGAGCCATCCGCGTTCTTGATGACAGTGCCGGCGGCTATGGCGACCGTGAGGCCCCAGCTGATCCACATGAGTGCGAGACGCCAGTCGCGCGGACCCTTGCGGGTCGCCTGCACGGTGCTCAGACCACCGAAAATTGCGCTCAGCATGGTGCCGCTGAAAATGAACTTTCTCATCGGTAACTCCATCCGTCGTTCCCTTCAACCGTACAGTCCGCGGTCCTGAGGCATCCACCGGGCGTTCAGGAATACAGTGAACTGTCGGCTTGATGGAATGGACACGGTGCGCTCGGCAATCCTCGGCGTCGTACTGCTGCTCGTCGGCGCGCTCGCTATAGCCCTCGGCATCCTTCCCGCCTCCGAGGCGCTCGGCGTCGGCGCCCGAGTGTGGCCGATTCTGCTTTTCGTGCTCGCGATCACGGTGGTGACCGAGCTCGCGGCAGAAGCGGGACTGTTCGTGACGGTCGCCGAGCGCACCGCGTCCTGGGGCCGCGGGCGCGGCTGGTTGCTCTGGCTTCTTGTGCTCGTGCTCTCGGTGGTCAGCACGGTGTTTCTCTCGCTCGATACAACCGCCGTACTGCTGACCCCGGTCGTTATCCTGCTGGCCAGGCACGTCGGGCTCTCGCCGCTGCCGTTCGCGCTGACCACCGTGTGGATGGCCAACACGGCATCTCTGCTGCTGCCCGTGTCCAATCTCACGAATCTCTTGGCGGTGCACGAGCTGCCAGCAATGACGCCGCTCGGCTTCGCGGTGCTGATGGTCGCCCCAGCGCTCGTGGCCGTGGTTGTTCCCGCCCTGCTGCTCTTCCTGATCTATCGCCGGCAGCTGACTGTGCGGTACGAGCGCGCCGAGACGACGCCGACGGATGACCGGGTGCTGCTGGTTGCCAGCGGTGCGACGGTCGTCATCCTGGTTCCGCTACTCGTCTCGGGGATTCCGGTGTGGATGCCCGCACTCGCCGCTGCCGCGCTGCTCGGTGCGTTTTTCGCGGCGCGGCGACCTCGCGTACTGCGATTCTCCCTCGTGCCGTGGCAGTTGCTCCTGCTCGCATCCGGACTCTTCATCGTGGTGGAGGCCGCGCATTCGCTTGGCCTTGCAGCGGTGCTCGCGGCCGTCTCGGGCACGGGCGACACGCCGCTCGAGCTGCTGCGACTCTCCGCAAGCGGCGCGCTCGGCTCCAACCTCGTCAACAACCTCCCCGCCTACCTCGCCCTGGAACCCGTCGCCGGCGACCCGCTGCGCATCGCGGCCCTGCTGATCGGTGTCAACGCCGGCCCGCTCATCACGCCGTGGGCGTCGCTCGCGACCCTGCTCTGGCACGACCGCCTGAAGTCCCTCGGCGTCGAGATCTCCTGGGGTCGCTACGTGCTCCTCGGCCTGATCGCGGCCCCGCTGACGGTTGCGGCCTCGACTCTGGCGCTCGCGTTCGCGCATCCGTTCGCCTAATCTTTGACGCCGGGAAGTCGAGCCGAAGGCGGGGGCGTGGTGGGCCTCTATGGGCGGAGCCTTCGGCTCGGGTTCCCGGCGCCCGCACCGGGGTTTGCTGCGAGAATGCTGCGAAACTGACCGATCGGACAGTTTCTGACCGATCGGTCAGTTACCGTGGAGGTCATGTCCACCTTCGACGACCTTCGGGCGATCGCCCTCACCGAGTTCGCCAACAGCGGCTACGCGGGCACGTCCCTGCACCGGGTGGCCGAACTCGCGGGCGTCTCGAAGTCGAATGTGCTCTATCACTTCGCCTCCAAGGAGGCCCTGCTCGAGGCGGCCATCGGCCCGGCGATCGAGCGGATGGGCGTCATCCTCGGCTCGGTTCTGACAGAGCCGCTCACGGCGGAATCCCGCGACGAGTTCATCGTGGCCTTCGTCGACTTCCTGCTCGAGCACCGGCAGGAAGTGCACATGTTCATCAATCAGGGCAGGTCGCTCGAAGACGTGCCCGTCGTCAACCGTGCAAACGAACTCGTCGTGCAGCTGGCGAACTACTTCTCCTCCGCCGCGGTGAGCACGGAAGACACCATGCGCTTCGGAATCGCCCTCGGTGGCGCCGCCTACATGCTCGTCTCCCAGTCGGCGTTTCGGATTTCGCCCCCGCCGATCGATGAGACCAGGGCCGCTCTCATCACGATCGTCAGGGAGCTTCTCGCACCGATCACCGTTCTACCGGCCCGCCGGGTCGCAACACCACAGGAGTAAAGCGTGGCCACCCTTCTCTACCGGCTCGGCCGGTTCGCCTATCGTCGCGCGTGGACCGTCATCGGGGTCTGGTTCGTGCTGTTCGTCGCGATCCTCGGCGGCGGATTCGCGCTCGGCGGGCAGACTCAGGAGTCGTTCGCGATCCCCGGCACGCAATCGCAGAACGCCCTTGACCGGCTCGAGGCCGTGTTCCCCTCGGTCGCCGGTGCCAGCGCGCAGGCCGTTTACGAGGTACCGGCAGGGGCATCCGTCAATGACGCCGCCTACAAGTCGGCCATCGAGAAGATGGCGACCACGATCGAGAAGATTCCCGGCGTCGAGGCCGTCGTCTCGCCCTTCAACAAGTACGCGGGCAAGGCGATCACGAGTGACGAGCGGATGGCGCGCACGCAGGTCCAGTTCTCCGGCGACTCCTCGCACGTCAAGCCGGCCACGCTCGATCGGCTGAAAGAGACCGCGGCGGCCGCCAGGGATGCCGGCATCACGGTCGACTTCGGAGGTCAGGTCTTCCAGGACCGCAGCTTCGGCATCACCGTGACCGAGGTGTTCGGCGTCGTCTTCGCCGGGGTCGTGCTGCTCATCACCTTCGGTTCGCTCGTCTCCGCGGGCATGCCACTCCTGAGCGCGCTCGTGGGTGTGGGCATCGTCATCGGCGGCATCACGACGGTTTCGGCGTTCGTGCCGGTCTCGAGCACCGCGCCGATGCTCGCGCTCATGATCGGTCTCGCCGTGGGCATCGACTACGCGCTCTTCATTCTGTCGCGGCATCGCACCCAGCTGGCCAGGGGACAGGAGCCTGAGGAGTCTGCTGCCACCGCGGTCGGCACCGCGGGCAGCGCGGTCGTTTTCGCCGGCGTCACCGTGATCATCGCCCTGCTCGGACTGCTCGTCGTCGGCATCCCGTTCCTCAGCGTCATGGGTGTCGGCGCCGCCTTCGCTGTGCTCGTCGCGATCGGTGTCGCCACCACCCTGCTGCCCGCCCTCCTCGGCCTGGCGAAGGGGAGGCTCGCGCCAAAGCCCGGCTCCCGTGCCGCCCGCAGGGCGACCGCGCACGAGGAGGGAAGCCGGCCCACCATGGGGCTGCGCTGGGTGAAGGGCGTGATGCGGCATCCGATTCTCGCCAGCATCGTCGTGGTAGGCGTGCTCGGTACGCTCGCCATTCCCGCGCTCAGCCTCGACCTGAACCTTCCGGATGGCGGGTCTGAGCCGGTCGGTTCTACCCAACGGCAGGCCTACGACCAGATCACCAAGGGCTTTGGGCCCGGCTACAACGGGCCGCTCGTCGTCGCCGTCGACATCACGCAGACGACCGACATCCAGGCCGACCTCGACTCGATCGGCAAGCGCCTCAGCACGCTCGACGACGTGAGCTACGTCAGCCAGGGCCTGCCCGACGCGGGCCTCGACACCGCGATCATCCAGGTCATCCCCAGCAGTGCTCCGGATGCGGTGGAGACCAAAGCGCTCGTCGAGAACATCCGAGAGCTGGCACCCTCGATCGAGAAGCAGTTCGACACTCCGATCTCGGTCACGGGAGCCACGGCGGTCGGCATCGACATCTCCAATCGCCTCACCGACGCCCTCATCCCCTTCGGTCTCATCGTCGTCGGGCTCTCGGTGCTGCTGCTCATGATGGTGTTCCGCTCGGTGCTCGTGCCCGTCAAGGCCGCGATCGGCTTCCTGCTCTCGGTCGTCGCCTCGTTCGGCGTGGTCGTCGCGATCTTCCAGTGGGGCTGGCTCGCCGACATCGTCGGCGTCGCGAATCCCGGCCCCATCCTGAGCTTCATGCCGATCCTGCTCATGGCGGTGCTGTTTGGCCTCGCGATGGACTACGAGGTGTTCCTCGTCTCGGGCATGCGCGAGGAGTTCGTGAAGACCGGCGACGCGAAGTTCGCCGTCTCGCACGGCTTCGCGAGTGGCGCCAGGGTCGTCACCGCGGCGGCGCTCATCATGTTCTTCGTCTTCTTCGCCTTCGTGCCCGAGGGCTCGGGCATGATCAAGCCGATCGCGCTGGGACTCGCGACAGGCATCGCTTTCGACGCGTTCCTCGTGCGGATGACGCTCGTGCCGGCGATCATGACGCTGCTCGGCACAGCAGCGTGGTGGATGCCGAAGTGGCTTAGCCGCCTCCTGCCCGACATGGACATCGAAGGCGAGAAGCTGCGCGAACACCAGAGTGCCGTGCAGTGGGCGCTCGGTGAGCATGGTGCGATGATCAGCGCCGACGAACTCGTGGTCGGAAGCGCCGAGTACCCGCTGAGTCCGCTCACCCTCAACGTTCCCGCCGGGGCACTCGTGCTTGCGCGCGGCGAGCTCGCCGACAGGAGGCTCGTCGCCGCGACGCTCGGCGGTCGACTCGATCCGGTGTCCGGCCGTGCGCAGCTGGGCGGACATCCGCTGCCCTCGGAGGCTGCGCAGGTCGCCAGGCTCGTGGCCATGGCCGAGGTCGGCGGCTTCGAGCGCACCGATAACAGGGTGACCCTCGGCGAGCTGCTCTCCGAGCGGCTGCAGCTCACCTTGCCCTGGTACCGATCGTGGTTCGTGCGGCGTCGAAGCCTGCGGCTCATCGAGCGGCTGCGCGCGGTCGTGAAGCAGTCGTTCACCGAGCAGTCGCAACCGCAGCAGCTGCCGCAGTTCGAACGCGCCGTTGCACTTTCCCTCGTCGCGCTCGCCGAGCGCACGCCCGTCGTGATGCTCGACCAGATCGACCCCTTCGCTTCGGCCGACGACGAAGCCGCCTTCGTCACGGCGGTCTGCGCTCTCGCCGATCCGGGCACGACCATCGTGATCGGCACCCCAGAGTCGCTGCGTTCGGATGCGGCATCCTGCTCTGGCGGTCGCCCCGTCATCCACCTCGACCTCGACTCACTCTCACTCAGCTCGAACCGGGAGGTTCTTCGATGAGCCAGCCACTCGCCAACCGTCTTCCCCGCCGCCGCTGGCTGCGCTGGGGCGCCCTCGCGGCCGTCGTGCTGATCCCGCTCGCGTTCGCGGGCCTGTTCGTCAGCGCGCTCGCGAACTCAGACAAGGCACTCGACCGCATCCCGGCCGCCATCGTTAACCAGGACACGCTCGTCTACTCGACGGCACCGGACGGCACGAAGAGCCCGGTGTTCGCCGGGCGCCAGCTCGTGACCGAGCTCACCGGCGGCAGTGCGGGCTTCGATTGGACCATCACCAACGAGAAGGCCGCGAAGAAGGCGCTCGCCGACGGCTCCGTGTACGCGATCCTCACGGTTCCCAAGAACTTCTCCACGTCGATCCTGTCGCTCAGCACCAACTCTCCGAAGCAGGCGAAGCTCGCCATCAAGACCGATGACGCACACAGCTACCTCACCGGCGCGCTCGCGCAGAGCGTCGGCGACGGCATGGCAAACACCTTCGGCAAGGCCGTCACGGCCCAGTACATCTCCGGCCTCTACTCGAGCATGGGCAAGATCGGCGGCGCATTCAGCAGCGCTGCGGATGGCGCCAGCCAGCTCTCCGACGGCGTCGGCAAGTACACCGCGGGGGTCGATTCGCTCGCGAGCGGACTCGGCAGCCTGAAGTCGGGAGCCTCCAAACTCACGCAGCTGAGCGGAGGCGTCGCGACCTACACGGATGGCGTGAGCCAGCTCGCGCAGGCGCTGGCGCAGGCGAACGCGGGCCTGCAGGCAGAGCCGACGAATCCGGTCGCGCTTGCGACGGTCAATGCGCTCAGCGCGAAGCTGTCGCAGGCGGCCGCCGGTGGCGCCACCCTCAGCCAGCAGGCGACCGCCGGCATCGGCGGCATCCAGGGCGGGATCTCGAAGAGCGCAACGGGCGCCGCGCAGCTTGCCGCCGGTTCCGCCGGTCTCAACCAGGGTGCGAGCTCCCTCGCCTCGGGACTGCAGACCGGGGCCGCGCAACTGCCGGCGGCCGACTCTTCCGCCGCTGCGGCATCGGCGAAGGTCGCCTCGAATCCCGTGGCAGTGACGGTGAGCCACGACAATCGCATCTCGAAGATCGGGCAGGTGATCGCGACCTTCTTTGTGCCGCTCGGCCTGTGGATCGGTGCGCTCGCGGTGTTCCTCGTGTTGCGGCCGGTGACCAGGCGCGCTCTGTCATCGACCGCGGCGAACGGACGGCTCGTCTTCTCCGCGCTGGCGAGGGCCTGCGCGGTCACGGTGGCACAGGCGCTGCTCCTCGTCGCACTGCTGCACCTCGCGCTCGGCGTCTCGTGGAGCGCGCTGCCCGCGACCCTCGGTTTCTCCGTGCTCGCGGCGCTCGCGTTCACAGCCTTCCACTACCTGCTCACCATCGGGCTAGGCCGGGCCGGACTCGTCGTTTCGCTGTTCGTGTTGGCCGTGCAGGTCACCTCGACGGGAGGGCTGTACCCGATCGAGCTGCTCGCGGCTCCCTTCCAGTGGGTGAGCCCGCTGATGCCACTGACCTACGGCGTGCAGGGGATGCAGGGCATCCTTGCCGGGGGCGACCCAGGCGCGATGCTCGGCGCGGCGGCAGCACTGCTCGCCTTCGGAGCGGGAAGCGTGCTGGTCGCGCTCCTCGCCATCCGGCGCACGCGGCGCACGCAGGCGCTGCTCGTGCCGGCGGCGATCGCCTAGCGGCCGCGAGCCGCCGGCCTGATCAGAGCCAATCGCGTTTCTTGAAGGCCAGGTACAGCGCGCCGGAGACGACGACGATGAGCGCTACCGACATCCACATCCCCCACACCGTGCCGAAGCCGGGGAAGGCGAGGTTCTGGCCGAAGAATCCCGTGATGGCGGTGGGCACGGCGATGATCGCGGCCCAGCTGGTGACCTTCTTCATCACCATGTTCATGCGGTTGCCCTGGAGGCTCACGTTGGTCTCGAGGATGGTGGTCACGAGGTCGCGAAGCGACTCCGTCCACTCGGTCGCCCTCAGCACGTGGTCGTAGACGTCCTGAAAATAGGGCATGAGCGTCGGGTCGATGGTCTGCAGGTCCCGGCGCAGAACGGTGTTGACCACCTCGCGCATCGGCAGCACCACCCTTCGCAGCAGCACGAGAGACTTGCGCAATTCGAACGACCGTTTTTGCACTTCGCGATCCCGCGGAACGTCGTCGAAGAGCGCGTCCTCGAGAGTCTCGATTTCGGCATCGAGCTGCTGCACCGCATCGAAGTGGCCGTCGATGATCACATCAAGCAGACCCCAGAGAAGGTAACCGACGCCGCGATCGGCGAGGTCGACGTCGTTGTCCCACCGTGCGGTGACGGCCGCGATGTCGAAGTCCGGTTCGTGCACCGTCACGAGCGCATGAGGCGTGATGAACGCCTTCACCTCACTCGTCGTGAGTTCGCCGGTGGCGGTATCGAGCTTCACCGCGTAGGCGGCGAAGAACAGGTGGGTGTCATAGCGGTCGAGCTTCGGCCGCTGGAAGTCGTGCAGCGCGTCTTCGACCGCCAGCGGATGGAGTCCAAGCTCCTCCTCGATGGCCGCAAGGTCCGCCGGGGTCGGCGAGACGAAGTCCGCCCAGACGGTGCAGCCGGTCTCCGCGGTGTGCTCGGAGATATCGGCGACCGGGAAGTTGTTCTTGACGACCTTTCCAGCGCGGTAGAGCCGGGTAGTCGCCATGTTCGCAATGCTAGCCGCGATGGGGCTGCTAACGTGGAAAAGGACTTCGGGCGCACCTGAAGGCGCCACGGTGAGACAACAGTGAGCAGCGGATGACGGGCAAGAAAAAGCCAGACCACAGCACCTATTCCTTCGTCGTCGTCGCCAATCGCCTGCCGGTCGATCGCGTCATCGACGGCGAGGGCAATGCCGAGTGGGCCCACTCGCCCGGTGGCCTCGTCACGGCCCTCGAGCCAGTCATGCGGTCCAACGGCGGCGCGTGGATCGGCTGGGGCGGTCAGCCGGACCTCGACTTCGAGCCCTTCGACAGCGACGGCATCCGGGTCGTGCCCGTGCCGCTCAGCCAGGAGGAGATCGAGCGCTATTACGAGGGCTTCTCCAACGACACGCTGTGGCCGCTCTATCACGACGTGATCGCGCCGCCCACCTATCAGCGCGACTGGTGGGAGAGCTACCTGAGGGTCAATCGTCGCTTCGCCGAGGCCGCCGCGGCCACGAGCGCACCGGATGCCGTGGTCTGGGTGCAGGACTACCAGCTTCAACTGGTTCCCAAGCTCCTTCGCGAACTGCGGCCCGACCTCACCATCGGGTTCTTCAATCACATTCCATTCCCGCCATACGGCATCTATTCGCAACTGCCCTGGCGCACCGAGATCATCGAGGGCCTGCTCGGCGCCGACGTGATCGGCTTCCAGCGCACGGCCGACGCCAACAATTTCTCCCTCGCCGTGAGGCGGCTCAAGGGCTTCGCCACGAAGAGCCCGCACATCGAGGTTCCGCTCGTCGATCCTTCACCGGGCGTGCGGGTGAGCGAGCCGGTGAAGAGCGTCGGTCCCGTTCGTACCGTCATCGCGAAGGCCTTTCCGATCTCCATCGACGCGAAGAGCTTCGAGGAACTGGCACGCGACCCGGCCGTGCAAGACAGGGCGAGGCAGATTCGCGAGGACCTCGGCAGCCCTCGCACGATCATGCTCGGCGTCGACCGGCTCGACTACACCAAGGGCATCACACACCGGCTGCAGGCCTACGGTGAATTGCTCGCCGAGGGCAGGCTCGACGTCGAGGATGTGACGCTCGTGCAGGTGGCCAATCCGAGCCGCGAGCGGGTGAAGGCCTACATGGCGCTGCGCGACGAGATCGAGCTCACCGTGGGGCGCATCAACGGTGACTTCGCCACGATCAGCCACACGGCGATCAGCTACCACCACCACGGATACCCGCGAGAAGAGATGGTGGCGCTGTACCTCGCCGCGGACATCATGCTCGTCACGGCATTGCGCGACGGCATGAACCTCGTGGCCAAGGAGTACGTGGCCTGCCGATTCGACGAGGATGGCGTGCTCATCCTCAGCGAATTCGCCGGGGCATCCGACGAGCTGACCAAGGCTCTGCTCATCAACCCGCACCACATCGACGGCCTGAAAGAAACCATTCTGCGTGCCGTGGAGATGCCGAGGCAGGAGCGGGTGTCGCGGATGCGGGCGCTGCGCAGGCGGGTCAAGGCCAACGACGTGGCCAAGTGGTCGTCCGCGTTCCTGGACGAGCTCGTGTCGAGTCGCCAGCGCGAGCCTGTGCGGCGCCAGTCGCAGACTCCATCCTGATGACGGACGTACTCGACGCATCCCTGTTGGCTGCGCTCGCCCGGCTGGCCGAGGCGCAGCCGCTGCTCGTGGCACTCGACTTCGACGGCACCCTCGCGCCCGAGGTCGACGATCCCGAGCAGGCGAGAGCGCTGCCGGAGGCGCGAGCGGCAGTGTTGCGACTGCTCGACCTGCCACAGACCCGCGTGGCGCTCGTATCGGGTCGTGCCCTCGCCAGCCTCAAGCGAGTGGCCGATGTGCCCGACACCGCGCTGTTGGTGGGATCGCACGGCATCGAGCTTCGCCTCGATTCGCCCGAGACGCGACTCGCGTTCGATCCAGCCGAGCTGCAGAAGCGCGGCGAGCTCGGCAGACTGCTCGACGAGATCGCCGCATCCGTGGACCGGGTGTGGCTCGAGTCGAAACCGGCAGGCTTTGCGCTGCACACGCGCCTGGCAACGGATGCCGACGGCCGCCGTGCACACCTCGTCGCGCTGCAGAGGACCGAGGCGGAGTTGCCCGGGCTCACCGTGCGCCGCGGCAAGAACGTGCTCGAATTTTCGGTGCGCTCCACCACCAAGGGCGAGGCCATCGAGCACCTGCGGCGCTACACCGGCGCGAGCGCCGTGTTCTACGCGGGCGACGATGTGACCGACGAAGACGCCTTCGCGGCACTGGGCGCGGGGGACCTGGGCCTCAAGAGCGGCCGGGGGGAGACTGTGGCGGACTACCGGGTGGCCGATCCGGCTGCCGTCGCCGCTGCACTGCACGAACTCGCCCGACTACGCGAGGCGCACCCGGCCGCCTAGCCGGCCGTGGCATCCGCGCCCTCGACGGTAGTGACCGTTTGTGGCGCACGTTCACGCGGGTTTGCGCTCGTGGTGCTCGACCGCGCAGCGTCGTTGAGCGCGGGAACGAGTTGGTTCGCGATGTCGCGACCCCAGAGTCGATAGCGCTCGGGGGTGCCGAGCCGCTGGCTCTGCGTTGCCGCACTCGACAGCAGCGTGTAGCTGACCCGCGGATGGGCGAGGCACAGCTCTCGCGTCACGGCATTGAGGGTCGTGGCGTGCGAGCTCGCGATCTTCCCGAACGCGTTGTCGAACGGTGGGACGCGCCTGAACTGGGGGATTCCGATGACCATGATGCGAGTCGATGCCGAACTGCGCGCGACGAGCATCGCGAGCAGGCCGCGCATGGTGCTCCGCCAATGCGCGCGAGGCGTGAGCGACAGGGTGTCGCTCGAACCGACGATGGCGATGATCGCGTCGTAGGCGCCCAGGTCTCGCTCCTCGATCGCCCTGTGCACCCCCGCGAGCTTGAGTTCGGGATATGCCGCGATATCGACCTCCGCACCGCGACCGGTGAGCGCGGACAGCGAACGTGTGAGTTCGCCGGGGATGGCCAGCTCGTGGCTCGCGACGCCCCATCCGACCGCGAGCCCGTTGCCGAACAGCAGCACTCGATCGGGGTTCGGCCCGGCGGTACGCACGTGCGGAGCGCCGTGCGCGCGCGGCATGGTCGAGAGGGCGTCCGTGACATCACGCGACCATGCCCGCATGAGCAGTCGCAACAGTGCGTGCATTCGTCTCACCCCCCCCAACGTTCACTGACTCTATCGGCGGCAGCGCGCGCCGGCATCGTCTGCGGTGCACAATGGCGGCAGGTGGGAAGTTCTACACTCGTAACATGCCTGACTCTGCCTCTTCAGCCCCCGACCTGAAACCGCGCTCTCGCACCGTCACAGACGGAATCGAAGCCATGACCTCGCGCGGCATGCTCCGCGCGGTCGGCATGGGAGATGCGGACTGGGACAAGCCGCAGATCGGCATCGCGAGTTCCTGGAACGAGATCACGCCGTGCAACCTCTCGCTCGATCGCCTCGCGCAGGCGTCGAAGGAGGGCGTGCACTCCGGCGGCGGCTACCCGCTGCAGTTCGGGACGATCTCGGTCTCCGATGGCATCTCGATGGGCCATGAGGGCATGCACTTCTCGCTCGTGTCTCGCGAGGTCATCGCCGACTCGGTCGAGACCGTGATGATGGCGGAGCGGCTCGATGGTTCCGTGCTGCTCGCCGGCTGCGACAAGTCGTTGCCCGGAATGCTGATGTCCGCGGCCAGGCTCGACCTGGCATCCGTCTTCCTTTATGCGGGCTCGATCGCCCCGGGCTGGGTCAAGCTCAGCGACGGCACCGAGAAAGACATCACGATCATCGACTCCTTCGAGGCCGTCGGCGCGGTTCAGGCCGGGCGGATGTCGGCGGAGGACGCGAAGGCGATCGAGTGTGCGTTTGCCCCCGGCGAGGGTGCCTGTGGCGGAATGTACACCGCGAACACCATGGCGAGCGTCGCAGAGGCGCTCGGCATGAGCCTCCCCGGTTCCGCGTCGCCGGCCGCCGCGGACCGCCGCAGGGACTACTTCGCACACCGCAGCGGCGAGGCCGTCGTCAACCTGCTGCGCCAGGGCATTACCACCCGCGACATCCTGAGCAAGGAGGCGTTCGAGAACGCCATCGCCGTCGTCATGGCCTTCGGCGGCTCGACCAACGCGGTGCTGCACCTGCTCGCGATCGCCAACGAGGCCGAGGTCGAGCTCACGCTCCACGACTTCAACCGCATCGGCGACAAGATTCCGCACATCGGTGACCTCAAGCCCTTCGGGCAGTTCGTCATGAACGACGTCGACCGGCACGGCGGCGTCCCTGTCGTCATGCGCGCGCTGCTCGAGGCCGGCCTCATGCACGGCGACGCCCTCACGGTCACGGGCAAGACGCTCGCCGAGAACCTCGAGGAGCTGAAGCCGCGCGACCTCGACGGCACGGTGCTCCGCAAGCTCGACAACCCCATCCACAAGACCGGCGGCCTCACGATCCTGCACGGGTCGTTCGCGCCCGAGGGCGCCGTGGTGAAGACCGCCGGGTTCGACACGGATGTTTTCGAGGGCCCCGCGAGGGTGTTCGAGCGTGAGCGCGAGGCCCTGGACGCGCTCGCCGCAGGCACCATCCAGAAGGGTGAGGTTCTCGTCATCCGCTACGAGGGCCCGAAGGGCGGGCCCGGCATGCGGGAGATGCTCGCCATCACCGCGGCCATCAAGGGCGCGGGCCTCGGCAAAGATGTACTACTCTTGACGGACGGCAGATTCTCAGGCGGCACAACCGGCCTGTGTATCGGCCACATAGCACCCGAAGCGGTCGACGCAGGTCCGATCGCCTTCGTGCGCGATGGTGATCTAATACGGGTCGATATCGCAGCTCGCTCACTCGACTTACTTGTCGACGAGTCCGAGCTGGCAGCTCGCCGAGACGGCTGGGCTCCACTTCCTCCGCGCTATACCCGTGGCGTACTCGCAAAATACTCGAAGCTCGTGCACTCCGCCGCGGAGGGCGCGATCACCGGCTGATTTGCGCCCATCATCCGCGCCTCTTAAACACCAAGGATCCAACCGATGTCCACGGAATCCATCCCCGTGCCCCATGCAGCACCGTCCGCGACGCGAAGCAAGGCGCCCGTACCCGAAATACTGACCGGCTCCGGCGCCATCCTCCGCTCGCTCGAACACCTTGGCATCAAGGATGTCTTCGGCCTTCCGGGCGGCGCGATCATGCCGTTCTACGACGAGCTCATGTCGTCGAGCGCGATCCGCCACATCCTCGTCCGTCATGAGCAGGGAGCCGGGCACGCGGCCGAGGGCTACGCCTCGTCGAGCGGACAGGTCGGCGTCTGCATCGCCACCTCTGGCCCTGGCGCAACGAACCTCGTCACCGCCATCGCGGATGCACACATGGACTCGGTGCCGCTTCTGGCGATCACCGGCCAGGTGTTCTCCACCTCGATGGGAACGGATGCGTTCCAGGAGGTCGACATCGTCGGCATCACGATGCCGATCACCAAGCACTCCTTCCTCGTCACGAGGCCCGAGGACGTGCCGGCGACGGTTGCGGCCGCCTACCTCATCGCGACCACCGGCCGTCCGGGTCCGGTGCTCATCGACGTGACCAAGGATGCGCAGCAGAACAGCGCACCGTTCATCTGGCCGCCCAAGGTCGACCTGCCCGGGTACCACCCCGTCACGAAGGCCCACGGCAAGCAGATCCAGGCCGCGGCACAGCTGCTCGCCGAGGCGAAGCGTCCGGTGTTCTACGTCGGCGGTGGCGTCATCCGCTCGGGCGCATCGGCGGAGCTGCTCGCGCTCGCGGAGGCGACCGGTGCTCCCGTGGTCACCACCCTCATGGCGCGCGGTGCATTCCCCGATTCGCATAAGCAGCACCTCGGCATGCCGGGCATGCACGGCACGGTGCCCGCCGTGCTCGCCATCCAGGAATCCGACCTGCTCGTGTCGCTCGGCGCTCGCTTCGACGACCGGGTCACCGGCAAGGCGAGTGAGTTCGCACCGAACGCCAAGGTCGTTCACGTCGACATCGACCCGGCCGAGATCTCGAAGATCCGTGTGGCCGACGTCCCGATCGTCGGCGATGCCAAGGATGTCATCGCCGATCTGACCGTTGCCTACGCGGATGCCGCGAAGCGGAACAGGCCAGACATCTCCGAGTGGTGGGCGAGGCTCGACTACCTGCTCTCGGAATTCCCGTTGGGCTTCGAGGAACCGGACGACGGGCTGCTCTCACCGCAGCACGTCATCCAGCGCATCGGTGAACTCACCGGCCCCGAGGGCGTCTACGCCGCGGGCGTCGGCCAGCACCAGATGTGGGCGGCGCAGTTCATCAAGTACGAGCGACCGAACGCGTTCCTCAACTCGGGTGGCGCAGGCACGATGGGCTACGGCATCCCCGCGGCTATGGGCGCAAAGGTGGCGCAGCCCGATCGAACCGTGTGGGCGATCGACGGCGACGGCTGCTTCCAGATGACCAACCAGGAGCTCGCCACTTGCACGATCAACAACATTCCGATCAAGGTCGCGATCATCAACAACTCGTCCCTCGGCATGGTGCGCCAGTGGCAGACGCTGTTCTACGACGGGCGTCACTCCTTCACCGACCTCAACACCGGTGACGGCACGGTGATGATCCCCGACTTCGTGAAGCTTGCCGAGGCCTACGGCTGCCTCGCCATCCGGGTCACGAAGAAGGAAGACGTGGATGCCGCGATCAAGCTGGCGAACGAGACGAACGATCGCCCGGTGGTGATCGACTTCGTCGTGAGCCGGGATGCCATGGTCTGGCCGATGGTGCCCCAGGGCGTCGGCAATTCATCCGTCCAGTACGCGCGGGAACACGCGCCCGAGTGGGAGACGGAGTAAGCGATGAGCCACGTACTGTCACTTCTCGTTGAAGATAAGCCCGGCCTGCTGACGCGCGTCGCCGGCCTGTTCGCCCGGCGCGGCTTCAACATCGAGAGCCTCGCCGTGGGCAAGAGCGAGATTCCGGGCTTGTCGCGCATCACCGTCGTGGTGGATGTCGAAGAGCTGCCGCTCGAGCAGGTCACCAAGCAGCTCAACAAGCTCATCAACGTGATCAAGGTGGTCGAGCTCGATCCGGCGCAGACCGTCGAGCGGGAGCACATGCTGATCAAGGTGCGCGCGGACAACACGACGCGCAGCCAGATCCTCGAGGCTGCGAACCTGTTTCGATCTCGCGTCGTCGATGTCACGGCGGATGCTCTGGTCATCGAGGTCACCGGCGACACCGCCAAGACCCAGGCCCTGCTTCGCGTGCTCGAGCCGTACGGTATCAAGGAGATCGCGCAGTCCGGCCTGCTCGCCATCGGGCGCGGATCCAAATCGATCACCGAGCGCATCTTCAAGAATTAAACCCCGGTCCCTGAGCTTGTCGAAGGGACCACTGATATGACCCTGGCCCTTCGACAAGCTCAGGGACCAACCACAACAAGGAGCAAGAGCATGACCGAGATCTTCTACGACAAAGATGCGGACCTGTCCATCGTTCAGGGCAAGAAGGTGGCCGTCGTCGGTTACGGTTCGCAGGGCCACGCCCACGCGCAGAACCTGCGGGACTCCGGCGTCGAGGTCGTCGTCGCGCTGAAGGCCGACTCGAAGTCCAAGCCGAAGGCGGAGGAGGCCGGGTTCAAGGTTCTCTCCGTCGCCGAGGCATCCGCCTGGGCAGACCTCATCGTGATCCTGGCGCCCGACCAGTACCAGCGCCACATCTACAAGGACGACATCCAGCCCAACCTCGCCGAGGGCAAGGCGATCCTCTTCGGACACGGCTTCAACATCCGCTACGGCTACATCGAGGCGCCCGAGGGCGTCGACGTCATCATGGTCGCACCCAAGGGCCCGGGTCACACGGTGCGCCGCGAGTACGAGGCCGGCCGTGGCGTTCCCGTGATCGTCGCCGTGGAGAAGGATGCCTCGGGTCACGCCTGGGACCTCGCCTGGTCGTACGCGAAGGGCATCGGCGGCCTGCGTGCCGGCGGCATCAAGACCACCTTCACCGAGGAGACCGAGACCGACCTGTTCGGTGAGCAGAGCGTGCTCTGCGGTGGCGTCTCGCAGCTCATCCAATATGGCTTCGAGACCCTGACCGAGGCCGGCTACCAGCCGCAGATCGCCTACTTCGAGGTGCTGCACGAGCTCAAGCTCATCGTGGACCTCATCAACGAGGGCGGCATCGCCAAGCAGCGCTGGAGCGTCTCCGACACCGCGGAGTACGGCGACTACGTCTCCGGGCCGCGCGTCATCGACCCGCACGTCAAGGAGAACATGAAGGCTGTGCTGTCCGACATCCAGGACGGCACCTTCGCCAAGCGCTTCATCGCCGATCAGGATGCCGGAGCCCCCGAGTTCCTCGCACTCCGCAAGAAGGGCGAAGAGCACCCGATCGAGGAGACCGGTCGCGAGCTGCGCAAGCTCTTCGCGTGGAAGCAGCAGGACTCGGACTACATCGATGGCGAGGTCGCTCGCTAATTCGGCGGCACTCAGCAGGAAGGGCGGGACTTCGGTCCCGCCCTTCCTATGTTCTGGCGCGATCGACGCCACCGTCCTGAGTCTTCACCGACCTGAAACGCGCATTCGAGCCTCGCCCACGTGTCAGCGATCATAACTCCTGCAGAATCGCGGATGCGGCATCCCCTGCACTGGGAGCAGCAGGGCGGTCCGGCGCGCCACCCTCGTTCTGCCTGAGTTGTGCAGCGGGAG
Source organism: Parafrigoribacterium soli (assembly GCF_040227235.1). Taxonomy (NCBI): domain Bacteria; kingdom Bacillati; phylum Actinomycetota; class Actinomycetes; order Micrococcales; family Microbacteriaceae; genus Parafrigoribacterium; species Parafrigoribacterium soli. The sequence goes on along the minus strand of NZ_JBELNZ010000004.1, from coordinate 101,739 downwards.
CGGCACCTGGTCGTGCAGAAGCGTGGCGCGAGAGCGCCGCGATAGGGTTTTGATATGGGCGCTGACGCAGACGACGAGGCACTGAGCTGGGACGGCGAGGCCGACCCGACTCACGTCGATTCGACGACTCCGGATGCCGCGGTAGCAGGCAACGCAGGCTTCGCACCCGGGGTCAGTTCTCCCATGCTCGTGGTCTACGGAGTCTTCGGCGGCATCTACCTGCTCTACACGGTGGGCTGGCTCATCATTGCGCTGCGCGGAAGCCAGACGACGGGCGTCCCACTCAACGACATCATGCTGCACCTCAGTACGCTGCTCGCGGTCGTCGCCGCACCCGCGTGGTTCATCGCGACGCTCGCTCTCGCGCCCACGCGTCGCACGTGGGTGCGTATCGCGGTGCTCGTGCTCGGCATCCTCGTGCTTATTCCGTGGGGCTTCGTGAACGGGGGAGGTCGATGAGCGTGGAATCCGGGAACGCGGCCGAGCCGAAGGCCGTCGGCCAGCGCGCCGCCTGGCCGGTCTGGGCCATCGCGATCTTCTTCGCGATCCTCTACAGCTACGCGCTGTGGGCGGGCATAGGCAATGCGATCGGGCTTCCGCAGACGGTGTGGGCGAGCTATCACCTCGGGATCTCGCCGATCGGGTGGGTGCTTCTCATCATCGGCGTGCTGCTGTCGCCCGCCGTGTTCGTGGCCTGCCTCCTGCTGGGCCGCCGCCGCGGACTCGTCGCGCGTGCGCTGATCTACGCCGCGGGGCTCTGCGTCGTGAGCGCCGTGCTCAGCTCGCTGATTATCGCGCCAACAATCGTCAACTTCATCGCCTGACGACCGTGGCCCATCGGGTCGCTAGAGCGCGGCGAGGGCGCACAGGGCGATGAGCGCGAGCTGGCCCCAGAATCTCGGCCAGAACGGAATGGCGGCACGACCGAATTTCTCGCGGTGCTCCGCGGCGTAGGCGTTCGCGGGAAAGACCGCCACGAGAAAGACGACGAGGGCCATTCCTGCCGCGAAGTGAAGTGCGGGCACGAGCAGTCCGATCGCACCCGCGATCTCGCACAGCCCCGTGAGGTAGACGAGGTTGCGCGGGCGAAGCGGCCCCGCCGTCCGGATGGCGGGTGGGATCATGGCCGCCATGCCGCGCACGACACCGGGAACGAAGTGGGTGATTCCCATGCCGGCGAAGGCGAGCGCGAGCAGGATGCGCAGGCACCACTGCAGCAGTTCGGCGGTGTCGTTGTCCATCGCCTCATCCTGTCTCGAATCGCCGTCCGGCGCTCCGGCTGGCTGCTGCCTCGGGCGTCCGTCGCCGCCAGTCCGACGTAACGGGGTGCTCCCACCCAGTAAAGTGTGAGTGTCCGCGCCCCAATGACCGTGGCGCACGCGTTGTGCTGAACCCAGTCCGCCTGCCCAGTCAAAGGATTCTACGTGCCAAAACCGATCGTGCTGATCGCTGAAGTTCTATCGCCCGCAACCGTCGAGGCCCTCGGCCCGGACTTCGATGTCCGCTCCGTCGACGGCACCGATCGAGGAGCACTGCTGGCGGCGCTGCCGGACGCGGCCGCCATCCTGGTTCGCTCGGCCACGAAGGTCGATGCCGAGGCGATCGCCGCCGCGAAGTCGCTCAAGGTCATCGCACGCGCGGGCGTGGGACTCGACAATGTCGACATCAAGGCGGCCACGAACGCGGGCGTCATGGTCGTGAACGCACCGACTTCGAACATCATCTCTGCCGCGGAGCTCACCATCGGCCACATCCTGAGCCTCGCCAGGCACATCCCCGCCGGCCACGCCTCGCTCGCCGAGGGCCAGTGGAAGCGCTCGAAGTACACGGGCGTCGAGCTCTACGAAAAGACGATCGGCATCATCGGCCTCGGCCGCATCGGCGCGCTCATCACGGCGAGAATGCAGGCCTTCGGCACCAACGTGATCGCCTACGACCCCTACGTCACGAGCGCACGCGCACAGCAGCTCGGCGTCACCCTCGTCTCACTCGAAGAGCTGCTCGCCACGAGCGACTTCGTCACGATCCACATGCCGAAGACGCCGGAGACGACGGGCATGATCGGCGATGAGCAGCTCGCACTCATGAAGCCGAGCGCCTTCATCATCAACGTCGCTCGCGGCGGGCTCATCGATGAGGATGCGCTGCACCGTGCGCTCACCGCCCGTACTATCGCGGGCGCTGGGCTCGACGTGTTCGTGAGCGAGCCGCCCACGGACTCGCCGCTGCTCGCGCTCGACAACGTCGTGGTCACGCCGCACCTCGGTGCGTCGACGGATGAGGCGCAGGAGAAGGCCGGTGTCTCGGTCGCGAAGTCGGTGCGGCTCGCGCTCTCCGGCGAGCTGGTTCCGGATGCCGTCAACGTCGCCGGCGGAGTGATCGACACGACGGTGCGCCCCGGCATCCCGCTCATGGAGAAGCTCGGCCAGGTCTTCAGCGGACTCGCGCACACCTCGCCGCTGACCACCGTCGACATCGAGGTGCGCGGTGAGATCGTCGAGTTCGACGTGAGCGTGCTGAAGCTCGCGGCACTCAAGGGCATCTTCACCAACATCGTGAGCGAATCCGTCTCGTACGTGAACGCACCGCTGCTCGCCGAGCAGCGCGGCATCCAGGTTCGCCTCGTGACCGACCCCATCAGCGACGAGTACCGCAACCTGCTCACCATCTCCGGAGCGCTCAGCGATGGCACGCAGATCTCGGTGTCCGGCACGCTCACCGGCACCAAGCAGACCGAGAAGATCGTCGAGATCAACGGCTACGACGTCGAGGTTCCCGTCACGGACCACCTCATCGTGATGGTGTACACCGACCGTCCGGGAATCGTCGCGGTGTACGGCAAGGAGTTCGGCGACGCCGGTATCAACATCGCGGGCATGCAGGTGAGCCGCCGCGAGGCGGGCGGCCAGGCGCTAAGCGTGCTCACCGTCGACTCGCCCGTTCCAGCCGGCCTGCTCGAGACCGTGCGCGAGGCCATCCAGGCAGAACTACTGCGCGAGATCGAGATCACCGCGTAACAACGAAGCGGGCGAGCCGCGCTCGCCGCTCACACAAGAAGGGGCGCGCCTCACCCCGTCGTCGGGGGAGGCGCGCCTCTTGTTCGCGCTACTGGCCGTTAGGCGATGTCGCTGCGCGTTTCGTGCTGCTCAACGCGCTCACCGCTGGCCGGGTCGACGGCGGAACGGGTCGTGACGAGAGAAGACCGACGGCGAGTGACCAGTACGAGCGAGATGATGAAAACGACGAGTCCGGCACCCATGAGGATGTAGCCGATCAAGTCAAGGTTCACCCAGCTTTGGTCCACCGGGATGTTGACCGCGAAGGCCAGAATGGCGCCGACGACGAACAGAAATATACCGCTTCCGATACCCATTTTTCTCTGTGTCCTTTCACTTGCCGTGCCGGCGCTGGCTGCCACGAGGAGTGTTCCGGTGGACGAGCGCCTGGATCAAGGGTACCAACGAACCCCCTGAACAGGGGTCAAACTGAATGCAAGCTGGGAGTTATCGCATAGGGGCTTGCGCGTTAGGCTCGATCGATGTTCCGATTCCGACGCCTCATCACGACGCTCGTCGCCCCACTCGCGGCGGTGCTGATCCTTGGGGTGCCGCTCGCCGCATCCGGCCAGACTCTGAGTACACGGCCGGTGCCTGCGGTCTCCGTTCGCGGCGGCGTGCAGGACTTCAGTTTCACCTCATACAGCGCGGACTACTACCTCGGGCGGGATGCGGCGGCTCACGCGACGCTCCGCACCGTCGAGACCTTCGTGGCGAAGTTCCCGAGCTTCGACCAGAACCGCGGCATGATCCGCGCGATACCGAACGACTATGACGGCGTGCCGCTGCACACCGCGGTCACCTCGGTCACCGACGAGAGCGGCGCCCCGGTGCACTTCGAGGCGACGGTAAATGGCGGCTTCACCGAGCTCGCCCTCGGAACCGATGACTACGTGCACGGCAGTCAGACCTACGTGATCACCTACACGCAGCAGAACGTCGTGCGCGCCTTTACCGACACGAACGACGACGAGTTCTACTGGGACACCAATGGCACCGGGTTCGACCAGCCCTTCGGATCCGTCACCGCCAGGGTGCACGTCGACCCGGCGATCGCGCCGGCGCTCACCGGCCACAATGCCTGCTATCGGGGCGCGCAGGGGTCGACGACCACCTGCGACATCGTCGGGCCCGTGGATGACACGGCCGCGGCATCCGGTGGCAAGCTCGTGACTGCGTCGACGAAGACGCTCGCGCCGCGCGAGAATCTCACGGTGGCGATCGGCTTCACCGCGGGCACGTTCGCGCAGGTGCCCGCCGAGCAGCCCGCCCCCGGCGAGTCCACGCCGTTCGTGAACCCGGTCGTGCCCTGGTGGTCGCACGTGCTGGGAATAGCGCTACTCGTGCTGGCTGTGGCCGGCGGAATTTTCTCCGTCGTGCAGCGCCTGTTTCTCGGGCCGCGAGCCGCGAAGGGCCGGGGGATCATCATCGCCCAGTACTCTCCACCACAGGGACTCAACCTGCTTGAGGCCGGGAGTCTCGTGGGGCGCACGAGGACCTCGCTCGCCGCTCAGCTCGTGAGCTTCGCGGTGCGCGGCATCATCCGCATCCTCGACTACCCGGTCACCGGGGAGGGTGGCCAGTACACGCTGCAGTATCTCGGCGGCGAGGGTGCCGACCCGATGGAGCAGCGACTGCTCGAGACGCTCTTCGAGGCCGACCTGCGTGAGGGCGCCGTGCGTGAGGTCGGGGTGACGGATGACGGGCTCGCGGTGCGTCTTAAGGCTCGCGTCGCCGAGGCCGACGACTCCGTCGTAGCGCGCGGTTTGAAGGTGAAACCTCCGATCGCGCCTGGAATTCTCACCGCGTTCGCGCTCTTCTTTGTCGTGTTCATCGCGATCGGAAGCACCGTGCTGACGGCGTTCACCGCCGCCGTCAGCGGCTGGGTGATCGCGGCCATCCCGGTGGCCTTCCTTGCGCTGTTCCTGGCCTTCGCGCTCTCGGCGCGTCCCGCCGTCGTCACGGAGTCCGGCGCGGAGCAGCGGGACTACCTGCTCGGCATCCGGGAGTACCTGAAGCTCGCCGAGGCCGACCGGCTGCAGATGCTGCAGAGCCCCGAGGGCGCCGAACGCGTGGACATCGGCGACACCGCACAGGTCGTCAAGCTCTACGAGAAGCTGTTGCCCTTCGCGGTGCTGTGGGGCATCGAACGCGAGTGGGCCAAGGAACTCGCGGTGCACTACGACGAGGTCTCCACGGCGCCAGACTGGTACGTCTCACGGGGCGCGTTCGATGCGCTCGTCTTCTCGCAGCTGCTCGGCTCGATGTCGAGTTCCGTCCACTCCATGGCCACGCCCACCCCACAGCCCTCCTCATGGTCCGGCAGCGGTGGCGGCAGCTTCTCCGGCGGGTCCTTCGGCGGTGGCTTCTCCGGTGGCGGTGGTGGGGGCGGTGGCGGCGGCGGCCGCTAACCCGGGCGCAAGAGCGCGCGGAAGGCACGCGGTATCCTGAGAGCATTCAACTGTCTCGCTGGAGGACCTCTATGCCGCGCACCATCGACCTTGCCGTCATCGCGGGAGACGGCATCGGGCCGGAGGTCATCGCCGAGGCCGTGAAGGTGCTCCGAGTCGCCGTGCCGGATGACGTGGTCGTGAACACGACGGACTACCCGTTCGGTGCCACCCACTTCCTGGCCACCGGCGAGATCCTCTCCGACGCCGACCTCGAGTCGCTGAAGCGGCACGACGCCATCCTCCTCGGTGCCGTCGGCGGCGACCCCCGCGACCCAAGGCTCAAGGGCGGCATCATCGAGCGCGGCTTGCTGCTCAAGCTCCGCTTCGCCTTCGATCACTACGTGAATCTGCGCCCGACGCGCGTCTTTCCCTCGGTCGAATCACCGCTCAGCGACCCTGGCGAGGTGGATTTCGTCGTGGTGCGGGAGGGAACGGAGGGGCCGTACGTCGGCAACGGCGGCGGCATCCGCGTGGGCACTGCGCAGGAGATCGCCACCGAGGTGTCGATCAATACCGCCTTCGGCGTCGAGCGCGTGGTGCGCTTCGCCTTCGAGACGGCCAACAGTCGGCCCGCGAAGAAGCTCACCCTCGTGCACAAGACCAACGTGCTCGTGAATGCAGGCTCGCTCTGGCAGCGCACCGTCGACGCGGTCTCTGCCGAGTATCCGCAGGTCTCAGTCGACTATCTGCACGTCGACGCGGCGACTATCTTCATGGTCACCAAACCCAGTAGATTTGACGTGATCGTCACAGACAACCTCTTTGGCGACATCATCACCGATCTTGCCGGCGCGATCAGCGGCGGAATAGGACTGGCGGCCTCGGGCAATATCAATCCCGACGGAGCCTTCCCCAGCATGTTCGAGCCGGTTCACGGTTCCGCTCCAGACATCGCAGGCCAGCAGTTGGCCGACCCCACCGCGGCGATCCTCTCCGTGGCACTGCTGCTCGACTCGCTCGGGCACGCGGATGCCGCCGCCAGGGTCACGGCGGCGGTGACGGCCGATCTGGCATCCCGCGGCAGTTCCGCCCGGTCGACCACAGAGGTGGGCGACGCCATCGCCGGAGCGCTGCGGGCCTGACGCACACTCCACGACGCACCACAGAAGGATGACCATGAAGAACCTGCTCGCACCGGCCGCTTTCGAGTTCGCCGTCACCGTGAACGAGGCCGCACGCTCCGCCGCCGAGCGCGCCGACATCATGGCCAATCCGGGCTTCGGCAAGCACTTCACCGACCACATGGTCGACATCTGCTGGTCGGAGAGGGGCGGCTGGCATCGCCCGCGCGTGCAGCCGTACGGCCCGATCGCGCTCGACCCGGCGGCCGCGGTGCTGCACTACGGCCAGGAGATCTTCGAGGGGCTGAAGGCGTACCGGCACGCCGACGGCTCCATCTGGTCGTTCCGGCCCGAGGCGAACGCCGCGAGGATGCAGCGCTCCGCCGTGCGACTCGCCCTGCCCCAGCTGCCCACCGAGTACTTCATCGAGTCGCTCAAGCAGCTGATCGCGGTCGACGGCGACTGGGTTCCGGATGCGTCGGAGACCAGCCTGTACCTGCGCCCCTTCATGTTCGCCAAGGAGGCGTTCCTCGGGGTGCGACCGGCGGAGAAGGTCAACTACTACGTGATCGCGAGTCCCGCTGGTGCATACTTCAGCGGCGGCGTCGCGCCGGTGTCGATCTGGCTCTCGACCGATTACGCTCGCGCGGGCAAGGGCGGCACAGGTGCTGCCAAGACCGGCGGCAACTACGCGTCCTCGCTCGTCGCGCAGGCGGAGGCCTATGACCACGGCTGCGCCCAGGTGCTGTTCCTCGACTCGGCGGAGGGAAAGTACATCGAGGAGCTCGGCGGCATGAATATCGTGCTCGTCTACAAGGACGGAACGCTCGTCACGCCGGAGTCCGACAGCATCCTCGAGGGCATCACGCGCGACTCGATCCTGCAGCTCGCGGAGGACCGCGGGCACAGGGTGGAGCGCAGGCGCGTGACGATCGACGAGTGGCGCGACGGCGTCGCATCCGGTGACATCGTGGAGGTCTTCGCCTGCGGCACGGCGGCGGTCGTCACCCCGATCGCGCAGCTCAAGGCGGCGGACTTCACGATCGGCTCGGAGGATGCGGTGGCGGGCGAGCTGACGATGTCGCTGCGACAGGAGCTCACCGACATCCAGTACGGCCGCGGCGAAGACCGACACGGCTGGATGATGCGACTGGACGCCTGACGTCCGGCAGAGATTTCGACAAGAACGGTAGTACAAGTGAAGATCGCACGATTTAGCAACGGCGCTGACCCACGATACGGAATCGTGGACGGGGACGAACTGGTGGTGCTCGCCGGCGACCCCATGTTCAGCGGGTACGACACCACGGGGGAGCGCGTGCCGCTCTCCGAGGCGAAGCTCCTTGCGCCGGTCATCCCGCGGTCGAAGGTCGTGTGCGTGGGCCTGAACTACGCCGACCACAAGGCCGACATGCACACCGAGGGCCCAGAGGCTCCGCTGCTGTTCCTCAAGCCGAACACCTCCGTGGTGGGCCCGGGTGACGAGATCGTCATCCCGCCGGTCGACGGTCGCATCGTGCACGAGGGTGAGATCGCCATGGTCGTCGGTCGCATTGCGAAGCAGGTCAAGGCGGCGGATTTCGCGGACTACGTCTTTGGCTACACGATCGCCAATGACGTCTCCGCGCGCGACCAGATGTTCATCGACGGCCAGTGGGCCAGGGCCAAGGGCTACGACACCTTCTGCCCGATCGGCCCCTGGATCGAGACCGAACTCGACACGACCTCGCTCGAGATTCAGACCTACGTCGACGGTGAACCGCGCCGCCACGGCAACACCAAGGACATGCTGCACGGCTTCGCCGAGATCTTCGAATACGCCTCGGATGTCTGGACGCTGCTGCCGGGCGACATCATCATCACCGGCACGCCCGCGGGCCTCGGCGGCTTTGTCGCGGGCCAGACGGTGGACATCACCGTCGAGGGCATCGGCACGCTGAGCAACCCCGCGCGCAACCGCTAGTGGGCCGGACGAATCACGTTGGTCGAGCAGGCCGCCAGCGGCCGTATCGAGACCGGGACGAAGCCACGGTCACAGGGGTCTCGATACGCTCGTTCCTCGCTACTCGACCAACGGAATCGGCGTGACGGTGGTGCGGATGCGGTGGGTGCCGGGCATCGTCGCGGCCGGCGTTGCGACGATCATCGCCTTTGGCATTCACTGGCTGTTTCCCGGGGTGCCGCTGCTGACAGCATCCGTCGCCCTCGGAATCATCGTCGGGCAGATCGTGCCCGCGCGCAGGCAGATCGATGGCGCGCTGAAGCCGGGGCTGACGCTCGCGGCAAAGCGGCTCATGCGCGTCGGCATCGTGCTGCTCGGACTCAAGCTCAGCCTCGTCGACATCGCGCACCTCGGCTGGGTCGCGATTGGGCTCACGGTGCTCATCGTGCTGCTGACCTTCGGCATCACCTGGGGGCTCGGCAAGGTCTTCCGGCTGCCCGGGGATGAGCCGCTGCTGATCGCGACGGGCTTCTCGATCTGTGGTGTCTCGGCGATCGGCGCGATGAGCGCGGTCAGCCGCACCAAGCACGAGGACCAGGCGACCCCCGCGGCGCTCGTGACGCTGTTCGGCACGCTCGCGATCGCCGTGCTGCCGCTGCTGCACGCGCCGCTCGGGCTGACCACCCACCAGTTCGGCCAGTGGGTGGGCGCGAGCGTGCACGACGTCGGCCAGGTGGTGGCCACCGCGCAGACCGCGGGAGCGGCGGCGCTCGCGATCGCTGTCGTGGTGAAGCTCACCCGTGTGCTCATGCTCGCGCCGATGGTCGCGACCGCCTCCGTGATCGTGCGTCGCACGCGCGGCCCGGTCGAGGGGGAGAAGCGTCCGCCCATCGTGCCGCTCTTCGTCGCCGGATTCATCGCCGCCGTGCTGCTGCGAACCTTTGTCCCCCTCCCCGCGCCAGTACTCAACGCCGCGGACCTCGTTCAGACCGTGATGCTGTCGATGGCGCTCTTCGGGCTCGGCAGCGCCATCCGGCTGGAGAAGCTCATCGGCTCCGGACTGCGCTCGATGGTCGTGGGCGTGCTGTCCTGGGCCGCGATCGCCGGGATGGCTCTTGTGGCGGTGCACGTCTCCTAGGCGGCAGCGGTCGCGACGGAAAGGGAGGAGAAATGCGTCTCGCTCGCACCATTTCTCCTCCTTCTCACGCGGATGGCATGAAATCTCCCTCATTCCTGTCAGGTCAACTTTGGGTTACCGTCCCGAGCATTGCAGTAGCGTGCGACACAAGGTAGTGTGCACTGCATGACAGCGGATGTCGGCACGCAGCTGCGCAAGGGCGTGGTCGAGTACTGCGTGCTCGGCGCCCTCGCACGCGAGCCGATGTACGGCTGGCAGCTGTCTGAAACGCTCATCGCGCGCGGGCTCATCGCGAGCATCGGAACCCTGTATCCGATGCTGTCCCGACTTCGCAGCCAGGGCCTCGTCAGCACCTTCGACAAGGCATCGGATGCGGGACCAGTGCGCAAGTACTACCGGCTCACTGCTGGCGGAACGCGCGAACTCGCGACCTTCCGCCAGCAGTGGGCGCCGTTCGTGAGCGCCGTCGAAGATTTCATCAGAGAGGAACGTCATGTCGACTGACGCGCAACCACAGGTCGTCCGTAGCTATCTGGCCGGGCTCGAGGCCGCGCTCAGCGATGTGCCGAGCGAGGTGAGCCGCGAGATCGTCGCGGGCATCACCGAGGAGCTGGACGGACTCGACCCGGCAACCGCGGCCGCTCGCATCGAGGCACTCGGCGACCCGGTGTTCATCGCGGCGGAGGCGCGCGGAGGAGTTGCCGCGCCCCCGCCTGCCCCCGCGCCTGCTGCGTCGCGCCCGCAGGATCCGCGCTGGTACACCGTCCTGGCCGCATTGATGGTGGCGTTCGGCGGAATCGTCATCCCGTTCCTCGGGTGGTTCGTGGGTATGGCCCTGGTCTGGCTGTCGAAGTCCTGGCGCACCTGGGAGAAGTGGGTGGCGACGGTGACGCTGCCAGTCGCGATCATAATTGGAGCGCTCGTTTCGGTGCTGATCGATCGTGCAATAAGGGCCTCTGAACAGACGTCAGGTCTTGCTCCTGGACAGACCATTGTGAATCCGGAACTTCCGTTCATCCCCAGTATCTTCGACACCTTCCGGACCGATGTCCTGCTGGGGGTAGTAGTCAACGTCGTGGTCGGCATCTGGCTGCTCTGGCGGGCGCTGCGTCGACGAAAGCCACTCGTGTAGGAGGAATGCGCATTCCCGCGCGAAAAGTTCCTTCGACCTCCGCCTATCGGGCACAAGTTCCTTCGACCTGCGCGCCAACCGGTGCACCCGCGCCGGACCAAGGAGGCGGCCCATAGAATTGAACCAATGTCTGCCACCTTCACCACCGCATCCGGCTCCGACGTTCGCGTGCGGTTCTGCCCATCACCGACCGGCACGCCGCACGTCGGGCTCATCCGCACCGCCCTGTTCAACTGGGCGTACGCGAGGCACACCGGCGGCAAGCTGATCTTTCGCATCGAAGACACGGATGCCGCCCGCGACAGCGAAGAGAGCTACCTGCAGTTGCTCGACGGCCTCGCCTGGCTTGGCATCGACTGGGACGAGGGCGAGGGCGTCGGCGGGCCAGGCGCTCCGTACCGCCAGTCGCAGCGCCACGGCATCTATGCCGGCGTGATCGAGCAGCTCAAGCAGGCCGGCTACCTCTATGAGAGCTTCGCCACCGGCGAGGAGATCGAGGCCCGCAACATCGCGAACGGCCGCGACCCCAAGCAGGGCTACGACAACTTCGAGCGCGACCTCAGCGAGGAGCAGAAGGCCGCGTATCGCGCCGAGGGCCGCGAGCCGGCGCTGCGCCTGCGGGTGCCGGACACCGAGCTGAGCTTCGACGACCTCGTTCGCGGCGAGATCACCTTCCCGGCCGGCTCCTTCACCGACTTCGTCGTCGTGCGCCCGAATGGCATCCCGCTCTACACCTTCGTGAATCCGGTCGACGACGCGATCATGGGCATCACCCACGTACTGCGCGGCGAGGACCTGCTCTCGAGCACGCCGCGGCAGATCGCGCTGTACCACGCCCTCATCGAGATTGGTCTGGCGAAGGCCATCCCGCGCTTCGGCCACCTGCCCTACGTCATGGGCGAGGGCAACAAGAAGCTCTCCAAGCGTGACCCCTCCTCGAGCCTGTTCCACCACCGTGAGCGCGGCTTCATCCGCGAGGGCCTCATCAACTACCTCGCGCTGCTCGGCTGGTCGCTCAGCCACGACCGGGACGTGTTCTCGATCGACGAGATGGTCGCCGCCTTCGACGTCTCCGACGTCAACCCGAACCCGGCCCGCTTCGACCTGAAGAAGGCGGAGTCGATCAACGGCGACCACATCCGACTGCTCGAAGCCGAGGACTTCGAGGCTCGGCTCGTTCCATACCTCTCGGAGTATGTCTCCGACCCGCCGACCCCGGCGCAGAAGGCGATCCTTCGCGAGGCCGGCCCGCTCGTGCAGGAGCGCATGCAGCTTCTCGGCGATGCGCCGGGCCTGCTCGGCTTCCTCTTCACCCCGGATGACGAGATCACCTTCGACGCGGATGCCCTTCCCGGCCCCGACGCCGCGATCGTGCTCGACGCGGCCATCGCGACCCTCGAGCAGCTGAACGCCTGGTCGCACGAGGAACTCGAGCGCGTGCTGCGGGCTTCCCTCGTGGACGGCGCAGGGCTCAAGCCGCGGGTCGCATTCGGCCCGCTGCGCACCGCGATCAGCGGAAAGCGCATCAGCCCGCCGCTGTTCGAGTCGATGGTCATCCTCGGCAAGGAGTCCACTCTTGCGCGCCTGGAGAGGTTCAGGAAGACCTTGTGAACGGTGCCGACGCCGATGTCGTGATCATCGGTGCGGGACCCGCGGGTCTCTCGGCGGCGCTCAATCTCGTCCGTGCCCGCAGAACCGTCATCCTCCTCGACAGCAATCGACCGCGCAATTCCGTGACGCTGCAGGCGCACGGCTTCCTCACCCGCGACGGCATCACTCCCCACAAGCTGCGCAAGCTGGGGCTCACCGAACTCTCCGCATATTCGGGGGTGGAGCATCACCTCGGGCAAGTCGAGAGCGTTGCGCGGGGGGAAGGCGGTTTCGAGATCCACACGAGTCGGGTCAACGCCTCGCCCGCGCGCACCGTGACCGCGCCGGTCGTCCTGATCGCGAGCGGGCTCCGAGAGACCCTGCCCGCGCTGCCGAGCATGGCGTCGTACTACGGAATCGGCCTGTTCAGCTGCGTCGAGTGCGATGCCTATGAGCAGAGCAGCAAACCGCTCGCTCTCATCGGTGAAACGGACGATCTGATGTGGCGTGCGCTCTTGATCTCGCACTGGAGTCGCTCTCTCACGGTCTTTACCAACGGCATCGGCGTCATCACCGAGGAGGAGCAGGAACTTCTGTCCGTGCGCGGTGTCCGGGTGAAACGCCGCCCGATCATCGACATCCTGGGTCAGGATGGCATCGTCGCCTCCGTGCTGTTGGATGACGGTGAGCGGGTGCGCGTAGAGGGTGGCTTTGTACGCCCGAAATGGGATGCCGCGCTCGATTACGCGGCAGCGCTCGACATCGCGCTCGACGACGATGGCTACGTGGTGACAGACGGCGCAGGCCGCACAAGCGTCCCCGGGGTCTACGCCGCGGGAGACTCCACTGCTCCGGGCCCCCAGCAGCTCATCGTCGCGGCCGGCGCCGGGGCGCGCGCGGCGGCCACGATCAATCGCGATCTGCTCGGCATCCCCGTCGGCTGAGCGCAGGGTATGACGCGGCTCCTGGCCCGGCCAGTCTCAGGCTGCCTGAACGTCAGGGCTCATCGACGATGGTGAACTCTAATGGTTCCTGGCCCGCAAGTGCGCCTGGGTCAGCGCGTCCATCTCTTCGTCGCTCATGTCATCCAGCGACTTTGCCTCTTTGCGGTCGATGCGCTGCCAGCGAATGAAGAGCAGTATCAGCACGGGAATGTCGGCGATCTCGGCGATGAACCACAGCAGGTCTCCGGAGAGATGCTGGTCGTGAAAACTGGAGGGGAACCAGCTCGGGAGCTGCCCTATCACCGGCCCGACCTGATCCAGGATGTGGTTGTTGAGCCGCAGGAGAATGCCCGGGATGGCATCGATCACGAGTTCGATGAACACGAAGAGGAACTCGACGGTGATGAAGAAGCTGGTGCGTTGGGTGGTCTGCTCGATGATCGGCAACACCATAAGGATGCCGACCACCGGCACCAGCACCGTGATGATCGCCTGCGCCGTGGGCTCCTGCCTGAGGTTTCCGGCGATGGGCGTGAGGAAGACCATGAAGGCGGTGAGTGCGAACAGCGGTGCGAACACGGCGTTGCCGAACAGCCGTACCGGCCAGGAGCCGAGCACGGCATCCGTCACTCTCAACGGCATCCCGCTGAGCACTCGTTTGGCGAGAGTGATCGGCAGGCCGAGGCTGATGAGGCCGGGTATGGCGAAGAGCAGGAGCGCGATCCGGGTGGTGAAGGCCCAGCGCAGCTCGGTGCTGTAGACGCCGAGAAAGCCGAAGTCCACGAGCGCAAAGCTGCCGAGCCCGAGGAGGTAAAAACTGAGGGTGGGGATAATGGGCCAGTGCTCGCCTCGGCGGGCGAGAGAGACGATTCCCGAACCGTAAAGTGCCGCGGCGATGACGATCACGATCAGGGTCAACGGATCGAGTCGCCAGGTTTGGAGAAAGATCAGGATGGGCGGCGTCGGAGTCTCCGTTCGTGGGGTGCAGGGGGATTCTCCCACTTGCGGCTGACGGTGCGCCCCGCAGACGCTCATTTGGCCCGCCCGTTTGCGGTAGGTTAGAGTGTCTAGTCGGCCCGACTTCGGTCTGGTTCGGTGGGGTATGGTGTAATTGGCAACACGGAAGATTCTGATTCTTTTGTTCTTGGTTCGAGTCCAGGTACCCCAGCTTTAGCTCCCCTGATCCTGATAGCGATCAGGGGTTTTGCGTATACAAGCGGGGCAATCGATCCGCGCCTCGCGATCGCGGGCGGCATCGGACTCTTTAAATTACATCCCTGCTTCAACACTCCGTGACAAAGCAATTTCGCCTTGGTGTTTTGAAAATACGCATTAGCAGGTATGCTAATGCCCATTAGCAATCTAGACGAAGGAAAAAGTGATGACCCCAACTGGCCATTCGCCGATCACGCAACGCAGAATTGCGGAACTCGCGGGAGTGAGCCAGTCGACTGTGTCCCTCGTTCTCAATGGCGAGACGAGCGCGCGCATTCCTGAGGAAACGCGTAAGCGCGTGCTAGAGGTGATTCGCGAAAACACCTACGTGGCAGATCCGGCGGCCAGACGTCTGGCGGGTGTCGGGAACAAACTCATTGGCGTCTTCACTTACGAACACGCATTTCCGAGCGAGGTGTCAGACTTCTACGCGCCTTTGTTGACGGGCATCGAGAATGGGGCCGAGACGCTCGGGTTCGATCTCCTGATGTTCACGAGCGCGCCGGTGATCGATGGGCATCGTCAGATCTTCCACGAAAACAGCCGCCTCCGGCTTGCGGATGGTTGCCTGTTGTTGGGGCGTGAGATGGACAGCGCCGAGCTTGAGCGACTTCTTGACACGGGATATCCCTTCGTTGCACTCGGCAGGCGCGACGGTGCAGACGGACGTATTCCCTACGTGGGTCTCGACTACGTGACTCCCACCCGTGACCTGGCCAGGCTTGCGCTGGCGGCGGGGCACACTCAGTTCTTCTACGTCCATTTTTCTCAAACGGCCGAGGCATCCAGGGATCGATTCGACAGCCTGCGCGATGCGCTGGTGGGGGCAACGCTGACAACGACAGAATCGACGGAGGTCGCCCTCGAGGAAATCTGGCGCGATTTTCGAGCGAGCGGAGCGACGATCCTATTTGTGGAGAACCCCGCCGAGGCTGAGACATTCCATTCCCTTGCCAAAGCGGACGGCCTGGACGTTCCTCGTGATCTATCGATGGTGGTTCTCGGCGAACGCAGCAGCGCGCACGACCAGGCCATCGACTTCACCCGACTCAGTGCGCCTCGCGACGAGCTGGGAATGCGTGCCACCGTGCTCCTCGACCAGTTGCTGAACGGCGCATCGGGCGAACAACTACCACTCCAACAATTACTCGACTGTGTCGTCGTGCCAGGTTCAACGCTCGCAGCACCGGGAGTGGCGCAGTGAGAACCATGCATGCAGATGTCGTTATCATCGGCGGTGGTCTTGGTGGTGTCTCGGCAGCGCTTGCTTCGCTGCGCGCCGGAAAGAGCGTCATCCTGACCGAACAGTACGACTGGCTTGGCGGCCAGCTCACAAGCCAGGCGGTCACGCTCGACGAGCACACCTGGATCGAGCAATTCGGCGCTTCGGCGTCATATCGCGCGCTGAGAACAGGGATCCGTGACTATTACCGCCAGAACTACCCGTTGTCTGCGGCCGCGCGAGCCGATGCGTTCCTGAACCCTGGGGCTGGCCTGGTCAGTCGGCTTTGTTCAGAGCCGCGCGCTGGAGTCACGGTGATCGGCGAACTGCTAGCACCCTTCCTGAGTGCAGCTCGCCTGACCATCATTCAGCCGGCCGTGCCCGAATCTGCGGAGACGGAAGGCGACCGGGTGACATCCGTCACCGTCCGCGAGACCGCATCCGGAACACTGACCAGACTCACCGGCCGCTTTGTGCTCGATGCAACCGAAACGGGAGAACTGCTGCCCCTCACGGGCACGGAGTACGTGGTCGGTTCCGAGTCAAGCTCCCAGACCGGAGAGCCGAGCGCGCCGGAGGAGGCCAACCCAGACAATGTGCAGGCCATCTCGTGGTGCTTCGTCGTGGATTACGCCACGGGTGATTACACGATCGATAAGCCGGATGACTACGACGAATGGCGATCGTTCGAGCCGGACTTTTGGGGTGCGCCGATGATCAGCCTGACCGGCCCTCACCCGCGCACGCTCGAACTCACCACGCGTTCATTCACGCCGACGATCGACGATGATCCGTTCGCCGTTATCGCCGACCAGCGCGAGGATGGCGGGGACAGTGAGCTCTGGACATTTCGTCGCATTCTCTCCCGCAAGGTTCTCGAACCCGGCTTCCTCGAGAGCGACATCGTGCTCGTGAACTGGCCGATGATTGATTACATCGGCGGCTCTATCATCGATTCCGCGGATGCTGATTTCCATCTCGCTGCAGCGAAACGACAATCGCGAGCGATGCTGTACTGGCTCCAGACCGAAGCTCCGCGGCCCGACGGTGGTCGCGGATGGCCGGGTCTGAGGCTTCGACCCGACGTCACCGGCACAGACGACGGTTTCGCCCAGGCACCGTATATTCGCGAGTCCCGCCGGATCAGGGCGGAGTACACGGTGGTCGAAAGCGACTTGTCAGTCGCGGTCAGGGGCAGCGGCTCACCAGCAACTTTTCCGGATTCGGTCGGTGTCGGAATGTATCGGATCGACCTGCATCCCTCCACGGGAGGCGACAACTACATCGACGTCGCGTCCGTACCCTTTGAAATTCCGCTCGGTGCACTCATCCCCATCCGGATGAATAACCTGCTCCCAGCGGGCAAGAACGTCGGCACGACTCACATCACCAACGGGGCTTTCCGGCTCCATCCGGTGGAGTGGGGAATCGGCGAGGCGGCGGGCTGGCTAGCGGCCTTCTGCCTGGACCGCGCGGTTGATCCCCGCGCGGTCCACCACACCCCGTCACTTCTGGCGGAGTTCCAATCCCTGTTGACCGCGAACGGTGTCGAGCTGCACTGGCCCGACGTCTCCGGTTACTGACCCAAGGAGCATCATGAAACCAGCAACGAAGCTGATGGGAGCCGCAGTGATTGCCATCACTGCGCTAGCGCTCTCAGCCTGCAGTACCGCAGCACCCGCGCCCGCAAAGGCCGCGGCGGCACCGGGCAGTGTGTCACTTCGGATGACGACCTGGACCGCCGATCCGACTCAGTTGGCATTGTTCAATTCAATCGCCGACAACTATAAGGAGACTCATCCAGAGATCAAGTCGATCACCTTCGACTCGCTGCCTTTCGCCGACTACACCACGACGATCACGACCCAGATTGCGGGCGGCCAACAGCCGGATCTCGCCTGGGTGTTGGAAACCGATGCGCCAGACTTCGTCAGCTCGGGTGCCCTGAAGCCGCTGACCGACTCGCTCAAGGCCACCAAGGGCTACGACTTTGCGGATATCAACACCGACACCACCAAGCTGTGGACAACTGGCGGAAAGCTTTACGCGTATCCATTCTCAACGTCGCCATTCGTCGTCTTCGCAAACGACGACGTGCTTGCGGCGGCCGGTGAACCGACCTCCGCTGAGCTCAAGAGTGAGGGCAAATGGGACTGGAAAGATATCGCAGAAGTGGGCGCCCAGGTCAACGCCAAGACTGGCAAGCAGGGGATGGTCATCCGCGACTTCAACTATCTGACCTGGTCGAATCTGGCCACCGTCTGGGATTCTTTCGGCGCAGCGCCGTGGTCGGAGGATGGCAAGACCTGCACCTTCACCTCGAAGAAAATGGTCGACGCATTCACCTACCTGCACGACGCGACTTTCAAGCAGCACGCGTTTCCCGGCCCGGGAGTTTCGGCAGACTTCTTCGCCGGCGACAGTGCCTTCACTGTGACGCAGATCTCACGCGCGACACTGCTGACGAATGCGTTCAAGTGGAACGTGCTGCCGCTGCCTAAGGGCGACGCTGGCCAGGGCAACGTCGTTGGGCAGGCGGGCATCGGAGTGCTGGCGAAGAGCGCCCATGCGGATGAGGCGACCGAGTTCCTCGCCTACTTCACAAACCCGACGAACGCGAAGCAGCTTGCGGCGTTCTTCCCGCCGCCGCGCACCTCGCTCCTCAATGCGACGACTCTTGCGGCGACAAACAAGACGTTGAGCAAGCAACAGATCGATGACGTTGTGATTCCGTCGTTCAAGAATGCGGAGACCAAGCCGAGCCATACGAACTCTGCCGAGATTGCCGCTCAGGTTAAAACGGCACTCGATCCGATGTGGCAGTCCGACGCGAATGTCTCCAGCGTTCTCAAGGGTGTGTGCAAGGCCATCACTCCGTTGCTCGGTTCGTGAGCTTGATGTCCAACGCCGCATCCAAAGTGCCCCCGGCTCTGGCGTATGCCAGGGCCGGGGAGCCGGGCGCGCGCTCGAGTCGCCCGTTCCTGACGCTTGCCCGGCGCGACGCGTTGACTGGGTATCTCTTTATCGCGCCCCAGTTGCTCGGCATCGTCACTTTCGTATTGGTGCCGCTCGGGTTGATCGTGTTTTACAGCTTCCACGAGTGGAATGTGCTCTCCGGGACCATCCAGTTCGTCGGTGCCGAAAACTACGAACACCTTCTCAGCGATCCTCAAATGGGCCAGGTTCTCCTGGTCACCACGGTGTTCTCCGTCGGCCTCGTCGCCTTCAATATCCCTCTTGCATTACTGCTGGCAGTGATGCTCAATCGTTCCGGACGTGGGATCGCTTTTTTCCGCACCGCGTTCTTTTCCCCTGTCGTCGTTTCGATCGTCGCGTGGACCATCGTGTGGGGATTTCTCTTGCAAGACAACGGTGGCATCAACGGCATCCTCAGCGTCTTCCATATTCCGAGTCCGAACTGGTTGCAAAATGGTCCGACGGCGTTGCTAGCCGTCATCGTTGTGCAGGTGTTCAAGAATGTCGGCCTTAATATGGTGCTGTTCCTGTCTGCGCTCCAGGGCGTTCCCGCTGAGCTCCAGGAAGCAGCGCGGGTTGACGGTGCTACCTCGTGGGTGTTGTTCCGTCGGATCACACTTCCGCTCATTTCGCCAACTCTGCTTCTGACGGTGATCATCACCATCGTGGGAGCTCTCCAAGTATTCGCGCAGATTGCCGTTCTCACCGCTGGTGGACCAGGACTGTCAACGACGGTGCTCGTGTATTACATCTACCAGCAGGCATTTGCTTTCCACCACTTCGGGTACGGGTCGACCTTGGCGCTCGTGCTCTTCCTCATCGTTCTGGTGCTCACGGTCGTGCAGTGGCAGCTTCGCAAGAAATGGGTGTTCTATGAAAACTGAGGCACCGGTCGTGACACGGAGGCGCGGGCATCCAGGGCGCCGCGCCTGGCTCTATGTGGTCCTTGGGGTCATGGCAATCCCGTTCCTGTTCCCGACCTGGTGGATGATCACCTCGTCCTTCAAGTCGGTCAGCGAGATCTTCGCCTTTCCACCGTCGCTTGTGCCTCTATCGCCTACCCTGCAGGCGTTTGTAAAGGCATTTACGTTCCAACCTTTCGCCCATCAATACTTCAACAGCGCATATATAGCCGTGGTCGTTACTCTCACAACGATGATCATTTCGTCGATGGCGGGCTACGCATTCGCGCGCATTCGCTTTCGCGGGCAGAATGTGCTTTTTCTGGTGGTGCTGGTCGGACTGCTCATACCGAGCGAAGTGACGATCGTGCCCTTGTTTCAGATGTTCAACGGCCTGGGGCTGGTGAACACACACTGGCCGCTCATCCTAGTGACCTCATTTGGTGCACCGAGCGTACTGGCGACCTTCATCATGCGGCAGTTCTTCATCTCATTGCCGGGGGAGTTGGAAGAGGCCGCACGCCTGGATGGGCTGGGTCGCCCCGCCATCTGGTGGCGCATCGCGATGCCGCTGGCCCGTCCCGCTCTTGCTGCTGTCGCGATCTTCACTTTCCTCAATGTGTGGAACCTCTACCTCGAGCCCACCGTGTATCTCACCTCGCCGGAACTCTTTACCCTGCCGCAGGCTTTGACCCGGTTCGTCGACGCATATAGCGGGCCGATGTGGAATGTGCAGCTCGCCGCGGCGACGCTTACCGCGCTGCCTGTGCTCATCGTGTTTGTGATAGCTCAGCGGCAATTTGTGCAGGGACTTGCGCAGACGGGACTCAAAGGCTGACAGCGTGTTCACGGACCTGAGCGAGCCGGAACTGCGTGCCTACACAAGTTCCCAATCGCGGCCAGCTGATTTCGACAGTTTTTGGAACTCCACGCTTGTCGAGAGCCGAGCACTCGGCGGTGAGGTTCGGGCGGATTTGGTGGAGACCGGACTGCGCGCGATCGACGTTTGGGACGTCACATTCTCTGGCTACCTCGGCCAGCCGGTGCGTGCGTGGTTGCGTTTGCCTGCTTTCATCGGCGGGCGGCTGCCCGCGGTCGTGGAGTACGTCGGTTATGGGGGCGGCCGAGGCGACGCCAACGAATCGCTGTTCTGGGCCGCGGCGGGGTTTGCCCATCTGCAGATGGACACGCGCGGACAGGGCTCCGCGTGGAGTCGTGGCTGGACCGCTGATCCTGAGGGTTCGGGCCCGGCGGTGCCTGGTTTCCTGACGCGTGGAATAGAGTCTCGTGAGGACTACTATTACCGCCGACTCATGGTGGACGCCGTGCGGGCAGTCGATGCGGCGAGGACGCTCGATCGCATCGATCCCGAACGAGTTTCGGTTCTCGGCTTCAGCCAGGGTGGCGGTCTCGCGCTGTCCACGGCGGCTCTGGTGCCTGATCTGGCTGCGGCTTTCGCCTTTGTTCCTTTCCTCTGCGACTTTCCTCGTGCCATAACCATCACGGACCGAGATCCGTACAAAGAAATCGGACGCTATCTGGCCGTGCACAGGGAAAACGTCGAGTCGGTAATGCGCACCCTCGCCTACTTCGACGGAGTGAACTTCGCTCGCTCAGCGTCCACACCGGCGCATTTCTCCACTGCACTGATGGATCCCACGTGTCCTCCGTCCACCGTATTCGCGGCCCACAACGCGTACTCCGGGCCCAAGAGCATCACCGTCTGGCCGTTCAACGGCCACGAGGGTGGAGCTTACGATGACGAAAGAGCAGCGCTTGGTTCCTTGCAACGTCTATTCGACTAGGGCACGCCGTGGAGTGAACCCGGTTTGAACCGCCGTCAGGCCGCGCGGCCGAAGAAACCGCGCACCGCACTCAGGAGCTGCTCGGTGCGGCTGGGCGCATCCTGCACCACCGGCTCAGGGACGAAAGCCACGCGTTGGCATCCCGTGCACAGGGCGACATAGCGGTGGATGGCCAGGCCGGTTCCGAAATACGGGTTCGGCTTAGCCTCCATTGGTGAGCCGCACGCCGCGCACTCGGCGTCGGGAGACGACGACCATTCGGAGGAGAGACGCTGCGCGGGGGTACGCGGAAGTGCAAGAGACATCGGGAGTATCACTTTCGGGTAAGTGCACTGCACCCGTTGATAGCAGTCACGCGGGGGTACGCGGTCGGGCATCGGGAACGAGGCCGGGGGTGCCTCGCCTTCTATGCTCCCCCCATTCGGGGGTGTCCCGTCAGTCCCCGAACGGGGGGTTACAGGTCGAGAGTGTCGTTTGGCTCCAGCGGGAAGAACTCGCCGCCGCCAAGTTTGGTCGCGTCCCCGATGCGAGCGTTCGACATCGTCTTTCCCGCGACCGAGAGCACCATCTCGTGAGTCGGAAAGCTCCTGCGCGGCTTCACCGCTTCGACGTAGTCCATCGTCTCGGAGATCTTGAGCCAGGGCGCACCGGCCGGCACGGCGAGGGTGTCGACCGTGGCGTCCGGGATGGTGAAGGAATCGCCGGCGTAGTACAGCACGCCATTGACGAGCACACCAACGTTGTCCACGATCGGCAGGGAGCGATGGATCACGGCGTGCTTCTCACCGAAGAACTTCAGCGAGAACGGCTCGACCTCGATCTCGTCACCGTTCTGCACCACCGTGATGTCGAAGTCGGATGCTGCGGCCGCGACGCCCGCGGGGCCGAAGAGGCGAACATCCGGGTTTCGTTCGATGATGCGGCTGAGCTGGTCGGCCGTCCAATGGTCCGCGTGCTCGTGGGTGATGACGACCGCGGCGACGTTCGAGGTGCCCACGAGCGGGGTCGTGAAGGATCCGGGATCGATGATGAGGGTGTTGCCTGCTTCTTCGAGCAGGAGGCAGGCGTGTTCGAGTTTCGTCAGTCGCATCCGTCGATTTTATACGCCTCGTATGGATGACTCACATGCCGGGATGGAGCCCGCCTTCCGTCGTAGCACGCTCGAAAATCGGAGTCTTCGGCGGCACGACTCCTGCACACAGACCTGCGGGGCGGATGGGCGAGAGAGTGGGCAGGGGAGTTGCCACAGATACCCCCTAGGGGTATCATCGACCCATGATCGCAGATATCAAGAAGCGCGCACTGCATCGCAGTCGCATCCTCGAGGGGCAGATGCGCGGCCTGCAGAAGATGATCGACAACGAGGACTACTGCATGGACATCATCACGCAGGCCCTCGCGATCCAGAAGTCGCTCGGCAGCCTCAACAAGCTCATCGTCGAGAACCACCTGCGCACTCACGTGAGCGAGATGTTCGAGGCGGGCGGGGAGCAGCGCGAGCAGGCGACGGCCGAACTGCTCAAAGTATTCGAACTCAGCAACAACCGGGGAGAAAAGTCATGACCGAGCACGACGAACGGAATGCGCACGAGCTTCACAACTCAGGCAATCTGCCCGGGAACACCCCGGAAACAGCGGATGTCGTGGTCGCCGAGAGCGAACTGCCTGAGTTGCGCACGGGGCACGACGGGCACGCGCATCACGACCACGACATGCACGTCGGTCACGACGTGCACACCGGTCACGACGCACACGCAGGCCACGACATGCACGAGGGCCACGACATGCACGCGGGTCACGACATGCACACCGGTCACGACGCACACGCGGGCCACGACCACTCCGCGCACGACCCGGCGATGTTCAAGCGCAAGTTCTGGCTGAGCCTGGTGCTCACCATCCCGACCCTCGTGTTCTCGAGAGGTCTGCAAGACATCCTGGGTCTCGGAGGCCCGCGATTTCCGGGCAGCGACTACATCCCGGCGGTCTTCGGACTCGTGCTGATGGTCTATGGCGGCTGGGTCTTCATCAAGGGTGGCATCGCGGAGGTGCGCGCGAAGCAGCCGGGCATGATGACACTGATCTCTCTCGCGATCGTCGTGGCGTTCGGCTACAGCGCCGCCGTCACCCTCGGGCTGCACGGCATGGACTTCTGGTGGGAACTCGCGACCCTCATCACGATCATGCTGCTCGGGCACTGGATCGAGATGTCCGCGATCATGGGCGCCCAGAACGCGCTCGGCGAGCTGGCCAAGCTGCTGCCGGATGAGGCGGACCTTCTGCAGGACGACGGCGACGGCACGACCACGGTTCCGGTCTCGCAGCTGCAGCGCGGCGATCGCGTGCTGGTGCGGCCGGGCGCCGCCATCCCGGTGGACGGCGAGATCGTGGACGGCGAGTCCGAGGTGAACGAGTCACTGCTCACCGGTGAGTCGTCCGCCGTCGCGAAGGAGACGGGCGCGCACGTCATCGCGGGGAGCATCAACGGTTCCGGTGCGCTCACCGTGCGGGTCACCGACACGGGTGAGAAGACCGCGCTCGCGGGCATCATGAGGCTCGTCGCCGATGCGCAGCAGAGCAAGTCGGGCAGCCAGGTGCTCGCGGACCGCGCCGCCGCACTCCTCTTCTATGTCGCGGTCGCGGCGGCCGTCGTGACCCTGCTGGTCTGGTTCCTGATCAAGCCGGATGACCCTGGCTTCGTTCTCGAGCGCGTCGTCGCCGTGCTCGTGATCGCCTGCCCGCACGCCCTGGGACTCGCCATTCCGCTCGTCGCTCTCATCTCCACCACGAAGGGTGCCCGCCAGGGAATCCTGGTGCGCAGCCGCATCGCGCTCGAGGAGGCGCGCGGCATCGACGTCGTGCTCTTCGACAAGACGGGCACCCTCACCGAGGGCCGCCAGGGCGTCTCCGACGTGCTGTGCGTCGGGGAGGACCTGGACTCTGGTTCGACCGGCGATGAGACGGATGCCGGCGACGAGCGCGCACCGCTGAGCGACGCGCAGGCGACCATGCTCTCGCTCGCGGCATCCGTGGAGAAACGGGCGGAGCATCCGATCGGCCGGGCCATCGTCGCCGAGGCCGACGCACGCGGAGCAAGTGCCGCGGCAGCGACGAAGTTTGTCGCGTTGCCCGGCCGGGGGGCCGAGGGCACGGTTGACGGTCGCACCGTCACGGTCACGAGCTCGCGGCTGCTGATCGAGCGCGGCATCACGCTGGAGCCCTCGCTCGTGAACGCGAACCGACTGCTCAGTGCACAGGGCAAGACCGTCGTCTTCGTACTCGACGGCGACGAGGTGCTCGGTCTCATCGCGCTAGCCGACGTCATCCGGCCGGAGTCGGCCGAGGCGGTCTCGCTGCTGCAGAAGCGCGGCGTGCGCGTCGCCATGCTCACCGGTGACTCGCAGGCCGTCGGCAATTGGGTCGCGCACCGACTCGGCATCACCGAGGTCTTTGCCGAGGTGCTACCCGCACAGAAGGCCGATGTCGTGGCCGATCTGCAGAAGGGCGGCACGAAGGTCGCCATGGTGGGCGACGGCGTCAACGACGCGCCCGCTCTCGCGCGCGCCGACATCGGCATCGCGATCGGTGCGGGCACGGATGTCGCGATCGAGTCGGCCGGCGTCGTGCTGGCCTCGAGCGACCCGCGTTCCGTCGCGGACGTGCTCACGCTCAGCCGCGCGACCTATCGCAAGGAGCTGCAGAACCTGTGGTGGGCCGCCGGGTACAACATCGTCGGCCTTCCGCTGGCCGCGGGCGTGCTGGTGGGCGTCGGCTTCACCATGCCGCCGGCCTTGGCCGCCATCCTGATGTCTGTGTCGACGATCATCGTCGCGGCGAACGCGCAACTGCTGAGGCTCGTCAAGCTCGGCCGCTAGGGTTCGGGCGCTTCAGGCTCGGCGACCGCACGTTCCCTGAGCTTGTCGAAGGGAGCTTGTCGAAGGGAGCTCGTCGAAGGGAGCTCGTCGAAGGCATACGCCATACTGAGCGCATGACGACGCCGAAGCCGCTGCGCCTCGTCGTCGCCATCAACCCGTCCGCCTCCTTCGGCAGGGGGCGCGACGTCGGGCCCGCCGTGGTGCAGACCCTCCGCGCCGCCGGACACGAGGTGACCGCCCTCACCGAACCAGACTTCGACGAGCTGGTGGATGCCGCCCGCAGCGCCCTGAAGCGGCATCCGGATGCCCTCGTCGTTGTCGGCGGGGACGGCATGGTGAGCCTCGGCGTGAATCTGCTCGCTGGCACGAAGATTCCGCTCGGCATCGTGCCCTCGGGAACCGGCAACGACATGGCGCGCGGCCTCGGCATCCCGGTCGGCAACACCGAAGCGGCGATCGAGCTGCTGCTCTCGCTGCTGCGCCAGCCGCCCAGGGTGATCGACGCCGGCCGTGTGACCGAGGCCGACGGGCGCACGACCTGGTTCGCCTCCGTGCTCTCCGCGGGCTTCGACGCGGTGGTCAACGAGCGGGCCAACCTCATGCGCTGGCCGCGCGGGCGCAGCCGTTACAACCTCGCGCTGCTGCGCGAACTCGCCGTGCTGAAGCCGATCCGCTACCGGCTCACGCTCGACGGCGTCGTCTCCGAGACCAGGGCGATGCTCGTAGCGGCGGGCAACAACGTGTCGCTTGGCGGCGGCATGCGCCTCGTGCCGAACGCCGAACTCGACGACGGGCTACTCGACGTGCTCGTCGTGCAACCCCTCTCGCGCACGGCGTTTCTGCGCATCTTCCCGCGCGTCTTCAAGGGCACGCACGTGAGCGACCCGAGGGTCACGATCACGCATGCCCGCAGCATCCGAATCGAGGCGGATGCCGTGGTTGCCTATGCGGACGGCGAACGCGTCGGACCGCTCCCGATCGACATCGAGCTAGTGCCGGCAGCCCTGCGCGTGTTGGCTCCCACGCCCGGATGACCGGCCCTTTTGGCGAGCGCTCGCGCATGTGGCATACTCGTTGAGTTGTCCACTACGGCCCCATCGTATAGTGGCCTAGTACGCCGCCCTCTCACGGCGGTAACACCGGTTCGAATCCGGTTGGGGTCACAGTCACAAAACCCCCGGTTCCGCCGGGGGTTTTGCATTTCCGGCATCAGTCCGGGGGCGTCGGCGACGAGCGACCCTGGAGATCGTCCCTGGTGGCGGTCGAAAGCCATCCAGTACCACGGTGATCCGCTCTCCGCTCGCCAGACGCGGGCGCTCAGCGATCCCTCGAGTCCGCTTCGTGCACAATGTCCCGCGCCCAGCCGATCAGGCTGGCGGCGTCACTGGCGTTGATGGCGTCGACACCGTATTGCACGGGGGTTTTCTGCGTGAGGAGCCTTCTCAGACTGTTGGCGGCTTTCGTTGAGGGATGGGTGGCTCGCTTGAGAAGCATGATTGCTTGCGCGTGATCGTCCCCTGAGCTTCGTTCGCCCAGCACAAGCCCACAAATGGCGTCGGCGGCGGCGATGCCGGCGAGAATTGCGTTCGACCCGGCGACCTTGTTTTCGGCTGCACCGCCCGAATCGAGGACCTCGGCCGCGGCCAGGTACACGTGGGCCTCCTTCAAGCGAGCCCGAGCCCCGGCTTTGTCGAGGGCAGTGGTTCTGCTGCTCTTAGGCACGCGCGACCTGCTCTGCGTCGATCGCCCGGAGCAGCTGCTCGAACTCGGGGCCGACCAAGGTGACCGCATCTTGGCGGATCGACACCATCACGGAGTCGGCGCGCTGAACGGAGTGTCGCAGCCATGATCGCGTGGCGTTGAAGACGTGTCCGTGGTTGCCGGTCCACGCAAGGATCTTTTCACTGAGGTCGTGAGCGAAGTCCACGATGGTGTCCTGAGCGGCGTCGTCGGGGTACACCACGAGGATGTCGACATCGGACTCTGCGGTGGCCGTTCGTCGAGCGAATGAGCCGTATAAGTAGGCACACAGCTCGTTGCGCTCAGCGAACTGTAGACGCAGCCTGTCGAGCAATTCGCGCCGAGCGCCGACCGCGAGGTCGATCGCAGGCCACAACACGTGGTCGCGGTTTCCGCGCCAGACGGTCGCAGTACCGTGCGATGACGACAGGGCCAGTCCAGAATCCGCCAGTCGCCCCAGCGCCTTGCGAACGCCGTAAGGGGAGGCGACCTCGACGAGCCGGTGGACCTGCGGGGCGCTGAACTCGGTGTCCGCCCCAGCGAGAACTCGGAGAACTTCGGCCTCTACCGGTGATGCAATCGTGCGGAGGGGCGACTCGAGGTCCATGGGTCCATTATGCAACTCGAGTTGTGACCCCGCAACTAAAGTTGCTGCAGGGCAACTCGAGGTGGGAATGGTCGCGCTGGCCACGCGCCGGAGGGCGAAGCTGCGGCCACCCTCGACTACGCTTGACCCTGCGAAGGGGAGTATTCCACCTCGCCGTTTCCGTCAACACGGGCTCCGAAGACGCGGCCCCGGACTCGGCGGCGCAGCCCTGAGAAGGCAGCGCGGAAGAGACTTTCGGGCCCTGTCGACCCCTCTTCGCTAAGGACTCCCATGGAGCTTGCGCTTCCCCTCTGGTTCGAGATCACCACCTTCGTGGTGCTCACCGGCATCATCGTCTTCGACCTCGTGCACGCCTACCGCAGGCCGCACATCCCGAGCACGAAGGAGTCGAGCCTGTGGGTCGGCTTCTACGTTCTGCTCGCGCTCGTCTTCGCCGTGCTCATGCTCGTGCTGGGGGATGCCGAGCACGCCGGCCAGTTCGTCGCGGGCTGGCTCACCGAGTACAGCCTCAGCATCGACAACCTGTTCGTCTTCGTGATCATCATGAGCCGCTTCTCCGTGCCGCGGCACCTGCAGCAGGAGGTGCTCATGGTGGGCATCCTGATCGCGCTCGTGCTGCGCGGCATCTTCATCCTGCTGGGCGCTACCCTGATCGAGAACTTCAGCTGGATCTTCTACATCTTCGGCGCGTTCCTGCTCTACACGGCCTCACAGCAGGCGTTCACCTCGAGCGAGGAGATG
This sequence comes from Parafrigoribacterium soli, assembly GCF_040227235.1. NCBI lineage: Bacteria > Bacillati > Actinomycetota > Actinomycetes > Micrococcales > Microbacteriaceae > Parafrigoribacterium > Parafrigoribacterium soli. The sequence continues at coordinate 73,340 of NZ_JBELNZ010000004.1, read as the reverse complement.
GACGAGAAAGAGAGCGGCGTCATCCGGATGCTGCGCAAGCGCGTGCCGATCACCGACAGTTTCGAAGGCACCAAGCTTCGCATCACCGAGGGCGGACGCAGGGTCTTCACGCCCCTGCTCGTGGTCTTCATCGCCCTCGGCACCACCGACCTGGTGTTCGCCCTCGACTCGATTCCGGCCATCTTCGGCATCACCCAGAGCGCGTTCATCGTCTTCACCGCGAACGTCTTCGCGCTCATGGGCCTGCGGCAGCTCTACTTCCTGCTCGGCGACCTGATCGACCGGCTGATCTACCTCAAGTACGGCATCGCGTTCATCCTCGGTTTCATCGCCGTGAAGCTGATCTTCCACGCGCTGCACGAGAACGAGGTGCCGTTCATCAACGGCGGGCAGCACGTTGAGTGGGCGCCGGAGATCAACACCTGGGTCTCGCTCGGTGTCATCGTCGCCTCCATGGCGGTGGCCGTCGTGGCGAGCCTCGTGAAGCTGCGAATGGATCGTAGGCGCAGCGCGGCGGGAGCGACGGGCGACTAACCCTGTGATGGCGCGCTGCCCGGCTGGTAATGTCCTTCAGGCCGGGGTGCCACGCGCACGACCTGCGAGAATCGCTCCAAGAGACTTTCGCCAGAGGATCCGATGACTTCCGTTTACTACGCGCAGGTGGCCGACTCAGAATGGCTCGCCGTCGTCGCCGCACCACGGATGCTGCTGCTGAAGTCCGCAGTTCTGTCGATGGATTCGCTGTGGGCCGCGCTCGCATCGCCCAGCGGCATGCAGGCGACACTGGACGAGCTCACTCGCGGCGGAGTTTCCGCGGCCCCGCCGTTCGCCCTCGTCGAGTGGGAGTCGGAAGTCGGTTCCCGTCCGTGCAGCGTGCGTCTCATCGTTCGCGGTGACGTGACGATCGCCGTGCAGACCGCGGAGGGCGAGGTGACGACGGATGCCAGCGGCGTCTCCACGTGGCTTGAGCGCAGCTTTGCTGCGGCGACCGCTGTCGAGGTCAGAGCGACGTCGGCTCGCGATTCGGCCTCGCCGCGATTGCTGCCGCTGCTCGGTGGAATCGTGGTCACGGACATGCTGACAGTCGGATCGGCGGTGACGGACGCTTCCGAGGTCGGCGCGAGCGCGAGGCCCGCACTCTCATCCGGCCCCGCTGCCCCGGCATCCGGTGTGCCGGTTGCGTCAGCCTGGCCCGACCCGGAGGCGACGGTCGCCGGGATGACTGTGAGCGGACTTGCTGAGCAGCGCGAGGCGCCCGCGACCGAGCCGGCACCAGCGCAGGCCGCCCAGAGCGGATCGTACGACTACCTTTTCGGCGAGACCGTCTTCAGGAAGGTCGAGGATGCCGCCGTGCGGGTGGATGACGAAGCGGCGGCCGTCGCGAGCCAGCCCGCTATCGCCGCACCGGAGAGCGGAGATCACGACGGCCACACCATCGCGAGCGTGGACATCGCGAAACTGCGCGCCACTCGAAAGGCACGCAAGGCGGAGCCGCAAGCACCCGCACCAGTGCAGCCGGCAGCGCCTGCTCTGTGTCTCGAGCTCGCGGACGGGTCCCGAGAATCGCTCGCCCAGCCCGTGCTGGTCGGGCGTGCGCCGAGCGCGGGCAAGGTCTCGGGCGCTCGCATGCCGAGGCTGCTCACCGTCTCGGGAACCGACCAGGACATTTCACGCAATCACGTGCAGTTCGCGGTAGAAGGGGGAACGGTGGTCGTGACCGACCTGCACTCGCGCAACGGCACGATGGCGATCCTCCCCGGCCGTTCTCCGCAACAACTGCGGCAGGGCGAGCCCACGAGCGTGATCGTGGGCACCGTGATCGATCTCGGAGGCGGTGTGACGTTCACCGTGAGGGAAGAATGAAGCCGCTCAGCCTCGAATTCTGCGGCGAGTGGTACACGGTTGAGCCCGACGACGACTTCTCGATCGGCCGCGAGTCCGACCTCGTCATCGACGACAACCCCTACCTGCATCGCACCTTCCTGCGCATCTCGGTGGACTTCGGGCTGTGGTGGTTGTCGAATGTGGGTCACCTGTTGTCGGCGACGGTGACGGATGCGAGCGGCCAGGTGCAGGCCTGGCTCGCTCCGGGCGCGAAACTCCCGATCGTGTTCGAGACGATGAATGTGCGGTTCAGCGCGGGGTCGACCACGTACGACTTCACGATCCATTCCGGCGAGGACTACTTCAATACCTCCGTGCCCGTCACCGGCACCGGCAGCACGACAACCGTCGAGCAGATCCCGCTGACGACGAGCCAGCGCCTGCTGGTCATCGCGCTCGCCGAACACGTCCTGCTCCAGTCCGTGCCGGGGCGCGGCTCGCTCCCCACGTCGGCGCAGGCGGCCGAGCGCCTCGGCTGGAGCATGACGACCTTCAACCGCAAGCTCGATAACGTCTGCGACAAGCTCGACAAGATCGGTGTCGGCGGCCTCCGCGGAGGTAAGGGAAATCTGGCAACGAACCGTCGGGCGCGGCTGGTCGAATATGCCGTCGCCACGAGGCTTGTCAGCGCCGAGGATCTCGTGCTGCTCGACAAGCCGCAGCCCAGTGCCTTCGCCTCGCCCTCGGATGGGTAGGTCTGCCCATCGCGTCGCCCCGCTCGCTCTCCCATAGAGTTGTTGCACAGTCGTGCGCGAGGGCGCAGGACATTTCCGAAGCGGGGTTCGAGATGGGTGTGATCTGAGATGGCCGCAGAAACCCGACTCGATGTTGCCCTCGCCTCGGCGACGGTGCACCTGACGTTCGCCGGCCACTCCGATCGGGGTGCGGTGCGCAAGCTCAATGAGGACAGCTACCTCGCCGCGCCGCCACTTTTCGTCGTCGCAGACGGAATGGGTGGGCACTCCTTCGGCGATCGCGCGAGCCAGGCCGCCATCGCCGCGTTCGCTGGCGTCTTCGATCCGGCCAAGGCCACGCATCCGGATACCGTGCTCGACACGATCCGGCGCGCCAACGAGGCCGTTCTCGCGCTCACCGCCGGACCGGGCCTCGAGGGCACGGTCTCGGGCACGACGCTCGTCGGACTCGCGCTCGTCGAGCTCGAGGCGACCGCCGGCTGCCACTGGATGGCGTTCAACGTGGGCGACTCCCGCGTCTACGGCTGGGATGGCAGGTCGCTCAGCCAGTTGAGCGTCGACCACTCTGCGGTGCAGGAACTCGTCGACCAGGGTGAGATCACGAAGAGCGAGGCCGCGAAGCATCCGATGCGCAACGTCGTGACGCGCGCGCTCGGTGCCGACGATGACGTCGACGCCGACGTCTGGCTGTTCTCTGCTGGCGACCGCCAGACCTTCCTGCTGTGCTCCGACGGGCTCACGAAGGAACTGAGCGACGACGAGATCGCGCGCATCATCGTGTTCCACAATGCCGCGAGCACCGAGAGTGACGCGCTCGCGCCGACGCTCGCCGAACGGCTCGTGAACGCGGCGATCGCGGCTGGCGGCTCAGACAACGTCACCGTCGTGGTCGTCGAGTCGCAGCTCGCGGGGGTGGCTGGGGCCGACGAGGACACCATCGATCGGGGCATGCCCAAGTTCCTCGAAGAGACCAGGCCGAGGGCCTAGCCGGATGCGCAGACCAGCGTCCACTCCGCCGGAGCTGCCCGGCTACACGTTCGACCGCGTGCTCGGCTCCGGTGGATTCTCCGACGTCTTCCTGTATCGCCAGCACCTGCCGAAGCGCCGCGTGGCGGTCAAGGTGCTCCTCACCGAAGAGCTGACGGCAGCGAACCGGGCGGCCTTCGTCGCCGAGGCGAACCTCATGGCGCAGCTGTCTGCGCATCCATATATCGTCACCATTTACCACGCGGATGTCGCCTCGGACGATCGGCCGTACTTCGTCATGGAGTACTGCTCCGGCGCTAGCCTCGCCGACCGGTACAAGCGCGAGACGATTCCCGTCGCCGACGCACTGCGCACCGGTGTGCGGCTGGCGAGTGCCGTCGCCACGGCGCACTCGGTGGGCATCCTGCATCGCGACATCAAGCCGGCCAACGTGCTCACCAACGACTTCGGCTGGCCGGCGCTGACCGACTTCGGCATCTCCGCGGCCGTCGACGACGAGGCGCTTCCCGTGCAGACCCAGACGATCCCGCGCGGCGGCACGGAGACGACCGGCAGCACCGAGAGCCAGTCGATCGGCATGTCGGTGCCCTGGTCGCCGCCCGAGATGTTCGAGGGCGACCCAAAGCCGGATGTTCGCTCCGACGTCTTCTCTCTCGCCGCGACGATCTACACCATCCTTGCCGGGCACACCCCGTTCGAGGTGCCGGGTCGCTCCAACGGAACCCTCGACCTGATCGGCCGCATCGAGCGAGGTGCGATCACCGCAATCGAGCGCCCCGACCTTCCCGCCTCGCTCGTGCCGGTGCTGCACAAGGGCATGGCCTCGGATCGCCGTGACCGCTTCGACACCGCCGTCGATTTCGCCAGGGCACTGCAGCGCGTCGAGATGGAGCTCGGCTACGCGCCGACCCCGATCGACGTTCCGAACCTCGCCGTCGAGGCTGTGCACCGCGACGAAGCCGAGGATGCCGCTGACGCCACCCGCGCTCGCGGCGTCGCCACGATAGACGCACAGCCTTCACCCGCCGCGGCCCGCCTCATCTCGCCACCTCCCGCTTCTCCTGCCGCAGCCTCGTCATCGGCCGGAGCTGCCGCGGACGCGACGCAGCTGCGCGGAGCTCAGAGGGTGGAGGCGCAACCGGCCGAGCTGCCCGCCGCCACCGTCATCCGCCATCGAGTGTCCACGCCGGCGGTCGAGCCCGAGGTGACGAAGGAGGCGCAGGAAGAGGCTCCCAGGGGAAGAGCGAGCAGGGTCATCGTGTGGGGCGCGAGCGTGGCCGCCGCGGTGGTTGTGATCGCCATCGTCGTGAGCATCGTGATCTTCGGGGTTCCGTCCGAACCGGGCAAGACCGCGCCGACGGCGCAGGGTGCTGGCGCGGGCTCCGCCGTGGTGGACACCATTCCGGCTCCGACGCTCGTCTCCGCGCAGGCAGAGGGATCCACCGTCGTATTTACCGTGAAGAATCCGAAGCCGAAGGCGGGCGACACCTTTGTCTGGAAGCGCACGGACCGCACGACCGATGCGCCGATGCGAGCGACGAGCGACGCGACCATCAGCGTGGACGGCTACGAGCCGGGCGGAACGGTGTGCGTCGAGGTGGGCATCCGTCGTGCGGGCCAGGTCTCGGCCGAGCCGCTGCAGGCCTGCTATCCGAAATAGACGCCGATAGCCGAGCCGTTCCACCCGTAAATGGGGGTCTGTTAGGTTAAAGCCTGCGGAATCGCCGGAAGGGCGTCCGCATCCGGCCAATTGTCGAGTTCCGTGGGGGTCATGCGTGAGCGCGCTGAGTGGGTGGGTGAGACGACGCAAGGCGATCGCCTCGACGCTCGTCGTCGCCGTTGTCGCCGGCATCCCGCTCACGATCGCGGCTCTGCACCCCGGTTTTCCCGTGTCGGACGTGGACCTCACCTCGCGTGACGTGTGGGTCACGAACGGTCAGCAGCTGCTGGGCGGCAGGCTCAACCGCCAGATCGATGAACTCAACGGCTCGGTCGTCGCCGCGAGTTCCGACTTCACCGTGCTGCAGGACGGCGACACCCTGTTCATGTACGACCCGGCCTCGGGCAAGGTCGAGTCGGTCAGCCCGGCCTCCACGAAGGTCACCTCGGCGATCGATGTGCCAAAGGACTCCGAGGTCTCCTACGGCGGCACCAACCTCGCGATCGTCTCGCCGAAGGGCGATCTCTGGGTCATCTCTGCCGTGGGCGACCTGCAGTTCAACTACGTTTCCACACCGCCGACCATCAAGCTCGGCAAAGCCGGGCACGCCGTGGTCACCCAGAGTGGGCAGGTCGTCGCTGTCTCGCCGCAGAAGAAGGAGCTCTATCGCATCCCCTCCCTCGCGGCGGCACCGCAGGAGTCGCCTTTTCCGGGAGTCGGTACCTTTCAGCTGACCGCTGTGGGCGACCACGCCGTCGTGCTCGACCAGTCGACGAACGAGATCGTCACGGAGAACGGCGCGCGGCACAAGCTCAAGGAGCGCGCTCTGCGCCTGCAGCAGGTCGGCGCGGATGCGCAATTCGTTGTCGCGGCCACCGGTGACTCGCTCGTCGAGGTAGATCTCGGATCGGGCTCACAGACCACGATCAAGGCGGATGTCTCTTCCGCAGCCACGAGCGCCAAGGGTGTCTCCGCTCCGGTCAACCTCGACGGCTGCGTGCACGGAGCCTGGGCCAGCGCGCAGCGCTACGTGCGCTCGTGCGCGAACGAAGCGAAGGTGACGCGCTCCGACATCGAGCAGCCGACGCAGGGCAGCGTTCTCGAGTTCAGAGTGAATCGCTCGGTGATCGTGCTGAACAACCTCAACAACGGCAACGCCTGGATCGTCAACGAGAACATGCGGCTCGTCGAGAACTGGTCAGACGTGACGCCGCCGGAGGAGAAGCACAACGAGGAGAAGGGTGGCAAAAAATCGGCCACCCAGTCCTTCAAAGACACCCTCGCGCAGCGCACCGAGAACAACCGCGCGCCCACGGCGATCGATGATGACTACGGCATCCGGCCCGGTCGTACCACGATCCTCTCGGTGCTCGACAACGACACTGACCCCGACGGCGATGTGCTCGTCATCTCCGCCTACGACAAGATCGCCGACTCGACCGGAACACTCGACCTGATCGATGGCGGCCGCGCGTTGCAGTTCACCCCGAGGGAGGGCTTCGTCGGCACGATCTCCTTCAGCTACACCGTGGATGACGGTCGCGGCGGCACGGCGCAGGCTCGCGTGACAGCGCGAGTCGTTCCGGAGGGCAGCAACCAGTTGCCGGTCTCGATTCGCGAGTCCGGCGTCAGCGTCGAGGCCAACCAGACGATCAGCTACAACGTGCTCACAAACTGGAAGGATCCCGACGGCGACGACCTGTATCTGGTCGGCGCATCGCCGAAGTCCGGTGATCTCGTGCGCTTCACGCCGGACGGCTTCATCACCTTCACCCACCAGACCTCGGAACTCGGCAAGAAGGACGTCGTCTTCCAGGTGAGCGATGGACGCGGCCAGCCCGTGCAGGGCACCCTCACCGTCGACGTGCAGCCCACCGGCTCGCTCGATCCGATCGGTACCCCGGACTTCGCTTCGACCTTCACGGGCGAAACGACGGTGATCGAGCCGCTCACCAACGACCTGTCCCCATCCGGAGCGCAACTGTCGCTCACGGGGATGGAGGATGCCACGGGCGGCGCCGTGGCCTCGTTCAATTCCGAGCGCGGCACGATCACCTTCAGTTCGGCGAAGCCCGGCATCTTCTACCAGAAGTACACGCTCGCGGCCGGCGACAAGTCGAGCGTCGGTCTCGTGCGCATCGACGTGCGAGCCAAACCCGGGGACCAGAAGCTGCCGCCCATCGCGGTCAAGGACACCGCCTACCTGCGCGGCGACCAGCCGGTGCGGGTATCCGTACTCGACAACGACGTGAGCCCGAGCGGGCGAGTGCTCGCCGTGCAGTCCGTTAACGTGCCCGCGGCACTCAAGGCGAAAGGTCTCGTCGTCGAGCTTCTGGCCAACACGGTCGTGCGGGTGACCTCGCCGGCAGCACTCACCGAGCAGGTCAACTTCTCATACACGATCTCCGACGGCATCGCCACGGCCACCGCGGGAGTGACGGTGGTGCCGGTGCCCGCGCTGACCAAGCACCAGCCGCCCGTCGCGGCGAACGACGTCGCGAAGGTTCGCGCCGGCGACATCATCACTGTCGACGTTCTGAAGAACGACTTCCATCCGGATGACGCCCCCATGACGGTGGACAAGAAGCTCGTGACGCTCCCGAGTGCCGGTCTCGCCTTCGTGAACGCAAACACCCTGCGCTACCAGGCTCCGACGACTCCGGGGGAATACCGCCTCGACTACCGCGTGCTCGATCCCTACGGGGAGACGGCCACGGCTGCGGTGACTTTCACCGTCACGCCGCCGAGCGAGAAGGGCAACCGCGACCCCATTCCCGGGCCCGTCGTTGCGCGCGTGCTCGCCGGTGAACCGGTGCGCGTCGACGTCCCGCTCAACGGCATCGATCCGGATGGCGACTCCGCGCAGCTGCTCGGCTTTCCGAGCAGCCCGAGTCTCGGTTCCGTGATCGAGACCGGGCCGGACTACTTCATCTATCAGTCGTCGAAGGCGGCGGCCGGTACCGACCTGTTCAGCTATCAGGTCTATGACGCCTACGGGGCCACCGGCGACGGCGAGGTCAAGATCGCCGTCATCCCGCAACCAACCTCGCTGCAGCCGCCCACGGCCGTGCCCGACAACCTGTTGATCCGACCAGGCCGCACGGCCCAGGCCGATCTTCTGGCGAACGACTCCGACCCGCAGGGCGCGAAGATCAAGGTGTCGGACAAACTCGTCGATGTCCCCAAGGGAATCGATGCCAAGGTCGTCGACGGCCAGTACCTCGTGGTGAAGGCTCCCAATACCGAGCAGTCGTTCTCGGTGCGGTACGAACTCACCAATAATCGCGGCGGCTCGGTCATGAGCTACGCGCTCGTCAAGGTCACACCGGATGCGCCGCTGCTTCCGCCGGTAGCATCCGATTACGCCGTGAAGACTAAGGACATCGCGGGCAAGAAATCCGCCGACATCGAACTCTTCCCCACCTCCGCATACAACCCATCCGGGCTCACCAACGACCTCAAGGTGAGCTTCGAGGGGCCATACGCGAAGTCCGCCGAGAACATGACGACACCGGGCAAGGTGCGGGTCACCCCGGGAAAGACCCGCCAAGCGATCGCCTACCGCGTCACGAACGAGCGCGACAAGCTGAGCGCCGTTGCGTTCATCCTCGTGCCCGCCGCGGTCACCGACGCGTACGACGATCCGCCCATTATCGACCCGGCGCTGCCCACCCAGTACGTGAGCATGAACTCCACTCGCGAGTGGAAGCTGAAAGACATCCTCAAGGTGCCGTCGGGCCGTGATGCCTGGATCACGACCGAGAAGTCCGTGAGTGCGATCCGGAGCAACGGCGACAAGAACTACGTCGACAAGAACACGCTGAAGTTCACGCCGGCGAAGGACTACCGAGGCCCCGCGTCGATCAATTTCAGTGTGACGGATGGTGCGTCCCTCAACGACCCCAAGGGCAACAAGAACAACCTGCGCCTGAACATCGTCGTCGGCGATCCGGACTTCCGGGACACTCCGCCCGAATTCACGACCCCCGAGACGAACGTCGAAGTGGGCGAGAGCACGAAGATCGACCTGCGCAAGTCCACCGCACACCCGAACCCCACGATTCTGCAGGAGGTGACCTACTCAGACATCAGTTCGAGCGACCCTCGGATCAAGCCGAGCCTGAGTGGCTCCGAACTGACGATCACGACGCCCCGAAACACCCCGAAGGGCACGACTGCCACGCTCAAAGTGACCCTGCGTTGGGACAAGTTCACGGTTCCTGGCACGATCAAGGTGACAGTCGTCGGCTCGAGTAAGCCGCTCGCGGTCGCCGTCTCCGACGCCTACGAGGCCAAGCGTGGAGACGCGGCGACCGTCGCGCATCCGCTCGTCAACGACTCGAACCCGTTCCAGACCACCGGCGAGCCGCTCAAGATTGTGGATGCCCAGGTGCAGAACACGGGCGAACCCGCCGCGATCTCGTTCACCAGCACCTCGGTGCGCATTGCTCCGAGCCCGACCCTCAAGAGCGGCGTCATCGAGATCGTGTACACGATCGAGGACGCCACCGAGGACAAGGACCGGCGCGTCAACGGCACGATCACGCTCACGGTCAGCGACGTTCCCGACCAGGTGCAGAAGCCCGCGCGCGCCGACGGTTCCGCGATCGGCGGCGACGGCACCGCGACGTTCACCTGGCAACCACCGGCGACCAACGGCAAGCCGATCACCGGATATCACCTCACCCTCTCGCCGGCCACGGTCCCGATTCCCTCCAGTTGCACCACAGCCAGCGCGGTCTCCTGCACCTTCACGGGACTGTCGAACGGCACCCCGTACACGATCACGGTCGCGGCCGAGAACATGCGGGGGCGCGGCACGGCGTCGCCGTCGAGTGATCCGATCACGCCCTACGGCACCCCGGGGCAGCCGAAGCCGACCCTGAGCAGCCAGTCGAAGTGGGCGCCGGCGACGCTCACCTGGACCTGGCCGAAGGTGGCGGGCACCGGAGGCAACACCACCTACTCGTGGAAGGCCAGCAGCGGCCAGAGCGGCAGTGGCGTCGACATGACCTCGGCCACGATCAGCGGCGTCGGAGCGGGCAACTACAGCGTCACGGTCACCGCAACGAACTCCGGCGGCAAGTCCGGCGCGCCGGGCACGTCGGCGCCGACAACGGTGCGCAACCAGCCGCTGCCCAGTGCACCGCGCAACGTCTCGACACCCGCGGATCACACGGGCGCGACGACTCTCACCTGGACATGGAACGCTCCGTCCAATGCCACCGCGGATGCCGCTGGCGACGGGCTCACGTACGTGTGGAGCGTCAACGGGGGAGCGGCCCACCAGACCACCGGCACGAGCGCCTCGCTCGCCGTCGGGAACTCCACCGCGACCTACAAACTCACGGTGTACGCGAAGAACAGCAGCGGCAACGGGCCATCGGCATCGTCCGGGAACACCCGCATCACGCAGAAGTTGAACCCCTCGGTGCACCTCGCGCAGGGGGCGTACCACACGTGCGATGGCGGTGGCACGTGTCATAAGTACGACGTGACGCTGAGTGACTTCCCGGGCGGCAGCCACAGCATCAGCCTGTACTGCTCTGGCCCATGGAGGACGGACTCGTTCAGCGGCAACAGTTACACGAGCACGGCATACTGCGGCTTCGCCGACACCTACGTCGTCGTCGACGGCTACGAATCCAACCACGTCGACTTCAGATGACCCAACGAAAGGCACAACCATGCCCGTAACCCAGGAGCAGGCGACCTGGTTCGCTGATGCGTTCCAGAAGCTGATCTCGAACGTCGACAAGGCGATTGTGGGTAAGGACCACGTCATCCGCCTCGTGCTGACCGCGCTCATCTCCGACGGGCACGTTCTGCTCGAAGACTTCCCAGGCACCGGCAAGACCGTGCTGGCGAAGGCGCTCGCGAACACGCTCGACGGGACGACCTCGCGCATCCAGTTCACCCCAGACCTGCTTCCCTCCGACGTGACCGGCGTCACCATCTACGACCAGGGCAAGGGAAAGTTCGAGTTTCACGAGGGGCCGATCTTCGCCTCGATCGTGCTCGCCGACGAGATCAACCGCGCCTCCCCCAAGACCCAGAGCGCGCTGCTCGAGGTGATGGAGGAGGGCATCGTGACGATCGACGGCGTCGGTCACTCCGTCGGCGCCCCGTTCCTCGTGATCGCGACCCAGAACCCGGTCGAGCAGGCCGGCACGTACAAGCTTCCCGAGGCGCAGCTCGACCGCTTCCTCATCAAGACCTCCCTCGGCTACCCCGACTCGCAGACAGCCGTCTCGCTCCTCATGGACTCCTCCACGAGGGCGCGCGCCTCCCTCGTCGCACCGATCATCAAGCCCGACTCGATCGTCGCGATGGCGGGCCTCGCGAGCGAGGTCTTCGTCGACCAGTCGGTCATGCAGTACCTGAGCGACATCGTGGATGCGACGCGCAAGCACCGCGACGTTGCGCTCGGCGTGAGCATGCGTGGTGCCATGGCACTCGCGCGCGCCATCAAGACCTGGGCCGTTTCCCAGGGCAGAACCTACGCGACCCCCGACGACGTGCGTGACCTCGCGGTTCCCGTGCTCGCCCACCGTGTGATCATCGACCCAGAGTCCGAGTTTGCGGGCGTGAAGGCCGAGGACATCATTGGGCGCATCCTCGTCGACATCGCGCCACCGACCTACCGCGCCGCCTGAGCGGCCGTTCCGCAGCCATGACGACGCAGCCGCTATGACGACGCAGCCCCTATGACGACGCAGCCCCTATGACGACACAGACCCGATGACAGCACAGACCCTCGGCACTCGGCGCGAGAGCGCGCTTCGGCGTGCGCGCGGCTTACTGACCGTACTCGCGAGCCTCGCGCTGCCGATCGCTCGAGCGGTGGGGCGGATGCTTCGGCCGGTCTTCGCCGTCGTCACCGGTTCCGGCTGGGTCGTGTTCGGGGTCGCGGCGGTCGCCGTCGCGCTCAGCATTATCTTCCGTTGGCAGGAATTCAGCTATCTCGGAGCCGTGCTCCTTGCCGCCCTCCTGGTGAGCACCGTGTTCCTGTTCGGCCGGGCATCCTACGGCGTGCTCATTGAACTGAACCCGCGCCGCGTCGTGGTGGGTGACAGGGCGATGGGCCGGATGCTCGTCACGAACGTCGGCAACCGCAACCTCGTGCCGACCCGCATGGAGCTGCCCGTCGGCAAGGGGCTCGCCGAGTTCCAGCTGCCGGCGATGAAGCCCAAGGAGGAGCACGAGGAACTCTTCGCGGTGCCCACCACACGCCGCGCCGTCATTGTCGCCGGGCCCGCCGAGTCCGTGCGCGGCGACCACCTCGGACTGCTGCGGAAGGCCGTGCGCTGGACGGACCCGGTGGACCTTTTCGTGCATCCGCTCACCGTGCGCCTCGCCCCATCGGCCGCTGGCCTCGTGCGCGACCTCGAGGGCCAGGTCTCGAAGAAGATCACCAACAGCGACATCGCCTTCCACGCGCTGCGCCCCTACGTTCCGGGTGACGACCGTCGCTACGTTCACTGGCGCACCTCGGCGCGCATCGGCCAGCTCATGGTGCGTCAGTTCGAGGAGACCAGGCGCTCGCAGCTCACCATCATTCACAGCACCATGGCCGGTTTGTACGCCTCGGATGACGAATTCGAGCTGGCGATGTCCGTGACGGCGTCGATCGCGGCGCAGGTGATTCGCGACGGCACGCAGATGAACGTGGTGAGCGAGACCGGTGTCTGGAAGAGCCACAGCGTGACCGCGCTGCTGGACGCATCCTGTCGCATCGAACCGGTCGGTCGCCTCTTCGACAGCGTGCGCGGCTTCGCGAGGGAGCGCACGAAGCGACTGCCCGCGCCCAGCGTCGTCATGATCGTCGGTGGCTCGCGCACGACGACGGCGGAGTACCGGAGTATCGAGACGCTGTTCGGGAAAGACACGAGTCTCGTCGCGTTCCGCGTGGAGGCGGGTGCGCCGCCGAAGATCTCCTCTGCCGCCGGGCTCACGATGATCACGGTCGGGGAGCTCTCGGACCTCCCCGCTCTCGTGAGGGGCCTCGCGTGAACGCCGCACGGGATTCGCGTGGGTCGAAGGCAACGCCGGCCCCGCTCGACTGGCGGATGACCGGCCGCACCTGGACCGACATCGCGGTGCTGCTCGTGCTGGCCCTCCTCGGCGTGATCGGCTTCGAACCTTCGTTCGGCGGTTACAGCTTCCTCATCGCCGGCCTCGGCGGGCTCGCGCTCGGCACCGCGACGGCGCTCGCCGCATCCGTCGCTCGGCTCGGGGTCGTCGCCACGACCGTGCTCGCGGTCGTCGCGTATTTCCTGTTCGGCACGGCGATCGCGGTGCCACAGCAGGGGCTGTTTGCGGTGCTGCCTACGCTGCAGTCGCTCGACAGCATCGCCGTCGGTTCGGTCTATGGCTGGTCAGACATCGTGACCCTGCGCACACCGATCGATGCACCCCAGTACATCGCGGTCGTGCCGTACGTGGCCACCTGGCTCGTGGCGCTCGTCTCCACGACGCTCGCCATCCGCTGGCTGGCGCGTCGGCCGCGAGCCGCGTGGCGCTTCGCCGTGGTGCTCATCGGGCCGGTCGCGCTCTACCTCACCGGCATCCTGATCGGCACCAACGAGCCCTATCAAGCGGGCATCCGCGGCGCGGCTTTCGCCGTGATCGCGCTGGTCTGGCTGGGCTGGCGCCGTCCCGGGGGCACGAGCGCCACGGATGCGGGCGCCCGTCGGCTGCGCAACCGCAAGCTCGGCGGCACAGCGATCGTCGTCGCCGCCGCGGTCTTGCTCGGCGGGAGCATGGGCTTTGTGTTCGCGCCGCCGAACAAGGAGCGCTTCGTTCTGCGCGAGGAGATCCAGCCGCCGTTCGATCCGCTGCAGTATCCGAGCCCGCTCGCCGGGTTCCGTCACTACACGAAGCGAGTCACGGATGACGTGCTCTTCACCGTGAGCGGCCTCCACAAGGGCGACACCATCCGTCTGGCCACGATGGACTCGTTCACCGGCAAGCTCTGGGACGTGACCGGCCCCGAGACCGCGACGGACGGCTCCGGGTCGTTCAGTCTCGTCGGTCGCACGATGCCGAAGCAGTCGTTCATCACGCCGGAGCAGCGGCGGGGCGTCGTCTTCACGATCAAGGACTACCAGGATGTCTGGGTCCCGAGCATCGGGTACCCCACGGCCCTCGACTTCGAGGCGGGCACCGCACAGAACTCGGGTGACAACCTGAGGTACAACGATTCGACCGGCACGACGGTGCTCACCTCGGGACTGCACGATGGCGACCGCTACGAGATGAACGCGCTCGTGCAGAAGGTCATCTCTCCCGACGAGCTCGCGAACGTGCAGACCGCGGCCGTGGCGCTGCCGCCCGTGGTTGCCAGTCCCGACATCGTCACCGCCAAGGCGCAGGAGTTCGCGGGCAAGGCCACGTCGCCCATCGCGCAGCTGGAAGCCATCCGTCAGAAGATCGTGACGTCTGGATATCTCAGTCACGGACGGGCGTCGGACTCGGTACCGTCTCGTGCCGGGCACGGCGCGGACCGCGTGAACGAACTCCTCGAACGTACCCAGATGGTGGGCGACCAGGAGCAGTACTCGTCCGCCTTCGCTCTCATGGCCCGCAGTCTCGGCTACCCCGCACGGGTGGTCATGGGCTTCGCTCCGAAGATCGCCGACGATCAGCGCACGGTCAAGGTCACCGGCGACGATGTCACCGCGTGGGTGGAGGTCGCCTTCGCGAAGGAGGGCTGGGTGGCGTTCAATCCGACTCCGAAGGAGACGGACATCCCCCAGGCGCAGACACCACAGCCGCAGAGCGAGCCACAGCCGCAGGTGCGCCAACCACCGCGCTCCGAGAAGCACGACGACCAGGTGCTCACGCCCGTCTCGCTCGACGATTCGCGCGTGAAGGACAAGAATTCGCCGTTCGCGCTGCCCGGCTGGGCGATCGCGATCGGGCTCAGCGTGCTGATCCCGGCGCTGCTGTTCTTTGGTCCGCTGCTGATCATCGCGTGGTTCAAGCAGCGCAGGCGCAAGCGTCGTCGTGAGGCCGAGCGGGGCGACCTGCAGGTCGCTGGCGCGTGGGACGAACTCCTCGATCGGTACTCGGAGCTCGGCTATGGAGTCCCCGTGAAGACGACACGAATCCACGTCGCGGGCACGCTCCAGGAGCAATTGCCCGCGGATGCGCCGCAGTCGCTGCGCGAGATCGCCACCTCGACCGACGAGGCCGTGTTCTCCGGGCGCGACATCGACGGCGAGCACGCGGATCGGGTGTGGACGGAGGCGCTCGCCGCCATCGAGGTCGCGAGCAGTGCCGTGACCGGCGTGCGGCGCCTGCTCAGCCGGTTCCGCATCCGCAGTGCTCGCGAGTGGGCTAGAAAGCACGCGGATCGCGCCGACGCACAGCCTGCGGTGGCCGCGACCAGCGCGCCGAGCGAGCGCAGAGCAGCCAGGCGCGCGAACGTCGAGCGCGAGCTGCCGAAGTCAGGAAACTGATTCGACCTGGTGCAGGTCCTCGCCCGAGCGCCACGCGTTCAGGCACAGGTAGACCGATAGGCCGGCCACGCAGAGGCCGATCACGCCGGTGATCGCGGCACCGGCGGGCGAGGCCGTCACGCCGAGGACGGGGACGAGACCGAGCAGGATCGCGCCGACGCCTCCGAGCGTCAATTCCATGCGCCAGCGGTGAGAGAACCACCGCCACAACCTGGCATCACGGGAGTCAGAGTCGATTGCGGCGGCGCCCGCCGTAGCGCGAGCGTCGTAGGTCTTCTTCTTGAGCAACGACGCCGCGGATATCCCGCAGAGCAACGCCGCTATCGACCCGTTGAAGGCCAGAACGTACCATGCAGCACCTCGCGCACCGGCCTCGAGAGTCGCAGGCCACCACTCGCGGACGTACAGGAAGACGGGCACGGGCACCAGGACGACCCAGGCGGCGAATGCGGCAGTGAGCCAGGCGACGTGGGTGCGCACGGGCAGAGCGTTGAGCGCGACGACGTTGGAGCCGCCTCTGAAGAACGTCGTCTCACGCTGGGACCAGGCTCCGCGCCGGAGGAGTTCCGCCGGGATGAGGCAACACGTGGCGAGGAGGAGCAGAACCGCGGGAGCGATCCTGATCCAGTTCTCCGCATCGCTGTGCGCATCTGCGATCAGGTACCGAGGCAGGAAGGAGGTCGAAGACGGATCGTGCACGGGAGCGTCGGCTATGGAGATCAGCACGAGCGTGGCGAGCATGGCGAGAAAGGCCAGCGCGATGAAGACGATGCCCGCGGCGTAGAGGCTTCTGCTGAACGTGAGCGCGCGCTCGAAGCCATTGTCGACGGGATGCGCCGACGTCAGCAAGTGGGCCTTCTTCTCGGCGTTTTCCGTGACGGGGACGAGTGTGACCTCCAGCTGCCGCGCAACGTCTGTGGCGAAGAGCGGCAGGTCGCTGAACGAGTCCGGCGCGGAGGTTGTGAAGACGAGCTGCACGAACTGTCGCGCCTTCGTCGGGTAGACGTTGACGACGACCCGCTCTTCCTCCCAAGCTTCTCCGCCGAGTTCCTGGTAGCTGTTGACGGTCCTCGCCCCCGCGAGCTTTCCGGCGGCGACGGTGTCACGCCAGGTCTTGACGTCGTGGACGTAGGTTCCGGGCGAACGTTTCCCCTCCTGTTCCTCCGCCTGACGCAGGAAGGCCGTGGCCGACGATTTCGCTGAATTCCCCGCCACGGTGTACGTGAGTAGGCAGTCGATCACGCCGAGACTCGCGTGCGGGAGGTACACCGCGGCCGACATGTTTGCATCCTTGAGCATCATGAGTCGCGAGCGCACGTCGTCGAGATGACTCGCGAGGAGCTTTGCTTCGTCGCCTGCCGCGAGTGTCGCCGCAAGGTCCTTCGCCCAGCGGGCTGTGCCTTTGCCCGGGGTCATCGGAATGGGATACCACTCTTCCGCGACGGCAAGGTTGAGATCATCAATGTCAAAGGATGCCGTGGAGCTTGGGCTCATTACCGTTGGTCCTCTTGTGTCGTCGTTGATTCTTCGTCTGCAAGCCACACCATGGAATCGACGATCGAGTCGAAGAGCTCGGTGAGCAGTTCAGGGAATTGTGCCATCGGCGCTTCGACGAACACGCGGAAGAGTCTGGTGCCGTCCGCCGCGGGAACCCAGTATTGGGCAGACAACTGCGGGGTGGTTTCTTCGCCGACGGAGACATCCGTGACGCTGGCTATGCGCGCCACGGGGCCCGACCTGAAGGGGTGCACCTCGGCCGCGGGTCGTGCGACCCGAAGCTTCTGCTCGAGGTTCTCAAGGGCCAGGAGCTCAACGTCAGGGGGCCAGGTGTCTTCAGAAATCATCAGGGATGCGGGGAACGGCACCCCGGGCAAAAGCTCGAGCGCGATCGCGAAGGTAATCGCACCCTGCGCTTTTGCGTTCAGTGCGACATCGGTGAGTTGGTCACGCACCTCGCGGCGGGTGCGTGCAAACCGATCCGCACGACCGACCTGTTTGAGCACCAGTCGCTTGATGTGCCCCTCGAGTGCGGCGTCGTCGTCGAGCGGGATGGTGGACCACGTTCCAGGCAGGACTATCGAAAACTGCCCTCCTGCCACGGCCAGTTGCTCCGTCATGAAGCGCGTCCCAACTCAAGTTCCAGCGTTTCTACGATCTCTAACGCGAATGCCGGCAGATCTGCGATCGCGTTGAGGTCGTAGGTGGTGAATGTGAGAAGGACGAGTTGGCGTGCACTCGGCGGAAATACGCCGATGACGACGCGTTCTTCTACCCAACCTTGATCTGCTGCGCGGTAGCTGTTGAGCGTCCTGCTACCCACAAGTTCTCCGGCGTTCACCGTACCTGCCCAGGTAAAAACATCGCGGACAAGCGTGTGCGGCGTCTGCAGATTCCTCTGGTCTTCCGCATCGCGAAGGAACGATTGCGGAGTGACATCCGGGGTTCGCTCGACCACTTCGTAACTGAGCAGACAGTCGAGCGCGCCGAACTCGGCGCGCGGCAGATAGACGGCCGCGCAGAGGTTGGGGTTATCGAGTTGGCGAAGTCTGGTGTACACATCATCGAGTTCGAGCGCGAGAGTCTCGGCGGCATCGCCTTCGGCGAGGTGCGCCGCGAGACTCTGAGCCCAATCGCCCGCGTCACGCTCTTGCAGCGGCACGGCGTGCCATTCGGCAGCTACCGCCAGATTGAGATCGATGATGT
Organism: Parafrigoribacterium soli; assembly: GCF_040227235.1. Classification (NCBI taxonomy): domain Bacteria; kingdom Bacillati; phylum Actinomycetota; class Actinomycetes; order Micrococcales; family Microbacteriaceae; genus Parafrigoribacterium; species Parafrigoribacterium soli. Next base: position 54,948 of record NZ_JBELNZ010000004.1, on the reverse strand, counting down.
CGACGGACGCGGGGACAGTCTGGGGATTCACAAGTGATGCCTAACCACAGGAGTCGTACGGGCGGTGTTGTCAGCCTACCGAGCTAGAACGGCTTGAGCTTGACTTCCTTATCGTCTGGCAGGGCGATGTTGATGAGCGTTTGTGCCTTGCCCGCGACCGTACGCACTTCGTTTGCCGTGATGGCCGCGTAGGTGAGTGCCATCTGTGGTGACGAGAAAATGATGGACGGCTTGAAGCCATGGATGAACGCCGTCTTGTCGACGCCCAGGAGCTTCTGGGGGTTGGTGATGAACTTGATCCCCCCGGACTTGAGGTTCTCCATCGTGAACTTGCCGAGCCCGAGCTTGAACGGGTTGTCGAAGGGATGGGCCGCCTTGAGGTCGTTCGCCGCTCCACGCAGATAGTTGCCCTTGCCAAGACCGGTGAGCTTCTTGATCGGGCCGCCCTGGCGCATCGCGGCGGAGATGCCCTTGACCTTCGCGAGCTTGCCGAGGTAGCCGAAGATCTTTCCGCCGAAGACGGACAGGACCAGCCCGAGTGTGGCACCCATGAGGTCCCAGAATCCAGCCTGGCCACGGGTCATCTTCACGATCGTTTGGAGCAGCGTGAGGAGAGCTCCGATGACGGCTAAGACGAGCAGGACCTGGCCGAGGATCGGAACCCAGGAAAGGAACAGGGAAAGGAACGCGGCGATCTCGCACAGGCCCTTGAGCGCGTCGCCGACGGCCATGATCCAATTGCCGACTTTGTCCCAGAAGCCGTCGTTCAGGTCGCTTCCCTTGTAGGAACTCTCGATCGCACTGGCCGCGGTTTCGGCGGCGCTGTTCTTGTCGTCGTGAGCGCTCTGCCAGTTACTCACCGCATTGCTGCTCGCGGTGGCCCTTTCGGTCGCCTTGTCGCGCCAGTAGAGGAATAGCTTTTGGTTCGCGGCCTGGTCGGCATCCGGAGTCTGCGCCAACGTCTCGTAGTGCTCTTGTTGTGAGCGGGCGTGGCCGTTGTCGTCTGCTTCGCCGGCGGCAATGATGGCGGCGTGTGCACGCTCCTGCGCGTCTTTGAGGGCGATGGAATAGGTGCGAAGGGCCGTGGATGTCTTGCGGTAGCGCGCCTCTGCCTTGGTGATGTTGTCCGCCACTTCGGTGGCTTTGCTGCGCAGTTCGCTCACGGACTCGCTGATGGTGCTGTCTGGGTCCGCGACCTTGCGAAGCGCGATGGTCGCGTCACGGATTGCGTCTGCAACAGTGAGGTAGTGCTCGGCCTTCAGCTGCAATAGCTGTGCTTGGCCCGAAAGCTCGGTCAGCGTAGTCATAGTCAGTCCTCGATAGGGAACGATGGTGAGGGGCGTGCTGCCGCGGGCAGGGTGGGCGCCGCTGGACTCAATGAAACTGCCTATTTCACGACGGGTTGAGTGCTCTTGCTCGTGATCGCGTCAGCGAGCGACTTGTCCGTTTCGTCGAAGGCGTCGTAGATTTTCTTCACGCTGTCGTGCAGCGTCTGGATTGCTTCGATCATGCCTTCGCGGTGGGCGTTCCAGTTGCTGGCAAAATCGTGCACCTTGTCGGCGAGGTGGTCGTGCCCCGTGGCGGCCGCGACCTCGTCGCTGAACTTTTCGGCGTTCTTGAACTCCTTGAGAATGCTCGACAGGTTCTGTTCGGTCTCGTCGAGCATTTTGATGTTCAGAAGCAGGTCAGGGCTGGCCACGAGTTCTCTCCTTGAGATCGATGGAGTGGGCCGGCCGCTGAGGCCGGCCCAACTGCCATGAACGGTTCTACCGATCAGCCCTTGATCGCGTTGGCGAGTTCGGTGTCGGTGTTCTGGAGGGCGTTCGCCGCCTTGGTGAGGTACTGCGACAGCCCGTCGAGGCCATCGACGGCCGACTTGGTGCCGGTGGTGAACTGCGTGTAGGAGTCGTGGAACGCTCCCGATGATGCGTCGGTGACGAAGCCGCCGCTGACGAGGTTCTGGACGAGGGTCTGGAGCTCGGTGAGCTTCGAGGTGAGTTCTTCTTTGCCCGCGCTGAGCTTGCCAGCAGCATCCGTCATATCGCTGTAGCTAACATTCAAGTTGGCCATGGTTACTCCTTCGGTCTGCGCAGACCCCGACTGGATCTACCAAGAACACACTATCGACGATGGTCCGCGCCGCACATGGGCAGGGGTACCCATCTGTCTATAGCGCGTTATTCGGCTCCCACGAGCGGTAGTTGAACGCGGGAGAACTTGCCGGACGTGATCAGGATTCCGCGTCCCTCCGGCATCTCGCTGCGGGCCATTCGAGGTAGCGGCGTCTTGAGGATGAGCTCGCCGTCGATCGCTTCCGGCTGCAACAGGATGCCGCGGCGACCGTTCTTGATCTCACCGAGCAGCGGCCACGACGAGCTCCAGGTAGACGTCTCAGACTCGGCGACCAGAAAGTGGTCACTGCGCTTGATCGCCTTGATCAGGTCGAGGATCGGCTGATCTGCGCTCGTCTGCAGGAACTCGGATATGGACTCCACGAACACGGCGATGCGTCCCTCGGTATCCGCGTCAGCCACGGCCTCGACGATTTCTTTGGCGAGCGCGGCCGCATCGTCGATGGTCACGGCCGAGGCCGTCCACTCGACATCGGAACCCAGGCGCGAGCGCTTATTGCCGAAGTAGTAGCGGCGTGCGTCCGGGTCGAAACGGCTCACCGCGAGCGCCACCGCTTCGAGTGCGTTCGTGCGGCCGCTGGCGGGTGGTCCGGCAATGAGGAAGGTGCCGCTCGCCTCGAACCCCACAGGGCCGAGGTTCTCATCGCTGATGCCGAGCACGGGCCGGTCCCCCACGCGATCCGGAAGCTGAGCCGGCGGATACTCCTTGGGTAGCGACCCGATCGCGGCGGCGGGAGCGACGCCGGCCCGGGTCATCGCTTCACCGAGAGCGCGGGTCGCCGCGGACTGGTCGGACATCGAGGTGCTACCGCCCAGAATCGCGATCTGCGTTTCAAGATTGTCGACGATCGCGCGCCCCGGAGCTGATCCGACACCGAGGATGTCGCTCGGCACGTCGAGCATGCTGTATCCGCCTTCTTCGGCAAGTCGCAGTACGACTCGCCTCTGCACGCTCGAGCTGATCGACGACGGAACGGAACCCGGTCGATCCGCCGTGAACGCGATGTGTATTCCGAGCTGGCGGCCGTCGGAGATGACCTCCTGAAACACGCTGTACCAGGCGGATCGGCCGGCGGGGATTTCGAACTCCTGGCGGAACGTGGGGTAGCCGTCGATGAGCAACAGGATGCGCTTCTCGTCGGGTCGGTTCGCGAGCGTGCGGTAGTCCGCAATGCTCGACGCGTTCGCCGCGGCGAAGCGCGGGGCGCGCGATTCGAGTTCCTGCTTGATCATGCGGAAGAGCCGGATGACGCGCTCCGAATCGTCGCCGTTGATGATCGAGCCGACGTGGGGGAGTGCCTCCAGCATCCGAAGGCTGCCGGCGCCGAAGTCGAGGCCGTACACCTCGACCGCGCCGCCGCGAGGGGTGATCGCCGCGGCGGCGGCGAGAGTTCTGAGGGTTGCGCTCTTTCCCGAACCGCCGGTTCCGAAGATCGAGATGTGGCCGTCGGTATCCGGCCTGAAGAAGACCGGGCGCTGTTGCTGTTCCTCTGGCACGTCCGACACCCCGAGGAGGAGTTCGGCATCGGTTCGCTGGTGCAACCTGCCCAGTTCGTAGACGGTGGCCAGTTCATCGAGCCACGGCCTGCGGGGAGCGGGGATGTTCGCCGCGTGGGACGCGGAAACCACCGTTGACACGAGACGCTGCTGGTCTGTCGGGCCGAGATCCGTGACCTCCTCGACGTCCGAGCGACGCGGCTCCTCCCAACGGTTTTCGGAGCCGAATCGCAGCTGGGCGATCTCGATTCCCGGGCGTTCCGGCTCGCGGGACGTCCAGCCTCCGGCGTAGCCGGACTGGAACTGCGTGAGTCGGCCCGGACCGGTCTTGGCGAGTCCGCGGCCGGGGATCGAGGGATCGAAGCCGCCGGCCTCCTTGACGCCCACGACATCCTGGCTGTCTGATTCGTCTGCCATGCGAAGGGCGATGCGAAGGTTCGTGTTCGCCCTGAGGTTGTCTTTGATCACGCCGGCGGGGCGCTGCGTCGCCATGATCAGGTGGATGCCGAGGGACCGGCCACGCTGGGCGATGTCGACGACGCCGTCGACGAACTCCGGCACCTCGCCCACGAGCGCGGCGAACTCGTCAATGACGAGCACGAGTGCCGGCGGGCACTCGGGGTCTCCACGCTTCTCGAGCTCGAGCAGGTCCTTGGCCTTCTTGCGGTTGAGCAGGTGCTCCCGAAACCGAAGTTCGGCGCGGAGACTCGTGAGGGCCCGACGGACAAGGTGCGGGCTGAGGTCCGTGACCAGACCAACGCAGTGCGGCAGGCTCACGCAGTCGGCGAAGGCGGATCCGCCCTTGTAGTCGACGAAGAGAAAGGTCACGCGGTCGGGGCTGTATTCCGCGGCCATGCCCAGCACCCATGCCTGCAGGAACTCGCTCTTACCCGAGCCGGTTGTGCCTCCCACCAGGGCGTGCGGGCCCTGCGTCCTGAGGTCGAGGTGGATTCCATCCACTCCGGAGGAGCCCACGATGGCGCGAAGTTTTCCCGCGGTACGCAGCTTCGTGTTCTCGCCGCCCGTGCGATTGTGAATCGACTCGTTCTGCCGCCACCTGTCGGTCACGGCCTCGCTCGACTCGAACAGATCGTGACCGAGCAGGGACACCATCGACACGCTGCGCGGCAGGTCGCTCGAGTCGGCGACGAGAGCTCCCGCGTCGATCACGGGGGCAAGCCGACGCGCGAAGTCGAGAGCATCCGCCGGGCTGACGTGCTCGGTGACCACATCGTCGATCGTCTCGCCCAGTCTCACGAAGGCGGCGGTGGCTGGGCCGCCATCCTCGGCGAGATTGAGGAAGGTGCGACACACGGCGGGAAGCGCTCGCGGCGACCGAGCGATCCACACCGGATAGATGCCGGCGTCCGCGGCGGATTCCGAGAGCTGCACGAGTCGTGCGCGATCGACCGAGGCGTCGTCGGAGATGAGAAGGATCATGGCGGGAACAAGGGACGGCGTGCCGGCGGATGCAGCATCCTCTCCCACGGTCGCTCCACGTTCGAGCGCGGTCTGATCCTCCGAAATCGCCCCGCGGCGCTGAGCGGTGGCGCGGTTCGCCTCCTGTCGCGCGCTGATCATGTCCTCGATCGCTGAGACGAGCGCGGCACCGCTCGCGGCGCTGTCCGCGAGGTGGCTACCCGTGATGGGGCTGTGCGGTGACGAGGTGTGCGGTATCCACTTGAGCCATTCGAAGCCGGATGACCATGCCGGAGTAATGATGGACGCCACCACGAGCTCCGCCGGCGAATGGAGGCCGGTCAATTGCACCAGCAGGGCGTTGGTCACCTCGACCACCGCATCCGGAGCCCCGGAGATGCCGAGTGCACCGGAGTCGTAGAGGTTATCGATGATCGGCACGTCGTGCACGAATCGATTGGCCGCGACGAGTTCGTCGAACCGGGACTGGAACTCGGGCAGTGACGTGCTCTTCTGGTCTTCGCGGATCGTGTTGCGTGATTCCATCGTTCCCGTGCCGAGGCGCACGTTCAGGAACGACCAGTGCTCGGGCCGACGCGTCCACAGCAGGGAATCGAAGCGTGCGGACTGGGCGAGGATCTCCGCTGTCGATGGTGCCTCGCGCAACCGCATCTCATGCTCGTGCACCCGCTCCTGGGCGAGCTGTTCCGTGAGTGCCGACAGCCTGGCGTCGAACTTGACGATGCTCGACTTCTGCTTCTTTTTGCGTGACATCCGCTGGCTCACGTAGTTGCCGATCATGAGCACGGGCGAGAGTGCGACAAAGAGCAGGGACTGCGGATTGTGGGTGAAGGCGAAGAGTGCGCCACCCATGATGAGCGGTGCGATCATCGACAGCAGCGGGAAGTCCTGCAGATCGAGCTCCTGCGGCACCTCTGGCCCGACCAGTTCGGCCCCGACGTAGCGCGGTTCCACCTGTGGCGATCGGTTGAAGAAGATCGGCCCGGCCTTGGGCGTGACCCCGGTCTCCGCAATGACCGGATTGACCTCGATCACCATCTCCGTGTCGCCGACGAGAATGGTTTCTTTCTTGGTGACTCGCAGCCTTCCGACGATTCCGCCGTCGACGACGACACCGTTCGCCGAGCCCAGATCGACGATTTCCACCGCCGTGTCGACCTCAAACCTCAGATGTTTCTTGGACACGAGCGGGTCGGTCAGCACGATGTCGCATGCCGAATCGCGACCGAGTGACCAGCTGCCGGCTCGAAGGTCGAACGTTCGCCCCTCGTCCGCTCCGGCCGTGACTCGAACCGTGGCGACGACGGGACCCTTACCTGAGGCCTCGGGCACGTAGAAGACGCCGGCATCCACGATGCTGACGCTCGCGCCGGAGCCGATCCAGGCCTCTCCGACCGGCGCATCCGGCGGCAGAAGCAATGCCTCTGGAGCGCCGGGAAGCTTGGCGCTCATCGTGTATTGCCCACCGCGCGCGACAGTGGGCGCGGCCTGGGGATCGACCCGCATGATCGTGGCGGCGATATCTCCGATGGTGGCCGCGGCATCCGTCGTGACGACGATGTCGTCGGAGGTCGCGGTTGGACGAACGAGAGTGAGCTTGAGGCGCACGCGGTCTTCTTCCAGGTCTTGGCGCTCGCGACGAACCGAGCGCGGGTACCGAGGTGTGCCACCGTCGCGGGCGGCACATTTCTACAAGAACAATACGGGTTCGGTTTCTCGTGTCCGTTAGCATTGCCCGGTAACAGTTGCGATGGCAGGGGCAAAGGTGGACGACGAAGACTCTCCCATGATCGCCCCACCGCCAGGCCTCTCTCTTCCACCACAGCCACGTCCCTCACCGGATCGGCAGGATGCCGCCGCGGTCGACCCCGAAGAGTTCATTACGCTTCCACCCGGGGTCATCGACTCCGGCACCTACCGGGTCGCGAACCCCCGGGTCGTTCCGCAGCGGAGCGCCAGTGACGACATCGTCTTCTTCACCGCCGGCGCCGGTGTGCCGCCGACTCCTGGCGTGGTCCCGCCGCCGCGCGACGCCGCCTCGGATGCGGGAGTCGAGCTACCCGAGGCGCCTCACCGCCCAGAACTCCAGTGGCGTCTCGTGCTGCCCGGCGGAATCGGAGCACGAGCGGTGGAGCGAGCGCTGTTCATCGGCCGCAACCCCGCGCGCACCGACGAGCGACCGGATGCCGAACTGCTTCCGCTGGTCGACCCCGCGAAGTCGCTGTCGAAGACGCACGCGCTCGTCGAGGTCGAGGCCGGGCAACTCTGGGTGCACGATCTCGACTCGACGAACGGTGTCTTCATCGTGCCGGACGACTCGGATGCCATCGAGGTCGCGCCGGGCACGAGGGCAGCGGTGCCCGCCGGGGCGACGCTCGAACTCGGTGACTACGTCATCCGCGTGGAGTGCGACTGAGCGAGATCGACACCGAGTTCGATCGATCAGGCGGCGTTCAGGCGTGCCATCGCGAGCTGTTCCGCCGCATCCAGCGTCGTGATGCCCTTGGAACGGGCATCCGCGAAGATCGTCGCGATGGTGTTGCCGATCGTCGAGACACGCGCCTCGATCGCGGCGAAGTCGGCGTTCGGCTTCGTCGCCATGTCGAGGTAGATCACGCCGCCGGCGTTCACGACGAAGTCGGGCGCCCAGAGGATGCCGCGAGCGGTCAGCTGCTCCGCGCCGTCGTGGCGGGCGAGCTGGTTGTTCGCCGCGCCGACCACCGCGGGAACGCGAAGCTCGTCGATGACGGTCGGGCTCAGCACGCCGCCGAGTCCGCAGGGAACAAAGAGGTCGGCTTCGATGCGGTGGGCATCCGCCACGTCCACCCAGGTCGCGGCGAGCGAGGCGGCGAGGTCCTGCTTGCCCAGGTTGACATCCGTGACGCTGAGTTGCGCGCCGGCTGCCGCGAGCTTCGTGGCGAGTCGACCTCCGACCTGTCCGAGCCCCGAGATGACGATGTGGCGACCGGCGACGTCGCGCGTACCGAAGGCGGCATCGAGGGTCGACAGGATGCTCGCGTACACTCCGGCAGCCGTGGCATCCGCGGGCTCGCCCACGCCGCCCTTATCGGCGGGCAGTCCGCAGACGTGCTCGGTGCGCTCTGCGACGATGGCCATGAGCTCGGCGCTCGTTCCGACATCCTCTGCCGTCATGTACGCGCCGCCGAGGCTCTCGATCGCGTCGCCGAGGTCGAGCATCGCGTCGCGCTTCTGCGCGTCGCTCAGCACCGTGCCCATGGGGAGATAGATCACCGACTTGCCGCCGCCGCGGTTCAGGCCGGCCGCGGCATTCTTGAGCGTCATTGCGGCCGAGAGACGGAGCGAATCCGCGACGGCCTCGGTCCAGTCGGAGTACTGCCACACCCTGGCCCCGCCGAGGGCCTGGCCGAGCCTCGTGGAGTGAACGGCGACGCTCATCGTGAGACCGGAACGCCTGCCGGTCGAGATGAGGACTCGCTCGTGGGTGAAGTCGATGGCAGCGATGCCATCCGTAGCTGGTGCGGCTTCCTCGATGGAGGGCTGCGTGATGGTCATGTCTGTTCTCCTTTGAACCGGCCTTGTGGGCAGAAATGGCGTTGCGCGATTGTGGTGTGCAACAGCTCAAGCCTAGCGACGCAACCCCCGGCAAGCGCCGCCGTCGGCAAAGTAGACTGTCTGGGTTGGGCACGGAGTACCTTCCGTGAGTTGCCCGAAGTCGAGAGAGGACGTGTCATGGCGAAGACCCTGGCCGAAAAAGTCTGGGACGACCATCTGGTCGTCAAGGGTGCTGACGGCACCCCCGACCTTCTCTACATCGACCTTCACCTTGTGCACGAGGTCACCTCACCGCAGGCCTTCGACGGGCTTCGGATGGCCGGCCGGCCCGTTCGCCGCACCGACCTCACGATCGCCACGGAAGACCACAACACTCCCACCCTCGCGATCGACCGCCCGATCGCCGACGCGACGAGCCGCACCCAGATCGAGACCCTGCGCAAGAACTGCGCCGAGTTCGGCGTGCGCCTGCACCCGCTCGGCGACAAGGACCAGGGCATCGTGCACGTCGTCGGACCGCAGCTCGGACTCACGATGCCCGGCATCACCGTCGTCTGCGGCGACTCCCACACCTCAACCCACGGCGCGTTCGGCGCGATGGCCTTCGGCATCGGCACGAGCGAGGTCGAGCACGTGCTCGCCACCCAGACGCTGCCGCTCAAGCCGTTCAAGACCATGGCGATCACCGTCGAGGGCACGCTGCGCCCCGGCGTGACGGCCAAAGACATCATCCTCGCCGTGATCGCGAAGATCGGCACCGGCGGCGGACAGGGCTACGTGCTCGAATACCGCGGCAGCGCCATCCGCGCCCTCTCGATGGAGGGGCGCATGACGATCTGCAACATGTCGATCGAGGCGGGCGCGCGAGCCGGCATGGTCGCGCCCGACCAGACCACCTACGACTACCTCAAGGGTCGTGATCACGCCCCGCAGGGCGCCGACTGGGACGAGGCCGTCGCCTACTGGAACACCCTCGCCACCGACGATGACGCCGTGTTCGACGCCGAGGTCTTCCTCGACGCGAACGAGCTCGAGCCCTTCGTCACCTGGGGCACGAACCCCGGCCAGGGCGTCTCGCTGAGCGAGTCCGTGCCCGACCCGGCGAGCTACAGCGACCCTAACGACCGTGCAGCGGCCGAGCGTGCGCTCGAGTACATGGACATCGCCGCGGGCACCCCGATGAAGGAGATCGCGGTCGACGCGGTCTTCATGGGCTCCTGCACCAACTCGCGCATCGAAGACTTGCGCGCCTTCGCCTCGATCGTCAAGGGGCAGAAGAAGGCCGATGGCGTGCGCGTCATGGTCGTGCCGGGTTCGGCCCGGGTGCGCATCGAGGCCGAGGCCGAGGGGCTCGACAAGATCATTGAAGAGTTCGGGGCCGAGTGGCGCTTCGCCGGCTGCTCGATGTGTCTCGGCATGAACCCCGACCAGTTGGCTCCGGGCGAGCGCTGCGCCTCGACCTCCAACCGCAACTTCGAGGGACGGCAGGGCAAGGGTGGGCGCACCCATCTCGTGTCTCCTCTCGTGGCCGCGGCCACGGCCATCCGCGGCACGCTGAGTTCCCCCTGGGATCTCGGTCTCGACTCCGCAGACCCGGCGCCAGCCCAGGCCGTGAGCGAGGTGATCGCGTAATGGAGAAGATCTCCGTGGTCAGCGGCGTCGCCGTGCCGCTCAAGCGCTCGAATGTCGACACCGACCAGATCATCCCCGCGGTGTTCCTCAAGCGCGTCACCAAGACGGGCTTCGACGACGCCCTGTTCTATGCCTGGCGCCAGGACCCGGAATTCGTGCTCAACCGACCCGAGTTCCAGAACCCTCGTGTGCTCATCGCCGGCCCGGACTTCGGCACCGGTTCGAGCCGCGAGCACGCCGTCTGGGCGCTGCGCGACTACGGTTTCGCGGCCGTGCTGAGTCCGCGCTTCGGCGACATCTTCCGCGGCAACTCGGGCAAGCAGGGTCTGCTGACCGGGCAGATCACCGAGGCGGATGCCGAAGCGCTGTGGGCGAGGATCGAAGCGCAGCCGGGCATCGAGGCCTCGGTCGATCTGGAGGCGAAGACCGCATCCGTCGGCGAGCTGACTGTGCCATTCGACATCGACGACTACACCAGGTGGCGACTGCTCGAGGGCCTCGACGACATCGCGCTCACCCTGCGTGATGAGGCAAAAATCACGGAGTTTGAGAGCCGCAGGCAATCATGGCGGCCACGTACACTGCCTGTACGGCACGGCTCGGTCCAATAATGACCGCTCTGACCAGGGATGCCCAGAAGGCAGGGGAACGCGTGGCACTGACTTCAGACGAGATTCTCATCACCGGCGGAAACCCGCTTCGAGGGCGCATCGGCGTTCGCGGCGCGAAGAACCTCGCCACCAAGGCGATGGTGGCCGCGCTGCTCGGCGAGACGCCGAGCGTGCTGCGCGACGTGCCCGAGATCAGCGATGTCGATGTCGTGCGCGGGCTGCTCCAGGTCTACGGTGTCGAGGTCACCGATCTCGCGCCGGGCGAGTTGCGCTTCGACACGAGCAACGTGGAGCGGGCACATTTCGCCGAGATCGACGCGCACGCCGGCTCCAGCCGCATCCCGATCCTGTTCTGCGGCCCGCTGCTGCACCGCCTCGGCGAGGCGCGGATTCCGGACCTCGGGGGTTGCCGCATCGGCGACCGCCCCATCGACTTCCACCTCGACGCGCTTCGGGCCTTCGGAGCCGTGGTCGACAAGAGCTACGAGGGCATCTACATCACGGCACCGAACGGGCTGAAGGGCGCCGACATCGAGCTGCCCTACCCGAGCGTCGGCGCGACCGAGCAGGTGCTGCTCACCGCGGTTCGCGCCGAGGGCACGACCGAGCTCAAGAACGCGGCGATCGAGCCGGAGATCATGGATCTCATCGCCATCCTGCAGAAGATGGGCGCGATCATCTCGGTCGAGCCGAACCGCACGATCCTCATCGAGGGCGTCGACCGGCTCGAAGGCTATAAGCACCGGGCGCTGTTCGATCGCAATGAGGTCGCGAGCTGGGCATCCGCCGCGCTCGCCACCCGCGGTGACATCTTCGTCGAGGGTGCGCTGCAGTCCGAGCTCATGACCTTCCTGAATGTCTTCCGCAAGGTCGGTGGGGCGTTCGATGTCGAAGACGACGGCATCCGCTTCTACCACCCGGGCGGTGAGCTGAAGCCCGTCACGGTGGAGACGGATGTGCACCCCGGCTTCATGACGGACTGGCAGCAGCCGCTCATCGTGGCTCTCACCCAGGCCAATGGCGTCTCGATCGTGCACGAGACGGTGTACGAGAACCGCCTCGGCTTCACCGCCTCGCTCAACGAGATGGGCGCGAACATCGTCGTGCATCCGCACGGTCTTCCCGACACCCCCAGGCGGGTTCCCCGTCGTGACTTCGAGCAGGCCGCGGTCATCACCGGACCGACGCCGCTGCACGGTGCGGACGTGCTGGTTCCCGACCTGCGCGGCGGCTTCAGCTACCTGATCGCGGCCCTTGTCGCCGAGGGGCAGTCCACGGTGCGCAACGTCGGTCTCATCCGTCGCGGCTACGAACACATCATCGAAAAGCTCGAGGCGCTCGGCGCAGACTTCGTGTACGAGGGATAGCCGGCGAGTGACCGACGAACCCAAGCCCACGGCAGAGCAGCCGGGCGAGCATCCGAAGCCGAAGTCGGAAAAGACACCGGTCTTCCGCGTGCTCGCGGCACTCGTGCTGCCGTTCATGTATCTCATTGCGAGGTACCGCGTCGAAGATGGCGACAAGCTCCCGAAGCAGGGCGCGTTCATCCTGTCGCCCAATCACTACAGCGAGATCGACCCGGTGGTGGTCGGCATCTTCGTGTGGCGCCTCGGCCGTGCGCCGCGCTACCTTGCCAAGGCCTCCCTGTTCAAGGTTCCCGTGCTCGGCTGGTTCCTGCGCAAGTCCGGCCAGATCCCGGTCGAGCGGGCCGGCGCGGTGCGCGGGAGTGATCCGCTCGCCGCGGCCAAAAAGCTCGCCGAGAGCGGCCGCGCGGTGATCATCTACCCCGAGGGTTCGCTCACGCGCGATCCCGACCTTTGGCCCATGCGCGGCAAGTCCGGAGCGGTTCGGATGGCGCTGGAGGCCGGCGTGCCGCTCATCCCAATGGCGCACTGGGGCACGCAGGCCGTCATGCCGCGCTACGGCAAGCGCATCAGCGTCTTCCCGCCGAAGACCATCCACGCCAAGATCGGCGACCCGGTCGACCTCTCGGCGTTCGCCGGGCGCAAGATCGACAGCGCAACACTCAATGAGGCGACCGCGGTGCTGATGCGCGACATCGCCGCTCTGCTCGCGGACCTGCGCGGCGAGCCGGCACCCACGGTGCTGTGGGACCCCAGCCAGCACGACCAGTCTGAGATCGGACGCTTTTGAGCAACCTCATGACCATGCCGATCCCCGTGTCGGCCCCGGGGGTGCGGCGCGCCGCCGTGCTGGGCGCTGGCAGCTGGGGCACCACCTTCGCCAAGGTGCTCGCCGACGGCGGTTCGGATGTCGCGCTCTGGTCGCGGCGCGCGGAACTCGCCCGCGAGATCTCCCAGAGCAAACGCAACAGCGACTACCTCCCCGGCATCAATCTGCCGCGCAACCTCTGGTCGAGCGCGATGCTGCCCGACGTGCTCGACGCCGCCGAGATCGTCTTCCTCTCTGTGCCGAGCCAGTCGCTGCGCGAGAACCTGCGCATCGTGCGGGAGCTGATTCCGCGCGACGCCATCCTCGTGAGCCTCATGAAGGGCATCGAGCGCGGCACCGCACTCAGGATGACCGAGGTCATCGAGCAGGAGCTCCACATCGACCCCGAGCGCGTCGCCGTGATCTCCGGGCCGAACCTCGCCCTCGAGATCGCCAAGGAGCAGCCGACCGCTGCCGTCGTCTCCTCCGAGAGCATGGACACCGCGACCCGGGTGGCCATCGCCGCGACCAACCCCTACTTCCGCTCCTTCGTGAATACGGATGTCATCGGCACCGAGTTCGGTGGCGTGCTCAAGAACCTCATAGCTGTGGCTATCGGCATCGTCGACGGCGTCGGCTACGGCGAGAACACCAAGGCCTCGATCATCACCCGCGGGCTCGTGGAGATCACGGACTTCGCGGTCGCCTATGGCGGTCGTCCGGAGACGCTCGCCGGCCTCGCCGGCCTCGGCGACCTCATCGCCACCTGCGAGTCGCCCCTGTCGCGCAACAACACCGCGGGCCGACTGCTCGGGCAGGGCTACGGATTCGCGGACGTTGTCAGGCAGATGAACCAGACGGCGGAGGGGCTCGCATCCGTCGCGCCGGTGTTGGAACTTGCGGCGGCCAAGGGTGTCGCGATGCCGATCGTGTCGCAGGTGGGCGAGGTGCTCGCGGGCACGATGGACCCGCGCGACATCGCGCCGCACCTCACCACGGACGACGCCGACCCGCAGCCGGAGTCCTAGCGACCGATCATGGCGTCGGTGTCGGTGCGGGAACCACCTCGGACTCGCCTCCGAGGCCGCTGCCCAGCACGCTCTCGCACTTGTGCTTGGATGACTGCTTGATGAAGCTGATGGCGTTCGAGAGCTGATCGAGCACGATGGTGCCCTGGCCGTTGGTGAGGTTCGAGTCGACGACGACCTGCACGGCCGGCGTGCGACCGTAGGTGGTGAAGGTGTAGACCGGCTTCTTCGTATCGTCGACGACCCAGTCGATGCCCTTGACCGTGGCGCACTGCGAGCTCGTGGGCCCGGGGGGCGTCACGCCGCAGCGCAGGATGACCGCAGCCGGATCGCCCCAGGCGCCCGTCGCCTGCGCATCCGTGTCTCGCAGCGACTGGTCGGCCACGGAACCGGGCAGGTGCACGATCACGTCCGCACACTTCGGATTGGTGGCGTCGGCCGCCGGCTTGAGTGCTACGGTGGGCGCGCACGCGCTGAGGGCGAGGAGCAGTGGCAGCGCCGCGGCAGCCATCGCGGCGCGGACGAGTCTCGGGTTCATTGCTTTCAGGCTAGCGTTTGATGCATGACGGATGCTGAAGGGCCGGGTTCCAGGGGCGCCGATACGCTCGGGGCGATAGGGGAGTCGGCGACGCTGGGCCGCATCTTTCCCCGGCTGCCGGATGCGGCATCCGCCCTGCTCGGACCGGGTGACGACGCTGCCGTGGTGGCCGCGCCCGACGGACGGTTCGTCGTGACGACAGACATGATGATCCACGGCCCCGACTTTCGACTCGCGTGGTCGACACCGCACGACCTCGGCTGGAAGGCCGCGGCCTCCAACCTCTCGGATGTCGCGGCGATGGGTGCCGTGCCGACCGCCCTCGTGGTCGCGATCGCCGCCCCCGCCGACTCGCCGGTCTCGCTGCTCGAGGGGATCGCCGACGGCTTTCGGGATGCCTGCGCCGAGCTCGCGCTGGGCTGCGGCATCGTCGGTGGTGACCTCTCGGTATCACCGACGCTGACGATCGCGGTGACGGCGTTCGGCGACCTCGAGGGTCGGGATGCGGTGCTGCGCTCCGGCGCCCGGCCGGGCGATGTCGTCGCGGTCTCGGGCGTGCTCGGCGAGGCGGCTTTCGCTCTGCGGCTGCTCTTTCAGTACGCGACGGATGCGGCGGGCGAGCCGTCCGCGTCGCTCGCGGCCGGGCTGCGTGACCAGACCGAGGCGCAACTGGCCCCGCGCCCACCGATCGCGGACGGGGTCGCCGCCGCGCTCGCGGGAGCGACCGCCATGCTCGACCTTAGCGACGGACTCGCGCTCGATGCCGCACGGCTCGCGCGCGCCAGCGGCGTCGGTCTCGACTTCAAGAGTGTGCTGCTCGGCGCCTCGCCCGAGCTCGCTCTCGACGGCGGTGAAGACCACTCGCTGCTCGCAACCTTCCCGCCCGACGCGTCGTTCCCCGGCGGGTTTCGTGCGGTGGGCGTGGTGGTCGACGGCGCCGGGATCAGCCTCGACGGCGAACCCTACGCGCCGGGCGGCTGGGACCCGTACACCGGCTGGGACGGGGGCCGCGGCTAGCTCCGCTCAGGAGCGGCGCGCCCACCACAGAGTGGTGTCGCCATAATCCTTGCGGCGGTCGAGCTCGATGCCGTCGGGCCAGCCGGGTTCTGCGGAACGGCTGCTGCGTTCGACCAGGACCACCGCATCCGGTGCCAGCCGCGGCGCCAGCGCCTCGAGGTTGCGTCGCAACTGGGTGTCATCGAGCTCGTAGGGCGGGTCGAGGAGCGCGATGGTCCACTCGGTGCTCGCCGCATCGAGAAAGGACTGCACCGACTGGGCCACGACCGCGATCCTTGGCCCCATGCCCGCTGGCGCGCTGCGGCCGACGAGTCTCGCGTTCTCGCGGGCCGCGCGCACGGCGGGCTGGCCGTTGTCGACGAGCGTGACGCTCGCGGCGCCGCGGGATGCCGCCTCGAGCCCCAGCGCACCAGAACCCGCGTAGAGGTCGACCACGCTCGCGCCGGCGAGGAGATCGCGCGACTCGAGCGCCGAGAAGATGGCTTCGCGCACGCGATCGCTCGTGGGACGCGTGCCGGAACGCGGCACCGCGAGCGTGAGCGAACCGGCGAATCCGGCGATTATGCGTGTCATCGCGCTCAACGCTACCGGCTGCACTCGCCCCGCTCTTTCGGAAACTCAGGACTTTGGCCGTGGCTGTGGCGACGGGGGCGCGATTCGACGCGCAACGGCGACCGTTGTCCTGAATTTCCGACAGGGTGGGCGGTCGCCGGTAGCCTCGGAGGGTGACCTCGCCTCTCGACGCCAAGCTGTCCACAGCGCTCGGAGCGCGCACGGCCGCGGCGTTCCAGAAGGGGCTCGGGCTCGTCACCGTCGGCGATCTGCTCAGTCACTATCCGCGGCGGTACGCGCGCCGTGGCGAGCTGACCGCGCTCAGCGAGTTGCAGCTCGAGTCGAGCGTCACGATCGTGGCCGAGGTGCTCGCGGTGCAGGAGCGCCCGATGCGTGCCAAGCGCGGCTCGATCCTCGAGGTGCGGATCAGCGACGGCAGGGGCATCCTCACCCTCACCTTCTTCAACCAGGCCTGGCGCCGCAGCGAACTCGTGCCGGGCGCTCGCGGCATCTTCGCGGGCAAGGTCGGCGACTACAAGGGCACCAGGCAGCTCGCACACCCCGATTACGAGCTGTTCGAACCAGACGCGGACCGCAGCGATGACGAGGCTCGGGCATGGGCGGAGATGCCGATTCCCCTGTACCCGGCCACCGCCTCCGTCGCTTCGTGGCAACTGCAGAAGGCGATCGGCGTGGTGCTCGACACGCTGCCCGTTCTCGACGACCCGGTTCCGGATGCCGTGCGCGCCTCCCGCAAGCTGATGAGCTATTCCAAGGCGGTCGAGTTAATTCACCGCCCGCAGAAGGACTCCGACTGGGGCGCGGCGCGCAAGGCACTGCGCTTTCAGGAGGCGTTCGTGCTGCAGTCCGCGCTGCTGCAACAGCGGCAGCTGCTTCGCGAGAGCGAGGCGACGCCGCGGGTCGGAGGAGCGCTGCTGCACGGATTCGACGCGGCGCTGCCCTTCGACCTCACCGGCGACCAGTCGCGGGTGGGCGAGGAGATCACCGCCGACCTCGAGTCCAACGCGCCGATGAACCGTCTCGTGCAGGGCGAGGTCGGCTCGGGCAAGACCCTCGTCGCGCTGCGGGCGATGCTCGCGGTGGCGCAGTCCGGCGGGCAGTCCGCGCTGCTCGCCCCGACGGAGGTGCTCGCGGGACAGCACCTGCGGTCGATCGTGAAGACTCTGGGGCCGGATCTCGCCGCCCGACTGCGACCGACCCTGCTCACCGGGCAACTCTCGACCGCCGAGCGCAAGAAGGCGCTGCTCGCCGCGGTGTCCGGTGGTGCGAGCATCATTGTCGGCACCCACGCACTGCTGTCGGATGCCGTCGGCTTCTTCGACCTCGGATTGGTCGTCGTCGACGAGCAGCATCGTTTCGGCGTCGAGCAGCGGGAGACCCTGCGCCGCAAGGGCTCGACCCCGCCGCACGTGCTCGTGCTCACCGCGACGCCGATCCCGCGCACGGTGGCGATGACCGTCTTCGGCGACCTCGACATCTCGACGATCGCCGAGTTGCCGGCCGGTCGACAGGGCATCGAGACCTTCGTCGTGCCGCTGGCCGAGAAGCCGGGCTGGGTCAGCCGGGTCTGGGAGCGGCTCGCAGAGGAACTCGCTCGCGGGCGTCAGGGTTTCGTCGTCGCGCCCGCGATCGACCCGGCGGACCCGGGGGTAGAGTTGGACGATGGCCAAGTCGCGGAGTCGGCCGAGGCGCCCGCGGCGCGCAAGACGTCCGGGGCCGCTGGACAGGTTGCGATCGGTCACGCTGCGACCGCGAACGTCACCGAGCTGCTGGCCGAGTTGCGCGCGAACCCGCTGCTGGCATCCGCCCGCATCGAGGCGCTGCACGGCAGGCTGCCGAGCGAGCAGAAGGATGCGCTCATGCGCGCCTTCGCCGCTGGCGAGATCGACGTGCTCGTCGCGACCACGGTGATCGAGGTGGGCGTCGACGTGCCGAACGCCTCGGCGATGGTGGTGATGGATGCCGACCGCTTCGGCGTCTCGCAGTTGCACCAGCTGCGTGGCCGGGTCGGTCGCGGTGGCGTGCCCGGACTCTGCCTGCTCGTCACCGCAGCTGAGCCCGAGTCGCTCGCGCGCGAGCGGGTGGAGGCCGTGGCGTCGACGCTCGACGGCTTCGAGCTCGCGCAGAAGGACCTCGAGCTGCGTCAGGAGGGCGACGTGCTCGGCAGTACCCAGTCCGGCGGGAGGTCGTCGCTGCGGTTGCTGCGCGTCGCGAAAGACGGCGAGCTCATCACCGAGGCCCGGGAACTCGCCCAGCAGGTGCTGGCGGACGATCCGACGCTGGGGCGGCATCCGGCACTGCGGGAGGCGCTCGATCGCCGCCTCGACGAGACCTCGCGCGACTTCCTCGCCAAGAACTGACGCGACCGGCCACGTTCAGGAAGCGACCCCACCCACCGGATAGGCTGGACGCATGAACAGGATCGCGGTCGTTCCTGGGTCGTTCGACCCGGTCACTCTGGGTCACCTCGATGTCATCGAGCGAGCTTCGGGCATCTTTGACGAACTGCACGTGCTCGTCGTGCACAACCCCGACAAGACCGCCCTGCTCCCCGTTGCGCAGCGGGTCTCACTCATCGAGAAGTCGATCGCCGAGGCGAAGCTGTCCGGCAACATCCACGTCACCTCCTGGAGCGTCGGCCTACTCGTCGACTACTGCACGGATGTCGGCGCGCACGTTCTCGTCAAGGGCGTGCGCTCGCAGATCGACGTGGCCTACGAGACGCCGATGGCGATCGTGAACCGCGACCTTGCGGGCGTCGAGACCGTCTTCGTGCTCACCGACCCGGCCCACGCGCACGTCTCGAGCAGCTTGGTGCGGCAGGTCGCCGCACTCGGCGGCGACGTGAGCCCCTACGTTCCGCGCGCGGTGGCCGAGTTCCTACAGACTCCTAGCCGGTCGTAGTGGTTCCCTGAGCCTGTCGAACGGCGCGCCCGACGCGCCGACGCTGCGAGTGCGAGGATAGACACATGCTCCCCCTGAAGCTCGGCTACAAGGCATCCGCAGAACAGTTTGACCCGCGTGAGCTCGTGGAGATCGCGGTGGCGGCCGAGGCGCACGGCATGGAGAGCGTCGCCGTCAGCGACCACTTCCAGCCGTGGCGGCACGAGGGCGGCCACGCACCGTTCTCGCTCGCCTGGATGGCGGCGGTGGGGGAGCGCACGAGCACCGTGCAGATCGGCACCTCGGTGATGACGCCGACATTCCGCTACAACCCGGCCGTGATCGCCCAGGCTTTCGCGACCATGGGGTGCCTGTACCCCGGGCGCATCATGCTCGGGGTCGGATCCGGCGAGGCGCTCAACGAGATCGCGACCGGATTCCGCGGTGCGGGCGAGCAGGACTGGCCCGAGTTCAAGGAGCGCTTCGCCCGGCTGCGCGAGTCGGTGAAGCTCATGCGCCAGCTCTGGACGGAGGATCGCGTCGACTTCCAGGGCGAGTACTACTCCACGCACGGCGCATCCATCTACGATCGCCCGGACGTACCGGTTCCGGTATACATCGCCGCCGGCGGCCCGATGGTCGCCAGATACGCGGGACGCGCGGGAGACGGCTTCATCTGCACCTCGGGCAAGGGCATGGAGCTCTACACCGAGCAGCTCATCCCCTCCGTGCAGGAGGGTGCCGAGAAGGCGGGCCGCGACGCCAACGAGATCGACCGCATGATCGAGATCAAGCTCAGCTACGACACCTCCTACGAGACCGCGCTCGAGAACACCCGCTTTTGGGCACCGCTCGCCCTTAGCAAGGAACAGAAGCACGACATCCACGATCCGATCGAGATGGAACAGGCGGCGGATGCGCTGCCGATCGAGCAGATCGCCTCGCGCTTCATCGTCGGCTCAGATCCAGACGCGGTGGTGGCGGACGTGAAGAAGTACGTCGACGCGGGCCTCAACCACCTCGTGTTCCATGCACCCGGACTCGACCAGCGCCGCTTTCTCGAACTCTTCGAGCGCGACCTCGCTCCTCGGCTTCGAGCGCTCTAGAGGTCCGCCGCCACGCTCGTCATCCGCCCCAAGTGTCCCTAGGATGCTGCTCATGTACCTCGTGCTGCCGCTGCTGACGCTCATCGTGCTGGTCGGCGCGCTCGTGGACATCATCACCGCGGAGGAGTGGCGCATCAAGCACCTGCCGAAGGTGTTCTGGATCATCATCGTCATCCTGATGCCGCTCGTGGGTTCCATCCTGTGGTTCGCGGTCGGCCGCGACTACGCGCGCCCCGTGACTCCGACCGCATCGACCGATGCACGACGACAGGCGGACGCCCCCGCCGCTCCACTCGAAGCGGTGACGCCGGGGAGCTTCGGCGTGCGCAATACGGAGGCGGAGTTGGCGGCACTCGACCGTGAGATCGCCTCGTACGAGAAGGCCGAGCGCATCCGCCAACTCGAGGCCGAGCTGCGCGCCCGCCGCGAGCAAAAGGGCCTCGAGGGCTGAACGTGCACCCACCGTCGCGCGGGTACAGTGCGAATGTGGGTTTCACGAGTGCCGAACTGGATGCGTTCAAGGGCGTCGGGCTGCCCGACCTGGTCGGTCCTGACGTCCGTCTGCTGCTCGTCGGCATCAACCCCGGCCTTCAGACCGCGGCGGTGCAGGCGCACTTCGGCAGGCGCGGCAATCGCTTCTATCCCGCCCTCTACCACGCGGGAATCGTCGACCGGCTGATCGACGCCTCCGCGGGCTTTGATCCGGATGATCGCGCTCACCTCCTCGCGCGCGGCCTAGGCATCACGAGCCTGGTGTCTGGTGCGACGAGGCGCGCGGACGAGCTGGATGCCGGGCAGTTGCGCGCGGGCGCCGCGAACCTTACGACCCGGGTGGCGGAGTTGCGACCCGCGGCGGTCGCGATGCTTGGCATCACGGCGTATCGCGTCGCGTTCGATCGCAAGAGGGCCGTCGTGGGGCTGCAGCCGGAGCCGATCGCGGGCGCCGAACTCTGGGTGTTGCCGAACCCGAGTGGATTGAACGCCCACGCCACGCTCGCGGGGCTCGCCGCCGCTTACCGTGAGGCGGCGGTATCGGCGGGCATTCCGGTGCTCGATCCGCCGACGGTCTGAGCGGCTGAGTCGACATCTGTGCGACTCGGCGACGGATTGCGGCACATGGTGGGTCGACTCGCGCACTCACCCGCCGTCTGCCGCAATCGGAGAGGGCGGAGTGACCTAAGAGGTTCGTGGCAGGTTCTGGAGCCACTCCGCATAGGTCTGGGTGCCGAGTGTCGCGCCCGGTCCGGCCAGGCGTGAACCGTCGCGAAGGCCTCGCATCATCTCGCCGGGCGCCCGAAGCGGAATGACCGCGCGTCGGGTGCCCGTCGCCCTGAGGTAGCCGCGCGCCATCTCGACGAGGCTCTCCTCTCGCGGTCCGGCGAGGTCGGCGGCGCGCCCGAACTGCTTGCTCTCAGCGAGGTGCACGAGCGATGCCGCAACCTCGGATGCCGCAACGGGCTGCAGACGCCCCACCGGCATCAGGGCGAACGGTCCGAAGCTCGCGCGGCCGAGCAGTTGCGACGCGAACTCGTGAAACTGGGTGGCGCGCAGGATCGTCCACGCGACGGGGCCGTTCATGACCACGCGCTCCTGCTCGACCTTGCCCGCGTAGTACCCGGAGCGAAAGCCGTCGATGCCGACGATGGACAGCGCGATGTGGTGCGGAACGCCGGCCGCCTTCTCGGCCGCGAGCAGCGTGGCGCTGCTCGTGCCGAAGAAGCTGACGGCCGCGGAGGTGGAGGCGGCGGCGGCGCTCGCGACGTCGATGACGGCATCCGCGCCCTGGAGGGCCTGCGCGAGTCCCGCACCGGTGACGATGTCCACTCCGGTCGCGCGCGACATCCGCACGACCTCGTGGCCGGCCTTCTCTGCCGCTGCGCTGACGTGCTTTCCTACGGTTCCGGTGGTTCCGGCTATGGCCAGTTTCATGCGGTCTTCTTTCTGATGGACGTTGGGCGGTACAGAGGTGGTAGTAACAGCAATACTCCGAGAAGGAGGCTCGTGCCAAGACTGATGAGCTCGCCCGCGACATCCGCCGGGCTGAGCGCGGAGAGGTGCGTGGCGTGATAGCTGAAGTGCAGCACTCCGAAGACGGTCCACGCCAGCCCAACGGCACGGCTTGCTGCCTGCTCACTCGAGAATGTGGCCCAGATGGTGGCCGCCGCGATCGCGAGGTAGAGGCCGCCGACATCCCGGATCAGGTGCTCATTGAACGCTCCGTCGACGGCGACCCAGATGAATCCGAATCCGGGGAACTCGGTGTAGAAACTCGCCGGGAAAGCGGCCGCCCACACGCCGACGAAGGCGCCGAGCGCCGCGGTGATCACGAGCACGATGCGGCGAAGGAGGAGGTTCATACAGATCAGGACGATGCAGCTGGGGCGAGGGATGACACCTGCCTACCAGGGCGGTCGACCGACGGCGACCGCCGTGAGCAGGATAGAGACGACGAGAGCGATGACCGAGGCCCCTGCGCCCGCCACGGGGATCCACCAGGCAGGACGTGCGCGTCGGTGACGCACCACGATCACCACGACGGTGAGCACAAATATGAGTGCACCCGCCACCGGCACCATCGCGAAGGCAAATCCGCCGAGGGTGAAGTTGCACCGGAGCTGCGGGTCACTGCAGCTATCGAAGTTGAATTGGTTCAACAGCGCGAGAAAGCTCACCATCGCACTGAAAACAAGTTGGGCCAGCGTCAGGAGGCCGGCTGCCCACATGTCGAAGGTGCGGCCGGTGCGACCGAGGGCGCGAGGTTCGCGGACCGCGCGCTCACGAGGAACAGCAGCCGCGGCGCCGAGCGGCTCGTCCATCGAATCGTGGGTGTTGTCCAAACGCCGTAGTTCGTCCACGGGTTGAGAGTACCTCGAACGAGGCGATCTTCCGGCAGCGGATGGCACCCCGTCCGCAGCACGACAGAATGGATGCATGCCCGCACACCCGCACGTCGGCGCCCCGCACATCGGCTACGGCGCCGCGCTGGAGCAGTTTCACCCCACCGAGATCCTCGAGTTGAGCGCGCACGCCGAGGCCAACGGGTTCAGCGGCGTCATGGCGGCCGACCGCTTTCAGCCGTGGGTGCCCAGACAGGGGCAGGCGAGCTTCGTCTGGAACGTGCTCGGTGCCCTCGGGCAGACCACCGCGGGAGACCTCGGAACCGGGATGACCGTGCCCACCTTTCGCTGGCATCCGGCCATGATCGCGCAGGCGAGCGCGAGTCTCGCTGCCATGTATCCCGGGCGGCCCTGGCTCGGCATCGGTTCCGGTGAGGCGATCGACGAGCATGTCACCGGCAGCTACTGGCCCGAGACAGCGGAGCGCATCAACCGGATGTTCGAGGCCGTCGAGGTGATCCACAAGCTGTTCGCCGCGTCCCACGCCGGTCGCGACGTGAAGCACAGCGGGCAGTACTTCAAGCTCGAGGCGACGCGACTCTGGACGATGCCCGAGGTCGCGCCCGAGATCCTCGTCGCCACCTCGGGCCCTGTGACGGCAAAGCGGGCGGGCCGCACCGTGGATGGCCTGATCGTCGACGGCGCCCCGATCGAGAAGATCGCCGCGCTGTTCACGCGCTTCGACGAGGGTGCGCGGGAGGCCGGGAAGGGCAAGCGGGGAGGCACCAAGGTGCTACGGCTGCACTTGAGTTGGGCCGAGACCGACGAGCAGGCGATGGCGAACGCGCTCGCCGAATGGCCGAACGGTGGCATGCGGTTCCCTCGTTCCGACATCCGCTCGCCCTTCGAGTTCGAGCAGCTCGCGAGACTCGTGCGGCCCGAGGACTTCGAGGGGCGGATGCTCGTCTCGGCAGACCTCGACGCGCACCGGGCAAGCATTCAGCGCTATCTCGACCTCGGCTTCGACCGCGTCTACCTGCACAACGTCGGGCGCAACCAGCGCGAGTGGATCGACGCCTTCGGGCGCGACGTGCTGCCGAAGCTGGTGCGCTGATGGCCGCCGTGATGAGCGTGTGGGCGGTCGAGGGCATCCCGGAGATCGTGGCCAGCGACAACCTCGCCGAGATCATCGGCGACGCGCTCGAGGGAGGCACCGCGCTCGCCGACGGCGACATCCTTGTCGTCACCTCCAAGGTCGTCTCCAAGGCCGAGGGGCGCACGATTCGCGCCGCAGACCGCGAGGAGGCGATCACGGCGGAGACCGTGCGCGTCGTGGCCAGCCGCGAGCACCCCGGGGGAGTGACCCGCATTGTCGAGAACCGTCTCGGCGTCGTGGGTGCCGCCGCGGGAGTCGATTCCAGCAACACGCCCGAGGGCACCGTGCTGCTGCTCCCGGTGGACCCCGACGCCTCGGCCCGCGCGCTCGCCGCGGACCTGCGGGCCCGCTTCGACGTGACGGTCGGTATCATCGTCTCCGACACGCTCGGCAGGCCCTGGCGCGACGGGCAGACCGACGTGGCCATCGGCGCCGCCGGCATCCGCGTCTTCGACGAACTGCGAGGCAGCACGGATGCGCACGGCCGCGTCCTCCACGTCACGCTCCCGGCCGTGGCAGACGAACTCGCCGCCGCGACCGACCTCGTGAAGGGCAAGGCTGCCGCACTTCCGGTCGCGGTCGTGCGGGGACTCGGGCACCTCGTGGGCGACCTCGACCTGCCCGGGGCGCGCAGTATTGTCCGACCTCCCGAGAACGACATGTTCCGGCTCGGCACCGCCGAGGCGCGAGCCGAAGGCTACGCGGCAGGCTACGACGACGGCTATGCCGCCGGGTACGACGAGGGCAACGCCGAAGCGACCGAGGACGGGGGCACCGCCGAAGGCTGAGGGTCAGCGGGCGGAGAGCACCGCATCCACGGCGGCGTCGACCCCGCCCGACCATGGCGCTCCGTGACCGGGCAGCACCCACGTGGCGCCGGTCGCACGCAGCCGTTCGAGTGACTCGATCGCGCGCGCCGGGTCATCCGTGAAGGGCGCCGGCTGTGGGCCGCGAACACCCGTGAGCACGTTGCGCGTGGTGAGCGCATCGCCCACGAAGACAGCATCGACAGCGGGAACGTGCACCGCGATGCTGCCGGGGGAGTGCCCGGGCATCGAGATCACGCGTGGGCTGCCGGGGGCATCCAGAACCTGTCCGTCGCTGACCGTTTGCACCGCGCCGAGATAGCGCGTGCGCAAGCCACCCTTGGCGATCGTGTAGCCGAGGAATTGCACGATGGCGCCCGCGCGCATCCGGCCCCACTCCGGTTTCGTAGACTCCTCGCCGCGCGCTCGCGCCGCATCCGCCTCGTGCACGTAGACCGGCACGTGGTGCTCGCGACGCAACCGCTCGGCGAAGCCCACGTGATCGCTGTCGCCGTGGGTGAGAATGAGCGCCCGGATGTCGTCCGTCGTTCGTCCGATCGCCTTGAGTTCTCGAATCAGGTCGTTCCAGTGACCGCCGAGGCCCGCGTCGATGACGGTGATTCCCGCCTCATCGACCACGAGGTAGGCGGCGACGAGATCGTTGCCGATGCGATGCAGTCCGGGTGCAAGTTCCATGGTGTCTCTCCTGTCGATAGCTACGATACATAGCTATGATGGCTATGTGCAATAGTTATCGCGAAGAATGACGGAGGTTTCGATGCCGACACCGGAACGCACGAGCGCGGGGGAGATTCTGTCGGCGGCCCGCAGCATCCTCGAGGCCGACGGTCTCTCGGCTCTCACGATGGCCGCCGTCGCCGCCAGGGTCGGGATACGCGCGCCGTCACTGTACAAGCGGGTCGGCAGTCGAGACGAACTCGTCGGGCTCGTGGCGGAGGCGACGGTGCAGGATCTGGCCGAACTGCTCGACAGGGGCGCGGAAGACCTCAGCAACCCGGCGGAGACCGTCGCGACGCTGGCTCGCTCGCTGCGCGCCTTCGCGAGCGAGCGACCGGCCGCGTATCACCTCATCTTCGCGCCGGGACCGGGGGCCGCGCGCCCTCGGGTCGAGACGCTAACGCGAGCGACCGCCGTGCTCATCCGGGTGACCGAGCGCATGGTCGGGCCGGATGAGGCCCTTGAAGCCGCGCGCCTGCTCACCGCCTGGATCCACGGATTCGTGAGCATGGAGCTGAGGGGTGCGTTCAGGATGGGCGGCGACGTGGACCGCGCGTTCGACTATGGCCTCGCGCGCCTCGTTGCGTCCCTCGAACCGAGCGCCCTCGAGCCCAGCGCGCGTGATCGGCCGGCGGACTGAGACGGAGGCCGGCGGAACGTGCGAAAGGCGCGGGGCAGGCGATGCTGCCCCGCGCCTTTCGCTTCAGGCGCCAGCCACGAGCGGAGGCGACCGGGCCCAGAAGAAGGCGCTCGTCCGGTCGTCCCGGGGGTGCCGATAGTAGCTCGCACCGATCGCGGCGGCTGTCCGTTCGGGAAGACCGCGCCCCGGGGCGGGCGCCACCGCGGTGACGGTCAGCGATCGGGCGACATCGTCGAAGAGGGCGTCGACCACGATGGCCTCGGCCTCGCGAATGACCGCGACGGCATCCGGATCGCTTTCCGTCAGCGCTTCTGCCAAGAGGAACATAGGTGCTCCTTCACGTGATGGGCGGAGGGCACGATGGCCTCTCCGTCACGAGGGTCAGCTGGAGATCGACTGTCTCTCCGAGCGAGTACCCGTCGACACCTGGATCTTGCGCGGCCTCGCCCTTTCGCTGAGCGGGATGACCAGCGAGAGCACGCCGTTGTCGTAATCCGCGGTGATGTGCTCGGAATCGATGCCCTCACCCAGGTTGAACTGCCGCAGGTAGGAGCCGTGCGGTCGCTCCTGCGTCAGCCACTTCGCGCCCTCGCGCCCTTCCGGCGTGCGGTTGGCCCGGATGGTGAGTAACTGGCCGTCCACATCGATGTCGACCGAGCCGGGATCGATGCCCGGCATATCGGCGTTCAGCACGTAGCGGTCGCCATCGGAGTAGAGGTCGACAGGCATGAACTTCGGCCCCTGACGTGACCCGAAGAGTCGATCCAACTCGCTGAAAGGATCAAAAGACATAGCCATGATGAAGAGTCCCCTTTCTTGGATTGATGTACACGATGGCTGTTCTCGAGCCGCGGCCGAGGCCTTGACCCGAAAACACCAGCACTGTACCTCCGAGCAGCTCCGGATGGCTTAACGCCGGCTTAAAACTGGCTCACAAGATGCCGTGGCCCGCAGAACTTGGGCTCGTAGGGTCGCGGAACAATTCCACTGTGGTCGGCGTTTTCCATAGCGGCCCCGCTAGCATGCGAATGGGCCCGCGGGCGACCCGGCCCGGTATCGAAGGAGAAGAGACGATGAACGCAACGACAGAGACGGCGATTCTGGCCGGAGGGTGCTTCTGGGGAGCCCAGGACCTGCTGCGCAAGCGGCCCGGCATCGTGTCCACCCGCGTCGGGTACTCCGGCGGCGAGGTGCCGAACGCCACCTATCGCAATCACGGCAATCACGCCGAGTCGGTGGAGATCGTCTTCGACCCGGAGCAGATCTCGTACCGCGACATCCTCGAGTTCTTCTTCCAGATCCACGACCCGTCCACCAGGGACCGCCAGGGCAACGACATCGGCGCGAGCTACCGCTCCGCGATCTTCTACACCAGCGACGAGCAGAAGCGCGTTGCCGAAGAGACGATTGCGGATGTCGACGCCTCCGGCCTGTGGCCCGGCAAGGTCGTCACCGAGGTGACTGCCGCCGGCGACTTCTGGGAGGCCGAGGAGGAGCACCAGGACTACCTGCTGAAGCACCCGAACGGGTACACCTGCCACTACGTGCGCCCGGGCTGGAAGCTCCCGCACCGCGAAGCCGCGGCGAGCTGAGGCCGCGCATGGGTGAGTCGATGAAGGCCATGAGCTACTCCCGCTACGGCGGGCTCGAGGTTCTGGAGAACACGCCGCTGCCACGCCCGAGGCTCGCGCCGGGAAGCGTGCTCATCCGGGTGAAGGCGGCCGGGGTCAATCCCGTCGACTGGTCGGTCATGGCCGGCAACCTCGATGGGCTGATGGACGTGCGCTTCCCGGTCGTTCCCGGCTGGGACGTCGCGGGCGTCGTCGAGGCCGTCGGCTTCGACACCCCGGAGTTCCAGCCGGGCGACGAGGTGTATTCCTACGGTCGCCGCGACACCGTGCAGGTCGGCACCTTCGCCGAGTTCGCTGTGTTGCCCGCCCCGATCGTGGCGCACAAGCCGCGCTCGCTGAGCTGGGAGCAGGCGGGGGGACTGCCGCTGGCGGGGCTCACGGCGCTGCGCTGCATCGACTATCTCGAGCTCACGGTCGACGACACCGTGCTCATCCACAACGGTGCAGGCGGGGTCGGGCGCGCGGGCATCCAACTCGCGAAGCGTGCGGGTGCTCGGGTCATCGCCACCGCATCCGAGAAAAACCATGCCAGGCTTCGCGAGCTCGGCGCCGAACCCGTGACCTACGGCGAAGGCCTCGTCGATCGCGTCAGGGTGCTCGCGCCACAGGTGGATGCCGTGGCCGACTTTGCTGGAGGCGTGCTCGACACGACCCTCGCCCTGCTAAAGCCCGACGGTCGCCACGTCTCGATCGCGGATCGTACCGTCGGCGAACACGGCGGCCGCTATGTCTGGGTGCGCCCCGATGCCGTGGGCCTCGACCGACTGAGCGCCATGGTTGAGGACGGCAGCCTCGTGGTGGATGTCGCGGCGAGCTACCCGATGCAGGAACTCGCGAAGGCGTTCGAGGCGAGCATGACCCGCCACGGCGGCGGAAAGATCGTGATGACGGAGTTCAGCGACTGAGATCGGTCCAGAAAAACTTTTCGCGAGGTGTCGATCTGCGGCTGCGCCGTTCGTAGACACTGCGTAACGTCTCATCCAGGCGCTCTCAACGAGGAGGAAGACCATGCAGTATCTGTTCTTTATCGGCACAGCACCCGACAGCCCGACCGCGCCGTCTGACGAGCCCGAGAACGGCGAACCACCGTACAACTGGGTCGAAGAGATGGATGGGCGCGGCGTGCGCAAGTTCGGTGATCGGCTGCGGCCGGCCGAGGACGCGACGACCGTGCGCGTGCGCGGCGGCGACCTGCTCGTCACCGACGGCCCCTTCGTCGAGGGCAAGGAGTACATCGCGGGCATCGACGTGATCGAGTGCGCCGACCTCGACGAGGCGATCGAGATCGCGAGCAAGCACCCTATGGCCGCCTACGGTCTTGTGGAGATCCGCCCGTTCTGGCCGTTCGAGTAGCGTGACGGAGACGTCGGCGGCGGCCGTCGCGGATGCGGTGGCCGCCGCCCACACGGAGGAGTGGGGCCGCATCGTCGCCACGCTCATCCGCATCACCGGCGACTGGAGTCTCGCCGAGGACTGCGCGCAGGACGCGTTCGCAACCGCGCTGGAGCGCTGGCCGCGCGACGGCATCCCGCCGAATCCCGGCGGCTGGCTCACGACCGTCGCGAAGAACCGCGCCATCGACAGGCTGCGCCGCTCGGCGAAGGAGCGGTCGAAGCTCGCCGAGGCATCGAGGCTGGCGGAAGCCGATGTCATGGACGAACTTCAGGAACCCACGAATAACAATGTGGCGGATGACCGGCTGCGGCTGATCTTCACCTGTTGTCACCCGGCGCTCGGCCTCGAGGCGCGCATCGCGCTGACCCTGCGCACGGTCGCAGGCCTCAGCACGCCGCAGATCGCGCGTGCATTTCTCGTGCCGGAGCCGACGATGGCGCAGAGGCTCGTGCGCGCGAAATCGAAGATCAGGAACGCGGGCATTCCCTATCGAGTGCCCGAGGGCCACCTGCTCGGTGAACGGTTGCCGGGCGTTCTCGCGGTGCTCTACCTGCTGTTCAACGAGGGCTATTCGGCGAGTGGCGGCGACTCGCTCCTGCGCGCGGACCTCGCGGCCGAGGCGATCAGGCTTGCGCGGCTGCTCGTGGGGCTGATGCCCGACGAGCCGGAGGCCGCGGGCCTCCTCGCCCTCATGCTGCTGCAGCACGCTCGGCGCGAAGCGCGCACGGATACCGCGGGCGACCTCGTGCCGCTCGAGGATCAGGACCGTGGCCTCTGGAACGCGGCGATGATCGCGGAGGGCGTCGGCATCCTGAAGGCCGCCCTGAGGCGGGAACAGCCGGGTCGCTACCAGCTGCAGGCCGTGATCGCCGCGCAGCACGCGACCGCGCCATCGCTCGCCGAGACCAACTTTCCGGAACTGCTGCACGCCTGGGACGAACTCGTGCGAATCGACCCCTCGCCCGTCGTCGCCCTCAACCGTGCCATCGCCTGGGGCATCTGGAAGGGACCTGCGGCGGGCCTCGAGGCGGTCGATCGCGTCGCGGCTCTCGACGGCTACTACCTGCTGCCCGCGGCGCGCGCCGACCTCCTGCGCAGGCTCGGCAGAACCGCGGATGCCGCTGCCGCCTACCGCGAGGCCCTCGCCCTGGCGCCGACGGAGCCCGAGCGCCGCTACCTCGCCCGCCGCCTGCGGGAATGCCCAGCAGATTGACATGCCGCATCCGCACGTTTTCTGACAGACTCGCCTGAGGAAGTGCGAGGTTGACAGGTGAGCAGCAGCAACGCCCAGGTGGCACCCGATTTTCACCAGCTGAGTGACGAGATTATCCGAGCGATCGAGACCGTCATCGACGGCAAGCGTGAGGCGGTCGAGCTCGCGCTCACGACGCTGCTCGCTGGGGGGCATCTCCTCATCGAGGACGTGCCCGGCGTCGGCAAGACGATGCTGGCCCGAGCGCTCGCGCGATCCGTCGACTGCAGCGTCAGCCGCATCCAGTTCACTCCCGATCTGCTGCCGTCAGACATCACCGGTGTCTCGGTGTTCAACCAGGTTGAGCGCAGCTTCGAGTTCCAGCCGGGGCCGGTCTTCGCGAACATCGTGATCGGCGATGAGATCAATCGCGCCTCGCCGAAGACCCAGTCGGCGCTGCTCGAATCGATGGAGGAAACGCAGGTCACGGTCGACGGCGGCACCTATCCGCTGCCCTCGCCGTTCAGCGTCGTCGCCACCCAGAACCCCATCGAGATGGAGGGCACCTATCCGCTGCCCGAGGCCCAGCGCGATCGCTTCATGATCCGCATCTCGATGGGCTACCCGGATGAGGCGTCCGAACAGGCCATGCTGCGCACCCGTGAGCGGTCCAGCCCCCTCGATGCCGTCACCCCGGTCGTCTCCACGGCAACCCTGCTCGAGATGATCGACGAGGTGCGCTCCGTGTTCGTCAGCCGCGCCGTCGAGCAGTACGCCGTGGCCATCGTGCAAGCGACGCGCACCGACTCCGAGCTGAGACTGGGCGCGAGCCCGCGAGCGACGCTGCAGCTGGTGCGCGCCGCGAAGGCCCGCGCCGCCCTCGATGGACGCGACTTCGTGCTGCCCGACGACATTGACGCGCTCGCCGTTCCCGTGCTCGCCCACCGGCTTCTGCCGGTTACCCGGGTATCTGGCCGCGGCGAGCGGGTCGGGGCTACCACGGTCGTCGACATCATCCGCCGGATCGTCGCCGCCACGACGGTGCCGCTCGGCGCGGTCGGCTCGGCCTGAGACCGAGAGCGGAGCAGGCCATGCCATCCCGACCCCGCTCGCGGGCCCTCGGGAGAGAGGTGCGCCTCACTGCGCGTGGGGGTGCCATGGCCGTGGTCGGAGTGGTCCTCCTCCTCCTGGGCTATGCCTTCGCCCGCACTGAAATGCTCTTCATCGGCTGGCTCGCCGTCGCGCTGCCCGCGACCGCCCTGCTGTTCGTGCGGCTGAGGCCGCTGCGCATGGCGGTCGCCCGGAGCTTCTCCTCGCCCATGCTGGTGGCCGGCCATGCCGCGAGCGGCACGATCGAACTCAGGAACCAGTCGCCCTATGCAGCACCCGGCGCGCGCTGGGCCGAGGCGCTGGCGTGGAGACCCTTCACCACCCCCTTCGAACGGCTTCCTGCTATTCCCGGCCGCACTCCGTGGCGCAGCGAGCCCACGGTATTGCACCATTCGTTCACGCCCCCGCGCCGGGGCGTCTTCGACATCGGACCACTCGTGATCGAGCTGAGCGACCCGTTCGGCCTCGCTCGCGGCGAGGTCGCGGTCGGCGAGACCCAGCGCGTCATCGTCATTCCGGATGTCGAGGTGCTGCGGTCGAGCGGGCTGAGCGTCACCGCGGACGACGGTGCGGTGCACGCGCACAGGTTCCGATCGCTCGGCGGAGACGACGATGCGATGACCCGCAACTACCGCTCGGGAGACGCGCTGCGCCGCGTCCACTGGCGCGCATCCGCGCATCGGGGCGAACTCATGGTGCGCGAGGAGGAGCAGCGCAGCCACGCGGAGGCGTGTATCGTGCTCGACACCGTGAGGCGAGGCTACGGCGACCGGAAGTTCGCCCCCGAGCCGCACGAGACGCAGAGCGATCGTTTCGAGTGGGCGCTCAGGATGACGGCGACGCTCGCGCTGCACCTGGAGCAACGCGGCTTCCTCGTGCAGCTGCTCGAGACCGGTCCGCGGCAGCTCGAGTCACCCGAGCGGGTCGACGCGTTCCTCGAGAGCGTCGCCGCGGCCGAGCTCAGCCCGAACGCGGCGGAATCCGTCATGGGGGCAGCGCCTCCGCGGCCACACGTCTCCCTCGGCGTCGTTTTCGCCATCGTCGCGGATGCCGAGCCCGCGACGATCGAACTGCTCGCGGCCCAGCGGCGCCGGTTCGAACTCGCGATCGCGCTCATCGTGACACCCCGCTTCGACGAGATCGCGGAGCAACTCGCGATTGCCGGCTGGAACCCCGTGGATGCGGAGATTGCCGAGAGCGTCGGGGAACTGTGGGAGACGATCATGCCCCTGCTGGAGTCGCGCAATGTTCGGCACTGAGCGAGAGCCCCGCGCGAAAGCGACGATCGACCCCATCCAGCTGCGCCGTGCCGAGCCGCGACTGAGTCTCGCCCTCTTCATCGCGATCATGCTCGCCTGCACCGCCCTGCACGTGCTGCTTGAGGGAGGCGGATGGTGGTTCGAGATGGCCGTCGTCACCGCCGTTGTGCTTGGTGCGGCCGCGCTCGTACGCCGACTGGCCCGCTGGCGCCCGCTGCCTTCGCTCGTGGCACTGCTCGCGCTCGCCGCCTACGTGGTGCTGCGCTTCGCCGGCGACACGGCGCTGCTCCTGGTCATCCCCGGGAGCGGCACCGTGGAGCGCATCGGCCGGCTCACCGAGGCGGCGCTCGAATCGATCCGGACGCAGGCGATCCCCGCGGTCGTCGATAGCGGCATCCTGCTCCTTCTCGTGGCGGGCGTGGGCGCCATCACCCTGATCGCCGACCTGCTCGCGATCGGACTGCGCGCGCCCGCCGCCGCGGGCATCCCTCTTCTCGGTCTGCTCATTGCACCCGCGCTCACCGACTTCGACCTCAGCGACGGCTTCGCCTTCGCGCTCGCGGCCGCGGGGTACCTGTGGTTGCTGTTCGCCGCCAGACCGCAGCGCGGCATCCCGATCTCGATCCTGACCGGGGCGCTGGCAATCGTCGCTGCGCTCGTCGTGCCGCTCGCACTGCCGCCCGTTGTCGCGGAAGGCAGCGGGACCGGCGCATTCGCGACGGGCGTCAACCCCACGATCGACCTCGGCAAGGACCTCAGGGCGAACTCCGCAGCCACCGCTCTCACCTACTCGACCCAGTCGGGCGCCTCACACTATCTTCGGCTCGTGACCCTCGAGAAGTTCACGGGATCGGCCTGGGCTCCCGACAGACCGCAGCAGCACCGAAGCAACAGGGTGCGGTCCTTCCCCGATCCCGTGGGGCTTTCGTCCGACATCCGCACGACCAGGGAGGTCACGCACATCACGATGGGCAGGCTGCAAAGCCCGTGGCTTCCCCTGCCATACCCGACCTCCAGCGTCACCGGACTCTGGGGCCACTGGTACTGGGAGAGCGCGAGCCTTGCCGTCTCGAGCCCCGACGCCGGGGTCGAGAACCAGATCTACGAGGCCACGAGCCTCGTCTTGCATCCCACTCCGCGGGAGCTCTCCGATGCGGGGAGCGTGGTGCCGTCCTCGATGAGCGCCTACCTCGCCCTGCCGAGCAATCTTCCGTCGATCATCTCCGACACGGCGCAGAAGGTCACCGCCGGCGAGTCGGGCAGCTACGCCCGCGCCGTTGCCCTGCAGGAGTACTTCCGCAGCGATGCGTTCCAGTACTCGGTCGATGCGCCGGTCAAGGACGGCTATGACGGCACCGGCATGGATGTGATCGCGAAGTTCCTCGAGGTGAAGAGCGGCTACTGCGTACACTTCGCCTCGGCGATGGCGGTGATGGCGCGCAGTCTCGGGATCCCCGCGCGGGTTGCCGTCGGCTTCCAGGGCGGTACCGTGATGGATGCCGGCGCGAGCGGGCAGACCAACTACAGGGTCACCTCGCAGGACCTGCACGCGTGGCCAGAACTCTACTTCGACAGGGTCGGTTGGGTGCCGTTCGAACCCACCCCCGGCCGCGGAATCGTGCCTAGCTACGCCGACGTCGCCGTTCCGGGCGTGCCCGCACCAGCCTCTCCCGCGCAACTCGCAGCGGGGTCCTCGGCCACCCCGGCGCCGTCCGTCGCCAACGATCACCGTCCAATCCTGCCGAAAGAAGCCGCGTTCGGTGCGGGCGCAGCGGCGAAGGACCTCTCGGTGTGGGGCTGGTGGATCGGCATCCTGGTTCTGCTGCTGGCCCTGTTGCTGGCGCCGGCCGCCGTTCGCGTCGTGGCGAGGGCGGGTCGGGTACGCAGCGGGACCGCGGGTGAGGCGTGGCGCGAAGTCATGCTCACCGCCCAGGATGTCGGACTTCGCCTCCCGGCCACCATCACGCCCCGCGAGGCCGCCTTCGCCCTCGCACCGGCCGCGGACGGGGAGCACCTCTCTCGGCTGCGAGCGGCTGTTGAGCGCGAGAGCTACGGTCGGGCGGGTACCGCGGAGGTCGATTCAACGGATCTCCGCGCCGTCATCGACCGCCTCCTCGCCGGTGCGGAACCACACCGGCGCGCGCTCGCGCGGTTCGCTCCCCGTTCGACCTGGTCGCGCATCCTTCGCCTGTTCTCGCGAAGCGACGAGGCACATGGCAGCCGAGGAGTCTTTAGGTAAGGCATGCCATACTTAGGGCATGCTTACCTTGAGTCCGAATGCCGCCGCGCGGTCCGCGCGACCCGCTCGAACCAGGGATGCCCGCCCGGCATACCGCCCCTATCGCGTCGCCATCGGCGCCATCACTCGGCTCAGCCCGCACTTCACCCGCGTGACGTTCACGGGCGCGGACCTGGGGCACTTCGGCACCGACGGCCACGACCAGCGCATCAAGATCGTCATTCCCTTCGATGACGGCCGCACGAGCGACATCGGCGCGGGCGATGCGGCGACCATCCTCGACGGCACCTGGTACTCCCGCTGGCGCGAGCTGCCGGAAGACAGCCGCAACCCGTTCCGCACCTACACGATCCGCGCCGTGCGGCCCGAGATCGCCGAGGTCGACGTCGACCTCGTCGCACACGGCGACGGCGGTCCGGCCTCCCGCTGGCTCGGCCGCGCCCGTGTGGGCGACGAGCTCGTCGTCGTCGGCCCGGACTCCCGCAGCGTCGAGTCGGGCATCGGCATCGATTGGCATCCGGGCGACGCGACAGCGCTGCTGCTCGCGGGGGACGAGACCGCGGCGCCGGCGATCTGCAGCATCCTGGAATCGCTGCCGGCGGGACGCCGGGCTCGCGCCTTCATCGAGATCCCGGATGCCGCAGACCGTCTTCCCGTGCGGCTCGCCCCGGGCGCAGAGCTCACCTGGTTGCCTCGTGGCGGCGCTGCAACGGGCTCGCTGCTCGAGCCCGCGGTGCGAGACTGGGTCGCGGTGAACCCGCGCGCCATCCGTGGCGCGATCGCGGCATCGGCGCAGCAGGTCGACGAGATCGACGTGGACTCCGAACTGCTGTGGGACTCGCCGCTCGAGTCTGCCGGCGCGGCCTTCTACGCCTGGCTTGCGGGCGAGGCTGGCGTGATCAAATCGCTGCGGCGATTCCTCGTCACCGAAACCGGCATCGACCGCAAGGCCGTCGCGTTCATGGGCTACTGGCGGCTCGGCAGGGCCGAAGCCCAGTAATGCCGCGTGCCACGAGGGTGCTGGCGACGCCTCCGCTCACTCCGTCCCGGCGCAGGTTCCTCGGCCTCCTCGCCGCGGCGGTCCTGCTCGTCATCGTCGTGCTGCTGAGTCTCGCGCTC
The DNA here is from genome assembly GCF_040227235.1 of Parafrigoribacterium soli. Classification (NCBI taxonomy): domain Bacteria; kingdom Bacillati; phylum Actinomycetota; class Actinomycetes; order Micrococcales; family Microbacteriaceae; genus Parafrigoribacterium; species Parafrigoribacterium soli. The sequence goes on along the minus strand of NZ_JBELNZ010000004.1, from coordinate 18,663 downwards.
GGCACCAGGGGCACGCCGCTCGCGAACGTGGTCGGCGCCCTCTTCTCGCCGCAGGCAGACAATCCCGACCTGCTCGTCATCCGGGATCTCAGGCTGCCCCGCACCATCATCGGCCTCGTCGTCGGCCTCGCGCTCGCGCTCGCGGGCACCATCATGCAGGGCATCACGCGCAACCCGCTCGCCGACCCGGGCCTGCTCGGAGTCAATGCCGGCGCATCCGTGTTCGTGGTGCTCGCGATCGCCGTGCTCGGGATCACGAGCCCGGCCGGCTTCATCTGGTTCGCCTTCGCCGGGGCGGCCGTCGCTGCCGCGATCGTCTACGGCATCGGTTCGATCGGTCGTGAGGGGGCGACCCCGATCAAGCTCGCGCTGTGTGGCACTGCGGTGACGGCGGCGGGCACCTCGGTCATCACGCTCCTGCTCATCAGCGACACCGACACCCTCAACGCGTTCCGGTTCTGGCAGGTCGGTTCGCTCGCGAGCCGCAGCCTCGAGCCCCTCGTCGCGCTCTGGCCGTTCCTCGTCGTCGGCGCTCTGCTCGCACTCGTCGTCGGTCGGATGCTGAACCTCCTGTCCCTAGGAGACGAGCTTGCGAGGGGGCTGGGCCAGCACCTCGGGGCCGCGAGGGCGGTCACGGCGCTCGCGGTTGTGCTGCTCTGCGGCACCGCGACGGCGCTCGCCGGGCCGATCGTGTTCGTCGGCCTCGTGGTGCCGCACCTGGCCAGGGTCATCGTCGGACCCGACTACCGCTGGATCCTCGCCTATTCCGCGCTGCTCGGCCCCGCGCTGCTGCTCGCGGCCGACATCCTGGGGCGCCTCGTGGCGGCACCGAGCGAACTCGAAGCGGGACTCGTGGTTGCCATCGTCGGCGCGCCGGTCATGATCGCGCTTGTGCGACGCGTGAAGCTGGCGGGCCTCTGATGGCCGCGGTTATGACGGCGGTGAGGACTCCCGCGCGGCGCACTCCGCGCCGCGCGATCATCCTCGTGACCGGGCTGGCCGTTCTCGTGCTTCTCGTCGCCGGCGCGAGCATCGCGATCGGCGCATACGCGCTCTCGCCCTCCGAACTGCTGCGCACTCTGCTCGGCCAAGGCGCGCCGGGCGATAACTTCGTCGTGCTGCGGCTGCGGCTACCCAGGGTCGTGCTCGGCGCGCTCGTCGGAGCCGCGTTCGCAGTCGCGGGCGCGCTGTTCCAGACGCTGCTGCGCAATCCGCTCGCGAGCCCCGACATCATCGGCGTGAGCGGCGGGGCGAGCGTGGCCGCCGTGTTCGGCATCCTGGTGCTCGGTCTCAGCGGACCGGCGCTGTCTCTCGCCGCCTTCGTCGGCGCCGTCGTTGTGGCACTCGCGATCTACCTGCTGGCCTGGCGTGGGGGAGTGACCGGCCTCCGTTTCGTGCTCATCGGCGTGGGCGTCGCGTTCATGGCCAACGCCGTGCTCGGCTACCTCATCACGCGCGGCGCGGTGAACGAGGTGTCCCAGGCGCTGGTGTGGATGGTCGGCGGCCTCGGTTCTGCGAACGGGGACAGCAACCTCGTGCTCGCCATCGTGCTTGCCGTGCTGCTGCCCTGCGTCGCCGCGCTCGCCCCGAGACTGCGGATGCTGCAGTTGGGCGATGAGGCCGCGGCCGGGCTGGGCGTCGCGGTCGAGCGCTCGCGGCTCACGCTCATCCTGCTGGCCGTCGTGCTCGTCGCCGTTGCGACGGCCTTCGCGGGGCCGGTCGCGTTCGTCGCCTTCGTCTCGGCTCCCATCGCCAGACGGATGCTCGGAACCGGCGGCCTCGCTCTCGTGCCGAGCGCTCTCGTGGGCATGCTGCTGGTGCTCGCCTCCGACTTCGTCGCCCAGCATCTGCTGCCAGGGGCCGGACAGGTCCCCGTGGGAATCGTCACCGGCATCGTCGGGGCGCCGTACCTGCTGTGGCTGTTGGCCACCACCAATCGAGAAGGGCGAGGCGCATGACCGACGAGCCGCAGAAGAAACCGCAGCGCAGCCTCGAGGCTCGGCAACTCGCGCTTTCTTACGAGGGCAGGGCGGTCATCCAGGGGCTCGACCTCTTGGTGCCGCACGGCGAGGTCACGGTGATCGTCGGCGCGAACGCGTGCGGAAAGTCCACGCTGCTGCGCGGGATCGCGAGGCTCATGCGACCGGATGCCGGCGTCGTCGAACTCGACGGCCGAGACATCCGCTCGATGCCGTCGAAGGAGGTGGCGAGGATCATCGGGATCCTGCCACAGTCGCCAAGCGCGCCCGAGGGCATCACCGTGAGCGATCTCGTGGGTCGCGGGCGCTATCCGCACCAGGGTTGGTTCCGGCAGTGGTCGCCCGAGGATGACCACGTGGTTGAGCGCGCACTGGCGGTGACGTCGACGCTCGAGCTCGCCGAGCGCCGGGTCGAGCAGCTCTCGGGTGGGCAGCGGCAGCGCGTGTGGATCGCGATGGCGCTCGCGCAGGACCCCGACATCCTGCTTCTGGATGAGCCGACGACGTTTCTCGACGTGGCGCATCAGCTTGAAGTGCTCGACCTGCTCTTGCAGCTGAACCGCGAGCAGGGCACGACGGTCGTGATGGTGCTGCACGACCTCAACCTCGCCGCGCGCTACGCCGACCAGCTCGTGCTGATGGCGAGTGGCGAGGTGATCGCGTCCGGCGCACCGAGCGAGGTGATCACCGCCGATCTCGTGAAGCAGGCCTTCGGGCTCGACGCCCGTGTCATTCCCGACCCCGTCGCCGGCTCACCGATGGTGGTGCCGATCGGGCGGTTCCACGGGCTTGACTGAGCCGCGCTAGTTTCCTAGCAACTCGAGCGGATGCGTGAGCCGCCACCACGCACTCGGCGGGCTGATCGAGCCCTCCAGCACCAGGGGCACCGTGATCGTGGACGAGCCCGCGACGAAGGTGACGGCGCCGACCTTCGCGCCGTCCCGCGCTTCCGTGACCGTCGTGGTCTTGATCGTGCTCGTGACCTTGGTGTTCGACCAGACGAGCACGGATGCGCTGTTGCCAGCCAGGAGCTTCGCCTTACTGTTCCACGGTGTCGTGTACGTGCCGTAGTCGTCGCCGCCGACCGTCAGGTTGATGGTGTGAAATCCGGCCTTGATGCTCTTGATGAACGAGCCGACATCCGCATTGATCGACTCGTGGCTGGCCGCGCCGAGCACCACCCCGATCACCGTGAGTTGGCCGATGCCGTCCGCGTTGACCACGGCGGAGAAGAGCAGGCAGCCGCCGGCCTCGGCGAGCGTGCCGGTCTTGATTCCGGTGACGCCGTTCGAGCCGACGAGCCTGTTGTTGTTCGAGAGAAAGCCGACGTTCGGCACGGTGACGCTCGCGGAGCCGACGATCGCGGCGACGACCGGGTTTGCGAGCGCGATCTTGCCCAGCGCAATGAGATCACTGGGAGTGCTGACGTTAAGCGCATCGAGGCCGGTCGGCTCGACCATCCGCGTGCCGGTCAGCCCGTTCTTGGCGAGCCAGGCCTTGGCGGCTGCGAGGAATCGCGACTGCGATCCGTAGGCCCAGGTCGAGAGCACCTCGGCGTAGTTGCAGGCCGAGGCGACGAGGATGGTCTCGAGTGCGTCCTGCTCCGACATGGATGTTCCGGCGTCCATCGGTTCGATGCTCGCCTGCTGCACGTAGTACTTGTCGTAGAGCTTGGCGTCGCTCTTACTGAAGGTGATCGTGGGGCCGGGCCGGCCCATCGCGAGCGGCTTGGCGTCGAGGATGACGAGCGACGTGATGAGCTTGCTGATGCTCGCGATCGGCAGCGGTGAGTTCGCGCCGGAGGTGTTCAGCAGTTCCTTCGAACCGCTGAGCTTCTGGAAGTCATCACCGCCCGTGATGCTCACGGCGACCTCGCTGCCGTGCGGGAGGGCGAGTGTCGCGGGGGCGGGCGTCGCGACCTCGTGCGGGTGCGTGCTCGCTGTGGTGGCATCGACCGGCGCGAGCAGGGTGGCAGGGATGTAGGCCCCGATCGCGGCGACGATGACGATCGCGACCACCAGGCCGGCGATACGCCCGCGCCGGCGACGTCGTCGTGCGTCCTCCACGGCGCGCGCATCGGGCGGGCCGCCCGCCGCGTTTCCGCTCGCCAGCATCCGCGAGAATCTGGCGAGGTCATCCGAATCGTCGGGCGTCATCCCGCTGACCGGAGCCGAGCACTGCTCGCGTACGATCGATACATAAGCTCATGTTATGCGATGCCCCCGCGAACCACGGACTGTATTTCCCTCGGTGTCGGCGGCGAGATGCATAGTGGTGATATGGATGAAAAAGCGACCCTTCTGAGCTATCTGCGCGTTCGGCGCGCGGACCTGCTGGCAAAACTCGACGGACTCGGGGAATACGACAGTCGTCGCCCGATGACTCCGACCGGAACCAATCTTCTCGGTCTCGTCAAGCATGTTGCGATCACGCAACTCGGTTATTTCAGTGATGTATTCGGTCGTCCGAGCGGGCGCGAGTCGTCCTGGTTCGCCGCCGACGCCGAGCCGGATGCCGACATGTGGGTCACGGCAGAGGAATCGAGGGCACACATCATCGAATTGCACGAATTCTCGGCCGCGCACAGCGACGCCACGATCGAGGCGCTCCCGATCGACGCCGTCGGTGAGGTGCCCTGGTGGCCGCCGGAGCGTCGCAGTGTCACGCTCCACCAGATTCTCGTGCACGTGTGCGTCGAGACCGCGCGGCATGCGGGGCACGCCGACATCCTGCGCGAACTCATCGATGGCGCGGTTGGTAATGGCCCCGGGGATCCCAATATTCCGGTGCGCACGGCCGAGGAATGGGCCGCGTACCGCGAGCGGATCGAGGAGGCCGCTCGGCGAGCAGGGTAGCCCCCCCCGATGACATCGCTCGTCGTGGCGGACGGCGAATCGCCGGTATAGTTAGGTGAGCCTTACCTATCCTTGGAGTCGCCGTGCAGCTACGCCCCCGTGTCCTTCTCGCCGCCGTCATAGCCTTCGTGCTCGCTCCGGCGCTCGCCCTGAGCGGTTGTGCCGCATCCGACAACCCGCGTGCATCCGCCGATGGCGTGACGATCGAGCACGCCTTCGGCGAGACCGTCGTGCCCGCGAATCCCAAGCGCGTCGTGACTCTTGGTTGGGGCAGCAGCGAGGCCTCGCTGGCCCTCGGGGTCGTGCCGGTCGCGATGGAGAAGAAGGCCTACGGCGGCGACAAGAACGGCGTGCTGCCGTGGATCGCGGACAAGCTCAAGGACCTCGATGCGAAGACGCCGACCATGATCACCGAGACGAAGGAGGCGCCCGCCTACGAGGAGATCCTCGCGGTCAAGCCCGACCTCATCCTCGCCACCTACTCGGGAATCACCAAGGCGCAGTACAAGCTGCTGAGCGACATCGCGCCCACCGTGGCATACCCCGACAAGCCCTGGTCGACGCCGTGGCGCGACGTGATCTCGATCGACGGCAAGGCGCTCGGCAAGACGGTCGAAGCCAAGAAGGTGCTCTCCGGCATCGACAGCGTGATGGCGAAGCAGGCCGGGGCGCATCCGGAGTTGAAGGGCAAGACCGTCGCGGTCGTCTGGGATGTCGCGGGCACCTTCTACGTGTACCGCCCGGCGGACTCACGGGTCAGCTTCCTCTTCGACCTGGGTCTGAAGAGTGCGCCCGCGGTGGAGGAACTGGCGAATGGGGATTCCCCGTTCTTCTACACGCTGAGCTACGAGCAGCTCGACAAGCTCAAGAGCGACATCATCGTGAACTTCGCCAACACGGATGAGGAGGCGCAGACCTTCCTGGCGCAGAGCTATGCGAAGGCGATGCCTGCCGTGAAGACGGGAGCGGTCGCATCGGTCACGGGCGTGCCGCTCATCTCCGCGGTCTCGCCGCCCACGGCGCTCTCGCTCACCTGGGGCATCGACAAGTACGTGGCGAAGCTCTCGGCAGCGGCGAAGGCGGCAGACGCGGTGAAGTAGCGGTGGTCGTCGGGAATCGCGCCGAAGGCTCCGCCCATAGAGGCCCACCACGCCCCCGCCTTCGGCGCGATCCCCGACGACGGTTTTCTCGCCCCACGCGCAAACGGTCAAGAGCCAAGAACGGTGAGCGCCGTCAGTCGGCCGGGCTGAACGCGATCACCGGGCGCCCGGTCGACGGATTCCGAAGCACATCCGCTCGCACCCCGTAGACCTCCCGCACGAGTTCGGGCGTCAGCACGGTCTCGGTCGCTCCGGCGGCGAAGACGGTCCCCCCGCGCAGCACGATCACGTGGTCGCAATAGGCGGCGGCAAGGTTGAGGTCGTGCAGTGCCCCGAGCACGGTCATGTCGCCGCCTCCCGCGCCCGTGGCGGTGAGCGAGCGGATGAGCGCCAGGGTCGCGAGCTGCGCGCTCACGTCGAGATGATTGGTCGGTTCGTCGAGCAGCAGCAGCCGCGGATCCTGCGCGAGCGCCTTCGCGAGCATCACCCGCTGACGCTCGCCGCCGGAGAGGCTCAGGAACCGGCGCTCGGCGAACGGCGTCAGACCCGTCGCCTCGAGCGCGTCGGAGACGACGGCCACGTCATCCGCGGTTTGGTCGCCCCACAGCGACTGGTACGGCGTGCGGCCGAGCGCCACCACCTGCCGCACGGTCAGCGCGAGCTCGGTGGTGGCCTCCTGCTCGACGAAACTCACCGTGCGGGCGCGCTCGCGACGCGGCAGCTCGTGCAGCTCCGCGCCACCGAAACGGATGCTGCCCGCATCCGCCCGCTCGATGCCGGCGAGCACCGAGAGCAGGGTCGACTTGCCCGCCCCGTTCGGTCCGAGCAGCGCCGAGAACGTGCCTTCCTCGACCGTGCAGTCCACCCCGTCGATGATGAGCGTGCCGTCGATGCGGATGTTGACCCGGCTCGCGTCGAGACCCCCTGTCCCGGCACCGCGGCTTTCATTCGCTCCCGCGCGGCTCACGAGTCGGCCCTCCGCCGCGCGAGCAGGAACGCGAACACGGGCGCCCCGATGAGCGCCGTGACGATGCCGACCGGAAGCTCGCGCGGGTCGAACACCGTGCGTGCGAGCGTGTCTGCCCAGACCAGGAAGATGCCGCCTACGAGCGCCGAGAGCGGCAGAAGCACCCTGTGGCCAGGGCCCACGAGCAGCCGCACGGCGTGCGGCAGCACGAGCCCGACGAAGCCGATCGAGCCGCTCACCGAGACCATAGCGCCCGTCAGCAGCGCCGTGATTGTCAGCAGCACCCAGCGCGAGCGCTGCACGTTGATCCCGAGCGAGGCCGCCGAGACGTCCCCGAAGGCGAAGGCGTCGAGGGTGCGGCCGCTCAGCAGGATCGGCGCCCCCGCGATGAGGATGGCCGCGAAGGCGATCGTGACCTCCGGCCAGCGCGCGCCCGCGAGGGAGCCGAGCAGCCAGTTGAGGATCTCGCGGTAGGAGTCGCCGGTCACCGTCCAGAAGATCACGAGGCTGGTGATGGCGGAGGCGAGGGCTGAGACCGCGATGCCGGCGAGCACCGTGCGCGACGGCGTGATGCGGCCGAGCGAGTTGGCGAGCAGCAGCGTCACGCCGAGCGCGAGCATCGCGCCCACGAAGGCGGCCACCGGAAGCAGCACGGATGCCCCGAGCAGCAGCACGGCGACCGCTCCGAGCGATGCCCCGGATGACAGACCGAGCAGGTAAGGATCGGCCAGCGGATTGCGCGTCACGGCCTGCATCACCGCTCCGCTCACGGCCAGTCCCGCACCGACCGCGGCCGCGGTCAGCACGCGGGGGAGCCGCAGCTGCCAGACGATTCCGTCCCGCAGCTCGGGCAGTGGGCTCGCGCCGAAGCCGAGGTGGTGGGCGACGGAGCCCCAGACGTCCGCCGGGGTGATGTTGGTTGGCCCGACGGTGATGGCCAGCACGACGGATGCCACCAGCAGCACCGCGAGCACGATCGAAACCACGGTCACGCGGCCGCTCCTCGGTCGGGCGGCACCGGTGCCAGGGTTTCGATTCGCTCGTGCCTCGCTACTCAACCCGCTGTCCTCCCGAGCGGAACCCGCACCCGTCCGCGGCCGTGTCGAAACCCGTGGGTTGAGTAGGCCGCCCGCGGCCGTATCGAAACCTCACCCCATCACTTCAACTGCAGCTTCTGCAGCTGCTTCGCCACATCCGCCGCCGCTTCCACCGTGCGCACGCCCGCCTCGCTCGCGGCGAACGGCACGATCACGTAGCGGTGGTTCTTCACGGCGTCGAGTGCCGCGGTCGCAGGGTTGCCCTCGAGCACGCCGATCTTCTTCTGCACGGTGCTCCACGACGCGTCAACCAGCACGATCACGTCGGGGTTCACGGCGATCACGGACTCCCAGTTGTACGACGTCCAGGTCTGCTTCACCGAGGCCGCGATGTTGGTCAGCCCGGCGGTCTTCATGATGAGCTCCGGTGCCCCGATGCCCGCGCCGACGTAGGGAACGGAGGACCCGGAGGAGAACCACAGCGCGGTGGGCTTGCGCTTATCGGGCGTGATGGAGGCGAGCGTCTTCTTCTGGCTCGCGATGAGCTTCGCGGGGTTCACGTGGAAGATCGCGGCGACCTGGTCGATCTCCTCGAAGACGTCCTTGAAGCCGAGCTTCTTCGGCTGGAACGCGGGCTCCTGGCAGGCGGCCGGGGAGACGTAGGTCTTCACGCCGAGGTTCTGCAGGTCGGTGCGGGCACCGGCACCATCGGGGGAGAAGTTCGACTCCCATCCGGCGTAGATCAGGTCGGGGGATGCTGCGAGCACGGCCTCCTGCGATGGCACCTTCTCGGCGAGCACGGGTAGCTTCGCCGCCGCCTTCTCCCACTTCGCGGGCACCGGTCCATCCTGGAACGCGGTCCCCACAATGCGATCGCCCAGGCCGAGCGCGAGCAGCATCTCGGTCGAGGTGGACTTGATCGTGATCACGTGCTTCGGAGCGGTGGAGCCGAAGTCGACGGTGGTGCCGCAGTTGTCGACGCTGAGCGACGACGACGGCGACGACGACGGATGCTGCACCTGCGCCACGGCGGTAGGCGAGCAGCCCGCCAGAGCGAGGGCCGCAATCGCGGCAACGGCCACGAGCGCGCTACGGGAATGGGTGATCGAACGGGACGTCAAGGGGACTCCTGGGGGATAGGCATGGCTGCGATCATCCGCGGGCACTACTGGCCGGCGGGAGACCTGCCGCCCCAGATCCGGGGCCTGCGCGCCGCATCACATCCGGTGCGGGGGTCCGGTGCACAATTCTACGCGCCCCGGCACGGTCCGAATGGCCCGCGCGCGGCAGCGCGGCAGCGCGGATCAGTGGGCGCGGCTCCACCAGAACTCGAGCTGGATGTTGTCGGGGTCGCGGAAGACGAGGGCGGCGCCGTTCTTGGTGTCCTCCGCGGGGGAGTGCTCCACCCCCATCGAGGCCAGCACCTCTTGCCAGGCGTCGAGGTCCGCGCGCTCGGCGACGCTGAATCCGATGTGGTCGAGCCCAACGTTGCGGTCATCGAAGCGCTCGAGCGGGATGACCGTGTGCTGGTTGAGACCGATGATGAGCCCGGTCGCCTCGTGCTGCAGCACGATCATGATGCGGTTGTCGAGGTCGACGCGACGCAGGCGTTTCAGGCCCAGGGTCTCGACGTACCAGCGCGAGCTCGCCTCCGCATCCGAGACGGAGAAGTCGATGTGTGAGGGAATGCCGAAGGTGGGTCGTGCCTGAGTTGTCATGCCTCCAGCGTATGACTGCTCACGCCCGCACCGCCGCGGCAAGCTGTGCCGCCACCGCGTCGAACTCCGCGCGCACGAAACCAGCTGTCACCCGGACGAAGTTGCCGCCGCCGGCCGCGAGGAAGGGCGTCCCAGCGGCAACCCGGATGCCCGCGGCGGCCAGCTGCACGACCGCGGATCGTTCGTCCGAGACCTCGAGCCACGTGTTGATGCCGTCCGCGACGGGCGAGACGACCCCGTGCGTGCCCAGCGCATCCGAGAGCCTGCGCTGTCTCGCGCGGTAGACGCGCCTGGCGTCGCTCACCTCGGAGATCGACTTGGCGGTGGTGAGGAGGTCGAGCAGGATGGTCTGCAGCATGCGCGAGGTCCAGCCGGGCCCCAGGATGCGCCGCGAGACGAGTTGGTCGATCAACTCGGTCGGCCCGCCCACAGCGGCGATGCGCAGGTCCGGCCCGTGCGACTTGGAGAAGCTGCGGATGTGCAGCACCTGGTCGGGCAGCCACGTGCCGAGGCTCACCTCGCGGCTCGCCGAGATCTCACCGGAGTGGTCGTCCTCGACGATGATCAGTTCGCTCGAGATGCGGCTGTTGCGGATGACGCGAGCGAGTTCCTGCGCCCGCGTCGCGCTGAGCGAGCGGCCGGTGGGGTTCTGCGCCCGGGGCTGGAGCACTATCGCCCGCGGACGAAGCCGTAGCGCCTCCGCGAGGGCGCCCGGGCGCATTCCGTCCTCATCGAGGTCGACGGGCACGCGAATCGCTCCGACGTGGTCGAGCAGGTCGAAGATCGGCGGAAATCCCGGGTTCTCCACGACCACGCGGTCGCCGAATCGCACGACCATGTCGAGCGCACGCGAGATGCCGTCCATGGCGCCATCGACCACCGTGACGGCCTCCACGTCGTATGGCCAGCGATCGCGCAGCACCGCTTCGAGCTCGGGGATCACGGGCTGGTCGAGGTAGCTCGTGGTGGCCGCGCGCATGGAGACCCGGCCGAGCGCTGGCCCGAGGGCCGGTAGCAGCTGCGGGTCGGGCGTGCCGGTGGAGAGGTCGAGTCGCGTTGCTTCGAGCTGCCCCGCGAGCCCCTGGAATCGGGGTGGCAGCCAGCGCCGAGGCGTCGCGCGCACGAAGCTACCGCTACGCCCGCGCGAGATGATGAGTCCCACCTCCGAGAGGGCTTGCCAGGCGTGACTGACCGTCGCGGGGCTGATCTTCAGGTCGGCCGCGAGCTCACGAACCGTCGGAAGGCGATCGCCGGGGGCCAGGTCTCCCGTGCTGATCATCCGCGCGATGGTCGTCGCGATGCCGTGCGGCGTCGCCTCCTCGACCTCGGGTGCGACGGGCTTCATGGCGTGTCCAAACGCTCGGGGATTGATCTGTTCGCGAACACCATCTATGTTTGCGCCAAGTCGTTAACAGCAATACCACACAAATGTTTACGATGCAAAATAACAAATGCGTTGCACCAATGGAGGTACAGATGACCGTCGTACGAGCCGCGGTAACCCAGACGACCTGGACCGGCGACAAGGAATCGATGATCGCCAAGCACGAGCAGCTGGCTCGGGATGCGGCCGCCCAGGGTGCCCAGGTGATCTGCTTCCAGGAACTCTTCTATGGCCCATACTTCGGCATCATCGAGGACGCCAAGTACTACGACTACGCCGAATCGGTGCCCGGCCCCACCGTCGAGCGCTTCCAGGCGCTGGCGAAGGAACTGCACCTCGTCATCGTCCTCCCCGTCTACGAGGAAGAGATGCCCGGCGTGTACTACAACACGGCAGCGGTGATCGACGCAGACGGCAGCTACCTCGGCAAGTACCGCAAGCACCACATCCCGAACCTTCCGCAGTTCTGGGAGAAGTTCTACTTCCGCCCGGGCAACCTCGGATACCCCGTCTTCGACACCGCGGTCGGCAAGATCGGCGTGTACATCTGCTACGACAGGCACTTCCCCGAGGGATGGCGGGAGCTCGGCCTGAACGGAGCGCAGATCGTCTTCAACCCCTCCGCCACGAAACCGGGCCTCTCCAATCGCCTGTGGGAGCTCGAGCAGCCGGCGGCGGCGGCGGCGAACCAGTACTTCATCGGAGCCAACAACCGCATCGGCACCGAGAGTGAGGAGTTCGGCGACGAGGCCGTCACCTTCTACGGCAGCTCCTACTTCGTCGACCCGCGCGGCAACTACGTCGGCGAGGTCGCGAGCGAAGACCAGACCGAGATCGTGGTGCGCGACCTCGACCTCGACGTGCTGCGGGAGGTGCGCAACGCCTGGCAGTTCTACCGCGATCGCAGGCCGGAATCCTACGAGGCGACGGTGGCCCCGTAAACCAAGCGGGTTGAGTAGGCCGCCCGCGGCCGTATCGAAACCTCACGAACCAGGAAAGCCACATGAAAACACTCATCAAGAACGGCACCGTCGTCAACGCGACGGGCACCGCATCCGCCGACGTGCTCATCGACGGTGAGACCGTCGCCGCAGTGCTGGCGCCCGGCTCGACCCTGCTCGGCTTCGACCTCGAGTCGAACGTCGACACCGTGATCGATGCGAAGGGCAAGTACGTCATCCCGGGCGGCGTCGACGCACACACGCACATGGAAATGCCCTTCGGCGGCACGAACGCCAGTGACACCTTCGAGACGGGAACCCGGGCCGCTGCCCACGGCGGCACCACGAGCATCGTCGACTTCATCGTGCAGTACCCCGACCAGAACATCCTCGACCAGTACCGGCTGTGGCATGAGAAGGCCGCGGGCAATTGCGCGATCGACTACGGCTTCCACCAGATCCTCTCCGACGTTCAGGATGCTTCGCTCACCGCCATGGACGAGCTCATCGAGGAGGGGGTGTCGAGCTTCAAGCTCTTCATGGCCTACAAGGGCGTGTTCCTCTCCGACGACGGGCAGATCCTGCGCGCGTTCCAGAAGGGTGCCTCGAACGGTGCGCTCATGATGATGCACGCCGAGAACGGCGGCATGATCGACGTGCTCGTCAAGCAGGCGATCGACGCGGGCAACACCTCTCCCTACTACCACGGGCTCACTCGCCCGTGGCAGGCGGAGGAGGAGGCGACCCACCGCGCGATCATGATCGCGAATCTCACCGGTGCCCCGCTCTACGTCGTGCACGTGAGCGCGAAGCAGGCCGTGGAGCAGATCGCCACGGCGCGCGACGCCGGCCAGAACGTCTTCGGGGAGACCTGTCCGCAGTACCTCTACCTCTCGCTCGAGGAGCAGCTGGGAGCCCAGAGCAAGGAGTGGGGCTCCTTCGAGGGCGCCAAGTGGGTGTGCTCCACGCCGCTGCGCTCGCGCGAGGAGGGGCACCAGCACCACATGTGGCGCTCGCTTCGCACCAACGACATCCAGATGGTTTCCACCGATCACTGTCCGTTCTGCATGAAGGGCCAGAAGGACATGGGGCTGAACGACTTCTCCAAGATCCCCAACGGCATCGGCTCGGTCGAACACCGCATGGACCTCATGTACCAGGGCGTCGTCGACGGCCACATCTCGCTGTCGCGCTGGGTGGAGCTCACCTCCACCACGCCGGCACGGATGTTCGGGATGTACGGCAAGAAGGGCGTCATCCAGCCCGGTGCCGACGGCGACGTGGTGATCTACGACCCGAACGGGCACACCTCGATCGGCGTCGACAAGACCCACCACATGAACATGGACTACTCCGCCTGGGAGGGCTTCGAGATCGATGGCCACGTCGACACCGTGATCTCCCGCGGCAAGGTCATCGTCGACGACAACAAGTACCTCGGCACTAAGGGTGACGGCAAGTACTTCAAGCGCGGCCTCAGCCAGTACCTGACCTAGTTCATAACAAGAAAGCACAGGATGGATTTCGGAGCAGTACTCCAGACCAACCCGCCGGCGTCTCGCACGGTCGCCCTCGCGAAACTCGCCGAGCAGCAGGGATTCAGCCACGTCTGGACCTTCGACTCGCACCTGCTCTGGCAGGAGCCCTACGTGATCTACAGCCAGATCCTGGCCGAGACGCACAGGGTCAAGGTCGGGCCCATGGTCACCAACCCGGCCACTCGTGACTGGACCGTCACGGCGTCCCTCTACGCCACCCTCAACGAGATGTACGGCAACCGCACGATTTGCGGCATCGGGCGCGGCGACTCCGCAGTGCGCGTGACGAACGGGGCTCCCACGACGCTGAAGACGCTTCGTGAGGCCATCCACGTCATCCGTGAGCTCGCGAACAGCCGCAGTGTGGAGTACAACGGCGCCACGCTGCAGTTTCCGTGGAGCACGGGCTCACAGCTCGACGTCTGGGTCGCCGCCTACGGACCGCTCGCGCTCAAGCTCGCGGGCGAGGTGGGCGACGGGTTCATCCTGCAGCTCGCCGATCTCGACATCGCCGAGTGGATGATCAAGACCGTGCGTGGCGCGGCGGAGGCGGCGGGTCGCGACCCGCTCTCGGTCAAGTTCTGTGTCGCAGCACCGATGTATATAGGAACGGACGTCGCCCACATGCGCGACCAGTGCCGCTGGTTCGGCGGCATGGTCGGCAATCACGTCGCGGACATCGTGGCCAAGTACGGCTCGGACGGTGCGGTGCCGAAGGCGCTCACCGACTACATCAAGGCGCGCGAGGGCTACGACTACAACGAGCACGGCCTCGCGGGGAACAGTCACACGGCGTTCGTTCCCGACGACATCGTCGACCGCTTCTGTGTGCTCGGCACCGCGGAGCAGCACATCGAGAAGCTCAAGGCGCTGAAGGAGCTCGGAGTCGATCACTTCGCCGGGTACCTGCAGCACGACAACAAGGAAGAGACGCTGCGCGTGTATGGGGAGACCGTGATCCCGGCACTTCGCGCCCATATTCTCGCCAAGGCATGAAACACACCGCACCACGCCAGAAGAAGGAACACGCATGAGCACCACCCCTGACCCCGCAGAAGGCAAGCTTGCCTACGACCTCGACCGCGCGCACGTCTTCCACTCGTGGTCGGCGCAGGGGGCGCTCAAGCCCTTCGTGATCGCCGGCGCGCTCGGCAGCACGGTGTGGGATTACGACGGCAGGGAATATCTCGACTTTTCGAGCCAGCTCGTCAATATGAACATCGGGCACCAGCATCCGAAGGTGGTCGAGGCCATCAAGGCGCAGGCCGACGTGCTCACGATGGTCGCGCCCGCCCACGCCAACATCGCGCGCGGCCAGGCGGCCATGCGCATCCTCGAAAAGGCCGGCCGACCGTTCAACAAGGTCTTCTTCACCAACGGCGGTGCGGATGCGAACGAGAATGCGATCAGGATGGCCCGCCTCGTCACCGGTCGAGACAAGGTGCTCTCGCAGTACCGCTCGTACCACGGCAACACGGGTGCGGCGATCAGCGCGACCGGCGACTGGCGCCGCGTGCCCAACGAGTACTCGCGCGGCCACGTGCACTTCTTCGGGCCGTTCGCCTACCACTCCGAGTTCTGGTCTGACTCACCTGAGCAGGAGAGCGAGCGAGCCCTGCACCACCTGGAGCGGACCATCCAGGCCGAGGGAGTCGACTCCTTCGCCGCGATGCTCATCGAGACGATCCCCGGCACCGCGGGCGTTCTCGTGCCGCCGCCCGGTTATCTCGCCGGCGTGCGGGCACTCGCCGACAAGTACGGCATCGTGCTCATCCTCGACGAGGTCATGGCCGGGTTCGGGCGCACGGGGGAGTGGTTCGCCTTCAAGGGCTTCGACGTCGTGCCTGATCTGATCACCTTCGCGAAGGGCGTCAACTCCGGCTACGTCCCCGCCGGAGGCGTGATCATCTCCGAGTCGATCGCGCACAAGTTCGACGACGAGGTCTTCCCCGGTGGACTCACCTATTCCGGGCATCCGCTCGCCATGGCGGCCATCGTCGCCACGATCGACGCGATGGACTCCGAGGGCATTGTCGACAATGCGCGCCGGATGGGCGAGGAACACATCGGACCGGGCCTGCGCGCCCTCGCCGAGCGGCACCCCATGATCGGAGAGGTGCGCGGACTCGGCGTGTTCTGGGCGCTCGACCTGGTCGACGATGCGGAGAGCCACCACCCCGTCTCGGGCGCCGTGATCGCGGCGCTCAAGGGTGAATTGATGTCGAGGGGCCTCCTACCCTTCGTGTCGGAGAATCGCCTGCACGTCGTGCCGCCCTGCGTCGTGACGGCCGAAGAGGTTGATCGAGCGCTCGCCATCTACGAGGAGGCGTTCTCGGCGGTCGAGTCGGCATAGCGCTCGATTCTCGGCGTCCGGCACGCTCAGCAAGGGTCGGGTAAACTCTTTCGGTGCCACATACCGCTCCCACTCCGTTCACGGTCGACGTGTACGACCTGCTCCACCGGCCAGGTGAGATGCGTGAGCGCACCCTTGAGATCACCGTCCCCGACGACATGGGCACCGACATCATCGCGGTGAAGGCGGGGTCCACGCTCGACGTCGACCTGCGATTGGAGTCGTTGCACGACGGCATTCTGGTGTCTGCGGATGTCTCGGGCACGGCATCCGGGGAGTGCGTGCGATGCCTCATCGACATCGAACAACCGGTCGAAGTCGAAATTCAGGAGCTTTTCGCGTATTCTCATGACGAAGCTTTCGAGTACGAGGTTCAGGTCGACACCATAGATCTCGAACCCGTCATCAGGGACGCGGTGGTCTTGTCACTGCCGTTCCAACCGGTTTGTCAGGATGATTGCCTCGGTTTGTGCCCGCAGTGTGGGGTGCGATTGCTCGACAATCCGGGTCACGAGCATGAAGCGCCCGTCGATCCTCGCTGGGCCGCGCTTGCCGGACTCGACGGACTGAAGCACGAGCCCCAAGAAGATGTAGCTGACGCCAGCAGTGGAGTCACCGAAGAGAAGAGATAGCCATGGCAGTACCGAAGCGCAAAATGTCGCGCGCGAGCACCCGTGCCCGTCGCGCGCAGTGGAAGGCCACGCCTCCCACCCTGGTGAAGACCGTCGAGGGTGGCAAGACCACCTATAGCCTTCCGCACCGCGCGAAGGTCGTTGAGGACTCCACCGGCGCAGCCCTGTACCTCGAGTACAAGGGCCGCAAGGTAGCCGACGTTTAACCGGTCGTCTGGCGTGTGCTCGTGAGCGGTAACGAATCCGCTGCGGCCGAACTCGCCTCACAACTTTCTATCGCGATCAGCCCGGAACTTCTCGAGCTGGCGCTTACTCATCGTTCCTTCGCATACGAAAACGGCGGGCTGGCGCACAACGAACGCCTCGAGTTCCTTGGCGACTCGATCCTCGGGCAGGCCGTCACGGTCATGCTTTACACGACGAACCCCCACCTGGATGAGGGCGAACTGGCCAAGCGGCGCGCAAGCCTCGTCAGCAGTGTCGCGCTCGCCGAGGTCGCCCGCTCGATCGGGCTCGGCAGGTACATCAGGCTCGGCAGGGGCGAGGAACTGACCGGCGGTCGGGACAAGTCCTCGATCCTCGCGGACACGGTCGAGGCCGTCATCGGCGCGGCCTTCCTCGATGCGGGTGCCGCGGAGGCGACCGCGCTCGTGCTGCGGCTGATCATGCCGCTCATGGACAACCCCGAGCGATTCGGTGCGGCCATGGATCCGAAGACGAGCCTGCAGGAGCTCGCCGCTTCCCTGGGGCGTGGCGTTCCGACCTACGTCGTCACCGACAGCGGGCCCGATCACTCGAAGCGCTTCCACGCGGTTGTCATGCTCGGTGGCGCCGAGATCTCCGCCGGCGACGGCACGAGCAAGAAGCAGGCCGAGATGGCCGCAGCCCTCGAGGCCTGGACGCTGCTGCAGGTGCCGCCGCCGCAGGCTGCACAGCCGCCTGCCTGACTCGGATGCCGGAGCTTCCCGAGGTCGAAGTCGTTCGAGCCGGCCTCGCGCCCGCCGTGACCGGCGCCACCGTCGCATCCGTCACGGTCTTCGACGAGCGATCCCTGCGCCGTCACCCCGGCCCCAGCGAAGACTTCGTCGCCCGCCTCATCGGCCGCACCTTCACCTCGGCGGTGCGCCGCGGCAAGTTCCTCTGGCTGCCGCTAGCACCGCTGCCCACCGCGGGTGCTGTTTCGGAAATTCAGGACAATGGCGCAGGTTCCGCTTTGGCCGCGGTGCCACCACGAGTCACAACTGACCACAGTCCTGAGTTTCCAACGGAGGCGGTCGTCGTGCACCTCGGTATGAGCGGGCAGGTGCTGCTGCGTGCGCCCGGGTCCGCGGACGACGCGCTGACGCGCATCCGTCTCGAACTCTCGTCGCCGACGCACGGCACGCTGCTCATGAATTTCGCCGACCAGCGCATCTTCGGCTCCATGGCGATCGACGAGCTGATCCCCACCCCGGATGGCAGGCCCGGTGGTTACAGTGGCGCCCCGCTGGTCGAGCTCGTCGAGACCTCACCGGTCGAGACTCCGCTGGTCGAGCCTGTCGAGACCTCACCAAGCGGTAACTCCGGGGTGAAGCCTCGCGCCGCTGGGGCCTCCCTCGCCGTCATCCCGCGCACCGTCGCTCACATCGCGCGCGATCCGCTCGATCCCGCCTTCGACGAGAAGCGCTTCTTCGCAGCCCTCGCCAAGCGAAAGACCGGTATCAAGCGCGGGCTGCTCGACCAGTCCCTCGTGAGCGGCATCGGCAACATCTACGCGGATGAGGCGCTCTGGGCCGCGCGCATCCATTACGACCAGCCGACCGATACGCTCAGTCGCGCCAAAGCGAAGACCCTGCTCGCCGAGGTGCGCCACGTGCTGGCGAAGGCGCTCGGCGAGGGCGGAACGAGCTTCGACGCGCAGTACGTCAACGTCAACGGCGCATCCGGCTACTTCTCCCACTCGCTCAACGCCTACGGGCAGCAGGGCAAGCCGTGTCCGCGCTGCGGGCGCCCGATCGTGCGAGAGCAGTTCATGAACCGCGGCTCCCACTTCTGCCCGCACTGCCAGCGCCTCCGCTAGCTGTACTCGGTCAGCAGGTTGGTGGC
Organism: Parafrigoribacterium soli; assembly: GCF_040227235.1. Lineage (NCBI taxonomy): Bacteria > Bacillati > Actinomycetota > Actinomycetes > Micrococcales > Microbacteriaceae > Parafrigoribacterium > Parafrigoribacterium soli. The sequence continues at coordinate 74 of NZ_JBELNZ010000004.1, read as the reverse complement.
ACTTTTCGGGTCGTGAGATAGCGAAGACCTCCTAGGTTGTGAGTAATCACACACCACGTTCTAGGAGGTCTCCT
>NZ_JBELNZ010000003.1:0-647947 GCF_040227235.1 Parafrigoribacterium soli | reverse complement strand
AGGAGACCTCCTAGAACGTGGTGTGTGATTACTCACAACCTAGGAGGTCTTCGCTATCTCACGACCCGAAAAGTGCCACCAACCTGCTGACCGAGTACAACTAGCCGATGTCCGCGGGCTCGACCGCTGGCACCGTGCCCGTCACGGGCCGGTTCCAGCCGGTGACCTTGCCGGGCTTCGCGAAGAAGAACACCAGGATGGCGCCGAGGATGGCGACGCTCGCGGGCAGCAGTAGCGACTCCTGCATGGCCTGAGTGAAGCCGGCGTGCAGGAACTCCGGCAGCGCACCGATCGCACCGAACTCGCTTCCACCTTTCGAGCCGCCCGGGGCCTTCGGCAGATCTGCCGTGAGGCGTGCCTGCATCAGCACCGCGATGGACGCACTGCCGAGCACGGCGCCGATCTGCCTGGTGGTGTTGTAGACCCCGGAGCCGGCCCCGGCATCCTTCGGTCTGAGGTTGCGGGTGGCTGTGGTGGAGATCGGCGCCCACATGCCCGCGTTGGCAAGGCCCATGACCGCACTCGGCAGCAGCAGCCAGCCGATCGCGATGTCGGGCGAGAGCAGGCTCGAATACCAGAACAGCGACGCCGCGAGCAGCAGCATGCCGACCACTGCGATGTTGCGCGGGTTGATGCGGTCGATGAGTCGACCGACGAACGGTGCGAGCGCGCCGGAGAGCAGAGCCATCGGCACGAGCATGAGCGCGGACTCCGTCGGCGTCAGGCCGCGCACCGTCTGGAAGAAGAACACGAGCGGCAGCGACATGCAGGTGATCGTGAAACCGACAGTGGTGATTGCCGCGTTGGCGAGCGAGAAGTTGCGGTCGCGGAACAGGCCGAGCGGCAGGAGCGGCTCGCCCCTGTTGAACGCCTGCCACACCACGAAGATCGCCAGCACGACGAGGCCGCCGATGATGAGACTCCACACGCTGATCGGGCCGACGATGGTTCCCCAGTTGTAGCTCTCGCCCTCCTGCAGGCCGAAGACGAGGAGGAACATCCCGATCGCACTGAGCACGACGCCGATGATGTCAAACCGGTGCTGGTGGGTGGTGAGCTTCGGCACGAGCCGCCAGGCCAGCACGAACGCGATGATGCCGACTGGAACGTTGATGAAGAAAATCCACTCCCATCCGAATCCATCGACGAGCACGCCGCCGAGGATCGGGCCGACGAGGGTGGCAACGCCTGCGGTTGCACCCCACAGACCCATGGCCGCGCCGCGACGCTCGGGCGGGAAGATGCGAGTGATCACCGCCATCGTCTGCGGGGTCATGAGCGCAGCACCGAAGCCCTGCACCACGCGCGCCGCGATGAGGATGGAGATGTCTCCCGAGAAGCCGCACCACGCGGAGGCGCCCGTGAACAGGACGAGGCCCAGCAGGTAGAGGTTCTTGGGGCCGAAGCGGTCACCGAGCCGCCCGGTGATGAGCAGCGGAACGGCGTAGGCGAGCAGGTAGGCGCTCGTCACCCAGATCACCGAGTTGATGTCGGTCTTGAGCCCGTCCATGATCGACGGGTTGGCGACCGACACGATGGTCGTGTCGATCAGGATCATGAAGAATCCGAGCACGAGTGCCCACAGAGCCGGCCACGGTTTGGCGACGGCCTCGCTATGCGTCTGCATTGTGTTCCTTAGCTTTAGTGTGCTTCGGCTGACCATTTTCCGGCCACGGGATGACATTGGTTCGAAGGTCTGCCAGGAGCTGTTCCAGCCAGCTCACTTCCGCAGCCTGAATGGCGCGCGTGTACGAGACGTCGAGCCAGTAGCGGCGGTCGAGTTCCCGCGTTTCGAGGTGACTCACGGCGTCTTCGGATTCGGCAAGCTGACCCTTCACCAGGCCGAGCCGAGTGTCGAGCAGCTCGATGACGATGTCGAGCGGGAGGTTGTGAGCCTCGCCGATGGCGAGCGGGAACGCCGGGTACTCGTTCACTGGCGTTGCCAGCATGCGCGCCACCTGCTGCGTCAGCTTCTCCCGGCCGCCCGCCGTGATCTCGTAGACGGTGCGCTCGGGTCTATTGCCCTCCCGCTCGGTCGCGCCCGACCGCACCATGCCGTGATCCTCAAGCCAATAGACGCAGTGATAGAGCGAGCCGCGACGCAGCTTGACCACCCGATCCTGACGGCGCTGCACGAAGGTCTGGTACATCTCATACGGATGCATCGGACGCTCGGCGAGCAGGGCGAGCGTGGCGATGCCGAGCGCTGTTGCTTCGCGACTGCCCACATCCGTTCCTCTCGCCCTCGGTTGGTTGGTCCGACCGAAATAGTCCAAGAGGACTATACGCGATTCCGACTGCGCGCCGCCGCAATATGTGCTCCGGTAGACTGGGCGGCATCCACCCCCTGACGAACTCTTTGGAGTTGTTGATGCCCACAATCGTCGTCGAGGTCATGCCCAAGGCCGAACTGCTCGACCCGCAGGGCAAGGCCGTGGCCGGCGCCCTCGCCCGGCTCGGCAAGACCGGTTTCACGGGCGTGCGCATCGGCAAGCGGTTCGAGGTGACGGTTGACGGGCCCGTGACGGATGCGGTGCTCGCCGAGGTGCGCACGCTCGCCGACGAGATGTTCTCCAACTCCGTGATCGAGGATGTCGTCGCCATCTCGGTCGACGGGTCCCCGGTCGACGCCGCGGTCGTCGCCTGATGCGCATCGGCGTCATCACCTTCCCCGGCTCGCTCGACGACCGCGACGCGCAACGCGCCGTGAGCCTCGCCGGCGCCGAGCCAGTCGCGCTCTGGCACGGCGATCACGACCTCGGCGGCGTCGACGCCATCGTGCTTCCCGGCGGCTTCAGCTACGGCGACTACCTCCGCTGTGGGGCGATCGCCGCGCACTCGCCGATCATGAGTGAGGTCATTGCCGCCGCAAACGCCGGTGTGCCCGTGCTCGGCATCTGCAACGGCTTCCAGATGCTCACCGAGGCGCACCTCCTGCCAGGCGGCCTCGTGCGCAACGACCACGGCACCTTCATCTGCCGCGACCAGGTGCTGCGCGTCGAGAACGCGTCAACCGCCTGGACGAACGAGTTCGAGACCGGCGCCGAGATCATCATCCCGCTCAAGAACGGCGAGGGCGGCTTCATCGCCTCGACCGAGGAGCTCGCACGCCTCGAGGGCGAGGGCCAGGTCGTCTTCCGCTACGTCGGCGTGAATCCGAACGGCTCGATGAACGACATCGCGGGAGTCTCGAATGCGCGAGGCAACGTCGTCGGCCTGATGCCGCATCCGGAGCACGCGACCGAGCCCGGCTTCGGCCCAGACACCGCGGATGCCATGCGCAGCGGCATAGACGGCCTCGCGTTCTTCACGAGCGCCGTTCGCGCACTCGCCGCCGTCTGATCGCTCGCTGACTGCCTCGCGGCGTTCAAACTTTTGACGGATGCCGGGTGTTCCACGCGCTGACAGGCTGGGATCGTGACCACAACTTTGAGCGCGCCCAGTCGCGTGACCCCACGCTCCTTCTACCGTGCTGTGTCCATTGCCGAGGCGGTGACCTGGACCCTTCTGATCGCCGGGATGCTGCTGAAGTACCTCACGCCCGTCGGCGGCCTTCCCCTGGTGATCGGCGGCTCCATCCACGGATTCGTCTTCCTCAGCTACGCCGTCACCGCGGCGCTCGTCGGCCTCAACCAGCGCTGGAGGGTCGGACAGATCGTGCTCGCGGTTGCGACCGCAATCGTGCCGTACGCCACCATCCCGTTCGACCGCTGGCTCGAGCGCACGGGCATGCTCGAGGGCGAGTGGCGCCTTGAGGCAACGGATGACCCGCGCGACAGGACTTGGATCGACCGACTCATGCGCTGGTTCCTGAACCACCCGCTCATCCTCGGCGTGATCCTCGTCGTTGCCATCGCCGTGGTGTTCACGGTGCTGGTCAGCCTCGGACCACCTACCGAGTGGGGTCGCTGACCCTTTCGCCGTCACGGTCCGCTGCGGCCTCGGGCAGCAGCACGCGCGTCACCGGCAACGCATCCGGATGCTCCTCCCGCAGCCAGGTGACCAACTGCTCACGCACCAGACAGCGCAGGTTCCACAGCGCGCCCGAGTCCTCGGCAGAGACGGTGCAGCGCACGCTGAGGTGCCCGCCGATCGCGTCGACGACGACCATGCTCGCCGAGCGGCCGTCCCACGAGTCTGAGCCCTGCAGGATCTCCATGAACTTCGTGCGCGCCTCCTCGATCGGGAAGCGCCAGTCGACGTCGAAGAAGACCGTGCCCATGATGAGCGCGCTGTTCCTCGTCCAGCTCTCGAACGGCTGCGTCGTGAAGTAGGTGCACGGCAGCACGAGCCTGCGCTCGTCCCAGACGTTCACCACGACATACGACAGCGTGATCTCGCCGATCTTGCCCCAGTTGCCCTCGATCACGACGACGTCGTCCACGCGGATGGCGTTGCTGAAGACGAGCTGGATCCCCGCGATCAGATTGCCGAGGGTCGACTGTGCGGCGAGACCGGCGATGATCGACACGATGCCGGCGGAGGCGAGCACGCTGGTGCCGACGGCGCGCACCTCGGGGAAGGAGAAGAGCACGACTCCCACGGCGACGATGCTGATGAGCACCGTGGTGAGGCGACGGAGAACGAGCAGTTGGGTGCGCATCCGTCGAATCTCGGGGAGCGTGGCGGTGACGACCGCCTCGCGGCCGAGCACCCGTCCGAAGCCGAACGAGGCGAGCCCCGCCACGAGCCATGCGCCCACGAGAATGATCGCGATGAAGAAGACACGAGACAGCGCCAGCCACCACGGGAATTCGGCCGGAGCGGTGAGGTTCGCCGCGATCCAGAGTGCGATGAGGAGCACGAGCACGAGGGTTCGGGGACGCAGCTTCAGGATGAGAGCGTGCACGGTCGGCGCGCGCTGCGCTGTGCTCGCGGCAAGCGCCCACAGCACCACCGCCACGAGCGCGACCACGACCGCCGCGATCGCCAGCGCGACCAGTGTGCCCAGCCAGTCGGTCCACTCGATCATGCGATTCTCCCCTCGAAGGCAATCAGACCAGCCTAGGGAGTTGACCCGGATGCGCCCAATGTCGCGAGACCGCTCGCGGTCGGCCCGCGACGAAGTCGACCCGTACCGCACCGGTAGAATCGGCATATCCCGGCACGCCCTCGAACCAGGAGCCATCGCCACGTGAGTCTGTCACCCTCTTCTTCGACCACCACTTCTGCTGCCGACACGTCTGTTGCCGACACTGTCGCGAACGCCACCGCCACCCCCGAGCGCGAGCAGCCCTACGCCGCACTCGGTCTCACCGAGAGCGAATACCTGAGCATCCGCGAGATCCTCGGCCGCCGCCCCACGAGCGGTGAACTCGCCATGTACTCGGTCATGTGGAGCGAGCACTGCTCCTACAAGAGCTCCAAGAAGTACCTGCGCCAGTTCGGCACGAAGACCACCGAGAAGATGCGCAAGAACCTCATGGTGGGCATGGGCGAGAACGCCGGTGTCGTGGATGTCGGCGAGGGTTGGGCGGTCACCTTCAAGGTCGAGTCGCACAACCACCCCTCCTTCATCGAGCCGTTCCAGGGGGCGGCGACCGGCGTCGGCGGCATCGTCCGCGACATCATCTCGATGGGCGCCCGCCCGGTCGCGGTGATGGACCAGCTGCGCTTCGGGGCGATCGACGACCCGGACACCGCCCGCGTGGTGCACGGCGTCGTCTCGGGAATCTCCTTCTACGGCAACTGCCTCGGCCTGCCGAACATCGGCGGCGAGACCTGGTTCGACCCGGTGTATCAGGGCAACCCGCTCGTCAACGCGCTCTCGGTCGGGGTGCTGCGCCACGAAGACCTGCACCTCGCGAACGCCCGGGGCGTGGGCAACAAGGTCGTGCTGTTCGGGGCTCGCACCGGTGGCGACGGCATCGGCGGAGCATCCATTCTGGCCTCGGATACCTTCAGCGAGGGTGGCCCGACCAAGCGCCCGGCCGTGCAGGTGGGCGACCCCTTCGCCGAGAAGGTGCTCATCGAGTGCTGCCTGGAGCTGTTCGCGGGCGAACTGGTGGAGGGCATCCAGGACCTGGGGGCCGCGGGCATCAGTTGCGCCACCTCGGAGCTCGCCTCGAACGGCGACGGCGGCATGTTCATCGAGCTCGACCGGGTGCTGCTGCGCGACCCGTCGCTCACCGCCGAGGAGATCCTCATGTCGGAGAGCCAGGAGCGCATGATGGCGGTCGTGACTCCCGAGAAGCTCGAGGGCTTCCTCGCGGTCACCGCCAAATGGGATGTCGAGACGAGCGTTTTGGGCGAGGTCACCGACACCGGTCGGCTGGTCATCAACTGGCACGGCGAGGAGATCGTCAACGTCGAGCCGCGCACGGTCGCGGTTGACGGGCCCGTGTACGACCGACCCGTTGCCTACCCGAGCTGGATCGACGCGCTGCAGGCGGATTCGGCGTCCAGGCTGCCGAGGGCGACCACGCCGGAGGAACTGCGCGAGCAGGCTCTCGCGCTGCTCGGCAGCGCCAACCTCGCCTCCAAGGACTGGGTGACCAACCAGTACGACCGCTACGTCGGCGGCAACACGGCGCTGAGTTTTCCGGATGACGGCGGCATGATCCGCGTCGACGAGGAGAGCGGACTCGGCTTCGCGATCGCGTCGGATGCCAACGGACGCTACTGCCAGCTCGACCCACGCCAGGGAGCGAAGCTCGCCCTCGCCGAGGCCTACCGAAACGTCGCCGTCACGGGCGCGACCCCGGTCGCCGTTTCGGACTGCCTCAACTTCGGCTCGCCCGAGAACCCCGAGGTGATGTGGCAGTTCAGCGAGGCCGTCGAGGGCATGTCAGACGGATGCCTCGAGCTCGAGATCCCCGTCACCGGCGGCAACGTCAGCTTCTACAACCAGACCGGTGACCAGCCGATTCACCCGACTCCGGTGGCCGCCGTGCTCGGCGTGATCCAGGATGTCGCGGCGCGCATCCCGAGCGGCTGGCAAGACGAGGGCAACAACATCTACCTGCTCGGCATCACTCGCGAGGAACTGGACGGCTCCGCGTGGGCCGGGGTGGTCCACGATCACCTGGGCGGACATCCGCCGCTCGTCGACTTCAAGGCCGAGGCCGCGCTCGCGGCACTCATCAGCGCGGGTGGCAGCCAGAGCATCCTCGCCTCCGCGCACGACCTCAGCGACGGCGGCCTCATTCAGGCCCTCGCCGAGGCGGTTCTGCGCTTCGGCGTCGGCGCTCGCGTGTGGATCACCGAGATCATGCAGCGCGACGGCGTGGACGCGACGACCGCACTGTTCAGCGAGTCCACCGGGCGGGTGATCGTGAGCGTGCCGCGTGAGGACGACGTGAAGTTCGTCGGCCTGTGCGAGGGCCGCGGCTACCCGGTGCTGCGCATCGGCGTGACGGATGCCTCGGCCGAAGCCGGCACGGGAGCCCTCGAGTTGCAGGACTACTTCACTATCCCCGTCGAGGAGCTGCGCCGCGCGCACCAGGGCACCCTGCCGCAGCACTTCGGTCCCGTCGTCGGCGCCTGATCCGCAGGTTGAGCCCGTCGAAACCCCCACGAGCAACAGCCTCACGTTCGTGACAGCTGCACGCCCCGGTCTCGACAAGCTCGACCAGCGAAGTGCGCGTTACTTGATCAGCGACCGCCGGTAGTCGAGAATCAGCACCGCCACGAGGATGCCGAAGGTCACGGCGACGTGCGGGATGAAGCCGGGCTGCATTACGGCGCCCACGAAGCACAGCGACAGCGCGAGATAGACGCAGGTCTGCAGCACCAGTCGCAGCGGAATGACCGCCGCGAAGAGAATCGCGAGCTCCGCTGTGCCGAACAACACCATCGGCAGGAGCAGGTTCTGGTTCCAGTCAGCGGAGTTCGGCTCCACATAGCCCACCGCGTAGACGAAGATCGCGTTCGGCAGCAGCGCGACGACCGCCAGAAGCTGAGCCCGGATGCGCCTCAGCCGCGAGCGGCGCACGGGCGGCGCGAGCAGCACTGAGCCGATGATCACGACGATGGCATACGCGACAAAGACCCACGCGCCGTAGGGATAGTACGCGAGCTGCTGCGGACACACATACCCGATCGCAACTCCGGGCGCGAGGCTGCACTGGTAGTGCAGCTGGTCGCGCACAAAACTCAGAAAGAGCGAACCGGATGCGGCTGCGCCGAACAGTCCCGCGAGCACATAGGCGAGCGCGAGTCCACGGCCACGGTCCTTCGGGGGAAGGGAACTCAGCGGCTTCGGCAGCGGGTCCATCGCGTAGTGGCGCGTGGTGGGGCGAGGGGTACTCATGCGCTGCCTTCGGGGTCGGGTGGCCGCGGCTGATCGGGTTGCGCCAACTGTACCGAGTTGCGCGCAACCAGTGTGCAACCACGAGGATGGGCTGCGCCACGCTGCCGCGATCACCGCGCGATGGGATACGGAGTCAGCGGCCGCGGTGCTTCTTGCGCGCTGCGGCGTTTTTGCGCTGCTGGGCGAACGCGGCGCCGGTGCCCGACCTGCCCGCCTTGGACTTCGCAGCCTGTTTCGCCGGCGACGTGGCCTGCTTCGACTTCGCGGCGGGCGCGTCACCCGATTCCGCGGGCGTGCGGGAACTGCGCGCGGTGCGACCGCGAACGATGCCGATGAACTCCTCGATGCGGGAGGCGAGCGGCTCGGACTGCGGGCCTGCGCGCCAGGCCACGGCGATCTGGGTCTCCGCGGCATCCGTCACCGGTCGTGCGACGAGATCCTTGCGACTCTGCAGCCGAGCGATCGAGTGCGGCACGATCAGGATGCCGACGCCAGCGGCAACCAGGTCGAAGTCCGCGCGTGAAAAGTTCGAGCCGGTCTTCACCTGCCCTGCCGCGAGGTCGGCGAGCACAAGGGAGTCGGCCGCCGCGATGGCGTGATCCTTCGCGGCGACGGCCACCGCGACCTCCCGGTAGAGGGGAATGACGTTGAGTCCGTGCGAGTCGATGGGCAGTCGCACGAAGCTGAGGTGGGCCCTGCCGTCGTGGAGCGCGACCACCTGCTCGCTCTCGGCGACCTCGGTGACCGCGAGTGGCGCATCCGGTCGCCTCTCGCGCCAGGCTCGCGTCCACTTGGTGAGGGTGACGCCGGGGACGAAGGCGATCGCGAGCTGGTCTGCCACCCCGTCGGCGGGCACCTCATCGACCGGATCGGTGGGGCCATCGCCGCGCATGCTCATCATTTCCCGCCGTCGATCGCGCGCTCGAGATGCGAACGCGTTTTCCACAGGCTAACGCAGCGGATACGCTGGCCGGATGAGCGAGCAGCGATCAGACCAGACGATGAAGCCCGAAACGGCGGCCAAGAAGCTGGCGATCTACCTGCCGGCCGCGCCCGCCGAGTTTCGAGAGTCACCGGTGAGTCGCGCGCAGTTGAACGCCCTCATCGCCGAGCCGCCGACCTGGCTGGTCGAGTTGCGGCGCACCGGGCCGCATCCACGCCCCGAGGTCGCCCGCAAGCTGGGCGTCTCCATCGCCGGGCTGGCGCGCGGGGGCGTCACCGAGCCCCTGACCACCGCGGAGATCTCCGAGTTGTTGAAGAGTCCGCCGCAGTGGCTCGTGACCGAGCGCTCGGTGCACGCCGCGGTGCAGGACGAGAACGCCCGGGTCAAGGCCGATCGCGCCGCGAAGGCGGAGCGGCGCGCGCGGGAGCAGTAGCGCGGCGGCGGGATTGCGGCACGTCCCGGTCACTTCGACAGGCTCAGTACGGCGCTCGACAAGCTCGACCAACGAAATGGGTCAGACCTCGAAGGTCTGGCCGATGTACTCCTCGGAGCGCGCCCACAGCGCGCGGCCGAGCACCTCTTCCTGGCTCACCCGGGCGGGCTTCACGAGCGAAGGCATCGGTGTGAACACGCGCGGTCCCCAGTATTGGCCGCCCTCGGCATCCGGATCTATCGCCGCTCGCACGATCGGCCACGCCGCCGTGTCCTTGCCGCGGGCGATGACGTAGAGGACGCCGAGTGCCCGTTGCAGCCCCGTCGGCTCGACGATTCCCGCGCGGAACGGGCTCTTCGCGTCCTGCGCGGCACCCGGATGCGCGACGAGCGCGGTCACCGGACTCTCGGATGCGCGCAGCCGACGATCCAGCTCGAAGCCGAAGGACTGCGTCGCGTGCTTGGACTGCCCGTAGGCGCGCCAGCTCGAGTAGTTCTTGGTGCTCTGCAGGTTGTCGAGGTCGATTCGGGTGAGGTGGGTCGAGCCGCTTCCCATCGTGACGACCCGGCTTCCGGGCGTCGCGCGCAGGGTGGGATAGAGGAGCGCCGTGAGCAGGAAGTGGCCGAGGTGGTTCGTGCCGAACATGAGCTCGTTGCCGTCGACGGTCTCCTGCCGCTCCTTGCTCGGCATGATCACGCCGGCGTTCTCGATAAGCGCGTCGATGCCTCCGAGTGCGGCGAGTTCCGCGGAGGCCGAGCGCACCGACGCGTAGGAGCCGAGGTCGAGGTGCACGAAGCCGACGTCTGCGCCGGGCGCGTGCCGTTCGATCGACGCGATGGCGACATCCGCCTTGGCCTTATTGCGGCCCGCGATGATCACCCGCGCGCCAGTGCCCGCCAGTTGCTCGCAGATGAAGTAGCCGATTCCGGATGCTCCACCGGTCACCACGAAGGTCTTGCCCGCCTGCGAGGGCAGGGCGATCGGGTCCCAGCTCACGCGTCTTCGGGCTCGTCGTCGACGACAGTCACGGCGCCGGTGCTCGCGATCTGCTCGTGCTGGTGAATCACCTCGGCCACGATGAAGTTGAGAAACTTCTCGCCGAAGGCCGGATCGAGGTGCGACTCGATGGCGAGGGCGCGCAACCGCCCGATCTGCTGGCGCTCGCGCTCGAGGTCTGCCGGGGGCATCCCGTTCGCCGCCTTGAGGTGGCCGACCTGCTGCGTGCACTTGAAGCGCTCGGCGAGCAGGTGGATGAGCGCGGCATCGATGTTGTCGATGCTGTTGCGCAGGCTGTGCAGCTGCGTTGCCGCGTCTGGCTCGCTCATGATGACCTCCCTCGTCGGCGGCACGTTCGTGCGCTACAAATCTAGGGCCTTTCGCGTGCACGCCGTTCCGCGGCGCCCGCGTGCCCGTCGACGGTGCCGGCGAAAGCAGAGTGAGGAATACGCCGAGGGGAGGATGAAGGCGGATGCCAGCGGCCGCTAAAATCGGCGGAATGGCTGTGACCCGCGGTGCAGATGGTGCAGGCACTCGAGTCGCCGTGCTCGGCCCCGTGCTCGTCGAGGGGCGCGCGGGAACGCTCGTGGAGCCGTCGGGCACTCTCGGCAAGAGCCTCATGGTCGCGCTCATGCTCGCTCGGGGTGGGGCGCTGTCGGTCACGTCACTGATCGATGACCTGTGGGGCGACGAACCGCCGCGCCAGGCCAAGGCCGCGCTGCAGACTCTCGTGTCGCGCGTGCGCGCCGAGTGCGCCGATGGACTGCTCGTCTCCACGAACGGCGGGTACGCCCTGGCCGCGGCACCGGACGCGACCGACCTCGGGCAGGCGACTGCGCTTCGGGACGCGGCGCGGGCATCCGTCGCGGCTGGCAATCATGCGGCCGCGGAGGAGCAGTCGAGCGCGGCCCTGGCGCTCTGGCGCGCGGAACCCGGCGTGGACCTCAGCGAGGCGCCGGCCGCCGACCTCCGTTCGCGCGCGTCGACGCTGCGCTCGGAACTGCAGCGGATCCGGGTGGAGAGCCTCATGCGGATCGGCAGGTCTGCGGAGGCGGTCACCGCGCTCGAGGCGTTGGCGGCGGCCGCGTCGCTGGACGAGGAACTCCAACTGCTGCTCATGCAGGCCCTCGCCGCGGCGGGGCGCCGCAACGACGCCCTGGCCTCCTTCGCGAGATTCCGCGCGGCGCTGCGAGACGAACTCGGCACCTCGCCCGGCCAGCAACTCGTGCAGTTCAATGCCGAACTGCTGCGGGATGACCCTCCCGCGGCACCCGCAGAGCGTTCAGGTCGCGTGCGCATCGGCCTTCGCGAGGCGCCCAACGGTCTCCTCGGTCGTGAGCACGATCTCGTGGCGCTCGAGGAACTCATCCGGTCCTCGCGCCTCACCACTATCCTCGGACCGGGCGGACTCGGCAAGACGCGACTCGCGCAGGAGCTCGCGCACCGCGCATCCGTGCCCGCCGTCATCGTCGTCGAGCTGGCGAGCGTGCGCTCCGGTGACGACGTGACGCTGGCCCTCGGTTCGACCCTGGGCATCCGCGAGGCGAGCGGCAGTAGCCTCACGATCACCGACGCGAACGTGCGCCTCGACGTGAGGGAACGCATCCTGGCGACCCTCGGCGAGCGCGAGACACTGCTCGTGATGGACAACTGCGAGCACGTCGCGGATGCCGCAGCGGCGTGGATCGCAGACATCCTGGCCTCGACGACCACGGTGCGCATTCTCGCCACGAGTCGGTCACCGCTCGCGATCAGCGGCGAAAGCGTCTACCCGCTCGACTCGCTCGCGAGCGGCGACGAGGAGTCCGGCCTCGGCCCGGCCGGCAAGCTCTTCATCGAGCGGGCGCTTGCCGCGCGGCCCGGTGTGACCCTGCCGCTGACCACGATCACACGCCTGTGCACGCGGCTCGACGGGCTGCCGCTCGCGATCGAGCTCGCGGCGGCTCGCGTGCGTTCCATGTCGGTCGAGGAGATCGAGCGGCGCCTGAACAACCGCTTCGCCCTGCTCACCAGCGGTGAGCGCACGGCCCCGGAACGACACCGCACCCTCGTCGCCGTGATCGATTGGAGCTGGAACCTGCTGGGCGAGAGCGAACGCGCCCTGCTGCGCCGGCTCTCGCGCTTTCCCGACGGATTCAGCGCCGAAGCGGCGCAGGTCGTGGGCAGTACGGACGGGGCCGATGTCACCGACGCGCTCGACGGGCTCGTCACGCAATCGCTCGTGTCGGCATCCGAGGACGCGTCGACCGGTGAGATGCGCTACCGCATGCTCGAGACGGTGCGCGAGTTCGGGGAGATGGCCCTCGTCGACGCGGGAGAAGACCTCGCGGTGCGGGCGGCTATGGCCGAGTGGGCCGAGACGCTTGCCGGCGGGCTCATGTCCTCCCTCGGCAGCAGCGGCCAGATCCGCAGTTTTCATGTGCTCGCCCTTGAGCAGGACAACCTCGTCACGGTGCTGCGCAGCACGCTCGACGACGGCAACGCGGATGCCGTGGTCACGATCTTCGCGAGCCTCGCCTACTACTGGGCCATGCGCGGTGCGCAGTCGGACATCGCCGGTTTCGCGGGCGCGGTTCTGCGCGCGACGACCGGGTACACGCCGGACGCGGAGCATCTGACCGCCGCGACCGCGACCTACATGATCGCGGCAGCCTCTGCCTTCGTGGGCGACACGAGGCGTGCCATGCTCGCCCGCGGCCGGCTGCGTGCGGTGAAGCGCATCGGCCCCGCCGCCGACGCACGCATCGAGACCCTCTCGCGCCTCCTGCTCGCCTTCAACAAGCCGGCGGAGGCGATGGCGATTCTCGCGGAGGCCCGCACCTCCGCGGACAACGGAATGGCGGCGCTTGGTGCGTTGCTCGGCGCACAGCTCGAGGAGAACGGCGGCGAACTTGAGACCGCGATCGTCTCATCGCGGCGTGCCTACGATCTCTCCGAGTCGGCCGGGGACGTGTGGCTACAGTCGACCGCGGCGCAGGCACTCGCGAACCTGCACAGCCAGCGCGCCGAGACCGAGCAGGCTCTCGAGTGGGCCGCGAAGTCGCGCGACGGGATGAACGCGCTGCAGGCCAACGGCGACCTGCAGCAACTCAGTTGGGTCATCGCTATGAACGAACTGCGGGCGACGCCGGAGAATGCTCGCGGCACCTTCGAGAGCTTCGTCGCCCAGAGTGACGAGGACCTCGGGGCAGACTTCGCCGACCTGCGCTCGATCGGCTGGGCGGGACTCGCGGAAATCGCGCTCGCGGACGGCCGCGTCGCCGACGGCCTTGCCTTATACCGCAGGTCGATCGACGCCTTCAGCCGCGACAAGGGGCGCATGGCGCCCTGGTACATCATCGTCGCCTCCGCCTGCATCAGCGCCCACGTCTTCGCGGGTGCCGCGGGCACCGAGAGCACCTATCTCGAGGACCTGGTGCGCCGGGTGCGCATCAGGGTGCTTGTCTCGAGCAGAACGCGGCGGGAGTTCATGGACCTGCCCGTCGCGGGTGCCTCGCTCGTCGGCATCTCCGCATGGCTCCTATCGACCGCGGCGCCCGAGGCGGCACACTCGCACGAGCTCGGGCTGCGGATGCTGCTGCTCGCCGACGTGATGGGCGGTCGCCAGGACATGCCATCGCTCGGCCGCGCGCGGTGGGTGGATGCCGCGGTCGCCGCCCACGGGACGGCGGCGATCGACGCGGCCCGGGCATCCGTCGCGGGGCTCTCACCGCGGCAGGCATTCGTGCTCGCCTGCGAGCTGCTGCGCGACCCCACTCTGCGTGCTGGGCGGGTTGAGTAGCGAGGCACGAGCGTATCGAACGCCGTCCTGAGCCTGTCGAAGGGGCCCCCACGCTGGTTGAGTAGCGAGGAACGAGCGTATCGAAACTCGTCCTGAGCCTGTCGAAGGGGCCCCCACGAAGTAACTCGCAGGGGCCTCAATACGCTCGCTGGCGCTAGCTACGCCTTCCGCATATATGCCCGCACGGTGAGCGGCGCAAAGATCGCCACGACGACCGCGGACCCGAGCAGCGCGAGCCACAGGTCGCCGGTCACTGCTCCCGTGTTGGTGAGCTCGCGCACCGCCGTGATGAGGTGCGACACCGGGTTGCCGTTGACGAAGCCCTGCAGCCAGTCGGGCATGGTGTTGACCGGAACGAAGGCGTTCGACAGGAACGTCAGCGGGAACAGGATCAGGAACGAGATGCCCTGAACGCTCGAGGCGCTGCGCGCGATCACGCCAAAGAAGGCGAAGATCCAGCTGAGCGCCCAGGCGCAGACGATCACGAGCATGCCCGCGAGCACGACGCCGCCGAGGCCGCCGCCCGGGCGCCATCCCATGATGAAGCCCATCACGAAGGTGAGCGTGGTGGCGATGAGGTAACGGATGGTGTCGGCGAGCAGGGCGCCGGCGAGCGGTGCGATGCGGGCGATCGGCATCGACTTGAAGCGGTCGAACACACCCTTGTCCATGTCTTCGCGCAGCTGAACGCCGGTGACCACGGAGGTCGTGATGACGGTCTGCGCGAGGATGCCGGGGATGATGATCGGCAGGTAACTCCCGATGTCTCCCGAGATCGCACCACCGAAGATGTAGGTGAACATCAGGGTGAAGATGATGGGCTGCACGGTGACGTCGATCAGCTGCTCTGGGGTGCGTTTGATCTTCAGCAGGCCGCGGTAGGCCATCGTGAACGAGTTGCGCACCGTCTGTTCGAAGTCGACGTAGTTGTGCAGCTTCCTGCTCGCGCCGGGTGTGATCGGTGTTGTGGTCAAGGTTGTGGTGGTCATGCGCTGACCCTTTCTGATTCGGAAGCGGCATCCGCTTCTGTTGCTTCGTCAACACCGTGTCCGGTGAGGGTGAGGAAGACCTCGTCGAGCGTGGGCTTCTGCACCGACATCTCGGCCAGGCGGATGCCCGCCTCACGTAGGGTGATGAAGAGGTCGGTCACGGCGTCGGGGTTGGTCATCGGTGCGGTGATGCGTCCGGGCTCGGAGGCAGCGGTGGCCTCCACGCCGAGAACGCTCGTGATCGCGCGACGGGTGTCTTCGACATCCGCCGGATCGATGAGCTTGAGCTGCAGGGTCGACTCACCGACCGAGGCCTTGAGTTCGTTCGACGTGCCCTCCGCAACGACCTTGCCACTGTCGATGACGGCGATGCGGTCGGCCAGCTGGTCGGCCTCATCGAGGTACTGCGTGGTGAGCAGCACGGTCGAGCCGGTGGAGACGAGGCGGCGCACGGTGTCATACATCTGCGCGCGCGTTCTCGGGTCGAGGCCCGTGGTGGGCTCGTCGAGGAAGATCAGCGGAGGCTGCGCGAGGAGGCTGGCAGCGAGGTCGAGCCTGCGCCGCATCCCGCCGGAGAACTTGCTGATCGGCCGCCTGGCGGCATCCGTCAGCGCGAACTCCTCGAGCAACTCGGCGCTCTTGCGCTTCGCTTCTGCGCGACCGAGGCCGAGCAGGCGCCCGAAGATGATGAGATTCTCGGATGCGCTCAGCCGCTCGTCGACGGACGCGAACTGCGCCGTCACCCCGATGAGCTGGCGCACGACCTGTGCCTCTTTCTGCACGTCGTGGCCGAAGATCGTCGCGGTACCGGCGTCTGGACGCAGGAGAGTCGCGAGCATGCTGATCGTCGTGGTCTTGCCCGCGCCGTTCGGCCCGAGCACACCGTAGATGCTGCCGGTGCGAACGCTGAGGTCGACGCCGTCGACGGCACGGTTGGTGCCGAAGACCTTGACGAGTCCGTGGGCTTCGACGGCCCATTCTGAACTGGTGGACATAGCGTGTCCTTTCTGTGGAAACTGTGTCGAGTTCCACAGTGCGGGCACGCACTTACACGGCGCTCACGTGGCGCTTACAGCGTGCTTACGAGGGCCCGCCTGACCCATCCAAAACTGCGATAGCACCATCGATGAAGGACTGTTGTCGACATTTTTGTTGCCGCGTAGCGTGAAAGTACATTCTCAGCAAAGGAGCGAGCGGGTGGGAAAATTCGTAATTCAGCCTCACGGAAGGCTGCAAGAGTGGGTCGCCGAAGAACGCGGTTATTTCACCGAGGAAGGCCTCGACTACGAGTTCACCTCAGAGCGATTCTCAAGTGACACCAGGACAACCTCCGCGGTGCAGTCGGCCGACGAGGTTTCGCACGAGCTCAAGAGCGGCGCGCTCGAAGACATGGAAAGTGGCCGTGCCTGCGACGTTTCAGGTGCCTGCCACTGGGCCGTGAATGAAGCTGCGACCAAGACGAGCGGAAAGATGTGGGGATCCGCATACTCCGTCTCGCCAGCCGGCATCTTTGTGGCTCCGGATTCGAAGTACCAGCGCCCCGAAGACCTCGCCGGAGTGCCTGTTGCCGTGGGTTACCACTCGGGCAGCCATTACTCTGCGGTGCAGGCACTGGCTTCCGTTATGGACCAGTCCGCGATCACGACGGAGTTCGCAGGGCTGCCCTACGACAGGCTGCGGCTGATGATGCGTGGCAAGGTGCAGGCGGCCAACGTGTTCGGACCCCAGTTTTACCTGCTGGAGCAACTGGGCTACCGCAAGCTGTTGGACACCACCTTCATGATGGGGTTCTTCGTATCCGACAGCGCCGATCACGAAGACACCGCACGGTACTTCCGCGCTCTTGAGAAGGCACAGGCCGACATCGACCTGGAGCAGGAGCGCTACAAGAAGTACTGGCTGGACGAAATGCCCGAAGATCTCGCCGCTGTCGCCGACATCCGTCGCTTCGGGCCCGGTGAGCGGATAGTGTTCCAGTCATACACGCAAGAGATGTACGACAAGACTCAAGCGTGGATGAAGAAATGGGATCTGCTCGACTTGGAGCTGGGCGCAGATTCCGGCTATAAGTCGGCAGTGCTTGTCTAACGGAGTGCTTGACTAAAGAAGCGCTTGTCTAAAGAAGCGACAGGTGTCGTGTCGCGTCCGAGCCAGTGCAGGGCTCTGGACGAGCCACCGCTGGCGAGGGAGACTGTGGCGTGAACCTGGATTTGTTCCGCCTTCTGGTCTTCGTCGCTGTCGTCGACCGTAACGGCTATTCGGCCGCGGCCCGTCACCTTCACCTCAGCCAATCCACCGTCTCTCATCACGTCGGAGAACTGCAAAAGGGATTGCAGGCCGAGCTCCTTGTCTACGAGCAAGGCACGATCCACCTAACGGCGGCCGGCCGCGAGGTCTACCGCTCGGCGCTGCTCATGCTCACGGAGCAGGACTCTCTCGAACACGCGTTGGACGACCTCAAGCGCGGCCGCGGAGGGCGGGTGCGGCTCGGAGCCAGCCTCGCGTTCGAGCAGGAGTACTTCCTGGACCAGGCGATCGCCCCGTTCCTTCGGTCGCATCCGCAGACCATGCTGTCGCTTCGCTTTGGTCACAGCGGCAGCACCGCGCAAGCAGTTCTCGACCGCCAGCTCGACCTCGCGTATGTCATCGATTGGCACCTCCCAGCGGATGCGCAGTTCGAGTTGTTGCACACCGCAGAGTTGATGTTCTTCGTGGCGAAAGATCACCCATTGGCCGCGAAAGAAAGCGTCGCTCCCGAGGAAGTCGCCGAGGTGGGTTTGATCACCGCCCCCGCGACGAGCAGCGAATCGGTCTACTACCTCGAGAAGCTTCGCGAAAGTGGCATGCGTGGGGACAATTCAGTGCTTGAGGTCGACGGGTTACAGGCCAGGATGCTCGCGGCGAACGCGGGATTGGGCGTCGTCGCCACCTTCGTGCCCAAGTACGCGCATACGAGCACGCTAACCGGCGCGCTCGTACCGGTGCGGCTCGATCGACCGACCGCGCGTGCAGAGATCGGCCTGGTGCAACGCGTCGGAGATAACGGCTCCGAGACCGTGGCGGCGGTCGCGGCCTGGCTGCGGGACCTATCTTCGACGAAGTGAACCGACCATGACCAATCGGCTCTCGAACGAGACGTCTCCCTACCTGCTGCAGCACGCGAAGAACCCGGTCGACTGGTATCCGTGGGGCTTGGAAGCCTTCGCCGAAGCAACGCGGCGCGACATCCCCGTCTTCCTGTCCATCGGTTACAGCACCTGTCACTGGTGTCACGTCATGGCGCGCGAATCCTTCGAAGACGAAGGGACCGCGCAGTTGCTCAACTCACGGTTTGTGTGCGTCAAGGTGGATCGGGAGGAGCGCCCGGATGTCGACTCGGTGTACATGGCAGCGATGCAAGCTATCTCGCACCATGGCGGCTGGCCGATGTCGCTGTTTCTCAGCCCGCAGGGGGAGCTGTTCTAC
This sequence comes from Parafrigoribacterium soli, assembly GCF_040227235.1. Lineage (NCBI taxonomy): Bacteria > Bacillati > Actinomycetota > Actinomycetes > Micrococcales > Microbacteriaceae > Parafrigoribacterium > Parafrigoribacterium soli. Next base: position 629,089 of record NZ_JBELNZ010000003.1, on the reverse strand, counting down.
GCCGGCTCCTACTGGCCGAAGGTCGCGCGGGACGGCCGCCCCGCATTCGTCGAGGTGGCTGAAGCGGTCTGGCGCGCGTGGGAGGACCGTCGAGGCGCGGTCGCAGCGTCGGCGCAGGCTGTATCCGCCCGGCTCTCCGCCGCGCGGTCTACGACCACCGGAACCGAAGTGCGGCTGGACACCGCCGACCGGGCCGCCCTGGTAGCGACCAACACACTCTGGGATACCGAACACGGCGGATTCGGTCAGGCGCCAAAGTTCCCGCAAGCGATGACAATCGAGTGGCTGCTTTATCGGCATGCGCGCACCGCGGATAGCGCCGCGCTCGACGCGAGCGTTCAGGCGCTCGAAGTGATGGCTCGCGGCGGAATTCACGATCAGCTCGATGGCGGATTCGCCCGATACTGCACCGACGAGAACTGGCTCGTTCCCCACTTCGAGAAAATGCTGTACGACAACGCACTGCTGCTGCCCGCCTATGCCGCCGCAGCATCGCTCACCGGACGCGGTGATCTAGCCCGCACTGCCCGTTCCACGGCCGAGTACCTTCTCACCAAACTCAGAACTGATGACGGGGCATTCGCGTCGGCGACAGACGCAGAAAGCGGCGGTGTTGAAGGCGGCTATTTCGTCTGGGCGTACGACGACGTGGCGGCGGCGCTTACCGCGGCCGGAGTGGATCCGATACCGTGGTGCGCGTTTCTCGGCGCGAGCGCCTCAGGAAACTGGCAAGGCACCAACATTTTGCACGAAGCCATCCCGCGAGAACAGGCGGCGGCAACCCTTGGCATCTCGCAACAGCAATTCGAGGCGGAGTGGATCCGGCTGAGGCACGCCCTCTCGGTCGCACGCTCCACGCGCCCGCCATTGCGTCTGGATACCACAATCCTGACGGACTGGAATGCGCTCGCCATCCGGGGGCTGGTCCGAGCGGGATTGCTGCTCGACGAGCCCACGTGGATCGACGCGGCCGCCGAGGTCGCGACGTTCCTTCACGAGCGATTGTTCCTCGGTGGTCGCCTCCAGCATCTCTGGCGTGCTGGCAGGGCGAGCATTGCGGGGTTCTTTCTGGATCATGCAGCTCTCGCGCTCGCCGACCTCGAACTGTTCCAGGCGACCGGAGAGGATCTCTGGTTCACCCAGGGGCTGGAACTGGCGACCCACGCGCACGAACTTTTTCACGATGACGCTGACAACGGCTGGTTCGACACTTCTGAACCCATCGCCCCACTGAACACCCGCCCCAAAGCGACCCGGGACGACGCAACGCCCAGCGGAACATCCGTCATGGTCGAGGTTTGTCTGATCCTCGCCGGACTCACTGGTGATGTGACGTGGTCGACCCGAGCCCGAGAGGGCGTGGGTGCGCTCCAACCGGATGCTGCCCGCAACCCGACGCGGCACGGCTGGCTGCTGAGGCAGATCGAATCCATGTCAGCGTTGCCGCGCGAGATTGCCATCGTTGGCCGTCCCGGACACGCAACCGACGCACTGCTGCGCACGGCGTTCAGCCGCCCTCGTCCAGGCACCGTCATCGTGGCAGCTCGCCCGAACAACTCAAGCACGGTGCCGCTCTTGCTCGGACGCGGGGAAGTCGAGGGTGTGTCCGCCGCATACGTGTGTGAAAACCTGTCCTGCCAGCGACCCGTCATCAGCGCCGCAGCTCTGAGTGCCCTGCTGACGTGAAGAAGCCCGACCGATTCTCGACGCCGATTGGGGAGCGGTCGAACCCCCGATAGGTCGGGCCTGGCCTTTCGACGCCATCCGCACCCTTGACCAGACGCGGCGCCGCCCGTAACATACAACCAATTGGTTGTAGCTTGGGCGAAGCGAGGGATGAAATGACAGCAGTATCAGCAATTCAACCGTGCCTCTGGTTCGACAACCAGGCGCGCGAAGCGATGGAGTACTACGTCGGCGTCTTTCCGAACTCGCGCATCGTCTCCATCGACGAGTATCCCGACGAATCTCTCGATGAGCACTTCGGCGGGATGTCGGGCAAGGTCATCAATGGCCGCTTCACTCTGAACGGCGTCGACTTCACGTGCTTAGACGGCGGCCCGCTCTTCACTTTCACGGAGGCGATCTCGTTCGTCGTCTCCTGCGCCGACCAAGACGAGATAGACGCCTACTGGTCGAAGCTCTCGCACGTGCCGGAGGCCGAACAGTGCGGCTGGTGCAAGGACCGGTTCGGTGTCAGCTGGCAGATAATCCCCGCGAACATGAGCGAGATGCTCGGTCGACCCGAGCAGGTGCAAGCGATGATGCAGCAAAAGAAGATCGTGATCCAGGAACTCCTGGACGCCTGACCTGCCTGGAAGCGAGCGCGTCATGAAGAGCCACACCCTGAAAACTGACGGCGCAGACATCGTTTACGACGTTGCAGAGGCCGATCCGAACGCGGATGCCCGCCCGCCGCTTCTCATGATCGGCCAGCCCATGGGCGCGAGCGGCTTTCGGGCGCTGGCCTCCTACTTTCCCGAACGAACCGTGGTCACCTACGATCCGCGTGGGCTCGGACGAAGCACCCGCAGTGACGGCGAAGTAACCAACTCGCCGGTCATCCAGGCCGAGGATGTGCACGCCGTGATCACAGCGCTGGGCGGCGGCCCAGTGGACTTGTTCGCGAGCAGCGGTGGTGCCGTGACGGCGTTGGCGCTCGTCGCGTCGCATCCGCGCGATGTGGCAACGCTCGTGGCCCACGAGCCGCCATTGCCGAGCGTCTTGCCCGACGCTGCGGCCGCGGAGCGCGCACTCGCAGCCGTGCATGACGTCTACGATTCGCGCGGGTTTGGCGCCGGCATGGCGGCGTTCATCGCGATGACGTCATGGCAAGGGGAGTTCACTGACGAGTACTTCGCGATGCCCGCTCCCGATCCCGCGATGTTCGGGATGCCCGCCGAAGACGATGGCTCGCGGGACGATCCTCTCCTCTCGGAACGATCGAGCGCCGTGACCGGTTTTCAGATCGATGTCGCCGCTCTGGCGCACTCGACGACTCGGATCGTCATTGGCGTGGGCGTGGAGTCGGCTGGGTTGTTCACGGGGCGCACCTCCGTCGCGCTGGCAGGGCTGCTGGGGCAAGAGGCGCTCGAGTTCCCGAGTCACCACGGGGGTTTCGCCGCGGAAGACTCTGGATACCCCGGCCAGCCCGAGGCTTTCGCCCGAACGCTGCGTGAGGCTCTCGCCGCCGAAGCTTGATCGCTGGAGGCATCCGGGAGCTCCCTCTTGCTGTATGTTGTTTGATACAACAAACTACAGGAGGCGTAGTGACACAGCGCGGCGACGAACTCATCGACGAGCGCGTTCAGAAGTTAGCGGCCATGGATGAAGACCTCCAGCGCATGCTCGCCGGCGACTGGATGCGTTACCGCACCTCGCCAGCGCTGCAGGAGCTGACCCGGGAGGCGCACTCGGTCTGCGCGGAGATCAACCGCATCTACTACGACTCCCCCGCCGAGGCACAGCGGCTCTTCGAAGAACTCGTCCTCGGTGCCGGCGTCAACATCGACTTCCGCCCGCCGATCACCATCGACTACGGGATGCGCCTTTCGATCGGCGATCGCACCTTCATCAACGCCGACTTCCTCATCATCGGCGGTGGCTTCGTCACCATCGGCTCCGATTGCCTGATCGGGCCACGGTGCAGCATCTACACCCCCAACCACGCGCAAGACGTCACCCGAAGGCTCGAGGGCTGGGAGCGGCCGGCGCCCGTCACGATCGGCAACAACGTGTGGCTCGGCGGATCGGTCACCATTACGCCAGGCGTGACCATCGGCGACAACAGCATCATCGGTGCAGGCTCCGTGGTCACGCGAGACATTCCGGCGAATGTGATCGCCGTTGGCAACCCTTGCCGCCCGGTCAAGCCCATCCCTGAGAGCTAAGCTCCGCCGACTAGGCTGTGAGAAATTTCGTGGACCGAGGCTGAAACCGGAGGGATGTCGTGCTGTCGATCGCCTATGTGAGTGCCGCCACCGAGGCGGTATCCGACCAGGACATCGCCGAGTTGTTGACTCATTCGCGCGCCAATAATGAGCGCGACGGTCTCACCGGAGCACTTCTCTACCACCACGGGCGATTCATTCAGATCCTCGAAGGACCAGACGACGCTGTGCACGCCCGGCTCGAGATCATCGCCGCCGACCCGCGACACCGCAACATCCAGAAGATGCGCGAACAGGTCATCGCTGCTCGCCAGTTCCCGGAGTGGACGATGGGGTTCCGGCCGTTGTCCGACACATCAGTGCACCAACTCGACGGGTTCGAAGATTTCTTCGCGCGGAGTGGAAAGTCTCGGCTCGAGCATGCAGAGAACGAGGCGCAACAGTTTCTCGAGTGGCTCGGTGAATACTGGCTGGCGCGGAGCTGACGCTCCCAAACCGCCAGCTGGCTAGTCGGCGATCTTCGTGCCGAGGTCGTCGTAGCTGAACTCGCCGAGGCGAATACCGAGTCGTTCGGATGCGGACACCAAGGCGAGTTGCGCGAAGACGGTTTCCACGATCGCCCGAGGCAGACCAGCGAGATCCGGGTCGAGCTTGACGATCGTCAACGAAGCATCGCTGGAGTGCGCATCGACCGACGACGACGCCGTGATGAGCACCACTGGCACCCCGCGAGCCTTCAACGGCGCGACGAGTTCGAGCTCCCGCTCGTCGCCGAACATGACGACGACGGTGCGTGGCGATGCGGCCTCGATGGGACCGTGGGTGTACTCGAACGTCTCGTAGCAGCCGGTCGGCATGCGCACGCCCTCGCGCAGCATGAGCGCGAATTCCGCCGCCGCGGAGAGAGAAACGCCCCGCCCGATCACATCCACGCTGGTCGCAGCAGCGATCCAGTCGCCCGCAATGCTGGCGGAACCGGCAAAACTGGTCAGGGCACTCCCTACCCGCTCGGGCACCGCTGCCAGGATCTCGTCGTGCGGCAGCACGCCCATATTCTCGAGCGTCAGTGCGTAGGTAAGCAGCGTGCCGGTGTATCCCACGGTGTAGATCGCGGAGTCGTGGACGCCACCGAGGGTGATCATCGAATCGACGGCCTGGCTCAACGGAGAGTCACCGACGTTCGAGACGCCGACCCGCGCTCCGCGCGTGAGACGGTCGGCGGCTTCGATCGGCTCGGGGCTTCGCCCGGACTCGGAGACCAGGAGGTAGCGATCCGCGGCCTGGTAGCCGCCCCGCCAGCCCAGCACGTCCGTGGCAGTGAGGTTGACAGCGCGGCGCCCCGCTGCGGCGAGAACGGCGACGACCGCGTGCCCGGAGTTGTGGGACGCACCCATGCCGACAACGCCCAGCGTCTCTGACTCGCCGAGGGCGGCAAGCGGAGCCGAGGCAAGCTGCGCCATCACGGTCTCGCGAATGAGCGCGAGCTGCGCCGGCTGCGACCGCACGGCCGAATCGAAATCTATTTCCGGCATCCGTTACCCCTTGATCGATCCGGCGGACATGCCGCTCACGATGTAGCGCTGGAAGATCAGCGCGATGATCAGCGGCGGGATGGCCGCGACCAGGCCACCGGCGGCGACCAGTCCGAAGTCGGTCGTGTACCGGCCCGCGAATTCGCTGATCGCGACGGGAAGTGTCTTCGCGGCGTCGCTCGACGTGAAGACGAGCGCGTACATGAATTCGTCCCACGCGAGGAGGAAGGCGAACATCAGGGCGGCGAAGATGCCGGGTCTCGCCGCGGGCAGCACGATGTAGAACAGAGCACCGAGCCGCGACGTTCCGTCGATGCGGGCCGCATCCTCGAGGTCTTCGGGAATCGTCATGAAGTAGTTGCTGAGAATCCAGAGGACGAACGGCACCACGAGCGAGCAGTCCACGATGACCAGGCCGGTGAGCGTGTTGAGCAGTCCGAGGGAACTGAGGATCAGGTAGAGCGGGATGAGCAGCGCGATCTGGGGCAGCATGTACGTTCCGAGGAACAGCAGCAGCACGGTTCGGCGAAAGCGGAAGCGCAGTCGCGCGAACGCGTAGGCACCCAGGATTCCGACCACCATCGCCACGGCGACGGTGCTGACGGCGATCACCGTCGAGTTGACGAGGGCCGCGCGAAAGGCGCCGCCGACACCGTCCGATGCGCCCGAGAAGATCGTGGCGAAGCGGCTGAAGTCGAAGTGATCCGGAATCCACTTCAGCGGCGTGCTGATGAGCGTGCGCTGCGGAGTGATGCTGGCCAGCGCCATGTAGCCGATGGGCGCGAGGCAACAGATGGCGACGATCCATGCGGCGATGTGCGTGAGTACGGAGTTGCGTCTCGCGTGATTCATAGCAGGCTCATCTCTGACTTGCGCAGAAGTCGAAGGTAGATCGAGGTGAGAATCAGGATGACGATCACGATCAGTACGGAGAGCGCGGAGCCGATCCCGAAGTTCTGGTCGGAAAAGGCCCGGGTGTATGCGAAGAACGCGATGGTCGACGTGCCGTTGACGGGCCCGCCTCCTGTCATCGCATAGATGATGTCGAAGACCTTAAAGGCCTCCACGGTGCGCAGCACCAACACGATCGAGATCGATGGGACGAGGAGCGGAAGCATGATCGAGCGGAAGATGCGCCATGGCCCGGCGCGGTCGACTCGCGCCGCCTCATAGAGCTCCCCCGGGATGGCGGTCAGGCCGGCGAGGATGAAGAACGCGACGAGGGGGATCGTCTTCCAGGCATCCGCGATGATCACCGCGTTCAGCGCGGTGAATGGTTCACCGAGCCAGGCCTTGTAGTCGTTCAGGATGCCGAGCTGCGTCAGGAGCGCATTGAGCGCACCGTACTGCGCGTTGTAGATTCCCTTCCACATCGCCGCGTTGACGATGGTGGGAATTGCCCACGGAATCACGACGATGGTGCGGAACAGCCACCGCGCCTTGAGCTTGGCGTTGAGCAGCAGCGCCACCCCGAGCCCGACGACGAGCTCGAGCGCGGTGGAGACCACCGTGAAGTAGAGGGTGCGGCCGAGCGAGTCCCAGAACTGCGATTCCGAGAGGGCGTGAGCGTAGTTGCCCACGCCGACGAAGGGCGTGACGGTTGCCAGTGCGGAGTCCACCTGAAAGAGCGAGACCAGCACGGTGCGAAAGATCGGGTAGATGATCACGCCGAATACGGCGACCGCGGCGGGCAGCAGCAGCCAGAACGCGAGGCGCCCCTGCCTGTCGTGCTTGCGTCGCTTCATGCCGTCCGTCGCCCCTGGTGTCCCAGGCGCGCGCTTCGCACTGACAACCGTCACAGTCTCAGCCCTTTGCCGACTTCGCCTGCGAGACAGCCGCATCCAGGGCTGCCTGCGGCGATTCGTTGCCCAGCAGCGCCTTCTGCAGTTGCACCTGCAGGATCTGCGACACCGAGTTGTAGTTGGTGACCTCGGGGCGATCGATCAGCGAGTCGTACTCCTTCGCGCCCACCGCGAAGATTTCCGGGTTGACCTTGGTGATCGCGTCATTCGTGTAACTGGCCTTCCAGTTCGGCAGCCATCCGGTCGTGTACTTCTCCTGCACGGGCTGGCTGGTGACGTACTTGATGAACGTCCACGCGGCATCCTGGTGCTTGGAGCCGGTCGGAATCGACAGCGCCATGGAGCCGTTGACGCCGGGGTGCAGTCCGGTCGGGCCGGATGGCGTCACCGCGACGGCGGCATCGCCAACGATCGACGAGATCTTCGAGTCGTTCATGTCGGCCAGCGTGGACTCCCAGTTGATCTCCATCGCCGTCTTGCCCGCGGCCATCGACTTGTCGGTGTCGTTCTCGAGGAAGGTCAGCGAGGCCGGGTCGGTCAGACCATCCGTGATGGTCTTCCTCATCCAGGTGAGCGCCTCGACACCGTGAGCGTCGTTGACGCTGAGGTTGCCGCTGGAGTCCGTGAAGGATCCGCCGAACGCACCGAGGATCTGCGCGTAGTCGCAGATGAGCGCCTCGGCCTGCGACCAGCTCCACGACAGCGGGTACTTGACGACGCCCGCATCCTTGAGCTTCTTCGCCACCTCGAGAACTCCCGCCCAGGTCTTGATGTCGTCGGCGGTGGCGCCGACCTTGGCAAGCATGGCCTTGTTGTAGAAGAACATCTTGGATGACGGCCCCCACGGCACGCCGTAGTACTTCTTCTGGTATTCGGCCGTCGACAGCGCACCGCCCAGCATGTCGGTCTTCCAGCTCGCCGGGATCTTCTTCGTCACATCGGTGATAAGACCCTTGGATGCCAGCTCGGCCGGCCAGATCACGTCGGTGAGCACGACGTCATAGGTGCCCGCGGGAGCCGAGGTGACGATCTTGTCGTGCAGGGCCTCGTAGGCGACGTAGGTGGGCTTGACCGTGATCTTCGGATACTTCTTCTCGAACGACGCGATCATTTCGTTGATCTGAGTCTCGGAGTAGCCGGCCTGCTTCATGAACAGCGCGTTGATCGTGCCGCTCTGACCGCCGCCCGCGCCGGATACGGTGCTGGCTCCCGTCACGCTGCAGCCGGATGCGAGCAGCGTCACGGCCATGGCGAGCCCGACACCTCCCGCGAGCTTGCGGATGCCTCTGCTTCTGATTTTCATGTGATCCTCCATTGGTCACCTTGCCGTGGTTGTGTTGCACAACTCCCTCGCCAGAGCGAGGGCGCCCATCACCGGTGGAACGGTGAGGAGACTTACCGAGAGGCCGGCGCCGAGTGCGTCGATCTCTCTCACGAGCGCGTCATAGAGCGGGCGCTGATTGCTGATGACTCCGCCGGCGCAGAGCACGCTGCTGCCGACAGCGCCGCGACGATGCACCAGTTCGACGTCGTGGGCGAGCGCGGCGGCGGCAGCGGTGATGACGGATGCGGCAAGCGCACTTCCGCGCTCGGCCGCGTCGAACACGAGCGGGCACAGCCTCGCCCAGGTGGTGAGGCCGACCTCGGCCGCAAAGGCATGCGCGACCTCCGCGACGCCGGTGACGCCGTATCGCTCCATGAGCAGGTGCGCGAGAACGTCGGGTTCCAAGCCCTCATCGTCTGCTTCGAGCACCGCGCGAACGGCCTCTCGGGCGATCCAGGGTGCGCTTCCCTCGTCGTCGACGAGGAAGCCGTGGCCGCCGGCCGACATGAGCGCGCCGTCGGGACCGTGGCCGACGACCTTGGATCCGGTGCCAGCGATCACGGCGATGGCATCCTTGAGGCCGGCCGCGGGCGCGAGCAGTTCAACGTCGTTGACGACGAGGGTGGGACCATCGTGTGCTCGCCGAACTCGATCACCGAAGAGGCGCATCTGCTGCACGCTGTCGAGGTCGCGCGCGCCGATCACGATGGCGGCGTCACGCAAGTCGATCGACTCGGCGATCGATGCGAACAGCCGGTTCGGATTCGTCTCGTCATCGAGCAGGGACTGCTTCTGCCAGCTGCGCGTGAGCACCGTCTGATCGAGAACCACGACGCCGTTGTCCTCGGCCATCACATGGGTCTTCGTGCCACCGAGGTCGATTCCAACGATCACTGCGTCCTAGCCACTCTGCTGAACTTTTGTATCACTCTAATACGAAAGTATCAGCAGTTTATGGCCGCGCCACGACGTCGTCAAGGGGAACGGTCAAGGAGCGCGGTCGAGCAGCACGTGCGGCGGCGTCGTGCCTCAGGACAGGTAGGTGAACTCGTTCACTTCCGCGGCGGCCAACTCCGCGACGCCCATGATCACGGCATCCTCGCGGAAGGTGGCCGGCACCAGGCGCGGAACCTCGATGATCCTGCCGCTGAGCCGCTTGTAGATCGCGGGCAAGAAGCGCTCGCCGTTGCCGAAGCTGCTGGCGACCACGACGAGCTCTGGATCGAGCACCGTCACGAGCGCGGCGATGGTCAGCGAGATCAGGTCGAGGATCTCCTCGGCAAGTTCCCGCGCGTTGTCGTTGCCATCCGCGGCGAGTTGGAAGATGTCTTCGGCAGTGACCCTGCCGTTGGCGGGCAAGGGAATTCCCCGCTCCCGCGCCTGCTTCGTGAGCGCGACGGATCCGATGCGGTCTTCGAGGTCGCCGTGTTCGTCGTACGAACGGGCAAACGCCGAGCGGTCCATCAGCAGGTAGCCGACCTCGCCGGCCTTGGCACCCGCTCCGCGATGCAGCTCGCCGTTCGTGATGATGCCCGCGCCGAGGCCTCGGCCCAGGAGGAGTGACACGAGGCTCGACGTGCCACGGCCCGCTCCTCGATTGAGTTCGCCGAAGGCAAGCGCGTTCGCGTCGTTCTCTACGACGATGGGAAGCTCGAATCGCTCGCGCAGAATGCGGCCGAGGGGGACCTCGTTCCATCCGATCTCGGGCATCCTGGCCACCAGGTCGTCGGGCGGAGCGACGGTGCCGGGCACCGCCACGCCGATCGAGACACACGGAGCACCGAGACCGCGGGCGCCGTCCACGAGAAGGTTGATCAGTTCGATCATCAGCTCGAGTTGCGTCGACTGTTTGCCGGCGATCGCCTCAGCGCTCGCGTCCGGTGCGAGCGGCCCCGGCAGCGCGACCTCGCGTCGCAGCACGATCTGGCCGTCGAGGTCGACGAGCACACCGGCAACTCGTTCCGCATGAAGCTGGATGGCGGCGACGAGCCGCGCGTCACCCGCATAGCGGAGCAGGATCGAGGGACGACCACCATTCGACGGCTCGTGTCCTGCCACCACAAGGATGCCGGACCTGATGAGCTCGGCCGTCAGCCGATTGACCGTGGCGGGGCTCAGTCCCGTACGGGCACCGATCTCGCGCCGTGACAGCGCCCCCACCTGACGCAGGAGTTCTGTGATCGAGGTGCTGTTGACCTTCGCAAGCGCGCGAGTCGTCGCTCCCCCGCGCCGGGCATCCGCATCCACCTTCGTCACGCCAGGCTACCCCTCGAAGCCGGGGCCTTAATAGTCATAATGCAAACTTAGTGTCGCGGGGTGCGATCCGTCGTCATGGACGCTGGTCCAGAACTGCACCCGTTCGCCGTTTCGGCTCGGCTGAGTTCGCACCAGCGCGACGTGCGTTCAACAGGAGACGCGGGCGCCACGCCGCCATCCCGTCCTGTCGACGCGGGGCTGTCGCCACATTCTCCTGTTGAACGCGCCTGGCGAACGGCAGCGGCGGCGAGCTAGCCGACCGCGCGCTCGGGCTCCGCGAGTACCCGGCGAAGCACCGGCCTGGTCGCGCGCAGCCCCAGCCAGACCACGACGATGCCGACCACGAGGCAGGCCGCGATGATCAGGAGCGACGCCGGATCCTGTAGCAGCGCCATACCGGTGAGCGGCAGCATCACGACCGCGGCGGTGAGCGCGGAGCCGATGCTCACCAGTCGCAGGGGCGACATGACCGCCCGGGTTCGGGCGACATCCATGGTCTTGGCGGGCATTCCAAGGCGGTCAAGGCTCAAGTACAGGTCTCGCCGGTCGAGAATCGCCGAGGCCTGATTGACGCCCACGGAGCAGGCGACCATGAGGAACGAGGCGACCAGGGTGATGATGACGCCCGTGCGGATGTCGAGGACGAAGCCGAGACTGTCGCTGCCCATCGAGTTCGAGACCGCGATGCCCACGCCCGCGAACACCGCGATAAAGCTCGTCATCGCGACGCCGCTGACCTGGCGCCAGGCGGCCTTGGGCGACTCGAGGATGCCGCGGGCGGCCAGCAGACGCTGCGGCGTCTTCGCGCGACGCACGCCCCACGTCGCGACGACGCGCAGCACGAACGGACCGGCGAGATTCAGCACCGAGATGGTGAGCCCGAAGCCGAGTCCGAACACGAGGAGCACGGTGACGAAGCCCATGTCGGCGCGCAGCAGCTTCATGGCGGTGTAGACCACGATCACGGCCACGACGCCGAGCACGAGTCGGATCCAGTGCGGGCGCGGCACCGTCTGCCTCGTGCGCACGCCGAGCGGCGAGACGATCACGCCACGCAGCCCGATGGCTGCACTCAGTGCGGCGAGCGCGGCGACACCGACAACGACGATGCCCACCACCCACGGCGCGAGCCAGATGGAGGCGCCGAGCGCTTCGCCTCGAAACGGGATGAGCCCGACCGCGGGCACGAGCGCGACATATGCGACGATGCCGACGACCGCGCCGATCAGGGCGAGCACCGCGGACTCGAGGATGGTGAGACGGGCGACGAGCGCGGGGGTGGCACCGAGCAGCCGCAGAGTGGAAAGCCGATCATCGCGCCTGCGAGCGGAGAGCCGCGCGGCCGAGCCGCCGAGTGTGAGCAGCGGGGCGACGAGCAGCGCGAGCGCGATGCTCGCCAGGTACTTGTAGTCGTCGGTTCCGCTGCCGCTCCAGCCGAAGAACGAGAACGCTCCGCCGAGCACGATGAGGAGCAGTGCGGTCACCACGGCGAACGCGACGATCGGGAGCACGAACGTTGCGGTGCCGCTCGAACGCGAGCTCGACAGCATCCGGAACAGCCTCAGTGTCGTCATGCCTGCACCGCCTGCGAGACCACGAGGCCATCGCGCAGGTGCACGACGCGAGAGCAGCGATCGGCGACGTCTTCGTTGTGCGTGACGACGACAAGCGACTTGCCACGGCCGGTAGTCGAGTCGATGAGCGCGCTCATCACCTCATCCGAGGTCACGGAATCGAGGGCACCGGTGGGCTCGTCGGCGAAGACGACGGATGCGCCGGTCACCTGGGAACGAGCGATCGCAACGCGCTGCGCCTGGCCGCCCGAGAGCTGGCCCAGGCGCCGATCGTCGAAGCCGCGCAGGCCCAGCCGCGAGAGCCACGGGCCGGCGTTCTCCACGGCCTCGCGCCGGGTCTGACCGAGCAGCATGAGCGGCAGCGCCACGTTCTCTGCCACGGTGAGTTCTGGCACGAGAAGGCCCTGCTGAAAGACGAAGCCGAACGACTCACGGCGCAGCTGGGAGCGCGCGCCCTCGCCGAGCAGGTTCACGATGACGGACTGGCCATCGGCGCGATCGAACATCACCTCGCCGCTGTCGGGCGTGAGGATGCCGGCAAGGCTGTGCAGCAGCGTGGTCTTACCCGAGCCCGATGCGCCCATGATCGCCACGGATTCGCCGGCGTGGATCGCGAAGTCGACTCCGCCGAGCGCGACCGTGTCTCCGTAGTGCTTGATCAGATTGTGTGCAGAGAGAACTGTCATGCTTCAATGCTCGGCGGATGCGCCCGCTCGCACATCGTCCGCGCGTCGCGCGCGGGTCATCCTTGGGAATGACTTCGACCCGCGCCCACGCCGGCCCGCTCCGCACTCGGGGTGTGGCTAGCCGAGCAGGTCGTGGCGCACGACGATCGCGTCGCGGCCGGGGCCCACGCCGATCGCCGACATGCGCGATCCGCTGATCTTCTCGAGCGCGAGCACGTAGTCCTGCGCGGCCTGTGGCAGGTCTTCGAAGCTGCGCGCACCCGTGATGTCCTCGCTCCAGCCGGGGAAGTTCTCGTAGATGGGAACCGCGTGGTGGAAGTCCGTCTGCGAGACCGGCACCTCATCCACTCGAACGCCGTCGACGTCATAGGCGACACAGACCGGAATCTGCTCCAGACCGGTGAGCACGTCGAGCTTGGTCAGCACGAAGTCGGTGATGCCATTGACGCGTGCGGCGTAGCGGGCGATCGGGGCGTCGTACCAGCCACAGCGGCGCGGACGCCCCGTGGTGGTGCCGAACTCGAAGCCCTTCTCCCGCAGGAACTCGCCCGACTCGTCGAACAGTTCGGTGGGGAACGGTCCAGCGCCCACGCGCGTCGTGTACGCCTTGACCACGCCGATCACGCGGTCGAAGCGGTTCGGCGCGACGCCGGATCCGGTGGCCGCGCCGCCGGACGTCGCCGAGGACGAGGTGACGAAGGGGTAGGTGCCGTGGTCGACATCCAGCATGGTCGCCTGGCCTGCCTCGAAGAGCAGGGTCTTGCCCGCGTCGAGGGCCTCGTTCAGGCGCAGGCCGGTGTCGGCGACCATGGGGCGCAGGCGGTCCGCGTACTTGAGCAGCTCATCCGCGATCTCGTCGACGGTGATCGCGCGGCGGTTGTAGATCTTGACCAGCAGGTGGTTCTTCTGCTCGAGCGCGCCCTCGATCTTCTGGCGCAGGATGTGCTCGTCAAAGAGGTCCTGAATCCGGATGCCGACCCGGTTGATCTTGTCGGCATACGCCGGACCGATCCCCCGGCCGGTGGTGCCGATCTGCCGCTTGCCGAGGAAGCGCTCGGTCACCTTGTCGAGCGTGCGGTGGTACTGGGTGATGACGTGGGCGTTCGCGCTCACCAGCAGCTTCGAGACGTCGACGCCGCGAGCGCTCAGCGCATCGAGCTCCTCGAAGAGCACCTCGATGTCGATGACGACGCCGTTCGCGATGACCGGGGTGACACCCTCGGTGAGGATGCCGGAGGGCAGCAGGTGCAGCGCGTACTTCTCGTCGCCGACGACAACGGTGTGGCCGGCGTTGTTGCCGCCGTTGAACTTGACGACGTAGTCGACCCGGCTGCCGAGGAGGTCGGTGGCCTTGCCCTTGCCTTCGTCGCCCCACTGGGCGCCGATCAGAACGATTGCAGGCATAACTGATCCCTTCAAGATCGGTGGGGATTACACCCCAGCCTACCCGGCGATCGCCGTTTCGACCCCTTCGCTATGAACGACGAACCCTCCTGCGGCGGATACGAGCGTAGAACAAGAGTGCTGCGCCGAGCGCCAAGGCCAGGAAGCCGGTCAGGATGGTCGACATCGGCGACGCCCCCGTGAAGGCGAGGGTCGCGATGAAGACGGTCGCACAGGACGCCCCGGTCATGTCGACGCACTCGTCGTCGACCTCCGTGGGGTCCCACGCCCCCGTCGGCAACTGCACCGAGGCGTGGTTGATGTACTCGCCTGCCGCGTCATACTTCAGCACGACGCCGAGGTCCGTCGTATCCCCCACCGCGATCGACGGGACAGTCCAGACCACCTTGCCTGGCTGGATGGCGCCACCTGAGTCCGCAGAGACGACACGCGCGCCAGCCGGGATCAGGTCGGTGACGACGACGTTCTGTGCCTCCACGTGGCCGATGTTCGACACGGTGATCGTGTAGTGGACCGCCGAGTCCTTGAGCGCGAAGAGCCCCGCGGACTTCCTGAGCTTGAGTTGGCCTACGTCGAACTGATTGGTGATGGTCACGGTGGCCGGCGTCGGGTGGACGACCGGGTCGAGGATGGTCACAATTCCGCTCGCGGGACTCAGCGAGCTCGCGGACGCGAGGCCGGCATCCGTCTCGGTCACCGCGCAGCTCGCCCCGACGATGATGCCGCTGAGGGTGGCCGTGTAGCCATTGCCACTCGAGAGCGTCACTTCGCCGCTGTCTGGCAGGGGGATCGCGAGGGTCGCGCCGTCTTTGACCCAGGTACATTCGACCTGAGCCTTGAACGGCCCGTCGCCGAAGGCCGCCACTCCAGCACCGAGGCGCACCTTGTCGATGACCAGGTCTCCGACCAGGAAGTGGTTGGTCACGTCCGCGGTGATGGCACCGACGGCCGCACCTCCCGTGGGCGCCGGAATCGTGACCGATGCCGGATCGTCATGACTGTTCGCTCCACCGGTCGTCGCCTCGTTGACCGAGCACGTCGTGCCAACGGGGAACACCTCGGGCACGAGAGAGGGGACCGCGGGGACGATGGCCAGGGCGGCATTCGAATACACCACCTGCTCTGGGGTGCCGTAGACACAGCGCACCGAGGCGGTGAACGGTCCAGTCCCGTAGCCGGCGGCTCCCGCGCCATCCACGGTCTTCAGCACCGAAAGAGTTCCAGCGAGGAAGGTGTTGGTCACCGTGACGCTGCTCGCGGCGCCGACGACGACGGTGCCGACGCCGCCGCCGAGATCGGTGACACCCGTGCCGCTGAGGGCCGTCGCGTTCGCTCCGGCCGCGTCGGTCTCGGTGAGCGTGCAGACGGCGTTGACCGGCAGCGTGTTCGCGGCGACGGTGTGCGTCGCCTCGGCCGCGAGCGAGAAGCTCCGGTCCGCCGCGGGCAGCGAGATCGGATCACCGGTGCCGCTCACGCAGGAGAGCGTGAAGTCGAAGGGACCGAAGGTGCCGACCGTCGCCTCGGTGTCAACATGCTTCGTGACGCTGAGCCCACCGAACGTGTAGGTGTTGGTGATCGTCGCCTGCTGCGACAGAGGAACAGGGTCAGCCGAAGCGGCGGCACCGTCGATCGCCAGGGTGACCGGAGAGTTGGTGCGACTGCTCTCGCCATAGGTGCCCAGCGAGCCGTGCTCCGTGGCGACACAGCTCGATCCCAGCGGAATGCCATCGACCCTCGCCGTGAATGATCCGGCCGTGGTGAGGTGCAGGCTCGAACTCGTTCCGAGGTCGAGCGCCTCGCCATCGATGGAGCAGGCGATGTCGACCACGAAATCGCCCGGTGCGAACGCGCTGCCCGCACCCGCTACCGCCTTGCTCAGCTGCAGCGGCCCGGTCACGATCGTGACACCCGCCTTCACCGGCGCACCCTTGATCGGCTGCCCCGCGACAAGAGTCGCGTTGGCACCGAACTGGTTCCAGGCGTACGCGGGGCTCGCGCTCACGGTCGTGGGCGCGCCCTGCGGCAGGGCAGCGCTCGCGACCGTGTTGACCGTGTGGTACTTCACCGTCACGGTGCCACCGGCCGGCAGCGGGGTGGGGAAGCCGAACGTGACGCGCAACGCGGTCACGTCTGCCCAGTCGCCCGCAAAGCTTGCGCCACTCGTCCAGCCCGCGGCAGACGGATGCGTGGAGCAGGTGGGATCGGACGGCCAGCTCGTCGCCCCCGCGCTCAGGCACGCGTTGGCGGTCGTGGTGACCTCCCAGACCATGGTCGCGTCACCCGGCGCTCCCGTGACCTGCAGTCCGTTGGCGCCATCGAAGACGGGACGATAGGTCGATCCACGCGCGCTGCCGGTTGCAAGCATCCGGTCTCCTGCGAGCGGAAGGGGGTCGACGAAGGTGAGGCCGGTGTAGTCAACGGTGCCGCTGTTGACGGCCTGCAGCTTCCACTCGTCGGTGCCGCCGATCACCGTGTTCGCGGCGCACGGCGTGCGGAAGTAGCCCTCGTCATCCGGGATGCAGGCGACGGCGGGGTTGTTCACGTTGACCGCGCCGGAGACGAGGCTGCCCGCGATGTCACCCTTGACGCCCTTGCGGGTCACGATCGATGGGCCGGCGATCGGCTGCACGTAATTCGACGTGCCGCACTCGGTGGCACCGAGCCCGGTGAGCACGCCCTGCACGTTGCCGGAGGTGTTCGTGCAGGCGGTGAGCGTCTCGGCCGTCGTCACGGTCATCTCATTGGTGGCGCGGTCGCCGCTCGTGAGGCCGGGCTCGAGAATGAGGCCGAGCGTCACGGTGAAGGTCTCGCCGGGAGACATCCGCTTGCCGCCGGTCGGCCAGGAGAACGTGAGCGTCTTCGCCGCGCCGTCGTAGCTGTAGGTCGGAGCGGTGGAGAGAGTTCCGCCCGCGCTGCCCGTGTAGCTCGGCTCCTCGCCGTCGAAGCTGAGGTAGGTGGGAAGCTGATCGACGAGGTCGGCGATGGTGAGATATCCGCTGCCGGTATTGGCAAACTTCAGGGTCCAGGGAACGCTCGCTCCGGGCGATACCGTGTGCACGTTGCCGAGCGGCGACTTGGCCACGTCGAGTTGGAAGGTGCCGGGATCGAGAGCGAGGGAGTCGCTGCTCTGGGCGCTCGCGCCCACGTAGATCGCCGGATCCTCGAAGCGCTCGCTCGAGGTGGAGAGCACGTTCGTCACCGTGCTCGGGAACGGTATCGCCGTGCTCGTACCGCGCTTGGTGTCGAGGAGTTGCACGGTGAGGAGGGCCTGCGCAGCCCAGTTCGCCGGTGGTGATGAGTGCGAGAAGACGTCGGCATCATCGTTGTTGAAGGTGAACCGGATGCCCGAAACGTCGGCGAGATCGACGGCAGGCAAGACCGCGGTCGGCCCCGCCACGCCCTGAATCCACGTCGCAGTGCCATTGGTCTGCACGTCGACACGCACCTGGTTCGAGCCGGCAGGCGCAGTGACGGTGCCGAGAGCGGTGAGCCGGAACCTGCTCCAGAACGCCTGGTCGCTGTCCTCCATGACCACCTCGTTCGTGGCCACCGTCGAGTTGCCCTGGTTCGCCTTCAGGGTGACGGTCACGGGGTCGGTGCGGTTCTTCTCGAGCATGGTGCCGGGCGCCAGAGTCTTGGTCGCCGTCACGTCGAGAACGCCGTCGACGAGTGCGACATCCGCGTTGGCGCTGTCGACGGGAGTGCTGCTGGCACCCGACGGCGTCACCACGGGGTCGTAGCTCTGCGCGAAGACGTCGTTCGAGATCGTGACGGGGGCGACGAGCACGGTCGGGGCGCTGCGTTCGTGCACCCGCAACTGGGTCGACAGGGTCATGACGGGGTTGCTGCCCGTCGTGATCATTCCGCCGTCGGACAGTGGATCGGTGCCCTGGTACAGCACACTGACGCCGACCACATCTTCGAGCTGCGCGGCAGTCAACGCGGTCGCCGCGGTCATCGAGAGGTCCTGGGTCGTCATCACGCCCGCGGCATCGCGCTTCCAGAGGGTGACAGTCGAGGCCGCTGCGTCGATCTGCTGCGCGTTGACCGCGAATGCGATCTTGGTGAGATTCTCACGCTCGAACGGATTCGACGTCGAGTACGGGGCAGTGAAGGGCGCGCTTGCCCAGTCCGTGGGCAGGGTCCGGCAGTCGGTGAGCGCGCTGGATGAACACGGCATCGGATCGGTGACCCGAAGGTAGGAGGCGCGCGCTGAAGAGGTGTTCTTGGCCGTGATCGTGTAGGTGATGGCGGGGTAGATACCGGCCGCCACATCTCCGCTGTTGGGGATCACGACGGTGCTGACGCTGCGGGTCTTCGAGACGTCGACTCCCGGCGGCTGATCAAGCAGGGTGAGCTTGTCCGTCGCGGTCACGGCGGTGACGGGGGTGCCGCCCAACACTCCGCTGACGCCGACGGTGTTCGCCACTGTGGCCGGGTCGGCGTCGTTGTAGCCGTGCACCGCCGTTGCCCACTTGTTTGCGGGAGCCACGACGCTGCGCACCGTGTTGCGAAGCTGCCAGGTGAGTCCGAGCGGTCGCGACGCGGCGCTGCTACTGCTCCCGACGCCCGAACCGACGGGCGGAGTGAGCGGATCCGTGCTGCCCGTGCGGGCGGTGTCGTTTGGCTTGATGACCAGACGCACCCCGGTGGTGGCCGCCGACTCTGGTGCGGTCAGGACGTAACCCTTGAAGCCGGTTCCGTTCATCCAGCTGCCCGCCGGCTTGGCGACGGGGTGCCAGGCGCCCGCGTAATAGAGCTCGACGGAGTCGACCGTGTCGTACCGCAGCTGCGGGTCCTGACCGAAGCTGATCGGCGCGACGGACTTGAGGTCGAAAGCCTGGAAGCTCGTGTCGACGGGGTTCGCCTCGTTCGTGGCGGGATCCGCCACGGTCACCGAGTCGTATCCCGTGGAGAGCACGCCCCAGGTCAGGCGACTCGCGGCCTGCTCACCCGACTGCGAATTCACCGTCGTGAGGTCGCCGGTGAAGCCCGGCTGCTGCCAGCGCTTGCCGGCGACGATGCCACCGTCACCGCCCGAGAAGGAGATGATCGAGGCGTCCGCCGTAGCAACCACGTCGGGACTGGTGACGGACACGCCGCCCGCTACCTCGCCGGAGCCACTCGCCACGCCCTCGTTCTCGTAGTCGGATGCCGGACCATTGGCCACGGAGGTGCTCGTCGCCGAGTCGCTGCGCAACTTCGCTCGCGCCTGGAACACGACATTCGGCTGCACGGCGACGCCCTGCGCGAAGCCCGCAGCATTCGTGAACGTGAAGCGAACGCCGATGATCGTCGAGACGTCTCCGGGAAGGTTGGCTTGATACAGCTGTGCCGAGCCGGAGTCGTTCGGTAGAGCCGTCCAGACGCCACCCACGTTGTACTCCACCAGCAGGCTCGCACCCGTCGGCACCTGAGTCGGCGCGATCGAGAGCGGGTTGAAACCGTCCCAGAAGTCCCCGGCCGTGCCGTTCCGGTAGTCGTCCTGCACGACGATCGTTGTCGGGTTGACGTAGGCAGAGTCGGTATCGGTCGTCGTCGCGAGCTTCGCGAGCACGGTTCCTCCGGGCGTCACTGCCCCGACGGGGGAGATCGACTTGGTCAGGTGCAGTCTGATCTCCGGCTTGAAGATGCTGAGTGGCGCGCCCTTCGAGGCCGTGGCCGTTCCCGCGGGGTTCACACCGGTCACGTTCACCGTGTTCGGCACAGACTGGGTCGCGGCATCCGCGATGTCTGCCGTGGGGCTGATCGAGAAGTTCAGGGTGGCGGTGACGCCCGCGGCGACCGCGCCCGTGTACGTCACCTCGAACCCGGTCAGGTGCTCGCCCGGCGGGGCGCTCGGCGCGACCGGAGTGCTGCCGTTCGTGACCGGCGCCGAACTGGTCGAGGGACCGCTGAAGTGCCAGGTGACGGATGCGGCGGTCGCCCCGGCCGGATAGGCGACCGGGGAGAGGAAGCCTCCGAACTGCAGGTCCTGGGTGAAGTAGTCGGTGTCGCCGAGGGTCAGGCTGCTCAGCGGCCCGTTGGAATTGTTCTTGCCGGTGATGGACGCGGACGCGGAAGTTCCCGCGGGGATCCTCGCGGGCGTAATGGTCTTGCCTGCCTGCACGGCGACCGTGAGCCCACCGATGGCATACGGGGCCGTCGCGGTCTTCGAGACCGGCGGGTTACCGGGAACGGTGACGGTGCCGGCCACCTGGTTGGTGACTGACGCGCCCAGCACGAGCGAGTCACCGGTGTTACGGTTCGTCGACCGCTGGGCGACCGTGAAAGCGACTGCTCCCGCCGTGCCTCCCGCGTCGATCGTCGCCCCGCTCGCCGCGTCGCTGAACGTGAATCGCAGCCCGCCGACGGCCGAGTCGGCAACGCCCGGAAGCGCGATGTCGGCGACCAGCGAGGGCGTCCCGGTCTGCCAGGTCCACACTCCGCCGCTGAACACATAGGCGTCCACCCGCACGCGATTCGCGCCATCCGGCAGCGTCACCGTCCCGAACCCGGTGAAGTCGGTGAGGGCAAAGGGATTGGATGCCGCCAGCTGGGTCGCGCCGTCCGCCGCGTCGTTCGGATCCTGCAACACAAGCGAACTCGCCGGCATGTTCGAGGTGTTCCGCGTGGTGAGGGCGACCGTGGATTCGACGCCCGGGGCATACTGCTGGGTCGCCGGGGTCCAGCTCTTGGTGACCGCGGTGTTGACCGTCGTGGGGATGGCGACGGTCACGTTCGCGGCGTCGCTCTGGGTGTCAGCGGTCGTTGCGGTCGCAGTGGCCGTGTTGGCAACGGCCACACCGTTCGACGCCCAGGAGGGTGTGAGATTCGCGGGCGCCTTGAGCGTGATGCTGGCCGTGTAGGTCGCGCCGGCCTGTATTCCGACCTCGCCGCCTGTGAGTGACTGCTCGAACACGGCCGTGAACACACAACTCGAGGTGACGACCGTGGTGCAGCCCGCGAAGGAAGAGGAACTCGGCAGGCTCGCGGGCCCGACGCTCGACGCGAGGATGGCGAATCCTGCGAATTCGGCGGGCAGCTGATCGACCAATGTCGCGTCGACGCAGCCGGAGTCGCTGCACCCCACACCGACGGTGTAGGTGAATTCTTCATCGGGGGCGACCGTGACAGCATCCACCCCGTTGACACGCTTGTCGACGCTGAGGAGCGCACTGGGAGCAGCGCTGGCGGGTGCCGCGATGGCTACTCCGCCCGCGAGCAGCGCGCCGACGACGGCGATGGCGAGCGGCACGCGCAACCAGGAGCGTCCGATGAGTGTCGCCGCCGCGCGGTGACGACTACGACGCGACCTTGCGAACGCAGAGCGCACCCACATGAAGACTCCCCCCACCGGGAGAACCACCCCGAGGTAACAAAGACGACTACGACGACGGCGGAGTCGCGGAAGGAATTTCCCACGAGACACGCACAGTAGGAACGCTAAGGAAACCGCGAAGCCAGCGGACCGAAACCGCGATATTTCACCCTGCAGTTCACCCTCGGCGCGCGGAGCCGCTCCCGCTCGCCCGAGACATCCGCGCCGCGAACCCGCGCGCGAACTCGAGGAACTCCTCGCTGCCCCGCAGTTCGTACTCGATATCTGCGGGGATCCACACGAGCGACGAGAGGGCGAGCTCCATCGACTCGCCGGAGATCGGCCACACCGTCCTGTCGTCGCCGAGCGCGGTGGCGGCCTGCGCCCACGGGCCGAAGCGCTGCTGCATGTCGGCCAGCGGCATCCGGAGCACCGCCTCGGCTCGCACCCGGTCACGCAACGAGGAGACGGCGGAGGCGACGAATTCCGCCGCATCGGCCGAGGGAAGCTCGCGCACGCTGAAGAGCACGCGCGTGTCGAAGAAGCGGCTCATCCTGCCGACCCTGAAGGTGCGCCAGTCCTCGCGCTGCAGGTCCCAGCCGACCAGAAACCAGTGCCGCTCGGCGGCAACGAGCGAGTGCGGTTCGATGGTGCGATCGGTCTCTGCACCATCGCCCGCGAGGTAGTGAAATCGGATGCGGTGGCGATCGCGACAGGCGAGCGCGAGTTGCCCGATCAGTTCAGACGACACGGATGCGCCCCGCGGCGCCCGAGACCGCACCTGCCCGGCGATCGCATTGACCCGCTCTCGCAGCCCGGACGGCAGCAGCTGCTCGAACTTCGCCAGCGCGCTGAGCGTCGTCTGCTCGCCTCCATCGAGCGCCTGGGTCGCCGCCACCCGCAGCCCGATCGCGGTCGTCACCGCTTCCTCGTCGCTGAGCAGCAGCGGAGGCAATTGGGCGCCCGCCTCCAGCCGATATCCGCCGGCGACGCCCCGTTCTGCCTCCACGTTGTAGCCGAGCGAGCGCAGTTTCTCGATGTCGCGCCGCAGCGTGCGCTCCGTCACGCCCAGCCGCTCGGCCAGGTCGGGCCCCGCCCACTGCCGATGCGTCTGCAGCAGACCGAGCAGTTCAAGGATGCGGGAGGTCGTCTCTGCCATGTTTCGATTCTCGCGCGTATTCAGGATCGAAAGTGACCTAATTACTTCCTAGCGTTGAAGTACACCGTCAGAAGGAGCAGGAAAAATGAACTGGAAGATCGCACTCATCTTCGTCCCCCTCGGCTATCGCGTACCCGATGCCCTGGCTCGATCCGCTAATGAACGCCCTCTTGCCAGCAAGCTGCATCTCCATCGTTCGTACTGCCCTCCGTGTCATCACACATTTGCCCGCATGACTTTCTCAGTCAAGCGAAATGATCTTCGCTGACTTTCCCAGTAAAGTCAATTTCGCGCCGAGACGACGGCTTTCGCGTACTCTGCAACCATGTCGAATCCGCGCAACCAGGCAGGCCTCGATGCCGAGAAGCTCGCCACGTGGGCGTCAGTGGCGACGCTGTTGGAGTGGCTGCCGGCGACTCTTGACGCTCAGCTGCAGCGTGATTCCGGCCTGACACACTTCGAATACGGCATCCTGTTCGCGCTCTCGAACGCCGCCGAACACACCCTGCGGATGAGCACTCTCGCCGACTTCTCCAACAGTTCTTTGTCCCGGCTTTCGCGAGCAGCGACCCGGCTGGAGGCGAAGGAGTGGATGCGTCGATTCCCCGATCCCGACGATGGTCGCTACACGCTGGCCAGTCTGACCGCACTCGGTCGCGAGAAGGTCGAGCAGGCGACCCCCGGTCATGTCGAGCTCCTGAATCGCCTCATTTTCGGTTCCTTGACACAGGCACAATCCCGGCAGTTGCGCGACATCAGCACACGAATCACCTCAGCCATTCGTCCTGGCCGCGGATGGGAGCCTTCATGATTCAGGTGGCCGCGACCTCCAGCACGATCGCGTGCTCCGGGTTCAGGATGGGCATCGGCAGCCCCACCTTGGTGAGCGCGAGGCCCGTCGCCTCGAAGCCGTCCGCGATCCAGGATGGCGCAGTCCGCTGGACATAGGCGTCGCGCCCGGTAGGGAACGCCACGGTCACGCGATAGCGACGCTCGGGGTCGAGGCCCGGAAACTGCACCCTGCCCGGATGCTCCGCCGCCGAGCTCGCGACGCTCACGAACGCGAACAGCGCCTCCGAGTCATCCTGAGCGACGACGCCGTGCAGCAGGAAGGCCGGGTCGACGAGATCCGCGTGCACTGCAACGCCGGAGTGCAGCAGCGCGCGGTGCTTCTTGTAGAGCGCGACCGCATCCTTCAGCTCGGCGAGCACCTCGCCCTGCGCCTCGCGGATGTCCCACTCCATGCCGAAGTGACCGAACATCGCGGTGATCGCGCGGAACGACAGGTCGTGGGTGCGACCCGTCGTGTGCGACGTAGGCGGGCCGACGTGGCTGCCGACGAGCTCGGGCGGTAGCACCGCCTGGGTCCAGCGCTGGATCGTCTGGCGCTCCAGGGCGTCGTTGCAGTCGGATGCCCACACCCGGTCGGTGCGGTCGAGGATTCCGAGGTCCACGCGGGCGCCACCGGACGAGCAGCTCTCGATCTCCACGCCCGGATGCGCCTCGCGCAGCGCGTCGAACAGTCGATACGCGGCGAGCGTCTGCTCGTGCGTCGAGGGAAGGCCGTCGTGACCCATCTCGGTGAGATCGCGGTTCTGATCCCACTTGAGGTAGGAGATGTCGTTCTCGCTCAGCAGGGCGTCGAGCCGGTCGTAGACGTACTGCCAGGCCTCCGGGTTTACCAGGTCGAGCACCTGCTGATTTCGCCATCGCGGCGGGATGCGCTTGCCCGGTCCGCTGATCCAGTCCGGGTGCGCGCGGATCACGTCGGAGTCCTCGTTCACCATCTCCGGTTCGACCCACAGTCCGAACTGCATGCCCCGCGAAGTAACCGCCTCGATGAGCGGGGCGAGACCGCGCGGCCAGACGCCGTCATCCACGAACCAGTCCCCCAGGCCGGCGGTGTCGTTGCGACGGTGCCGGAACCAGCCGTCATCGAGCACGAATCGCTCGGCGCCCACCTCCTGGGCCCTTTCGGCGAGCTCCGTGAGCTCGGCCAGGTCGTGGTTGAAGTACACGGCCTCCCAGGTGTTCAGCACCACGGGTCGCAGCGACGACGGATGTCCGGGCCTCGCCCGCATCCAGCGATGGAAACTCGCGGTGATGCCGTCGATGCCGCGCTCGGAATATGCCGCGTAGCTCCAGGGGGTCGCGTAGCTCTCGCCCGGCGCGAGCGTGACCTCGCCGGGTGCGAGCAGTTCGCCCATCCCCATCATGGCCACGTTGCCCGCGGTTTTCTCGAGGTAGATCTCGTGATTGCCGCTGAAGCCGAGGTGCGCGGCCCACACGGTGCCCGAGCGATTGGCGAAGCCAGCCGACCCGGCGGCGAACAGCACCGAGCTGTCGTGCCCGGTGCGACCGTGCCTGAACGACCTAAGCCAGGTGCCCTGCGTGATGGCCCTGCGCTGCGGATGCTGCTCCCGGCACCAGCGCCCGCTCAGATCGAGGATTTCCTCGGCCTCCGGTCCCAGTGGGAGCACGGTGGAGAGCTGCTGCAGCGAGTAGTCGTCGGCGCCGTCATTGCGCACTGTGCTGCGCGCGCGCAGCATGCCCTCCGCACCGAGGTGCAGCTCGATGGTCACCGAGAGAGCGGCGTCGAAATCAGCGAGCGCGATCTCGTGCCCGTCGCTGCCGAGTGCGCGGTGCGAGATGGTACTGAGGAGCGGCGAGAAGTCGCGGCCGTGGCGGTGACCGAGTAGGGCGGGGCGACCACGCCATCCGGTTGACGCCTGCGGGAACAGCTGGATGGCCTCGGGCTCGTCGTAGGAGGAGTGCGGCACCGCCGCGTGCAGGCCGGTCGGTACGGCGGACTCCGACCCAAGGTCGGCGCCCCAGTGGATCACCTCGGGCGCGAGGCCGGACAGGTCGATCGCGAGCGAAACGCCACCCCCGCGCAGGAAGACGAGGTCGGTCATTCCGAGCCGCCCCTTCTCACCGGGGCGAATCTCACGTCGCGGATCCTGCCGCTGAGGGCCTCGCGCGCATCCTGCGGCATGCTGTCGTCGGTGACGAGGGCGTCGACCTCACTCAGTTTCGCGATCGTGCTCATGCCCACGATGCCCCACTTCGTGTGGTCGGCGAGCACGATGACGTTGCGCGCGGTGGCGACGAACGCGCGGTTGGTCTCGGCCTCGAGCAGGTTCGGCGTGGTGAAACCCGCCTTCGACTCGACGCCGTGCACACCGAGGAAGAGCACGTCGAGGTGCAACTGGCTGAGCGCGCTGATCGCGATCGGGCCGACGAGGGCGTCGGAGGGGGTGCGCTCCCCGCCGGTGAGAATGACGGTCGTGCGGTTGCCATCTTTGCGGGTCGGCGCGCGGTGGAAGACGTCCGCAATCTGGATGGAGTTGGTGACGATCGTGAGGCCTTCGATCGAGCGGAGAGATTTGGCAAGCGTCCAGGTCGTGGTGCCGGCGCTCAGGCCGATCGCGGATCCCGGGGTCACGAAGGAGAGTGCCTCCCGGGCGATCGCACCCTTCTCGGGCTCCTCGCGCATCGACTTCGTCTCGAACCCCGGCTCGTCGGTTCGCAGCGAACCGGGAACCTTCGCGCCACCGTGCACCTTCTGCAGCAGACCGGTCGCCGCGAGGGCGTCGATGTCGCGCCGCACCGTCATGTCAGAGACGCCGAGCATGCTGGAAAGGTCGGAGATGCGCACGATGCCGTGGCGATGCACGGTCGCCATGATCTCCGACTGTCTAGCGGCAGCAAGCATGGTGGCTCCCTCTCCTCGGCTGGGCCGAGATTACGGCCCGACGGTCTGGCGCACGACGGCAACCTCACCCGCGGGCACGATCAGGGTACCGTCAACTTCTTTGGCCGAGATCAGTTCAACACCCGCGGTCTCGAGGCGAGCCTCCTGTTCGGAGTGGTTGATGACGAATAGCCAGCTGGATGCTCCGTCCGCGCGACGCACGACCTCCACATCGGCCGGCAGCACGAACGGCACCTCGATGCGAGCGTCTGCGGCGATCGAGGAGAGCAACTCGTCTGCGCTATCGGGACCCAAACGAGTGGCCACATAGTACGCGGCACCCTCGCCCACGACGTTGCGGGTGATCGCCGGCGATCCGACCACCGGCCCCTCGTCGAACTGCGCGAGCACCTCGGCACCATCGGCGCGACCTAGTTCGCTGAACACGGCGCCCTCGCCGAAGGCACTCAGCGCGATCGTCTCGCCCTCGTGCAACGGGAAGAACTCCTGGATGCGCACGCCCAGGAGCTCGCGGAACGCACCGGGGTAGCCACCGAGGCGGATGTGGTCGTTCTCGTCCACGATGCCGGAGAAGTAGGTGACCAGCACCCGGCCGCCCGCGCTGGCGAAGGCAGTGATGTTTGCGGCCCCGGCATCCGTGATCAGGTACTGCAGGGGCACGATCACGAGCTTGTAGCCGCTCAGGTCGTCGGTCGACTGGCGGAAGTCCGCGGTGATGCCCGCGCGATAGGCAGCCTCGTACCAGAGCCGCGTCTCGGCGATGCAGTTCAGGTCGATCGAGGGGTGCGAGTCGAGCTCGCTCGCCCAGCGCGCGTCGGTGTCGTGGATGATGGCGACGTCAACGCCGGAGACGCGTGAGTCGGCGACCTCGGCGATGGACTTCAGGATGCCGCCGAGTTCCACCGTCTCGCGCCAGATCTTCGTGTCGGTACCGGCGTGCGGCAGCAGCGCAGAGTGGAACTTCTCGGCGCCCGCCTTGGCGGCCCGCCACTGGAAGAACAGTGCGGCATCCGCGCCTCGGGCAACGTGCTGCAGTGAGTTGCGCACGAGTTCGCCCGGAGCCTTCGCGATGTTGCGCGGCTGCCAGTTGACCGCGGACGTGGAGTGCTCCATGAGCAGCCACGGTGCACCACCCGCCCAGCCTCGCGTGAGGTCGGCGACCATCGCGAGTTCGCGGTGGTGGTCGCGGTCTTCTGCGATCAGGTAGTGGTCGTTCGAGACCACATCCATGCGCTCCGCCCACTTCCAGTAGTCGATCGGCTGGGAGAGACCCATGTTGAAGCCCATGAAGTTGGTCGTCACGGGATGCTCGGAGTGCGCCCGCAGGATCGCCGCCTCGGCCTCGAAGCACTCGAGCAGCGCGTCGGAGGAGAACCGCGCGAAGTCGAGTTGCTGGGTCGGGTTAACGAAGGCTCCCGAGCGACGCGGCGGCGTGATCTCCTCGAAGTGGTAGTAGTGCTGCGACCAGAACGCGGTGCCCCAGGCGTCGTTGAGGGCATCGACATCGCCATACTTCTTCTCGAGCCAGCGCTGGAAGTCGAGACCGGATGCGTCGCAGTAGCAGGGTTGGTTGTGGCAGCCGTACTCGTTGTGCACGTGCCACATCACGACGGCAGGGTGGTTCGCGTAGCGCTCGGCGATCTTCGTCGTGAGCGCGGCGGCTGCCCTGCGGTAGTCGACGCTCGACGCGCAGAACGCCTGGCGGGATCCGTAGCCCAGTCGCACGCCGTCGACCGTCACGGGAAGCGACTGCGGATACCGGTGCGAGAACCACGGAGGGGGAGAGGCACTCGCGTTGGCCAGGTCGACCCGGATGCCGCCGGCGTGCAGCAGGTCGAGCACCTCATCGAGCCAGCCGAACTCGTACACACCCTCGGCGGGTTCGAGCAACGCCCAACTGAAAATACCGAGACTCACGAGGTTGACCCCGGCCTCCTGCATCAACCGGATGTCTTCGCTCCAGACGTCCCGGTCCCACTGCTCCGGGTTGTAGTCGCCACCGAATCCGAGCGCAGTGGTGCCGTCGGCTCCGAGCCGAGAAGTGATGCGGTGCATTGCCTAGCCCTTGTTCGCGCCGAGGGTGAGGCCCGCGACGAATTGACGCTGGAGTGCGAGGTAGATGATCAGGGTGGGGATGACCGTGATGATCGCCCCCGCTGCCAGCAGGTTGTAGTTGGAGAGGAATTGTCCCTGCAGATTATTGATCGCCGTGGTGACAGGCAGCCGATCACCGCTCTGGATGAACAGCAGCGGCCAGAAGAAGTCGTTGTAGATCCAGATGACTTCCAAGGTGCCGAGGGCGG
This sequence comes from Parafrigoribacterium soli, assembly GCF_040227235.1. Lineage (NCBI taxonomy): Bacteria > Bacillati > Actinomycetota > Actinomycetes > Micrococcales > Microbacteriaceae > Parafrigoribacterium > Parafrigoribacterium soli. Next base: position 600,144 of record NZ_JBELNZ010000003.1, on the reverse strand, counting down.
CAAGAGCCGGACGGGTGAGCGGCATGATGATGCCGTAGTACTGCCGCCACACGCTCGCACCATCGACCACGGCCGCCTCGGAGAGTTCCGTCGGCAGCGCCTTCATGTAGTTGGAGAGCACGAAGGTGCAGAAGCCGATCTGGAATGCCGTGTCGACCGCTATGACCCCGATATAAGTGTTCAGCAGCGTGCCCGAGTCGCTGAACCAGTAGGGCAGCTCGAGGTGCTTGAACATCTCGAACAGCGGTGCCGCGAGCACCTGCGGTGGGAGCAGGTTGCCGGCCGTGAAGAAGATCAGCAGGGTGATGTTGAACTTCCAGGTGAACCGGCTCACGGCGAACGCCATCATCGACGCCAGCACGAGGGTCAGGATGACGGCGGGAATCGTGATGATCGCCGAGTTGGTGAAGTACGTGGCGAAACCACCCTGGTTCCAGGCCGTGACGAAGTTGTCGAAGTTGAACGAGCCTCCGAAGCTGAAGTAGCCGAACCTATCGGTGTCGGCCTTCGAGCGCAGAGCGGTGAACAGTGACCAGCCCAGCGGAATCAACCAGATCACCGACATCACGATGAGGAAGATGTGCGTTCCGTAGTGGCGCTTACGCTTGCCGGTTGCCGGCGCTGCGCTGCCCGGTGCCGACAGCGTCGTCTTCGGAGGCAGCCCGACGGGCGTTATTGCGGTCATCGGTCTTCCTTCTTAAAGGTGCGCGCCAGATAGATCACGATCGGCACGAGCGAGATGATCAAGAGGATGGCCGCGAGCGCGGATCCGACGCCGATGACCTGCCCCTCGCCCACGAGGTTCTGGATCACGAGTGCGCTCAGCAGTTCGAGTCCGTTGGTGCCTCGGTTGATCACGTAGACGATGTCGAATGCCCGCAGCGACTCGATGATCGTGATCACGACGATCACGATGTTGATCGGCCGCATCACGGGGAACACGACGCGGAAGAAGATCTGCGCGGCGTTCGCGCCGTCGATGGCCGCCGCCTCCTTGAGACTCGGATCCACGCCCTTGAGACCCGCCAGATACAGGATCATGACGTAGCCGGCGTGGCGCCAGGTGGCAGCGATCAGCGCCGCCCAGATGTTGACGTGCGGATCACCGAACCAGTCGACCGCGTGCGAGGTACCGCTCGTTCCCAATAGGAAGTTGAGCAGACCGTTGTCGCGGGAGTAGAAGAGCTGCCAGATGACGCCGATGAGGGCGAGTGAGAGCATCACCGGCATGAAGAAGATGCTCTGGTAGATGCGGCTTCCGCGAATCTGCTGGTCAAGCAGCACCGCGAGGAGCAACCCGAGCGGCGTCGCGATGACGCCGAGGAAGAGCAGCCAGAGGATGTTGTGCTGCACGGCCGGCCAGAACGGCGGGTAGTCCTTGAAGATGAAGGCGTAGTTGCTGAGCGCGGCCCCCTTGATGTCGGAGAACGCGAGACCGTTCCAGCGCACGAAGGAGAGCAGCACCGACAGCACGGTCGGGATCCAGATCAGGACGAGCTGGATGAGGGTGGGGATGGCCACCATGATCGTGAGTACGACCCGGTCACGGCGGGAAAGGTGGATCCTGCGCCTGCGCCGCCGGGCGGGCCGGGCAGGCGGGGTGTCCGCCTGCTCGACCCGATCCGTGGTGTCGCGAGTAGAAATCGACATGGCTGAACGCTACTGCGCTGCGTACAGCGTCTTCGCCTGAGCTTCCAGGTTCTTCGTGTCGACCGTGCCGTCCTTGAGGAAGGTCTGCAGCGCCGGGATCATGACGTTGTTGGCCATGGCGGGCAGGGCATCCCGGTCGAAGAACTGGCTGATCGACTTGGCGGCCCCGATGACCTCGGCGCACTTCTTGTTCAAGGGGCTGTAGCTCGAGGTGTCCGCACCCTTCGCCGTCATGAGGTTCGACTTGTCCACGGAGAAGTAGGCCTGCTGGCCGGCCGCGCTGCCCATGAACGCGAGCATGTCCTTCGCCGCCTGGTTCTGGCCGCCCTTCTTGGAGAGCAGCAGGCCGTCGATCGGCGCCTCGACGGCATCCCGGCCCTCCATCGCGATCTCCGGGAACGGGAAGAAGTCGATGTCGTCGAGAACCGCGGCATCCGTGAACTGCTGGGTAACGAAGGAGCCGAGCAGGTACATGCCGGACTTCGAGTCACCGAGGGTCTTTGCCGCCTCCTGCCAGGTCATGCCGAGCGAGTTCGGGTCCTGGAACGGCAGGAGCTGCTTCCAGTTGTCGAACACGTCCTGCACCTTCTTCTGGTCCCACGACTCCTTGTGCGCACACAGGTCCATGTGGAACTGGTAGCCGTTGGTGCGCATGTTGATGTAATCGAAGGTGCCCATGGCAGGCCAGCCGTCCTTGTCACCGAAGGCGATCGGCGTGAGACCGTCGGCCTTCATCTTGGTGCACAGGGCGATGAGTTCGTCGAACGTCTTCGGCTCGGTGTATCCCTTGGCCGCCCACACGCTCTTGCGGTAGAAGAAGCCCCAGGGGTAGTTGTAGTTCGGCACAAAGTACTTCTTGCCATCGGGGCCGGTGGATGCCTTGGCAAGTCCCTCGGAGAAATTGTCGCCGATCTTGTCCCAGACGTCGTCGATCGGGGCGAGGAGTCCCTTGCCCGCGTAGTACTGCGTGCGGTAGCCGGCGAACCAGGTGAACGCGTCATCCGGGCTGCCCTGCAGGTAGGTGTTGATGTTGTTCTGGAAGTCGTTGTGCGAGACCGTATTGGTCTTGACCTTGTCACCGGTCTTCTTGGTGAAGGCCGAGGTGAAAGCCGCGTAGGCGCGCTTCGGCACATCGTCCGACGAACCCGAACCGAAGGTCACGGTCTTGGAGCCGGCCGCTCCACCGCCGCCGGAGCTGGAACCGGTGCAGGCCGCCAGGACCGGGATGGCTGCAGCGGCGAGCGCGCCGCCGCCAATGGTCCTGAGCAGGAAGCGTCGGTCGACGGGCTTCTCGGTGATTCGCGCAAGCGGATTTGCATTGTCTAACGCCATCATTACTCCTTTGTACGGGCCGTGAACGGGAACACATCTTCACTGCGGGATAGTTACCATAATCTCTCAAAATCGAACGAACTCTGTCAAGTGCTAATGACAGCAATTCGTTAATTCGCGCCCAATTCGTGACCAATCGGCCCAGCCACGCTGGGCAACAGGGCGGATGCAGCGCGTCACTGAGCTGTGTTCATTTCGTCCCACGCGCGTCCAGTGGGTCACGCAGAACCCAACACATATGGACACAAGCCCGGCCGCGCGCGCCTCATGCCCAGCCCGCGGAGGGTGCTGGTCTCGCTGAGGTTAGGCGCGGTGACGAGCGGGCGTAATCGTCCTGGCGCGCCTGCCCGCAACTCTGAGGAGTTGTGCTGCGAGCCCGGCACCGAGCAGCAGGAGGCCGAGCGCCGCGAAGCCCAGCGGCTGTGCGCCGGTAAAGGCGAGCAACTGCTCAACGGTGGAGGCGAGTGGCTGCTCCTCGCCCGAGGGACCGGACTGCTCCACGCCCGAGGGCCCGGGCTGCTCCCCGGTGGAGGCGGCGGGCTGCTCCACGGTGGAGGGAGGGGGAGGGGTCGACAGCTGCACGGTGACGACGAGCGTTCCCGTCACCGTCTGCCCCGCCGCATCGGTCAGCGTGTACGTGAACTGGTCCGTGCCCGAGTAGCCGGCGGCCGGCGTATAGCTGAGCGTGCCGTCGGGATTGACGACCGTGACGCCGTGGCTCGCCGGACCCACCGCGAACAGCGCGATGCCGCTTCCCGTCGCATCGGCCGCGGGGTCGAAAATGGCCGGCTCCCCCGCGGTGGCCTTCGCTGTGCCGGAGGAGCCGGAAGCGCCGATCACCGGCACAACCTTCACGGTCACCGTGGCCGTCGTGGTCGCCCCGCCCGCACCGGTCGCCGTGTAGTCGAAGGTATCGATGCCGGAAAACCCGGCACGCGGCAGGTAGCGGATGCGGCCCGCCACGATCGTTGCGGTGCCACCCCTGGTTGGAGCGCTCGTGGCGATCAGAGTGAGACCGCCTGTATCGTTCGCGAGCACGTCGATGATCACGGGTAGGCCGGCGTCGGTGACGGCGACATCGTCGGGCGCGAGCGGGGTGACGGTTACCGTGATCGTCCCCGTGTCCGAGCCGCCGTCACCCATGATGGTGAAGGCAAAGGTATCCGTGCCGGAATAGCTGGTGTCAGAGGTGTAGAGGAGGCCACCATCCGCTGCGACTGTTGCCGTTCCGTGGACCGGACCGGTCGTGCTCGCCAAGCTGAGTGACGTTCCATGCGCGACCACCAGCACATCGATGGTCGTGGGAACCCCGGCGGAGGCCGTGGCGGTAACGTCGACGGCAACCGGCGCGACGGTTACCGTGACGATCGCGCTTGAGGTCCGCCCGCTCGAGTCGGTGACGTCGTAGGCAAACGAGGCTGTGCCGGAAAAGCCGGTGGCGGGCACGAAGACAGGGTTACCCGACACGAGTGACACTGTTCCGTTGGTCGGGCTACTCACGCCGCTCAGTGCGAGCGAGGAACCGGTGCCTGCCGCCACCAGTCCCACGGCCGGAACCGTCACGGCTGTGCCGGCAGCGGTGGTCGCGGTGGAATCCGCGGCGAGCGGAGTGACGACAACGGTGACCGTGGCGCTCGCGGTCTGCCCGCTGCCATCCGTCACCCGATACTGGTACGAGCCCGTGCCGGAGAATCCATTGCTCGGCACGAAGACCGGACTTCCGGAGACGAGCGAGACCGTGCCGTTCACGGCGCCCGACGCGTCGGTGAGGCTGCGGTCGCTGCCGGTGCCCGTAGCAAGCAGGGTTGCCGCGGTGGTCGTGACTGCAGTCTCCGCTGTGGTCGTCACGGCGTATGCGCCGGCGACCGGCTTCACCGTTACGTACATCGTCGCGGGGTCGCCCGAACTGTTCGTGTAGCCGAAGGAGTCCTGCCCGGAGAAGCCGGGCGGCGGCGTGTAGACCAGATTGCCATTGTCGAGAACGACTGTGCCGCCCTCGGCCGATGTCGAGTCGGTCGCCGCAGCGCCGTTCGGTGGCGGCACCGTGAGCGGCTCCCCCGCCGAAGTCGCCACTCCAACGGTCGTCGGCGCCGCGGAGAAGATGCCGTCGGGAGCATCGTCCTCATTGCCCACTACCTTCACCCTATTGACGATCGAGCCGAGCACCATGGGCGCCGTGGCAGTCACGGTGACCTTGGCGGTTTCACCCACGAGCAGTCGACCACCGTTGCAGGTAATTGTCAGAGTCCCGTTAACGGTGCAACCCGCATCCGTGCTGACCGCCGCAATGTTCGAGAGCCCCGTGGGCAGGAGATCGGTGAGCACGAAACCCGAGCTCGTGCCCGGACCGTTGTTGGTCACGGTGACATGCCAGACGATGCTGTCGCCAGGCAGCACCGTGTTGGGGCCGGTCTTGGTGGCGCTCAGTCCGGCCTTCAGCGCCGTGCCGCAGTTGGTCGCGTCGCTGTATGCGTTGGTGGGAGCCGCCACCTGGTTGACGAGCTCGAATCCGGCGCCGGTCGTGTCCGCGGCAGCCGGGTCGGTAACCGCAACCTGGTACATCTTGGCATTGCTCGCGATGAACGCGAGGTTGCCGTTCGTCATCGAGAACACCGAGCCGTAGCTCGCCGTAGGCAGAATGCTGCTGGCTACCGGGAAGGCCGTGATCGTGCCCGCCGCGCTCGAGATGCCGTTGATGTCGATGCGGTAGATCGTGCTGCTCACGCCGTAGCTCGCTGTCCACAGATATCCGGCCTTGAAGGTCAGGTCGGCATAGCGCGGCACCGTTCCGACCAGGGGAATGGCGGTGAGCGTCGGGGCGATGGCCGGAGCGCCGCTCAGACCCGCGATCTTGTAGATCGTGCTGCCGCTGCCGGCGTTACCGGATGCTACGTAGTAATTGCCAGCGGAATCGAACTCGCCTGAGTCCCACAGCGTGCTGTACGACTTCGCGCTGAGCGCATCCGGTGCGGCGGTCGTGCCGATATTCGTGACGCCACCGTCTTGATCAATACGCACGAACTTGCCGCGCACTCCCGTAGTGCCGAAGGTTGTGCCGTAAAGGTAGCTGTCCTTCGGGTTGAAGGCGACGGCGTTGTACAGGTTGTTGCTCGTGGAGGTGACCGTGCCGTTGCTCAGAGCCGTCCAGACCGACTTTCCCTCCGCGTCGTAACGGCCCTCATACAGAGTTGTCGAGTTCGCATCTCCGGCCTGTGCGAAGAATCGGGGATCGCTGCAGTCGAACGGTGAGCCGGCGACCGCATGCACCCCGGCGTCCGTGTTCACAATGGACGCTGCGGTGAAAGCAGCGGTGAGACCGGTGAGCGCCAGCGTCAGCGCCAGGGCGCTTCCCACAAACTTCTTGGCAGCGACATGAAGGCCGCGACGCCGTCTGCGCCTGCCTGCGATCGACTGTGATGGAACGTGGGAACCCATGAGCGCTGTGGTGATGCCTTTTCTTGGAGGCCCACCCCCCTGGCAAGCTCTTCCTCGACGCTACCGCGCACGTGCCATGCCCGAAACTACCCGTTCGGGGCACGCTCCCGTGCTCCCGAACCGGGCAGTTTCCGGCACTAGGCCCTACGACGCCTCAGTCTTCGCCCGCAGCCCCTCGCGCCACAAGGCCGTCTTTGATCGCGTCCATCACGGTGGAATCCGCGAGCGTCGTAACGTCACCGATGGGGCGCTTCTCCGCGACGTCGCGCAGCAGTCGCCGCATGATCTTGCCGGATCTGGTCTTCGGCAGTTCCGCGACGACAAGGATGTTGCGCGGTCGAGCGATCCGGCCGATGACCGTGACGACGTGCTCGCGCAACTCGGCCACGACATCCGCACCGCCGTCGCCGGCCTCGCTTCGCAGGATCACGAAGGCCGCGATGGCCTGGTGGGTTGTCTCGTCCGCTGCGCCCACGACCGCCGCCTCGGCGACCTTAGGATGCGACACGAGCGCGGACTCGATCTCGGTCGTCGAGAGGCGGTGACCGGAGATGTTCATCACGTCGTCGACACGGCCAAGGAGCCAGATGTCGCCGTCCTTGTCCCGCTTGGCACCGTCGCCCGCGAAGTATCTGCCGGGAAACTTCGACCAGTAGGTCTCGACGTACCGATTGTCGTCGCCCCAGATCGTGCGCAGCATGCTCGGCCACGGCTCGGTCAGCACCAGGTACCCGCCGGATCCATCGGGCACGGATGCGCCCGCCTCGTCGACGATGTCGACCGAGATCCCGGGCAGCGCCTTCATGGCCGCGCCTGGCTTGCCCGCGGTGACACCGGGCAGCGGGCTGACCATGATCGCGCCGGTCTCGGTCTGCCACCAGGTGTCCACGACCGGCGTGCGGTCGTGACCGATGTGATGGCGGTACCAGACGTAGGCCTCGGGGTTGATCGGCTCTCCGACCGAACCCAGGATGCGCAGCGACGACAGGTCGTAGCGTGCGGGGATGTCGGCACCCCACTTCATCAGGGTGCGGATCGCCGTGGGCGCGCAGTAGAGAATCGACACCTTGTACTTGTCGATGATCTCCCACCAGCGGCCCTGATGCGGACTGTCCGGCGTGCCCTCGTAGAACACCGAGGTCGTTCCGTTCGCCAGGGGGCCGTAGACGATGTAGCTGTGTCCCGTGACCCAACCGATGTCCGCTGCCGTCCAATAGACATCCGTCTCTGGTTTCAGGTCGAAGACCGCCCACTGGCTGTACGCACACTCGGCGAGATACCCACCGGAGGTGTGCAGGATGCCCTTGGGCTTGCCCGTCGTGCCCGAGGTGTACATGACATACAGCGGATGCTCCGCGTCGAAGAACTCCGGCTCGTGCACCGAACTCGCCTTCTCCACGGTGTCGTGCCACCAGAGGTCGCGCCGGTCCGTCCACTCGATGTCCTGGCCGGTGCGGCGCACGACGAGAACGTTGCGCACATCCGGGCAGGACTGCAGCGCCTCGTCGACGATCGGCTTCAGCCCGGACGGCTTGCCCTTGCGGAAGCCGCCGTCCGCCGTGATCACCACGCGCGCATCACAGTCGATGATCCGGCTGCTCAATGAGTCGGCGGAGAACCCGCCGAAGACCACGGTGTGCGGTGCGCCGATGCGCGCACAGGCGAGCATGGCCACGACCGTCTCCGGGATCATCGGCATGTAGATCGCGACGCGATCGCCCACCTTCACCCTGAGGTCTATGAGCGTGTTGGCCGCCTGGCAGACCAGGTCGGTCAACTGGGAGTAGGTGATCTCGCGCGCATCTCCCGGCTCGCCCTCGAAGTAGTACGCGACTCGGTCGCCGTGACCGGCCTTCACGTGCCGATCGAGGCAGTTGTAGGCCACGTTGATCTTGCCGCCGACGAACCACTTGGCGAACGGAGGGTTGCTCCAGTCGAGCACCTCGTCCCAGTGCCTGTCCCAGTCCAGTCGCTCGGCCTGTTTCGCCCAGAAGGCGAGTCGGTCGCGATCGGCCTCGTCGTAGGCCTCGGCGGTCACGTTGGCGTGCTCGACGAGTTCAGCGGGAGGGGTGAACCTGCGGTCTTCTGCCAGCAGGTTGGAGATGGTCTCGTTGCTCTGATCGAATTCTTCAGCCATGGCGTGTCACGCGCTCGGACCGACGGGGAGAACGACCCGCCTGAACGTGGAATTGATGACCACGGCGAAGGACGTGTACCAGGCGAGCAGTGCCGTGATGATGCCGAGCCATCCGCCGAGCCTGGTCAGCCACTCCGATGAGGAGTAGTCGCCGAGGGAGAGCGCGAAGAAGGTCAGGGTCAGCGCCACGAACACGAGGAACGTCGCCATGTTCGTGCGCCAGGCGGCGAACGTCATGTACAGGGTGAAGATGGCCCAGGCCAGCAGCCAGGTTCCGGTGGCGACCGAGAGACCGGAGCCCGCCTTGCCGAGATCGGTTGCCGTCTCCAGATACCAGAACGACATCCAGAACGCACCGTAGGAGCAGAACGCGGTGGCACCGAAGGTGTTCTTCTGCGCAAACTCCCAGAGCCCCGCGAGGATCTGTGTGACGCCACCGTAGAACAGCGCGAGTCCGAAGACGACCGGCACAGCCCCGCCCGCGATGATTCCGGCGTTGCCGAAGCTGAGGACGAACGTCGTCAGCGCGAACGCTGCGAGACCGAGGGCGGCCGGGTTCACGGCGAGCGCGGGTGCGTTCGTGAGGGGCGGCGAGGGTGTCTCTCGCACTCCGGTCGCGACATGTTGGGGCGGCGTGACCCCGGCGGATCCGGACGATGTGGCAGGTGAATTGCTCATTGCAGATACCTCCAACGTGCGCCGGCGCCATCGTCGGCGGTTGTTAAAAAAAGTACACCCGGAGCGCGATTTAGGAAGGGTGAGTTTTGCTGCGGTGTGCTGCGAGGGTCAGCGCGGCAACTGCGCGTGCTGGGTGATCCAGACATGCATGGCCACCGCGGCGGCAGCGGAAGCGTTGATGCTGCGAGTGGAGCCGAACTGGCTGATCTCGACCACGGCATCCGCGGCTTCGATCGCCTCGGCGGAGACGCCTGGACCCTCCTGACCGAACAGCAGGACGCACCTCTCCGGGAACTCGTAGCCCTCGATGATGACGCTTCCCGGCACGTTGTCGATGGCAATGATGGGCAGGTTCTCGCCGCGCGCCCACTCCACGAGGTCGGCAACCGTGTCGTGATGCAGCACGTGCTGGTAGCGGTCGGTGACCATGGCGCCGCGCTTGTTCCAGCGCTTGCGCCCGACGATGTGCACGGTGTCGGCGGCGAAGGCGTTGGCGCTGCGCACGATCGATCCGATGTTCATGTCGTGCTGCCAGTTCTCGATGGCGACGTGAAACGGATGCCGCCGCTGGTCGAGGTCGGCCACGATCGCGTCCATGCGCCAATAGCGGTAGCGATCGATGACGTTGCGGGAGTCCCCGCGGGCCAGGAGTTCCGCGTCCCACCAGTCGCCCTCCGGCAGCTCACCACGCCACGGGCCGACCCCGCGCGTGGTGAGTTCGACTGACGGGTTCTGCTCGTGCGGGTTCACTCCCCGAGGCTACCGCCGAACCTCTCAGGCGTAGACGATGGTCATGATGACCGAGGCGGCGACGGCCGCCGATGACAGCAGGGTGCCGCCGAGCGCCGGGCGATTGAAGCCGGTGTCGCGGATGAGGCAGCTGAGTCCGAGAACCAGACCGAGCAGCGCGAGCACGCCCGAGGCGACGGATGCCAGCGGGATGAAGGAGCCTGCGAGCGCAACGACGGCCATCACGACGACAGCCCAGCCAGCGCGCGTGAAAGCCGCCGATGACTGGACCTCGACGACGGCAACCTCGATGGGGTGCGTCTCGCTCATCCTTCAAGCTTCGCAGTATTCGGATGCGTGCGGCATCCCGTGTTCGTGGGTCATTCTGCTCTGGCGCGAACCTCGCATCAACGGAAGCCCACCTCCGCGTAAGCGGCCGCCACTACGATGGCGACATGAGCGAACGCCGCGACATCGAGTGCTGGCTAACCGATATGGATGGCGTGCTGGTGCACGAGAACAGCCCGCTCCCAGGAGCGGCGGCGCTGCTGCAGCAGTGGCAGGACCAGGGCAAGCGCTACCTCGTGCTCACGAACAACTCCATTTACACGCCGCGGGATCTCAGCGCCCGGCTCGCGGCATCCGGCCTCGACGTTCCCGAGGAGGCCATCTGGACCTCCGCCCTCGCCACGGCCGACTTCCTCGCCTCGCAGATTCCCGGTGGCAGCGCCTTCGTCATCGGCGAGGCCGGCACCACCACGGCCCTGCACGAAGCGGGCTTCATCATGACTGACACGAACCCCGACTACGTGGTCGTCGGCGAGACCCGCAACTACTCCTTCGAGGCGATCACCAAGGCCATCCGGTTGATCGGTGCGGGCGCCCGCTTCATCATCACGAATCCGGATGCGACGGGGCCGAGCGCAGAGGGCCCGATGCCCGCGACCGGCGCGGTCGCCGCTCTCATCACCAAGGCCACCGGCAAGGAACCGTATGTCGTGGGCAAGCCGAACCCGATGATGTTCCGTTCCGCGATGAACAAGATCGGCGCCCACTCCGAGAACACCGGCATGATCGGCGACCGGATGGACACCGACATCGTGGCCGGCATCGAGGCAGGGCTGCACACCATCCTCGTGCTCACCGGCATCAGCGACCAGGCCGAGATCGAGCGCTACCCGTTCCGCCCCAACGAGGTGCTCACGGGGGTCTCCGAACTCGTCGAGTGACGCGCGCGAGGTGAACGACCGCGCCGCATTACGCCGCGTGTCATCGGGAAGTGCGGTGGTTGCGAGCATTTTGTAACGTCACAGAGTCGCCGATTACCGGCGCCTCTCTCGCTACTCGCTCGGAGTCCGCATGTCGACAGCCGTCTCGCCGCCACCGGCCGTGACGCCGCGCGTCAACACCGCGTTCGACGTAGTGCTCTCCGCCGTCGGCCGCGCGTTTCCCGCGCCCCTCGGCAAGCGTGGTGCCGCACAGGGCGAGGCCCACCAGGTGTTGCGCGATGTGAACGCCACGGTGGCGGCCGGCGAGGTCGTGTCCATCCTCGGACCGAGCGGATGCGGCAAGTCCACCCTGCTGCGCATCGCTTCGGGACTGGATGTGGCATCCGCGGGCACGATCACGATCGACGGGATATCGCGCAGCGGCATCGATCCGCGCTGCGCGGTCGCGTTCCAGGAACCCCGCCTGCTGCCCTGGCGCACGATCGAGGCCAACGTCGAGCTCGGTCTGCCGGAGGGCACGCCGCGCGAGGATGGCAAGCGGCGCGTCGCCGAACTGCTGCAACTCGTCGGACTCTCTGAGTTCGCCACCCACCGGCCGCGCGAGATCTCCGGCGGCATGGCGCAGCGGGCGTCGCTCGCCCGCGCGCTCGCCCGCAACCCCGGCGTGCTGCTGCTCGACGAGCCCTTCGGCGCCCTCGACGCACTCACGCGACTCAAGATGCAGGACCTGCTGCTCGAGGTTCTCGCCGCAGCGCCGACCACCGTGCTGCTTGTCACCCACGACGTCGATGAGGCGCTGCAGCTGTCCGACCGGGTGATCCTCCTCGGAACCGACGAGAACGGACCGGGATCCACGATCAAGCAGATCCTCACGGTGCCCGGCTCGCGGCCCCGCGACCGTGGGTCGGCAGAGCTCGCCGAACTGCGGGCGGAACTGCTCGCGGGTCTCGGTGTGAACCGGCACGGGCATCCGCGGGGCGTTTCGTCCGGAGCCGCCATGCCGGTCTTCCCGTACTGACCCGGCGTCACCGCACCAGATTCACCAGCAATCGCGCACCCCATCACCACAGAGAGAAGCATCATGAGACGTCACAGCATCACGTCGACCCTCCGTACGGCAACCATCGCGGTTGCGGTCGCGATCACCGCGAGCCTCGCGCTCGCCGGCTGCGTGCCCGGTGAGGGCTCCGCCGCCAAGGCCAACACCTCCGGCGACAAGACCTCCGCCACCGTCACCGAGGGCGGAACGCTCAACATCGACTTCGCGACGTACAACCCGCTGAGCCTCGTGATCAAGGACCAGGGCTGGCTCGAGTCCGCCCTGAAGAAGCAGCACATCACCGTGAACTGGCTGCAGTCCGCCGGATCGAACAAGGCCAACCAGGCGCTGCTTGCCAACGCCATCGATATCGGATCGACCGCGGGATCCGCCGCTCTGCTCGCACGGTCGAATGGCTCCCCCATCCGCACGATCGACATCTACTCGCAGCCCGAGTGGTCGGCCATCGTCGTCGGTCCCGGCTCGAAGTTCACCTCGGTGAAGCAGCTCAAGGGCAAGAAGATCGCGGCGACCAAGGGCACCGACCCCTACTTCTTCCTGCTGCAGGCGCTCGAGGCCAACGGACTCACCACCGACGACGTGGACATCATCAATCTCCAGCACGCCGACGGCTGGGCCGCACTGCAGAACGGATCGGTGGATGCCTGGGCCGGCCTCGACCCGATCATGGCCACCGCAGAGACCCAGGGTGCCAAGCTCATCTTCCGCAAGGTCGACTTCAACACCTACGGCTTCCTGAACGCCACCGAGGCCTTCACCAAGGGCAAGCCGGATGTCGCCCAGACGGTCGTGAACGTGTACGAGTACGCCCGCGCCTGGGCCCAGAAGCACCCGGACGAGACCGCGAAGATCCTCAGCAACGTCGCCGGTATCACCGAGCCGGTCGCCACGAAGGTGATCGCCGAGCGCACGAACCTCGACGTCTCGCCGCTGCCCGGCGCGGCCCAGCTGAAGGTGCTGAAGAAGGTCGGACCGATCTACGTCGCATCCGGTGACGTCGCGAAGCAGTCGCAGGTGGACGACGCACTCAAGGTGCTGCTCGACCCCGACTTCGTGAAGAACGCGAAGCCCAGCATCAAGTAATTCACGCGAGATGCCACTTGCGGGGGTCATGGCGACCCCGTAGCACCCACAAGTGGCATCTCACGCAACGGGAATGGACGAGAGACCGATGACCGATTCGGTGAATAAAGGCGTGCTGCGCACGGGCACGACATCCCGGGTCGGTCCGATCGCCGCAACGGGCTCCCTCGCGCCCGCCGGATCCCGCGTCCCACGCGTGGCGTGGACGTCTCGTCGATGGGTGCGCACGGTCGGGCTCTTCGCTCTGCCGCTCGCGATCCTCGTGCTGTGGCAGGTGCTGTCGACATCCGGTGCCTTCACGGTCGCCCAACTGCCGACGCCGCTCATGGTGGTGCAGGCCGGCTTCGACCTGGCCCACCGCGGGCTGCTCGGGCTCTACGTCGCGATCTCGGTTCAGCGCACCCTCATTGGTTTCGCCATCGGGGCGGCACTCGGACTCGCGTTCGGCGCCTTCGTCGGCCTTTCCCGGTTGTGGGACATCGTGTTCGGGTCGACGCTCGGCGCCCTGCGGGCCGTGCCTTCGCTCGCCTGGGTGCCGCTCCTCATCCTCTGGATGAAGATCGGCGAGGAATCGAAGATCACACTCATCGCGATCGGTGCGTTCTTTCCCGTCTACACGACCGTCGCGACGGCCCTTCGGCACGTCGACCGCCAGCTCGTGGAGGCGGGACGCGCGTTCGGCCTGCGAGGCGTGAAACTGTTCGTCACCGTGCAGCTTCCCGCGACCCTGCCCGCGGTGATCTCCGGTCTGCGGCTCGCGCTCGCTCAGGCCTGGCTGTTTCTTGTCGCGGCCGAGCTGATCGCGTCATCCATGGGGCTCGGATTCCTGCTCATCGACTCGCAGAACAATGGCCGCACCGACCGGCTGTTCCTCGCGATCGTGCTCCTCGCCGTCATCGGCAAGTTCACGGATGCCCTGATCGGCCTGTTCGAGAAGTGGGCCAATAAGAAGTGGGCTTAGCTGCGCGTCAGGCCGCGGGAGGTGCCGGTGCCACGGCCACGCTCGTGGTCAGCGGCTCACCCGAGGATCGCGTAACGAAGCAGTAGTAGTCGTGGTCACCCTTCGCCCACTGCTTGTCGTTCGCCGGGTAGCTGGCCGTGAACTGGATGTCGTTGTAGGCGCCCGCGGCCGCGAAATCGATCACAGTGGGTGCGCTGCACAGCAGGTTGATCTGTGCCTGCAGCGCGGCCACGCCGGGGTACGCCGAGGGCGCCGCCGGCTGACCGCCGACCGACGGGGTGGCCGGCGCCGCAGGGTCGCTCGCGGCAGCGGTCGGCTCGACGAAGGTGCCGCGCGCGACCAACTGGGCCGGATGCGGGCTCGCGCAGTCCACCACCGTGAACTTTTCCGCCCAGGGCGACTCGAACGGCGAGATGCATTCGCCGCCGCGAAGGAGGTTCCACTTGTAGCTGCCGGCAGCGACCGGTCCGACCGGCGCCGGCGTTGGGGTGGCCGACGGCGTGGGCGAGGCCTTCGCGGTCGGTGTGACCACCGGGGTCGCGGCGCCCGCGCGCGGAATCTTGGTGCCGAGGAAGAAGAGCGCGATCAGCACGAGAAGCGCCGCCAAGATTCCGGCGATCCACAGCAGGGTCTTCTGCGACCGAGGCAACGGCGCGCGCGGCGCGCGAGCGGCGGCGACCGGGGCTTCTGCGGCTGCCGCAGGCTGCGCCTCGTAGTCACGGAACCGGTGCTCGCCGAACAGCGCGTCGACGGATGCTGCTGCCGCGGCATCCGCAGCTTCGGTCTCGAAGCCGCTGAGCAGTTCCGTTGCGGGCTCCGCGATCGGACCGGCCGAAGCCGCGGGTGTGAAGAGCTCGGTGCCCGCGCTCTCCCACGGCAGCGCCATGGTGCGCGGCTCGGAGTCGGAGGCGGGTGGGCCGGCAAGCGAACTGTCGACCGGCTGCGGTTCGTGACCGGGCGGCTGGACCAGCTCGGGTGGTGACTGCGGCGTAACCATGGGCGGAGGCACAACCAGGCCGGGCGGGGTCGCTTCCGGCAGAGCGGTGGTCGGAGCCGCCGACAGCGGTGCGCCGGTCGGCGGGTCTACGGGGGGCGAAGCAGTGGCGGGAGGCACGACCGCGGCGGGCGGGGGCACCACCAGACCGGGCGAGGTTACCGGAGGCGGGGCGGTCGTCGGCGACGTTGGCATCCGGGTGGGGGCGACGGGTTGCGCCGCCGCCGCATCCGAGGGGGTGGTGCCGCTCGGCCTCAGCCCCCAACTGAAGCCGCTCGACGAAGCGGCAGCACCACTGACCGGCGCGCCGGGAGTCGGTGCTTCCGGGGCTGGCGGCGTGGGAGAGGCGGGAGCCTCGGACGCGGACTTCGCGGGAGTGACGGGGGTTGGCGCTGCGGATGGGGGCGTAGAACCTGCGAGGGGCGGCACGCCGGACGTGGGAGCGGCGGGAGCCTCGGACGGTGGAGTCGACAGCGGGAATGGCTTCGCGGGCGCTGGCGCCTCTGACGCCACGAATGGGTTTGGGGTCGCGCCCGTGCTCGCAGGAGGCGCCGGGCTCGCGGGAACTCCCGCACTCCAGGGCGCGACGGGGGTCGGCGCCGCGTTCGACTCCGCGAAACGCCCGTGGGCATCCGCCGTGCTGTCCTGGGCATCCGCAGTACCGCCAGCTACATCCGCAGTGCTGTCTGCACCGTCGCCCACCGCTGGGTCGGCCGCGTCGCGCTCGACGGCGGCATCCGCGGTCTCGTCCTCGTCGTCGCCGCCGAACTGCGCCGCAAGCCACTGTGCGGCATCGCGGCGCTTCTCGTCGTCCATCAGGTATCGAGGCCCAGATCGGCCAGGTCGATCGCGGCGTAGTAGGGGTAGCCGGCGGCCTCGATGATCTCGCGGGCTCCGGTGTTGCGGTCCACGACCACGGCAACGGCGGCGATCTCTGCGCCGACCTTGAGCAGCGCCTCGATCGCCGCGAGCGGCGAGCCGCCCGTGGTGGAGGTGTCTTCGAGCACGATGACGCGCTTGCCCTCGAGGTCCGGGCCCTCGACCTGGCGGCCGCGGCCGTGGTCCTTGGGCTCCTTGCGCACGACGAAGGCGTCGTAGTCCAGTCCGCGAGCGGCGCCCTGGTGCAGCACGGCCGCGGCGATGGGGTCGGCGCCCATCGTCATCCCGCCGACGGCGCTGACGTCCGGCACCTCGGCGATGAGGTCGAGCATGACCTGCCCGATGAGCGGCGCGACGCGGTGGTCGAGGCTGACCTTGCGCAGGTCGACGTAGTACGAGGCCTTCTTGCCGCTCGTGAGCGTGAAGTCCCCGTGGAACACGGCCTCAGCCGAGATGTGGGCAATGAGTTGCTGTCGCGCATCCGTCACAGCGGCGATTCTACCGGTCGCGGTTCCCCTGACTCCCGACCGAGCGCTCGGGTAGCGTTGAGGCATGCGCGTCGCCACCTGGAATGTGAACTCGATCCGTGCTCGAGCTGGCCGCGTCGTCGACTGGCTCGGGCGCGAAGACATCGACGTTCTCGCCATGCAGGAGATCAAGTGCAAGCCGGAGCAGTTCCCCATCGACGCGTTCGAGGCCGCAGGATACGAGGTCGAGATCCACGGCTTCAACCAGTGGAACGGCGTCGCCTTCGCGAGCAGGCTCCCCATGACGGATGTCGCCACGAGCTTCGACGGCATGCCCGGCTTCCTGAAGGGTCAGGAGGGGCCAGACCTGCCGCGGGAAGCCCGTGCACTCGGCGTCACGGTCAATGAGGTGCGCCTCTGGAGCCTGTACGTTCCAAACGGCCGCTCGCTCGATGACCCGCACTATCTGTACAAGCTCGACTGGCTGGCCGCCCTGCGCGCAGACACGCAGTCGTGGCTGGCGGCGCATCCGAAGACCCCGCTAGCCCTCATGGGCGACTGGAACATCGCACCGCTCGACTCGGATGTCGGCGACCCCGCCTTGGTGCCGGGCCTCTCCACGCACATCTCGCCACCCGAGCGCGAGGCGTTCGCGGCCTTCGAGGCGGCCGGGCTCGCGGATGTCGTGCGTCCGCTCGTGCCCGAGGGCTACACCTACTGGGACTACAAGCAGCTTCGCTTTCCCCGCAACGAGGGCCTGCGCATCGACTTCATCATGGGATCGTCGTCGTTCGCCGACCTGGTCACAGGGGCGAGCATCCATCGCAACGAACGCAAGGGCGATGCCCCGAGCGACCACGTGCCGGTCGTCGTCGACCTCGACCTCGCGACCGAGGACGACGACGATCGCCCGATGATCTTCTAGGCCGCACTAGGCACGATCGTGCAGGGTGACCTGGTATCCATCCGGGTCGGCGAAGGTGAAGGTGCGTCCGAACGGTCCATCGATCGGCGCCGCGACGATGGTGGCGCCGCCCTCGACCAGGCCATCGTGGATGTCCTGCGCATCCGGAGCGTGCAGCCAGAGCGCCACGCCCTGCCCCGGCTGGGCGATCGCGTCGAGGTCCACATCCGGCACGATGCCGCGCACGGCAAAGGCGATGGGCTTGGTGTCGAAGACGACGGCGTGCGGTGGGCCGCCCGCCGCGCGAGTGAGCCCCAGGAAGCGCTCGTAGAACGCGGCAGAGCGCTCGAGATCACGCACCTGCAGCGAAATGAAGTCTGGTCCGGTGACCGCCATGGTGAACTCCTTGTTTGTCAGTTTCTTGACATTAATCGTATGTCAGAATATTGACATGAGTCAAGACGAAATCGACCTCGACACCTCTGTGGGCTACCTGCTCAAGCAGGCCTCGAGCGCGCTCCGCTTGGCCATGGAGACCGTTCTGCGGCCGCTCGGCATAACGATCACGCACTATTCCTGCCTTGAGTTGCTCGCCCAGCGACCGGGCCTGTCCAACTCCGAACTCGCCCGCGGCGCCTTCGTCACGCGGCAGTCGATGAACGTGCTGCTGCAGGCTCTCGAGCAGGATGGGCTCGTCTCGCGCCCTGCGCAAGCACCCGTCGGCCGCGCGCTACCCGTGAAACTGACGCCAGCCGGTCGTGCGCAACTGCACACGGCGAGCGCCGCGGTGAAGTCCGTCGAGAACCGGATGCTGGGGGAACTCAGCACAGACGAACGCGCGCAGGTGGTCCGCCTGCTTCGCACGATCACCACCTCCCTGACCGCGTGGGACTGACGCTCGGCGCACGCCCCCACCGTCTCGCGCACGGAACCCGCCGACAAGGGGCGCACATCGGCGGTATCGAGCGTTTCGGCTCGCGAGCGCGCAATTATCCGCTGGCGACCACAACCAAACGCCGCGACGCCGCGACTAGCCTCGAATGAAAAGCATTTATCCACAGGATCGGAGGTTGAACCATGTCACAGATCACGTCGAATGACTCCTTTGCGGGAGTGCAGGCCATCGTTGGAGAACCCGAGGTCGTCGAGGACGTGGCCACCCACCCGTCCTGGCTGGCCCTGAAAGAGGCCGCGAGCGCGCTTCGCCCGTGGGAAATTCAGGACGGCAGCATCCCTGACTCATCCCAGCACGCGGCAGCGCGGGATCACGTCGAGACCATTACGACCGAACTCCTGAATTTCCGAAAGCTGTTCCCGCACGATGCCGAGTACCTCGAGGCATCCGTCGCGGACTTCGAGCGCTGGGCCGACGAGGGATTCGGCGTGCCGGACTTCTTCGACTCGCTCATGGCGTTTCATCCGGAGCGCAACAGGGTTGACGGCCTGCAGCACGTCGTCATCTTTCCGATGTACACCCAGAACGGCTCGACCGACCGGCTCACCGAGGCCGTGCTGATCGAGGTCATCTGGCCGGAATTCGTCGGCGAGCTGGAGGCGGGCGACTACTCCAACAAGCTGTTCGTGCCCATCCGCTTCCTCGACTTCACCGACGGCTACAACACGAACTCGGCGGTGCTGTTCCCCGAGACGGTTGCGATGCGCGAGATCCCCACTTTCAGTTGGGGTGCCATTTTTGCCGACCGCGAAGCCGCGCGGTTCAGGCGGGTTGTGCGTGCGGCCTCCGAGATCACGAAACTTGATCTCCCCGACGAGGCCGCGCGGCTTCTTGAAGACCAGCACCTCACCGAAGAAACTTTCGTGATGTGGGATCTCATCCACGACCGCACTCACATGCGCGGCGACCTGCCGTTCGACCCGTTCATGATCAAGCAGCGGATGCCGTTCTTCCTCTACTCGCTCGAGGAATTGCGCTGCGACCTCACCGCCTTCCGCGAGTCCGTGCGCATCGAGCGCTCGCTTGCGCTGCTGTCGGATGCGGAGCGCACGCCGATCCAGTCGGTCACGCTCGAGCACGCCAGGCTCGTGCAGTACGCGGTGATCTTCGACCGCATCTTCCGTTTCGCGATCACCGGCAGCCGCGTGCGCAACTACGACGGACTCGGCGGCCAGTTGCTGTTCGCGTGGTTGCACCAGCACGACGTGCTGCACTGGACGGACACGAAGCTCGCGATCGACTGGGCCGAGGTGCCGGATGTCGTGATCCAGCTTTCCGACGCCATCAACGACCTCTACTGGGCCAGCATCGATCGCCCGAAGACGGCGCACTGGCTTGCCGCCTACCAACTGGTGTCGTCCACGCTCACGCCGAACCCGGCATCCGCCTGGGCCCGGGGACTACCGGACGAGACGCTCGCCGGCGCGCCCAAGGGGTACACGAACGCCGTGCTGGACGACGAGTTCCCGCTGTCGATGTTCTACGAGGCGCTGTCGAAGAAGATGAAGGACGTCATCGAGTCGACCGCGGGCATCACCGCCTAACGGTTCGTCTCGTCGAGACATACGAAGAGCGGCGCCGTTTCTCTCCGGAAAGGGTGCCGCTCTTCGTTATGCGCCGCGTCGGTGCTTATTCCTCGTCCGACGGGCTCGTCGCGGTCGTTGTCTCGGTGGTGCGGCCTGGCTCGGGCTGTTCATTCAGGCGTGCACGAGCGTGCAGGATGTCGCCGATGAAGAGGTCGTAGATGAGCACACCGATGATGCCTCCGATGAGCGGCCCGATGATCGGCACCCAGAAGTACCAGCTGAACGAGCCGTCGATCGTGCCGGGGAGTGCAGTTTGACCCCACCCTGCCATCCAGGCGAACAGTCGAGGGCCGAAGTCACGTGCAGGGTTGATCGCGTACCCCGCGTTGGCGCCGAACGACAAGCCGATCGCGGCCACAACAAAGCCGATGATGAGCGGCCCGAGGTTCGCCTTCACTGCGGTGTTGCGCGAATCGATGAGCGCGACAATCGCCATCACGAGAAGTGCGGTACCCACGATCTGGTCGAGCAGCGGACCCCAGCTGTCGCCGTTGTAATACGGAGCGGGGAACGTCGCAAAGATGGAGTACGTCGCCAGCCCGCCCGCGGCATCCCGGGCGGTCTTCGATGCCTTGTTGAACGCATCGATCGCCTGCCAGTACACGGCGTAGACAAGCGCGGCACCCGCAAATGCACCGACGACCTGCGCGACGATGTACGGGAGGACCTTCCTCCACGCGAACTTGCGCCTCACGGCGAATGCGAGGGTCACGGCCGGGTTGAGGTGCGCTCCGCTCACGCCGCCCGCGATGTATACGCCGAAAGCAACGGCGAACGCCCAGCCCCAGGCAATGGGCATCCAGTCACCAGCACCAAGGAAGAACGTGGTTGCCCCAGACGTGCGGCCGGATCCCGGCAGCGCGGCCACCGTCATCGCCACGACACCGTCTCCGAGCGCGATGAGAACGAATGTCCCCAAGAACTCGGCCAGTACCTCTCCCCACGTGCCGCCGAGCCGCTTCAGCCCACTTCCGTTATAAATTCCTGATCGAAGCGCACTTCGAATTGGAGTGATCGTACTCACAAGTGAATCTCCTTTGAGTCAGTCGCTTTCGCACCGTGCGAGTGTCCACTAAGAGGACGTGCAGAACGCTAGCGCTGCGTGAATACGTTTGAACACGAAGTTGCACGAACGTGCACAGTTCGACGTCGAGTGTTCGGTTGCTGATGAGTCGCGCGCAACTCGCCGTCAACTTTCAGCGAGCGCCCTCGCCGTAGCCTCATCCACAATCAGGTCCGTGATCAGTCCCGCGGCCAGCGCACCCTTCAGGCTCGCGAGCTTCGAGACTCCGGAGACGATGCAGACGCGCCGCGCCACGCGCTTCAGAACCGCGAAGTCAGGGCCGGTCGCGCGCAAGTTGAGCGGGACGTCTTCGTAGCTGCCATCCGCCCGAAAAAATACCGTCGCTACGTCGCCGACGACGCCGGAATCGGCGAGCGATTGAATGTCCTCGGGATCGAGATAGCCCCCGATGTACACGTGGCTCGGCACTTTCGAAAACGGGGAACCGACACTGAAGATCGCCATATCCATCTGCTCCTGAATGTTGAGCAGATGCCTCGTACTCCGCTCGTTCCAGAAGGCTTCCTTGGTCGTGGGGTTGTCAAAGAAGGCGGGGGCCGGGAACTGCTCGATATTCGCGGAATACGTGGCTCCGAATCGGCGGAGAATTTCGCTGGCGTATACGACGCCGCTCGTGCGGATGTTCCCCGCGCCGTTGAGCTGAATGAACTCCGTGTTGTGAATGTTCTTGGGCACCAGGTGCCGCGTGACGGCGGTCACCGTAGAGCCCCAGGCAACGCCGATGATCATGTTCGAGTCGATGAAGACGCTGAGAAGACGCGCCGCCGACATCGACACTCGCTCGAGGCGGTCGACGGCACTCACGTTGCCCGGCACCGAAACGATGTGCGCGACAACGCTGAACCGCGCCTGAATAGCGGCCTTGAGGGACGAGCTGTGGTCGTGCGGAGACCGTATTTGGATGTCAACGAGCCCCGTTTTACGCGCAAAACTGAGGAGTCTCGACACCGTGGAGCGCGAAGTTTGAAGCTCCTGCGCAATGGTGTCCATCGTGAGGTTGTGAACGTAATACAGCTGAGCTGCCTTCAATGCAGGCGCCGTTTTGTCACGTAGATCATCAAAACTTTGCTCGAACATGGCCCTCCTTGCACGGATTTTCATTTGGCTTGCAGCAATTCGCTGATCTCTTGAGTATGGATACGTCCACGCAGGAAACACCAATGCAATGCCGCAGTGAAGAGGTGCATCAGAGCTTTGCCAAGTTCACGCTCACACCATCAGGCCCACGAGGAGCAAAGTCGCGCCAGCGTCACCGCGCTCATCCAGCGCCCGCACGCGCAGGTGCTCGTTGTCGGCGGCGGCATCAACGGAATCTCCATATTTCGTGATCTCGCGCTACAGGGAGTCGACGTCATCCTGGTCGAACGCAATGATTACTGCTCCGGAGCGTCCGCCGCATCGTCGCACATGATCCACGGCGGCGTGCGCTATTTGGAGAACGGGGAATTCCGGCTCGTCAGGGAGTCCGTCCAGGAACGCAATCGCCTGCTCCGGCTCGCGCCTCACTATGTGAAGCCCCTGGAAACCACCATCCCGATCTTCTCGACTTTTTCCGGCATCCTCGCCGCGCCGCTGCGGTTGTTGACCCACCGGCAGAGAACGCCGAAGGAACGCGGCGCACTGCTCATCAAAATAGGCCTCGTGCTCTACGACTCCTTCTCCCGAGACGGTGGCAGTGTGCCGCGGCACAGGGTGCGCGGCCGGGCGGCATCGCTGGCAGAGTTACCCCGACTCAATCCGGATGTGCGCTACACGGCTACCTACTTTGACGCTTCGGTGCACGACCCGGAGCGACTCGCGCTCGACCTCTTGATGGACGGTGAAGACATCGGCCCCAACGCTCGCGCCTCGAACTATGTGGAGGCCATCGGCGCTGTCGAGGGCGGCGTAGTTCTGCGAGACGGTGTCGGCGGTGACACGTTCACGGTCACGGCCGACGTGGTCATCAACGCGTCCGGGCCCTGGACCGACCTCACCGATCTCGTTCTGGGCAAACCGACCGACTACATGGGCGGCACCCGCGGCTCACACATCGTTCTGGATAACCCAGAGCTGCTGGCTGCCTGTGCGTCTCGAGAGTTGTTCTTCGAGAACAACGACGGGCGAATAGTGTTGATCTACCCGTTGAATGGCCGCATTTTGGTGGGGACGACAGACCTTGAGGCCGATGTGACTCAGCGAGCAGTGTGTACCGAGGAAGAGATCCAGTACTTCTTCGACCTCATCTCGCACGTCTTTCCGACGGTGCCCGTGGACCGATCCGACATCGTCTTCACCTTTTCCGGTATCCGCCCCCTGCCGAAGCACGAGGACACCCAACCCGGCTTCGTCTCGCGCGACTATCGGGTTGAATCCGGCGTGCTCCCCTCGTCGCAGGCTACGACGCTTCTGAGCGTCGTCGGCGGCAAATGGACCACCTTCCGCGCCCTGGGCGAACGCGTCTCAGACATGGCATTGGCCGCGCTCGGGATGACGCGCACGCGCAACACTCGCGAGCTGGCGATTGGCGGTGGGCGTGAATACCCCGCCACAGCCAACGACCGCAGGTCGTGGATCAGCGCCAATGCGACAACCGCGGTGCCCGCTGCCCGCGTCGAACAGCTCTTCGCCCGGTACGGAACAAGAGCCGGCGAGGTCATCCGCTTTCTCGAAGAGAACGATGATCAGCCGCTTCCCGCGTGCCCGCAGTTGAGCACGGCGGAGATCCAATTCCTGATTGAGCGAGAGTCGGTCGTGCGGCTGTCAGACGTCGTGCTCCGGCGCACCGGTCTCGCGTTCGCCGGGAACGTCACCCTGCCAATTCTGGACGCGATCAGTCGCGAACTCGCATCCGTTCTTGGATGGACAGAAGAACAACGTCAGGAGGAGGTGGCCTCGACGGTGGGAGAACTCACCAATGATCACGGCGCTCAGATCTGAACGCCGGCAGCGTCACACGACGTCCATTAAGTAAACAAAGGAGTTACCAATTATGGCTAAGTACATCGTCGCTATAGATCAGGGCACAACGAGCTCGCGGGCCATTGTGTTCGATCATTCCGGATCAATCGTGTCGACCGGTCAACTCGAACATGAACAGATCTTCCCGAAGGCGGGTTGGGTTGAGCATGACGCCATGGAGATCTGGAACAACGTGCGAGAGGTTATCGGTCAGGCTCTCTCGAAGGCTGACATCACTCGCCACGATGTCGCCGCCATCGGTATAACCAATCAGCGCGAGACCGCGGTGGTTTGGGACAAGACCACGGGAAAGCCCATTTACAACGCCATCGTGTGGCAGGACACCCGCACGCAGAGCATCGTCGATCGACTCGCCAAGGACGGTGGCGTCGAGCGATTCAAGGCGAAGGTCGGTTTGCCCCTCGCAACCTATTTCTCGGGAACAAAGATCGTGTGGATTCTCGAGAACGTTGAGGGTGCGCGCGAGAAGGCAGAAGCGGGTGACCTGATATTCGGCAACACCGATACGTGGGTTCTCTGGAATCTCACCGGTGGCGTCGACGGCGGCGTGCACGTGACGGATGTAACCAACGCGAGCCGCACGATGTTCATGGATCTCGAAACGCTCAGTTGGGACCAGGAGATTCTCGACGCATTCAACGTCCCCGCATCCATGTTGCCGACGATCAAGAGCTCTTCCGAGGTCTACGGAACCGCGGAGTCCTCCAGTCTGCTGCGCGAGGTGCCCATTGCCGGCATCCTCGGTGATCAGCAGGCGGCGACCTTCGGGCAGGCTGCATTTGACGAGGGTGAGGCGAAGAACACCTACGGCACGGGAAACTTCCTGATCTTCAACACCGGTGAAGAGATCATCCACTCCAAGAACGGCCTGCTCACGACGGTCGGCTACAAGCTCGGCGACGCGGCGCCCCACTACGCGCTCGAAGGGTCGATCGCCGTGACCGGCTCGCTGGTGCAGTGGCTGCGCGACAACCTCGGCATGATCTCATCGGCCTCGGACATCGAAGCACTCGCGAAGACCGTGGACGACAACGGTGGCGCGTACTTCGTGCCGGCCTTCTCGGGACTGTTCGCACCATACTGGCGGTCGGATGCGCGTGGCGCGCTGGTGGGACTGACGCGGTACATCAACAAGGGCCACATTGCCCGTGCCGTGCTCGAGGCCACCGCTTTCCAGACACGGGAAGTTCTCGACGCGGTCAACGCAGACTCCGGTGTTCCGCTTGCTGAGCTGAAGGTTGATGGCGGAATGATCGCCAACGATTTGCTGATGCAGTTCCAGGCCGACGTGCTCGGAGTGCCGGTGGTGCGGCCCGTCGTCGCCGAGACGACCGCTCTCGGCGCCGCCTATGCAGCGGGCCTTGCCGTCGGGTTCTGGAACAACCTCGACGACCTCCGCGCGAACTGGCAGGAAGACAGCCGCTGGGAGCCGAACATGGAGGAGGCAGAACGCGAGCGCCTGCTTCGCAACTGGAAGAAGGCCGTGACCAAGACCTTCGACTGGGTGGACGACGACGTCGAGTAGCCCTCGATAGCCCCTGGTCTGGCGCGCAGAACAGGACGACGTGCGACACGCCGCGTGATCCGACCGGATGGCGCGGCGTGTCGCACCTCGTCCTGCTGAAGCGCCAGCCAGAGCTGCTCACCGAGGAAGGACGTCGGAAACTCGACGTCTCGGCCTCTGCTCCGACGTCGTGCGAGTTGAGCCGGGCTGATTCGGGCCTGGCCTACTGGAACTGCGCGAGCGCCTCACTGTAGCGCTGCGGATCGTTGCGGGTCTCGGCCGTCACGAGCAGGGAATGCTCACCGATGATGCGCGTGTGGCTACCCCGACACGGAATCACCACGATCTTGCTGAGTCCTGCCTCCCAGGCGGGAATCAGCGCGGCAAGCGACACCCGCTCCGGTGCCTCCTCATAGTCTTTAGGCCGAAGCCGGGCGTGCGCTTCGAAGTTCGCCAGAGTCCACGCGCGGTAGCGATCCGTGAGCGCAGCATCACCGAAGGTGTCGCGCCAACTCCGGCCGTACATCCGCTTCAGCCCCTGGGCGCGCTCGACGGACCCGTCAGCGGTCTCCCGAAGCCTTTCGAACGCTGAAGGGTCAGGGATGAGGCTGGCGTGCTTCACGCACGCCTCCCACAGATCGGACCAGACATACTGCCACCGCGCGAACTCTTCAACGATGCCGACTTCTGGCTGCGCGCTCACGTACTGATCTGCGAGCAGTGGAGGCAGATCGTCACCGACCGGATGCAGACCCCAGGCTTCCCGAACCCACAGTAGCTCGAGGAGCGGCTGAGAGCTCTCTTCGATCGTGATGGTCATGTCGTGCGGCCACGGATTCCCGGGGATCGGAACTGATGAACGCATGAAACCTCCCTGACGCTAAGGCCGCAGCAGCACCTTGGTTGCCCGGCGCTCATCCATCGCGGCGTACGCCTCGGCGACTTCGGCCAGCGGCAGTTCGAGGTCGAAGACGCGGCCCGGGTTGATGTTGCCGGCCCACACCTCGGGCAGCAGCTCCTCGATGTAGTTGCGCACCGGGGCCACGCCACCGTTCACGCCGACGTTGCGGCCGAACAACGGGCGCACCGGCAGCTCCGATCCGCCGCTCGGCGAACCGACATACCCGACCATTCCGCCGGGGCGTGCCGACTTGATCGCCTGCTCCATCGACTCCTTGGTGCCGACACACTCGAGCACGCACTCCGCGCCGATGCCGTCGAAGAGCTCGTGGATCCGCGCGACGCCCTCGTCGCCGCGCTCCTCCACGACGTCGGTCGCGCCGAACTCGAGGGCGATCGCCTGGCGGTCCGCGTGCCTTGACATGATGACGATCCTGGATGCCCCCAGCCGCTTTGAGGCGAGCACGGCACACAGGCCCACGGCTCCATCGCCGACGACGACCACGGTGCTGCCCGACGTCACCCCGGCGGACACGGCCGCGTGGTGACCGGTGCCCATGACATCCGCGAGCGTCAGCAGGCTCGGCACGAGCGAGTGGTCCGGATGCGACGGGGTCGCAACCAGGGAACCATCGGCATGAGGAACTCGCACCAACTCACCCTGCGCCCCGTCGGCGAAGTGGCCGCTGCGATCATCCGCACCCCACCATCCGCCGTTCAAGCAGGACGTGCTCACGCCGTTCAGGCAATTCACGCACGTCATGTCGCAGTCATAGAAGGGAGCGATCACGAAGTCGCCGACGGTGATGCGCTCGACGTCGTCGCCGACGGCTTCGACGACTCCGACGAACTCGTGGCCGATGCGGTGGGGCTCGGTGGTGGGCAGAACGCCGCGATAGGGCCAGAGGTCGGAGCCGCAGACGCACGCCGCGACGACACGAACGATGGCGTCGACGCCGGTGCTGAGTACGGGGTCTGGAACCTCGTCGAGCCGAATATCCCTGGGAGCATGAATCACCGTTGCGCGCATTTGTTCAGCCTAGCTTCGTGTACCGAGCAGGATTCGAGAAGCGGGAGTGGGCCATCGCGCCTAGCCTTTCCCTGAGGGCGTCGTTCGCCCAGCGAGGGAGGGTCATCATGTCCATGGGTAACAGCGGCGGTTTCACCGCGCAGGAGCGGGCGGCCATGAAGGCGCGCGCCGCTGAACTGCGCGCGGAGGGCAAGAAGGGCGCCAAGCAGGCCGACGGTCTGCAGGCGCTCCTTGAGGCCATCGAGAAGATGACGCCCGATGACCGAGTCATCGCCGAACACGTGCACCTCGTGGTCACGGCGAGCGCCCCTGAGCTGCTGCCGAAGACCTGGTACGGGATGCCCGCGTACATGAACGCCGACGGCAAGGTGGTCGTCGCCTTCAAGAACGCGGGCAAGTTCAGCCTTCGCTACTCGACCCTCGAGTTCCAGGATGCCTCGCACCTCGACGACGGCGACATCTGGGCCGTGTCGTTCGGAATCAAGCAGTGGAGCGCGGCCGTGGAGAAGAAGGTCGCCGAGCTCATGAAGGTCGCCGTCTCCTGAGCCGCGGATCCGGTCCGATGCGATTCGCGCTCGGTCTGCGCGGCGTCGGTCGGTCATAACTCAGGCAAAGTGCCACGCTTTCGATGGCGGTGCCCGGGTTTTCGGCAGAGGGAGGCGCTGCAGGCGCAAAATGCCTGAGTTACGAAGGTGAGGCACGGGGAAACGCCGCCGCGCGTGCGAGAGAATTGACGTTGTGACCGAATTTCAGCGCCTCCACGACCTCGACTACCGCGGCTTCGCCAGCGACAACTACGCCGGTGCGCACCCCGAGGTGCTCGAAGCGATCGCGGTGGCGAACGGCGGGCACCAGATCTCCTACGGCGAGGACGTCTACACCGCGAAGCTGCAGGAGGTCGTGAAGCGGCACTTTGGCGAGCAGGCGGAGGCCTTCCCCGTGTTCAACGGCACGGGAGCGAACGTGCTGAGCCTCGAGTCGATCCTGCCTCGCTGGGGTGCGGTGATCTGCTCGACGACCGCCCACATCCACACGGATGAGAACGCCGCCCCCGAGCGCGTCGCCGGCCTCAAGCTGCTCACCGTCGCCACGCCCGACGGCAAGCTCACCCCGGAGCTCATCGACACCGAGGCCTGGGGCTGGGGCGACGAACACCGCGCCCAACCTCTCGCCGTGAGCATCACCCAGACCACCGAGCTCGGCACCGCATACTCCGTTGCCGAAGTGAAGGCCATCGCCGATCACGTGCACGCCAAGGGCATGAAGCTGCACATGGACGGCTCGCGGCTCGCCAACGCAGCCGCAAGCCTTCACGCCGACCTTCGCGACTTCACGACGGATGCCGGGGTCGACATCCTGAGCTTCGGCGGCACGAAGAACGGGCTGCTCTATGGCGAGGCGGTCGTGGTGCTGAACCCGGAGACATCCGAGGGACTGCACTACCTGCGCAAGCTCAACATGCAGCTCGCGAGCAAGATGCGTTTCGTGAGCGCGCAGCTCATCGCGCTGCTCGACGGCACCCTCTGGCTCGACTCCGCCACACACGCCAACGACATGGCGGCCCATTTGCGGCGCACACTCGAGCATGGCATCGAGACCGGAGCCATCACCGGCCTCGCGTTCACGCAGGAGACTCAGGCGAACGCGGTGTTCGCGACCCTGCCCACGGATGCCGCAAACCGCATCCGCGAGCAGTTCAGGTTCTACGACTGGAACGCGGCCGCCGGCGAGGTGCGCTGGATGTGCGCGTTCGACACGACCGAGGCGGACGTCGATGCCTTCGTCGCCGCGATCACCCGGGAGCTCGCCGCGAAGTAGGCTCCCGCACAGGGGCGTCTAATAGGCTTAGCCCATGCGATTCGGAATGTTCATACCCCAGGGCTGGCGTCACGATCTGGTCGATATCGACCCCTCGAAGCACTGGGAGGCGATGAACGGCCTCGCGGCGCACGCCGACGCCGGGCCTTGGGATTCCGTCTGGGTCTACGACCACTTCCACACCGTTCCGGTGCCGTCGGATCAGGCGACCCACGAGGCATGGAGCCTCATGTCTGCCTTCGCCGCGACGACGAACCGCGTGCTCCTCGGCCAGATGTGCAGCTGCATGAGCTACCGCAATCCGGCCTACCTCGCGAAGGTCGCCACCACTGTCGACATCATCTCGGGGGGGCGCGCCCAGATGGGCATCGGCGGCGGCTGGTACGAGCACGAATGGCGTGCCTACGGCTACGGCTTCCCCGGCGCAGGCGAGCGCCTCGCCCGCCTGGACGAGGGTGTTCAGATCATGAAGCAGGCGTGGGAGACCGGCACCGCCACCCTGAACGGCAAGCACTACCAGGTGGATGGCGCACTCTTCTACCCGAAGCCCCTGCAGCCTGCCGGCATCCCGCTCTGGATCGCGGGCGGCGGCGAAAAGGTCACCCTGCGCATCGCCGCGAAGTACGCGCAGTACACGAACTTCGCCGGCAGCCCTGACGAGTTCAGCCACAAGAGCGAGGTGCTCCGTGGCCACACGGATGCGATCGGCCGCGACTTCAACGACATCACCCGCAGCGCGAACTACAACGTCATCATCGCCGACACGGATGCCGAAGTGCAGAAGCGACTGGACGCCGTCGAGGCACGGGTGCTGCCCTACCTCGGCAAGGAGAAGGCGGCCGCGTTCATCGCCGAGTACCACGGCGAGAACGCTCTGGCCGTCGGCACTGCGGACCAGATCATCGCGCGCCTCAAGGACATGAAGGAACGTGGAGTCGGCTACTTCATCCATTACTTCCCCGAGGCCGCGTACGACCGCTCCGGCATCGAGCAGTTCGAGCGCGAGGTCATCCCCGCCCTGCAGTAATGCCAGCGGAGACTTACATGGCTGCAACGCGTGGGGGTCTCGATACGGCTGCTCCTTCGTCGCGGCCTACTCGACCAGCGAAACCGGGCGGGGGTCCAGGTGGATGCCCGCGATCATGCAGCGCACGGAGCCGCCAGCCAGTTCAATGGTCGGCACCGACAGCGGCACGATCTCGCAACTGCGCTCGATCGTCGCGACCTGAGCCGGATCGAGGCTCGCCAGCCCGCGAGCCGAAATAGCGAGGATGCGCCCCCCACTGGCCCGCAACTCGAGCACGTTGCCGGCGAAGCTCCGCACCTGTTCGGGCGTGAGTTCGATGATCGCCCGGCCGTCGGTGGAGAGACGCTCGACGACCTCGGCGCGGCGTCGTTCATCCGGAATCATCGACAGCCCGATCATGACGAACTCGGTGGCGATCCCCATCATCACGTTGGTGTGGTAAATCGGCGCGCCCAGTTCATCCATCGCGTCGAAGACCATGGGCTCGTAGCCGAAATTGGTGCAGAAGCGTTCGAGCGCAACGGGGTTCGCTCGGTTCGACCGCGCGGTGTACGCGACGCGGCTGGCGTGATCGAGCACCATCGCGCCCGTGCCCTCGAGGAACACGTCGTCGTACTCGAGCCCGGAGTAGTCGACCACGTCCTGCACGCGATAGCGGCGCTTGAGCAGCTCGATCACGTCGCCGCGCCGCTCGCCGCGGCGACTCGGTGAGTGCATCGGATAGATCGCGATGTGACCGCCCGCGTGGGTGGAGAACCAGTTGTTGGGAAACACGCAGTCCGGATGATCGAGCGCGTCGTCATCGAACAGGTGCACCGTGACGCCGTGCTCCTCCAGGCGTTCCGCCGCAGCCGTCACCTCGTCGCGGGCGAGACCGGCGAGCGTGGCGGCGTCATC
This sequence comes from Parafrigoribacterium soli, assembly GCF_040227235.1. Classification (NCBI taxonomy): domain Bacteria; kingdom Bacillati; phylum Actinomycetota; class Actinomycetes; order Micrococcales; family Microbacteriaceae; genus Parafrigoribacterium; species Parafrigoribacterium soli. The sequence goes on along the minus strand of NZ_JBELNZ010000003.1, from coordinate 568,844 downwards.
GGTCGCCGGGGACTGGAACGCGTTGTCGGCCGCGGTGGCCGGGTTCGGAAAGAAGTGGTGCGGCCTGATGAGCACCGCTGCTCGCGGAGCCTGCGTGGACATGGGTCGATGTGCGCTCAGGCCGGTACGGGCGCGTTGCTGTCGGCGAGCAGGCCGAACAGGTCCTTGGGGTCGTCCGGGTCGGCGATGAGGTCGATGTCATCGAAGAAGCCGGTGCCCCGGATGCTGTCGCGCAGGAAGCGCAGCACCGAGAAGTCCTCGATCGCGAAGCCGACGGAGTCGAACACGGTGATCTGCTCGTCGCTCGCGCGGCCGGTCTTCGCGCCGGTGATGACCTCCCACAGCTCCGTGACCGGGAAGTCGGGGGCGAGCTGCTGGATCTCGCCCTCGATTCGGGTCTGCTCCGGGAACTCGACGAAGACATCCGCTCGCTCGAGAATTGCGGCGTCGAGTTCGGTCTTGCCTGGGCAGTCTCCACCGATCGCATTGAGGTGCACGCCCGGCACGATCATCTCGTCGGTGAGGATCGTGGCGTTGACCTTGTCCGCGGTGCAGGTCGTGATGACGTCAGCGCCGCGCACGGCGTCGGCCACGTCGCTCGCGACATAGAGATCGAAGCCGAGCGGCGTGAGGTTGCGCACGAGCTTGGCCACGGCGTCCGGATCGGTGTCGAAAATGCGCAGGCTGTGGATACCGAGCGCCCCGCGCATGCCGAGGGCCTGGAACTCGGCCTGGGTTCCCGCGCCGATCATCGCCATCGTCGTCGCGTCCGCGCGGGCGAGGCGCGACGCGGCCATGGCCGACGTCGCGGCAGTGCGCAGGGCGGTGAGCACCGTCATTTCGGCGACGAGCAGCGGATAACCGGTGGCGACATCGGCGAGCACGCCGAACGCCGTGACGGTCTGCAGACCCCTCGCCGGGTTCGATGGATGACCGTTCACGTACTTGAAGCCGTAGAGTTCGCCGTTGCTCGTGGGCATGAGTTCGATCACGCCGACGGTGGAATGACTCGCCACGCGAGGCGCAGCTTCGAAGCCCGGCCAGTTGCGATAGTCCTGCTCGAGGTAGGCGCCGAGCTCGGCGAGAATCGTCTCGATGCCGCGGTTCCTGACCCACCGGATGACGTTGTTGACCCCGACGAACTGCACCATGGAACTGCCTCTACCTTCACTCGCCACCACGATAGGACTGAGCGAAGTGCAGTCACAATGCGCGATCCTGACGCCTTTTCGCGGTGTGAAGCTCGAATTGTGCATAGGGTCTGTACACTATGGTCAATGGCTGACCTGGATGACCTCGACCGACGCCTGATCGCCGAACTGAGGGTCGACGGACGTGAACCGATCGCGGGCCTCGCGCATCGGCTCGGTGTCACGCGCGCGACAATCAACAGCCGCCTGCGACGACTCGTGAGCTCCGGCGTCGTGCTCGGCTTCACGGTGCGTGTGCGCGAGGAGCTCGCCGCTCACACCGTGCGCGCCGTCGCCTTCATCGAGGTCGAGGGTCGCTCCACGAACGAGGTCATCCGCAAGCTGCGCGGCTTCCCCGAGGTGCACTCGCTGCACACCACGAACGGCGGATGGGACCTGGTCGCCGAGCTGCACACGGAGTCGCTGCCCAGTTTCGACCGACTGCTCGGCCGCATCCGGTCGATCGAGGGCGTCGTCAACAGCGAGACGAGCCTGCTGCTGAGTTCCGTGCTGCGCTGAGGCTCAGAGCTCCGACCTGCTGACAGCGAGGCCGCTGCCGTCAACCTGCAAGCCGACCAGCACGGTGTCGCCGTCGACCACCTCACCCGCGAGCAGGGCCCGCGCGAGCTTGTCGTCGATCTCCGTCTGCATGAGCCGCCGCAGCGGCCTGGCGCCGTAGATCGGGTCGTAGCCGCGCTCGGCGAGCCAGGTGCGGGCATCCGGCGTGACAGCGAGGTCGAGCCTGCGGCCCTCGAGCCGCCGCGACAGCCGGTCGATGTAGAGCTCGACGATCTGGCTAAGGTCCTCGATCGACAGCGGCGAGAAGATGACGATGTCATCGAGCCGGTTCACGAACTCCGGCTTGAAGGTCTGCCGCACGAGCGCGTTGACCGCCGCCTCCTTCTCGCTCTGGTCGAGGGATGCATCGACGAGGAACTGGCTGCCGAGGTTCGAGGTGAGCACGAGGATGACGTTGCGGAAGTCCACGGTGCGACCCTGGCCATCCGTGAGCCTGCCGTCGTCGAGCACCTGCAGCAGCACGTCGAAGACCTCGGGGTGCGCCTTCTCCACCTCGTCCATGAGCACGACCGAGTATGGACGCCGCCGCACCGCCTCGGTGAGCTGGCCACCCTGCTCGTAGCCGATGTAACCGGGAGGGGCACCGAGCAGCCGAGCGACGGAGTGCTTCTCGCCGTACTCGCTCATGTCGATGCGGATCATGGCCTTCTCGTCGTCGAAGAGGAACTCGGCGAGCGCCTTGGCCAGCTCCGTCTTGCCGACACCGGTCGGACCGAGGAAGAGGAACGAACCGGTCGGGCGATCGGGGTCGGAGACTCCCGCGCGTGAGCGGCGCACCGCATCCGCCACCGAGGCGACGGCACGCTTCTGGCCCACCAACCGCTTGCCGAGCTCCGCCTCGAGGTTCAGCAGCTTCTCGGTCTCGCCCTGGGTGAGACGGTCGACCGGGATGCCGGTCCACATGGCCACCACGGCCGCGATGTCGTCTTCGGTCACCTGATCGTTGACCATGCGCGGCCCCGACTGCTCGGCGCTCTCCGCCTGGGCGATCGCCTTCTCGATGGCGGGGATGGTCTCGTAATTGATCTTGGATGCCGACTGGTAGTCGCCCTCGCGCATGGCGCGGTCGAGGTCGATGCGAGCGTCGTTCAACCGCATCTTGAGCTCGCCGACACCTGTGAGCGACGACTTCTCGGCCTGCCAACGCTTCTCGAGCTCGGCGAGCGCCTCCTGCCTCTCGGCGAGGTCTTCGCGCAGCTTGGCAAGCCGCACCTTCGACGCGTCGTCCTTCTCCTTCTTGAGCGCGAGCTCCTCGATCTTCAGCCGGTCGACGGCGCGCTTGAGTTCGTCGATCTCCACCGGAGACGAGTCGATCTCCATCTTCAGTCGGCTCGCCGCCTCGTCCACCAGGTCGATCGCCTTGTCGGGCAGTTGACGGCCTGTGATGTAGCGATTGCTGAGGGATGCCGCGGCCACGAGAGCGGAGTCGGCGATGGTCACCTTGTGGTGGGCCTCGTAGCGCTCCTTGAGGCCGCGCAGGATGGCGACGGTGTCTTCGACGCTCGGCTCGCCCACAAACACCTGCTGGAAGCGGCGCTCGAGCGCGGCATCCTTCTCGATGTATTGGCGGTATTCGTCGAGCGTGGTGGCGCCGATGAGGCGTAGTTCACCGCGGGCGAGCATGGGCTTCAGCATGTTGGATGCCGCTACCGAGCCCTCGCCGGCACCGGCGCCCATGAGGGTGTGCAGCTCGTCGACGAAGGTGATGATCTCGCCACCAGCGTCGTTGATCTCCTTGAGCACCGCCTTCAGGCGCTCCTCGAATTCGCCGCGGTACTTGGCGCCCGCGACGAGCGCGGCGAGGTCGAGGCTCACGAGGCGCTTGTCTTTGAGGGAATCGGCGACGTCGCCCGCGACGATGCGCTGGGCGAGGCCCTCGACCACGGCGGTCTTGCCAACGCCGGGTTCACCGATGAGCACGGGGTTGTTCTTGGTGCGTCGGGTCAGCACCTGGCTGACGCGGCGGATCTCGGCATCACGCCCGATGACGGGGTCGAGCTTGCCGGTGCGCGCGATCTCGGTGAGATCGACGCCGTACTTCTGCAACGCGGTCTTCTGCTCCTCGTCGCTGGCGGGGGCACCCTGCATGTTGGCCATCTACTACGCTCCTGAAGACTCGTCAGGCTAAACCTGAGCCTGGATGACTCAAGTTTATACGAGTGGGGCCGGTAACGCAGCACGAAACCGACCTATCCCGGTTCGCCCACGGCGATATTTCGGATCAGCCGACGAGCTTGGCGAGAAGGTCACCGAACGTCTGCCGCTCCTCCGCACTCAGCGGTCCGAAGGACTCCTCCAACACCTCCTGGAGCACCTCGCCGGCACGCACTCGCACCTCGTCTCCCCGCGCCGTCAGGCGGTGGCGAACGGCGCGCCCCGGTCCCGGCACGCGCTCGATGAGCCCGCGTTCGATCATGCGGGCCGCGAGCGTGCCGAAGGACTGGTCGGTCTGGAAGGTGAGCTGCGCCAGGTCGTGGAGCGAGGCATCCGGGTTCTCGTGCAGGTGGCGCAGAGCGTCCCACTGCACGAGCGAGACCCCGAGCGGCGCGAGACGTTCGTCTGCCGCGCGGTGATGCCGCACCTGGAGCCGCTTGATCGAGAGTCCCATGCGGCGGAGGTCGTGAGGCATGGCTCCAGTCTATCCTCATCTCAGCTTGTTTATATCAGCATGTTGATATAGCGTGTGCTGCATGACGAATTTCTCTCGTGGTGACCTGGCGACCGCGGCACCGACGGCCCGGCGCACGGCGCTGGCAACCGTCGCGTTCGCGTGCCTGGCGATGATGGCCAGTTACCTGCCGTTCAGCGCGGCGAACGGAGCGCTCGGGCGGGTCGCCGCGGCCACCGGCGCAGGCACGGCCGACCTCCAGTGGGTGACAGACGCCTTTGCGGTGGCCCTGAGCGTGACGGTTCTATCGGCGGGTGCGCTCGCAGAACGGTACGGACGGCGGCGCATCACGGTGCTCGGACTACTCCTCACCGTTGTCGGCTCGCTCGCTGACGTCGCCGCCGGCACCCTCGACGGCCTCACTACCATCCACCTGCTGTGGGCGGGTCAGGCTCTAGCCGGGGTCGGGGCCGGGCTCGTCATGTCTGCGACGCTCGCGTTGATCGCCGCAACCGCGTCAAGCACGGCGGCGCGCACTCGGGCGATCTCGCTCTGGGCAGCGGCAGTCGTCGTCGGGCTGGGCGCCGGTCCCTTCCTCGTGGCGGCGGTGATGACCGCCCTCGACTGGTACTGGTCGTTCGCACCCATCGCCGCGATCGCGCTCGGCACCCTGGTGTTCGGCATCTCTCGGTCGAGTGAATCGCTCGGTTCCTCGGAGCGCGCGCTTGACCTGCCGGGCCAGGTCACCGGTGCGCTCGGCATCGCGGCGCTCGCGTTTGGGGCGATCACGGGTGGAACCACCGGATGGGCTTCGCTCACGGCACTGCTCGCGTTCGCCCTCGCTGCCGTGAGCTCCACGCTGTTCGTCGTCATCGAGCACAGGAGCGTCTCACCCGTGCTCAGTCCGCTCCTGTTCCGATCCCCCCGTTTCGTCGCGGCGGGCGTCGCGGCCGCGGTTGTGCTCTTCGCCATCGCTGGCGATATCTTCGTGCTCAGTCTGTTCTTCAGCAGCCAGCACCTCGACGGGCTCGGCATCGCCGTGCGCCTCGGGGGCATCTTTCTCGGCAATCTTGTCGCGAGTCTGGCGGCCGGCGGCATCCAGCTTCGTCTTGGTGGGCCGCGCGTGCTGGTCGGCGGGCTGCTCATCGGGGCCGCCGGCATGGCCTCGCTCCTCGGAGTGCAGGGCGACAGCGCGTTTCTCGACCTGTTCTGGCGGCTCGTCGTCTTCGGGTTCGGCTGCGGCCTCGTCATGGCGACCAGCTCTGCCGTCGCGATCCACTCGGTTACCGGCTCACTCGCTGGCATGGCGGGCGCTGCCAACAACGCCCTCCGCCAACTCGGTGCGGCGCTCGGTCCGGCGGTTCTCGGCGTCTTCGTCGGTGTGCAACTCGGCTTGGGAGGCAGCTACCTCGATGCCGTTCATGCCGTCGCAGCGGTACTCGCAGCGCTCTTCGCCGCCGTTGCAATCCTCACCGTCACGCTCAGCCAGGCGAACCAGAACCATTGACCCACCCATCCACCACCCCATTCAGAAAGAGATTCACATGACCGACACCACGATCGAACTGTCCTCGGCAGATTCCGGAACCATCGAACTGAGCTACTCAGACCAGGGCACCGGCCACACCTTCCTCCTGCTGCACGGCGGCGGTGGTCCGCTCACCATCGCGGGCTTTGCCGGCGTACTCGCGACCGAGCGGGATGCGCGGGTCATCACGCCCGTGCACCCCGGGTTCGGCGGCACGGCGCGCCCGGATGCGCTGAGCAGCATCCGTCAACTCGCTGCCGTCTACGTGACACTGCTCGAGGCGCTCGACCTCAGCGACGTCACGGTCGTCGGCAATTCCATCGGCGGATGGATCGCGGCCGAGATCGCACTCCTCGCGAGCCCGCGCGTCGGCAGGGTCGTGCTCGTTGACGCCGTGGGCATCAAGGTCGAAGACCACCCCGTCGCCGACTTCTTCTCGCTCAGCTTTCCCGAGCTGGCCGAGCTGAGCTACTACGCTCCGGATGCGTTCCGCATCGACCCGAGCACCATGTCACCCGAGCAGCTGGCCGTGATGGCGGGCAATCGTGCTGCCCTGGCCGCGTACAGCGGCGAGTTCGCCATGGCTGACCCGGGTCTGCGCGAGCGGCTCGCATCCGTCGCGCACCCCACGCTCGTCGTGTGGGGCGACAGCGACGGGATCGTCGATCCCGAGTATGGCCGGGCATACGCGGCGGCCATTCCCAGCGCGCAATTCGAGGAGCTCAGGCAGGTGGGCCACCTGCCGCAGCTCGAGGCACCGCAGCGACTGCTCGAATCCGTCTGGCGTTTCGCGGCCGGACGCGTGACCACCTAGTGCCCGTCGTAGGCTCCTCCTATGAGTGCGCCGGCAGACATCCGCGGTCTGTTGGTCGATGCGGTCGCTGAACTCGAGGCCGCCAGGGCGAAGACCGAACTGCTCGCCGAGCTCACGGAGCGGCGGCGCCTGTTCGGTCTCGTGCGGCCGCTCGTGCTCAAGCCGATCGGCCGGGTCTGGCGGCTCGGGGTCCTGCTGCTCGCTCGCGACGGCAGCGTCTTCGCGACGGGCGAGATCACCCGCGCCATGCAGACCGGCCGGCCCACCTTCCAGTCACCCGGGGCCGAACAGCGGCGCAGCTATCGCGCGCTCGCCCTGCGCAGCGGTCTACCCGAGGGCGAGACCGTGAACTTCAACGCGACCGCGATCACGCTGGAGACAGAGGCCTTGCGCGACTCCACCGCACCGCTCTACGTGCGGGGCGACGAGCCGTTCGTGCGCTGGAGCCACAGCCTCGGCGGCGAGATGAGCATGCCGCTCGACGCGTACCTGCGACATCGCGTCGAGCTGCTCACCCATCCGCCGGAAGGCGCGTGATTCAGTACTCGTTGGCGATGAACAGCTCCTGCGCGGGGAAGCGAGTGAGGATCTCGGTGCCGTACTCGGTCACCACGACCTCCTCCTCGATGCGCGCAGCAGACACGCCATCGGATGCCGGACAGTAGGTTTCCATCGCGAAGACCATGCCTGGCCGGATCTCCACCGGGTCCTTCATCGAGTTGAGCCGCGAGATGATCGGCCGCTCGTGCAGGCCAAGACCGAGGCCGTGCGCGAACTGCAGCCCGAATGCGGCCAGCTCGTTCTCGAAGCCGAACTCCTCCGCCTTCGGAAGCACGGCCGCCACCTGGTCGGACCCGACGCCCGGCTTGATCGCATCGAGCGCCGAGTCCATCCACTCGCGCGCCTGCTTGTAGGCATCGCGCTGCGGCTCGGTCGCCCAGCCGACCCCGAAGGTGCGGTAATAGCAGGTGCGGTAGCCGTTGAACGAATGGATGATGTCGAAGAACGCCTGGTCGCCGGGCCTGATGATGCGGTCGGTGAAGTTGTGCGGATGCGGGTTGCACCGCTCACCCGAGATCGAGTTGATCGCCTCGACCTGGTCGCTTCCGTACTCGTAGAGGCGAGCGTTCGCGAGCGCGACGATCTCGTTCTCCCGCACGCCGGGCTTCAACGCGTCGACGATGTCCTGGTAGACACCGTCCACCATGGCCGCGGCCTGATTGAGCAGCATGATCTCGTCCTGGTTCTTGATGACGCGGGCATCCAGCATCGCCTGCTGGGCGTCCGCGATCTTGAGACCCTGGCGCTCCATCTCGAACAGAAAGGGCGGTTCGATGATGTCGAGACCGACGGGCGAGTGGGCGAGGCCGTGCTCCATGAGCAGCGACTTGATCTCCTTGACCGCATCGACCATGAGGTCGGCACCGCCGGTGGGGTTCACCGCGCCCTTGAAGCCCAGGAAGCCCGCGCGATAGTTCTCCTCGGGAGTCCAGTCGGAGTAGAGCTTGTGGTGTTTCACCGCCGAGCCGAAGTCCCAGAGGATCGGCTCCTGCCCTCGCATGATCAGGGCGTAGCGGATCATCTTGTCGCCGAGCGCTCCGCCGATCCACGTCTGCGTCGCATACCGGATGTTGTAGAAGTCGAAGAGCAGGAACGCCCCGCACTCGCTCGCCTCGAGTGCCGCCTGCGCGCGCCCGAGCCGGTATTCGCGCAGCCTGTCGAAGTTGACGCGGTGCTCGTAGTCCACGGCCATCTGCCCGGGTGCCCCCAGGGGACGCACGTCTGTCGGGCGCTGCGATGGCCTCTCGAAGAGGCGGCTCGGCTTGTAGCCGTGCTCGTGATTGCCGCTCATCAGTCCTCCGGGTCGAGGCCGTCGTCGAACGGCACGTTCTCAGGCTCGAGCTCCATGCCGGAGTGCTTCGCCCAACTCATGATGAGTGAAGCGAAGTCCTGCTGGGTGTTGCCGCCGCCTACCTCGCTCGCCACGATCATCCGGGTGAGGCCCGCGATCGGCATGACCACACCGAGTTCGTGTGCGGCCTCGAGGCCGAGGTCGAGGTCCTTCTGCAGCAGCACCGGCGTGAAGGTCGGCGTGAAGTCGAGGTTCACGAGGGCCGGCGATTTGTACTTCGTGTACGGCGAGCCCATGACGGAGTCGTTGAGGAACGCGAGGAAGTCGCTGCGCTTGACGCCCGACTTCTCGGCCAGCAGCGTGATCTCCACCACCGACTGGATGACGACCCCCAGGAACACGTTGTGCGCGATCTTCACGATGCGGGCCAGTTCGCCGTCGCCGACATAGGTGACGCCGCGGCCCCAGGTCTGCAGCAGCGGCAGTGCGGTTTCGTAGACATCCTGCGGGCCAGACACGGCCACAGTGAGCTTGCCCGCGGCGATGACCTTGGGGTTTCCGGAGACCGGGGTGGCGAGAAAGCCGATGCCGCGTTCTTCAGCCGCCGCGCGCATCCGCTTGCTGGTGTCGGTGTCGACGGTCGAGGAATCCGCGATGATTCCGGGCTGGGCCGAGGTGTGGGTCAGCAGCCCCCCGTCACCGAGCATGACCTCCTCGAGGTCCTTGCCCGTGGAGACCATGCTGAACACGATGTCGCGGCTCGCGAGCTCGACCGGGGAGTCGACGATCGTGGCGCCGAACTCTGCGAGCGGCTCGGCCTTCGCCTTCGTGCGGTTGTAGACGGCGACGTCGTAACCGGCACGCAGCAGCCGCTTGGCGAGCTGGAAGCCCATCCGTCCTGTGCCGATCCAGCCGACGGTGGGAAGTGAGGTGTCTGGCATGCTGTGTCCTTTCGCAAGACGTGCAATCGATTGTAGTCGGCGGCGCACGGAAGGGGTCGTGCGCCGTGATGGTTAGGCTGCGGGAACCGCCGCGATCACTTGGATCTCGAGCCGCAGGCGCGGATCGGTGGCCAGGCGCTTGATCTCAACGGTGGTGCTGGTGGGGATGTGGCCGCCGAACCAGGCGCCCTGCACCCGGTTGACGACATCCTGGTCTTCCTCGATGTTGGTGAAGAAGCGCACCATGCTCACGACGTCTGAACGCTGTGCGCCCGCGGCCGTGAGCGCGTGATCGAGGTTCTCGAACAGGTTCTTCACCTGTCCGTCGATCTCGCGGGGCACGGCATCGAACACGGCCGGCACGTGTGGATGATCGTGATAGACGGGAGCGCCCGTCACGCCGCTGATGAACACCAGCCTCGCGTTCGACACCGAACGGATCACCGGCACGAACGGGCTCACGATCTCGGCGTCGTAGCCCTCGTGATGGATGACCTCCGAGGCGCCGCTCGCGACCGGTCGCGGCGGTGGAATCTGCGCGTTCATTCTGATACTCCATTCGTGAAGGGGGCGCTTGCCCAGGTGACTCGACCGCCCATGATGGTCAGTTCGCTGCGGATGTCTGCGAGCTCGTCGTCCGAGCAGGTCAGCGGGTCGAGCGTGGGCACCGTGAGGTCGGCGTCGAAGCCGGGAAGCAGCGTGCCGCGGTGGTCATCCTCACCCGTGAACCAGGCGGCGTCCGCGCTGTATGCACGCAGCGCCTCCTCGCGGCTCATGAGATGCTGCGGCGCGCGCAGGCCGGTGCCGTCGACGGACCTACCGGTGACGAACCACGCGATCGAGGCCCACGGGGAGTACCAGTTCGCCCGGGTCGCGTCGGTGCCCGCACCGATCGGGATGCCCCTTTGGCGCAGTGCGGCAATGGGCTGGGCGTGCGCGGCCTCGTCGGCACCCCAGTGCTCGACGTAGTCGCCGCCCTTCAGCACGTGCCTGTTCTGCACCAGCACACCGAGGCCTAGGGCGGCCATCCGGTCGAGGTTCGCGTCGCTTGCGGCATCGGCGTGCACGATCGACCAGCGATTGCCCGTCACGCCGGCGGTCTCTGACTGCACCTTCTCCCACGCGTCGAGCACGCGCCCGAGCGTGTCGTCGAGGACGGCGTGCATCGACATCCGCCAGCCGCGGGCCGCGCACATCCGGCTGATCTCGAGCAAGCCATCGGCCGCCTCGTCGGCGACCTGGAAGTCCTCCATGCCCTCGAGGTCGTGGCAGCCCAGGTGCACTACCTCACCCACGCCGGAGACCTTGACGATGCCGTCGCCGAAATCGTGCTGCTGGATGCCGGTGTAGCTCGTGTAGTTCGCGAGCTCAGAGCCGCGCTCCCAGGCCGAGATGAACAGGCGGAACCGCAGCGAAAGCCCGTTCTCGCGCCAGAGGTCGAACAGCGCGTCGTAGTCGGAGGGCTGGAGCAGGAGGCCACCGCCGTCGTTGACGCCGGTGAGACCGTGCGAGGCGAACTCGCGACTCATGGCGGCCGTGCCGAGCTTTGCCTGCTCGTGGTCCACCGTCAGTGCGAGCAGGGTCGGCACGGTGAACGCTCCCATGCCGAAAATCACTCCCGTGGGAGCACCGGCCGCGTCGCGCTCGAGCGAGCCGCGTGCCGGGTTCTCAGCCGCGGCATCCGCCCAACCGCACGCCGCCATGCCTGCGGCATTCAGCACGCCGATGTCGTAGGTCTCCTGGATGTACACCGGATGCTGCGGAGCGGCCTGGGTGAGTTCGGCCGGCGTCGGAATCCGGCCCTCGACGAACTGTCGCCGGTGCCATCCACCGATCACCGGGATCCACTCCCCTGCCGGAATCTCTGCCGCGCGTTCGCGGATCATGCCGAGCGCATCCGCGATCGAGCGGATGCCATCCCAGTGCACCGAGACCAGCCAGCTGACGCCCCCGCGCACGGCGTGGATGTGGGAATCGATGAGTCCCGGAATCACCCTGCGACCGCCGAGGTCTATGACCCGGCGCGCCTGGGGAGCGTATGCGGCGAGCTCCTCATCAGTCCCGACCGCGAGCACCCGACCACCGGCGATCGCGAGACTCTGCGCCTCGCCAGGGCCCTCGCCCTCTGGCGCGAGGGTCGTGATCCGGCCACCGGTCAACAGCAGGTCGACGGGCGCCGCTGCGTGCGGGGCAGTCATGATGTGGCTCCGTTCCGGAATCGTTGAGGCGTGAGACTAGCGAGGTTTAGACGCCGAGGTAGCGCTCGAGGGTCTGCACGTCGCTACGGAGTTCGGCTGGAGTCCCGGTCCACGGGTTCTCCCCGTCATCGATGATCACGACGCGATCCGCCATGTCGAGCGCGAGGTCCACGTTCTGCTCCGCGATGAGAACCGAGAGGCCCGTGCCGCGAAGTCCCTCGATGCGATCCTGGATGACGTCGAGCACCGTGGGAGCCAGGCCTTCACTCGGCTCGTCCATCACAAGCAACGACGGGTTGGTCATCAGAGCTCGGCCGATCGCGAGCATCTGCTGCTCACCGCCGGACAGCGACTTCGCGAGCGACTTCTGCCGCGTGGAGAGTCTGGGGAAGAAGTCGAAGACGCGCTCCGCCGTCCACGCTTCGCCACTCGACGGCTTGCGCTTGCGCACGACGGAGAGGTGCTCGAGCACGGTGAGTGACCCGAAGATGTGGCGCCCCTGTGGCACGATCGCGATGCCGGCACGGTTGATCTGAAAGCTCGTGCGCTTGGTGATGTCCGCGCCGTCGTAGACGATGCTTCCCGCCGTCGTGGTGGGCGGCCGCAGCCCGCAGATGGCACGCACCAGCGTGGTCTTGCCCATGCCGTTGCGCCCGAGCAGCGCGACGGTCTCGTCGGCGGCGACCGTGAGGTTGATTCCCCGCAGGACCTCGGCGCCCGCATAGCCGACGTGCAGTCCGGTCACTTCGAGGCTCACTGTTTGTCCCGCCTTCCCAGGTAGATCTCGCGCACCGTCTCATCGCTGCGCACTTCCTCCGGTGTGCCCGTGATGACGTGCTTGCCGTTCTCCATGCACATGACGCGGTCGGTGAGACCGAGTGCCAGCGACATGTCATGTTCGATGAGGAGGATGGGGAGCGTGCGTGGCAGGTCCTCGATGAGGTGCTTGAGGACGCTGCGCTCGCCCGGCGAGAGGCCCGCGGCCGGCTCGTCGAGGAGAAGGATGTTGGGATCGCCGACGAGAGCCATGGCGATCTCGAGCTGGCGCTGCTCGCCGTGCGAAAGGTCGGTGACGACATCCGCCGCACGATCGTCGAGGCCGACACTGTTGAGGGCGTCCATCGCGCGATCGGTCGCGTCATCCTTGCTGCGCTGAGGCCACCAGAAGACGCGAGCACTGCTCTCGCCACCGCGGGCCGCGACACGCACGTTGTCGAGAACGCTCATATCCCGGAAGAGATTCGAGATCTGGAAGGTGCGTCCAACGCCCATGCGTGCACGCCGTGCCGCACCGACCCTGGTGACATCCCTGCCGAACAACTCGATCGAACCAGACGTGGGCAGCACATCTCCCGCGATCATCTTGAACAGCGTCGTCTTGCCCGCACCGTTCGGTCCGATGACGCCGATCCGCTCGCCCGCGTGGAGAGTGAGCGAGATCGTGTCGACCGCCTGGATGCCGCCGTAGCGCTTGCCGACGCCCTCGATGGTGAGCACGGGGGCTCCGGCCCCGGACCCGTGAGGGTCCGGAGCCGTCGCCGTTGCCGTGATGTTCGTCATCAGCCTTGGAACGCGTTGGTGTACGGCTTGCTCTTGTCCTGCTCGATCATCGCCTTCTCGTCCTTGCCGAGGTACTGCGAGACGCTGTCGTACTCTTCGAGCACGTCGTTGTAGAGCTTGCCATCGGAGTGACGCTTGACCTCGCGCACGTAGACCGGGGCGACCATGTTGTTGCCCTTCTCCCACGAGACCTTGCCGAAGATGCTGTCATCGAACTTGAACTTGGTGATGCTCGACACGAGGTCAGCACCGACAACCAGGCCCTGCTTCTTGAGCACCTGCGAGACGAGGTCTGCCGTCATGTACCCACCGGCGATGTACGCACCGGGAATCGTGCCAGTCGCCTCGGTGTACTTCTTGACGAAGGCCTGAGTCGCCTTGTGCTCGGCACCCTCGGCCCAGTAGCTGACCGACTTGACGCCGACAATCTTGTCGCCGTTGCCCGCCTTGTCGAGCGACACCAGGGTGCCCTGGTCGAGCGCGCAGCAGTTGAGCAGGAGCTTGTCCATGTCGCCGCCCGCGCCCGAGTAGGCGTTGAGGAAGGCCGGACCAGGAGCTCCACCAGCGGTGGCGACATAGATCATGTCGGCATTCAGCGACTGCAGCTGGGAGACGTAGGACGAGAAGTCCGTCGTGCCGTTCGGCGCCCAGAGCTGCTTGACGATCTTGCCGCCCTCAGCCTCGAAGCCCTGCTTGAATCCCGCACAGGATTCCCAGCCGAACGAGTAGTCGGAGCAGAGGGTGACCGCCGTCTTGGCGTTGCCCTTCGTTGCCGCCCACTGGCCGCCGGGGTAGTTCGCCTGCGTGCCACCCATGGAGCTCGTGCGCACGGTGAGGTCGTTCGCGCCGCTGAGCGTCAGGTTGTTCGACGCTGCCACCGGCTCGAGGTTCGGAATACCCTGGCTGAACGTGTAGGCCGCGACCGCGGATGCGGTGTTCGCGATGAGGGGGCCGACGACCACGTCGACGCCGTCCTGCTCGACCAGTTGCTTCGCCTTCGCGAGCGACTGGTTGACGTCGCCGGCGTCGTCTTCGTAGGTGGTCTCTACCGTGATGTCGCCGGCCTTGTTCTTGGCCTGGTCCCAAAAGAACTTCCAGCCGTCTTCCATCTGCTGGCCGGCGATGGCGAAGACACCACTCGTCGGAGAGATGAAGCCGACCTTGAGGGTGCCCGACTTCGCGGTGGTCTCACTCTTCGGCGCTGCTCCGGGAGGAGCACACGCAGCGAGGGTGAGCGCGGTGGCGACGGCTAGTCCGGCAACCGCGAAAGCGCGGGTGCGGACTGACATCTTCCTTGACATCATGCTGTTTCCTTTCATCAGGTGTGACTGACATTCGACGCGGATGCGCCGGCCTCTGGGACGTCTCCGGCCGCGGCACGCTGCGCACGCCGCTTACGGATCCGGTTGGTGAGCTTCCCAATGCTTCCGACGACGCCCTCCCTGGCCAGCAGGATGACGACGATGAAGACGATTCCGAGCAGGGTCTGCCAGCGGTCCACGTAGCTCGACACGGTGAACTTGACCAGGATGACGATGGTCGCGCCGACGAGCGGCCCGAGTAGCGTGCCGACTCCACCGAGGATCACCATGACGATCAGCAGGATGGAGGTCTCGACGTTGACGCTTTCCGGGCTCACCGACTGGGTGTTCCACGCTCCGAGCACTCCGGAGATGCCCGCAACGAAACCGGAGATCATGAAGGCGGCGACCTTGTAGCCCGCCACCGAGTATCCGAGGCTGCGCATCCGGCTTTCGTTGTCGCGCACGCCGCGAAGGCTGGCGCCGAATGGCGAACGCGCGACGACCCAGAGCACGAGCGTCGTGACGATGAGGAGGGCGAGAACGAGGTAGTAGAAGATCCACCAGTTCTCTCGCGCGTTGATCCACTCGGGTCGCTGGAGCAGCAGCCCGTTGTCGCCGCCGGTGACGCTCGACATGCGGAAGGCGAGACCGTAGATGAGCATTCCAATGGCGAGCGTCACCATGAGGAAGTAGATGCCGGAGGTGCGCATCGTGAGGAGGCCGTAGATGAGCGAGACCGCGAGGGTGAGCGCGATGGCGAGCACGATCGACAGCGTCGGGTCCCAGCCCTGGTGGAAGGCCCAGGCCATGCCGTAGCTCGCGGTTCCGGCGATGGCGCCGTGGCCGAGCGATGCGAGTCCGGCTTCTCCGACGAGGAAGCTGACGCTGGCGGCGGCCATGGCCGCGATGAGGATCGTCGTCGTCTGACCGACCTGGAACTTGGTGACTCCCAGGTACGGCAGCGCGACGAGGAAGACGACCACCGCGGCGACGATCAGGTACTGCACGAGGTGCGTGCCGCGACCTCCCCCGCGACCGGAGATCGTGGGAATCAGGCCCGTGGCCGATCGAACGACGGGAGTGGCGCGGGTCAGCGGGTTGCTCATGATTTCTTCCCGAAGAGTCCAGTGGGCTTGATGACGAGAACGAGGGCCATCGGCAGGAAGATCGTGAAGTACGACAGCTCGGGGATCCACACCTTCGCGAAGACGTCGATGAGACCGATGAGCACGGCTCCCACCGCGGCGCCCGACACGCTGCCGAGCCCGCCAACGATGATCACCACGAGCGCCTTCAGCAACACCTCGTTGCCGCCGGAGGGCAGGATGCTCGCGATTCCCGAGTCCAGCACACCGCCGATCGCCGCGAGGGATGCACCGACAATGAACATGCCCGTGAAGACCCAGCGGATGTTGATCCCCATCGCCGAGATCGTCTCGCGGTCGTCGACGCCGGCCCTGACGATCGCTCCGATGCGGGTCTTGTTCTGCACGATGGCCAGCGCAATGCCGATCACGAGCGCGATGGCCATGACAAGCACCTTGTACCAGGGGAACGATGCCGATCCGATGGCGAAGCCGCCGGAGGGCATCGCCCTGCTCGACAGGTTCTCGGGGTTGCCGCCGAAGATCCAGAGGCACACGTCTCCGACGACGAAGGCGATGCCGAGGGTGAGCAGAACCTCGGGAAGCTCCTGGCCGCGCACGGCGCGCAGCAGGCCGAACTCGGTGATCAGGGCGATCACCGCAACCACGACGACCGCCGAGATGAGGGCGAGGAAGAGATTGCCCGTGAGCGCCGAAATGGCGATGCCCACGTAGGCACCGATGATGTAGAAGGCGCCATGGGCCATGTTCACAATGCGCATGAGGCCGAAGACGAGAGTCAAGCCGCTCGCGAGCAGGAAGAACACCGCGGCTTCACTGAGACCGTTCAGTGCCTGCTGCGCGATGAACACGGGATCTAACACGTGGGTTTCAGAGCCTTCCGCGACGTTGTGGATGAGCTGGGGCTATGCGAGTTACAGCCTTGCAATCGATTGTACAAAAGTCAACCTCTGTGCAGTCTGATTGATCACAATATAGCAACGAGTTCAGTGGCGCTCAACGAGGCGGTACCGGCGACGTCCCATCGCACCCGACGCGGCGAAGACCAGCGAGCCCACCGTGGCGAGAACGAAGAGCATCGGAAACGCGTTGCGGTCCACGGCCGCCTGGCCGAGAGCCGCCCCCAGCGAACCGCCGAGCATGAGCGATATTGAGAAGAATGTCAGTCCCATCGGGCGAGCCGGCGTGGCGGCATCCGTGATCCAGGTCTGCAGAGTGGTGTGTGCGAGCGCCCAGGCGACGCCGAGCATCGAGGCGCCGACGAGCACAGAGATCGGGGTGATCCAGGCGGCGAGGATGGCGAAGGCGGCCACGGCGAAGAGTCCGCCCGACAGCATGAGCACCCAGGGCTTCACTCGCGCAACGATGAGCTTCATGCCCTGGCTCACGACGATCACCGCGACTCCGAAGCCTGCCGTGACCAGGCCGGAGACGAAGACTCCCTCGCCGGTGAGCTCGAGCGCCTGCGGCAGAAAGTTGTAGATTCCGATGAGCAGCGTGCCCTCGAGGATGGTAAAGGCGAACAGCCCCAGCATCCACGGACTCCTCCCAATCCTCGCGAGCTGCGGCACTATCCGCTCGTCGCTGTTGTGTTCGGGCTCCGGCAGCCGCGACAGGATGACCGTGAGCACGGCGCCGCCCACGGCGTAGACCACGAAGACAGAGCGCCAGGATGCCCACTCGGCGAAGGCACCGGCGCCGAGGGTGCCGAGCCCCAGCCCCAGGGCCGTCGCGGTCGCGAGGTTCGACATCGCGGCCGGTCGCTTCGATGCGACGAGCGTCTCACCGAGGTAGACGAGCACGGCGGAGAAGGTGGCGGCCCAGGCGCCTCCCGAGATGATGCGCGCGGCGATGAACAGCGGCAGGGTCGGGGCGAATGCGCTGACGATCGCGGCGAGGGTACCGATTGCCGCAGAGCTCCACAGCACGTTCACGCGACCGAGTTTCATCTGGAGCGGACCCCAGAGCAGTTGCAGCACCGCGTAGGCGAGCGCATTCCCCGTGATCGCCCAGCCGGTCAGCGCCGTGGCAGCGTGGAAGTCCGCCGCGATCGTGGGGACCATCGGGAGCACGATGGCGCGGTCGATGGTGGACCAGAACACCGCGAAGGGAAGCACGAGCGTCGGGCGCAGCCAGCGGGGCGCTGACCGCGGAAGCGGCATCCGGCTCACTCGGCGTTGCGCAGCGGAATCGGAGCCGGAAAGTCCTCGCCGGCGAGCTTGTCTTCGAGGTAGTCCCAGTCCCGCGCGAAGCGGTAGGCGTGGCGTGGCGGCATTTGCGGAGCCTGGGTCTCGAGCCAGCGCACCTCGCTGCCGGTGGCCGCGAAGGAGTGAATGCAGCCGACGCCCGCCCAGGCGAAGTCACCAGGGCCGAGCAGGAACTCCTCGCCATCGAAGGTCGCGAGCACCTCGCCGTCGATTACCAGGTACGACTCCTCGAGCGGATGATCGTGCGCACCGGCCTTGCCGTCCGGCTCGTACTGCACCATGAACATCGCGGACAGTGTGGCACCGAGGTCGGAGTCGACCATCATCTTGAGCGAGATTCCGCTGTAGACGAGCAGCGCCGTGCGCATGCTCGCCGAGACCGCGAGCAGCTCTTGCGACTGACGACCGGGGCTGAGCTGCTGCTTGGTCACGTTGCCGAAGGATCGGGTGCGGGGGTCGCGAGTGTCGACGTCGATGGGGTCGACCCGCGGGAGCTCGGGCACCTGAAAGGTATCGCTGGCGTGCCTCGCGCGGGCCGGGGGCGTGATGAGATCCGCGATCAGCGCGGTCTTCTCGCCCGAGCCGCTCCAGCGATGTGGCACACCGATCGGCACCACTCCGTAGTCGCCCGCGACGAGTCGCACCGTTGCTTCGGGTGTGGCCAGCACCGCCTCACCCTCGATGACGTGAAAGCTGTATTCGAAGGAGTGAACGTGGGACGCACTCCGCCCGTGCGGCTCGATGCGCACGATGCCGAAGTCCGAGTGCGCGGAACCGTCCTCCTCGCCGACGCAGCGCCAACGGTCGATTCCGATTGCGCCGGGAATGAGCAGGCCCGGCGGAAGATACGCGGCCTCTGCACCGCGGCGGACGACGAATCGAGACATGGCGCAATCCCTCCTGCAAACGATTGCTACATGCTAGCCGAACTGTTCACTTCTCCTGTACAAATTTTTTGGGCGCTCGGCCGGTCTCAAGCGGGGGCTGACCCCGTCGAGCCGCGCACGATGAGCGACACCGGCACCCGCACGGTCTCGGGCTCCTGCGTCCTGGCGTCGATCGCCTCCAGCAGCATCCGCGCCGCCTCTGTACCCATCTCGAGCATGGGCACGTGCACTGTGGTGAGCGGCGGGTTCGAATCCTGCGCGAATTCGATGTCGTTGAATCCGACCACCGAAACGTCCCCAGGGCAGCTGAGACCGTGCGCACGCAGGCTCCTCAGAACCCCGAGCGCCACGAGGTCGTTGCCGGCCACGACCGCGGTGGGCCGCGGGCCGCGCTCGGTGAGCACACGATCCATCGACTGGCTGCCTGCCTCGACCGAGAGTGCGGCGGCCTCGACCACCGAGCCGGTCACGCCCTTGATTCCCCTGCACGCCGCCAGGAAGGCATCGGCGCGCGTTCCACTCGTGGAGAAATACGCCGGGCCCGCAATGTGCATGATGCGGCGGTGACCGAGGTCGGCGAGATGGGCCACGGCGGCCGCGATGCCCGTGGCGTCGTTGCCGGTGACGAGCGGGTACGGGATGCCGCCGGCATCGCGGTTGAGCATGACGGCGAAGACGCCGGCCTGGTGCGCGTCGGCGAGCGTCGAGCTCTGCAGCGAACCGGAGGCCACCACGAGACCGTCGATGCGGCGGCCGAGCAGCGAGTCGAGGGCTGCCCGCTCGATGGCCTCGGAGTCATCGGTGTTCGCGAGCAGGGCGGTGTAGCCCCGGGGCTGAAGGTAGTTCTCGATGCCTCGGATGATCGGCGGAAAGAACGGGTTGGTGAGGTCGGGGATGATGACCCCGATCGTCATCGAGCTGCTCGTGCGCAGGCCCCTCGCCATCGCGTTCGGAACGTAGCCCAGCTCCTGCGCGATCGCCGTGATGCGCGCGGCCGTCTTCTCATTCACCTGGTGCCGGGTGCGCGCGTTGAGCGCCCGCGAAACCGTGGCCTTGTGCACGCCGACTCGATCGGCCACGTCGTCGATCGTCACGCGGTGCAGGGGGTCGATGACCACGGAGGCTCCTTCTTTCAACTCGACGGTGGCGCTAAGACTACGAGCTATTCTCCTGCTGGACGAATGCTGAGGCTCCGAGTGGACGCCGTCACCGTGAACTTCGCATTGCGGGCAATCTGTCTGGTCGGCCCGACGATGCGTTCGAGCGCTGGGCGATAGCCGAGGTGCGAGTTGAACACCGTCCAGAGCTCGCCACCGGGCGCGAGCACCCTCGCCGCATCCTCGAACAGCCGCGGCGCGATTCCCGAGTGAACGGTCGCCCCGATGTGGAAGGGCGGGTTCAGCAGGATCAGTTCGGCAGAGGCATCCGGCTGGCTGGCGAGGCCGTCGTCACGCACGACGGTCACGCGGTCACCTAGGCCGTTCGCCTCCATCGTGGCCCGAGCGGATGCGACAGCCGCAGCCGACTGGTCGGTCGCGATCACCGAGATGGCGGACCTCGCCTTCGCGAGTGCGGCGGCGAGCAGGCCGGTGCCGCAGCCCAGGTCTATGGCGGATGCGGCATCCGGCTTCGCCTCGCCCAGCACCTCGAGCAGGAGCCGGGTTCCGATATCGACGCGGGTTCCGGCGAAGGCACCGCCGTGTGCGCACACCCAGAGGCCGAACTCCTCATGGAACTCGCGCCGTGGCCACTCCTCGTTCCCTGAGCCTGCCTGCCCGGAGGAGGTCGCTTTGCAACCATCTCGAAGGGCCGAAGGATCGCCGCGGGACCCAGTCACCGTCAACACCCGCGCCTTCTGCCGCGCGAGCCCCGGCCGCACCTCGCCGAAGTGCCGCCCGAGCACCTCGTTCATGGCCAGCGCGAGGTGCTTGATCATGCCACCGGCATAGACGGTTACGTCCGCGGCCGCATGCGTCGCAATGAGGCCGGCGATCTCATCGAGCGCGTCGAGGCTGCGCGGCAAGCGCAGCAGCACGACCTGCGCGCCCCCGAGGAGCGTGGCATCGAGTGGGAGCGAGTCATAGGTTTCAACGCCGAGAGACGCGGCGTTGGCCGCGAGCGCACGTTCCCCCGACAGGGCATCCTGGTGCACGCGAACCCCCTCGACCCCGTGCAGGGCGGCACCGCCGAGGGTCAGGGCTCCGTACTGGTCGCCGATGACGACCACCTCGCCGGGCGCGCTGGCCTCGAGTGCGGCGCCAGCCTCATCCAGAATCAGCCTGTCTGCAGCATCGACGGCGAACAGGTTGTCGGCCTCGGGGTCGGGCCAGCGCCGCAGGGCGTCGAACGAGAACGGTGTCACCCCGTCACGGTACCCGCACCGAGGCCTTGCGCGTTCCCTACTCGGCGAGGGTGAAGTTGCCGACGCGGTACTGCGCGCCCTTGTGCTCATCGGGCAGCTTGTCGCCGCGGCCGTGCAGCTTGTTGCGCAGCGTGCCCTCGGTGTACTCGGTCTGGTACGCGCCGCGCGCCTGCAGCACCGGGATCACGTGCTCGACGATGTCCTCGAAGGTGCCGGGGGTGATGGCGTACGCGAGGTTGAAGCCGTCGACATCCGTCTCCTCGACCCACTCCTGCAGCTGGTCGGCGATCTGCTCCCCGCTGCCGATGATGAACGGGCCGAGACCGCCGATGGCGCCCTGGATGGCGATGTCGCGCACCGTCCACTGCTTGCCGTCGTCGTCGCCCGCCTGCACGTTCGCGACGGCGGACTGGATGGCGTTGCTCTTGACGTTGCCGATCGGCTCGTCGAGGTCATAGGTCGACAGGTCGACGCCCATCCACCCCGACATGAAGACGAGCGCGCCCTCGGGACTCGCGTACTTGAGGTAGTCCTCGTACTTGGCGCGCGCCTTCTCCTCGGTGGAGTCGGCGATGACGGTGAGCAGCGTGTAGATCTTCGCGGAGTAGCGGTCGCGACCTGCGGCCTCGAGGGCATCCCGGATCTTCTTGACCGTTGCCTTGAGCCCGGACTTGGTGGAGTTGGCCACGAAGATCGCCTCGGCGTTGCCCGCCGCGAATTCGATGCCGCGCGGCGACGCCCCGGCCTGGTAGATCACGGGAGAACGCTGCGGCGAGGGCTCGGAGATGTGGATGCCGGGCACGGTGAAGTTCTTGCCCCTGTGCCCGATCTCGTGCACCTTCTTCGGGTCGGTGAAGACGCCGGTCTCACGGTTGCGCTCGACGGCGTCGTCTTCCCAGGACCCCTCCCACAGCTTGTAGAGCACCTCGAGGTACTCGTCGGCGTAGTCGTAGCGGTCGTCGTGCTCCATCTGGTCGTCGTGACCCATGTTGCGCGCCGCCGACGGCAGGTAGCCGGTGACGACGTTCCAGCCGATGCGGCCGTTCGTGAGGTGGTCGAGCGTGGACATGCGACGTGCGAAAGGATACGGATGCTCGTACGCGGTTCCCGCGGTCACGCCGAAGCCGAGGTTCTCGGTGACGTAGGCCATGGCGGGGATCACGAGGAGCGGGTCACCGACGGGAACCTGCGCACCGTGACGGATCGCGGCCTCGTTGTTGCCGCCGTACACGTCGTACGTGCCGAGGACATCCGCGATGAAGATGCCGTCGAACTTGCCGCGCTCGAGCAGCTTGGCGAGCTCGGTCCAGTAGCTGAGGTCCTTGTAACGCCACGCCTGATCGTCTGGGTGTCGCCACATGCCGGCGGACTGGTGGGCGACGCAGTTCATGTCGAAGGCGTTGAAGCGAATCTGTCTGGCCATCTCACAATGGTGCGTCCACCGGGGGCTCCCCGCGCGCGGCAGCGAAATACGACGCAACATTAGGCCCGAGAGGTCAGTTCCGAAAGGTCATACTTCGTCGCATTTCTCGGATGCGCACGCGCCCCTCTCTACTCTGACAGGGTCGCCATTCACAGGAAGGACTTCTCATGACCATCGCAGCCACCGAGATCGACACCCGTCTCGAGACCGAGACCGACCTCGATGCCGAGGTGAACTTTCCCTCGAGCAATGTGCAGTCCATACCGCCGCTCGCCGAGCAATGGAAGTCGCTCGACCTGCGCGAGATCCTCAGCCGCCCCGCGGCGTTCCTGTCTGTCAGCCAGTCGAACTCCCTGTACCGACCCGGCGGCGTTCAGTATGGCGAGCGCCACGACCTGCGCGGCAGCCTGCCCGCAACCGTGAAGTCAGCGAAGGCTGCGCGTGCTGCGGGCAACTTCACCTCGTTCAACTGGATCGGATACACGGTCTTCCGCCAGGACTACCCGCAGAGCGACTTCGACCGCGCGCAGTACAACTCTTGGACGGGGGCGCTCGACGCCACGCCCGAGCAGATCGCCTGGGACAACGAACTCGTCAGCGACCTGCGCGAGCTGGTGCAGCCCGGCGACAACGAGTTCTACGAGACAGCACTCCAGACCGCCTTCACCGGCACGGGGTTGCCGCTCGAGCTCTCTCGCAAGCGAATCGAAGTACTCGTGATCACGGGCATCCACACCGACTGGTGCATCGAGGGCAACGCGCGCGCCGCTCGCGACCACGGCTACCTGCCCATCGTGATCGGAGACGCGACCGGATGCAACAGGCCGGAGCACGAGCCCGCCGCGTTCCAGCGCATCAACCAGTTCTTCGCGCCGGTGATCTCGTCGGAGACCTTCGTCGAACTCCTGAAGCGATAGGGCCGAACCATGGGAAACGTGGGGCTCTTCTTCGTCGGAATCGTGCTCCTGGTCAACGGCCTGGTGATCCTGAACATCGTTCCGGCCCGCAGCGCGGCCATCCTGAACCTCTTCGTCGGAGCGGTGCAGGTGATTTTGCCCACGATCATCCTCAGCCAGGCGGGCGGTGATGCCGCCATCATCAACGCGACCTGGCCGACCTATCTGTTCGGCTTCACCTATCTGTACTACGGCCTGGGCATCCTGCTCGATCTCGAACCGCAGGGCCTCGGCTGGTTCAGCGCCTTCGTCGCAGCCGTCGCACTCTACGAGGCTGCGTCATCGCTCGCCACCGATCCGATCTTCGCGGTGATCTGGCTGAGCTGGGCCGCCATGTGGACCCTGTTCTTCCTGTTGATGGCACTCGACAAGGCGCAGCTCAGCCGGTTCACGGCGTGGTTCCTGATCTGGCTCGGCATCCCCAGCTGCTCGATCAGCGGGCTGTTCCTCTTGAACGGTGCCTGGGCGACAACTCCGGCCGCCGGTGCCGCCGCGCTCGTCGCGCTACTCGTACTCACCGCTGTGAGCATCGCGTTCACTCGGTCGTCCATCGCCCGGCTGCCGCAGTCGACGGATGCCGCAGGCAGGCAGGACCTGGCAGTCTCGGCAGCGGAGTCCCTCCCCCTCGCCTGAGCGTTGAGGATGCACACGAGCGGAACGGATCTCGCTGGGCGAGAATGAAATATGCCTTCGCCGCTGATCAGGGTCAGCTCAGCCGAACTCGACGATCTGCGCGAGCGACTGCGCAACACGCGATGGGCGCCGAGCTGGCCGAGCCACGGCTGGAATGCTGGCACCGACCAGCGCGAACTCCGTCGACTCGCGGACTACTGGCGGTCCGGCTTCGACTGGCGTGCCCAGGAGGATGCGATTAATGCGCTTCCCTCACACGAGGCCGACATCGACGGAACACCGATTCACTATTTCCGATTCGATGGCGAGATCGAGGGAGCGCTGCCCATCGTCCTGACGAACGGCTGGCCCAGCACCTCGCTTGAACTGGTGGCGCTCGCGCAACGACTGGCCGCGCCGTCTCGATTCGGCGGCGAGCCGGCCGACGCGTTCACGGTGATCGTCCCGTCGCTGCCAGGATTCCCGTTCTCACCGCAGCGCCCGAGCCACGACGAACAGACGCATGAGCTCTGGCACCACCTCATGTCGCAGCACCTCGGCCTGGATCGCTACGGTGCGCACGGTGGCGACCTCGGAGCGGGCATCACCTCCCGGCTGGCCCAGGCGCATCCGGAGGCCGTCGTGGGCATCCACCTCCTCGCCGTCGCCGCGCCCGCCAGCTACGACGCCGCGACCCTTAGCGAAGAGGAACGCTCGTACCTCGACTCGGTGAACTCCTGGGTGGATGAGGAGGGCGGATACCAACACGAGCAACAGACCCGGCCGCTCACCCTCGCGCCCGGGTTGACGGACTCCCCCGTGGGCCTACTGAGCTGGATCGTGGAAAAGTACCGCGCCTGGAGCGACAGCGGCGGCGAGCTCTCGACCAGGTTCAGCGATGACTTCCTGCTGACCCAGGCCTCGCTCTACTGGTTCACGAACACCATCGCCTCGTCGTTCCGGCCATACTTCGAGTACCGCGCCGGGATGACCACCAGGGTTGACCGCGTCGACGTACCAACGGCGGTGGCAATCTTCCCGCGCGACCTCACCCGTCCGCCACGAAGCTGGGCCGAGCGCAGCTACGCGGTCACGCGATACACGACCATGCCGCGCGGCGGACACTTCGCACCACACGAAGAACCTGAGCTGCTCGCGACCGACCTCAGGGAGTTCTTCCGCTCGTTACGCTGACCGCACCTCAGACGGTGGCGTGGGCGCGCATCGCGTGCGCCATCCACCACCAGGCGAGCCAGCCGATGACGCAGTTCAGCACGATCGCCATGAGCAGGCTGAGACTGCCGGTGATGCCGATCATCGTCCAGACCGGCGCATGCGCGACGTCGGCGAGGCCGGAGACCACCTGCACGAGGATGCCGGCGATCCAGCCGACGAACGGGTACGCCGCGATCGCAATACCGGTCGCGGCCCAAGTGACGCCCCACGGGTGGTTGACCGAGTGCGATTTCAGCATCCGCCCGCTGACGATGATACCGAGTGCCCACACGGCCATTCCGAAGAGCGAGAGGATCAGCAGCGGGATGACCCACGCGGTCACGTTGACGTTGTCGACGAAGTCGCGCAGCTGGTAGTAGCTCGTCGAACGGGAGCTGGAGGAGCGACCGATTTGGTCGAGCACGAAGGTGAAGAAGGCGGCGAAACCGCCCAGGACGACGGGCACGATGAACAGCAGCCAGCCGAGACCGAGCAGGTTGAATCCCACGATGCCCGCCCAGCGCGCACCGCTCTTCTGCTCCGCGGTGAGCGGCGGGCGCACCGCGCGCGGCTGCCACGCCTGGGGCGGATAGGGGCTCGGGCCAGCCTGCGCATACGGGTTCGGCACTGCCGGCTGGCCCTCGGGCAGGGGCTCGTAGGGGGGTGGCGTCGTCGTCATCGTCTCATTCCTTGAGTCGGGCCGTGCTCGGTCGGGTGACTCATGCCCGAGTAAGCATGAGTTGCGCGTCAGGTCAGTCGGTGCGGCGCCAATTGCGCCCGATCGGACGCCAGACCACGAGCTGGTTGGAGCGCGCCGCCCTGGTGCCCGCCTTCAATGAGATCACATCGCCCGCGGCGCCGGCGGCAAAGACGCGGGTTCCCGGCCGGTGCAGCAGCTCATCGGCGAGCGCGGCCTCGAGCTCTCGCACGCGGTCGCTCAGTTCGGTCACTTGGTTCTCCAACTGCAGAATGCGCCGGATGCCCTCCAGGCTCACTCCCTCGGCGCTCAGCCGCGCAACCTCCCGCAGTTGCATCACGTCGCGCATCGAGTAACGACGTGACTGCCCCGCGGTGCGGGTGGGGCTCACGAGACCGAGACGGTCGTACTGCCTCAGGGTCTGCGGGTGCATGGCCGCCAGCTCTGCCGCGACCGCGATCGCGAACAGCGGCGCATCCGGATTCAGCTCGTCGTTCACTGCGCGCTCGCCCCCGTTCGCTGAGCTTGTCGAAGCGCCGTTGAAGAACGGCCCTCGCACAGGACTTCGACAGGCTCAGCCAACGAATTACGCATTACGCGCGCGCTTTCGCGAGGAGCTCGGCGCGCGGATTCTCCACGGGCATCGCCTTGGCGAAGGCCTCAAGGTGCTTCTGCGCGTCGGCGGTGAGGTGGCTCGGCACGGCCACCTGCACGCTGGCGAGCAGGTCGCCGGTGCCCTTGGTCGTCGTGACGCCGCGTCCCTTGACGCGCAGCACTCGGCCGCTCGGCGTGCCGGGCGCAACCCGGAGCTTCACCGGGTCGCCCCCGAGGGTCGGAACCTCGATCGTCGCCCCGAGCGTCGCTTCCACGAAGGTGACCGGCACATCCACCCTCAGGTTCAGGCCATCACGCTCGAACACCGGATGCTTGCGCACTGTTACGGTGAGCGTCAGGTCGCCGGCGGGGCCACCATCGATGCTCGCCTCACCCTTGCCCTTGAGCCGGATCTTCTGCCCGTCGCTGACGCCGGCGGGAATCTTGACGCTGATCGGCTTGCTGCCCGCGGCCTGCAGCTTGACGGTTTCGCCCTTGATCGCGCTGATGAAGTCAAGCGAGGTCGTCGCGGTGAGATCCCGCCCCTTGCTGGGCCCGCCCGCACCACGGAAGCCGCCGGAGGTCTGACCGAAGTTGCCGCCGCCGAACATGCTGCCGAAGATGTCCTCGAAGCCGGCTCCGCTTGCGGTGCGGGTGGTGCGCTGGTTGCCCTGCCCGAACATCCCGCCGAAGACGTCTTCGAAGCCGCCGGCCTGGCCGCCGCCACCCGCCGTGAAGCGGGGAGCGCCCGCGCCCATGGCGCGCATCTGGTCGTATTCCTTGCGCTGTTCGGGGTCGGACAGCACGGCGTGCGCCTCGCTGATCTCCTTGAACTTCGCCTCGGCCGCAGCATCACCCGGGTTGGAGTCCGGGTGATACTTGCGGGCGAGTTTGCGATAGGTCTTCTTCAGTTCGGCGGGCGTGATGTCTTTCGACACCCCGAGCACCTTGTAGAAGTCCTTGTCGAACCAATCCTGACTGGCCACTGGCGGCTAGTCCTCCGCCGGCACGGAGACCGCGACCTTCGCCGCACGAAGCAGACGCTCGCCGAGCTTGTATCCGGGCTGGATCACGTCTGCGACGACCTGCGTCGTCACATCCGGGTTCGGAAGCTGCATGAGCGCCTCGTGGATGTGGGGATCGAACTCTTCGCCCTTCTCCCCCACCATCGTCAGCCCGAACTTGTCGAGGCCAGCCCGCAGCTTCTGCGCGATGATCGTCATCGGTCCCTCTTCGAGGTCGCCGTGGATCTCGGCGAGCCTGAGGTCGTCGAGCGCGGGGAACAGTGCGCCCACGACCTCCGCGATCACGAGATCACGGTTGGCCTCGCGATCACGCTCGACCCGCTTGCGGTAGTTGACGTACTCCGCCTGCAGGCGCTGCAGATCGGCGAGCCGCTCGGCCGCCAGGTCGCTCTCCACGCCGTTCTTCAGGAACTCGAGGTCGGCATCCGTGAGCGAGGTCTCGATGTCGGGACCCTCGGCCTCGATGATCTCCTCGCCCAGGTTGTCGGCGTCGGTCGGGGACGACTCCCCGGAGCCGGGGGCAGCTGCCCCCGACTTCGGGTCGAAGTCATCCGGCTTCTTCTTGTCTGCCATGGTTACTTCTTGTCTTCTGGCTCGTCGTCCACCACTTCGGCGTCGACGATGTCCTCGTCGTCGTTGCTCGACTCATCGCTCGGGCCGTCGGCCGGCGTCTCGGCAGCCGCCTCACCCGCGCCTTGGTTGGCGTAGATCGCCTCGCCGAGCTTCTGCTGGCTCTCGCTGAGCTTGTCGAAGGCGGTCTTCACCGCATCCGCATCTTCGCCCGCGAGCGCACTCTTCAGGGCGTCGACATCCGCCTGCACGTCGTTCTTCACGTCGTCGGGCAGCTTGTCTTCGTTGTCCTTGATGAGCTTGTCGGTCTGGTAGGCCAGCTGCTCCGCGGTGTTGCGAGTCTCGGCCTCCTCGCGGCGCTTCTTGTCTTCCGCCGCGTGCTCTTCACCCTCGCGCACCATGCGCTCGATGTCTTCCTTCGGCAGCGAGGAGCCACCGGTGATCGTCATCGACTGCTCCTTGCCGGTGCCCTTGTCCTTGGCAGACACGTGCACGATGCCGTTGGCGTCGATGTCGAAGGTGACCTCGACCTGCGGGATGCCGCGGGGCGCCGGCGCGATGCCGGTCAGCTCGAAGGTGCCGAGCGGCTTGTTGTCGCGAGTGAACTCGCGCTCGCCCTGGAAGACCTGAATCGCGACGGAAGGCTGGTTGTCATCCGCCGTGGTGAAGGTCTCACTGCGCTTGGTCGGGATGGCCGTGTTGCGCTCGATGAGCTTGGTCATGATGCCGCCCTTGGTCTCGATACCGAGGGAGAGCGGGGTCACGTCGATGAGCAGAACGTCCTTGCGCTCGCCCTTCAGCACGCCTGCCTGCAGTGCGGCGCCGACCGCGACGACCTCATCCGGGTTCACGCCCTTGTTCGGCTCCTTGCCGCCGGTCAGCTTCTTGACCAGGTCGACGACGGCCGGCATGCGGGTGGAACCACCCACGAGCACGACGTGTGCGACGTCGGAGACCTTGACTCCGGCCTCCTTGATGACGTCGTGGAACGGCTTCTCGGTGCGCTTGAGCAGGTCGGCGGTCAGCTCCTCGAACTTGGCGCGGGTGAGCGTCTCGTCGAGGTTGGCCGGGCCGTTCTCGGTGAGCGAGAGGTACGGCAGCTGGATGCTCGTGCTGGTCGAGGAGGACAGCTCCTTCTTCGCCTGCTCCGCGGCCTCCTTGAGGCGCTGCTTGGCGATCTTGTCCTTCGAGACGTCGACACCGGTGGAGTCCTTGAAGCGCTTGACCAGGTAGTCGACGACGCGGTCATCCCAGTCGTCACCACCGAGGCGGTTGTCACCGGCGGTCGAACGCACCTGAATGGTGGAGAAGTCCTCGTCCTTGCCCACCTCGAGCAGGGAGACGTCGAAGGTACCGCCACCGAGGTCGAAGACCAGGATGAGCTCGTCTTCCTTGCCCTTATCGAGTCCGTAGGCGAGCGCGGCGGCGGTCGGCTCGTTGATGATGCGCAGCACGTTGAGTCCGGCAATCTCACCGGCCTCCTTGGTGGCCTGGCGCTCGGAGTCGTTGAAGTAGGCGGGAACGGTGATGACCGCATCCGTCACGGTGTCGCCGAGGTAGGACTCCGCGTCGCGCTTGAGCTTCGCGAGAATGCGGGCCGAGATCTCCTGCGGCGTGTACTTCTTGCCGTCGACCGAGGTTGTCCAGTCGGTGCCCATGTGGCGCTTGACGGAGGCGATGGTGCGGTCGACGTTGGTGACGGCCTGGCGCTTGGCGGTCTCGCCAACCAGCACATCGCCGTCCTTGGTGAAGGCCACGACGGATGGCGTCGTGCGGAAACCTTCGGCGTTTGCGATTACGGTGGGTTCTCCACCTTCGAGAACGGACACCACGGAGTTCGTGGTTCCGAGGTCGATTCCTACTGCTCGAGCCATGCGCTCTTTCTCCTTATGTTGTTCGGGACTTGGGAAGCCTGTTGCGAGACTTGAGTCTCACCTACTCAAGTTTACGAGGGTGCTCTCGGATGTCAAGTCGATTCAGCAAATCTTGAGCCAACTCGACTCAACCTTGGTTGCGGCCGGAATCAGACTAAGGATGCGCTGGATGACTTCCAGCATTCTGACGATTGGCCCATCGACGTATCGGAGGTCGAACGCTCGGTTTAGAAGTGTTCGCTGTCAGGAGCCCGCTGCCTAAAAGCAGATCACAAAGCACCTCCCCACGCAGCAGGGCGGGTCCGGCGTTGACCTAAAGCACTCTGCTGGACAGAGCAGAGCTGTGTCGCCTGGCTCTGGCGTTAAGCCGCAGTCTCCCACAACATCAGGTATGCATCGAGGTACGCCGCAATAGAGGACTGGCTGGCCCGCATTCCACCCGACCGGGGAAGTACAACCGCGCCCCGGCGGGCGTCGATCACCGCAACGCGATCCCCGGGGTAGGCGCCGCTCAGGAGTTCTGCGAGCACCGCCGCGGAGTCGGGAGTGAGCTGGTGCTTCGCCGTGTGCACATGGACGTACATATCGGAGCCGTCATTCAACGTGAGCACGAACTGCGGGTACACGGAGACGAGGTGTTCACCGTCGTAGTTGTCGTAGTAGCGACGGTTGTGTGCGGTTCGGCCGTCCACCGCCCCAAGGCTCTGTAGAGCGGGTACGAGTCCGTCGGCGACGTCCTCGAAGGATGGTCTCTGCTGAGGCGTCGCGGCGGCGAGAGCCCGCGTAATCTCGTCGCTGTCGAATCCGGAGCGCACGTGCCGACGGATCGCGGCGAACAGCCGGGCGTAGAAGTACGCGAACTGCCGCTGGTCACCTGCGGCGTCGATCTGGCGGTGGTGCTTGCGCACGCATGCGAGACGCCGTGTCGACCGTAGCCCTACAAATTCAGCGAGGTGCGTCGCGGATGGAATGTGACGTTCTCCGGGCTCAGCGCTCATTGCGCACTCCCTTGTGTTCCTTGGGCGAGCCGTCCATGATCCGCCCTGTTGTGGTGTTGCGCTTGAACCATGTGCCGTTTTGTCGGAACTCCGTGCGGGAGCGGACTGCACCTTTACGGTGACCGTTTCCGGTGTTCTTTGCCATCGTCATGCCTCTCGATCGGTGCAGGCCGACTTGGTCCCGCACACAGT
The DNA here is from genome assembly GCF_040227235.1 of Parafrigoribacterium soli. Classification (NCBI taxonomy): domain Bacteria; kingdom Bacillati; phylum Actinomycetota; class Actinomycetes; order Micrococcales; family Microbacteriaceae; genus Parafrigoribacterium; species Parafrigoribacterium soli. Next base: position 537,552 of record NZ_JBELNZ010000003.1, on the reverse strand, counting down.
AGTCGGGCGAGACGCGTCAAGAGTTAGTTAGGATCGACAATCCACGCAGATACCGTCGATGATCCGTGCCGGCGGAGTGAGCAAGGAGCAGACATCGCAGGAGACGTCGCCTGAACCGTTGCGCTCGTGAGGGCACTTGCCACACTCTGGGCAGTATGGCTTCTTGCAGGTCGGACACGGGTACCCACGCCGCTGAAACGCCTTCCCGCAGCAGGTGCCCTGGAGCAGGGGGCGGGTGTCCCATTCCCGCTCAGGCTGTCGCGCGAGTCCCGGCGCACCCCAAAGATCTTGGGCGGAAAACACCGCCACGAGGCCGCGCTCTGTACCCACGGCGTTGACGAAGTATTCTTCCGTGCTGCCGAACCGACCCTGCCAGCTGACCCGTCGGACGACGTGACCGCCGTCAGGAACATTGCGCAGTTGGTGACCTAGCGGGATCGTCTGACCCGGCCACGGATATATGAATGGCCACCCGCGCTCAGGGTCGGCGTGGATGCTCGAACTCGTCACAGTCATCGTTTCGCGGTCGATGAGCACGACAGCGCCAAAGTGCGGCAGGTGCTGAGCGATGGCTATCGCGCACACAGGTCGACTTGCCGACGATCCATTGTGTAGGTCGATGACGTCGCTGGCGCGTGGTGTACGGCCTTGGAGGAACTCGTCGACCGATGTCGGAGGCAAGAGCATCTGTTGGGCGACTTGGTCGCAGATTGTCTCGAGGATCGCTTCATGGTCGTCTTGATCGTAGATCCAGTTGGAGACGACGTCGTCTTCACTCACGAGGTGATGGCCCACTTCATGAGCGATGGTGAAGTTGTCGCGCTTGCTATGGGGGGTGGGTGCATAGAACAGTAGTTTGTCGTCGAGAAAGGACGCGCCATCGCATGCTCCGCCAGCACCGCGTCGGGCGGCCAGCCCCGAAGAGGAGACTGCCCGAATCCCGAACACTGGTTCGACGGCCTCAACGGGGTTCGCAGCAAACTTCATAACCTCTGCTGCCGCAAGTCGTTTGGTGAGCCGCTTGACCGCTTGAGCGATGTTCACTGCGACCGACCTCCGGCTTCAGGGTTCGACGCGGCGACATGCTCAAGGAGCTCGCGGATCTGTTCGACATTGGGCTTTTCACCACGGTGGACTGTTGCAGCCGCGCGGGACAGCAATTGGGCTTCTGCGATTGACCGGGGAGTGTGTCGGAGGTGCTGCCATTGGTCGACGAGAGCGACGAACCAGTCGCTATTGCGCAACTCAGCGTGCAGGGTGGCAGCTTCGCCAGCCCGCACTTCGGTGAAGTCGTCCAGTGAGGCCCTCATCGCGTGTCCGAGGTCTTGAAGGAGCGCGGGTAGCAGCTCAATTCCAGTTCGTGTTTGCCAACTTGCGATGTCCGCATTTGAGACATGCCATCCGCGACTGGTCAACGTGTCCCGCAGTTGCGAGACGCTGACGTCCGACTTGAGGCGCGCCCGTTTGAATCTCGCAGGATCGATAGCTACTCCTGGCGTGGGTACGACGCCTAGCATCGCCGCAATCGGGTCGGATGCAATGGGTGGTGTGTGGCGGGTGCTCAACCATGCCGCGTCAGCAATTTCCGCAAGTTCAACGAGCTCCGCTCGCTCCTCCGCGGTCGCGCCCAACTCGTCGAGAATACGAGCGCGGCGCGGCGGGTCGGCAAGTAGCAGGTCGAGGGCGTCGGCCTTCTGCTCGTCGTTCATAACGCCCCCTCACTTTCTAAGTGCGCTCTCAACTTATTCAATCCTGAAGTTCGCAGCTGACTTATGCGTGGCGGGGTGACTCCGAGTTCGGTTGCCAACTTGTCACGGCTGGTCCCATCGAACTCCTGCTGAAGTATCACATACCGTTCGTTTTCGGTGAGGAGCGGCATTGCGTCGAGAAGGTCAGGTATGCGTGCGGCGAGATCAACGGCCTCCTCCACCATCTCGATCGCGTGTTCACCCAGCGGGTCGACGGGCTCCGCGCGATTGTCGTCGTCATCGAACGAGCGCCCGCGCTTGTCGAGGTGCTGCTTCCGCCCCCAGTCGATGGCACGGCGCTGCGTTACTCGCACGAGGAACGCTTCCCATTCTCTGATCTCTTCCTTCGGTGGCTTTTCTTGTAGTTCGCGGAACACTTCCTGCACCACGTCACGCTCGCCGTCGGTCAACCCGAATTCGCGACGCAGTACGGCGGCCGCGATGCGGATCATCTTTTCACCGTGTTCGAGGTACAGCACGCCCAAGTTGGGCATGGTCATGCCTTGATCACCTCACGGCAATGCCAATTCCCGCGTGGCTGCATAGCGTGCGCTCCTTATGGAGTAGTCGTGGAAGCGACAGTCATAGTTAGCAATCGAGGGGATTGCCTTGATTCGAACCCTATATCGGGGCGCGAGTAATAGTCACTACAATCACCTCATGCGCGTTGTGGTTGGGGTCACGGACAGTCGGTGGGCTGCCTTCCTGCGGGATACCCCAACATTGTCCGAGGCGAACTTTTGGCAGCCGTCACCGCATGGATTCAAAGCCTTGACCGAGGGTCAGCCATTCCTTTTCAAGACGAAGGCCCCCGGGAAGCACCGGGGCGTCGACATGCCGAGCAACTCGCTCGTTGGCGGCGGCTTCTTTCAGGAGTACTTCGAGCTGCGGGTCAGCGAAGCTTGGCAAATCTGGGCACGCGGCAATGGCGTGGGCTCGGAGGGGGACTTGCTCTCGCGAGTCCAGGAGTATCGCACCGGGCGTTTCGAGCACGATCCAGACCCGTACATTGGCTGTGTCGCACTCCGCAACCTCTTCTTCGCCGCCCGAGGAGATGAACTCCCGCAGCCGCCCAATTGGTCAGCCAATAACGTGACCATCGAGGGATACGACCTCACCGCCGACAACCGCAAGACCGATGCCGACTACGTACTTCAAGCGTTTCAACTTATGCAAAGCAACGCCCGCGTTGATCGCCACTGGGACCAGGATCTGGTCGACACCGATCTCGCTTGGGAAGGGCCGAAGTTCGGTGATCCAGTTCTCGCTCTACCGCGGCTCGGACAAGCAGCATTCCGACTTGCCGTGGACGAGGCCTACGACTACCGGTGCGCGATTACCGGCAGTCGCACCTATCCGAGTCTCGAGGCCGCCCACATTCGTGACTATGCAAGCGAGGGCGGAGCCCACGCAGTGTCGAACGCCTTGCTGCTGCGCTCGGATGTGCACGCGCTCTACGACCGCGGATACCTAGGCATCGACCCCGACCTTCGGTTACACGTGAGTCCCGAACTCAGAATGAACGGATGGAACGGTGTCGAGTTCTACGAGCGGGAGGCAAACGGATTCCGCATCGCTGTTCCTGAGAACAATCGGCATCGACCCGACCGGGACGCCCTGGCGTGGCATTACGAGACAAGGTTTCGCGCTGCCTAAACGGCCACTGTTGCATCACCGCCTAAAGCCATCGATTGTTTACCCCTCACCACTAGCCTGTGTGCATGAGCAACGAGGCACCTGACAACGACGTCACCGCGACCGGCAAGCGCGTCCCGCCCACAACGAACTCGGGCGCAATCGCCACCATGGGCCTCGAGCTGCAGGAGGGGCGCGTGATCCCGCGCAAACAGGTCGTCTCGTGGGCTCTCTGGGACTGGGCTAACCAGCCGTTCAACACGGTCATCCTCACCTTCATCTTCACCGCCCTGTACCTGACCACGGATGTCTTCATCGACCCGTCGATAGCGGCGCTCGGCAAGCATGACCCGGCCTACATTCACGCGATCGCCGACCTCACCAGCGGACTCGGTCTCGCCAACACGATCGCCGGCATCCTCGTGGCGCTCGTCGCCCCGATCCTCGGGCAGCGTTCCGACGGCACCGGCAGGCGCAAGCGCTCGCTCGCGATCAGCACCGGACTCGTCGTACTTTCGATGGCCGCCCTCTTCTTCGTGCAGGGCGCTCCCGCCTACTTCGCGCTCGGTGTCGGTCTCGTCGCCGTCGGCAGCGTCTTCAGCGAGATCGCGGGCGTGCACTACAACGCCATGCTCGTGCAGGTCTCTACTCCCAAGACGGTGGGCAAGATCAGCGGGCTCGGCTGGGGCCTCGGCTACCTGGGCGGCATCCTCGCGCTCGTCATCGTCGTCATCGCCTACGTCTCGGATTGGTTCGGCCTGTCCCAGGAGAACGGCCTGCCCTTCCGCATGGTCGCGCTCGGCTGCGCGGTCTGGACCATCCTCTTCTCGATCCCCATCTTCCGGAATGTGCCTGAGCTGCCCGCCACCGAGCAGGGCGAGCGGGTCAACTTCTTCCAGAGCTACGTGCTGCTCGGGCGCCACGTCGTGCGTCTGTGGAAGACCACCCGCACCACCTTCTGGTTCCTGCTCGCGAGCGCCGTGTTCCGCGACGGCCTCGCCGGGGTCTTCGCCTACGGCGCGGTCATCGCGTCCACCGTGTTCGGCTTCGGGTTCCTGCAGGTCGTCATCTTCGGCATCGCCGCGAACCTCGTCGCAGGCGTCTCCACCATCTTCTCTGGGCGCTTCGACGATCGCTTCGGTCCGAAGTCCGTGATCGTGACCTCGCTCATCGGCCTCGTTATCACCGGGTTCGCGGTGTTCGTGCTTCGCGACCTCGGCGACGCGACCTTCTGGGTGGGAGGCCTGTTGCTGTGCCTCTTCGTCGGTCCGGCCCAGGCGGCCAGCCGCTCCTTCCTCGCCAGAGTCACGCCGGCGGGTCGGGAGGGCGAGATCTTCGGTCTCTACGCCACCACCGGCCGCGCGGCATCGTTCCTGTCGCCGGCGCTCTGGACGATCCTCATCGTCGCCTTCGGTGCGACGGCCTGGGGCATCCTGGGCATCGTTGCCGTGCTGCTCGCCGGCCTCATCATGATGCTGTTCGTGCGGCCGACGGCCAACGCCGGCAACTAACTCCAGACCCAGGGAAAGCATCGGGCGCTGCGCTGACGCCCGCCGGAGATCTTCTGATGTCGGTAGCCCAGGAATAGGCTGACGCGCATGTACACGCTGATGATATTCCTGCACGTGCTGGGCGTCATCGTCTTCGCCGTCGGGCACGGCACGTCGATCGCGGTCGCGTTCCGGCTGCGCAAAGAAAGCGAGCACGCCCGCATTGCCGCCATGCTCGATGTCTCGGCGTGGAGCGCGCACCTCATGTACGCCGGACTCTGGCTCACCATCATCCCGGGTGTCGTGCTGGGGTTCATGGGTGGGCTGTGGGGCAAGTGGTGGCTGTGGGTGTCCATCGTGCTGCTGGTGCTGGTTATCGGCGCGATGTACGGCATCGCCTCGCCCGCGTTCTCACGCCTGCGATTCGCCACCGGCGCGAAGATGTCGGAAGGCTCCCGCAAGAAGGCCGCCGCGCTCGGCACTGCGGGCGTCGTAGAAGGCATCGCCACCTCCTGGCGCCCCACCGCCCTCGCCCTCATCGGGGGCGTCGGTCTCGCGGTCATCCTGTGGCTGATGATCGCGCAACCCAGCTGATCGGTGCGACGCGGTCCAGCGCGGTTCCGCGGCTAGTTCCAGACGCTGGGGGCCTCGGCGCGCGTCGACGGCAGGGCGACATCCTGAGCCCAACGGTCGATCCACCCGGGCAGTTCGAGTTCGCGCACCGCGATGCCGAGCACCTCGGCGAGTTCGGTGAGCCCGACGACACCGCCGGTCTTCTTCAGGAACCGGCCGCGCAGGAAGGCCTGCACGTAGATCTCCCCGTCGACCACGAAGCGCTGCTCGATGTAGACGGCCTTGGCGTCGTAACCGACTATGCGGGTTTCGAGCACGTAGCGCTGCCAGAGCTGCAGCGACTTGCGAAAGGTGATCGTCTCGCTCGCGATGACCGGATAGATACCGGCCGCGCGCATCCGCCCCCAGGCTCCCGTGCGCACGAGCAGTTCGATGCGACCCAGATCCATGAGGGAGAGGTACACGCCGTTGTTGACGTGCTTCTGGGTGTCGAGGTCGTTCGGCAACACGCGCATGCGCTTGGAGCCGACGTCGTGCATGTCGAGCGGTGGCTTGCGGCCCGCGAGAAGGACGGTCAGCAGGGTGCGCAGCAGCATGTTCACCGGCACAGGCTACCCGCGTCGAGTACGCGCGCCCATCTCCCTGTAGAGAGTGCACAACGCCTCGCGCACAATGCGCGTCGCGTGCTGTGCGTGTGTAGTGCGACGAAACCTGCTCGCGCGAGCGGCGGCCACGGAGCATGCTTGAAGCATGTCTCCCTCAGTTGATACCTCCACCACCGCTGCCAAGGCCGAACTGCTCCGCTCGCTGCACGTGCCAGGCGACCCGCTCATCGTGACAAACGTCTGGGATGCCGTGACGGCTCGCACCGTTGCCGCGGCGCCCGGCGTCAAGGCTCTCGCCACCGCGAGCCACGCGGTCTCGTTCGCGCACGGGGTGCCGGACGGCGAGGGACTCAGCCTCGACCAGGCGCTCGCCGCCGCGTCGCTCATCACCCAGGCCGTGGAGATCCCGGTCTCCGTGGACTTCGAAAAGGGCTACGCCCCGGATGTCGCCGCCCTCGAGCACAGCATCGCGCGGCTCATCGCAGCCGGTGCCGCCGGGCTCAACATCGAGGACAGCGTGGGGCCGGCCAAGGCGCCCCTGTTTCCGGTGGATGTTGCCACCGAGCGAATCGCGACAGTTCGCCGCACCGCGACAACCGTCGGAGTGCCGCTCGTGATCAACGCGCGGGTGGACGTGCTCGCGGGAGGTGGCGAATGGGATGACATGGTGACCCGCGCTAACTCCTACCTCGGGGCGGGGGCCGACGTCGTCTTCGTGCTCGGACTCGGCACGGAAGACAAGGTGAAACGAGCGCTGGACGAGATCGACGGAAAAGTGTCCGTGATCTCGAACCCGACATCCGTGCCTCTCAAGCGCCTCGCAGAACTCGGCGTCTCGCGCGTGAGCTTCGGCCCGGGAACCCTCGGTCTCACGCTCGCCCACCTGCAGCGCGCCGCTGCCCAGCTCACCGCTCTTGGCGAGTACCCCGACGAGCTCGGGTTCGCCTACTGACGCTCCGCGGAAAAGCCTCTCGGTGTACCCCAACCGGGGGTAAACTCTGCTCATGGCAGCACCGGACGCAGGCGCGGGGGGCGGTTCGCGGCACACCGCGACGGCGGTTAGGCCGATCGGATTCTGGCTCAAGCTGGTCGATCGGCTCATCGATGAGCAGTTCGAGCGGGCTCTCGCCGACTTCGAAGTGACACGCCACCAGTGGGAACTGCTCAACATTCTGTCCCCCGGTCCGGGCACTCTCACGAGGCTGAACCACGAACTCGAACCATTTCTCGATGCCTCCGCCGGCGCGAACGCGGCAGAGCATCTCGCGGGCTTGATCGACCGCGGCTGGGTGGATGTGGCATTCGAGTACTACGAACTCACCGGTGAGGGCGCGAGCAAGCACGCCGAGCTCCACCGGGTCGTCGCGAAGAACCGCACCGGCGCGCTCGCGGACCTGAGTGAAGAGGACTACGCCACGACGCTGCGCTCGCTCGAACGCGTGGCCAGAACGCTCGGCTGGGAGAGCTGACCGTTCCCCCAGCCTGCGACGCGCGCGCAAGTTAGGCTGGTGAGGCGGCTTTCGTCGCACCGGTGTCGGTTTCGCCCGCACCCTCCCTCTTCCAGTAACGGACAGGCATGAGCAGCAGCACCGAGCGCGTCGTACTCGTCGACCAGCTGGGCAACGACATCGGCACGGCCGATAAGGCCCTCGTGCACACCACGGACACGGCTCTGCACCTGGCGTTCTCCTGCCATGTCTACAACGCGGCCGGCGAGGTGCTCGTCACCCGGCGCGCCCTCAGCAAACTCACCTGGCCGGGCGTGTGGACGAACTCCTTCTGCGGCCATCCGGCCCCCGGGGAGTCCATGACCGATGCGATCGCCCGGCGAGGAAGGTACGAGCTCGGCCTCGAGATCGGCACGCTCGAGCCGATGCTGCCCGACTTCCGTTACCGAGCCGTGGACGCCTCGGGCATCGTCGAGAACGAGGTGTGCCCCGTGTTCAGCACGGTGACGACGGATGCCGTGGCCGCGAACCCCCACGAGGTGGCCGAATGGCGCTGGGTCGCGCCCGAGTCGCTGCGCACCGCCGTCGCCGCTGCACCGTTCGCATTCAGCCCCTGGCTCGTGCTGCAACTGGCCTCAGGTGCCTTCGGTCGCTGAGCTTGTCGAAGCGTCCCTCGCAACCAGGGGTGGCGCGTCAGTCGAGCTGGCTCTCGTCGCGACTGAGTATCGTGCGGTAGAAGTTCTGGAACGACCGCGATGCCGTCGGGCCGCGCTGGTTCTGGTAGCGCGACTTGTACTCCGCCGAGCCGTACGGCTTCTCGGCCGCCGAGGTGAGCCGGAAGAAGCACAGCTGCCCGATCTTCATCCCGGGCCACAGCTTGATCGGCAGGGTGGCGACGTTGCTGAGCTCGAGCGTGACGTGGCCCGAGAAACCGGGGTCGACGAAGCCGGCGGTGGAATGGGTAAGGAGGCCCAGGCGACCCAGGGAACTCTTGCCTTCGAGGCGGGCGGCCACGTCATCCGGAAGCGTCACCGCCTCGTAGGTGGAACCGAGCACGAACTCGCCAGGGTGCAGAATGAACGACTGCTCGGGGTCGGTCTCGACGAGGCGGGTGAGCTCAGGCTGGTCCTCGGCCGGGTCGATGAACGGATACTTGTGGTTGTCGAACAGCCGGAAGAAGCGGTCGAGCCGCACGTCGATGCTCGACGGCTGGATCATCGATGGCTCATAGGGGTCGAGTCCGATGCGCCCTGAGTCGAGTTCCGCCTTGATATCCCGGTCCGATAGCAGCATGACAAGAGACTAGCCGAGCGCGCTTGCTAGTATGGGCCGCGGTCGTCCAGCTCGTCGGATGGCCAATCGCGCGAGTGTAGTTCAATGGTAGAACTCCAGCTTCCCAAGCTGGTAGCGCGGGTTCGATTCCCGTCACTCGCTCCATTCCCTCCGATCTCGGGCGCGATGTGGGTTCTCAACTCAAGTGGCACCCGTCTCATTTCATCGGCACCTAGCGGACTGAATCGCAGGCGTCATATGGGGCGGACAGTTTTAGGATTCGCTCGGCCTGGGACTCCGGCCTAGTGTTCAAGTGCATGGCTCAGGCAGTGCGGTAATCCGTGGATACGCCTGGGCCTCTTCACGCGGTTTAGATCGGTGATTCTTTAAGAGGCTTTCCAGGTGAGTCCGGCAAGCTACTCGGCCGACGTTTGAGCGCCGGGCGTAAACTCCGAGTGCCGAGTAGGCAAGGAAGCCCATGAGCCAATCACCACACCATCGACCTCTGATTCTCACTGTGCTCGCAGCACTAGGCCGCGGCTTGTCGTTTATTCTGCAAATTGGCTTGACGGCAATTGGAGCATCCTCCAAGGGAAACGCGCCTCTGCTGCCATCGCAGCCACCCCCTCAGCGGCCGGACGAGTACCGCGCGTGACCCGTTCCCACTGGCGAGCATCGCTTCACGGTCGGCAATACCCGATCCAAATTCAGAATGCATGCATCCGCATAGGGTTATGAACTCCTGCAGGGGATCGGGGGCGAGGTGCGCGATGCTCGGGACCTGCGAGCACTGCCGATCGATGCACGCTTCGCCCAGGACGGCGCGGCACTCGGCCCGACCGAATGCGACCAGAAGACCGTTCGCATCGGATCGCCGACCTAGCTGAACGCTTCGAGAGATGACCCCACATGCCGGTAAGCGTTTGACCACGATGTGGGCAGCGCACGGTAGTCAGACTGTGCCGCGCACCGACACTCGCCGGGCCTCGGGTTAACGCGCAAACATTGTGTATGGATGATCGCGCAGGCAGGCGACCACCTCGGCATCCGTGGTCTGTTCGAACTTCTCGTACCACTGGCCGACGGCAAAGAACCGCTCAGGGGTCTCCAGCGCAATGAGGCGGTCTGCCTCACCCTCAAAGCGGGCCTTCCAGTCCGGCGGGGCAACGGGAACGGCCACCACCACCTCGCGAGCGCCGAGTTGTCTGGCGACGCGACATGCGGCGATAGCAGTGGACCCTGTGGCGACGCCGTCATCGACGAGGATGGCGCGCTTGCCCGTGAGATCGAGGCGGTGGCCGCCGGATCTGAACTGCTCCGTTCGCCTCGCGAGCTCCGTTCTCTCGCGCGCCTCCACCTCGGCGAGTTCCGCTTCACTCACACCCATCATTCGCACCGCAGCCGGATCGATGATGCGCACCCCATCCTCCCCGATCGCGCCGACCGCGTATTCCGGATGTCGTGCGCTGCCGAGTTTGCGCACCACAATCACGTCCAGTGGCGCTTCGAGCACGCGGGCGACTTCGCGCGCGACCGGCACTCCGCCTCGGGGAAGGCCCAGTACTACGGTGTCGGGCCCGCGCAGGTCGCGAACGGATTCCGCGAGCCGCTTGCCCGCATCCACCCGATCCTTGAACATGATGTACGCCTCCACCTCCAGTATTCCTGCACCAGCGAGCGGATGACCCGCGGACCCCGGCACCGCCGCGATGTGGGCGCGGCCACGTGGACCGCGCCCACATGCACTCGCTACTCGACCGTAGCGAGCTCGAGCGTCGGGTAGTCGAGGTAACCGCGCTCGTCACCGCCGTAGAAGGTTGCTCGGTCCGGCTCATTGAGGGACGCACCGGCCTTCAGCCGCGCGACCAGGTCCGGGTTGGCGAGCACCAGGCTGCCGACCGTGGCGACATCCGCAAGCCCACTTTCGATGTCGTGCACCCGCGCCCCGATGCTGCTGCCCGGGCGGTTGAGTAAGAGCGTGTTCGGCCAGAGCTCGCGCAGTTCGCGCAGCAGCACGTCGTCACCCGCGGCGATGTGCAGGTAGGCGAGGTTCAGCGGCGCGAGCGCCGACACCAGCGCGCCGTAGAGTTCGTGCACGTCGTTCTCGACGATGTCACCGAGGCTGCTTCCGGGAGAGATGCGGATGCCGGTGCGCCCGGCCCCGATCTCGTCGGCAACCGCGGCCGCGACCTCCACACTCAGCCGAATCCGGTTCGCAATGGACCCGCCGTATTCGTCCGTGCGCTGGTTGGCGTTGCTGGAGAGGAACTGCTGCAGCAGGTATCCGTTCGCGGAGTGGATCTCCACGCCGTCCGCGCCGGCGTCGATCGCAGCCCTGGCTGCGAGCCGGAACTCCTGCACGATGCCGCGCACCTCATCCGTCGCCAGCTCGCGCGGCGTGGGGATCTCCTGCATGCCGGATGCTGTGAACATCGGGGTCGCGGGCGTCACGACAGAGGGCGCAACGGCCTGACGCCCGTGCGGAGTGTTCTGCGGATGTGACACCCGCCCCACGTGCATCAGCTGGATGACGATGCGGCCACCGGCCTCGTGCACCGCGTCCGTCACGGAGCGCCAGCCCTCGACGTGACTGTCGTTGTGGATTCCCGGCGTGAGCAGGTAGCCCTGCCCGTCCTCCGACGGCTGGGTTCCCTCGGTGATGATGAGCGCCATGGACGCCCGCTGGGCGTAATACTCGGCGGCCATCTGATTCGGCGTGCCGTCCTCGTGCGCACGCGATCGCGTCATGGGTGCCATCGCGAGGCGATGTGGCAGTTCGAGCTCGCCGGCTTGGATCGGTTGCCACAGTGGTTCGAGAGCGGCTGGGTCGATCGTGGGGTTGGTGCTGGTCATGCGTTTCTCCTTCTAGTAGGGGTGGTGCTCGCGGTCAAGCGGATGCAGGGTGGGTCAGGCAGCTCGCACCAGGTCGGTGACGTAGTCCTCGATCGAGCGCGGCGCCCGCCCGAGGATCGAGCTCAGAACGAGGGCGTTGCCGCCGTGGAATCCATGCCGGTCGTACTCGGCGAACATGGCTTTCAGGCCCGCGGGCAGGCTCGGCGGCAGCGCATCGACCGGCACGTCGGCCGCGGTGATCGGGATGCCGGAGGCTGCGGTGAACAGCTCGGCCAGGCGCACCCGGTCGATCATGCCGCCGGCGGCCAGCTCGAAGGTGCCGTGCGAGAGCCGCTCGTCACCGAAGGCCAGCGCCGCGACCTCGGCCACGTCGCGGTAGTCGACGTACGTCATCCGTGAGGTCTTGGACCACGGCATCGCGAGCGCGCCCGTACTGCGTGCCTGTTGCCAGGCGCCGTCCAGTCCCTGCAGGAACATCGCCGGTTGGAGGACCGTGAAGTCGAGGTCGGAGGCGTAGAGCGCCGCCTCGATCGGCAGCGTGCTCGCGTGATTCTCGAGACCGAGTGACGGATGGTAGACCCCGGAGTAGACGAGCTTGCGCACGCCCGCGCGCCGAGCGGCATCGATAAACGCCAGTCCCAATTCCGTGGCATCCGGGGCGAACGCCGGAGTGATCAGGAAGGCGCCATCGACACCATCGAGTGCGGAGTCGAGGCTCGCAGTGTCGCGGAGGTCTGCCTGCACGGTCTCGGACGCGCCGAGGCCGAGGGGAACCGCGGCCTTGCCGGCGTCGTGAACGACGGCCCGCACCTCATGTCCGGCATGCGCCAGGGCTGGTACCACCAGGTGAGCAACCCAGCCTGTGGCGCCCGTTGCCAATATCTTCATGGTGAACTCTCTTTCGTAGTTACATGTTCGGACAAGTAATTAGTGGAGCGCTTTATTCCCGGACATCGGAGAGTTCTTTGTGAGTTCGTTGTTGCTCGGGCAATTGGGCCTTAAACTGGCCGATGACGATCGAGGAGCATCGGATGACACCACCGGCGAATCGGCCAGACCTGAGCAGTTCAGACACCGGTCCCGCGTCGCGTGTGGTCGTGGAACAGCCCACGACTGCGGCGGGTGGCCCGATCAGCCACGCGATCTTCCGGGTGGCGCGCCTGCACAAGATGCTCGTCGGCTCCCTCCTGCGCGAGACCGGGCTGTACGTGGGCCAGGAGCTCGTGATGATGCACCTCTGGGACCACGGCGAACAGCGCCAGATCGACCTCGTGCGGGTTCTCGGCTCGGATGCGGCAACCATGACGCGCACCATCCAGCGGCTCGAGCGTGCGGGCTTCGTGCGCCGCCGCCGCGACCCCACGGATGCGCGAGCATCACTGATCGAGCCAACTCCGGCGAGCAGGCACCTGCACGCGGAACTCGAGAAGATCTGGCAGGAACTGGAGCGACTCACCGTTGGCTCGCTCGATCCAGCCCAGCAGCAGGCCACGCTCGCCTCTCTGGAGGCGCTGGAGGCCAACCTGATCGTCGCGACAACGGAGAGCTGAAGCCGAGGCAGGCGGGGCCACAGGCGAAACGCTGCCTGAGCGTTCGCGCAGTGTTTTCGGTGCCTCGAAAGCTGCGGCGTAGCGTGAAAGGAGGCACACATCCGTCGCTTGCGAAAGGAAGAAGCCATGCCAGCATCCAAGGAAATGCCGTCAACCCTCGAGCGCTCGCCGAAGCACGCACAGGCCATCTGGTCGAAGGCGCACGATTCCGCCGTCGATGAGTATGGCGAGGGCGAGCGCGCTCACCGCACGGCCTTTGCCGCGCTCAAGCACGAGTATGAGAAGGTCGGCGATCGCTGGGAGAAGAAGGAACACGCCGGCCCGTCTGACTCGAAGTCGGAGGGTGGACACAATTCCGGCGGCGAGACGGAGGGAGGCGTGGACGCCAACGCCTCAAAGGATCACCTGATGGACCTCGCGAAGAGGCTCGACATCCACGGCCGTTCTTCGATGAACAAGGATGAGCTCGTCGACGCGCTCAAGAAGGCGAACGCCAAGGAGACCCGCAAGGCCCGGTGAGCCGCGGCAGCCCGATACGCAGGCCGCGCTCGCGAGGTGCCGCATATTCGTGGAGCACGGCCGTCGCCGGGCCGTGACGGTAACAATCGAGGGTGCGAAGCTCGCCAGAATCCAATATCCTATACGAATAGCGATGCCTTCAATCAGAGGAGTGAGCGGATGACCCGACTATGGAACGAGCCCGCCGCGTTCGCCGATGACATGGTGGCCGGCTTCGTGAGAGCCAACGGCCGCTGGGTGCGCGGCGTCTACGGTGGAGTTTCCCGTTCGACGAAGAGCGCGGAGCCCGAGGCGGCCGTCGTGATCGGCGGCGGTTCGGGTCATTACCCGGCCTTCGGGGGCCTGGTCGGTCCCGGGCTCGCCCACGGCGCAGCGATGGGCAACCTCTTCGCCTCGCCCTCGGCGCACCAGGTGGAGTCGGTCGTGCGCGCGAGCGAGCAGGGCCGCGGCGTGCTGCTGAGCTACGGCAACTACGCCGGCGACGTGATGCATTTCAACGCCGCACAGGATGCGGTGCGCGCCGACGGCATCGACTGCCGCACCGTGCTCGTCACCGACGACATCTTCAGCGCGAAGCCCGAGGAGAAGCACAAGCGCCGTGGAATCGCCGGCGACCTCACCGTCTTCAAGGTCGCGGGTGCGGCCGCCGCCGCGGGACACGACCTCGACGACGTCGAGCGCCTTGCCATTCTGGCGAACGAACGCACCCGCTCCATGGGCGTCGCGTTCACGGGTTGCACCCTCCCCGGCGCAGACCAGCCGCTGTTCACGGTGCCGGAGGGCCGCATGGCAATCGGCCTCGGCATCCACGGCGAACCCGGCATCGACGAAGTCGACATCCCCAGCGCCGACGGGCTCGCCGAACTCTTCGTCGAGCACCTGCTCGCCGAGCACGAGATTCCGGATGGCGTGGCCAGGCAGGGCGCGCGCGTCGTGCCCATCCTCAACGGCCTCGGCTCGGTCAAGAACGAGGAACTCTACGTGGTCTTCACTCGCGTGGCGGACCTCCTGGAAGAGGCGGGCCTGACGCTGGTCGACCCGCAAGTGGGCGAGTTCTGCACGAGCTTCGACATGGCCGGCGCTTCGCTGACCCTCCTCTGGCTCGACGATGAGCTCGAGCAGATGTGGAGCGCGCCAGCCGACACCCCCGGCTTCCGCACGGGAGCGGTCGACGTCTCTGGGCTCGAGCACGTGGCCGATTCCGGACAGCTCGAGGTCGAGCAGGAAGTACCCGAGGCATCCGAGGAGTCCCGGAACGCGGCCTTCAGTATCGCGGCGGCACTGGTCGCCGTGCGCGAGGTCATCGACGAGCACGCCGAAGAGCTCGGGCGCCTCGACTCTATCGCCGGAGACGGTGATCACGGCATCGGAATGCAGCGCGGTGCCACCGCCGCGGCCCGCACGGCAACGGAACTGCGCGACCGCAGCGCCGGAGCCGAAACGCTGCTGCGCAGCGCGGGCAGTTCGTGGTCCGACCACGGTGGCGGCACATCCGGTGCTCTGTGGGGAGCCATGCTGCAGGCCGTGGGCACCGCACTCGGAGACACGCAGGCGGTCACACCGCAGTCGGTCGTCGCGGGTGTGGCCGCCGCGCGCCAGGCCGTCACCGCCTACGGCAAGGCGGAGGTGGGCGACAAGACCATGGTCGACGCTCTCGTGCCCTTCGCCGATACGCTCGCTGCACGGGTGACGGCGGGAGACTCGCTCGCCGATTCCTGGAAGGCCGCCGCCCAGGCAGCCACAACCGCGGCGGAGCAGACCAAGGACCTCATGCCCGCGCTGGGCCGCGCTCGCGCCCATGGCGACAAGGCACTCGGTGTCGCCGATCCGGGTGCCGTCTCCCTGGCTCTCATTGTGGAGCGACTGAGCACACTGCTTTCGACCGACTGACCTTGCGTCGCCGGCTCGCACCAACAGAAACAGGGAAGGATCAACCATGACAAACCAGTGGCGCATCGTGATCGGCTCGGACGACGCGGGCTTCGACTACAAGGAAATCATCAAGAAGGATCTCCTCGCGAGCGACCTCGTCGCCTCGGTCACCGACGTCGGCGTGGATGCCGAGTCGCACACCAACTACCCCACCGTCGCCACCGCCGCCGCCGAGATCGTCGCGCGCGGTGATGCCGACCGTGCCGTGCTGATCTGCGGCACCGGACTCGGCGTGGCGATCGCCGCGAACAAGGTCCCCGGCATCCGGGCGGCCACCGCGCACGACTCATACTCGGTCGAGCGAGCGGTGCTCTCGAACAACGCGCAGGTGCTCTGCATAGGCCAGCGCGTGATCGGCATCGAGCTTGCTCGTCGCAACGTGCGGGAGTGGTTGGGCTACGTCTTCGACGAGTCGAGTGCATCCAACGAGAAGGTGCAGGAGATCTGCGCCTACGAAGGCCTCTGATAGCGGCGAGCACCTCCCGCGCTGCTGATAACATTCGCTTTCCGGGAGGTACGGATGCTTGATACAAGTTCGCTTCACGCGGGGATCGCCCTCGAACGTCGAGGCCTGCGCGACCGCGTGTACGAACTCGTTCTCAGCGCCCTGATGAGCCCCGAGATCGAGCCGGGTTCACGCCTGTCGATCGACACCGTGGCGCGCGATCTCAATGTGTCGCCGACCCCCGTGCGCGAGGCGCTTGTGCTGCTCGAACGCACCGGTCTCGTCACCCGCGAGGCCAATAAGGGGTACCGCGTCGCGCCGCCGATTTCCGACGGTCAGCTCGAGGCACTGTTCGACGCCCGCATCGTGCTCGAGAGCGGCGTGGTCGAACTCGCGGCCGCACACACCGCCACCGTCGTCCCCCTGCTCGAGGATGCCCTCGCCGCTCATCGCGAGATCACCGAGAAGGTCAAGCAGGCGGCATCCGAATCTGACATCTCGGTGGCGCTGCTGCAGACCTATTTCGAGGTCGACTGGAAGTTTCACCACGTGATCTTCGAGAGCGCGCAGAACCCGTTCCTGCTCGACATGTCGGATGCGATCTCAACCCGCGTACACCGGATGCGGCAGACCGTGCAGAGCGGAACCTCCGACGCCGACCAGGCCGTCGTTGAGCACGCAGCCATCCTCGATGCCTTCCGCGAGGGCGATGCACACAGCGCGGTCGCCGCCATGCGCAGTCACATCGAGAAGGTGCGCATCCGCTCCCGCTCCGACTCGCACCTCGACGCACCGCACCACAGCGCGTAGCCCGCTGCGGCGCGGTCGCGGCATGACCCGGAGTCCGCGCCGAGCGGCTCAGCCCTTGACGGCCCCGGCGGTCATTCCCGACACCACGTACTTCTGTGCCATGAGGTAGAAGGCCACGGCGGGCAGCGTGTAGACCACCGACACGGCCATCACCGTCTGCAGCGGTGTGCTCAGCTCGCCGATGAACCCGGCCAGACCGACGGATGCCGGCTGCACGAGCGGATCGGCAGCGAAGGTGACCGCGAAGACGTACTCGTTCCAGCCGCTGAAGAACGAGATGACGGCTGCCGCGGCGAGCGTCGGCGCGATCAGCGGCAGGTTGATACGGGTGAGGATGGTGAACGGGCGGCAGCCGTCAACGCGAGCCGCCTCTTCGAGTTCGCGAGGGATGCCATCGATCGCTCCCTTGAGGATGAACGCGACGATCGGCAGCACGAACGCGGTATCCGCCAGGATCAGCCCAGCGAGCGAGTTGAGTAGGCCGAGCTGGCGGAACAGCGCGAACAGCGGCACGACGAGCAGCGCCTCCGGCAGCATCTGGGTGAGAAACAGCCCCACGCCCGCGAGTGTCTTGCCCCGGAAGCTGAACCGCGAAAGCGCGTAACCGAGCGGGATGCCAAGCACCACAGACAGCAGACAGGTGCCTGCCGCGATGATGAGGCTGTTGAGCAGCCAGCGCGGAACGTTTCCGGAGAACAGCGCCTCGCCATAGACGCCGATGCGGGAGAAGTCGGGGAACGGCTGAACGGTCTTGCCGAACAGGTTCGCGTCGCTCGTGAGCGAGGTCGTGAACATCCAGTAGAGCGGGAAGACGGCCAGCCCGAGGACGATCAACACGAACAGGATTCGAACGGGGGTGCCTACGCTGAATTTTTTCATCGTGCGTTCTCCTGCTCGGCCTTGCGGCTTATGTAGCTGCTTGCGGTGACGACGAGGAGCGAGATCACAACGCCGACCATGCCCACTGCGGCGGCCGTTCCGATGTCGTTCAGCTCGAACGCCTGCGAATACAGGTCGATGACGAGGGTGTTGGTCGAACCGACCGGGCCTCCGCGGGTCATGAGCCAGATCAGCTCGAAGCGCCGGATGGACCAGATGGTCATGAGGAGCGCGAGCAGCCCGATCGAGGGCTTGATCACGGGCCAGGTCACGACACGGAACGACCAGATGACCCCGGCGCCGTCCATCATGGCCGACTCCTGCACATCCTTCGGCACGGACTGCAGCGCCGACAGCAGCACGACCGCGACGAACGGGAAGAGCTGCCAGATGGTGGTGATGAGGATGGCGGGAAGCGCGTAGGTGGTGCTGTTGAGGATCGAGCCGCCCGGAACACCGAGGCCGACGGCGTCGAGCACGCGGTTGACGATGCCGTACTGCGAGTCGACCATCCAGGTGGCGATCAGCGCGACCGCGACCGCGGGCGCGGCCCATGGGATCGCTATGAGGGCGCGAGCGACGCCCCGGCCGCGGAAGTTGCCGTTCATGAGCAGCGCGGCGCCGAGGCCGATGGTGATAGTGCCCACCACGCAGACGACAACGTAGACGAAGGTGATCCAGAGCGTGTGCTGGAACTGCGAGCTCGAGAAGATCTTGACGTAGTTGTCGAGCCCGATCCATTCGTTCGCGGTCGGGTTGAGCAGGGAGGTTCGGGTGAAACCGAGCCACAGCTCCTGAAGGAGCGGGTAGCCCTGGAACAGCAGGAGGTACAGGGCCGCCGGTCCCAGGAAGAAATAGGGAGTCCACTTGCTTCCGAGTGGGCTGCGCTTGCGCCGCGTGGCCGGAGGCCGCGTCGTGCGCGAGGGCTCTTTCAGAGAGGTCGTCATCGATCTAACTTTCTGTCGTGTCGTGCCGAGACCGGAGTGGATGCACAATCACAGGTGCTGAATCGCCGCGGTGCCGATGCGGCGACGGTGGTGCGGCGCCGGAGCCGAACGGCGCCGGTGCGACGATAATTTGCCGCACCAGCA
Organism: Parafrigoribacterium soli; assembly: GCF_040227235.1. Taxonomy (NCBI): domain Bacteria; kingdom Bacillati; phylum Actinomycetota; class Actinomycetes; order Micrococcales; family Microbacteriaceae; genus Parafrigoribacterium; species Parafrigoribacterium soli. The sequence goes on along the minus strand of NZ_JBELNZ010000003.1, from coordinate 518,702 downwards.
CCGTTCAAGCGCCGTCGTTCAGTCGATCAGCCGCCGACTGCTGCGGTGGCTTCCTCCTGCGCCTGGTCCATCGCATCCTTCACGCTCTGCTGGCCCTGAATGGCACTGATCACCTTGGTGATGACGATCTTGCGGATGGCCGGGGTCTTCGCTTCGAAGCCCTTCACGTACTGCGGGTTGCTGTACTCGGTCAGCGCATCGTAGACGGGAGCGTACGGGATCTTCTTCAGCTGCTCAGCGGAGCGCGTGGTCTTCGTCGCGACGCTGGCCGAACCGAGCACCAACTGCAGGCTCTCCTGGTTCTTGGGCTGCAGCATCCACTTGATGAAGGCGTTGGCCCCATCGATGTGCTTGCTGTTCTTGTTGACACCGGTCGGGGTCTGGATGCCGCCGAACGCCTTGTACGGGAACGGGTTGGCCGCCGCGCTCAGGTGCAGGTTGGCGTTCATGGCCTGGATGACGCCGGCGACTCCGCCGTTGTCGACCTCCATGGCGAGCTTGCCGGCGCCGAACATGGTGCGGTACGTCGAGGCCGTCGCACCCTTCGGAATGACGTTCGCGTCGTACACCTCCTTGTAGGCGTTGATTCCGTCAATGACCTTGGGGGAGTTCAGCGTGAGCTTCTTGCCGTTGGACCACTGGCCGCCAAAGCCGTAGACGTAGTTCATGACGTCCTGCCACATGCCGGCCTCTTCGGGCTGCGTCTGGCGCATACCGAAGCCGTAGACGCCATCCTTCGTTGCCGCCTTGGCAGCGGCGAGGAACTCGTCGAAGTTCTTCGGCGGGGTCTTCACGAGGTCGGTGTTGTAGATCAGCGCGTAGTTGGCGATCTCGAACATGACACCGTAACGCTTGCCATCGACGAAGTTCGTCTTGTCCGGCGCCTTGATGAAGTCGTACTTCTTGGTGTCGACGACCTTGTCGAGCGGTTCGAGGAGACCGGCCTGAGCTGCAGCAGCGAAGTCAGAGGCGTCGAAGCGGATGATATCCGGGCCGGTTCCGCCACCCATCTGGGTGAGGATCGTGGCCGCGAAGGTCGGGAACGGAATGGAGGCCGGAACGACCTTCACCTTGTTCTGGCTCTTGTTGAAGGTGTCAAGCCATGCCTCGAGCAGCGGTCCGCGACCGGTCTCGGCGAAGGTTGCCGCCGCGAAGGTGATCGTGGGCACCTTGCCGGAGTCCGAGGAGGCATCCTTGCCGCCCCCTCCTCCGCTGGAACAGCCGACGAGTGCGAGGCTGATTGCGGATGCCACCGCAATCGCCTTGAAGATGTTCTTTGATTTCATGCCGTTCTCACTCCTTTTATTTTCGTGCTCTTACGGGATATCCGGATGGATAGCTGTGGGACGTGATGGATTGATCAGTGGATGGGCGCCGGGCCGAGCTCATCCATGAGCTTCTTGATCGCCACGTAGGCCTTGTTGCGGTAGGCGACGAGTTCGGCGGTGCGTTCGGCCGGCACGTCGAGGTAGCCGGCGCCGGACTTGGTGCCGAACTTTCCCGCATCCACCAATTCCTTGAGCGAGTCCGGGGTGGCGAAGCGCTCGGGCCAGCGGGTCTGCAGCGAGGCGTAGCAGAAGGCGTAGACGTCGAGGCCGGCCATGTCGGCGATGGCGAATGGTCCGAAGACCGGAAGGCGGAAGCCGAACGTGGTGCGCACGATCGTGTCGATGTCCTCGGGAGTCGCGATGCCCTCCTCGACGATCTGGGTCGCCTCGTGGAAGAGCGCGTACTGCAGGCGGTTGAGCACGAAGCCCGTGGAGTCTTTGACCCGCGCGGTCTCCTTGCCTGTACCCGCAACGATCTGCTCGACGGCGGCGATCGCGGCCTCGGCGGTGCCCGCGTGCGGGATCAGCTCGACGCCCGGGATGAACGGGGCCGGGTTGGAGAAGTGCACGCCGAGAAAGCGCTCCGGGTTCGTGACCGCGGTGGCGAGCGACTCGATCAGGATCGTCGAGGTGTTGGAGCCGATGATCGCGTCCGGGCGGGCCGCGGCGCTGATGCGCTCCAGCGTCGCGTGCTTGATCTCGATCTTCTCGGGAACGGCCTCCTCGATGAAGTCCGCGTCGGCCACCGCATCCTCGATCGACGCCGCCGGCGAGACGTTCGCCCGGATGCGCTCGACCGCGTCGGCCGGGAACAGTCCGTCTGCAACGAACTGCTTCGCCTCTTCGATGAGCCGTTCGTAGTTCTTGGTGGCGATCTCGGCCGAGATGTCGGCGATCTGCACCGTGAGGCCAGACAGCGCGAGCACCTGGGCGATGCCCCCGCCCATGTAGCCCGATCCGACGATGGCGACTGTGTGGTTGGTCATGGTGTTCCTTACTTCGCTGCCAGCGGCAGCAGGGTGCGAATGTACTTCTCGTTGGTGGCGCAGACGCTGAGACTGTCTCCGCCGTACTGCTCGGCCAGGATGATGCCGTTGAAGCCGGCCTCGATGGCCATGCGGAAGACGGCGCGGTAGTCGATGAGCCCGGTCTCCATGGTGGAGGGCACCGAGGTGGCCCACGAGCCATCCGCCGACTCGTCCCTCGTGTAGTTCTTCACGTGCCAGTAGTTCGCGTAGGGAAGCGTCTTCGCGTACAACTCGCGCCAGTCTTCGACCGGGCGGTGCAGGCGGATGAGGTTGGCCACGTCGGGGTTGAGTCCCACGTTGTCGAGACCCACGGCTTCGACGAAGCGCACGGCGCTGTCGGCGGTGCCGAGGTAGGTGTCTTCATACAGTTCGAGCGCGAGCGGCAGGCCCACGGATGCCGCGTGCTGGCCGAGCTCACGGATGCGCGACACCGCGGCGTCCCACACCTCCGGGTCATCCGGATCCTTCGGGCCCTGCGCGGTCCAGAACCACAGCGCCTTCTTCTGGGCCTCGTTGAACGGCTGGTGCAGTCCGGTGGAGAAGACCTGCATGCCCCACTCGGCTGCGGCGTCGATGGTGCGGTGCGCGTAGGCGAGGTTCTTCTCCTCGTGGCCCGGCATGATCACGCTCTGGCGCTGCAGGTGCACGGACGGAATGCCGATGCCGTGCGACTTCGCGATCGAGAGGAACTCGTCGCGGCGGGAGGGTTCGAGGTCCGCGGGGCGAACGTGGCTGTCAGCGAGCTCCGCGAGGGTAAAGCCCACGCGCTCGATCTGGGCGAACATGTCGTCCCACACCTCGGCCGGGGCGTCGTGCATGGCGACGCCGTTCTTGTCGACGGGCGGGAATGAGTGGAGACAGGTGGCGATCGGCCAGGTGTCGGCGTTGTATCGGGTCTCCTGCTGTGACATGCTGCTCCATTGCTCCGGTCACCGTCTGGCTGGCGACCTATATCCTATAGGAAAGAGTATTGCGGCAGCACGAATTGCGCAAGGCATGCGGATGCATCGCCTCACGCTGGTGCCGGGGGCGCGACCCCAGCACCCCGAGAAAGAGCGGCTAGCTGACCTTGCGCCGCACCGCGTCGGCGAGCTGGTCGGCGTCGAGTGCGAAGAGATCGCGCGCGCCCGCCGTTGCGGCACCCAGCAGGGCACCGGATGCCGGCAGAAGCTGCTCGGCATAGAAGCGCGCCATGACGAGTTGCGTCTCCGCCTGCTCGGCGTCGTCCACGGTCAGGCCCGCGAGAGCCGAGCGCGCGAGGAGCCAGCCTCCGAGGCACAGTCCCCACATGCGCTGGTAGGGAACCGAGCCGGCGAGCACCGCATTCGGGTCACCCATCCCGGTCTTCAGCATCCAACCCGTGGCCTTCTCGAGCGCGCCGAACTGCCGCTCGAGCTCTGTCCTGATCGAGTCGAACTCGGCACCGGCGGCCTCGAGCTCCGGCAGGATCTCCCGCATCGTGGCGTGGAACTCCATGAAGGACGCGCCCATGCGGATGCCGAGCTTGCGCCCCACGAGGTCCGCCGCCTGGATGCCGTTCGTGCCCTCGTAGATCGCCGTGATGCGCACGTCGCGGTAGTGCTGCGCTACGCCGGTCTCCTCGACGAACCCCATGCCGCCGTGAATCTGCAGCGCGAGCGAGGTGAGCTCGTTGCCGAGATCGGTGCCGAACGACTTGCAGATCGGGGTCAGCAGCCCGACGATCTCGAGCGCTCGCGCACGTGCCGCGGGGTCGGGATCATTGGTGCTGCGGTCGACATACGCGGCGTTCAGCATCATCAGACGGCGCGAAGCCGCCAGGTAGGTCTTCTGAGTCATGAGCATGCGGCGAACGTCCGGGAAGTCGATGATCGCCGAGTCGCTCTCGGCACCGATCGCGCGGCCCTGGATGCGCTCGCGCGCGTAGTCGAGCGACTGCTGGTAGGCACGCTCCGCCACGGCGACACCCTGCATGCCCACCGACAGGCGAGCGCTGTTCATCATGATGAACATGATGCGCATGCCGAAGTTCTCCTCGCCGATGAGGTATCCGGTGGCGTCTTCGTACGACAGCACGCAGGTCGGCGAGCCGTGGATGCCGAGCTTGTGCTCGAGAGACAGCGTCTGCACGCCGTTGCGCTCGCCCAGCGAACCGTCGTCGTTCACGAGGAACTTCGGCACGATGAAGCAGGAGATGCCCTTGGTGCCGGCCGGTGCGCCTGGGGTGCGGGCGAGAACGAGGTGCACGATCTGCTCGGCCATGTCGTGGTCGCCGAAGGTGATGAAGATCTTCTGGCCAGTGATGGCGTAGGTGCCGTCGTCGTTCTTGACCGCGCGCGTGGTCAGCGCGCCGACATCCGACCCCGCCTGCGGCTCGGTGAGGTTCATGGTGCCGCTCCACTCGCCGGTCACCATCTTGGGCAGGTAGCGCTGCTTGAGTTCGTCGCTGCCGTAGTGCAGCAGGGCCTCGATGGCGCCCTGGGTGAGGAGGGGAGCAAGGGCGAAGGCCATGTTCGCCGTGGTCATGAGTTCCTGGATGGCCAGGCCGATGGTGCGCGGGAAGCCGCCGCCGCCGAACTCCTCGGGCAGTGGGACCGCGCCCCAGCCGGCCTCGACGTACTGAGCGTAGGCCTCCTTGAATCCGGTGGGCGTCACGACGGTACCGTCGGGCTGCCTGCGGGCACCTTCGAGGTCACCGGCGCGGTTGGTCGGCGCGACGACCTCGGCCATGAAGTCGCCGCACTCCTCGAGCAGTTCGACCACAGTGTCGAGGTCGGCCTGCTCGAAGCCGGGCATTCCGGCGATCTCCGGATACCCGACGACGTGTTCGAGGGTGAAGGCGAGGTCTGAAACTTGGGGACGATACTGGCTCATGCTCGCCAGCGTAACCCGAGCAGATCGCGCGACAGGGCCGGCCCGGCAACTGCCCAGAATTGTGCCGATTCCGCACAATTCTGGCTCGGATGCGCCGAGAAACCGCGGTGTTTTCCTACAACCGCCGCCAGGATGCGATCAGCGGCTGATCGAGCCCATGAGCGAGGCGACCGGCCGCAGCAGGACCGGTCGAGCGGCCACCCAAGCGGCGATGACCACCACGAGCGAGGCCGCGAAGATTCCGAATCCGACCCAGTTCTCGTTGTCGCTGCCGCCGTACATATGGTTGAGGTTGCGCAGCGCCCCGGTCGCCAGCACGAGTGTCACGTGCACGACAATGAACAGCACGAAGTACAGCATCACGGGGAAGTGGATCGCCCTCGCGAGCGTAATGGGGTAGACCCGGTTGAGCTTCACGGCGTTCCTCGGCCAGGCCCCCGACATCCGCCAGCCGGTGAGGATTGCCAGCGGCGCCGCGATGAACACGGTGACGAAGTAGGCGATCAGCTGCAGCGCGTTGTAGTTGACCCAGCCGTTGTCGACCGGCCAATTCAGCGAGGCGTACTGGATCGCCACGGATACCGCGTTCGGGAAGACGTCCCAGTGCACGGGCACGATGCGGGTCCACTGCCCGGTCGTGAAGATCAACACGTAGAAGAGCGCGCCGTTGATGATCCACAGCCAGCCGAGGCTGAGGTGGAACCAGAGATCGAGGCTGATCTTGAGCGGTGGGTTCTTCGTGCGGATGAGGCCCGTGTTATTGCGCATCCAGCGCGCCGGAGGCCTGCCCGTGGTGCGCACCTTCCATCCCGCCCGAATGATCAGCACGATGAAGAAGAAGTTGAGATAGTGCTGCCAGGCGAGCCAGGCCGGGAAGCCGACGGGAGCGCCCTCCGGGAGCGCCGAGCGCCCCGGGTAGTCGCTCATGAAGGACTGCACCGCGGGAAGGCTGCGGATGCCCTTGGCCGCGAGCACGATGAGGAAGAGCACGACGAGTGCGGCGGGGATGACCCAGACGAGCTTGAACCACCTGCTCGAGGTGATGGACGCGTTTTTCGTTGCCACTAGTGTTTCCGTGCCTCGATCGACTCGATGAGCTGCGGCACGACGGTGAACACGTCGCCAACGATACCGAAGTCCGCGATGTCGAAGATCGGCGCATCCGCGTCCTTATTGATCGCGACGATGGTCTTGGCCGTCTGCATGCCCGCCCGGTGCTGGATGGCGCCGGAGATTCCAAGCGCGATGTAGAGCTGCGGAGCCACCGTGGTGCCGGTCTGGCCGACCTGCAGCGTCTGCGGCACGTAGCCCGCGTCGACCGCGGCGCGGGATGCCCCGACGGCGCCACCGAGAGCGTCAGCCAGTCGCTCGACGAGTTCGAACTTCTCCTTTGAGCCGAGTCCGCGACCGCCGGAGACGACGGTGGATGCGTCGCGAAGCTCCGGGCGGGATGAGGCCACGACCTGGTCGTGAACGGCATCGATCACAGCGGCTGCGGACGCATCGACCTCGATCGACGCGACCGTCACCTCGGCCGTTGCGGCGTCGGCGCGATCCTGGATGGCACCGGAGCGCACCGTGACGATGGGCGTTCCGCCCTCGACAGCGGCCTCGACCGTGTACGCGCCACCGAAGACGGAGTGGGTGGCGACGATTCTGCCGGCTTCCGCTCGCACGTCCACGGCATCGACGAGGAGGCCGCCACCGATGCGCACGGCCAGCCGGGCGGCGACATCACGCCCCTCGACCGAGTGAGCGAGAAGGATCGCCGCGGGATCGAGTGCCGTATGGGCGGCGACGAGAGCCTCGACCTCGGGGGCCACAAGCAGCGAACCGACCTGGTCGCTCTCCGCGACGTAGACCTGGGCCGCGCCCAGTGTGCCGAGTTCCCCGGCGAGCGCGGATCCGGCGCCGGGCTTGGCGGCGACGACCGCCACCGGCGTTCCGAGCTTTGCGGCGGCGGCGATGAGTCCCGCGGCCGTGTTCCTGATTGCTCCCGTGCCCGAGAGTTCGATCAGCGTGAGTACGTTGGACATTGTCCGCTCCTTGTCAGATCAGGTGGCCAGCGGCGAGGAACTCGGCGAGCTCCACTCCGGCGTTGCCCTCGTCAACGATCTTCTTTCCCGCCTCTCGCGCCGGGCGTTCGGTCGTGCTCAGGATCACGGAGCGAGCGCCCGTCTCGGCGACGGCGAGGTCGCCGAGCGACAGCACGGTGATCGGCTTCTTCTTCGCGCCGAGAATGCCCTTGAAGTTCGGGAAGCGCGCCTCCGGTGCGCGCTCGGTGATCGAGATGACGGCGGGGAGGGTGGCGTGAACGTCGAGGCTGCCATTCTCCGTCTCACGAGCGCCGCTGATCGTGGTGCCCGAGACCTCGACCGAATCGATGGCGGTGAGGTGCGGCACTCCCAGTCTCTCGGCGACCATGGCGGGCATGACGCCGCCACGGCCATCCGTCGATTCGTTGCCGGCGATGATCAGGTCGTAACCGCTGTTCGCGGCGGCGGCGGCAAGCACGGCGGAGGTGCGCACGAGGTCGGCCGCCTCGAGGCCATCGTCGAGCACGTGAATGGCGGAGTCTGCACCCAGGGACAGGCCCTTGCGCAGGGACGCGGTGAGGGCATCCGGCCCCATGGCGAGGAGGACCACCTCGGTGTCTTTCTGCGCGTCCTTGAACGTCAGCGCGGTCTCGATCGCCCGCTCGACGATCTCATCGATGATCGGCTCGCTCGCGTCGCGGTCGAGGATTCCAGTGGTTGGATCGAGCTTTCGCTCGTCATAGGTGTCTGGCACCTGCTTCACCAGCACGATGATCTTCATTGATTCTCTCCTCCTCGTGGGCCCCGCGCGGCCCTCTCGTGAAGCGCCGCCACAGACACATTCGATCGATGACTATCCGACAGAACTAAAGATCATCGTATGCGGCGGGCCTGAACGTACCGGCATCAGATGTGGGGTTCTCACTATCAGCGTTTGCGCGTGCTTCGCCCGGTTGGAGGACGGGCACATGCGCGACGCCTTGGTGGGCTGCTCACGGTTGGGTAACGTCATCGCCCGGTTCAGCCCGCACGCACGCGGCACTGCCAGCATGAAGCATGCGAAGACTGTTTACGGCCCTCGTCGCTCTGGTTTGCCTCGGCTCGACGCTCGTCGGCTGCTCTATGTTGCCGCAGGCGTGCACGGCGATCGGGTGGATCAATACGGCGACCGTGACTCTCAAGGGAGCGGTACAGAAGGTTCACACCGTGCAGTTGTGCATCGACGAAACGTGCTCGGTCGCTGCGGGCGAGCTGCAGCAGCAGGACGAGCCGCTGCAACGGGCGACCGCGATACCGGATGCGCAGGGCCCGGCCCCGACATCCGCCCCGATCGCAATTCCACCGATCGAGGTGCGGGTCGACGATCACAACTGGACGTTCCAGGTGGGGATGTCCGCGCCGAAGACGATGACGGTGCGCGCCAACTCCGCGGATGGCACGGTGCTCGCGGAGCGCGAGGTTTCGCGGCGGTGGACGAGGGTGGGTGGCACCGAGCAGTGCGGTGGTCCCGCCGAGGCGGCGCCGGTCACGCTCTCGATTCCCGACTGAGAAGCCGCCGCGCTGGACAGCCGCGCTCATCAGCGCAGGGTCGTCACCGCCGCAGCATCCATGTCATCGAAGGCCTGGTTCTCTCCGGCCATCGCCCAGATGAACGAGTAGGACGCGGTGCCGACTCCCGAGTGCAGCGACCAGCTGGGCGAGATGATCGCCTGGCGGTCGGCAACCACGAGGTGCCGGGTCTCCTGGCGCTCACCGAGCAGGTGGATGACCCGCGCGTCCTCCGGAATGTCGAAATACAGGTAGCACTCGGTGCGACGATCGTGGGTGTGCGCCGGCATCGTGTTCCACATCGATCCGGGATGCAGTTCGGTGACTCCCATGACGATCTGGCATGAGCGCACACCGTCCTCGTGGATGTACTGGTTGAGGGTTCGGCGGTTGGACGTGAGCTGGTCGCCCAGCTCGCGCACGGTGCCCTCCCCGGGAGAGACCAACGCCGACGGATAGCTCGTGTGTGCCGGCGCGGAGAACAGGTAGAACTGCGCGGCACCGTCGGCGTCGGCGAAGACCACCTCTCGGATGCCGCGGCCCAGGTACAGGCACGCTCCCTTCACCAGGGTGTAGATCTCGCCGTCGGCCGTGACCGTTCCCGTGCCGCCGACGTTGATGATTCCGAGCTCGCGGTGCTCGAGGAAGTAGTCGCTGCGAATCTCGGGATAGCCAGGAAGGGACAAGTCCCTGCCCGCGGGAACCGCTCCGCCCAGCACGACCCGGTCGTGATGGGTGTAGACGACCGTGATCTCGCCGGGCACAAAGACCTCCGGCACGAGGTAGTTCGCACGCAGGTCTTCCGTCGTCATACCCCGAATCTGATCCGGATGGGTCGTATACCGCTGTTCCATGTGTTCTCTCCTGATTCCGTGGTGATGAGGTTCTAGCGCGCGAGCCAGCCGCCGTCGACCGGGATGACCGCGCCGGTGACGTAGGCCGCAGCATCCGAGGCGAGGAAGACGAACGCGCCCTGCAGATCGGTTGGGGTGCCCCAGCGTCCGGAGGGGATCCTGGCCAGAATGGCACTCTCACGATCGGCGTCGTCCCGGATGGCGGCCGTGTTGTCTGTGGCCATATAACCGGGTGCGATGGCGTTCACCGTCACTCCGGATGCGGCCCACTCGTTGGCCAGTGCCTTGGTGAGTCCGGCGACCGCGTGTTTGGACGCGGTATAGGCGGGGACGAGCACGCCGCCCTGGAAAGACAACATGGACGCGACATTGATGATGCGGCCGCCGCCCTTGCCGATCATGTGCCGACCCGTCGCCTGGGACAGGTGGAACACGGCATCGAGATTGACGGTGAGCACCTCATTCCACTCGGCGACCGAGTAGTCGACCGCGGGGGCGCGGCGAATCGTGCCAGCGTTGTTGACCAGGATGTCGACGGTGCCGAGCACATCGATCACCTCGGTGACGGCCGCGGCGAGGCTCTCGGCCGTTGCCGTGGAGAGGTCCGCGTGCACGGTGTGCACCCGACGACCAAGGGCCTTGATGCGCGCGGCGGTTTCACCTCCCGCGCTGCGCTCGAGCAGCGCGATATCGGCCCCGGCTTCGGCGAGCGCGAGCGCAGCCCCCTGACCGAGCCCGCGGTTTGAGCCCGTGACAAGTGCCACTTTGCCGTTGAGCCTGAAGGAATCGAGAATCATGGCTGCACTCCGGAGATCGGTGAAACGGTCGGTGAGACGAAGCTGGTGGTCAGTTCGCCGAGCCCGGCGACGCGGATGGTGACGGCGTCGCCATCCGCGAGCGGCCGATGGGCGGCCAGCGCGTCCGCCGTCTTCTGCGGACTCCCCGTGGAGATGATGTCCCCGGGTTCGAGCGTCATTACCTGGCTCAGGTAGTGCACGAGAAGCGGCATGGAGAAGACCATCGTCGACGTGCTCTGCGACACGGTCACGATGCCGTCGCGCACGACCTCGAGCAGCAGGTCATGAGGATCGGGCACCTCATCGAGCGTGACGATGGCGGGGCCGAGAACGCCGAAACCGTCGAAGCACTTGCCCAGTTCCCACTGGCTCGAACGGCCCTGCCAATCGCGGGCGGAGACATCGTTGAACAGGGTGAGCCCGGCGACGCAGTCCATCGCCCGATCGAACGGCACCTGGTGAGCACGTCGACCGATGACGAGCGCGATCTCGCCCTCATAGTCGACGTCGGTACTCGCTCGTGGCAGCGTCACCGAATCCGACGGACCAGCGAGCACGTTCGGAGTCTTGACGAAGACATCCGGGAACTCGGGATCGGCCGTCGTCGGGTCGACGCCGACGGGAACATGCCCGCGATAGTTGTATCCGAGACAGAGGATCTTGCCCGGGCGCACCGGTTCGACGAGAGTCACCTCCGTGACGAGGTGAAGCTGCCCGGATTCTCGTTCGGCGGTCTGAACCCGCACCGCTTCTGCGACGACCCGCAGCATCTCCGCATCGGAGATGATTCTCTCAACGCCGTGCCGACCGGCTGGCATCGTCGAGCTCAGGTCGAGAACACGGTCACCCTCGGGTGACCCGATCAGTGCTCCGGGCCGTGGTCGGCCGTCGTGCGCGAAGCTCACGAGACGCATGCCATCCCCCTCCCTCGTGTCGCTGCGGTCACCAGTACGGCTTCCACCCTCGGCGAGAACTGCGCACGAGCGCTTCCAGGTAGAAGTAGTCGCCCCAGAGGGTGCCCTCGTCGACACCGATGTCTTTGGGCAGATCGTAGACACCGTGCACCAGGAGCGCGTCGGAGTCCTCCGAATGGGCCGGTGCGTAATGAGAGACCAGCGAGGCCAGGATGCGGCGGGCAGAGCCCTCTGCCTGTTCCGCGCGCGCCGCGTCATCCTCCAGGTCCGCCAGCTCGAGCAGGCCGCACACCGCGATCGCGGCCGCAGAGCTGTCGCGGGGCGCCTCGCTGCCGTCCGTGTAGACCAGATCCCAGTACGGCACGCTGTCTGCAGGAAGATGGGCAACGAAATAGGCGGCACAGCGCCGGGCCGCCTCAAGAAGTGACGCATCGCCGGTCGCGCGATAGTTGAGTGCGAAACCGTAAATGCCCCAGGCCTGGCCGCGTGCCCAGCACGAGTTGTCGAAGGCTCCCTGCTCGGTCGCACCCCGCAGGGGAGCACCCGTCTCGGCATCCCAATAGAAGGTATGGAACGTCGAATCATCGGGCCGCAGCATGTGCTCGCGCAACTGCGTGGCGTGTCGGAGCACAGCGGCACTGAATCGTTCATCCCCGGTCTGCTCCGCCGCCCAGCTGAGGAGGGGCATGTTCATCAGGCTGTCGATGATCGTGCGGCCTCGCTGGGACGGGTCGGAGAGGTCGCCCCAGGCCTGGATGATGCCCGCTGGCTCGAGAAAGCGTCGCATGAGGTGGTGCGCGGCCAGCAGAGCGACCTCGCGAGCATCGGTGTCGCCCGTGAGTTTCCAGGCGGCGACCGAAGCCAGGGTGTACAGGAATCCCAGGTCGTGGGTTTCCAGATCCTCACCCGCACGCACGCGTCGGGCGAAGTCCCTGGAGTGAGCAGCGGCCGCGGTGCGGAAAGTGGGGTCACCGGTGAGTTCCCAGGCGAGCCACTGCATCCCCGGGACAAAGCTTGTGGTCCATCCCCTATTGGCACCTTCGGCGAACCCGTGGGCGGCATGCCGCAACGGGTACCGGCGCTCCAGGGTCGTGTCATTCGGATAGCGCTCCCCGAATGCGTCGATATTCCGACGCACGGTCTGGAGCGCTGCCGCGATCGCGGCGTCCAGATCGAGAGGGATGTTCTGCTGCGCAGAAGAGATGGAACTCATAGGTCGTGATGTCTTTCGTCGTGGAGGGCGCGGTCGGTCATGCGACCGCGGCGGATTCTGTGTCGATCGCTGGTCGAAGGGAGTAGCGGGAATTCGCCCACACCAGATAGAGGGCGGGCGTCGCCGTTACACCGAGCGCAATCGCCGGGATCGAACTGAACAGCACAGCTTGTGCGATCAGGACCGCGAGCGAGACCGCCGTGAGATACCAGCGCCGCGCCAGGAAGTACAGGCTCACCGTGACGACGGTGCGCAGCCGAGCCCTGGGTTCCTCCGCAATGGCAACGAGTCCGACGGCGCCGAGAGCGAGACTCAGTGCGGTCAGCACCGCGAGCACGGGAATGATGACGACGCCCGCCTGGCCACCGGCGAAGAAACGCACGTCCACCAGCAGCACCGTCAGCGCGACGGCGACCAACGAGCCCAGCAGCATCGACGGCCGCCAGTTCAGGCGCCAGGCACGCAGGAAGAGCCGAAGGACACTCGGGTCGCCCTGAGCATTCCCCCCGAACACCGCGAAAGTTGCGCTCAGGCTCGGCGCGCACAGCGGTATCGCGACGACGATCAGCGGCCACGAATACGCCGGATCGGTGGTGACCAGCAGAGCGATCAGGGGCAGGCAGCCCACAACCAACAGTGCATTCGTCATGAGGCCGAGGTAGACGACGCCGAAGATCGCGGAATAGACGCCATGAGGAATTGCGCGCATGCCACTCATCCCTTCAGTCCGCTCGTCGCGAGTCCCTCGACGAAGAACCGTTGTCCGAAGAGGAAGATCAGGGCGATCGGGATCACCGAGATGCTCAACCCGGCGAAGAGGAGGGCGTAGTTGGTGTCATAAAGGCTGCTCACGAAACTCTTGAGCCCGAGCTGAATCGTCCACAGATCGGGGTTGCGCAGATAGATCAGCGGACCCAGATAGTCGTTCCAGGTCGTCACGAAGGTCAGCAGCGCGAGGCTCGCCAGAGCCGGCACCGACAGCGGCAGCATGATGCGCCACCAGATCGAATACTCACTGAGTCCGTCGATGCGCGCCGCCTCGGACAGTTCCTCGGGGATCGTCTCGTAGAACTGTTTCATGAGGAAGACACCGAACGCGCCGAACGCCTGTAACAGGATGATCGACCAGAGCGTGTTCGAGACCTTGAGGTTCGTCAGCAGGATGAACTGGGGGATCATGTACGACGCCCACGGGACGGCGATCGTGCCGACATAGAGCAGGAAGAGCGCGTCTCGACCACGAAAGCGCATCCGTGCGAAGCCGTAGGCAGCAAAGGAGCCTGTGAGCAACTGCAGGAAGGTCACGACGACGGCCAGGAACAGGGTGTTGCGAATCCACGTGACGATATCCGCTTTGGCCCAGATGTCGACGTAGTTGCTCCACACAAAGGTGTCCGGAATCCACACGACCGGCACCGAGAAGACCTCGTTTGGCGATTTGAGCGAACTCATCACCATCCAGAAGAAGGGAACCAGCAGTGCCACTGCTCCCACGATGAGCACGACATAACCGATGACTCTCCCCAGGCGCGATAGTGGAGATGCCTTGCGCCTGGGCCTCTCGCGCGGTTCGCCTTCGCGAAGCGTGAGCCTGGCTGGCGCCTCCGGGGCGACGAGTCCGGTCATGAGTTGCTCCTTCGCCTGTTCCACAGAAATTGCCCGATCGTCACGAGGATGCAGAGGAAGAACAGGGCAACCGATGCAGCCGAGGCGTAACCGAACTGACTCTCAACGAGACCCTTGCGGTAGATGAACTGCGACAGCACGAGCGTCGACTGACCGGGGCCGCCATCCGTCATGACGAGAATGAGATCGAAGATCTTGAACGAGTTGATGGTCAGGATCACGAGCACGAAGAATGTCGTGGGCCGCAGGCCCGGGAGCGTCACGTTGAAGAATCGCTGGATGACGTTGGCTCCGTCGACGCGGGCCGCCTCGATGAGTTCACGGGGCACGGTCTGCAGACCCGCGAGGAACAGGATCATGTAGTAGCCCATGTCTCGCCAGACGCTCACGACCACTACGGCCGGCATGGCCCAGTCTGTCGAGGTGAGCCACCCCGGAGGATGAGTGATCCCGACGAACCTGAGCACCTCGTTGATGGGCCCGTATTGCGGACTGAACAGCAGGTTCCAGACGATCGCGATCGCGACGATCGAGGTGATGTAGGGGAAGAAGGCGGCCGTGCGGAAGAAGGCGACCCCGCGAAACTTGTTGTTCAGCAACAGTGCAAGGCCGAGGGATGCGACGATCGTCAGCGGGATGTTCATGACCGCGAAATACAGAGTGTTCAGCAGGGCGATCCGAAAGCTGCCATCGCCGACGAGTCGCTGGAAGTTCGCGAGACCGATGAAGTCGGCTCTGCCGAAGACGTTCCAGTTCGTGAGCGACATATAGAAGAGCACGACCACCGGAACGAGCGTCAGCGCGCCGAACCCGATGAAATTGGGGAGGATGAAACTCCAGCCGATGAGCGCGTTGCGCCGTCGGAGCGCTGACGGGCGACGCGTCGGCCGCTGGTGCGCCTCCCTGGCGGGAACGCCGGTCTCCGGTGGAACGACTGTTGTCATGAGGTTGCGCCTTCTGCTGCTGGGACGAAGCTGTTGTGGCCGACCCGGCACTCTACGTGCCGGGTCGGCCACCCAACGGGATCAGTCGATGCCGACTTCGTTCTTCACGCGATCCTCTGCGGTCTTGATCGCGTCACTGATGGATGCCGAGCCCGACATGACGGAGGTGTGCAGATCACCGAGGATGCCCTGCACCGCGGCCGTCTTACTCGACGTCGGATTCTCTGGCTTCGTCAGGTGTGTTGAGTACGCGAACTTCGAGAGATCGTCGGTCGGTGCTCCCTTCACCGCGAAGTACGCGTCTGCAACTGCGGCATTGCCGAGCGCTGGCGTGATGCCGATCTTGGCGAGCGAAACGGCGGCCTTCTCACTTGCGGCGTAGGCCAGGAACTCCTTCGCGGCCTTGACCTTCGCCTTGTCGATGTTGGCGTTGATGCCGAAGCCGGTCGGGTCACCGAAGGTCACCGGCGTGTTCTTGAGTCCGGTGCTCTTCTTGCTGTACTGGGGAATCGGAGCGATACCCCACTCGAACGCGTCCGAGTCTCCCGAAGCCTGCTGCGCGATCAGGGTAGCGACGTACCAGGTGCCCATCGGCATCATGGCAGCGTGCTGCTTTCCGAACTCGCCCTGGTAGGTCAGCTGGTTGGCCTTCTCGGTGTTGAAGTCGACCTGGCTGCCATCCTTCTGCAGGGAGAGAACCCGGTCGTAGTACGGCTTGAGGTAGTCATAGTTGCCGCTGAGGATGTCTCCCTTGGGCGACTGCGAATTGGCGAAGCCCTGCACCGTTGACTGCCAGTTGTGCTGGTAGGTGCCCTTCGCATTCTTGTCCTTGAGCGCCGCCGTCAGCTTCGCCGCCGCAGTGTCGTAGTCATCCCAGGTCCACGAACCATCCGGCGTGTCGACACCGGCGGCCGTGAACAGCGCCTTGTTATAGAACAACACCCAGGAGTCCTGGCGGTAGGGAACTGCGTATGACTTTCCGTCGATCTTGTAGGAGCTTGCACCCCCGATGCCCTTGGGGAGCTTCACGTCAGACACGTCGAGCAACTGCCCTCCCTCCTGGAAGACGGGAACGTACTTCACCTCCTTCTGGGTGATGATGTCCGGTCCCGTGCCGGCTGCCAGGTCCGCAGTCACCAGGGTGTTGTACTGGGTGGGGTCGTACTCCTTGAGCTCGACCGTCACGTTCGGATTCTCGGCGTGGAAGCCATCCGCGAGCGTCTTGAATTCCGGCGTCGTCGCCAGGCTCCAGCCGGAAAGGCTGATGGTGACGGGTCCACTGCTCTTGGCAGGCTGGGCCGGTCCAGCGCTGCAGGCGGCGAGCGCCAGCATGGCCGCGACGGCTACGCCACCGGCGGCTATCAACTTGTGTTTCATGTGTTGCTGCTCCTTTGCGAGTGCTTTTCGAACCCATCCTCGGGTCCGTGGGTTCACCGATCCGCCACAGCGGCAGTTCGGAGTTCGATGAGCCGACTGGTCGTGGCGACCCCGTCTGGCCAGATGATCGAGGCCGTGAGTGCGCCCTCGACCGTGGCGAGGTTCAGGCTGCTTCGCCGGTCGACCGCGGGCGCGCCTGTGAGGGTGACGAGCGCACCCGTCCACTCCCCGACGGTGACCTCGTATTCGAGTGTTGGAACCACCGCAGCGGGGCCGAGCGGGCTCGCGTCCTCCCGCCTGACGGCCGTGGCCGTCGCCGTGCCAAGGAGGCTGTACAGGCCGCTTGTCGTTGCACCGGCAACGAGATGCGCGGTACCGCTGTCGACATGTGCGCGAGGCTCACCCGTCAGTGGCCATCCGCCGACACGGAGGCGAAGTGCCGAGGTCTCCACGCCCTCCCGCAGTGACTCGATCAGGCTGAGGCGCACCTCCCACGCGCCTCGGATGATCGAGCAGACGGTGAGCCGCCCGGCGACGGTTATCTCGCCCTCGATGCCGGAGCCGTGCCTGTGCTGCTCGGCTGCCGGGGCGATCCAGTGAGCGAGCGAGGTCGAGGCGGCGATGCCCACACGACCGCCTTCGTCATCTTGCACCCGCACGCCGAGGTTCTCGATAGCAGCACGGTGCGTGGCTGCGCCGTCTCCGTCTACGAGACACACGGACTGCTCAAGCGGTTCGTTCCAGGCTTGCGCGTCAAGCAGTGGCGCGGTCGCTGTGGAATAACCCAGTCGTGCGTAGAGCGGAGAGTCACCCACCATGGTGAATTGCCGCGCGTGGTCCGTGCCGTGATTCGTGACGCGGACGATGCCGTCCTCCTGTGTCGCCGACACCAACCACCCTGCGGCCCTGATCGACCGGATGTCATCGCTGAGCTGGATCGGCAGCGGCTCGGCCGGCGCGGACCAGACGGGATGATCGGCGGGAAGCGCGATTCCGAGCAGACCTTTTGCCGCCCAGTACGGGGACGCCGGCCCCGAGTAGGACTGCGCCAGGGTGCGCCACGGCCCGTGCCAGCCCATCGTCAGGAGGCCTTGCGCATCCGGCACGCCGTGGTCGCTGAAGTGGCTCACCACTCGCCCGGCCGCCGTGCGCAGCAGGCCCGGGGAGAGCGAGGGCACCTCCGCGATGACCCCGACCCAGAAGGGAGCAGCGGCGGCGAAGCGGTAGATGAGAGAGCGCCCTTGGATGAGTGGAGAGCCATCGGCGCCAACCAGCCTGACGGCATCGAGCAGATACCTGTCGAGCGCGGCGACGTCTCGCTCCGTGCGGCCGTGTGCAAGCTCTGCCGCACCCCGCATCCTTGCCCAGAGGGCCGGATAGAGATGCAATGCCCAGCCGACGTAGTGGTCGAACGAACGTTCGTCGCCGTCGGAGAGCCATCCGTCCTGCCTGATGAAGGAGTCGTGACGTGCGAGATCGTCGGCGATGTCCCGCTCGGACCACGGTCCACCGACCGAGCGCAGAAACGTCTGTACGACGATTCGGAACCATACCCAGTTGGTCTGCGGATAGCTCGTGTCACCCACGACCGGCGACAAGTACTCGATCACGCGGTCCCGAGTGAGCCCGTCGAGGCGTTCCCAAATCCATTCCCTGGTGAGGTCCAGGATGAGCGCAATGGATGCTGCTTCGACCTTCGCCTGCGGATGTTCGTCCAGGCGCACCCAGCGGTCGGACGCAGCCGGATCCACGCCGGTCTCAATGCCCTTGACGTAGAAGTCGATGAGTTCGTCGAGACCCTGTCCGCGCTCTCCGGCGATGCGGAAGCCGGCGAGGAGAAAGCTGCGGGCGAATCCCTCGAGTCCGTCAACGGCGGTGCCGTATCCACCCTCGGCCCCGGGCGGCGTGATACGCGCGTTGCCTGGCGATGCCCATGCCATGACCCCGGAGAGCAGGCGATCGGCGTAGCCGAGCCACTGCGCTCGACTCCAGTCGCCGCCCGCTGCACTCGTGCCGAGCGCATCGCTCTGCAGGAACGTCACCGCCACAATCTCCTTTGACTACTGACCGCCAGCATCCGCACCACGCCCTCGCGTGCGACACCGATCGTTTTGGAGCATATCGGCCCGTTTCGGTCATTGCAAGACATTATTAGAGTGGATATGATCGATTTAGACCGCTTTGGTCTCGGGTTCGCGACGACAGCGCCCGATCGCGCAGGGAGGAGGAGCGAGGAGATGGGCCAAGTTCACCCGTTCCGTGGACCGCTTTTCGAACTCTTTGCACGGCATGCGGCGCCCGATCGCCCCATTGAGGCGCTGACGGACCTCCTGCGCGCCGCGGTGCTGCCGCCCGACCGCGCGCTCCCGGTGGCGCCCGCCGTCGACCGTACGCTGTGGGACGGCGTCGACCGCGCAACGGTCGAGTCGCTCATCGCTCGAGCCGCGGCAGACGTCGGGACCGCCTGGCCCCAGCCGCTCGCGAGTGCTGCCGCGCGCGTGCACCGCGACGGTGATCGTCTCGCCTGGGAAGACCCGGCCTTCGCTCGCCAGCGACGTCTCAGCCGCGCCGCCGTCGCTGCCTTGGCGACACTGGAGGATCGGTGGGTCGACGAGGTCGCGGACGGCGCCTGGCTGCTCTGCGAGCAGACTTCCTGGTGCTGGCCGGCTCACGATGACAGCATGCGCGAACACGACTCGGTTCTCGCGACCGTCACCGATCCCTTCCTTGACCTCGGCGCCGGCGAAGTGGTCGCCCAGCTCGCCTGGATCGACCACCTCCTCGGCTCGCAGCTCGACGATCGCTATCCCGGACTGCGCACGCGCATTCGGCACGAGGCGCGCACCAGAGTGTTCGGACCATTCGTCGAGCGGCGCAACTGGCACTGGCTGGGCCTCGACGGTGACGTGCACAATTGGAACCCCTGGATCCACGGGAACGTGCTCGTGGCCGCCCTCAGGCTGCTCGATCAGCCAGAGGAGCGCGAGGAGCGCCTCCACGTCATCGCACTGACGATCGAAGGTCTTGACCGTTATGTCGCATCGCTTCCCGACGACGGAGCGATAGACGAGGGCTACGCCTACTGGTGGAATGGCGCCTGCCGCGCGCTGGAAGCACTCGACCTGCTCCGCTTCGCCACGGCGGGCGCGCTCGACGCGGTCCCTTCGATCGAGGCGCTGCGCAATACGGTGGCGTTCCCCCACCGGATGCACCTGGGCGGTGACTGGTACCTCAACCTTGCGGACGGGCAAGCGAAACCTTCGAGTGACCAGCCGTGGCACGCGCTGCACCGAGCCGCCGTGCGCGTCGGAGACTCCGAGGCCAAAGCCCACGCGGCAACACACAGGATCACCGGAGGCGCCGCAGCCACCGAGGCAACCGGGCTCGGTCGGCTCCTGATCGGGATGACGGATGCCGCATGGCTGACAGCGTCTGCGGCATCGTCGCCGCTTCCCCGTGAAGTCTGGCTCGGTTCGACGCAGGTTCTCATCGCGCGCGAGCGCGGCGGCTCGACCCTCGGATTGACTCTTGCGGCTAAGGCCGGCAACAACGGCGAGCACCACAATCACAACGATGTCGGATCGTTCGTTGTCGCATCCGACGGCATTCCCGTGCTCATTGATGCGGGGAGGCCGACATACACGGCAACAACGTTCGGCCCGGACCGGTACACGATCTGGACCATGCAGAGTTCGTGGCACTCGGTTCCCGACATTCGTGGGATCGCTCAGTCGGCGGGCAAGGAATACGCCGCGTCCAACGTCCAAGCGGCTCTTTCGCCGTCCTCGGCGTCACTCGGCCTCGACCTCGAGGGCGCCTATGATGTTCCCGGTCTTGGCCGTTGGCGGCGCGAGCTTCGACTCGACCGCGACGATGCGCCAGACGGGGCAGGCACCATCGTCATCGCGGATTCCTGGGACCTCGAACCGGGCTCGGCCGCCGGCGAATCGACCACGATCCGCCTCCTCGTCGCGGGCCGAGTGGCACTTGCCGCGGGCACCGCCGTGATCAC
Organism: Parafrigoribacterium soli; assembly: GCF_040227235.1. Classification (NCBI taxonomy): domain Bacteria; kingdom Bacillati; phylum Actinomycetota; class Actinomycetes; order Micrococcales; family Microbacteriaceae; genus Parafrigoribacterium; species Parafrigoribacterium soli. Next base: position 498,172 of record NZ_JBELNZ010000003.1, on the reverse strand, counting down.
TCCTCTCGAGGGAGCTCCGCCGCTCAGACTCCGCTGGCCGGAGGACGTGGGTGCCGCGACGACCGTGCGTGCCCTGGACGATCCGATGCTCTCCGAAGTGTGGGGAAGCACTCTCACCAGAATCGATCTCGACGTCACGGCTCGTGACAAACTCTCCGTTACGGTAGAGGTAGCAACAGGCTCCGGCAGAGGTGACCGATGACCGACGACATTCAGCGCACGCCGCTCGCCGCAAGCCGCAGAGCTCACATCCTGAGCTCCCTCGCGCGCGATGGCGCGGTGCGCTTCTCACAGCTCATGGAGGAACTCGGCGCCGCGCCGGTCACCGTGCGCCGCGACCTCGCACAGTTGGAACGTGAAGGGCTTCTCGTGCGCGTGCACGGGGGCGCCATGCCGCCGGACAACCCGGTGCAACTGGCGCTCGCGTCGACTCGAAACACCGCGCTCCCGGCAGATTCGCCGGCGGGATCGATCGCGGTGCTGGTCCCCTCGCTCAACTACTACTGGCCCGGCGTCGTGCGCGGCATCGAGGCCGAGGCCAAGCGACATGGCATGAAACTCCTGCTGCGAGGCGCATCCTATGAACTGCAGGATGAGCGCCCCGTACTCGAGCGGCTCGTCGGTATCGAGCACGTTCGTGGCCTGATCGTCGCGCCCAATACGGACACTGCGCACGCGCAGGACGTCATAGAGTGGCTCGCCAACCAGGGCACGCCCTCGGTTCTGGTGGAGCGCGATGCTGTGCTCCTCAGCGCGGGTACCCCGGTCGAGTCGGTCACCACCGACCACACGCTGGGCGCCGTGCTCGCGGCTCGACACCTGGCAGAACTCGGGCACCGCAAGGTGGGCCTCATGCTCTCCCGGGACTCGCCCACCTCACACAAGATCGCGATGGGCTGGGAGGCCGCCTGCGCCGAACTCGGTCTGACCCCGGCCGACCATTTCGAACAGGTCCTGCCCGATCGAAGCAGCCGAGAATTCTCAGGCGTCGTAGAAGCAACCCTGGATTTGGCTCTCACAACGGGAGTCACCGCGCTTCTCGTGCACTCGGACCCCGAGGCCATGGCCTTCGTCGACCTCGCTCTCAACCGCGGAATCTCGGTGCCAGACGACCTCTCTGTCATCGCTTATGACGACGAGGTGGCGCAACTCTTCACGCCAGCACTGACGGCCATCAGCCCGCCTCGGGCCTCGGTCGGCGAGAGCGCGGTGGATCTGCTCCTCAAGCGCATCGCAGACCCGTCGCGACCGGTGCACCGTGTGACGCTGAGCCCGAGCCTGAACGTTCGCGGGTCGACCGCTCCGCCGCGGCAACGGGAGAATTAGGAGGCGGCGAGCGCCTCGGCGACGACCTGCAGGCCCTCGGTCAACAGCTCGTCGGAGATGGAGAGCGGCGGCAGGAACCGGATGACGTTGCCAAAGGTTCCACAGGTCAACACGATGACGCCCGCGGTGTACGCCGCGGTCGCGATCCGCCCCGCGAGTGCCGCGTCGGGCGCCCCGGTGGCAGCGTCGACGAGCTCGATCGCGACCATGGCACCGCGGCCGCGAAGGTCGCCGATGCGGGCATCCGACTGCTTGAGGGCGCCGAGCCTCTCGAAGAGGATGTCGCCGAGTTGCCTCGCACGCTCGATCAGCCCGTCCTCTTCGTAGCTGCGAATCGCGGCGAGCGCTGCAGCGCAGGCGAGCGGGTTGCCGGCGTAGGTTCCGCCGAGTCCTCCGGCGTGCGGCGCATCCATGATCTCCGCCCGGCCCGTAACCGCCGAGAGCGGAAGTCCACCGGCGATGCCCTTGGCGGTGAGGATGATGTCGGGCACGACGCCCTCGTGCTCACAGGCGAACATCGCGCCCGTGCGAGCGAAGCCGGTCTGCACCTCATCCGCGATGAAGACGACGTCGTTGGCGGCCGCCCACTCGACGAGCGCCGGGAGGAATCCGGCAACTGGCACGACGAATCCGCCCTCGCCCTGGATCGGCTCGATGATGATGGCGGCGAGGTTGGCGGCACCGATCTGCTTCTCGATCATCGTGATCGCCTGCTTCGCCGCCTCGGCTCCGCTGAGTCCGCCGTCGCGGAACGGGTACGACATCGGGGCGCGGTAGATCTCCGGCGCAAACGGTCCGAAGCCGCTCTTGTACGGCATGCTCTTCGCGGTGAGCGCCATGGTGAGGTTGGTGCGGCCGTGGTAGGCGTGATCGAAGGCGACCACGGCCTGCTTGCCGGTGTAGTTGCGGGCGATCTTGACGGCGTTCTCCACGGCCTCGGCGCCGGAGTTGAACAGCGCGCTGCGCTTCTCGTGATCCCCGGGAGTGAGCCGGTTGAGGGCCTCGGCGACCTCCACATACGAGTCGTAGGGCGTGACCGTGAAACAGGTGTGGGTGAACTGCTCGAGCTGGGCGCGCACGGCCTCGACCACGCGTGGTGCGCTGTTGCCGACGCCCGTGACGGCGATGCCGGAGCCGAGGTCGATGAGCGAGTTGCCGTCGACATCGACGAGCACCCCTCCCCCGGCGGCCGCCGCGTAGACGGGGATGGCGTGTCCCACGCCCGAGGCCACGGCCTGGCTCTTGCGCTTCTCCAGTTCGACCGACTTCGGACCGGGGATGGACGTGACCAGCCTGCGCTCCTGCGGCAACGATGGGCCGCCCAGCGGCGTGCTGATTGCGGGGTCTGAAACGATCGTCATGCTCGTCATCGTAGGCTCGGCGGGTGCGCCGTCATATATACACTCTGTACAAGCACGAACGCGCAATGGCCGATACGTACAGGAGGTGCTCATGCCCGCAACGCTGCAACGGCTGCTCGAGGCGCCGGGCCTTGGTCTGCGATTGCTGAATCCCGCGGATGAACTGCCGCCGGCATCCCTGACCGCTGACGTCAGTTGGGTGCACAGTTCCGATCTCGTCGACCCGACCCCGTTCCTCTCCCCGGGCCAGGTGCTGCTGACGACGGGTGCGCACTTCCCGACGGACGACGGCGATGACGACTTCTACGGGCACTACGTCGACCGCCTCCACGAGCGGGGCATCGCCGGGATCGGCTTCGGCACCGAGGTGCTGCGCTCGGGAACTCCCGAGGCGCTCGTGGCCGCCTGTCGTGACCGGTCGCTTCCGGTGTTCGAGGTGCCGTACCGCACGCCCTTCATTGCCGTAGCGCGGCTCGCAGCTGACATCGTCGCCGAGGAGAACCATGCCAGGGAGAGCTGGGCACTGCGAGCGCAGCGGGCGATCTCACTCGCGGCCATCCGCCCGGACGGACTCTCGGCCACCCTCGCCGAACTGTCCACCCAGCTGGACTGCTGGGTTGCGCTCTTCGACGCGGGGGCATCCCTCGATCGTGTCTTCCCCGACCGCGCGGTGCCCGGCTCGACCATCGATGCCGTGCGGGCCGACGTGACGAGGCTGCTGCGCGGCGGGCAGCGTTCGAGCGCAACGGTCTCCGCAGCGGGCGAAACCGTCACGCTGCAGACCCTCGGCGAGCGCGGGAGGCTGCGCGGTGCGCTCGCGATCGGCGGTGCCGGCCAGCGCGACCAGGCGAGTGAGCAGGTGGTGACGAGCGTCATCGCCCTCGCCAGCCTCGCCCTCGAGCAGAACCACGCCCTCGACCGCGCTCGCGGGCACCTGCGCTCGGGACTGCTGCACATGCTGCTGAACGGTGAGGTCGACCTCGTCGCCGGCATAGCCGAGCAGATGTGGGGCGCGCTGCCCGAGGCGCCCGTGCGACTGATCATCGGCGAGGCTCGGCCGGACTCCCTCGACGCGGCCGTCGAGTACCTCGAGGTGCGCGCTCAGGATGCGGGGTCACCGCTCTTCTACGCCCTGCTCGACGAGACCGTTGTGCTCTGCGTTCCCGCGGGTGCCGATGTCGACGAACTCGTGGACTCGCTCGACCTGCGCGCCGGCGTATCCGCACCACAGGGCTACGACCGGATGCCCGAGGCCCGGCGCGAGGCGACGCTCGCACTCGAGGCGGCCAGGCTCGACGGCGGCGGAGGCGTGCGATTCGAGTCCCTCGCCGAGCGCGGCGTGCTCGCATTCGTCAGCGGCGACGGCGCGCGAGCACTGGGGCTCGGCATCCTTCGACCACTGCTCGATCACGATGCTGCCGAAGGCGCGCACCTCGTCGAGACGCTGCGAGTGTGGCTCGCGAACAACGGGCAGTTCGAGGCGGCCTCGCGCACGCTGGGGCTGCACCGGCACACCCTGCGCGCCAGGATCGCCCAGGCCGAACAGCTGCTCCGGCGCGACCTCTCCTCCTTCGAGGTGCGTGCGGAACTGTGGGCAGCGATCGTCGCCGCACGGGCCGACATCCGCGGCCCCGACTGAGCACTCGACCTGCCGTGCGCTCCCACCTAAAGTGGTGATGAACGTGCGCCGTCGCCGACCTCTCCGGGTGCGGATCTGCCGCGCACAGACGAGCGAGGAACACGATGAGTGAGTTTGCAGTGGTCAATCCGGCGACGGGCGAGACCGTGAAGAGCTACCCAACCATCAGCAACGACGAACTTGTGGCTGCCATCGCGCGAGCCGACGAGGCGCACCGCAGCTGGTCACGATCGACCACCGTCGAGCAGCGCGCCGCGCTCATCCGCCGCGTCGGCGAGCTGCACGTGGAACGCCGCGAGGAACTCGCCGACATCATCGTGCGCGAAATGGGCAAGCCGCGCGAGCAGGCCCTCGGTGAGATCGACTTCAGCGGCGACATCTACGGCTATTACGCCGACAACGCCGCGGACCTGATGAGAGACGAACCGATCGAACTGATGGGCGGCGAGGGCAGCGCCCTCATCCGGCGCAATTCCCTCGGGGTGCTGCTCGGCATCATGCCGTGGAACTTCCCGTACTACCAGGTGGCTCGATTCGCGGGGCCGAATCTCATCATCGGTAACACGATCCTGCTGAAGCACGCGGCGCAGTGCCCAGAGTCCGCGGCCGCGATCGAGCAGATCTTCCTCGATGCCGGGTTCCCCGACGGCGCGTACGTGAACATCTACGCCAGCCACGACCAGCTCGGCACCGTCATCGCCGACCCGCGCGTGCACGGCGTCTCGCTCACTGGGTCGGAGCGGGCCGGCGCCGCTGTCGCCGAGCTTGCCGGCAAGCACCTCAAGAAGGTGGTGCTCGAGCTCGGCGGCTCCGATCCGTTCATCCTGCTGAGCACCGATGACCTGGATGCCACGGTCGAGGCCGCCGTCGCCGCCCGCGTCGACAACAACGGTCAGGCCTGCAACGCGGCCAAGCGCTTCATCGTGATCGACGACCTGTACGAGCCGTTCCTGGAGAAGTTCTCCTCCGCGATGTCCGCCGTGGCGTTCGGCGACCCCATGGCGGACGACACCGTGCTGGGCCCGCTCTCCTCGGCCACCGCATCCGACCGCCTGCAGGAGCAACTGGACCGCGCCATCGCCGGTGGCGCACGGGTCGTGGTGTCCGGCGATCGCAAGGACAACTACTTTCCCGCAACGGTGCTCACCGACATCACCCCGAGCAACGACGCCTATCACGAGGAGTTCTTCGGCCCCGTGGCCGCGGTCTATCGGGTCGGCTCAGAGGACGAGGCGATCTCCCTCGCCAACGACACCCCCTTCGGTCTCGGCTCCTACGTCTTCACCACGGATGCCGAGCAGGCACTGCGCGTCGCCGACCGCATCGACGCGGGCATGGTCTTCGTCAACGTGGTGGGCGCCGACAGCCCCGAACTGCCGTTCGGCGGCATCAAGGGCTCGGGGTCCGGACGCGAGCTCGGCCGCTTCGGCGCGGACGAGTTCGTCAACAAGAAGATGATCCGCATCGGCTGAGTCGCAACGCCCACGTCGCGCCGCTCGCCTCGCGGCGCGGGCACCGCGATAATGGGGGCTGGCAGGTCATTGCGACCGTACAAGGAACGAGGAGGGATCCATGCCCGAGCTCGTCCCCATCCCCAATCCGGGAGTACCCGAGAGCTACGGCGCGACGGGCAATCCGCTCGTCGTGCTCGTGCACGACTGGTACGGCAGGCTCCCGTGGCTCAAGTTCTACGCCGAGGCGCTCGCCCACCGCGGCTTTCGCGTGGTCGTTCCCGACCTCTACGACGGGGTTGCCACCGACGATGCGGGCGACGCCCAGAAGCTCATGGAGGGCCTCGACGTCGCGACCGCACTCTCGGAACTCGACGACATCATGCAACTGGCTCGCTCCGAGGGCTCGCAGCGCATCGGACTCGTCGGCTTCTCGATGGGCGGGTGGCTCTCCCTGTTGCACGCGCAGTCCGGCGTCGCGGATGCCGTGGTCGCCTACTACGCGACGCTCAGTCCCGAACAGCACGGCGTCATTCCCAGCCCCGTGCAGCTGCACTTCGCGGAGTTCGACGAGTGGGACGAGGGCGAAGACCCGGAGTCGTTCATCGACCGGCTCAAGGACCACGGAACGCCGATCACGGAGTACAACTATCCGGGAACCGTGCATTCCTTCGCGAACGCCACCATTCCCGACAAGACGGATGTCGACGCGGCAGCCCTCGCCTTCGCCCGCACGGCGAGCTTTGTCGAGAAACACCTCATCGACTGACGCTCAGCGCGGTGCGATCACGCGCTGGTGCTGCTCACCCAGTCCCTCGATCGAGAGCCTCAGCTCGTCGCCGACCCGCAGCCACTGCGGCGGCTCCATTCCTGCCGCAACTCCGGGTGGGGTGCCGGTGTTGATCAGGTCGCCGGGCTCGAGCACCATGAACTGACTGAGGTAGTGCACGAGGTACGCCGGGCTGAAGATCATTGAGGCGGTCGAACCGCGCTGCCTGCGCTGCCCATTCACGTCGAGCTGCAGTTCAAGGGCCAGCACGTCGTCGAACTCGTCGGGCGTCACGAGCCAGGGCCCGCAGGGGTTGAAGGTTTCGGCCGACTTGCCCTTGGAGAATTGCCCGCCGCGCTCCTTCTGGAAGGAACGCTCGCTCACGTCGTTGCTGATGGTGTAACCAGCGATGACGGTTTCTGCTGCGGCCTCGTCCTCGAGGTAACTCGCCCGGGCACCGATGACGACGCCTAGTTCGACCTCCCAGTCGAGCTTGGTGGAGCCTCGCGGCATCCGCACGTCGTCATTCGCCCCGACCATGCTGTTCGGCGACTTGGTGAACAGGATCGGCTCCTCGGGCACGGCCGCGCCCGTCTCGGCGGCATGCTCGCGATAGTTCAGTCCGATTGCCAGGATCTGGTGCGGCCGCGCGATGGGCGAGCCGATGCGCTCACCCTGGAACGCGTGCACCGAGCCGGCCGCGACGCGCTCGTCCACCACGGGACGCAAACCATCCAACCCGGATGCGAAGAAGGCCTCGTTGAAGTCGGGGACGACATCCGAGACGTCGACATAGCTGTCGTCACTGATGCGAACGACGGGCCGCTCGGAGCCGGAGGCGCCAATGCGCATGAGATACATCTGAACGCTCTAACCGGCCCGGCTGAACGCGCCGCCGCTCACGTCCCAGAGGTGATGCACGGGGTCGTGCACGATGTACTTGCCGAAGCTGCTCACGGTGAAGCGCGCTCCATCGCTGCGGCGACCCGACCTGGCCCGGGCATCCGCGGGCACCGCGTCGAACGCGGCGGCGGCAGCGGAACCCGCATCGACGAGCTCGCGGCTCACGACCTCCGGCTCCTGCTCGTTGTAACGCTCCTCGATGGCCGTCGCGTCCTGGTCCCAGTTCGCGTACAGCGGGTCGTCTTCCTCGAGCATGAGGTTCAGGCGCACGACCGCGAGCCGGAACACGTCCCGCACGTGGGCCGCGTATTCGAGCGGCGACCAGGTGCTGTCGTCCGGCCGCGCCGCGACATCCGGGCGCTGCAGCACGGCGGGCCACGCGGCGGCGTTCGCGCGAAGCAGCGACCCGACCGCGTCATCGTCGACGACGGATGCGTCGTATCCGCACTCGGGGCAGGTGCGCTCGAGCACCCAGGTCCAGTTCTTCGTGTCGGGCGTTATCGGCATGCACCCATACTGCACCCGCCCGGCGGCGACGCAATGTCAAGCCCTGACCAAACCAACGAGGCGACCACTACGAATGGAAGACATGCGCGACGACCGTCGGGCTGTTTTGAGGAGGAAATCATGACCAAGTCCCCAAACCGTATGCTGGCTACTATTTTCGGCGCGGTCTATCTTCTAATCGGCCTGCTCGGGTTCGCCGTCACCGGCGGAGTCGGCTTCATCGCCACGAAGGGTGGCCTGCTTCTGGGCCTCTTCGAGGTGAACCCGCTGCACAACGTGGCCCACCTTGTGATCGGTGCCGCGCTTCTCATCGCGGGGCTCTCCAGCATTCGCGCGTCCAGGACGGTCAACTCCGTCGTCGGCGCCGTGTACCTGCTGCTCGGTATCGTCGGGCTCTTCATCCTGGACTCGCCCGTGAACATCTTGGCCATCAATGGCTGGGACAACGTGCTGCACTTCGCGAGCGCGATCATCCTGCTCGGTGTGGGTCTCGGCGCCGACAAGGGTCTGCGCACCGCAACGGCCTAGTTCGCAGCATCACTCAAGGGAAGGGGAGAGCAGATGTCACAAGTGACCCGCTGTTGGTTGTCTTTTGCCGCCATTGGATCTGGCATCGTCCATCTGGCGCTCGTGATCAGCTCTCCCCTTCCGCTCGCGATCCCGCTCCTCGTGCTGGGCGTCGCGGAGCTCGTCTGGGCGGTGAGCGTGCTGGTGAAGGACCGCGTCGTGACCGCCCGGCTCGCGCAGATCGGCGCGACAGCACCCCTCATCCTGTGGAGCCTGCTCGTGGTCGTCGCCACGATGCTGGGCACGCCACAGATCGCCTCGCCCCTGCGCTTCGTGCCCATGGCCATTGCCGCGGCGTTCGAGCTCTTCATCGCCGGCGTGCTCGGTGTCTACCTTCGGCGTCTCTCCGCCACACGGGGGCCGGATGCCGCCCCCGCGCCCGCAAAGACCCCTCCCGCTAAAACTCAGAGCGCCGGCAGATACCTGGCGGCAGTCTTCGTGGGAGGTCTGCTCGTCGGAGCTCTCACGACGCCCGCCCTCGCGGCCACCCAGGCCGGGACTGTTGCCCAGGAGCACGGTGGCACCATGGGTGGCATGATGATGATGGACATGCCCGGGATGGGCCACTAGCGTCTACCCCACTGTGCCGGTCGCACTCAACCAGCTGGGTGCGGCCGGTGCTTCACCCGCTCGCGGCCGAGACCGGACTGCTAGGCCTCGATGCCCGGCACGGCGACCGCCTGAGACATGAAGCGCCGCACGTTCTCGTCGACGATGATGTCGCTCGGCCGCAGCGGTCGGCTCAGGTAGAGCCCGTCGAGTGACGAGATTCGGCTGAGGGCCACGTAGGTCTGGCCCGGCGCGAATGAGCGCTGCCCGAGATCGACGATGGCCTTCTCGTAGGTCTTGCCCTGCGACTTGTGAATGGTGACGGCCCAGGCGAGCCGCAGTGGAAACTGGGTGAATTCGGCGACGATGTCGCGCTTCAGCTGCTTGGTCGCGGCCGAGTAGCTGTACTTGTACTTCTCCCACACTGCGGGCTGCACCTCGTGCTCCTCGCCGTCGACCTCGACGAACACCGTCGAGGAGATCTTCGTGACCGTGCCGACGCTGCCGTTGACCCAGCGCTGATCGGAGTCGTTGCGCAGGAACATCACCTGCGCGCCGACCTTCAGCTCGAGGGATTCGTCGGCCGGATAGGCACGCCCTCCGAACTCGCCGGTGATCTCGGCCTTCGCGGTGAGCACGCGACCGGGCAGGCGGGCGAGTTCGCTCGCGTTGATGCGGTTCACGGTGGCGTTGGTGGTGGCGAGCGTGATCGTGCCATCGGTCGGCGGTTTTCTTGCGCCGGTGGTGTTCAGTTGCTCGGCGATCTCGGCGGTCACCCGACCGTGCCGCACGGCGTTGAGCATGTACTTGAACTCCTGCTCGTGCTGCCGGTGAATGGTGCTGAGTTCGAAGATGCGCAGGTCGGTCTCCTGCCACACCTTGGCGTCGAAGAACCACATGGAGCGGTACTGGTCGTCGAAGTACGCCCGCTCGTCCTCGTCACCGGGCACCGGCGCCAGCTGGTACGGGTCACCGAAGAGCACGAGCTGCACGCCCCCGAAGGCCTCGAGCGGGCGCTGCCTGGCCTGTCGCAGGCTGCGGTCCACGGCATCCAGCAGGTCGGCGTTGACCATGGAGACCTCGTCAATCACGAGGGTGTCGATCGTGTTGAGCAGCTTGCGCAGCGCCGCGCTCTGGTCGATCTCGCGGTCCGCGATCACCCCGATGGGCAGCAGGAACAGCGAGTGAATGGTCTGGCCGCCTACGTTGAGAGCGGCGACGCCGGTGGGCGCGCAGATAACGACCTGCTTCGAGGTGTTCCACGACAGGTGGTTCAGCAGTGTCGACTTGCCCGTGCCGGCGCGGCCCGTGACGAAGATGTTGTCGCGCGTGGTCTCGATGTTGTCGAAGACCGCCGCCTGCTCGGGGGAGAGCGTGAACTCGCTCACGAAAAACCCTCTCACCGCGATGGACTGACTCTCCAATCTACTGCCCGACCGCTGAGAAGAACGGATGCCGCAGCGGCCTGTGCAGGAGCGCCGCCGAGGCCGCGCTGTGCAGGGCACTTTAGGATGTGGGCATGGGTCAACGCCGCGTCGCCATCACCTGGGCGGTGCTCGGCGGACTCCTCGTGGCGGTCTTCGCGGGCACCGTGCTCATCCTCAACGCGACGCTCTACAGCGCCTCCGGATTCGCGGGCTCCTACCTGGCCGCTCTTTCCCGCCACGACCTCTCGGCGGCGCTCGAACTGGCGGGTCCCGCGAGCGCGAGCGATGCCGCGAAGGCGGGCCGGGATCTGCTCGACCCGCGCGCGCTCGGGGAGCTCAGCGACATCCGCCTGGTCAGTGATGTGGAACGCGGCGGCGCGCACCTCGTGCGATACAGCTATCTGATGGCCGCGGGCGCGACGAAGAGCACGGGCACGACCACCTTCACGGTGGAGCGCGACGGGACGAGAATGGGCCTGTTCGCGGGCTGGTGCTTTTCCGCGACTCCGCTCGGCACGCTCACGATCACTCCGCAGCACGACGCCGGTTTCACGGTGAACGGGCTGCAGTTGACGTCGAGTGCACCGGATGCCGCCACTCGGCAGCTCGTGCTCACCCCCGGCCTCTACGTGCTCGGCCACGATTCCGATTACTTCACGGCCAAGCCGGTGCCCACCCGTCTCAGCAAGGCCGGCGCGGCATCGAAGGCCACGGTCGACGTGCAGGCGAACACCGCCTTCGTCTCGCAGGTGCAGAAGGGGTTGAACGCACAGTTGAAGACGTGCGCGACCCAGAAGGTGCTGCTGCCGACCGGATGCCCGTTCGGCAAGGAGATCGGCGATCGCATCGAGGGCGCGCCGGCCTGGTCAATCGTTCACAACCCCGTCGTGACGATCGCGCCGGGGGTGACCCCCGGAACCTGGCAGGTGCCGCACACGACGGGAGCGGCGCACCTCACTGTGAAGGTGCGCTCGATCTTCGACGGTTCCGTCACCACGCTCGATGAGGACGTGCCGTTCACCGTGGCCTACACGATCGGCTTCGCGGCCGACGGTCGGCTGGTGATCACCGGTACCTGACGACTAGGGCCGGTTCGACAGCTTCTGCAGCATCCGGTTGTATTCGGCCAGATCGAAATCGCCGTCGCGATCCGCCTTGCGATCCATGCGTTTTGCCTCTTTGGTGTCGCTCCGGCTCCACATGACCGCGATGACGATGGCGAGGATCACTGTGGGAATCTCGCCGACGCTCCACGCGATTCCGCCGCCCGTCTGTTGGTCGGCGATCGCGCTCACCCCCCAGGTGCGACCCATCGCGCCGTACCAGCTCGCCTGCAGCAGACCCGTGCCGGTCATGAGCCCCACCCCGAAGAAGGCGTGGAAGCCCACGGTCGCGAGCAGCACTATCAGCCGGATCGGGTAGGGCGCGCGGTAGGGAGCGGGGTCGACTCCGATGAGGGCCTGGATGAACAGGTACCCCGCGAGGAGGAAGTGCACGATCATAAAGGTGTGGCCGATGTGGTCGCGAGTCGCCCAGCCGAAGAGCGGTGTGTAGTAGAAGAGCCAGAGCGACCCGGCAAAGATCACTCCCGCCACCACCGGGTTGCCGAGAACTCCGGCCACCCTGGAGTGCACGGCGAGCAGGATCCATTCCCTCGGTCCGCGGCTGCCATCCGACCGTTTGGCTATGGCACGCATCGCGAGCGTGATCGGCGCCGCGGGCACCAGCAGCAGCGGCACCATCATGCCGAGCACCATGTGTCCCAGCATGTGCGCGCTGAACAGGTACTTCTCGTAGGCGTTGATGCCGCCGTTGGTCACGTAGAAGAGCAGCGCCAGGCCGAGGAGCCAGGTCGTGGTGCGATACCAGGGCCAGCGGTCGCCGCGCTTGTGCAGCCGCCAGACGCCCGCGATGTAGAAGAAGGCGAGGAACGCGGTGATGAGCACCCAGAGCAGGTCGAAGTTCCACTCGGTGAAGTAGCGCGCGAAGGTGAGCTGCGGCGGCATTGGCTCGCCCGTCAGCACGTAGGCGGGCGTCGTGGTCACCTGCACCTGTGGAACGAGCGGATCGGTCCTCGCGAGGGCCGCTGCGACCCCGGATGCGATGCCCATGAACCCGAGCTCCGCGACGACCAGCCACCAGAATGCCGGGTTGCGCCCATTCTTCGGCTGCTGCATCCGAGCGATCAGGAAGCGGCGCTGGGTGAGGCCGAACAGGCCAAGTGCACCGAGGGCGGCCACTTTGAGCAGAATGAGGATGCCGTAGGGCTTCAGAAGTGCGCCGAACGATCCGACGCGCAGCGCCGCATTCACGTACCCGGATGCCGCCACCACGATGAAGCAGATGATCGCCAGGGTGGAGTAGCGGGTGAGCACTGGTCCGATGCGGCCGCCCTCGAGCGATGGGCGCAGCAGCACGATCGTGAGCAGGCCGCCGAGCCACACGGCCGCGAAGACGAGGTGCAGACCGAGGGAGGTGACCGCTATGTCGTGGCCGCTTGCGCCGGCCGAGTGCCCCTGCTCCGCCATCGGCAGCAACCCGATGCCGGCGAACAGCGTCACGAAGAACAGCGCGGTTCGATTGCGCACCGCGAAGCACAGCACCGTCACGGTCGCGGCGACGAGGGTGATACCGAGCCAGGCCTGCCCCACCTCCGAGCCGGTGAGAAACTGTCCAAGCAGCTGGCTGAAGTCGGCGTCGAGGCTGACCTTCGAGTTCGACAGACCCAGGTAGGTGAAGAACGCGGTGGCACCGGATGCGACGGTCCAGAATGCGGCAAAGCCGGCGGCGACATCCAGTGCACGTTCGTATTCAGGCTCGCGGTCGCTCAGCGCAAACAGCGCGAGCACGAGGGCGCCGATGGTGCCCGCGACGCCGATGTTCACGAGCATCGTGACGAGCGGCAGCCCATAGCGGATGACGGGCCCCGGATCGAAGATGATCGACGCCTGCGCCGCCCCGCCTATCTGCAGTGCCGCGAGGAGGGACAGCAGCGCCACGACCAGCAGAACGGCTGGCCCGGCGACTCGCACTAGCCTCGGCACAACCTCCAGCCTAAGCGAGTGCGGCCGTGCTGATCACACCGGGGCTGCTGACACAAAGGGAAAGGGACGGCGCCCTGTCGGGCACCGTCCCTTTTCGAAGAAGGAGACTACTTCGCGGCGGCCTTCAGCTTGCTGCCCGCGCTGACCTTCACGCCGTAACCGGCGGCGATCTGGATGGCCTCACCCGTCGAAGGGTTACGACCGGCGCGCGCTGCGCGGTGGGTGCGCTCGACCGCGAGCCAGCCCGGGATCGTGACCTTCACGTCGTTGCCGACGGACTTCGCGAGGGTGTTGAAGAGAGCGTCGAGAACGGTGTTCACCGAAGCCTGGCTCTGGCCAGACTCAGCGGCAACAGCCGCGACGAGCTCGGTACGGTTTAGTGACTTGTCAGCCATCGAATGTCCTCCTCGGACGATATGTGTTGCAGTACGAGCGTGTCAGCCGATCAGGCTGCCCGTCCGTTTGGATCGGATCAGTGGTTGATCAGTACGGATCCTCCGTGACCAATGATCACGTCGAATCGACTGTAATTTACCAGCTTGACTTGGTAATTCCGGGCAATTCGCCGCGGTGCGCCATATCGCGGAAGCGCACGCGCGAAACACCGAACTGCTTGAGGAAACCGCGCGGGCGGCCGTCGATCGAGTCGCGTCCACGAACGCGCACCGGAGAGGCGTTACGGGGAAGCTTCTGCAGACCGAGGCGTGCGGCCTCGCGCTCCTTGTCGGTCGACGCGGGGTCGACGAGGGCCTTCTTCAGCTCGAGGCGCTTGGCCGCGTAACGGGCGACCACGACCTTGCGCTGCTCGTTCTTGGCAATCATGCTCTTCTTCGCCATTGTTAGCGCTCCTCGCGGAATTCGACGTGCTGGCGCACGATGGGGTCGTACTTCTTCAGCACGAGACGGTCAGGGTCGTTGCGACGGTTCTTCTTGGTCACATAGGTGTAACCGGTGCCTGCCGTCGAACGGAGCTTGATGATCGGACGAACGTCCTGCTGCTTGGCCATTAGATCTTCTCCCCACGGGCAAGGATGTCCTTGACCACGGACTCGATGCCGCGAGCGTCGATGACCTTGATGCCCTTGGCGCTCAGGGTCAGCGTGACGTTACGGCGCAGCGACGGCACGTAGTAGGTCTTCTTCTGAATGTTCGGATCGAAGCGTCGCTTGGTGCGACGGTGCGAGTGCGAAATGTTGTGCCCGAAGCCGGGAACGGCGCCGGTCACTTGGCAGGTTGCTGCCATGTCATCCTCCATCAGTACCGTAAGGCGATCTGCCTTACCCAAGGTCTCTTGTCGGCACACGCAACCCCACATATGGTGAAAAAGGTGGGATTCGCGCACATGGGCACACGGAGATACCGCGGCCAGCGACCAAGCTTACGTGCCAGGCGCGCACAGCGCAAACGCTGATCGGTCTGGGCTGCGAGCGGCGTGGCGGGTTTCGATGCCCTCCTGCCTCGCTACTCAACCCGCTGTGGTGCGCTGGCGCTGCAGCTCGCGCAGAGCCCGAAGACGTCCACGACGTGGGTGGGCTGGGTGAAACCGTGCTCGGCTGCCACGGTCTTCGCCCAGACTTCAACGGCATCCGCCTCGATCTCCACGGCGAGACCGCAGTTTCGGCAGATCAGGTGGTGGTGATGCTGACCGGGCGTGCAAGCCCGATACAGGCTCTCGCCCTCGGTCTGCAGCGAGTCGGCCTCGCCCTCGCCTTCAAGGTCGGCGAGCGCGCGATACACGGTGGCGAGTCCGATCGGTGAGCCCGCATCGCGAAGCTCGGAGTGCAGCGTCTGCGCACTGATGAACCCGTCGCTGTCGCCGAGCGCCTCGCGCACCGCCTCGCGTTGCCAGGTGTTTCTCTTCACCGCATCCTCCCTTACAGCGCGATTCTAGGCTTCGACCGTGCGAGCCGGCAGGCGGCCGTTCTGACCGCGACGGCTCCTGCGAGCGCCGACGATGCGGCACACGACGTAGATCAGGAACGAGATGGTCGTGACATACGGACTGATCGGCAGACCACCGAGAGCCAGCAGGATGCCACCGACGACCGATACCACGGCAAAGATCACACTCAGCAGGGGTGCGAGCAGCGGCGAGGCTGTTACTCGCATCGCCGCGGCAGCGGGCGTCACGAGCAGCGAGAGCACGAGCAGGGCGCCCACGATCTGGATGGCGACGGCCGTCGCAAGCCCAAGCAGGATCATGAACACGATGCCAAGGGCGCCGACGGGAAGTCCCTTGGCGCGGGCGACATCCGCATCGACGCTCGCGAAGCTCAGCGGCCGCCAGATCACGAGCAGCGCCAGGATGACGACCGCCGAGATGATGACGAGCGTCAGCAGTTGCGGGTTGTCGACCGAGACGATCTGACCGGTGAGGAGGCCGAACTTATTGGCGCTGCGCCCCTTATAGAGGGCGAGAAATAGAATGCCGAGCCCCAGCCCGAATGGCATGAGCACGGCGATGATCGAATTGCGTTCCTTCGCTCGGGCACCGAGCACGGCAATGAGCAGGGCAGCCAGCAGCGAGCCGGCCACGGACCCGGCGACGACGTTCACCCCGAAGAGCAGGGCGGCGGATGCCCCGGCGAACGACAGTTCGCTCACGCCGTGCACGGCGAAGGCCAGGTCGCGCGTCATGACGAACGGCCCGATGAGGCCGCCGACCACGCCGAGGATGGCACCGGCGAAGATCGAGTTGCGCACCAGAACGAGCAGTTCGCCGTAGTTGGCGAATCCGAAGATCTGCGACCAGAAGTCCCCACTCACGGTTCCGACCTCGCCGTTCCGTGGTGTTCCAGGTGATCGTGCACGCCGTAGCCCTCCGGCGCGCCAAGCACGACGATGCGGCCGCGGCTGCGGATGACCTCGACCGGAGTGTCATACATATAGGAGAGCACCTCGGAGCGCAGCACCTCGTCGGGGGTACCGACCTGAAAGCGGCCGCCTGCCAGGTAGAGCACTCGGTCGACCATGCCGAGGATCGGGTTGACGTCGTGCGTCACGAAGACGACGGCGGTATTGGTGGCCTTGCGCCGCTCGTCGATGAGTTCGCTGATGCCGCGCTGGTGGTGCAGGTCGAGCGAGAGCAGGGGTTCGTCGCAGAGCAGCACGCGGGGGTTGCCCGCGAGGGCCTGCGCCACCCGGATGCGCTGCTGCTCACCACCGGACAGTGTAGCGACCGGTACGTTCGCATACTCGCGCGCGCCGACGGAGTCGAGCGCCGCGTCGACCGTGCGCCGTACCGCCTTCGACGTGAGCGGCGGACCCCAGCGGTGGCCGTCGACGCCGAGGGCGACGAGGTCCCGCGCGCGCAGCGGCGTGCCCTGCTCGAGAAGCTGCTGCTGCGGAATGTAGCCAATCGCCCGGGAGCCGCGGCGGATCGGTTCGCCAAGGAGGCTGACCGAGCCGGAGGTGAGTCGCTGCTGGCCGAGAATCGTCTTCAGGAGGCTCGTCTTACCGGTGCCGTTGGGTCCGAGCACGGCGAGGAACTCGCCCGGCTGCACGTCGAGGTTGAGACCGCGCCAGAGAACGCGTTCCCCGAAGGCGAGCGTCGCGGCGCGAAGGCTCAGGACCGGCTCGGCGATTGCAGTCTCCATCAGCTCAGCGCGGCCTTCACCGCGTTAAGGTTGTCGGTCATCCAGCCGATGTAGTCCTTGCCGTCGGGGAGGGTCTCCGTCATGCCGATCGCTGGAACGCCCGCGGCCTTGGCCGCAGCGAGCACCTGGTCCGTCTCCGGGCCGCCGGTCTGCTTATTGTAGGCAAGCAGCGCGACGCGGTGCTCCTTGAGCAGTGCGAGCGTTTGCCTCAGCACGTCGGGGGCGACATCCGTTCCCGCCTCGATCGCCTCACTGAACGCATCCGGGGTCTTGTCGACCAGGCCGGATGCCGTGAGCAGATACAGGGGAACCGGCTCGGTGATCGCGACACCCTGCCCCGCCGCAGGCCCCGCCTTGATCGCGGCCTCGTCGGCCTCGAGCCCGCCGAGCGCCGTGTCGAACGCCCTCGCGTTCGCCGCGAAGGTCGCGGCGCGCGACGCGTCGAGGGCGGTCAGCGACCTCGCGATGCGAGCCGCGACCTTGCGCACGGTCGGGAAGTCGTACCAGATGTGTTCGTTGAGCCCGGTGCTCTGGTAGCCGGAGATATTCACGGCGTTGAGCACCTGCGCGGTGCTGTTGCCCGCGCCGCCGAGCAGGGTGCGCGCGAAGTCGTCGTAACCCCCGCCGTTCTCGATGACGATGTCGGCCTTCGACAGGGCGAGTTGCACCTGTGCGTTGGCCTCATAGGAGTGCGGGTCCTGTGCGGGGTCCGAGATGATCGAGGTGACGTGGATGGCGTCGCCGCCGATCTGCTTCGCGACATCGCCCCAGACGTTGGTCGACGCGACGACCGAGATCACGCCGTCATCCTTCGGCGAGGTCGAGCTCGAGCAGCCTGCGAGCGCGGTCGCCGCGATGGCGAGCGCCGCGAACAGAGCTGTGGCCTTGGTGGTGGAACGCATGAGAGGTGCCTTCTAAGCCGGAGAGCCCGACCGGTAATGAGATTCGTTATCATTAGTATGGCATAACGAAGCGCGCGCATCGCATTGGGGGCGAGATTCGCGCTTCGACAGGCTCAGCGACCGCGTTCCCTGAACAGGTCGAAGGGGCTCAATCGAGCAGCAGAGCGGGCTCCTCGATGATGCTCGCGACATCCGCCAGGAAGCGGCTCGCGACATCTCCGTCAACGATGCGGTGATCGAAGCTCGCGCCGAGCGTGGTCACGTAGCGCGGCCGAACCTCGCCGTCCACCACCCACGGCTTCTGCTTGATCGTGCCGAGGGCAACGATCGCGACCTCACCCGGATTCAGGATCGGCGTGCCCGTGTCCATGCCGAAGACACCGATGTTCGTCACCGTGATGGTGCCATTCGACATGTCCGCCGGCTGCAGTTTGCCCTCGCGGGCCACGTTCGTCATGCTCTCGATCGCCTGCGCGAGTTCGCGCAGCGAAAGCTCCTGGGCATCCTTGATGTTCGGCACGACGAGGCCTCGTGGGGTCGCCGCCGCGAAGCCGAAGTTGACGTAGTGGTGCACGACGATCTCTTTGTCGCTCCAGGTGGAGTTCACAGTGGGGTTGCGCCGAACCGCCCAGATCATCGCCTTGGCCATGATGAGCATGGGGGAGACCTTGACTCCCGCGAAGTCTGCGGAGTTCTTGAGCCGCTTGACGAACTCCATCGTGCGGGTCGCGTCGACGTCGACGAAGACGCCGACGTGCGGCGCCGAGAAGGCACTCTTGACCATCCCCGTGGCGATCGCCTTGCGCACGCCCTTGACCGGGATGCGCTCCTCACGTTCCACACCCCACTCCGGGGTTTCGATGTTGCGGAACACGCTCGCCTGCGACGCGGCGCGCACCACGTCGTCACGAGTGACCTCTCCGACGAGGCCCGTCGCCTCGACGACCGAGAGGTCGACGCCGAGGTCCTTGGCAAGCTTGCGGATGGGCGGCTTCGCGATGACGTTCGTTGTCGCTGCCGGTACGGCAGGGCGCGCGGGAGCCGCCGTGCGGGCGCGCCGGGAGTTCACCTGCCCCTTGAGGCCGTAGCCGACGAGCACGGCGCCGGAGGAATCCGCATCGGACTCTGTCGCGATGCTGCTGGTGGTGTCTGCGACGGCCGTGTCGGCATCCGGAGTGTTCGGCTCAGTCCCGTCTGACGACACCGTGATGATGGGCGTGCCCACGTCGACGGTCTGTCCCTCTTCGACGAGCAGCGCCGTGACGACGCCCGCGAACGGCGAGGGAAGCTCCACGAGCGACTTGGCGGTCTCGATCTCGACGAGCACCTGGTTCACCGAGACGGCGTCGCCGGCCTTGACCTTCCAGGCCACGATCTCCGCCTCGGTCAGTCCCTCGCCGACATCGGGAAGGGTGAAGTTCGAGCTGCTCACGATGGCGCTCCTTCGTTCTGGTTGCTGCGATATAGATCTAGGTCGAAAAATACAGCATGCGCCTAATAGGCCATGGCTCGATCCACTGCCTCGAGCACCCGGTCGGCGTCGGGGAGGTAGGTGCCCTCGAGCTTCGCCGGCGGGAAGGGCGTGTCGAACGCGTTCACCCGCAGCACCGGGGCCTCGAGCGAGTAGAAGCACTGCTCGGTCACGGTGGCCGCGATGTCGGAGGTGATGCTGGCAAGGCCGGGAGCCTCGGATGCGACGACGAGTCGACCGGTCTTCTGCACCGACTCAATGATGGGGCCGTAGTCGAGCGGCGAAAGCGATCGAAGGTCGACGACCTCGACGCTCGTGCCCTCGGCCTCAGCGAGTTCGGCCGCCTGCAGCAGCACGGTAACCATGGCGCCGTGGCCGACGAGCGTGACCTGCGTGCCGGTGCGCACCACGCGGCTGGCGTGCAGCGCGGCGGCACTGGCCGAGAAGTCGACGGCGCCCTTGTTCCAGTACCGGCTCTTCGGTTCGAAGAACAGCACGGGATCGTTCGAGGCGATCGCCTCCTGGATCATCCAGTACGCGTCGTTCGGGGTGCTCGGGCTCACGAGGCGAAGCCCCGGCGTGTGCGCGAAGTAGGCCTCGGGGCTCTCCTGGTGGTGCTCGACCGCGCCGATGTGCCCGCCGTAGGGCACGCGGATGACGACCGGCATCCGGATAGCGCCCTCGTGCCTGCTCGTCAGCTTCGCCAGCTGGGTGGTGATCTGATCGAAGGCGGGGAAGATGAAGCCGTCGAACTGGATCTCGCAGACCGGCCGGTAGCCGCGCATCGCGAGTCCGATTGCGGTGCCGACGATGCCGGATTCTGCGAGAGGAGTGTCGAAGACGCGCTTCGACCCGAAGTCCGCCTGCAATCCCTCGGTCACCCGGAAGACGCCGCCGAGCGGGCCGATGTCCTCGCCCATGAGGAGCACCTTCTGGTCGTCCTCGAGCGCCTTGCGCAGTCCGGCGTTCAGGGCCTTGACGAGCGGGATCTCCTGCTGTTCGGCGGTCATGCGCCTCCTCCGAAGGAGTTCTCGTAGTCCTCGAGCCACTTCTTCTGCTCGACGATCAGCGGGTGCGGCTCCGAATACACGTGATCGAAGATGAGGTCTCTGGAGGGAAGGCCGAGTTGCAGGGTCCTGGCACGCACATCCGCGGCGAAGTCTTCGGCCTCGACCGTGAGTTCCGCGAAGAACGCGTCGCTCTCGCCGCGGGAGCGCAGCCAGGTCTCGAAGCGCACGATGGGATCGCGAGCGATCCAGGAGTCGAGCTCCGCGTTCAGCCGATACTTGCTGGGGTCGTCGCTCGTGGTGTGAGCGCCGATGCGGTAGGTGAGCGCCTCGATGAACCGCGGTCCGCCGCCCGAGCGCGCCTCGTCGAGGTTGCGGCGGCTGACCGCGTAGCTCGCGAGCACATCGTTGCCGTCGATCTGGATGCCGGGAATGCCGAAGCCGCCCGCGCGCTGGGCGAGCGGACCGCGCGACTGCACGTCGACGGGCACCGAGATCGCCCACTGGTTGTTCTGCAGGAAGAAGACCTCGGGCGTCTGGAAGCTCGCGGCGAAGACGAGCGACTCGCTGACGTCTCCCTCGCTGGTCGATCCGTCACCGAAGTAGACGATCACCGCCTCGTCACGCTCGGGGTCGCCCGTGCCGCTCGCTCCGTCGAGGGCGATGCCCATCGCGAAACCGGTGGCGTGCAGCGTCTGCGTGCCGAGCACGAGCGTGTAGAGGTGGAAGTTGCCGCACTCCGCCGGGTTCCAGCCGCCATTCGTGACACCGCGCATGAGCCGGATGATGTCGATCGGGTCGACTCCGCGATCGAGCGCGACCGCGTGCTCACGATAGGAGGGGAAGGCGTGATCCTGGCTGCGCAGCGCGTGCGCGGAGCCGACCTGGGCGGCCTCCTGCCCGTGACTCGGTGGCCACAGCGCGAGCTGGCCCTGCCGCTGCAGGTTGGTGGCCTCGAGATCGAAGCGACGGGTGATCACCATGTCGTGGTGGAAGCGACGAAGCTGGTCGTCATCCAGAGCTTCGATGTATGGCAGGTATTGCTCGGTCGACTCCCCGGTGACCAGCGTGCCCTCGGGAGAGAGTAACTGGACCGTCGTTGCAGTTCCTGCCACGATTACCTCGCCGTTCTGTCTGAGCTTGGGTGCTGGGCTTCGGGTTCTGGACTTCGGATACCGCACCACCGGACCTTCACGGGCGCAGTGTGCGACACCGCCTGCCGCACCAGATCTCTAATCTAGCCGCGCCCCGGACACCGTACTTGGTAGGTCACGCACAACCTCTGCCGAAGCCTTTAGGAGTTTATCCACAGACTGCGGCTCCCCGATCGAGACCCGGATGCCGTCGGAACCGAGCGGGCGCGCCACGATTCCGTGGGCGGCGAACACCTCCGCGACGCGCGCGGTCGCCTCACCCGTCTCGAGCCAGACGAAGTTGCCCTGGGGCTTCGGCACGTTCCAGCCCTGGTCGATGAGCGCCTGCCAGATCTGGTCGCGCAGCACCGTCAGCCGGGCGACCCGCTCGAGCAGCGCATCCTCGTGGTCGAGCGAGACGAGCGCCGCGTGCTGCGACGGTGTGGTGACCGAGAGCGGAATCGCGGTGGCGCGGGCGGCATCCAGGATGTACGCGGGGCCGATCGCGTAGCCGATGCGCAGGCCGGCGAGACCATAGGCCTTGGAGAAGGTGCGCAACACGACCACGTTGGGGTAGCGGCCGAGCACGTCGACACCCTTCACGGCATCGGGGTCGGTCACGAACTCGCCGTAGGCCTCGTCGAGCAGCACGAGAACGTGCTGGGGCACGGCCTTCATGAACTCGGCGAACTCCTTGGCCGTCACGATGGTGCTGGTCGGGTTGTTAGGGGTGCACACGATCACGACGCGGGTGCGATCCGTGATCGCGGCGGCCATCGCGGGTAGGTCGTGCCTTCCGTCGGGCAGCACGGGGACCTGCACGCTCGTGGCGCCGGCGACGGTGACGAGCCCCGGGTAGGCCTCGAAGGAGCGCCAGGCGTACAGGACTTCGTCACCCGTACTCGCTGCCGCCTGGATGAGCTGCGCGATGATCGAGACGGAACCGGCGCCGAGGTGCACCTGCTCGATGCCGACGTTATAGCGGTGGGCGAGGCGCTGGCGCAGGTGAATGCCCGCGGCATCCGGATAGCGATTGATGCCGCTGGCCTTGGTGACGGCCTGCAGAACTTCCGGCAGCGGGTCGAACGGATTCTCGTTGGACGACAGCTTGAAGGCATCGTCGGCAGCCGGCTTGCCCTGGGCATAGGCGGCGAGCGCCGTGATCTCCGGGCGAAGGCGAACCGGGGAGGCGTCTGGACTGGTCACCGTCCAAGCCTAGGGCGGCCGGGTCCATTGCGGCTCGCCGAGGGGGCAGGGCATAGTGGTGCAATGTCAAGATTCCTCGTTCGCCTCGTCATCAACGCCGTCGCCCTCTGGCTGACCACACTTATCGTCCACGGCGTGACGGTGCGGCCATTCGCCCCGGGGGACACTCTCGCGTGGGTGCTGACCTACCTGCTCATCGCCCTCGTCTTCGGCGTCGTGAACGGCCTGATCGGCAACCTCATCCGCATCGTCGCCTTCCCGCTCTACATCCTCACGCTCGGCCTGATCGCTCTCGTCGTCAACGCCCTGCTGCTGCTGCTGGTCAGCTGGATCACCACTCTGCTCGGCTTCGGGCTGTACATCGCGGGCTTCTGGTGGGGCGTGCTCGGCGCGCTCGTGCTCGCACTGCTCAGCTGGCTCATCGGCATCCTGCTGCGCCCGGTTATCGGTCGCAGGTAGCGCTCATCCGCCGGTTCTGACCGCGTGGAAGTAGCTGGACTGCACCTCCGTCGTTCCCTCGGTGAAGTGGCGAAGGGCATCCCGACTGTCGGCAAGCCTCTGCTCGTCTGAGGCGTCGGCGAGGCTCGCGGTCTGCCGATAGTTCGAGAGTTCGTGAGCGGGAAAGAAGATGTCGCCCGAGTACGGATGGTCGCCGTACACGGTGAGCGTGACGAGCACGGGGTCTGACGACTTCCACACGCCGCCGGTGGCGGGCACGAGGTCGTCGGCGTGCTCGAGCGCGACGTACGGGATGTCGTGCGGCACCGAGACGCCTCCGGCAGGCCCGCCGAAGGTGACGAGCCCGCGGGTGTCGAAGTCTCCGGATGCCGCCAGCTGGGCCGAGAGCAGGCCGCCCTGCGAGTAGCCGGTGAAGACCACGGGCGTGGTGGAGTCGATGCCCGCCTGCTGCATCGCCTGCCGCGCCGCGACCATCGAGCCGGAATCGGCTCCCGCCACCGCATTGAGGTTGCTCGTCATGTCCCACGGCTCCGTGCTCGAGACGACGGAACCGTCAATGGTGCCGCCGAGGTACACCTCGAAGTGGTCGGGACCGTCGGGCTGCGAATACCGGTCGATGCGGATCTGATCATGGCCGGTGGGTATCCGCCGTGCGCGTTCGGCGAGGCCGATCGCGGGCGGCGCACCGACGCGGGTGGAACTGAGAGTGGTCGTCACCGGCGTCTCCCGCAGCGCACCGGCGGCGCCCGCGACTCCCACAGCGACCGCGGCCGAACTGCCGACGCCGAGGATGCCGAGGCCGTCGTCTCCGAGTAGCTGGGCAAGCGGCTCGGGCAGGTGCACGAGCCCCTCCCCGAAGTCATCTGCGCTCGAGACCGCCAGCCGCACGAAGCTTACGAACCGTGGGTCGCTGAGGATGCCCTTGTTCGCCTGCACCCACTCGTTCATCGTCTTCTCGCGGCGCGCCTCCGGCGTCATCAGCCACCCGCCACCGGCTGCTCCGGCCGCCGTCAAGGCGATCGGAAACAGAATGGGGAGCGCGAGAACACCGGCCACCGGAGACCAGAACCCGAGTTGATAGGCGATGGTCGCGCTCAGCTGCCTGGCCCAGCCGTCCACCGCGGCCTCGGCATTGCCGTAGGCGGTGGCGGCATCCGCGATCCCTCGGGCGAGAGTCGACGCGCGCTCTCGGGATGAGTGCAGAGCGTCCTGCGCCTCGGCCATCGCCCGCTCCGCGCGCATCGCGCTGAGCGGCGCATCCGCCGCCCGCATTCGCGCGCGACTCACCCTGCCGTCGATGGAGCGCAGCCTGGACCGGCACACGTTCAGTTCCTCCGCCAGCCGCTCGAGGTGCCGCTGCTGGGAGAGGAGCGCTGAGGTGGCGACCTCGGTCGATCCACCGCCGGAGATGATGAGGTCATCCGACACGAGCACCCAGGCTTTCTGCGGCACGCCGCGACTCGTGAAGTGCCGACCGCAGCCGATCCTCCGCGGTGGTCAGATCGGCTCGCAGCAGATCGAGGGACCAGCTGTAGACGAGCTGCGCGAGGCCCCGCCAGTCGCGTCCAGGACTCGTGGGCATGAGCGCGGCCGCGTGGGTAAAGCGGGTGAGCACGGCATCCAGCTCTCGCGACTGCTCCTCGAGCGCCCGCCGCAGTTCGATCGCGGCCGCGTCCTGGGGCACCGCCCCGAAGGCTGCCTCCGCACCATACATAAACGCCCCTTCCGCCAAGCGCCCATTCTGCTTCGATCGCGGCACCGGCATCCGCTCGCTCGCGCGGTCCGTGCGCTGTGCACCCGTTGCCACCCCTGTGGAGGAGTGGAGCGAAAGACCCGGGTGAGCAGCGCCCGATTCTGCGGGAGAATGAACCATGAGCTTCGACCGCACACTCGATGAGTCGGCGCTGTTCAGGATCTGTTTCGTCTGCACCGGCAATATCTGCCGCTCGCCCATGGCCGAGGTGGTCTTTCGCGACATCGTGAAGCGCGCCGGATTCGAGGGCAAGGTCACTGTCATCTCCGCCGGCACGGGTGACTGGCACGTCGGCGAGCGCTCGGATGATCGCACGGTCGCCGCGCTCTCGGCGCGTGGCTACGATGGGTCGCGGCATCGTGCGAAGCAGTTCGACACCGAGTGGTTCGACAACCTCGACCTGGTCGTGGTGTTCGATCGAAGCCAGGAGCGCATCATCCGAAGCTGGGCGAACACCGAAATCGACCGGGGCAAGGTGCGGCTGCTGCTCAGCTTTGACAGCGAGCAGGCCGCGCAGGTGGATGTGCCCGACCCGTATTACTCCGACGCCGCCATGTTCGACTCGGTGCTCGGCATGATCGAGAAGTCCAGTGCGGCGCTGTTCCGCCAAATCGAACCAGGAATTAGAGGCGTAGTCGCATGAGCCCACTGCCAGAACAACCGCTGA
Source organism: Parafrigoribacterium soli (assembly GCF_040227235.1). Classification (NCBI taxonomy): domain Bacteria; kingdom Bacillati; phylum Actinomycetota; class Actinomycetes; order Micrococcales; family Microbacteriaceae; genus Parafrigoribacterium; species Parafrigoribacterium soli. The sequence continues at coordinate 472,435 of NZ_JBELNZ010000003.1, read as the reverse complement.
GTCCCCTCGATGGCCGCTACCGCGCCGCCGTGAGCGATCTCGGCGAATACCTCTCCGAGGCGGGGCTCAACCGCGCGAGGGTGCAGGTGGAGGTGGAGTGGCTCATCTACCTCACCGGCCATGAGTTGTTCGGCGCCGAGCGCCTCACGGCAGAGCAGGTCTCGTCGCTGCGGGCGCTCATCCCCGCGTTCGGCCAGGTCGACATCGATGAGCTCGCGGAGCTCGAGGCGACCACCCGCCACGACGTGAAGGCCGTGGAGTATTACGTGCGCGCGCGCCTCGCCGCCCTCGGTCTCGACCGGATTGCCGAACTGACGCACTTCGCCTGCACGAGCGAAGACGTGAACAACCTCTCCTATGCGCTCACCGTGCGTGACGCCATGCGCGAGGTTTGGCTGCCGAAGCTCGACGAGGTGATCGAGGAGCTCGCGATGCGCGCCGTTGACCACCGGGCGGATGCGATGCTCGCGCACACCCATGGCCAGCCGGCGACCCCGACCACCGTGGGCAAGGAGTTCGCGGTCTTCGTGATGCGCCTGAAGCGGCTGCGCGAGCAGCTCGGCCGCATCGAGTTCCTCGGCAAATTCAGTGGTGCAACGGGAACCTTCGCCGCCCATGTCGCCGCAGACCCCTCGCAGGACTGGCCGGCGATCTCGAAGGAGTTCGTGGAGTCGCTCGGCCTCGACTGGAATCCGCTCACAACCCAGATCGAGTCGCACGACTGGCAGGCCGAGCTGTACCAGAAGGTCAGCCACGTGAACCGAGTGCTGCACAACCTGTGCACGGATGTCTGGACCTACATCTCGATGGGCTACTTCACCCAGATCCCGCAAGCCGGGGCCACCGGCTCATCCACCATGCCGCACAAGATCAACCCGATCCGCTTCGAGAACGCGGAGGCGAACCTCGAGCTGTCGAGCGCGCTGCTCGATTCGCTCGCCAGCACCCTCGTGACCTCGCGCCTGCAGCGCGACCTCACCGACTCCACCACCCAGCGCAACATCGGTGTTGCGTTCGGTCACTCCGTGCTCGCACTCGACAACATCCTGCGGGGGCTCAGCGAGATCGCGGTGAACCGCACCGCTCTCGCCGCCGACCTCGATTCCAACTGGGAGGTGCTCGGCGAGGCCATCCAGACGGTGATCCGCGCCGAGGTCACCGCTGGCCGCAGCTCGATCGCCGACCCCTACGCGATGCTCAAGGAACTCACCCGGGGCAAGAAGGTCGACCAGGCGCAGCTCATCGCCTTCGTGAATGGCCTCGACATAGGGGCGGATGCGAAGGCTCGCCTCGTCGCCCTGACCCCGGCCGGCTACGTCGGTCTCGCGAGCGATCTCGTGGAGTACGCGGAGTAGTCGGCCGTCGGGCGCTCGCTGTTAGTGCGCGCCGCCGTCGCGCTTGTGCGCATCCTGATCCTGCAGGTCGAGCTTCTCTTCGGCGTTGGGCTTCATGGAGAGCTCGAGCAGGGCGATGGTCACGAGCGTGACGATGAAGGCGACACCGAAGAACACGATCGCAAGCAGCGGTTCTCGGGTCGTACCCAGGACGATGAGGCCGGTAAACAGCGCCAGCACGCCCGCGATCAGGAGGAACTCGAGCGGGCGCAGCCGGTCACGGCGACTTGGCGTATTCATGCGGCCGGGCCGCCTTTCGTCTGGGTTTCCGCGGGCACTGCCGAAGCGGATTGGGTTCCCCACTTGGCCGAGAAGCCGGCGATGAGGAGGTAGATGGCAAGTATCGCGCCGTAGGCCCCGAGGATGCCGACAGCGACGATCGACGCATCGAGCACGCCGGTCGTTCCCTCGGGAGTGCTCACGCGCTGGTGCAACTCCGGTGGCACCAGCAGGAACGCGACACCCGCGAGAACGGTGAGGATGCCGCCCACGCGCCAATCGCCCGAGGCGATGAAGCGCCCACGCGTTCGCAGCCCGCTGTACAGCTCGAGAAAACCGGTGAGAAGAGCGAAGACGGTGAAGAGGCTCAGGAGCGCGACGGTGCCGCCATCCTGCAACAGCATGGCCAGCAGTCCCAGCACGACGGCAATCGCACCCTGCGTGACCAGGGACGGGCGAACTCCGCTCACCGCCAGGCGGCGCCAGGAAAGCGAGGCCAGCAGGGCTCCGCTCACCATGGCAAAAACGCCGAAGGTCACCAGGCCGAGGCGCGCAGAGTGATCGGCGGTGAAGGTGATCGAGAGGCCGATCACGGCCGCAGGGACCGCGCGAATCAGCGGCACCGGCCAGTAGGCGGCGCGCTGCGCAGCGTTGTCCTGAAGAGCGGACACGTGACCTCATTTCGCGGGGAACAACAGTGCCCAGTTTACGCATCGCCGCTTGCGCCCGCGGCGCCGCTCGGGCTCGTCACAAGCGGCATATCGGCCGTGCTGGCTTAGCCTTGACCCGTGTCGACTCCCCCCGCTGCGATCTCGCTCTCGCGTATCCGTCACTACCCGGTGAAGTCCTGCCGGGGCCACGACCTCGACAGCGCCGTGATCGAGCCCTGGGGCATCGCCGGTGACCGACGCTGGATGCTCGTCGACCGCAAGGGCGTCGAGGTCACGGCCCGCAAGCATCCGCGACTGCTGTTCGTCACGCCCAGCATCGCCGAGGGCGGACTGCTGCTTGAGCGCCCGGGCACGGAGGCGCTGTTCGTGCCGTTCCCCGACGCCTCGGAGCTCGTGCCCGTGACGATCTGGAAGAACCCGGTGGATGCCGCTCCCGCGGCTGCGGAGGCAAGCGCTTGGTTCAGCGAGGTCGTCGGGTTCGCCGTGCGGCTCGTCTACCTCGACGATCCCACCCGTCGGCGCACCAACCCGCAGTACGGCCTCGACACCGATGTCGTCACCTTCGCGGATGCCTTTCCGCTCACGCTCACGAGCGAGAGTTCGCTGGCCGACGTGAACTCCTGGATCTCGCCGACCGGAGAAAGCGAGCCGCTGTCGATGGTGCGCTTCCGCCCGAGCGTTGTGGTCACCGGCGCCGAGGCCTGGGAGGAGGACTCGTGGCGTCGCCTTCGCATCGGTGATGCGCTGTTCCGGGCGGTCAAGGCGAGCGCGCGCTGCGTTCTCACCACGACCGACCCCGACACGGCCGCCCGCGGCAAGGAGCCGCTCGCCACTCTCGCGCAGCACCGGCGCTGGGACTCGAAGGCCTGGTTCGCGATCAATCTGGTTCCCGATAACCCGGGCGCTGTCATCCGCATCGGTGACGACGTCGAGGTGCTCGAGCGGGTCGCCTCCCTCGAGCCTCAGCGCTAACGGCGGGCTCCCCTCGCCGGCACAAGCCCGCGTATAAGGTCATACGTATGGCTATCGACCTACCCTCGCCCGCGGGACTCATCCCTCGGCGCGCGCCCGCAGAGCGACTCGGCGTCGCCGTCGTGGGAGAACTCGTCGAGTTGATTGTGACGGGCCAGCTTTCGGAGGGCGACATGCTCCCTCCCGAGGGCCCGCTGAGCGAACACTTCGGGGTGAGCCGCACCGTTCTTCGTGAGTCGGTGAAACGGCTGGAAGAAAAGGGACTGGTGATCGTCGCCCAGGGACGCGGTACCCAGGTAAACGCGCCGGGATACTGGCACATGCTCGATCCGGTCGTGCTGTCTGCCCTGATCGACAACGACCAGAGCCTTGGCGTGCTCGATGAGCTGACGGTCGTTCGTGCGAGTCTCGAATCGGTCATGGCGGGAGCCGTGGCCGAGTCGCACAGCCAGGAAGAGCTGCGGCGACTCGAGAATGCCCTGACCGCGATGCGGGAGAGTGAAGCAGAAACGGATTCCTTCCGTCAGGCTGACGTCATCTTTCACTACGCGATGATGGAAATCTCCCGCAACCGTCTGGCAGAAAACATCGCCAAGCACCTCTACAAGAGAGCGGTGGAAAGCAGCCGCTATCAGGGCATCAATACACCGGATGCCGTGTCCCTCACTCTCGCCGAACACGCCGCTGTCGTCGACGCCGTGGCGAAGGGTGACGCTCGCGCCGCCGAAAAGGCGATGAGCGAGCACATCCACACCTCGTGGGAGAGGCGCCGGCTTCCCGACCATTCACCGCGTATGCGCGGCAACGCACCCAAGCGTTAGGCGATCCGTACAGCGGTCGACCCATCCCGAACTTCTCGAGCACGGGCGCTGGGCAGGTTCACTTCGCCGCTCCAGGCAAGGCGCTGTCGATGATGTCTGGCTCCGACACCATCCTGAGGGCTGCACGCAGCGGGCGGACGTGCGGACCGGTGGATGGCGCGGAAACGGACTCTGATCCTGCTTGCATAACCGACTCGTCCACCTCGATGCCGAGTCCGGAGCGTTCGCCCAGAACGATGCCACCATTGTCGAACTCCTGGTCGACATCGAGACCCACCGGCATGGCCAGGTCCTGCACCTCGTGGGTGAGCATGTTCGGCACCGCCGCGGCCGCGTGGGCAATCGGGTTCGCGTTGTACGCGACGGGGCTGACGGGAAGATCGTGCGCGTGGGCCACAACGGCGACGCGCAAGAAGTGCGTGATTCCCCACACCGAACCGACCTGAACGACATCGAGCGCGCCCGCGTCGAGGAGGGGGCGATACTGCTCCAGACCGGTGAGGTTCTCACCGCTGGCAACGCCCGGCGTGATCTTGCCGCGGAGCATCGCCATTCCGCGCGCATCCCAGCGCCGCAACGGCTCCTCGATCCAGGTCAGATCGATGCGCTTGTCGACTTCAGACAGGTAGCGCACCGCTTGAGCGTGATTCCAGGCCTCGTTCACATCGAGCATGACCGCGGGATGGCGGCTGTTGGGACTCAACGCACCGCGCAGTATCTCGAGGCGCGGAAGGTCGCGATCGAGGTCGCGGCCGCCCTTCAGCTTGCCCGCCTTGAAGCCGCGGTCCGCGAATCGGCCGTATAGGGCGGCCAGTTCGTCATCGCCCGCGCCGAATTCGAGACCGGAGGCGTAACCCGGGATGAATCGATCTCGCGCGCCCAACAGTCGCCACAACGGTTGGCCAGCGGCCTTGGCCTTGATGTCCCAGAGGGCCATGTCGATCGCGCCGATGGTGCCGAACGTCGACCCGGCGTGGCCGGCCTTGAACACCCAGCTCAGCATCCGGTCATACAGCGCCGTGACCGCGAGCGGATCTTCTCCCTCGACGGCGGGGAAGACTTTCTGCATCTCGGCGTGCTGGCCGAGGCCGATACCCTCGATCCCCGCGTCGGTTTCAATGATGAGAACGTGAACCAGCGTTCGGTTTCCGCTCATCACGCCATTGACGTCACCGGTGGGCCGATTCCAGTCGTGGAAGGTCGTCAGACTGCGGTACCCGGTGATTTTCATGCTGCTTCTCCTCGTGCCGTCTCGATCATTCCTTCGTCCCTCCCGCGGTCATCCCTTCAACCAGAAAGCGCTGAGAGAAGACGAACACGAGGAGCACGGGCAGGATCGAGACGATGGTGGCCAGAGCCAGCGTGGGCAGTTGAACGGAGTCGGAGCCCGCCGAACTCGGATTGAACGCTGGCGTCGAGGAGAGCAGCGTCGTCAATCCGACCTGGATGGGGAACCCGTCGCTCGAGGGGAGCATCACAAACGGAAGGAAGAAGTTGTTCCAGTTCTGCACAAAGCTGAAGAAGGCGACGAGCGCGATCACCGGAGCCGCCAGCGGCATGGCGACCTTGATGAACACCTGCAGTTCGGAACAGCCGTCGATTCGGGCCGCGGCCAACAGGTCACGTGGAACGCTGGTCGAGAAGTAGATGTAGGTCAGGTAGACACCGAACGGGAAAAAGGACATCGGGAGGATCACCGAGAGCGGTGAACCTATCAGTCCAACGCTGCTGAGTTCGAGGAAGATCGGCAGCACGAGCGCCGTGCTCGGTATCAGCATCACGACGAGGGTGAGCACGAGCAGGGCTTTCCGCATCCGGAACTCTGTGAGCGCCATGGCATAGCCCGCAGGGATACTCGCCAGCAGCGTGATCACGAGCGCTCCGAGCGCGTACAGCGCCGAGTTGCCGATCCACCCGGTCACGGCGCCGTCTTGAAACGCGAAGAGCTGATTCCAGTTCGCGAGAAAGTCGGTCCACGAACCCAGAGAGAAGGGGTTGGTGACGATGAGGGCCCGCGACGATTTCGTGACGGCGAGCAGCAGCCACACGATCGGTACGACGAAGAAGCCGACGAAGAGCAGCACGATCGCGCCCAGGAGCGCTCGGCTGCTCCATCCGCTCAGTCCAACTCGGCTGCGGCGCTGCTCGATGAGATTCGCGGTCACTGTCACTCCGTTTCGAAGAGGCCGCCGCGCGTGACGAACACCCACGAGAGCAGGAGCGCGACGACGAGAAGAATGAGCGAGATCGCGGCGGCGCCGTTGAAGTCGTTCTGCTGAAAGGCGAACTGATAGGCGAGCTGGTTGAGCGAGTAGTCATTGGGCACCACGGCATTCGACGCCTGACTGAGCAGCTGCGGCTCGACGAAGAGCTGCGTTCCCGCGGCAAGCGACATCACGCCCATGTATGCGATCCACTTGCGCAGCATGGGCAACTGGATGTGGAGGGCGAGTTGCACAGTGTTCGCGCCGTCGATGCGAGCGGCTTCCACGATGTCTGCACTGATGTTATTGAGTGCGCCATACATGATGACGATCCAGCCGCCCGCGCCGGTCCAGAAGGCGATGATCGCGAAGATCGCCGGCAGATTCGCCGGCTGAATGACCTGCACGAAGGTCTGCAGACCGAGGAGGCGAAGCAGTCCGCTCACGGGACTCGCGGTTGGGTCCAACACGAAGAGCCACAGGAGCACACTGGATGCGCCCGCCAGCGCACCAGGCAGGTAGTAGACGAAGCGCAGAGTCGTGCTGGCCCAGCGCACCTTCACCGCGTGCACCGCGAGCGCAAGGAACACCACGAAGACGACGAGCGCCACGAGCCAGATGACGAGGTAGAGCACGACGTGCTCAACGGCCGGCCAGAACCGGAAGTCCGCCAGAACCTTCTGGAAGTTCTCGACGCCGGCGAATCCGCCGTCTGTCGTGGTGAAAGCAAGGAAAACCGCGTACAGCGCTGGTGCGATACCGAAGGCAAGCGCGAGCACGGCGTACAGCGAAACGAAGGCGTAGCCGATGGGCGCGCGCCGGAAAGCGCGTCGACCCGGTCGCCCCGGCTGCCGGTGCGCAATCGCACCGGCAGCCAGGTGACCGCTCACAGGAGCGAGGGTCACGTCACTTCACCTGATATCCGTTGACCTGGGCTTGATTCTTGATCGCGTCCTGCCAGGTCGGCAGCAGGTCAACGATGGACTTGCCGCTCGTGACTCCGGGGGTGATGGTCTTCGCCCAGATCGCTTCCTGGCTGAAGATCCCGTAGCCCCAGCCATCCCAGACCTGCCCCGCCGCGGTCACGATGGGCTGCAGCGAGGTTGCGTAGTACTTGCTCGCCTCCTGCTTCGCAATCCACTTCTGCGCAGCCGAGGCGTACGCCGGATATCCGGGCGCCTTTTCGACTTGATAGTCGTCCGCCGTGGTGACGAAATTCACAAACTTCGCCGCACCCTTCAGGTTCTTGGAGTGACTCGAAATGAACCACGTGCCGCCGCCGACATTGCCGGTCACGGGCTTCTCGCTGCCCCAGGCCAGCGGAGCGCCGACGCCCAGCTGTCCCGGTGCGACGTTCAACGACTGGGGGTTGTTGAAGATGGCGCCGGCGTACCAAGCGGGCCCCGGGATCATGAGTACCTTGCCCGTGTAGTTCTTGACGAACTCTGGCGTGAAGACGCTGATGACCGGCACCGTGTTGTTCGACCGCAGAGTGTCGAGAAGGCTGGCCGCGCGCTTGCACTGGTTGCTCGACGTGTTCACGGTGACGGCCTTCGGCCCGGTGACATCGTTCGCCTGGCACTTGCTGCCCCACATGTACACCTCGGGGGTCCATGCATCACCGGCGGCACCGATGATGTAACCGGGGTGGTCCTTGGCGACCTTCACTCCAAGGGCCTCGTAGTCTTCCCACGTCGTCGGCACCGTGTAGCCGAACTGGTCCATCAGGGACTTGTTGTACCAGAGCACGACCTGGGCGAGGTCGTTGCGCACGCAGTACACCTTGCCGTCGACCGTGCACGGAATCAGTGATCCGGGAGTGTACCCATCAAGGGTCTTCGCGGGGACGAGCCCGCTGTTGAGCTGGGCGGCGAAGGCCTGCTTGCCACCGCTCTTCTGGCTTGCCCAGGCGGCATCCGTGTTCTGCGAGGAGAACACGACATCGGGCCAACCGGATCCGGCGCGATCGAAGAGCTGCATCTTCGTTCTGAACGAGTTCGAGCCGTTGGCCGAGCCGTCGTAGGTGACGACCTTGAGTTTGGTGTCGGGGTTCGCGGCCTGGAATGCCTTGACTGCGGCCTGCCGATCCGCGTCCACCCAGACTGTGATCGTGGAGGAGGCCGTCTGTTTGGCTTCGGGGAAGCCGTACGATCCGCTGCTTGAGGTTCCCGCGCTCGTGCAGCCAGTGAGAGCCAGGAGTGTCGCCGTCGCTGCGACGAGCACACCCGTTGCCAGCGCGCTTCGCGGGCCGGAACGCACCGCTGTGTGATTTCCGAACATGTGTAGTCCTTGTCTGTCGACTTCATTGACGACTCTGTGGAGACGCGTCTCGACTATAGGACATACGTATGATGTTTGTAAATGAGCGCAGCTGTGGGGCCGTCAGCGGCATGATCGGTTTCGCTATGCGGGCGTAATGGACGCGCGTGGGCCCTGACGTGCGCGAGCACCCAGCGCAGAATCGGCGAAAACCTTCGCCGCCGACGATCAGGCGGGGGCCATGTCCTGGAAGCGGGAGAAGTGGCCCTGGAACGCGACCGTGACCGTGCGGGTCGGGCCGTTGCGGTGCTTCGCCACGATGAGATCGGCCTCGCCCGCGCGCGGGTTGTCTTTCTCATAGGCGCTCTCGCGGTGCAGCAGGATCACCATGTCGGCGTCCTGCTCGAGTGAACCGGACTCGCGGAGGTCGGACAGTGCCGGCATCTTGTCTTGCCGCTGCTCTGGGCCACGGTTGAGTTGGGAGAGCGCGATAACCGGAACCTGCAGTTCCTTGGCGAGCAGCTTGAGCGCACGAGAGAACTCGCTAACCTCTTGCTGGCGGGACTCGACACGCTTGCCCGAGGTCATCAGCTGCAGGTAGTCGATGACGACCATCTTGAGGCCGACCTTCTGCTTGAGCCTGCGGCACTTCGCACGGATCTCGACGAGCGTCATGTTCGGGCTGTCGTCAATGTAGAGCGGTGCGTCGTTGATGCGGCCGCGGGTGGAGGCGATGGTCGTCCAGTCGCGGGTGTCGACGGTGCCCTTGCGCATGTTCTGCAGCGGAACGGCGGCCTCGGCGGAGAGCAGGCGCATCGCGATCTCGCTGCGGCCCATCTCGAGCGAGAAGAAGATCGAGGGCATGTCGTGCTTGATGGATGCCGCCCGCGCGAAGTCAAGGGCGAGCGTCGACTTACCGAGGGCGGGCCGCGCCGCCACGATGATGAGCTGGCCGGGGTGCAGGCCGTTGGTGAGCTCGTCGAGCTCGGCGAAGCCGGTGGGAACGCCGGTCATTGATCCGTCACGGCCCTTGGCCGCCTCTATCTCGTCGATGGCCGTGGTCACCGCAACCGTGAGCGGGATGAAGTCCTCCGCCTCGACACCGCCGGTGACGCCGTAGATCTCCGCCTGGGCGTTGTTGACGAGGTCGACGACCTCGCCCTCGCTCGCGTAGCCCATCTGCACGATGCGGGTGCCGGCCTCGACCAGGCGTCTGAGCACCGCCTTCTCGGCGACGATCGTGGAGTAGTAACCCGCGTTGGCCGCGGTCGGAACCAGACCGGTGAGCGTGTGGAGATACTCCGCGCCGCCAGCCCGGCCGATCTCGCCGGTCTTGACCAGCTCGTCGGTCACGGTGATGACGTCGGTCGGTTCACCGTGGGAGTAGAGCGACAGGATCGCGTCGAAGATGATCTCGTGCTTGGGGATGTAGAAGTCGATCGCTCGCACGGATTCGATGACGTCGGCCACCGCATCCTTGCTGAGCAGCATGCCGCCAATGGCGCTCTGTTCGGCCAGCAGGTCGTGCGGGGGAGTGCGCTCTGAACCGCGCTGATCGCCTGACTGCCGAGTGTCACCGGCGAGGCCCAAATGGGCAATCGACATCGCACACCTCCTGATTCTTTTCTACGGGCGACCTCGGACATTCCGTCTCGGGGCGGCCCTCGCGGATGAGCGTCACGCGAAGCCTGCTTCACCCTAGGAAGCCCACGAGCGCTGCGCCACCCGAGCCTGTGCATAACCCTGTGGAGGAAACGGGCGAAACGCCGCGCGCCGTGTGAGCAAGCTGTGGAATCTCCTGTGGAAAAGCAGAAACTTTATGGTCGGAACCACGTGCTGATCAGGCCTTTCTGTATCCCCACGTCATGTGTAGAAACTTGTTTAGAGTGAGGGTTGAGGGTTGTACGACGTCGGGCGAGGCTGTGTACAAACAACCCCCCAATCTAGGCACAAAAAAGGATGGCGGCGAGCTTTCGCTCCGCCGCCATCCGGTAGTACAGTGAGTGCTATTTTGCCGCGCTGACCACGATCGTGATCGTCGCAACGAGGTCGTCGCGCAGGCGAACGGTCGCCTCGTGCTGACCCGTCGCCTTGATGGGCGAGGTGATCTCGATCTTGCGCTTGTCTACGGAGCCGAGGCCCGCCGCGGCGACCGCGTCAGCGACATCCGAGGTCTTCACCGAGCCGAAGAGACGGCCTTCCTTGCCGGCCTTGACGGTCAGCTTGACGGTGTTGGCCTCGAGCTTCGCCTTGAGGTCCTGTGCCTCTTCGAGCGTGGCGTGCTCGCGAGCAACACGAGCGGCCTTGATCGAATCGATCTGCTTCTCGCCACCGCGGGTCCACGCCACGGCGAAGCCCTGGGGGATGAGGTAGTTGCGAGCGAAACCGTTCTTGACTTCGATGACGTCGCCTGGGGCGCCGAGGCCGGTGACCTCGTGCGTGAGAATCAATTTAGACATATCCGTTGCTCCTAACGGCCTGAGCCGGCGTAGGGCAGCAGTGCCATCTCACGCGCGTTCTTGACTGCGCGGGCGATGAGACGCTGCTCCTGAACGGAGACACCGGTGATGCGGCGGGCGCGGATCTTTCCACGCTCGGAAATGAACTTGCGAAGCGTGGCGACATCCTTGTAATCGATGACGCCCACGCGGATTGCCTTTGCCGGAGCGGCGTTCTTGCCACCCTTGGCATTGCGAAGAGGCTTGCGGCGATCGCCGCTGCTCTTTCCAGCCATGGTTTCCTACTTTCTGAAATTCGTTGGTCGAGTTGGTCGCAGGGCGACCGCGAGGCGCTTTAGAAGGGCGTCTCGTCGTTGAAGTTGCTGCCCGGGTTGTTCCAGACATCACCGGACGAAGCATCTGCCGGTGCGGATGCCGCCCACGGCTCGTCTGCGACCTGGCCGCGGCCGCCACCAGATCCGCCATCGCGGGAGGAGGAGGTGCGGGTGACCTGAGCCGTCGCGTATCGCAGGCTCGGGCCGATCTCGTCGACCTCGAGCTCGATGCTGGTGCGCTTCTCGCCTTCCTTCGTCTCGTACGAGCGCTGCTTGAGCCTGCCGGTAGCGATCACGCGGGAACCCTTGGTGAGGGAACCGGCGACGTGCTCGGCAAACTCGCGCCACACGCTTGCACGAAGGAAGAGGGCGTCGCCATCCTTCCAGTCGTTGCTCGCGCGATCGAAACTGCGCGGCGTGGATGCGATGGTGAAGTTGGCAACCGCCAGTCCGTTCTGCGTGTAGCGCAGTTCGGGATCCGCCGTCAGGTTGCCCACCACGGTGATTACGGTTTCGCCGGCCATGGCTACTCTGCGCTCGCTGCGGCTTCGGCCGGCGCAGCGGGAGCTGCGGGGCGGGCTGCCTTGCGGGCGGCCTTCTCGGCGGAGAGCTTTGCGGCCTCCGCGACCTGTGCGATCGCCTCTTCTGCGCGAAGAACCTTCGTGCGCATGACTGCCTCGCTGAGCTTCAGCTGGCGGTCGAGCTCCTTCGTGGCATCACCGTTCGAGGTCAGCGAGACGACGGCGTAGATGCCCTCGGTCTTCTTGTTGATCTCGTAGGCAAGGCGACGCTTGCCCCAGATGTCTACCTTGTCGACAGTTCCGCCGTCATTGCGAATGACGTTCAGGAACTTGTCCAGGCTGGGAGCTACGGTGCGCTCATCGATCTCTGGATCGAGAATTACCATTAGTTCGTACTGATGCATAACTAACCCACCTCCTTTGGACTAAAACGGTCACAGACGTTCTGTGACAGGAGGGTTGTGGCATCGCTGTCCGCTTCGCGCACCGTAGAAAAGTGCGCGCAGACAACCTGCCTAGTGTAGTCAGTGCGCACTGCATCTATCAAGGAGCCACATTTCATGAGCCTTCGGGTTGCCATCGCCGGTGTCGGAAACTGCGCCAGCGCACTTATCCAGGGCGTCACGTTTTACCGTGACGCCGACGAATCCCAGTCGATCCCTGGGCTCATGCACACCCGGTTCGGTCCCTATTCGATTTCTGACATCGAGTTTGTTGCGGCTTTCGATGTGGACGCGCTCAAGGTGGGCGTCGACCTTGCCGACGCCATCTGGGCCAGCCAGAACCAGACGCTGAAGTTCTCGGAGGTCGCTCCCATGGGCGTCACGGTGCAGCGCGGACCGACGCTCGATGGTCTCGGCGAGTACTACCGCGACACGATCGACGAGTCGGATGCCCCCGCCGTCGACGTGGCCCAGGCCCTGCGGGATTCTGGGGCCGAGGTCTTCGTCGTCTACCTGCCCGTCGGATCCGAGGCCGCTGTGAAGCACTACGCGCAGGCCGCGCTCGACGCGGGCGTCGCCTTCGTCAACGCCCTTCCCGTCTTCGTCGCGAGCGACCCGGTGTGGGCGGCGAAGTTCACCGAGGCGGGCATCCCGATCGTCGGCGACGACATCAAGAGCCAGTTGGGCGCCACGATCACCCATCGCGTGCTCGCCCGCCTGTTCGAGGAACGCGGCATCGTGCTCGACCGCACCTACCAGCTGAACGTCGGCGGCAACATGGACTTCAAGAACATGCTCGAGCGCTCGCGCCTCGAGTCGAAGAAGATCTCGAAGACCCAGTCCGTGACGAGCAACATCGCCGGCCACCTCGACCCGCGCAACGTGCACATCGGACCGAGCGACCACATCCCGTGGCTCGACGACCGCAAGCTCGCCTTCGTGCGGCTTGAGGGCCACGGCTTCGGCAACTCACCCACGAGCCTCGAGTACAAGCTCGAGGTGTGGGACTCGCCGAACTCTGCCGGCGTCGTGATCGACGCGATTCGTGCGGCGAAGATCGCACTGGATGCCGGGCTCGGCGGCCCGGTGGAGGCGGCATCCGCCTACTTCATGAAGTCACCGCCGAAGCAGTATCCAGACCCCGTCGCCCGCGAACTGCTGGAGCAGTACATCCGCGACCACGGCTGATCCCCCACACTCGCCGCATCCGCGTGGTACCTCGCCGCCCGCTGAGGGGTGTCGATCGACTCGCGAGTTTTGGTAGCTCTGGCGGCCACGCTTTTCGGCCGTCAGAGCTACCAATGTCTGAGCTGGAGAGGGATGCACCTCCGCGGGAGGCGACCACGATCAGGCGCGATGCCCCCACCAGGCGCGCAGGCGCTCGGTCGCCTCTTCCGTTCCGAGCGGGCCCTCTTCGAGGCGCAGCTCGAGCAGGAAGCGGTAGGCCTCACCGACCTCGCGGCCGGGTTTCAGCCCCAGCAGCGCCATGATCTGTTCGCCGTCGAGGTCGGGCCGGATGGCGGCCAACTCCTCTTCCTCAGACAGCGCTGCCACGCGCTCCTCGAGGTCGTCGTAGGCGAATGCGAGCCGGTCGGCCTTGCGCCGGTTGCGCGTCGTGACGTCGGCTCGCGTGAGGATGTGCAGGCGCGGCAGAAGTGAGCCCGCGTCGCGCACGTAGCGGCGCACCGCAGAGTCGGTCCAGGCGCCCTCGGTATAGCCGAAGAACCGCAGGTGCAGCTCGATCAACCGGGAGACCGACGCGACCGTCTCGTTGTCGTACCTGAGCTGGCGCAGTCGCTTCGCCGCGAGCTTCGCGCCGACGACGTCGTGGTGGTGGAAGGTGACGACGCCGCCCGGTTCGGTGCGCTTGGTCGCGGGCTTACCGATGTCGTGCAGCAGCGCCGCCCAGCGCAGGATGAGGTCGGCCGGCTGCCCGGGGTTCCGCTCCTTTTCGAGATCGATGGCCTGCTCGAGCACGATGAGGCTGTGCTCGTAGACGTCCTTATGGTGGTGGTGCTCATCGATCTCGAGCTTCAGCGCGGGAAGCTCGGGGAGCACAAGGGCGGCAAGGCCCGTGTCGACCAGCAACTGCAGGCCCGCGCGCGGCGCATCCGCCTTGAGCAGCTTGCCCAGCTCGTCGCTGATGCGCTCGACCGAGATGATCGAGATGCGCTCCGCCATCTCCCGCATCGCGCGCTCGGTCGGTTCGGCCACGGCAAAGCCCAGCTGCGAGGCGAAGCGGGCGGCCCGCAGCATCCGTAGCGGGTCGTCGCCGAAGGACTGCTCGGCCGCACCCGGCGTCCTGATCCGAGCCGCAATGAGGTCCTCGACACCGCCCGCCGGGTCGACCAGCACCTGCTGCGGCAACCGAAGCGCCATCGCGTTGATCGTGAAGTCACGGCGCAACAGGTCGCCCTCGAGCGTGTCGCCGAACTCGACGACGGGCTTGCGCGACTCCCCGTCGTAGGCGTCGGTGCGGTAGGTCGTGATCTCGACCGTGTGACCGTCGACGCGGGCACCGATCGTGCCGAAGGCCCGACCGATGTCCCAGTGAGCATCAGCGAGTGGCGCGACGATGGCGAGGATCTCGTCGGGGCGGGCGTCGGTGGTGAAATCCAGATCATTGAGCGGACGGTCGAGAAATGCGTCGCGAACCGAGCCGCCGACGAGCGCGAGCTCGAAGCCCGCAGCGGCGAACGCGGAGGAGACTCGCGCGATGTGTGGCGCGCTCGCCAACTCGGCCAGTCTGGCGAGCGCTGCAGCGACGTTTTCCATATGCTCAACCCTATAGACGGCTCCGCCGAGGAATCGCCCAGCGCCCAAGGCCTAGAATCACATCATGCTGGCCGAGCGAAATCGACGGGTCGGCCTATGCCCATGAGACTTGTGACCATCCTCCTTGCCCTGGCCTTAGGTCTCGGGGCCCTGGGGTTCGGCGACTCCGCACAGGCCAGAAGCGCCAAGGCGGCGAGCGCCGGCGTGACCCTCACGATCGCTCCCGCCAACTCCGGCGTTCTCCATCCGGGCGAAGACCTGGTGCTCAGCGGAACGCTCAGCAACGGCACGTCTGCCGACCTGCCGGCCGGCACCGCATCCGTGTATCTCGACCGTTCCCCCGCCGCGAGCCGCGCCCAGTTGAGCGGCTGGCTCAGCACGTCCCCGGATGCCGACGACTCGCACGCGACAACGCAGGTCTTCCAGGCGCCGAGCCCCGCTGTGCCGGCGGGTGAGGCGCGCACCGTGTTCGTCACCGTTCCCGCGGCGTCGCTCGGTCTCGATCCCGACCCCGCGGCCTGGGGAAGCCGGGCAATCGGCGTGCGCGTGGCGGCGGGCTCGTCAGAGATCGCCGCCGACAACAGCAGCATCGTCTGGTTCCCGGGAGCCGCGGTCGTACCGACCCGACTCTCGCTGATCGTGCCGATTGCCGCTCCGCCCAGCACCTCGGGCCTGATCTCCTCGGACGATCTGGCGACCTTCACCGGGCCTGACGGCGTGCTCACGCGCGAGCTCGACCAGGCCGTCGACCGTCGCGTGGCTCTCGCTATCGACCCGATGGTCATCGCCTCGATCCGCATCCTTGGAACGTCGGCGCCCGCATCGGCCAGGGACTGGCTGCTCAGGTTGAAGAACGTGACCAACGACACCTTCGCGCTGAGCTATGCGGATGCAGACCTCGCCGTCATGAGCCAGAGCAACAGGGCCACGATCCTCACACCCACCGACTTCGCGATCGACCCCAAGCGATTCCCCGGCGCGCCGCCCACACCGACGAGCACGCCGAGCAGCCCGAGCACACCGAACCCCGGGGCCACGACGCCGCCCACCGAACCTGTGCTGCCGACCTCGAAGACAATCCTCGACTGGAAGTACACCGTGCCGAGCATCGCTTGGCCGCTCGATGACAGCGTGGTGCAGAAGGATCTCGGCGTCTTCGAACAGAACGGCCTGAAGACAACGATCCTCGCCTCAGGCAACGTGTCGCCATCACCGGATGATCAGACACTGAACGCGGCAAGGACCGTGGACGGCCATCCGGCGCTCGTCGCAGACGCCACGATCTCAACTCTGTTCCGTAAGGCCGTGTTGGCGTCGAACACGATCGCCTGGCAGGGGGCGATGGCCGAATTGTCGGCCTCGTTGGCCGTGATCTCACGGCAGAATGCGACCACGGCGAACACGCTGCTGGCGACCCTCGGCCGCAACTATCCCACCAACGCCTACCGCCTCACCGACACGATCGCGGCACTCAGCGCGCTTCCCTGGGTGGCAGGTTCCACCCTGTCTGATGCTCTCGCGGTGCCGCCCTCAGCCGCGACCATCGTGGCCGCCCCGGAAAAGCCGGAGCGCGTCGCGCAGGCGGATGCGCTCTTCGTGGCCGAGCAGGCCGTGGACGTCTTCTCCGCCGTGCTCAAGGAACCGACGCTCCTGAGTGGCCAGCACAGGCTCGACCTTCTCGCGACGCTGTCGAGCGCGTGGGTGGGAAACACGGCCGGCTGGAAGAACGCGTACGACACCTATGCGACGCGCTCCGCCGAGATCACGAACTCCGTGAAGATCGTCGAGAGCAGCTCCATCATCCAGCCCTCAGACAAGATCAGCCTTCCGGTCACCGTGCGCAATGACCTCGCATTTCCGGTCGAGGTGGTCATCACCGTGCGTTCACCGAGCGGGATCCTGCACGTGGTCGAGAACCGTGTTCCGCTGACGGTCGAGGCCAACTCGCAGGCCGGCGCCCGCATCGCCGTGCAGTCAGTGGCGAATGGCGATGTGCAGTTGCGAGTCTCGCTCAGCAGCACCTCGGGCACGCCCATCTCCTCGCCGTCCTTCGTCGACGTCAATGTGCAGGCGCAGTGGGAGACGGCGATCACGGTCGGCATCGGTGCGCTGCTGCTCGGCGTCTTCGGATTCGGCATCTGGCGCAACATCGCCAAGCGCCGCAGGGCGAAGCGCGCGGGAACCGACGACGAGACGGATGGCGACGCGGAGATCGAGACAGAAGCAGAGACAGAGACCGGCCGTGACTGAGCCGCAGGCCGCACCCGCGGCACCGGGACTCGGCAGGGCGAGCGCCATCTTGGCCTCGGGCACCGTGGTCTCCCGCATCCTGGGCTTCGTCAAGGTCGTGGTGCTGGCGGCCGCAATCGGCCAGGTCGCGAGTGTCAGCGCCGACAGCTTCGCCATCGCCAACCAGTTGCCCAACAACATCTACGCGCTCGTCGCGGGCGGTGTGTTGAGCGCCGTCCTCGTGCCCCAGATCGTGCGTGCCGGTCTGCACGACGACGGTGGGGAGCGCTTCATCAACCGCGTCGTCACCCTCGGGATGGTGATCTTCGCGCTCGTCACCCTCCTGGCCACGCTGCTGGCGCCCGCGCTCGTCACCCTCTATGCGCAGGCATCCTCGGCGACGTCGGGTCGCGGCTTCAGCCCGGACGCACTCGCGCTGGCCACGACCTTCGCCTACTGGTGTCTGCCGCAGATCTTCTTCTACGCGCTCTACAGCCTGCTGAGCGAAGTGCTCAACGCGCGCAACATCTTTGGACCATTCACCTGGGCGCCCGTACTCAACAACGTGGTCGCGATCGCGGGACTCGTCGTGTTCATGGTGCTGTTCGGCGACGCATCGAACAACCACGCCCTCGTGCACTGGGACGCCGGGCGCATCGCGCTCCTTGCCGGCACGGCCACGCTCGGCGTCGCGGCCCAGGCACTGGTGCTGTTCTTCTTCTGGAGGCGCGCAGGTCTGCGCTATCGCCCGGACTTCCACTGGCGCGGAGTGGGCCTGTCCGCCACGGGCAAGGCCGCCGGATGGCTCTTCGCCATGGTTCTGGTCACGCAGATCGCCGGCGTCTTCCAGAGCAAGGTGGCGTCGATCGCCACCGGGCACGGTGCATCGAACTCGGCACTCGCGAACACCTGGCTACTGTTCATGCTGCCGCACGGTGTCATAGCCGTCTCGATCGCTACCGCGTACTTCACCCGGATGAGCGGCCACGCCAATCGCGGAGACCTCGATTCCCTGCGCAAGGACCTCTCCGCGTCGCTTCGGGCGATCGGACTCGGAATGGTCTTCGCTGCCGTCGTGCTCGCCGTCGTCGCCTATCCGTTTGCTCGCGTGTTCGAGCAGGAATTCGCCAACGTCGCGGCCATGGGCAACGTGCTGCTGGCCTTCGTGCCTGGGCTCATCCTGTTCAGCATGCTCTTCGTCATCCAGCGCGTGTTCTACGCGCTCGGTGACACCCGCACGCCGTTCCTCATGCAGTGCGTGCAGTCCGGGCTCTTCATCGTGGGTGCGCTGCTCTGCTCGATGCTGCCCACCGAGTGGATCGCTGTGGGGATCGCTGCCGTCACCTCGATCGCGGGGAGCGCGCAGACCGTGGTCGCAATCGTGCTCGTTCGTCGGCGAATCGGCGGGATGGATGGCCGACTGGTGCTGCAGCGCCACGTTCAATACCTCGTGTTCGCGCTCGTCGCAGGTGTGATCGGTCTTGTCGTGCTCGTTCTACTCGGCGGCCTCTCGCCGGACGGCTTCGCCCAGGCGGATCGACTCTCGGCAATACTGACGATCATCGTCATCAGTGCCGTGATGGGCACCGTGTATTTCGGTCTACTTCTGCTCCTGCGCAATCCGGAACTGGCCTCCGTGGCGAATACTGTGCGGGCTCGCTTCAGCCGCACACGGTAGTCTCGCCGCACCGCTTCACCCCTGCGTGGCACGGAATATCGTGCGAATAGGATGTGTTGTATCGGTCAGCGAGCACCGCGGTAGCCACCCTGGCTGCCATCTGAGGAAGGTTTTCCGTTGCGCCAGACGATCATCATCGGTTCGGGCCCCGCAGGCTACACCGCCGCAATCTACGCGGCGCGGGCCAAGCTCCAGCCCCTGCTCATTGCGAGCTCGGTTGAGGCCGGCGGCGACCTGATGACCACCACCGAGGTCGAAAACTACCCGGGCTTCCCCGAGGGAATCCAGGGCCCTGACCTCATGCTCAAGCTGCAGCAGCAGGCCGAGCGTTTCGGCACCGAGGTCGTTCTGGATGACGTCACCTCCCTCGACCTGACCGGCCAGATCAAGAAGGTCACACTCGGCAATGGCGAGACGCACGAGGCGCTGTCGGTGATCTTCGCCACCGGCTCCGCGTACCGCAGGCTCGGCCTGGAGGACGAGGACCGCCTGAGCGGCCACGGAGTCTCCTGGTGTGCCACCTGTGACGGTTTCTTCTTCCGGGAAAAGGTCATTGCCGTGGTCGGCGGTGGCGACTCCGCGATGGAGGAGGCCAACTTCCTGACGAAGTTTGCCGACAAGGTCTACATCGTGCACCGCAGCGCAGCGCTGCGAGCCTCGAAGACCATGCTCGAGCGCGCCCAACAGAACCCGAAGATCGAGTTCCTGCTCAACAAGACCGTCGAGCACATCTACGGCGACGAACTCGTGACGGGCATCGGCCTGCGCGATGCCGTCGACGGCACCGAGACCACCCTCGACCTGAGCGGACTGTTCATCGCGATCGGCGCAGACCCGCGCACCCACCTCGTGCACGGTCAGCTCGACATCACTACGCATGGCACCATCGCGGTCGACGGTCGCAGCTCGCGCACCAACCTGCCCGGCGTATTCGCGGCCGGCGACGTGATCGACCCGAGCTATCGCCAGGCGGTCACCGCGGCGGCATCCGGAACTGTGGCGGCACTCGATGCCGAGCACTACCTCGAATCGCTTCCCAAAGAACTGCTTGCTCGAGCGGCCGTCGTCGCAGAGCCGGAAACCGTCTCGGCCTAGCGGTCACGCCGCCGTCGCCGATTCAACAATCGAAAGAGAGAAAGACATGTCGAACGCCCTTGATGTAACCGACGCCACCTTCGAGTCCGAGGTGCTCAACTCAGACAAGACGATCCTCGTCGACTTCTGGGCCGAATGGTGTGGCCCGTGTCGCGCCGTCGGACCGATCCTCGACCAGATCGGCAGCGAGAACGCCGACAAGATCACCGTGGTCAAGCTCAACGTCGATGACAACCCGCAGACCGCGGCCAAGTACCAGATCACGTCCATCCCGATGATGAAGGTCTTCAAGGGTGGCGAGGTCGCTAAGAGCATTCTCGGCGCAAAGCCGAAGCCGGCCCTCGAGTCGGACCTGGCCGAGTTCCTGGCGTAGACAGCCGATCGTTTCACTGGCACGAAAAGCCCTTCCACCGTCACGGTGGAGGGGCTTTTCCCGTATTCCCCCTATTCTTGAACCTCCACCACCATCGGCCACACTGGACACGAAATGACATCCCACGGCACCGCGCAGGGAGCGCACGGCACCAACCTCGATCCCTGGTACAACCACTACGCTGAGCGCTCCGCCGGCCTCAGTGCCTCGGAAGTGCGTGCCCTCTTCGCCGTCGCCTCCCGCCCAGAGGTGGTCTCCCTCGCCGGCGGCATGCCGTTCGTCTCCGCCATCCCGGAGGACCTGCTCACTGGTTCGATCGACCGCGTGATGCGTGACCAACGCGCCCAGGCTCTGCAATACGGCTCGGGGCAGGGGTCTCCGGCGCTGCGCGAGCACATCCTGCAGATCATGGCCATGGAGGGCATCAGGGCCGGTGTCGACGACGTGGTTGTCACGACCGGCTCGCAACACGCGCTCGAGTTGATGACCAAGCTCTTCATCGACCCGGGCGACGTCGTTCTGGCCGAGGCACCCAGTTACGTCACCGCGCTCGTGGTGTTCAAGTCGTTCCAGGCCGAGGTCAGCCAGGTCGCCATGGATGAGCATGGGCTCATCCCGGAGGCACTGCGCGAGCGGATCGCGTCGCTGAAGGCTCTGGGCAAGAGCATCAAGTTCCTCTACACGGTGCCGACATTCAGCAATCCGGCCGGAGTGACGCTCACGTGGGAGCGCCGGCTGGAGATCCTCGAGATCGCGCGGGCCAACAACATCCTCGTGCTCGAGGACAACCCCTACGGCTTGTTGTATTTCGACGGACCGCCCCCACACGCCATGCGCTCCGTGGAGGAGGACGGCGTCGTGTACCTCGGCACCTTCTCGAAGACCCTGGCACCGGGATTCCGCACCGGCTGGGCTCTCGCCCCGCACGCTATTCGAGAGAAGCTCATTCTCGCCAACGAGGCCGCGGTTCTCTCGCCCAGCTCGTTCAGCCAGCTGATTATCTCCGAATACCTGGCCACGGCCGACTGGCGCGGTCAGATCGATACCTTCCGCGGACTGTACCGCCAGCGCAGGGATGCCATGCTCGCGGCGCTCTCCGAATACCTCCCGCAGTTGAGCTGGACCGTGCCCAACGGCGGCTTCTATATCTGGCTCACGCTGCCCGATCACCTCGACTCGAAGGCGATGCTGCCGCGCGCGGTCACCGAGCTCGTGGCCTACACCCCCGGTACCGCCTTCTACTCGGATGGTGGGGGACGCAACAAGATCCGGCTCGCCTTCTGCTACCCGACGCCGGAATTCATCCGGGAGGGCATCCGGCGCCTCACCACCGTGATCAGCGGCGAACTCGACCTGCTCAACACCTTTGAACAGACGTCGGCGCTGCAGATCGTTCCAGCCGAACGGCGCTACAGCAGCCCGCCACCCAACCTGGGCTAGGAAATCATGACGAACAACTCCCCGACCCGCGTCCTCGTTCTCGCCGGCGGTATTTCGCACGAGCGCGACGTCTCCCTCCGCTCCGGCAGAAGGGTGGCCGACGGCCTCATCGAGCAGGGTGTAGAAGTCACGCTCAGAGACCCGGATGCTTCACTCCTCACCCACCTCGTCGAGAACCGCCCCGATGTCGTGTGGCCCGCCCTTCACGGCGCGAGCGGTGAGGACGGAGCCCTTCGCGGCATCCTCGACTTCCTCGACATTCCGTACGTGGGATCGCGTGCCGATGCCTCGCGCCTCGCCTGGGACAAGCCCACCGCGAAGGCCCTCGTTGGCAGGGTCGGTGTGCCCACACCTCGCTCGATTGCCCTGCCGCGCGATGCGTTCCGTGAACTCGGAGCCCACAGCATCCTGGACAGCATCCAGAACGAACTGCCCACGCCGCTGGTCGTCAAGCCGGCCCGAGGTGGATCGGCCCAGGGCGTTTCGCTCGTGCACGACCGCGGCGAGCTGCCGCGCGCCATGGTCGACGCCTACACCTACTGCGATGTCGCGCTCATCGAACAAATGATTTCGGGCACAGAGATCGCCATTGGCGTGATCGATACCGGTGATGGCCCCACCGCCCTGCCTGCCGTCGAGATCGAGCCGCTATCGGGCGTGTACAGCTTCGAGGCACGGTATAACGCCGGGGAGACCCGTTTCTATACGCCCGCCCGACTGAACGATGATGTCTCTGCCCGTGCCTCCTCCGCCGCCCTGCAGGCGCACGAGGCTCTCGGACTGCGCCACGTCTCCAGGATCGACCTGATCATCGACGATGCTGGAACCCCGTGGTTCCTCGAGGCCAACGTGCTGCCGGGTCTCACCGAGACGTCGCTGCTGCCACAGGCGCTCGAGGCTGCGGGCCACGACCTCGGACGCGTCTACCTGGCCCTCGCCGAGGCCGCAATGGCCGAGCGCGACGTCTGAACAGCCGGTTTGCTGAGCTCGCGTTCCCCGAGGGGTTGCCCTGCGACCGTCTCGAGGGGCTTTGCGAACACGGTCGCTGAGCTTGTCGAAGCGCCTAGGCCTCAGCCGAAACCGGGCTCGTTCAACTCCGCGAGGATGCGGTTCAGGTCTGCCACGGTCGCAAAATCAATGACGATGCTGCCCTTGCTCGAGCCGAGGTTCACCTTGACCCTCGTGCTCAGTCTGTCTCCCAACCGCTCCGCGATCTCGTCGAGCTGGCCCTGACGCTTTCCGGCGCTCGGCTTCGTCGGTCGCGCGGGCTTGGAGTTCAACTGTCCAGCGGCCGCCTCGGCAGCGCGCACCGAGAGATCCTCATTGACAATCTTGTCCGAGAGCCGCTCCATGGCGTCGACATCGCCGCTCGAGAGGATCGCGCGGGCGTGCCCGGCGCTCAACACGCCCGCCGCGACGCGCTTCTGCACGGTCTCCGGCAGCCGCAGCAGACGCAGCGTGTTGGTGATCTGCGGCCGCGAACGCCCGATCCTCGAGGCGAGTTCGTCCTGAGTGATGCCGAAGTCAGCCAGCAACTGCTGATACGCCGAGGCCTCTTCGAGAGGGTTGAGATTCGCCCGGTGCAGGTTCTCGAGCAGCGCATCCCGCAGCATCGCGTCATCCGCGGTGTTCTTGATGACGGCGGGGATCGTCTCGAGTCCGAGCTGCTTGCTCGCACGCAGGCGTCGTTCGCCCATCACCAGTTCGTACTGCGGCCCTCCAGGTGCAGCGTCTTCGATGGGCCTGACGACGATCGGCTGCAGAACGCCGATCTCACGAATCGAGTGAACGAGCTCGTCGAGGTCTTCCTTGACGAACTCCTTTCGAGGTTGTGCGGCGTTCGGCACGATGTCCGAAGGAGAGAGATTCGCCAACCTCGCGCCGGGCACAGACACGAGGGGATCGGCGGCTTGCTTCGCCGCGGGGAAGAACACGTCGACTGGACGTTGCGGCGATCCCGCATCCGTGGGGATCAGGGCGCCGATGCCCCGGCCGAGTCCGGTTCTCTTGGGTCCTGCCATCAGTTGGGTGCTCCACGTCGTGCGATTTCTGCTGCCGCCTCCAGATATGACAGCGAGCCCGGTGAGCTCGCGTCGTAGCTGATGACACTCTGACCATAGCTTGGCGCCTCGGAGATGCGCACCGATCGAGGGATGAGTGTGGATAACACCTGATCGGGGAAGTGGTCCCGAACATCCTGAGCGACCTGGTTGGCGAGGTTGGTGCGTGCGTCGTACATCGTCAGCAGAATCGTGGACACGGTCAACACGGGGTTGAGGTGCCGTTCGATGAGTTGGATGTTGGTGAGCAACTGGCTAAGACCCTCCAGTGCGTAGTACTCACACTGGATCGGGATGAGCACCTCACTCGCGGCCACAAAGGCGTTGATAGTGAGCAGACCGAGCGAGGGCGGGCAGTCGATGAAGACGTAGTGGAACGGCTCCTCGCTCTCCGAGATAAACAGCTCGAGCGCCGTGCGCAGCCGCTGCTCCCGCGCAACGAGCGAGACGAGTTCGATCTCGGCTCCCGCGAGGTGGATGGTGGCCGGGATGCAATAGAGCGCCTCAAACTCCGGGCTCTTCTGCACAACCTCGCGCACCGGCACGTCGTTGATGATCACGTCGTAGACGCTCACCGTTTCCGAACGATGTTCGATTCCGAGCGCCGTGGATGCGTTCCCCTGCGGATCGAGGTCGATAACCAGTACCCGAGCACCGTTTCTGGCAAGTGCGGCGGCCAGGTTGACGGTCGTCGTGGTTTTTCCCACACCGCCCTTCTGGTTTGCGACGGTGAACACGCGCGTCTTCTCGGGGAGCGGGAGGGCCTCCGCCGCCAAAGCCCGCCTGCGGCGAGTGATCTCGGAGAGCTCCCTGGCGAGCGGGGTGTCGTCAAAGCTGAACGACGTCGAGCGCGCCGATGTCACGGGTTGCGGTTGCCGGGCCGTAGCGGGCTCTTCGACCTGGGTCAGCTCCTGGTGATCCGGTTCCGAGAAATCCGTGGCAGCTTCTGCGGACTCGTCCGCAGCACCGAGCGATTCCACACCAGCCTCTGGCTGATGCTCAGTGAAAGCAGTTTTCTCGACATAGCGTGAATCCGAATCCTCCGACGCGTCGACCTCGGAAGCCGCCTGTTTCCACGCCTCCGCCTCCGGCGCATCTGATGTTTCCACGTCCGCGGCACCCGACTGCACTGTAGACGGCACGGCGTCGACCACGCCGTCGTTGTAGTGCTCCTCGCGGGGAGGCAGCGGAACCTCCATAATGTCGAGGAGCGCGGTGTCGGTATCCGGTTCGCCGTGGCTCGGTTGCTGCTCCGTGTGCGGCGCCTGCTCTGAATCGAGCTGATCTGTCGCCGACTGCGCCACCTCCGCCGAAGTCGTGTCGTCCTGCTCGCTACCGCTTGCTTCGACGGTTTCGTCCTGCGGATGTTTCACGTGAAACCTTCTTGCTCTGGTGCGGGAGGGGCCTGCGTCCGAAACAGCAGTGCCGGCCAGGCAGGGTGCCCCACGCCGTGCCCGAATGGAAAAAGTGTCGCTACAAGTGACTAGTCAACTGTAGCCCGAAAGACCCTCGTGACCTCCGACACGAGTCCCTCTCCGAGTGTCACAACGTCAACATCCGTCAGTCTCGCCTTGCGAATCACCTTAGAAGCGGCCTCCACTTCCTTCGCGACGCTCGCACCCTTAAGGAACAACAGCTCGCCTCCAGACCTCACAAGCGGAACCGTGAGGGGAATGAGCTTGGACAGCGCGCTGACGGCGCGCGCGGTCGCCTGATCCAGCCAAGGAGAAAGTTTCGCTTCTTCGGCACGTGCACGTACCACTTCGACATTGCCGAGTCGCAGACGCTCCGCCTCAGCGCGGAGCCACTCGACCCTGCGCTCCATGGGCTCGATGAGAACCAGGGTCACGTCGGGGCGCGCTATGGCTAACGCCAGGCCTGGCAACCCCGCGCCACTGCCGATATCGCCGACGCGGCCGGGTCGGAGGAGCGGAGCCAAGAGCCCGCAGTTGATGATGTGCCGCGACCACAGTTTCGGTAGCTCGAGCGGGCCGATCAGCCCCAATTCCTCACCGAACTGGGCTAGATCGTGGGTGAACTGCCTAGCGAGTTCCAGTCGGTCGCCAAAGATCGCGCGCGCCTCTGCCGGTTCCGGCTCCAGCTCGATATCGCTCAATGTTTCACGTGAAACTATGCGCGAGAGATCACGGTGTGCCGGTCGCGACCCTCGCCCTCGGACTCCGAGGAAAATCCGCGGGAGGCAACGAGGTCGTGCACAAGCTTCCGTTCGTAGGAAGACATCGGCGGCAGCGCGGCCGATGCAGCACCCTCTTCGATGCGACCGATCGCGTGCTCCACGAATGCGCTCAATTCCTTCTCGCGCGCCTGGCGTGATCCACCCACGTCGAGAATGAGTCGTGAGAACGACCCCGTCTTCGCTTGCACCGCAATGCGGGTGAGCTCCTGGAGGGCGGTCACGGTGTCCGGCTTCGAGAGCAGCCGCAAATTGCTGTCCTGGCTGGAGTTCACCGACACATACGCCCGGCCGGCGCGAGCATCGATGTCGATGTCGCCATCGAGGTCGCTAATATCGAGCAGCTCCTCGATGTAGTCCGCAGCAATCTCGCCCTCTTCCTCAAGCTGCGCAATCGTGCGTTCCGCGCGCGATTCAGTGAGTTCCTGGTCGGCAGCGACGTCGGCCACGGGTGTCTGATCGTCCTGTACTTCGTTTGACACGGCGCTATTCTCCATCTGGCGTTGGTGGTCGTGGGGGAGTTGAGTGGCTTCAGGCACTACTTCTTACCACTGGGCTTCTTCTTATTCCGATTCTTCGTGTTCACGGGCTGCTGCCTCTGGGGGCTCTTGGGCTCTTCGACCACTTCGGGCTTCCCCTCCTCGACGATGGTGATTCCCTTGCGCTGTGCTCGCTTGGCCAGCCTCGCCTCGCGAGCCAGCGCGGCCTCACTGCCCGGTGTTGGCAGGTTGCGGATGACGAGGAACTGCTGTCCCATCGTCCAGACGTTCGAGACGAGCCAGTAGAACATCACGCCCAGCGGGAAGGTGAAGCCAGAGAAGGCGAACACCAGCGGAAGGATGTAGAGCAGAACACGCTGCTGCTTGAACATCGGGCTGTTCTTCATCTCGGCGGACTGATTCTTCGACATGATCTGCAGCTGAGTGATGAACTGCGAGGCGGTCATCAACACGACCATCGTTGCTGCAATCGCGATGACCGCGACGTTGCCGTGAGCAGAACTAATCGAATCCTTGAGCGGAGCGATACCGAACAGGATCGCCTCACCGAACGACTTCGACAGTTCGGGGTTCAAGAGTCCGACGCCCGCGACGGTCTCGCGCTGCGCGTTGTTCAGCACCGAGAACAGGCTGAAGAAGATAGGCATCTGAATCAGTAGCGGCAGGCACGAGCTCAGCGGGTTGGTGCCGGTCTTCTTGTACAGCGCCATCGTCTCGCGGGACATCGCCTCGCGAGAGAACTGGTCCTTCTTACCCTTGTACTTGTCCTGGATCTTCTTGAGTTGCGGCGCTACCTCGAGCATGCGCCGCTGGCTCACAATCTGCTTCACGAAGATCGGAACGAGAGCGGCCCGGATCACCAGCACGAGCCCGACGATCGACAGCACCCAGGTGAGACCGGCGTCGGGATCCATGCCGAAGAAGGTGAAGACCGAGTGGAAGGAGACGAGCAGCAACTCCACAACCCACTTGATGGGCCAGAGAATTCCGTCGATTATCGCGGGGAAATTCATTTCGTAGTCAGCCCTTTCCGTGGCTACTCGCTACAACAAAACCAAAACGCGTGATCGCGTACTTCTGCCGCCGTCGAAGGGGAACATCGTCGATCCCGCCGGCAGCCCATGGATGGCAACGCGCGATTCTCAGAGATCCCATGACCGTGCCGCGCAGCACTCCATACTCCTGAATGGCTCGCAGCGCATACGCGGAGCACGAGGGGTAGTACCGACAGACATCACCGTACAAGGGCGAGATCACGGCGCGGTAGAGACGGAGGATAACGACGCAGATGTTGCGGGGAGCGAGCAATAAGAAGGACGCAATGGCTCTCACCTGCCCACCTCGAGTCTGTCTGCCAGGCCGAAAACTTCACTACGCAGGCTAACCCAGCTGGCCCCTCGCGAAGCTGGAAGCGCCCTCACGACGACATCGACCCCGGGACCGATGCGTCCGAGCGCCTCGTAGCTCGCCGCTTTGAGTCGACGGCGCACCAGATTCCGGGCGACGGCATTGCCCACGGCCTTCGAGACGATGAAACCGAATCGCGCCGGACCCGTATCGGCGCGGTTGACGACATAGCTGATCGTGTGTTCCGCTCCGAACTTGCGTCCCCGGCGAACGGTCTGCCGATAGTCATCGGCGCGCACCAAACGGTGGACCCTGGCAAGCACGAGGAACAGGCCGCCTCGGGAGCCGCTACGCGGAGAGCTCGGTGCGGCCCTTGCGGCGACGAGCGCTCAGGATTGCACGGCCGGCACGAGTGCGCATGCGCAGGCGGAAGCCGTGCACCTTGGCGCGACGGCGGTTATTAGGCTGAAAGGTTCTCTTGCTCATGATCAATCTCCGCGTGTTGGAACTCCACAAGGCCAGCAGTGAAGCCCAGGAAAGTAGAAGGGTTAGCCGAAAGGCTAGAGGTCAACTGATTAAAGCTACGAGCTTAAAGCGCTGCGGTCAAACCCCGGAGTAGGGACACCCCACTTTATCCACATGTGGACGACGGCGTCTTGCCATGCACTCTCCCGCACAAACTAAGGTGGTGGGACTGCACAGTCGGTGGATAACCCTGTGAGTAAGTGCGCATTTCGCGGGAGGGAACTATGAGCGAACCGGCAGATTCGACCCCGGGCATCTGGCGGTCAGTGCTCGCTTTACTTCGAGACGACGAGCGGATCACTCCCCAGTTGCAGGGCTTTCTCAGCCTTGTCGAACCCAAGGGCGTCATGGCCGGCACGCTCTACCTCGAGGTTCCCAACGACCTCACCAGGGGAATGCTCGAACAGCGCATCCGACTCCCACTCCTCAATGCCATCACTTCACTCGGCGATGAGGTCCCGGTGAGCAATTTCGCCATAGTCGTCAATCCCGACATCACGCACGATTCGCTCGAGCAGTCCGTCGACACCGCCGAGCAGGTCTACATCGAACAACCGGTCGCCCCGATCCAGCTCGATAGCGGTTCGACGTCCAGGCGAAGCGACTCGAGGCTCAATCCCAAATACAACTTCGATAACTTCGTCATCGGCGGATCGAACCGATTTGCCCACGCTGCCGCGGTCGCGGTTGCGGAGGCTCCGGCCAAGGCCTACAACCCACTGTTCATCTACGGTGACTCCGGACTCGGTAAGACACATCTCCTGCACGCCATCGGCCACTACGCCGAGAGTCTCTATCCGGGCATCCGGGTTCGGTACGTCAGTTCCGAAGAATTCACCAACGACTTCATCAACTCGATCGCAAACAACCGCTCCTCTGTCTTTCAGGCCAGATATCGCGAGATCGACATCCTGCTGATCGACGACATTCAATTCCTGCAGCGAGCGGTCGAGACCCAGGAAGCGTTCTTTCACACCTTCAATACTCTCCACGATCACAACAAACAGGTCGTGATCACGAGCGATCTGCCACCCAAACACCTCACCGGGTTCGAAGACCGCATGCGCTCCAGATTCGAATGGGGCCTGATCACGGATGTGCAGGCTCCCGACCTCGAGACTCGCATCGCGATCCTGCGCAAGAAGGCCCAGAGCGAGAAGCTGCAGGTGAGCGCAGACATCCTGGAGTACATGGCCACCAAGGTCTCCTCGAACATCCGCGAGCTCGAGGGCACCCTCATCAGGGTGACGGCCTTCGCGAGCCTCAATCGCACACCCGTCGACCTGGCACTCGTACAGACCGTTCTCAAAGACCTGATCACACTCGACGAAGACAATGTGATCGCGCCGGTCGACATCATCAACCACACGGCGGAGTACTTCAAGCTCTCGGTCGACGACCTCTACGGTTCTTCTCGCTCCCAGGCCGTTGCCACGGCGAGGCAGATCGCGATGTACCTGTGCCGCGAGATGACGAATCTCTCGCTGCCGAAAATCGGCCAGCTCTTCGGCAACCGCGATCACACCACCGTGATGTACGCGAACAAGAAGATCACGGAACTCATGAAGGAGCGTCGCTCGATCTACAACCAGGTCACCGAACTGACGAGCAGGATCAAGCAGAACCACCGCTTCAGTAAGGATTAGAAGTCGATCCTTCACACTGTTGACAAGCTGTGGATAACTTCGTGCGCAACGCCGTGCGCCTTGTGGGTAAGTTCCGCCCGACTGTGAACTGCGAACAGGGAGATCATCAACGAGCGGTCGCGCCCCGCAGTGATCTACACACGCCATCCACAACTTGCACGGTTGTAGTTCCGAGTCGGAACATGGCGGTCGAGTGACTTTCCACAGTTTCCACAGCGGTTAAGAGTATTAATCCTTAAAGATATTTAGAGGGGGAAAGAGAACCCTCTGGGTTCGTGCTCACACCGGCTGTGCCAGTATTGGGTTCTCAGGCGGTCGTTCAGAGCTAAGGGGTGAAAATGAAGTTCCAGGTCAATCGTGACGTCTTCAGCGAGGCCGTCTCCTTTGCGGTAAAACTTCTGCCCCAGCGCACCACCCTTCCCATCCTGAGCGGGGTTCTCATTGAGACGACCGACACCGGACTCACTCTCTCCTCGTTCGATTACGAGGTCTCAGCCCAGACCGAGATCTCGGCAGAGGTGGAGGAACCGGGACGCATCCTGGTCTCGGGCAGACTGCTCGCAGACATTGCGAGTCGTCTTCCGAACGCACCCGTGCAGTTCAGCTCTGAGGACTCGAGAATCAACGTGGTCTGCGGGCCCGCGCACTTCACCCTACTCAGCATGCCCGTCGAGGAATACCCGACTCTTCCGGTGGTTTCGGCGCAGTCCGGGCTGCTGCCCGCCGAATCCTTCTCAACCGCCATTGCCCAGGTTGCCGTTGCCGCGTCGCGCGACGACGTGACACCCGTGATCACCGGCGTTCAACTCGAGGTATCCGAAAATAGCCTTAGCCTCGTCGCCACCGATCGCTATAGGGTCGCCGTTCGTGAAGTCGAATGGGATGGCGGCGACTCCGCGGGAACCACGAGCCTGACCGCACTCGTTCCGGCGCGTACGCTTCAGGAAGTCGGCAAGACTTTCGGCCACAGCGGCACGATCTCTGTCGCGATCACGAACAGCGATGAGCGCGAGCTCATCGCCTTCAGCGCTGACAAGAAGACCGTCACCTCGCTGCTCATCAAGGGCAACTTCCCTCCCGTGAAGCGCCTGTTCCCCGAGACCGTTGACAACTACGCCGTGATCAACACGGGAGAACTGATCGAGGCCGTGCGACGCGTCTCGCTAGTGCTCGAGCGTGAGGCCGCGCTGCGGTTCACCTTCAACATCGATGGCGTCACCCTCGAGGCGATCGGATCCGAGCAGGCCCAGGCATCTGAAACCATCGACGCCCACCTCAGCGGTGGCGACACCGTGGTGTCCTTGAAGCCGCAGTTCTTGCTCGACGGCCTCGGCGCCGTACATTCCGAGTTCGTGAGAATTTCTTTCACTAAGACCGAGAATCCCAATAAGCCCGGCCCCGTGCTCATCACGAGCCAGTCGTCGAAGGACCAGCCGGGCGCGGACAACTACAAATATCTGCTGCAGCCGAACCTGCTTCTTCGTTAGGCAGTCGGTTCGAACTGGCAGGGCATGAGCCGGGCTTCGACCGACTCCGAATCGAATAACAGCAAGTGAGGAACAGATGCATATCGGACTCATTGGTCTCGGCAGAATGGGAAGCAACATGCGCACCCGGCTGCGCGATCACGACATCGAGGTCACCGGTTTCGACCGCAACCCGGATGTAACGGATGTCGCCAGCATCGCCGAACTGGCACAGGCGCTTCCGACACCGCGCATCGTGTGGGTCATGGTTCCGGCGGGAGAGATCACAAGTTCGGTGATCACCGAGCTCGCCGAGGTTCTCGAAGCCGGCGACCTCATCATCGACGGCGGCAATTCACGGTTCTCCGAAGACATCCGGCACGCCGAGCAGGTGTCGGCGAAGGGCATCAAGTACATGGATGCCGGCGTCTCCGGGGGAGTTTGGGGTCTGGCGAATGGCTACGGCCTGATGGTCGGCGGCGACAGCGCATCGGTTGAGCGCGCGATGCCGATCTTCGACGCGCTGCGGCCGGAGGGTCCGCGCGAAGAGGGATTCGTTCACGTCGGAGAGACCGGTGCCGGTCACTACGCGAAAATGGTACATAACGGCATCGAGTACGCGCTCATGCAGGCGTATGCCGAGGGTTATGAGCTGCTCGACAAGCGCGAAGACATCATCAAGGACGTCACCGGAACATTCAAGGCGTGGCAGCGTGGAACGGTCGTGCGCTCCTGGCTGCTCGAGCTGCTCGTGAGGGCACTCGAGGAAGATCCGGAATTCGAGGACATCGAGGGATATGTCGAGGATTCCGGCGAAGGTCGCTGGACCATTGAGGAGGCCCTGGCGAACGCGGTTCCGGTTCCCACGATCAGCGCCTCGATCTTTGCGCGCTTCGTTTCGCGTCAGGAGGATGGTTCGCCGGCGATGAAGGCCGTCGCCGCACTACGCAACCAGTTCGGCGGGCACGCGGTCAAAAAGGCCGATTAGCCGTGGCCGCGTGATCGTCACACACCTGAGCCTGAGCGACTTTCGCAATTACCACACCGCGGAGGTCGCGCTCAGCGCCGGCCCGAACCTGTTCGTCGGCAGCAATGGTCAGGGCAAGACGAACCTGGTGGAGTCTCTCGGGTTTCTGAGCACGCTCGGATCTCACCGCGTCTCCGTCGACCACGCGATGATTCGCCAGGGCACGGATGTCGCAATTATCCGCGCCCGCCTCGAACACGGCGAGCGGCAGTTGCTCGCCGAGGTACAGATAAACCGCACCGGGGCGAACCGCGCGCAAATCAACCGCGCGGTCATCAAGACCAGGGAGTTGCCGCGCTATTTCTCGAGCGTGCTCTTTGCACCGGAGGATCTGGCACTCGTGCGCGGCGAACCATCCGGCAGGCGCCGGTTTCTCGACGAGCTGCTGGTGCTGCTCTCGCCCCGCTACTCCGGGGTCATGGCCGACTACGACCGCGTTCTGAAGCAGCGCAACTCGCTGCTCAAGTCGGCCAGGACATCCGGACTCAAGGGGACACAGCTCAGCACCCTCGAGATCTGGGACGACCGGCTCGTGACCCTCGGCTCGGAACTGATCGAGGCGCGCACGGGTCTGGTGGCACGACTGCTGCCGGCCGTCACCGCAGCATATGAATCGGTTGCCGGTGAAGACCACCACGCGAGCCTCTCCACCTACCTCACGATCTCGGATCCGGAAGGCGCCGGATCCGACGCCGAGGCGAGAGGTGCACAGCTGCAATCGAGGCCCGGCGACCAGCCGGTGACCGCGGGGGAGGCGGCGGCGGGTTTTCGATCGGCACTCGACCGGCTTCGCCGGAACGAACTCGACCGGGGCATCACCCTGGTCGGGCCCCATCGCGACGATCTCGTGCTCGAGCTCAATGGCATGCCGGCGCGCGGCTACGCGAGTCATGGGGAGTCGTGGTCCTTCGCGCTCGCGCTCAAGCTCGCCTCGGCCGGACTCCTGCGCAGGGAATCCGTCACCGGCGACCCCGTGCTCATGCTCGATGACGTCTTCGCCGAGCTCGACGCATCACGCCGACTGCGGCTGGCATCCGCGGTTGCGGGGTTCGAACAGGTGCTCATCACGGCTGCCGTATACGACGATGTGCCTGCAGAACTCGCGGCACACACCGTGCGAATTTCCGCCGGCACGATCCTTGCAGCGGCCGAGACCCAGGTCGACGGCGAGCAGCGGATGGAGCCGGCGGCCCCCGCGACCGAGGTCGAGCAGTGAGTAGCGAGCGATGATCACCCCACAACCGCCCGATGCCGCAGGCGATGAGCCGGGCGTCGAATCCGAATCCCAGTCCGTGTACCTGCGCTTTCGGCGTGTTTTCGGAGACGGGTCATCCCGTTCGGCCGACGCACGGAAGCGAGCCAAGCGCGAACCTGGCTCGAGCTCGCCGTTCGGGAGCGGCCGAGACCCGGAGGGACTCGGTTCCGTCATGGACGCGCTGACCTCGAGACTCGGCTGGAATTCACCGCTCGCCCAGTCTGAGCTGCTCGCATCCTGGAGTGATGTCGCCGGCGCCGAGACCGCCGAGCACTCGGCTCCGGTCGGCATCGAAGATGGAGTGCTCACGGTTCGGTGCGACTCGACGGCGTGGGCCACGCAGCTGAGAATAATGCGCGTGCAGATCGCCACCAGCATCGCGAACCGCTATCCAGATGCGGGTATCACGCGGGTGCGCTTTGAGGGGCCGGGTGTTCCCTCGTGGAAAAGAGGCCCCAGATCAATTCCAGGGCGTGGTCCGCGCGATACTTACGGCTGACTGGGCAAAAGAGGTGGGCCGAGCAGAATAAAGTCCCCAGAGGGGCGATTTGGCCCCTCTGAGCGCCACCATTTGGTAGACTGGTGAAGTCGTCACGGTATCTCCTAGTCGCAGGAGCAGGGCAATGAACGACGCTCGATCTATCGGCTGGAGCCTCATCCCATATGTCTAATTCGACCCCCAAGTTCGACCACAGCTACGGCGCGGATGACATCCAGATTCTTGAGGGGCTCGAAGCGGTTCGCAAGCGCCCGGGCATGTACATCGGTTCCACGGGGCCGCGCGGCCTGCACCACCTCGTCTACGAGGTTGTCGACAACTCGGTCGATGAGGCGCTCGCCGGCTACGCCGACGACATCCGGGTGACCATGACCCGTGACGGCGGTATCCGCGTCATCGACAACGGCCGCGGCATCCCGGTCGGCCTCAACAAGGCCGAGAACAAGTCCACCGTCGAGGTCGTGATGACGATCCTCCACGCCGGTGGAAAGTTCGGTGGCGGCGGATACGCGGTGTCCGGCGGTCTGCACGGCGTCGGTATCTCCGTCGTGAACGCGCTCTCCCGCGAGGTGGATGTCGAGGTGCACCAGCAGGGTCACGCCTGGCGCATGAGCTTCAAGCACGGTGTTCCCGTCGCACCGCTCGAGAAGGGCGAGGAGGTCGAGGGCACCGGAACCACGATCACCTTCTGGCCGAGCGCGGAGACGTTCGAGACCGTCGAGTTCGACTTCGAGACCCTGCGGGCCAGGTTCCAGCAGATGGCGTTCCTCAACAAGGGCCTGCGCATCACGCTCACTGATGAGCGCGTCAATCTCGACGAGCACGGGGACGAGCAGGAACCCGTGGTGGTCAGCTACATGTACGAGCAGGGCCTCGTCGACTATGTGCAGTACCTCAATTCGGCGAAGAAGGTCGAGGTCGTGCACCCCGACATCATCTCCTTCGAGCTGGAAGACACCGACGCGAAGATCTCCCTCGAGGTCGCCATGCAGTGGACGAGTTCCTATCAGGAGAGCGTGCACACCTACGCGAACACGATCAACACGCACGAGGGTGGAACGCACGAAGAGGGATTCCGCGCGGCGCTCACCACGCTCGTCAACAAGTACGCCAGGGAGAAGGGGATCATCAAGGAAAAGGATGACAACCTCACCGGCGACGACGTGCGCGAGGGTCTGACCGCGGTCATCTCGGTCAAGCTCTCCGAGCCGCAGTTCGAGGGTCAGACGAAGACCAAGCTCGGCAACACGATCGCGAAGTCCTTCGTGCAGAAGGTGGCTGGCGATCAGCTCGGCGACTGGTTCGATCGCAACCCCACTCAGGCGCGCGACGTCATCCGCAAGGCGATCCAGGCATCCGCCGCCAGGCTCGCCGCTCGCAAGGCGCGGGAACAGACCAGGCGCAAGGGCCTGCTCGAGTCGAGCGGCATGCCCGGCAAGCTTCGCGACTGCTCGAGCAATGACCCGAGCCTGTCCGAGATATTCATGGTCGAGGGTGACTCGGCCGGTGGTTCAGCAGTGCAGGGCCGCAACCCGGAATTCCAGGCCATCCTGCCCCTGCGCGGCAAGATCCTCAACGTGGAGAAGGCGCGCCTCGACCGGGCACTCGCCAATAACGAGGTGCAGTCCATGATCACCGCGTTCGGCGCGGGAGTCGGCGAGGATTTCGACCCCGAGAAGGCCAGATACCACAAGATCGTGCTCATGGCCGATGCGGATGTCGACGGCCAGCACATCACCACGCTGCTGCTCACCCTGTTGTTCCGCTACATGCGGCCGCTCATCGACCTCGGTTACGTGTACCTCGCGCAACCACCGCTGTACCGACTCAAGTGGAGCAACTCTCCGCACGAATACGTCTACAGCGACGAGGAGCGCGACGCGCTCGTGGCCGCCGGGGTCGCCGCGGGCAAACGGATTCCGAAAGACAACGGCATCCAGCGCTACAAGGGTCTCGGCGAAATGGACTACAAGGAACTGTGGGAGACCACCATGGATCCCGCGACGCGAACCCTGCTGCAGGTCACTCTGGATGACGCACTCGCCGCCGACGAGATCTTCTCCACCCTCATGGGTGAAGACGTCGAGTCGCGCCGCAGCTTCATCCAGCGCAACGCAAAAGACGTTCGCTTCCTCGACATTTGATCGCGTGCGGACGCTGAGCTTGTCGAAGCGCCCGCGCCAACCCCGCTTCCCTTCGACAGGCTCAGGGAACGAACTACTGAAACGAAGACTGGACATCAATGGCTGACGATACCGAGACCGGCGAGAACGACGGCGCGAGCGAGCAGATCGCGGGCAAGGCGATCGACACGACCCACGACAAGATAAGCCAGGTCGACCTGCAGCTCGAGATGCAGCGCTCGTACCTCGACTACGCGATGAGCGTCATTGTCGGGCGCGCGCTTCCGCTCGTCGAAGACGGTCTCAAGCCGGTTCACCGCCGCGTCATCTACGCCATGTACGACGGTGGCTACCGCCCGGACAAGGGATTCTCGAAGTGCACCCGCGTCATCGGAGACGTCATGGGGCAGTTCCACCCGCACGGTGACTCGTCGGTCTACGACGCGCTCGTGCGCCTCGTGCAGCCGTGGAGCCTGCGCTACCCGCTCGCGCTCGGCCAGGGTAACTTCGGTTCACCGGGCAACGACGGCGCGGCCGCCCACCGATACACCGAGACCAAGATGGCGCCGCTCGCCATGGAGATGGTGCGGGACATCGAAGAGGAGACCGTCGACTTCCAGCCGAACTACGACGGCCGCACCCAGGAGCCGACGGTTCTGCCGAGTCGCTTCCCCAACCTGCTCGTCAACGGCTCGGTTGGCATCGCGGTCGGCATGGCCACGAACATCCCGCCTCACAACCTTCGCGAGGTGGGCGAGGCCGCACTGTGGCACCTGTCCCACCCCGACGCCTCGCAGGAGGAACTCGTCGAGGCGCTCATTCAGCGCATCAAGGGACCGGACTTTCCGACCGGCGCACAGATCCTCGGCATCAAGGGCATCCAGGATGCGTACCGCACCGGTCGTGGTTCGATCACGATGCGCGCGGTTGTCAACGTGGAGGAACTGCAGGGTCGCACCTGCCTCGTCGTCACCGAACTGCCGTACCAGGTCAACCCCGACAATCTGGCGCTGAAGATCGCGGACCTCGTCAAAGAGGGCAGGCTCGCGGGCATCGCCGACATCCGTGACGAGACCTCGGGCCGCACCGGCCAGCGCCTCGTCATCGTGCTGAAGCGCGACGCGGTCGCGAAGGTTGTGCTCAACAACCTCTATAAGCACACCCAGCTGCAGGAGAACTTCGGCGCGAACATGCTCGCGATCGTCGACGGCATCCCGCGCACACTCGCGATCGACGGTTTCGTGACCGCGTGGGCCACTCACCAGATCGACGTGATCGTGCGTCGCACCAGGTTCAGGCTGCGCAAGGCCGAGGAGCGGGCGCACATCCTGCGCGGCTACCTCAAGGCGCTCGACGCGCTCGACGAGGTCATTGCGCTCATCCGCCGTTCGCCCACCGTCGAGGATGCCAGAGACGGCCTGATCGAGTTGCTCACCATCGATGAGCTCCAGGCGCGCGCCATCCTCGACATGCAGCTGCGCCGCCTCGCGGCCCTCGAGCGCCAGAAGATCATCGAGGAGAACGAGAAGATCGAGCAGGAGATCGCAGAGTTCAACGCGATCCTCGCCGACCCACAGCGCCAGCGCGACATCGTGAGCGAAGAACTCA
This sequence comes from Parafrigoribacterium soli, assembly GCF_040227235.1. Taxonomy (NCBI): domain Bacteria; kingdom Bacillati; phylum Actinomycetota; class Actinomycetes; order Micrococcales; family Microbacteriaceae; genus Parafrigoribacterium; species Parafrigoribacterium soli. The sequence continues at coordinate 434,318 of NZ_JBELNZ010000003.1, read as the reverse complement.
CCGAGCTCATCGACAAGTACGGCGACGACCGCCGCACCGAGATCATGTTCGGTTTCGATGGCGACATGAACATGGAAGACCTCATCCCCGAAGAGGAGATGGTGGTCACCGTGACGCGCGACGGCTACGTCAAGCGCACCCGCAGCGACAACTACCGAAGTCAGCACCGCGGCGGCAAGGGTGTCAAGGGCGCGCAGCTGCGGGCGGATGACGTGGTCGAGCACTTCTTCGTCACCACGACCCACCACTGGCTGCTCTTCTTCACCAACAAGGGACGCGTCTACCGCGCGAAGACCTACGAGCTGCAGGAGGCCGGGCGCGACGCCAAGGGACAGCACGTCGCCAACCTCCTCGCCCTGCAGCCGGAGGAGGAGATCGCCCAGATCCTCGCGATTCGCGACTACGAGGCGGCAAACTACCTCGTGCTCGCAACGCGCGCCGGGCTGATCAAGAAGACCATGCTGTCGGAGTACGACACGAACCGCTCTGGTGGCATCATCGCGATCAACCTCCGGGAGGACGACGAGCTCGTCTCCGCCAAGCTCGTCGAGCGCGACTCGGACCTGTTGCTCGTTTCACGCAAGGGAATGTCGCTTCGGTTCACGGCATCCGATGAGGCGCTGCGCCCCATGGGTCGCGCCACCTCGGGCGTGATCGGTATGCACTTCCGCGAGGACGACACCCTGCTCGCTGCCACGGTGGTGAGCGACGAGGGCTATGTCTTCGTCGTGACAGAGGGCGGCTACGCGAAGCGCACCTCCGTTGACCAGTACCGCACGCAAAACCGTGGTGGACTCGGGATCAAGGTTGCGAAACTCGCGGAGGCGCGGGGCGACCTGGCGGGAGCGCTGATCGTCGAGGAGGACGACGAGGTTCTTGTGGTTCTTGCCAGTGGCAAGGTGGTACGCTCCTCCGTGGCCGAAGTACCGGCTAAGGGCCGTGACACCATGGGTGTTGTGTTCGCCAGGTTTGCGGACGACGACCGAATCATCGCAGTCGCGAAGAACAGTGAACGTAATCTGGACGAGCAGGGCCAGCAAATTCAGCAGGACGAGACACCGGTCGCAGAACCAGAAGCCGGGAAGGACGAAGCAATAGATGAGTAGCGTCGCCGAGAAACTTCAACGAAAGTCGCAGAAGGCTGCGGCAACCAAGCAGGTTCGCCTCAAGCTCGTCTACGTCGACTTCTGGTCGGCCGTGAAGCTGTCGTTTCTGATTGCACTCGCGCTGGGTATCGTGCTGGTCGTCGCATCGCTGTTGATCTGGATCGTGCTCGACACCACCGGCATCTTCGGCAACCTCGACGGGCTGCTGCAGGAGATCCTGAACGACAGCAGCTTCAGCGTGACCAGCACGGTGTCGCTCGGAACGGTGCTGCTGTTCTCGATTATCGTCGCGCTGCTTAACCTCGTGATCGGCACCGCACTCGGTGCGATCATGGCGCTGCTCTACAACTTCAGCGTGCGGATCACCGGCGGGCTTCTGGTGGGATTCACCAACAACTGATCCGATTGGGTGAAAATCGGCGGGTGCGATACTCTCGTATCTGCCCACGGGGATATAGCTCAGGCGGTTAGAGCGCTTCGCTGATAACGAAGAGGTCCGAGGTTCAAGTCCTCGTATCCCCACTCGAATCCCACCCGGATTCACGCGGGGCCTTAGCTCAATTGGTAGAGCGCCTGCTTTGCAAGCAGGAGGTCAGGGGTTCGATTCCCCTAGGCTCCACAGTTCAACCGCGACGTCGACCGCTACTTATATGCCGTCATCGTCGGCACTTCGGGGCCCATCTCGGCGCGCGCCATCATCAAGTGCTTTCAGCGCGGAAGATGTGGATCGCTTCCGTGATCGCGTAATACACGATGACTAGCCCTGCGACGGGGTCGGCCCACCACCAGCCGAACAGCAGATCAAGGGTGAGTCCGAGGAGTACGGCGACGGCGAGGAGCCCGTCGACGAGCGTCACCCGACCCTCGGTTTCGAGCACCGGATTGCCCAGCTCCCGACCGGTTCGCACCTTGAGAGCGGCGAGGGTGAACATCACTACGGCCGTCACACAGGTCCAGACGATGCCACCGAAGCTCGGCGAGGCGCGGTGGCCCGACATGAGAGCCACGACCGACTGGGCCAGCAGATAGGCAGCCAACAAGACAAAGGCGATGCCGATCAACCGCAGTGCTCTCCGCTGCCTGGCCTCGCCTCTGCCCGAAAGCTCCCACAGCACGACGATCGAGGCGCCGATCTCGATGAAGCTGTCCAACCCGAACCCGAGCAATGCGACGGATGATGCCCTCACCGCCAGAACACCGAGCACGATCACTCCGACCACGTTCCAGCCGAGCGTGAACCACTCGAGCCACCTGCCGCGACGCAGCAGGGTGTGGCGAGCGACCGGTCGAATCGTCATGAACTGATTTTCTCAGCGATCGATTATTGCGGCGTACCCCAGCTGGCTATGAGGTTCTGGTGTCGACCCAGGGCCGAGGCGATCGGCTACTGGGGCGATTGAATCGCGGGCGTCGAGCCGCCCTGTTCCGCCGAGGTCTTCGGCCGCGCGCGCAGATGGGCGCGCTCGCCCTGCTGGCCGAACAGGCTGAGGAACTCCACTGGATCGGGATCGGCGGAGCCGAACCAGTGCGGAACGCGCGTGTCGAACTCCGCCGCTTCGCCGGGAATGAGTACCAGATCGCGCTCACCGAGCACGACCCGGAGCCGCCCGCTGAGCACATAGATCCACTCGTAGCCCTCGTGAACCTTCAGCTCGGGAGTGCTGCGCTCGCCTGAGAGCACGATCTTGAATGCCTGGATGCCGCCGGCTCGCGTGGTGAGCGGCAGCATCGTCATTCCGTGCGCCTTCACCGGGCGAAGGTGGACGCGCGGGTCCCCGGTCGCGGGCGCATCCACCAGTTCATCGAGCGTGACCCCATAGGCCCTCGCGAGCGGCAGCAACAGCTCGAGCGTCGCCCGTCGCTCACCGGATTCGAGTCGTGACAGCGTGCTGAGCGAAATCCCGGTCTGCGTCGCCAGCGTCGCCAGCGTCATGTCGCGACTGAGCCGCAGCGACCGCAGGTGCGGCCCGATCTTCTGCAGGGACTCTGCGATGCCATCCATGACCCCAGCTTGCCACAACAGCAAACGGGCTTGCCATGTGTCGGACGAGATTGCACACTTTATGCGGAGGTGGTCACGATGACCGAACAGCACCCACATCAGAACAGCGCCGAGTTCTGGGAGGAGTTCTACGGCGAGAGGGGTCCGTGGACAGGAAACCCCAACGCGGCGCTCGTCGCCGAACTCGCGGAGCGGCCGCTCACGCCCGGTTCGGCACTGGATGTCGCGTGCGGCACGGGCGGTGACGCGATCTGGCTCGCCGCTCAGGGATGGGCGGTCACGGGCGTGGATATCGCGCGGGCCGCTCTGACTCAGGCGGCGCGGGCCGCGGAGGCCGCGGGATGCGCCGACAAGATCCACTGGCAGCAGGCCGACCTCGAGACAGCCTTCCCGGACGGCGCCTGGGACCTCGTGAGTGTCGCGTACCTGCACTCACCCGTGACACTCACCCGCGAGCGCATTCTGAGAAGTGCGGCAACCGCGGTCGCGCCCGGCGGCACGCTGGTGATCATCGGCCATCAGGGCACAATGCACTGGGCAGAGAGCTCAGACGGACAACTCCCATCGTTCCCCACCAACAACGAGACGCTCGCTGCGCTCGACCTCGCGGACTGGACCCTCGTCCACTCCGGCGAAGTACCCGTGATGCGCCGCAAGCCGGACGGCACGGCGGAGAGCCATGTGGATGGTGTCATCCGCCTGCGCAGGGAACCCGCATAGGGCGAACTCAGCCCTCGACGGGCGTCACTGCCGCGACATCCGCTTCTTCGTCGACCTCGTCGCTGACCCAGAGCTCATCGTCGGCACGAAGTGTCTGCCAGGCGGCGTATGCCACGCCGGCCACGGCAACCAGACCGAGGCCGATGAGGATGTACTTGCCCGGGCCGGACGATTTGCTCGCCGTCGGCATGACCTTGGCACCGACCTTGGCGCCCGCCTTGCCGACTCTGCCGAGCGCCTCGCGCACCTGCGGGTTCTTGGTCGCCTCGATGACGGCGAGTGCGGAGCTGAGGGCCGAGGTCACGTTGGGGAGCACCTCATCGACAAACTTGTCCTTGGTCGCTCCCGCCACGGTGCGTGTCGCAGCGATACCGGCCGCTACACCCGGCCGCACGTGGTTGTCGACCGCGTCGCGAACACGCGGCGCGAGCTCCTCGCGCCCGAGGCTGGTGGCCTGATGTCCCGCATCGCGCACGACCCGAGACGCGCGATCGAGCACCTCGCGCTGTTCGTCCCACAGTTGCGACGCATTCTTCGCGAGCTTCTTGAGCTCCTTCTGGCGCTTTCGTGACAGTCTCACAGAGTCCTCCTCGTGCCGCATCGACATCGCATCAATCTTCCCATGCGCCCCGGAGGCCGCCAATGCATTGCCAGCAGGCGCACAGACAATGCCCAGACGCGGCGTCTCCCGAGCAATGCTGTGGAAGAATAGCCGAATGCCTGTGCACACTCACGTAGCCACCTTCCACACCACCCTCGGCGACATCAAGGTCAACCTTCTGGGCAATCACGCCCCGAAGACGGTGGCCAACTTCGTCGGCCTCGCGAAGGGTGACATCGAATGGACGCACCCCGCGACCGGCAAGGTCTCCAAAGACAAGCTGTATGACGGTGTGATCTTCCACCGCATCATCGACGACTTCATGATCCAGGGCGGCGACCCGCTCGGGCAGGGAACCGGCGGACCGGGTTACCAGTTCGACGACGAGATCCACCCGGAGCTCGACTTCACTCAGCCTTACGTTCTCGCCATGGCGAACGCCGGCATTCAGATGGGACGCGGCACCAACGGCTCGCAGTTCTTCATCACGACCGTGCCCACGACCTGGCTTCAGGGCAAGCACACCATCTTCGGCAAGGTCGAAGACGAAGAGTCGAAGAACGTGGTGAAGAAGATCGAGGCCGTCAAGAAGGATGGCCGCGACCGCCCGCTGGAGGACGTCGTCATCCAGAGCATCAGCATCGACGAGGTCTAACCTCGTGGCACGACCGTGACCGACGCCTCGGCCGAGGCGCAGCAGGATCCTGCGAACTTCTGCTACCGGCATCCGGACCGGCAAAGTTTCATTCTCTGCCAACGCTGCGGCCGCACCATCTGCCCGGAATGCCAGACGCAGGCGGCGGTCGGCGTGCACTGCCCGGAATGCACCAGGGAGGCACGACTCAGTGCACCCAGGCGTAGGCCCGCCGTCGTCACATCGACCCGGATCGCGCTGAGCAATGGGGCGCCCGTGGCGACCTGGTCGATCATCGCGCTCTGCGCACTGGTCTTCGTCGTGCAATATTTCACGGGAGGGCCCGACTCCGGCACGGCCACCCTGGCGCTCATTGACTTCTCGCCGTGGGTGCCCGCCGAACCATGGCGGATGCTGACGGCACTGTTCCTGCACGCGTCCTTCATCCACATCGCGCTGAACATGTACTCGCTCTACATCTTCGGCCCGATCCTGGAGCGGATGCTCGGCCGCACGCGCTTCATCGTGCTCTATCTGTTGAGCGGATACGGCGGCTCGCTCGCTGTGTTGCTGATCGATCCCCGGATTCCGGTGCTCGGGGCATCCGGCGCACTGTTCGGTCTGTTCACCGCGTTCTTCATCATCCAGCGCGGCCTCGGTGGCAACGGCAACTCGCTGCTGGTGCTGATTGCGATCAACCTCGTGATCGGATTCATCCCCGGTTTGCACATCGCCTGGCAGGCGCACGTGGGAGGCCTGGTGGTCGGGGCGCTCGTCGCGCTGGTGTTCATGAGAACGCGACGGATCGACCGGCGCGGAACGCAGATCCTGCTGCTGGTCGGTCTCGCAGTCGCACTCGTCGCGCTCACCGTGGTGGGCATTCAGCTCATGCCTGTGCGACTGTCCTAAAAGTTATCCACAGGGCTTTCCACAATGGGGATAATTACACCCGTGTAATTGCCCTCATTGTGGCGGACAGGCGTGTACCCCCGCGGCGACGGACGCCGTTAGCGCCAGCGCGTGGTCATCAGGAATCCCACAAAGAGGATGCCGAAACCCACCAGAATGTTCCAGTTGTCGAGCTCGGGGACGGGCAGTTTCACGTCCCCGCTGACGTAGAACACAATGATCCAGGCGAGACCGATGAGCATGAGGCCGAACATGATCGGCTTGAACCAAACGGGGTTAGGAGCATCGTCACCCGTGCGAGCGGTCTGCGGTCGTTCGGGCTTCGTGCGAGTAGTCGGTCTGGCCATGCCCCAGATTCTAGCGTGAAAGCCTCTCCGCCCGGCCCGAGGGCCCGGGAGGCCGGGCGTGGGGGCGGTCTCGGTCACCTAGAATCGACTGCATGACTGGCGCGCCACATCCGAAAGGCTCCGGCGGCCCGCACCGTCTCAGCGTCATAGGGCTGCTTGGTGAATTGCTGATCACGGCCGGCGTGCTGGTGTTCCTCTTCCTGGGCTGGCAGTTGTGGCTGAACGACCTGGTGGTGGGTGCCCAGCAGGACAAGGCGGCGGTGCAGCTCGCGAAGAATTGGAGCGGTTCCGTACCCACGCGCACTCCACCAAAGGTGGAGAAGCCGGACTACGGACCACCGGTGGTTCCTGCCGCCCAGAGGAACGCAACGAAATTCGCGGTGCTCTACATTCCGCGATTCGGTTCTGACTACGCTCGCGCCATCGCGGAGGGCGTCGGAACGGGCGACGTTCTCGACAAGGGGATTCTCGGCCACTATCCCGACAGCCAGTTACCGGGGGCGATCGGCAACTTTGCCGTCGCGGGCCATCGCACCACTCATGGCGCCCCCCTCAAGCAGATTGCTAGCCTGAGGGTTGGCGACAAGATCTACGTACAGACCGCCGACGGGTACTTCACCTATGACTTCCGTGGGCTCGAGTATGTGAGGCCTACCGGCGTCGGCGTGATCGACGCGGTGCCCCAGAGTCCCGGTGTGGCGCCGACCGACCGCATCCTGACCATGACCAGTTGTAATCCGATGTTCTCCTCCTCCGAGCGCATCGTCGGCTACGCGGTTTTCGATTCGTGGCAGCCGACATCCGCCGGTCCTCCGGCCGAGATCGCGGCGACCGTGCAGGCGAGAGGATAGACGCATGTACGCGGCTCTTTGGCGGATCCTGCCCGGACCGGTGTGGTTGCGCATTTTGCAACTGATTCTGCTGTTGGCAGTGGTGCTCTTCCTGCTCGTCGCGTTCGTGTTCCCCTGGTTCAACGAATGGATCAACGTCAGTGAGGTTACGGTGAACACATGACACGCGTTCTTGTGATCGACAACTACGACAGCTTTGTGTACACGCTCAACGGCTATCTGCTGCAACTCGGCGCCGAGACGACGGTGCTGCGCAACGATGCCTTCGATGCGGATGAGGCTGCCGAGCGCATCGCGGAGTTCGACGCCGTGCTTTTGTCACCGGGACCTGGCACGCCGGCGGATGCCGGCGTCTCCATCCCCATCGTGCGCGCCGCGCTCGCCGCGGAGTCGCCGCTGCTCGGAGTGTGCCTCGGCCATCAGGCGATCGCGGAGGCTCTGGGCGCAACGGTCACCCACGCCGACGAGCTGATGCATGGTAAAACCTCGCTCATCACCCATGACGACAGCGATTTCTATGCCGGAGTGCCGCAGCCGTTCAACGCCACCCGGTACCACTCGCTCGCGGTAGTCGACTCGACCGTGCCGCCGGAGCTCGTGGTCACCTCCCGCACCCAGGGCGGCGTGATCATGGGTTTCCGTCACGAGAGCGCGCCGATGTTTGGTGTGCAGTTCCACCCGGAGTCGGTGCTCACCGAGGGCGGCTATTACATGCTCGCCAACTGGCTCGAAGTGGCGGGACTCGCGGGCGCGCGCGACGCGGCTAAGGGGCTGACGCCGCTCGTGAAGCTCACCTGATCGAGATTCTCAGCGCGCCCGCTCTCGCGGGGGCGACATCCGGGGGTCAGCCGCCGCTGCAGTAGGTGAGGTCTACGGACGAGCGCTGCGGCTGGTCACCCTTCGGGAGCGACTGGGCCGTCACCTTGGAGCCGCTGCAGTTCGGATCTGGCGTGTTGGTGACCGTAAGTTGCAAGGCCCTCAGTTGTGTATTCGCATCCGTGATCGCGAGCCCTGTCACCTCGGGAACCGTGACCAGACCATCCGAGACGACGATGTCGACGATGTCGCCCTCTTCCACGGAGGCGTTGCTCTCGGGACTGCTGCGGATGATGACGCCCGCGGGAATGCTGGGTGAGTGCTCCGTCGTGACCGCGCCCTCCTTGAGACCTCTCTGGGCGAGGGCGGCCTTCGCGGCATCCTCGGTGAGATTGGTCATCGCGGGAACCGTCACCTGGCTCTTGCCGAGAGAGACGTAGACCTGGATCGACTGGCCCGTCCCGACCTTGGTGCCGGCGACCGGTGTGGTGCGGATGATTGCGCCAGCGGGCACCGTCTTGCTCTGCTCCTGCACGCGGTCGGGTACGAGCTTGCGTGCCGTGAGTTCCTTAGCGCCCGAGTCGTAACTCTGCCCCACGATGGAGGGCACCCTGACCGACAGTCCGCTACTGAGTTCACTGCCGCTCGGCAGGTTGACCACCCAGAACACCACGGCGACGAGGATGACGAGAATCATCGCGATGCCCGCCCAGATCCACGCGACGGGCGGCCTCGTCTGAGTGCGCATGGCTCGATCGTCATCGCGCGACGCGAGCTGGCGCAGGGCGGCTTCCGAGCCCGCGGTCGCGCTGGGGCTCGCGCCGAACAGGGTGGCGTTGAAGTCGTTCGTCGGAAGCTTGCGAGTGGGCACTTCGCCGGCGGCCGCGGTCTCCAGGTCGTCCCTGAACTCCGAGGCCGTCTGGAATCGCTCGAACTTGTCTTTCGCCAGCGCGTGGAGCACGACGGCGTCGAGTGCTGGCGACACCTTGGGATTCAGGGTGCTCGGGGCAACCGGCGCCTCGCTGATGTGCTGGTACGCGACGGCGGCGGCGCGGTCCCCGCGGAACGGCGGTCGACCGGTGAGCAGCTCGAACAGCACGACACCCGTCGAGTACAGGTCGGTGCGTGCATCCACGGTCTCACCGCGGGCCTGCTCCGGCGAGAAGTACTGCGCCGTGCCGAGAACGGCGCTGGTGTCAGCGACCGTTGCCGAGTTATCCGAGACGGCGCGCGCAATGCCGAAGTCCATGACCTTGACCTGGCCATTCTGCGTGACCATGACGTTGCCTGGCTTGATGTCGCGGTGCACGAGCAGCGCGCGATGGCTGTATTCGAGCGCGGTGAGAATGCCCGCGACGATGCGCACGGCCTCCTTCGGCTCGAGCGGTCCCTCCGCGATGATGTCGCGCAGTAGGCGGCCGTCGACGTATTCCATGACGATGTACGGAACCTGCGTTTCGACACCGTTCGGCTCGCGGACGGTCTCCTCGCCCGCGTCGAAGACTCGAACGATCGTGGGGTGGGCCATCCTGGCGGCCTTCTGGGCCTCTTCACGGAACAGCACGCGGAACTTGGGATCGGTGGCGAGAGCCGGCTTTAGCAGCTTGATCGCCACCCGGCGACCGAGCCGGGAGTCAGTGCCGAGGTGCACATCGGACATCCCGCCGCGACCGATGAGGTCACCGACCTGGTATCTGCCAGCGAGCAGGCGGGTACCTTCAGTCACGTGCTATCTCCTGGTGGCGTGGGTGGACTACCTGCCAAGTGTAATGCGTGAAATTGGTGGGGGCTTCAGCCCGCGGGTGCGGGCGGCACCGTCAAGGTGACCCCGTCCGAGGGCGGAGACTTCGTCCCGGAGCACTGGGCAAGGTACTGCACAGTCGTCGTGCTGCCCGCCGGGTCGCTGGGCAGGGTGACCGTGACCTTGTTCTGATCCGGAGGAACCGGGTTCGCGGGCGTGTAGCTGACGGAGCCGGGCGATACCGCCACGGTGTAGGAGTCGAGCTTCGTGCCGTATTGGCACTGGAAGGGCGACCACGTGACGGTGACCTGCTGACCCGGCGTGTACGGTCCGGCGGGACTGGCGGTGGGTGTGGCAGGTTTCGCGGGCGTCGGCACGTCTCCATACAGGGTGACCGTGATCGTGGAACCCGGGTTGACCCATCCTGTGGGGTTCACGTCGTAGACGAGGCCGACCTGATCGGTGCTCTCGGCAGCCTTGCCCGTGTTGACCGCGGCGGAGAGCCCGAGCTTGTCGAGCGCGTCGCGCGCCTCGGCCTCCGTCTTGCCTTCGAAGTCGCTCTTGAGCACCTGAATACGGCTATTCGTCGGCGTGGCTTTTGGTGTCGGCGTCGGCGACTTCGACTGAGTGACGGTGGCGCTCGGTGACGACTTCGGCGGGCCGGGAGAGGCAAGGAGTGCGATGAGGGTACCGACGAGCACGACAAGGAGGATGCCGATGAGGGCAATGAGCGGCCACGTCCACGGGTTGCGGCCCTTGGACTGCGTGGTCTGTTCCGTGGTTGTGGTGGCGGTGGACGCCGCCATCGACGGCAGGATGCTGGTGGCCTGCGTGGCACCGTACCCTCCCGCCGCGGCACCGAATGCCACGGTGGCCGCGGTGGCGGTATCCGCCCCGGCCACGCCGGGAACTGCCGCGACTGCGGCGCCGACATCGCCGCGGCGGAGCGCCTGGGCGGCCCTGGCCAGGTGCTGGGCAGAGGCCGGTCGGTCGGCCGGGTTCTTCGCGATGCACGAATAGACGAGGTTGCGCACCGGCTCCGAGACCGTGACCGGGAGATCCGGCGCCTTCTCATTGATCTGCGCCATCGCGATAGCGACCTGCGACTCGCCCGTGAACGGACGGCGTCCCGCCAGTGCCTCGTAGGCGACGATGCCGAGCGAGTAGATGTCGGTGGTCGGCGAGGCGGGACGACCGCTCGCCTGCTCCGGGGAGAGGTACTGAACGGTGCCCATGACCTGGCCGGTGGCCGTGAGGGGAACCTGGTCGGCGATCCTGGCGATGCCGAAGTCGGTGATCTTGACCCGGCCATCCGGGGTTATCAGGAGGTTGCCGGGTTTGATGTCGCGGTGCACGAGGCCCGCGGAGTGTGCGGCGTGCAGGGCGGATGCGGTCTGGGCCACGATGTCGAGGACGCGGTCGGTCGAGAGGACGCGCTCACGCTCGAGGATGGTGGACAGCGCCTCGCCGGGCACGAGTTCCATGACGAGGTAGGCGCTGCCGTCCTCTTCGCCGTAGTCGAAGACGTTGGCGATTCCCTCGTGGTTCACGAGGGCCGCGTGCCTGGCCTCCGCGCGGAAGCGCTCGAGGAAGCCCGGGTCGCCCAGATACTCGTCTTTCAGGATCTTGATGGCGACGGTGCGCCCGATCACGAGGTCGGTCGCCTGCCAGACCTCGCCCATGCCGCCGATCGCGATTCGGCTGGAGAGTTGGTATCGTCCACCAAAAGTGAGGCCACTCGTGGGTCTCATTTGTTCAGCACCGCCTCTATGACTTTTCTCGCGATTGGCGCCGCAACCGCGTTGCCGAAACTGGTTCCGTTCTCAACAACGACCGCGACGGCGATTTGTGGGTCGATCGCTGGAGCGAAACCGGTGAACCAGAGGGTGTACTTTCGTCCCTCGCCGTTCTGTGCTGTTCCGGTCTTACCGGCTACATCGACTCCGTTTATTCTTGCATTACTGGCAGCACCATTGTTCACGTTGGCCACCATGAGTTGAGTGAGTGTCGCACTTGCCTGGTTGCTGATGGGCTGCCCCAGCTGCTTCTCCTGGTACGCCTGCACGGGCGTGAGGTTCGCGGCCATGATCGAGTCGACCAGCGTCGGCTTCATCAGCGTGCCGCCGTTCGCGATCGCCGCGGTGACCATGGCGACCTGCATCGGGGTGACCCGGTCTTCGTCCTGACCGAATGCGGAGAGCATCAGCTTCGCCTTATCCGAGTTGAGCGGGTAGGTGCTCGGTGTCACTGCCATGGGCACCGAGAGCTTCTCGCCGAAGCCATAGGCCTTCGCGTACTTCGCGATCTCAGCGGAACCGAGTGCCGCACCAAGCTGGGCGAACGGGATGTTGCAGCTGAGGCGGAGCGCCGTGGCGATCGTGACCGTGGGCGTCCCACCGCAGGTGCCGCCCTCGGCGTTCGTGATGGAGGTGCCGCTGCCGGGCAGCTTGAGCGTCGGTGGATTCGGGAACTCGCTCTCCGGGGTGTATTTGCCGCTGTCGATGGCGGCGGAGGCGACGACGAGTTTGAATACGGAACCGGGGTGATAGAGATCTCCGGCGATAGCCCGGTTGATCAGCGGTTTCGTCGGGTCGCTGAGCAACTTCTTGTAGTTGGAGATGACGGTGTTGGTGTCGTGGCTGGCGAGAAGGTTCGGGTCGTAGCCGGGCTTTGAGACCATCGCGAGGATGGCACCGGTCTTGGGATTGAGCGCGACGACGGCTCCGGAGTTGTCGCCGAGCGCATCCCAGGCGGCCTGCTGCGCCGCCGGGTTGATGGTCGTGGCAACCGCGGCGCCCTGCGGGTTCTTGCCACTCACGATGGAGTTCATCTTGTCGAGGAACTGGTCATTGTCGGTGCCGCTCAGGTAGTCGTTGAGCGCCCCCTCGATGCCCGTGTTGCCCTGGTTGAGGGTGAAGTACCCCGTGACGGCCGAATACAGATTCGGATTCGAATAGACCCTCTGGAAGTTGAACCGATCTTTCGAGGGCTCCGACTTGGCGATCGGCTGACCCGCAGCGAGGATCGGGCCACGCTCCGCTGAATAGCTGTCGTAGATTGTGCGCACGTTCCGTGGGTCGTTGCGCAGGCTGTCGGTCTGGAGGACGCCGACGACCGTGGTGGAGCACAGCAAGGTGACGAACATGAGCAGTACGGCGATGCTCACTCGTTTGAGTTCGCGATTCATGAGTCCACCACCAGCCTGGGTTGGTTGCGCACGGAGTCTGATAGCCGCAGCAGGAGTGCCGCGATGATCCAGTTCGCGACGAGGGAGGATCCGCCCGCCGCGAGGAACGGCGTGGTCAAACCGGTCAGCGGGATGACGCGCGTGATGCCGCCGATCACGATGAATACCTGGAGCGCCACGACGAAGGAGAGGCCGACGCCGAGGAGACGACCGAAGTCATCCTGCCCGGCGAAGCCGATGCGGAACCCGCGCGAGACGAACAGGAGGTAGAGCGCGAGGATGGCGAACAGGCCGGCGAGGCCGAGTTCCTCGCCGAGGCTCGCGACGATGTAGTCGCTTTCGGCGAGGGGCACGATGGCGGGTCTGCCCTCGCCGAGGCCAGTGCCGATGAGGCCGCCGTGGGCCAGACCGAAGAGTCCCTGCACGAGCTGGTAACTGCCGCCGTTCGATTCGTAGATCTTCTGGTTGAACGCGTCGAGCCAGGAGTCGAATCGGCCGGAAACGTAGCTGAGCAGACGACTCGCGAGCAGCGCACCGCCGAGGAACAGGCCGAGACCCAGCACAACCCAGCTTGCCCGACCGGTCGCGACGTAGATCATCACCAGGAAGAGGCCGAAGTAGAGGAGCGAGGTTCCGAGGTCACGCTGGAAGATCAGCACCACCATTGCGGCGGCCCAGATCACGAGGATCGGGCCGAGGTCGCGCGCGCGCGGGAACCGCATCCAGAGGAATTTCTTGCCCACCATCGACAGGCTGTCGCGGCTCGTGACGAGGTAGCCGGCGAAGAAGATCGCGAGGGCGATCTTGGCCAGCTCGCCCGGCTGGAAGGAGAATCCGCCGATCTCGATCCAGAGCCGCGCACCGAACTTGGTCGATCCGATCGCGGGCAGCATCGGCAGTAGGAGGAGCAGGATGCCGGTGAACATGGCGATGTAGCGGTAGCGCTGCAGCACCCGGTGGTTGCGGATGAGCACCACGACCGCGAGGGCGATGATCATGGCCATCGCCGTCCACGCCACCTGACGCACGCCCGCCGACTCCCAGCCGCTGAGGTGCTTGGAGATGTCGATGCGGTAGATCTCGGCGATGCCGATGCCATTGAGCAACGCGCTCACCGGGAGGATGAACGGGTCGGCCTGCGCCGCGACGAAGCGCAGCGCTATGTGGATGACCAGGCCGAGCAGGGCGAGCACCACGCCGAGCGCGATGGGACCGGCCTCGAGCCGGTGTAGCGCGCCGAGCTGCACGAGTGCGATCGCGCCGCAGTTGAGGATCGACGCGAAGATGAGCAGCAGCAGTTCGAGGTTGCGTTGCCTCGCCGGCACACGCAGCTTCAGCCGGATGGTGCTGGTGAAGGTATTGCGCTGACCGGCTTCGATCGGCGCTGCTACGGCGGCCGCGGGCTTAGTGGCTGGCATCGCTTAGTCGCTCGATAATGCTTTCGGCATCCTGCAGGTCAGTGGCGTTGATGGTTCCGGCGACGGTCTCGCGCGTAAACTCCGGGAGGTCCTTGAGCCTGACGCTCGTCTCCTGATAGATGCTGTGCATCGAGATCGGCCCGATGTTCTGCTGGATGCCGCGGTAGATCGCGACGGTCTGCCCGTTCGGGCCGACGTAGTAGCGCGACTGCGTCCACTGGTAGGCGAGCACAAGCGCGACGACGATGGCGATCACGGCCAGCGAAACAGCCACCAGCCAGGTGATGCGGCGGTTACGTGCGCGCAGTCGATCTTCGAGGATGAGTTCGTCGAGGTATTCGTCCGACTCCGGCTCGAAATGGGCGTCTTCGTGCTGGGTCGACTTGAGCGGATGCAGCAGTAGCGTCGGCAGGCGTAGCGAACGGCGGCCCGATTCGCCTTCGAACGACAACGGCACCGACGCCGACCCCACCACGACGGGCGGGTTCGAGCCGGAATCCGTCGACTCGTCGATGTCGACGATGACGATGGTGACGTTGTCGGGGGCGCCCTGGTCGAGGCTTTCCTTGATGAGTTTCTCTGCCGCGGTCTGCGCCACTGGTTCGGTGGCGAGCACCGCCTCGATCTTCTCGTCCGCGACGTAGCTGCTCAGGCCGTCGGAGCAGAGCAGCCAGCGATCGCCGGGCTTGGTGTCGAGGATGGTGGTGTCGATTTCGGGCGAGGAATCCACATCCCCCAGCACTCGCATCAGCACTGAGCGCCTCGGGTGCACCGCCGCCTCCTCCGGCGTGATGCGGCCGCTGTCGACGAGTCGCTGCACGAAGGTGTGGTCGGCACTGATCTGGGTGAGAACGCCCTCTCGAAAGAGGTAGATGCGCGAGTCGCCAATGTGCGCAAGGGCGAGCTTGTGGCCTACGCGAAGGAGGGCGCTGACCGTGGTGCCCATTCCGGTGAGCTCCGGATGCTCGAACACTGTCTCGGCGAGCAGCGAGTTGGCCGCAATGAGCGAAGCCTGCAGAGCGAACTCCGCGTCGTGCGCCGAGGAATAGCTCTTGTCGGTCTCCATGATGCGCGTGAGGGCAATGGCCGAGGCGACATCCCCGCCGGCATGACCGCCCATGCCATCGGCAACGACGAAGAGTTGCCGACCCGCGTATCCGCTGTCCTGATTATTGGCGCGAATCTTTCCGACATGGGTGACGGCGGCGCTCTTACCCGTAGTGGCCATTCACCTACCGCCGAAGTTCGAAACTGGTCGTACCAATTCTGACCGGAGTGTTCAGGGGCACCGGGGTCGGCACCGTCACGCGGGCACCGTCGAGGAAGGTGCCGTTAGTCGAGTCTAGGTCTTGGATAACCCAGCCATCGTTCCAGAGCATGAGCCTGGCGTGATGCGTGGACGTGTAGTCGTCACGGATGATGAGACCGCTCTCGCTGGAGCGCCCGATGGTCAGCGGCTCCTTTCCGAGGGGGAGCTCCTGGCCCTCCTTGGAGCCGGACGTGATGACGAGACGGGTCGCGTCGACGCTCTTTTCGCCGCCCATCGTGCCGCGGAAGGCTTTCGCGGCCGTGACCGGCGCCGTGGGCGCCGAGGGGGATGCGGGAGTGGGAGGGCGAGTGGGAGCCGGGGTCGCGGGGAATAGCGCGGGCGACGATTGGTCAGCCGGCATCCGCTTGACGCGTTGACCGAAAAGGTCGGTGCGGAGGGTGTAGACCACGACGAACACGAAGGCCCAGAGGAGTAGGAGAAACCCGAACCTCAGAACCAGCAGTGTCAGTTCGCTCACCGGAGCCCACCCCGTCGATCGTCACCGTGCTGTTGATTTCGAAGGTCTGCGAACTGATCGACATCGGCGGATTGGGCGAGCACCCGGAAAACGATACGGGTTCTGCCGATGGAAATGACGGAATCCGGCTGAAGTGGCGCCTTTGTGACCGGCGCACCATTGAGCTGGGAACCGTTGGTCGAGCCGAGGTCATTGACCTGGGCGCGCGAGCCGTCCCACAGAACCTCGACGTGCTTGCGTGAGATGCCGCTGTCGTCGACGGTGATGTCTGCCTCGCTGCCGCGGCCGATGATGGTGCGGGACTTGGTGAGCGGATAGCGCTTGCCTGCGATGTCGAGCACCGGCGTCCAGGAGATGTCGCCCTTGACGTTCACGGATTCGAGCTCGACCATTCCCTCGGTCAGCGAAGGATCATTGGCGAGGCTGATCGAGATGCCTCCGGCGAACTGGTAGTGCTGGGCGGCCGCGTGCTGTTGCACGAGTCCGATGAGCTCGTCGATGAGCGCCTCGCCGAGCCCGGTCATCCGCTCGTAGTCCCCACTGGAGAGCCGAACGGTGAACTTATTCGGCACGAGGATGCGGTCCCGAGCGACGACGACAGCCTTGGTATCGAGTTCCCTGCGCAGGGCCGCGGTGATCTCGATGGGCTGCAGTCCCGACTTGAAGGTCTTAGCGAAGGCGCCATTGACCGCCCGCTCAAGACCTCTTTCGAAGCTGTCCAGAATGCCCACGAATCTCCTGCCCCACCTTGCGCTTGACTATGTAGATGTTAGTGGGCGGGTCTGGGCACTGGCGGAATGTGGTGTCGGAACCCATCGAGAAGCTGCGCGAGCGGCCTCGACGGCCCCAGAGGAAACGGCGTGGCCCGCGCGCTGTGGTAATGTCGCTAGGTCTGCGCGAGTGGCGAAATTGGCAGACGCGCACGGTTCAGGTCCGTGTGCCCGTGAGGGCATGGGGGTTCAAGTCCCCCCTCGCGCACGAAGGGTCGGCAGCTCACCGAATGAGACTGCCCAGCCCGTACGACACGAAAGGCCCCCGAGTGCTCGGGGGCCTTTGGTCTTCCTGATGGCCGCGTTACTTGGATCGCCAGCCGAAACGGGACTTGGGGGTGGATGTCTCCACCTTCTTCTGCACCTCGCGGCGCTGAGTGCGCTGCTGGCTCTTCACGAGCTCCTCGGGGATGAAGGAGAAGTAGGAGCACTTCTGGCAGAGACGAAGGTAGTGGTGCTTGGCCAGGCCGACACCGTAAGACGGGTTGTGGAAGGTCTTCATCCATCCGTCGCATCGCGGGCAAGGGAAGGCTCGACGGAACTGTTCCGGGATACTCGGTAGGTTGTCGCCGTTGGCGGCGCTTGGCAGTGACATCGGAGTGCTCAGTAGAGGGTCAAGCAGAGACGCTATGACCGTGCGTTTCGTAGCGATGGCGGACCGAGGTGAACGGTCCGTGGATGTCGACGACACCGTTGCATCCGGCGGGTTCGAAGTGGATGCTCAGAAGCTGGCGCTGGTCGTTGTCTTCGTCTACGAGGAGAACGCGAGTGCGAACCGAGAGGGAAGCGTGGTGGCCCATGACGTTTGCAATTCCTGTGAGGTGAGACCATCGGGGTTCCGACGGCCGCCGGCTGCATGAAAAAGTCTTCGGGCCAATTCGTCTTGCTTCCGTTCGGACAAGACTAATCTGTACGCGACGATCTGCCCAGCGAAATGGGGCTAATTGGATTAATTTCCTCTCAGTCTCCTTGCGGTCGGCGGGTCGAACCCTCCGCATCCTCGCACCACCGTGCTGCTACTGTGGCGCGAAAAGGAAGGTGGGACGGTGTTCAGCGCAGCGGACGAGCACGTCGTGGCGATCACGCAGACGGTATGGCTGTGGTCCACGGCGGCCACATTCGCGCTGTTCCTCGTGGCCATCTTCATTCTCTGGGGGTTCCGAGAGAGGATGCCGGCGTCACGCCTCGTGCTGTGGATCGTCGTCATCGTGCTGGTGCCGATTGCGGGGCCCATCCTGTGGTTCGTGCTGGGACGACGCCGCTACCCGTCCCCGCCCGCGGCCACGTTCGCGAGCGCGCCCCCTATCCGTGCGACTCGAGGTGATCGATCAGGCGGATGACCAGGTCGGCATCCCCACGCGCGCTCGCAATTGCGCGCGCATTGTCCTCGTCCGACCCGCGGGCCCTCGCGTAGGCCACTTCTGCGGTCGTGCCGAACCGTCTGTGCCGAGCGGTCAGGCGCTCGATTCTGATGTCGTTCGCCAGCTCGAGGTACCAGGTCTCGTCGAGCAGCTGACGAAGATCGCGCCAGCCCGATTCACGAGAGAGAAGGTAGTTGCCCTCAGTAATGACGATGCGGTGCTGGCGCGTCACGGCGATCGCCCCTGCGACAGGCTCTCCGATCGCGCGATCGAAGGCCGGCGCGTAGGTGACGTCCTCCGCATCGGCCCGGAGCCGGGCCATCAGGGTGAGGTAACCGGCGACGTCGAAGGTGTCGATAGCGCCACGACGATCCACATGCTCCGGCGAGGCGAGTGCGGTCGTGGCTATGTGGAAGCCATCCATGGGTACGACGATGGCCTCGTCGCCGACGAGGGATGCGAGACGCTCCGCGAGAGTCGATTTGCCCGCGCCCGGAGCGCCGCAGATGCCCAGCAGGAGTCGCCGGTCGGCCCGGAGGATGAGACCGAGTCTCTCGACGAGGCTCGAGAGATCCGTGCCGACGTCGATGGAGTCCCTGTGTTCGGCTGCGGTCATCGCGCACCGGCGCCAGGTACGGAGTGCTCGAGCGTCACGGTCGGGCCACTGGTATCTCGCCGGATCCGCGTGGGATGAGTCGTGTCGGGACCGTGTAGGTCTGCTCGGCCTGTGAATCACCGGCCAGTCGGGCGAACAGTCGCTCGGCCGCGAGAGCGCCAATGCGGCGCGGGTCTTGTGAGACGACGCTGATTCCCGGCTCTAGCAGGTCGGCAAGCTCGAAGTCGTCGAAGCCGACGAGGGCGATCGATCGGTGCATGTTCCGATCACGTAATGCACGGATCGCCCCGATGGTGACGAGGTCTTGTCCACCGAAGACCGCCGTGGGAGGATTCGGGCTGTCCAGCAAGGCCGTCATCGCGGTGCGAGCGCGCTCCTCGTTGTAAAGGCCCTCGACGATGGTGGCGTCGTTCGTGGAAATGCCCGCGCGCCCCAGCTCGTCGAGGAAGCCGCGTCGCCGCTCCCGTGCCGTTTGGATCTCCGGCCGGTCGCCAAGGAACGCGATGCGACGGTGGCCGTGCTCGATGAGGTGTCGTGTGGCCGCCGATCCACCGGCGGCGTTGTCGCTGACCACGGCATCCGCATCGATTCCGACCGGTTCCCGGTCGACGAACACGAATCTGGTGCCGCGCTCCTGCTCGGGGATCAGATACGACTGATTTTTGCTGGCCGTGGTGAGGATGAGCCCGTCGACTCGACGCCGGAGGAACGTGGAGACGATGGCGAGTTCGCGGTCCGCGTCGTCATCGAGGCTCGACGCGAACACGGCGACCCCGTGCGCGGATGCGGCGTCTTCGATTGCGCGGTGTACTGCGCCGGCAAAGGGGTTGCCCACGTTTCCGACGAGCAGCCCAATCGTCTTGGTCTGCCGATCGCTGCGGCGAAGGTTGCCCGCGTGCGGGTCCGGCATGTAGTGAAGGCTCTGGGCTGCTGCCCGCACTCTGGCCGTGGTCTCTTCGGAGACATTGGGCTCGCCGTTGATGACACGAGAGACCGTCTTGATGCCCACGCCGGCGAGTGCGGCGACGTCGCGCATCGTGGGTCGCTGCGCAGCAATCGCGTGTTGCGAATCTGACAACGGTGTCACGATTAGGCCTCCAAAATCCAGTGTGGCTTGACTCTAACGGGTGATTGCTTTACACATATCTAATGACATCGTTGTCAGGCATGCAAATGCCCCAAGGGAAGAGAGAATTCAATGTTGAATCGCGCTGCACCGCCATTCGCTAAGAGCGTCGTGGCTGCATGTTCCATCGCCATGCTCGCGGCACTGGGCATGACGGGGTGCTCATCGACTGGCTCGAACTCCGGTTCGGGAGACGCTTCGGGTGATGTGGGTATCTCGCTCATCGTCAAGACCACCACGAACCCCTACTTCGTAGCCATGGATGACGCGGCAAAGGCCGCCGCAGCGAAGGACGGGGTCAAACTCACCCTCGCCGCGGGCAAGAAGGACGGCGACGCGGCAACCCAGATTCAGGCGATCGAAGACTCGATCTCCCGTGGCGACAAGGGCATCCTGATCACGCCCATCGATGAGACCGTGAATACCGCCATCGCGAAGGCGCGCAAGGCCGGCATCTACGTGATTGCGCTCGACACCGCGCCGAATCCTGCCGATGCCGTGGACATCACCTTCGCGACCGACAACCGCGCCGCGGGCGAGGCGATCGGCAAGTGGACTGCCGCCCAGCTCGACGGCAAGAAGGCGATCATCGGACTCGTCGACCTGTTCAGCAACCAGGTTGCGACCGTCGACTACGACCGCGACCAGGGCTTCCTCAAGGGGATGGGCATCGACGTGAACAACCCGAACAAGAACGGCGACGAGGCTGCGACGGGCAAGTACACCGGCGGCAAGGGCGGCGACTACGTGATCGCCGGTAGTCAGGCGTCGAACGGCGACCAGGCAGACGGTCGTACGGCCATGGAGACTCTGCTCTCGAAGAATCCGAAGATCAACGTCGTGTACGCCATCAACGAGCCGGCGGCGTACGGCGCGTACCAGGCGCTCAAGGCACACGGCACCGAGAAGGACACCCTGCTGGTGACCATCGACGGTGGGTGCACCGGCGTCAAGCAGGTCGGCGAGGGCATCTTCGGCGCGACCAGCCAGCAGTATCCGTCCAAGATGGCACAACTCGGCATGAAGGCGATCGTGAAGCTGACTAAGACCGGTCACAAGCCCTCGACATCCGATGGCCTGGACTTCTTCAACACCGGTTCCCAGCTTGTCACGGACAAGGCGGTGCCCGGATTGAAGAGCATCAGCAGCAGCGAAGGCTCCAAGATCTGCTGGGGCAAGTAGCACGCAAGCACAACAGGAGGCGGCGGGTGCTATATCTCCCCGCCGCCTCCTCCTCATACAGTGAAGACACGAACAGAGAGGTTCAGGACATATCGTGAGCCAACAGGGTACCGACGCCAGTCCGCCAACGAACCAGCTTGATCTCGCGACCGAGTTCCTTGATCGGCAGACGCCACTCGGACGGGTGCGGCAGGCGCTGCACAGATATCCGGCGCTGAGCCCGGGGATCGTCATCGTCGTTGCGGTGATCGTCTTCGGTGTGCTCAACCCCCGATTCTTCTACGCGAACAATCTCTCGCTCATCACCCAGCAGGTCGCGGTGGTCGGAACGCTTGCCATCGCGCAGACGGTCATCATTCTGACGGCGGGCATCGACCTGTCGGTCGGCGCCATGATGGTGCTGGCCTCGATGGTGATGGCTCAGACGGCGAGTCAGAACGGATTTCCCGCACCGCTCGCCCTGCTTGCCGGTCTCGTCGTGGGCTTGGCTGCCGGCGCCCTGAACGGCTTTCTCGTGACGAAGCTGACGCTGCCACCGTTCATCGTCACGCTCGGAACGCTGAGCATTTTCCTCGCTCTCACGCTTCTGTATTCGAACAGCGCGTCTGTGACGGGCGCGAGTATCCCGGCGATGATCACGGCAACCGGCGCCACCTTTGCTGTCGGTGGGGTCAACGTCACCTACGGCGTCGTGATGATGCTCGTGCTCTACATCGTCGTGGCCTTCGTCCTCGGCAGGACCGGGTGGGGTCGCCACGTCTACGCGGTCGGCGACGACCCGGAGGCAGCGCGGTTGGCCGGCATCAGCGTCAACCGTGTTCTCATGGGGGTCTATATTTTCGCCGGCGCCATCACCGCGATCGGTGCCTGGATCCAGATCGGCCGGGCCGACGCCGCGAGTCCGAACGCAGGAACAGATATCAACCTCGACTCGATCACCGCGGTCGTGATCGGCGGCACGAGCCTCTTCGGTGGCCGCGGCACGATCTGGGGCTCGCTGCTCGGCGCTCTGATCGTCGGAGTCTTCCGCAACGGCCTCGCCCTCGCCGGGCTCGACGTTCTCTACCAGACGCTCGCTGTCGGAATTCTCATCATCGTCGCGGTGTCGATCGACCAATGGATTCGGAAGGTACGCAAATGACGATCACGGACTCGAGCCCATCCGGTACGGCCACGCCATCGGGGCAGCCGATCCTGCAGGCGAAGCGCCTGGTGAAGACCTTCGGTCGCGTCGTCGGCCTCGACGGAGTGAGCCTCGAGCTCTACGCCGGCGAGGTGCTGGCGATCATCGGCGACAACGGCGCGGGAAAGTCGACCCTGGTCAAGTGCCTCACCGGAGCCGAGATTCCCGATGAGGGCGAGATCTTCCTCAACGGTCAGCAGGTGAACTTCAAGCGCCCGCAGGATGCGCGCGAGGCGGGGGTTGAGACTGTCTACCAGACGCTCGCGGTGTCGCCAGCGCTCGACGTGGCATCCAACCTCTTCCTGGGCAGAGAAGAACGCAAGAGTGGCATCCTCGGCTCTGTCTTCCGCATGCTCGATGTGAAAGGAATGCGAGAGAAGGCCAAGGCGGAACTCATCAATCTCGGTATTTCGACGCTTCAAGACGTGACCGTGCCGGTGGAAAATCTTTCGGGAGGACAGCGGCAGGCCGTCGCCGTAGCGCGCGCGGCGGCCTTCGGCTCGAAGGTCGTCGTGCTCGATGAGCCGACCGCGGCGCTCGGTGTTCGCGAGTCGAACCAGGTGCTGCAACTCGTGCGCAATCTGCGCGACCGGGGCATTCCCGTCATCCTGATCAGCCACAACATGCCTCAGGTATTCGAGGTGGCCGACCGCATTCACATCCAGCGGCTGGGCAAGCGCGCGGCGACCATCACGCCACAGTCACACTCGATGACGGAGGCCGTTGCCATCATGACGGGAGCATCGGTCTGAGTCGCCTTTCCCGGGCGGCCGCGTCAGGATGAGACGGGGCCACACTCCGGGCAGGACCAGTCGTTGCCCGACTGGCACAGTATGGTTCCGCAGTCGGGGCAGGTGCGCAGTTCATCCATGAACCCATTGTTACTCCGCACCGCGCCAGGATGTCAGCAACTACGATGGAGGAAGCGCTTTCTCGGGCAGGAACCGCGCCTCTCACGCTGATCGGAGTAGAAGATGACGGAGACCTCGGCGAACGAGCTCGAGACGATTGCGGCGAGGGCCGCGGCCGCGGCACCACTCTGGGCCGCGACCTCTCCCCACGCCAGGGCCGGGGCGCTCGTCGCTGTTGCCGACGCGCTGGTGGCCGCCGCCTCGGGGCTCGTGCAGACCGCGATGCGAGAGACCGGACTCAGCGAGACGCGCCTCGCGGGAGAACTGAACCGCACCGCGACACAACTGCGACTGTTCGCTGACACCGTGGTGGACGGCTCGTACCTCGATGTGCGCATCGACGAGGCGGATCCGCAGTTCGCGCTCGGCTCTCGCCCGGATGTACGTCGCTATCGGATTCCGGTCGGACCCGTGCTGAACTTTGCCGCTAGTAACTTCCCGTTTGCGTTCTCTGTGGCCGGTGGCGATACCGCGGCGGCGCTCGCCGCGGGTTGTCCGGTGATTCTCAAGGCGCACTCCGGACATCCGGAGCTCTCGGTGCAGACGGCGGACGTCGTGACCGCGGCGCTCGCGGGCGCGGGCGCACCCGACGGGACTTTCCAGCTGATCAGCGGCCAGGATGCTGGCGTCGCGATGCTGAAGGATCCGCGAATCGCTGCCGGCAGCTTCACGGGCTCCATTCGCGCGGGCCGTCTGCTTGCGGACATCGCCGCCTCAAGGCCAGCACCGATCCCGTTCTACGGTGAACTGGGGAGCGTCAACCCGGTGTTCGTCACGAAGGCGGCTATCGATGAGGACGCGGAGGCGATCGCGAACGGCTTCGTGACCAGCGTCGCCGGGTCTGCCGGGCAACTCTGCACCAAGCCGGGCTTCCTCTTCGCGCCGCGGGACAACGGTTTGAGCGACCGCATCGCAGAACTTGCCGCCGTCGTGCCGGAGCACCGATTGCTGAACCCGGGTATCACCCGCGGTTTCGAATCGAGGCGCGACGCTATCCTGGCGACCCCCGGCATCGAGATCATCGCCGAGGGTGCTCTGCGCGTGGACGCTGAGGGCGAGGGCTGGGCCACCCCCACCATCGTGAGCGTCACCGCGGACGGCCTTCGAGCGCACCGGGATTCTCTACTCGACGAGGCCTTCGGACCGCTCTCGATCGTGGTTGAGTATCCGCAGGGCGCGGACCTTGCCGCGATCGCGAACGAGCTCTTCGAGGGCAATCTGACCGGAACCGTGCACACGGCATCGGGCGAGGATGACGCGGCGATCCGTTCGCTCGTCGGCTGGATCACCGGGCATGCGGGTCGGGTGCTCTTCGGTGGCTGGCCCACCGGCGTGGCCGTGACCCCTGCCATGCAGCACGGAGGCCCCTGGCCTGCGACCACGAATGACTCCAGCACCTCTGTGGGAACAGCCGCGATCGGCAGGTTCCTGCGCCCGGTCGCCTACCAGGACTCCCCGGCCGCGCTGCTGCCCGAACCACTCCGCGATGACAATCCGTGGAATGTGCCACAGGCTCGCGCGGGCGCGGGCGAATCCCGGACGTGGGGCGCGAGGGCGAACAGCTAGCGTCGAGACTGTGCTCAGTAGCGGTAGTCGCCGACGGCGTCGAGGCTGAAGGGTTCCGCACTCGCGGCCGATGCCGGTGCCGGTGCGTTCGCGGCGAAGCCGGCGACTGCGGCCTCGCGGCTCTCGTAGCGTACGGGTTCGGTGGAGCGGCGCACATCCGTCGCATCGAAGGAATCGGCCGTCTGCTGGATGAATCCGAGCAGGGTGCGCGGGTTCGTCTCCCTGAAGCGGCGGTCGATCACACGCCAGTTGCCCTGGGTCAACTCTTCCAGGCGGATGTCGGCGAGGGTCGCCTGCGGCAGCTCGCGCTCCATCACGACACCTCCGAGGGACACTCTCCCGCTGCCGGAAGTCCGCCGTGCAAGCCGTCCGCAGGCTCCGCATCGAGGTCGTGTACAGAGAAGGGTGTCGACGGCGCCACGTGGAGCATCTCCAGGCCGTCCTCATGCAGGAGCGGCACGAGCTCGGCCTCGCCGGAGTCGATCAGCCGCTGCGCGCGACGGAGGAAGATTCCTGCCATCTCAAAGCTCGCGATGAACCGCCGACCCCCGTAGTGCACGCACACCAGTTCATGTGCGCGACGTCGCAACGTCGCGTGCTTCGACCGGGTGGGAACCCCTGCGTCGCCATCCAGTGGGCGTTCGATTTCCTCACGCCGCAATGCCTGCTGTGTGATCGAATCCGCCGGACGCTTCTCCCGCGGATTGAGATCCTGTACCTGTGCCATGTGCTCACCCCCGCCAGTGCCAACAGCTACCGCTGCAAGGCTGACCATACCCCCCAGAACGGGGGCAGACAATGATGTTCAGTACTCCCCCAGCACCTCCTCAGCTTTGCCGGAGGGATGCACCTCCCTGGCGAAGAGCGCGGGCCAAAACGGAGCCGTCCGTGTTAGCGTGCGGCATGGCCCGAATCGCCAGCGTGTCCACCGCATTTCCGGCGAACAGCTACCCCCAACAGACGATCACCGATGCCATCGCGCCACTGATCAGCACGGACTCTTCAAAGCAGGCGGTGCTGCGAAGGATGCATGGCGCCAGCGGGGTGCGCACCCGCAACCTGGTGCTGCCGATCGAGAGCTACGGTGATCGGCAGAGCTTCACCGAGTCGAACGGATTGTTCGTCGAGGTTGCCGTGCAGCTGGTCGGCGAGGCGCTGAACTCGGCGCTCCAGACGGCCGGGCTTCTCGCGCGCGAGGTCGACTACGTCATGTTCACCTCTGTCACGGGCATCTCCGCGCCGTCGGTCGAGGGACTGCTCGTGCCCCGGCTCGGGCTGCGCACCGATGTCAAGCGCGTGCCGATGTTCGGCCTCGGCTGCGTCGCGGGAGCCTCGGGGATCGCGAGGATCAACGACTACCTGGCCGGACATCCGAATGACGTCGCCGTGTTGCTGTCGGTGGAGTTGTGTTCCCTGACCTTCCAGCGTGACGACGACTCGATGGCCAACATCGTGGCCACCGGGCTCTTCGGCGACGGGGCCGCCGCCGTCGTGATGGTGGGTGCCGATCGCGCGTCCCGCATGCCCGTGACCGGCCCGGATGTCATCGACTCGCGCAGCCAGCTCTACCCCGGCACCGAGGAGGTGCTGGGTTTCAACGCCGGTGAGACGGGCTTCCGCATCGTGCTCACCTCGGCCGTCGCCGGCGTGATCGAGAGCAATTTCGAGGCGGATGTTGTGGGCTTCCTCGCCGCGAACGATCGAACGCTGGGCGACATCGACGGTTTCATCGCGCACCCGGGCGGACCGCGCGTGCTCGAGGCGTTCCAGTCCTCGCTCGGTCTCGCCGACGGCGCACTCGATAACAGCTGGCGGTCGCTGGCCGAAGTCGGCAACCTGTCCTCCGCATCCGTGCTGCACATACTCTCGACCGAGCTCGCCGCCGGCGCGCAGTCCGCGGGCACCC
Organism: Parafrigoribacterium soli; assembly: GCF_040227235.1. Classification (NCBI taxonomy): domain Bacteria; kingdom Bacillati; phylum Actinomycetota; class Actinomycetes; order Micrococcales; family Microbacteriaceae; genus Parafrigoribacterium; species Parafrigoribacterium soli. The sequence continues at coordinate 407,578 of NZ_JBELNZ010000003.1, read as the reverse complement.
AGACGCTCCTGTTCGCGCTCGGCCCAGGCGTCAGCGCCGAACTGGTGCTGCTGCGATGGCCGGACGCCACCGCGGAGACCGCCGCATGATCTGGTTCGCCGTGCTCGTGCTGCTCACCGGCTTCGAGCGCCTCTGGGAGCTCGTGCTCTCCACCCGCAACGCACGCTGGGCCTTCGAACGCGGCGGTCGCGAGTTCGGGCAGTCCCACTATCCGTTCATGGTGGTGCTCCACACCGGTCTGCTGCTCGCCTGCCTCGCCGAGGCGTTCTTCGGTCAGCGTCCGTTCCTGCCCTGGCTCGGCTGGCCGATGCTCGTGATCGCGATCGCCTGCCAGGGCCTGCGTTACTGGTGCATCCTCGCTCTCGGCCATCAGTGGAACTCGCGGGTCATCGTGGTGCCGGGTCTTGGCAGGGTGACGCGCGGGCCCTACCGCTTCCTGACGCATCCGAACTACGTCGTCGTGATCGCCGAGGGCATCGCGTTGCCGCTCGTGCATACCGCCTGGGTCACCGCCCTCGTCTTCACCGTGCTGAACGCGATCCTGCTGTTCGGCTTCCGAATCCCCACCGAGGAGCGGGCGCTGGCATCGCTCGATGACGCGCGCACGGCATGAGACCGGATGTCGACGTGCTCGTGGTCGGCGGCGGACCCGTCGGTCTGGCGTGCGCGATTGAAGCGCGGTTGCGCGGACTGACCGCCGCGATCGTCGAGCCGCGCGAGGGCGCGATCGATAAGGCCTGCGGTGAGGGGCTCATGCCGGGGGCCGTGCCCGCGCTCGAGCGGCTCGGCGTGCGGCCGCCCGGACATCCGCTGCGCGGTGTGAGCTATCGCGATGCGAGCCGCACCGTCGAGCACCGCTTCACCGCGGGCAGCGGCCTGGGTGTGCGGCGCACCGTGCTGCACGCCGCTCTTCTGGTTCGAGCTGTCGAGGTCGGCGTGGATGTGCTGCACGCTCGCGTGACAGCGATCAACCAGGACGCGAATGGGGTCGAGGCCGCGGGCCTGCGTGCCCGCTACCTCATCGGCGCGGATGGGCTGCACTCGACGGTGCGCACGCTGCTGGGCGTCGACGTGGCCTCATCGGGACCTCGGCGCTACGGGCTGCGGCGACACTTCTCCGTGGAACCATGGACCGACCTGATCGAAGTGCACTGGACTCCACGCCTCGAGGCCTATGTGACACCGCTCGGCGACGGCATGGTCGGCGTCGCGATGCTCGGTGCTCGCGGAACGAACTTCGAGGAAGAGCTCGCTGCCATCCCCGCGCTCGCCGCGCGCATCGGCTCGGCCGCTCCGGCGAGTTCGTTGCGCGGAGCGGGTCCGTTTCGCCAGCGCAGCTCCCGCCGCAGGGTCGGGCGCGTGATGCTGGCGGGGGATTCGTCCGGGTATGTGGATGCGATCACCGGGGAGGGCATCCGGGTCGGTCTTGCCCAGGCGCGGGCCGCGATCGACTGCGTTGCCGCGGATGATGCCTCCGGCTACGAGCGCGCCTGGTCGAAGTGCACACGCGACTTTCGACTGCTCACCTCCGGACTCGTCGCGCTCGCGGGTTCGCCGCTGCGACCGGCGATCGTTCCGCTCGCCGATGCGCTGCCGGGAGTCTTCGGCGCGGTCGTGGAGCGGTTGGGGCGGTAGCGCGCTTTCGGCGCTTCGACAGGCTCAGCGACCGAGCAGCCTCAGCGACCGAGGGGACGGCGACGCTTCGACAGGCTCAGCGACCGAGCAGCCTCAGCGACGGGTGGCGGCGACCAGGCGGTCGAAGAGCTCGTTCAGTTGCGGGTCGACCTTCTGCTCCGCGGGATGCGCATCGTACCAGTCGACGATTTCCCGCGCGCCCGCGGCGAAGGGCGTGGTGGCCACGAAGTCCGGCACGAGCGACTTCACCTTGCTGTTGTCGAAGATGACCGAGTGCGAACGATCACCGAGGTGACCGGCGCCCATCTCCGGGTCGGCCGCGGCAATCGCATCCGAGGTGACGTGCACGAGGTTTGGTGTGACACCGAGCGCGCTGCCGAAGATGCCCGCGATCTGATCCCAGGTGTGCACCTCATCCGAGGTGATCTGGAAGGTGTCGCCGACCGCCTGCGGGTGGCCGAGAAGCCCGACGAAGGCTTTGGCGAAGTCCCGGGCGTGCGTGAGCACCCAGAGCGAGGTGCCGTCGCCGTGAACAACCACGGGCTCGCCGCGGCGCATGCGGTCGAGGGCGGTCCATCCGCCGTTCAGCGGCAGGCTCGTCTGGTCATAGGTGTGTGATGGCCGGATGATCGTGGCCGGGAAGCCGCGCTCGCGGTACGCCGCGACGAGCAGGTTCTCGCACGCGATCTTGTCGCGGGAGTACTGCCAGAACGGGTTGCGCAGCGGCGTGGACTCGGTGATCGGCAGGTGCGCGACGGGCTTCTGATACGCGGATGCGGAGGAGATGAAGACGTACTGCCCCGTTCGCCCCTCGAACAGATCGATATCCGCCTGCACGTGACCCGTGGTGAATCCCACGAAGTCGGCCACGACATCGAACTCGCGGTCACCGAGCGCGGCGCGCATCGAGGACGCGTCGCGCACATCCGCCTGCAGCAGTTCGGCGCCTTCGGGCGCTGGGCGACGCGCACTCTCGCCGCGATTGAGGATGGTGAGGTCGATGCCGCGCTGCACTGCGAGGTGACTCACCGCGTTGCTGATCGTGCCGGTACCGCCGATGAAGAGGACTGTGAGGGAGGTCATTGCTCTACAGTCGCGGCTGCGATGAGCTTCGTCAAGGTGGCACGGATCTCCTGCAGCTCTTCGACCGGCACTCCGAGCCGATCCACGATTTTGCCAGGCACCTCTTCTGCCTGGACGCGCAGGGCGGCACCCTTTTCCGTGAGGGCCACATCGAGCGCGCGTTCGTCGGTCGCGCTGCGCTCTCTCGTCAGCAGTCCCGCGGCTTCCAGCCGCTTGAGCAGAGGCGAGAGGGTCGCCGGTTCGAGGAACAGCGCCTCACCGATGTCGCGCACGGTGCGAGGGTTGCGCTCCCACAGGGCGAGCATCACGAGGTACTGCGGATGCGTGAGGCCGAGCGGTTGCAGGACCGGCCGGTAGTGCGCGATCACCGTTCGGGCCGCGACCGCGAGACCGAAACAGACCTGGCGTTCGAGAGCGAGTGGATCCTTCGTTGTCGTCATCGTCACGAATCTTCCTCCTGCTCGCAGCCTAGCGCCAAATAGTTAGTACACTAAGTAAATTGCCCACGAGAGAGGACCGGTGTGGCTACGACAGTGCCATGGTGGACGCGCCTGAACCGTGCGCTGTTTCCCGTCGTCGGACCCGCGCAACTGGGTCCGTTCAACGAGCCGCCGCTGCCGTCACCGCACAGCAAGCCGTGCCCGCTGTGTGGCACCGCGATGAGCGAGCACACCGTCGAACGGCGAGACGGTCGGCCGACAAAGCTGCACTGCCCGGGTCACGGCAGCTACACCGTGGGCCCGGCTGCCGAGATCAACCTCTAGACCGCGATGCGCGATTCGCCGAGCAGCAACTCGTGCAATTGCGTCGCCGTGTCGACGCTCGCGATCGTCCCCTCCGACTCGGCCGGAGTGCCGTAGCCCCAGGTGACGAAGATGGTCGGCACGTCGTGCTCCGCGGCTCCGCTGACGTCGTGCTCCCGATCCCCCACCATCACGGGCGCGGAAATGTCGGCACCCAGGAACTCGAGGCGGCGCAGCGCCTCGGCCACGACATCCGACTTGCGACTGCGCACCTCGTCTTCTGAGGCGCCGGTGATCGCGTCGAAGTATCCCGTGAGACCGGCGAGGTTGAGCATCTTCGTGGCGGGCAGCTCGGGTTTCGACGTCGCGAGCGAGAGCGGGATGGGACTGCCGTGCACCTGCCTGAGCAGTTGCGCGACCCCCGGGTAGACGGTGCTCTGCAGCGCCCCGCGTTCGAGATAGCGCACCCGATAGATATCGAGTGCCTCCTGCGACTCCCGAGGGTTCATCCCGGCGAGGTCGCGGAAGGAATCGAGGATGGGCGGGCCGACGTAGCGGAGAAGCTCCGACTGGGGCGGCACCGGACGACCGAGCTCGGTGAACATGTAGGCGAGCGATTCGGTGATGCCGGGAGCTGAGTCGAGGATCGTGCCGTCGAGGTCGAAAAGAATGCAGCTCCATGGGGTAGACATCACGCCAAGCCTAAGGCGCCGTCGCGTCCCGCGCTCGCCAACGGTCAGGCGGATGCGCGCAGGCGTCGCTGCATCAGCAGGGCCAGGTCGCGCAGTCGGGCGAGGTCCGCGTCGTCCGTCGAGTCGCGCGGCTCCGGATCGAAGACGCAGAGAGCGCCGATGCGCTCGCCGGAGGGGGATTCGATCGGAAAGCCGGCGTAATAGCGGATGCCCGGCTCGCCTGCCACGAGCGGATAGTCACGGAATCGTTCGTCCTGCTGCGCATCCGGTATCACCAGGCCACCTCGCAGGCGAATCGTCGTGTCGCAGAAGGACCCGGCTCGCGGCAGTTCGTCGACCGGCGAGCGGGCGCTCGCGCGAATCACCTGCTTGTCGTGGTCGAGCACCGTGAGCACCGCCGTTCGCACCTGCAGCGAGGTCTGTGCGATGCCGAGGATTTCGTCGAGAGCCCGGCCGAGGTCGGAATCCGACAGGTCGAGGGCGTCGACGGCCGCCTGGCGTTCCATCTCCGCGCGATCCTCGTCGTAAGGGAACGGGCGGTACGGGTCGTCGGGCTGGTGGGGGAGGCGCGCGAGTGCTGGAGCCAGCGCGGCGGCGATGACCTGTGCGGCGCCGGCGTAGCTGTCCGGGCCGCGGTGGCGGTGCGGCGCAGGAAAGGCGAGGGCGGGCAGCGGCAGAAAAATGGCGTGCGGCGCGGCCGCGCAGACCTCGGCCGATTCTTCGTTGAGCAGGAACCCGTGGTCCTCCGCGAGGCCACCGAGGGCAGAGTCGTAGATGCGGATGGACCGCACCCTCGGGATCGCCGTGAATACGACGGGCACGGGCGCGATTTCGGCCAGGGTCGTGAGCAACTCGGTGAGATCGCTTCGCCACTTCTTGGTCGGGGCGAGCTCGAGCGCCTCGTTGACTCCGAGCACGATGACAATCGCGTCGTAGCGCCAGAGTCGCATGGCACTCAGCCGGGCCAGCGCACCATCGAGGTGGTTGGCGGGATGCGAGACGACGTCGACGTCGGTGCCGCGCTTGGTGAGAGACGAGAGGGCTCTGGCCAGGAAGCCGGGCAGCGCCAGGTCATGGGTGGTCACGCCCCAGCCGACCGACATACCGGCGCCGAAGAGGAGGATGCGATCGCTGTTGGGCCCGCGCGCGCTCACGTGCGGTTCGTCGTAGGGGCGCGGCGTCTGCTCGAGTTTCGTTTCGATTCCGGCGCGCCACAGTCGCATCAGCGGAGCAAGCCGACGCTTGGCAGAATCGGCGCTGAGAAAGCCGCGCTTGCCGGCCTCGCCCGCGCGTCCATACCCCGCCATCATCGCACCCCACCCGTACGTCGTTCCTCTTGCGCAGCCATTCGGGTGGACCGCTCACAGGCAGCCTAGCCTACGCAGACAGGCGCCAAAGAGCCCCCGCGGCGAGGCTCCGACGCCGTCTAGAACAGGCGCGAATGACCGTCGTCGAGCCCGCGCATTTCGTCGTAGTCGAGAAGCAGACAGCGGATGCCCCGGTCCTCGGCCAGCGTGCGCGCCTGAGGTTTGATCTCCTGGGCCGCGAACACGCCGACCACGGGTGTCAGGTGCGGGTCACGGTTCATGAGCTCGAGGTAGCGGGTGAGTTGCTCGACGCCGTCGATGTCGCCGCGGCGCTTGATCTCTACGGCGACCGCCTTGCCCGCGGCATCCCGGGCCAGGATGTCGACCGGCCCGATGGCGGTCATGTACTCGCGGCGCACGAGGGTGTGTCCGTCGCCGAGAAGTTCGATGTGTTCGGCCAGCAGTTTCTGCAGGTGCGCCTCGACGCCGTCCTTCTGCAGGCCGGGGTCGATGCCGAGTTCGTGCTCGCTGTCGTGCAGGATCTCGTGGATCGAGATCACGAGCATGTCGGCGGTCTTCGCCTGCGCGACCTTCCAGATCTCGGTGACTCCGGCATCCGCCTGTTCGGCATCGGGCACGATCGCCGAGATGTAGCACGGCGGGCTCATCCAGTTGAGTGGCTTATAGGAGAGGGAATCCGAGTGCACGAGCACGCTGCCGTCGGCCTTGAGCAGCAGGAGCCGCGTGGCGAGCGGGAGATGCGCGCTGAGACGGCCCGCGTAGTCGACGGAGCAGCGGGCAATGACGAGACGCACCCGTCGAGCCTAGCGTTCGCCGCGTTCGTTTCGTTCGACAGGATGACCTCGCCCGATCGGGCGCTCGACAGGAGAAACGGGTGCCCGCGGCACCCGGCTTCCTGTCGAACGAGTGGTTACTCGGCGGGTGGTATCGACTGCGGCTCGCGCGCGGCGAACGACACGATGCCGGCGAGCGCGACGAGCACGAGCACGAGCAGCAGTCCGTGCAGGATGCCGAAGTGGTTGCCGAGGAATCCGATCACCGGTGGACCGACGAGGAATGCGAGGTAGCCGATCGTGGCGACGGCACTCACGCGTGCGGCCGCCTTGCGTGGGTCGTCGGCCGCAGCAGACATCCCCACCGGGAAGCCGAGCGAGGCGCCGAGACCCCAGAGCACCACGCCGATGATCGCGACCCAGACGATGGGCACGAAGATGAGGATGAGCAACCCGACCGCCGCGAGTGCCGCGGTCGCACGCAGCACCGGAACCCGGCCGTAGCGATCGAGAAGGCGCACGCCCGACAGCCGCCCGACCGTCATCGCCGTGACGAAGACACCGAACACGAGTGCTCCGACGGTGGCATCGGTGTGATGGCCGTGCACCATCGCGTAGGAGAGCCAGTCGTTCGCGGAGCCCTCGGTGAACGCCATCCCGAGCACGATCAGGCCGATGAGCAGGGTGCGCGGATCGCGCCAGATCGAGAGGCGCTTGCGCCAGCCATCCGTTCCCTCCGGCTTCACGGAGTGGTCGGTGCCGCCACCCTCGGGCAGCAGGTAGCGCACCGCCCAGATGACGACGACGATGATGAGCACGCCCAAGGCGGCGAGGTGGATCTCGAGAGGCAGCTTGAGCGCCTCCGCGAGAGCGCCGAGCCCGGCGCCGACGATCGTGCCGGCGCTGAAGAAGGCGTGGTAGATCGGCATGATCGTTCTGCCGATGGCTCGTTCATTCGCGGCGCCCGAGACGTTCATGGCAACGTCGCAGATCCCGGTCGCGGCGCCGAACACCACGAGGCCGGCCACGGCGACAGCGAAGGAGTCGAAAATGGTGACGCCCATCGCCGCCAGGACGAGGCCGAGGGGTGCGATCAGAAGCGTGACCAGGATGGTGCGCTTCGCGCCGAAGTTGGCGACGAGGTGCCCCGAGGCGATGAGCCCCGTGATCGAGCCGACGGCGATGCCGAACAGAAGAACGCCAACCTGCGCGGTGTCGATGTCGAGCGCGACGCTCACGGCGGGAATGCGGGCGGCCCAGCTGGCCAGCCCGACGCCGCAGAGCGCGAAGATCACGAACAGTGAGTTGCGCCATGCTGTGAGGGCGGCGCGGTCGGGCGCAGTCACGCCCGAACCGAGTCGGTCGGCGCTCGCCGGAGTGGTCGATGACATGAAAACCTTCGGAGTCTGTGCTGAGCGATGCGCTCGTTGCGGGAGCCGCGAGAGATGGTCGAATCGATTCGATCGAATCGTTTCGACTAAGCTACCAAACCATGGTGAACGTGGCAAACGATGAGCGGCCTCCTTCCCGCCCCACACTCGCCGCAGTGGCAGCGCTCGCAGGAGTCTCCACCTCCACCGCCTCCCTCGCCTTCAGCGGCTCCGGTCCCGTGTCGGCCGCGACGCGAGAGCGGGTGCTCGCCGCCGCCGCTTCCCTCGACTACGCGGGCCCCGATCCGCGAGCCCAATCGCTGCGCCGCGGCCGCTCCGGCATTGTCGGCGTCGTCATCGAGGATCGCCTGAGCGACGCCTTCCGCGACCCCATGAACATCGCCATGCTCGACGGTCTCGCCGACGAGACCGGCGCGATCGGCTCGGGACTGCTGCTGCTCACCGACACCGCCGACGGTCAGGTCAGCATCGAGAATGCGCCGGTCGACGCGGTTGTGCTGGTCGGATGCAGTACCCGCCTCGATTCCGCCGTGGCCATCCTGCGGCAGCGCGGCATCCCGCTCGTCGCGGTCGAAGCGGAACCCATGGACGGCGTGCTCGCGATCGACCTCGACAATCGCGAGGCGTCGCACGCCCTCGCGGGGCACCTGAGCGCGCTCGGTCACGAGCGGGTCGCGATGGTCGTACTTCCGCTTGACCCGAGCCGCGAGCGCGGAACGCTCACCGCGGAACGAGAGGCCGCGAGTTCCGGCTACACCGCATCCGCCCGCATCGCCGGAGTGCGCGAGGTTTTCCCGGACGCCGGCGGATGGGTCACGCGTGGCAGCCTCACCGAGGAGGGCAGGGTCGCGGGACTTGCGCTGCTCGGCGGGGCGGATGGGCGCCCCACCGCAATCATCGCCCAGAGCGACCTGCTCGCCCGCGGCGTCATTCTCGCCGCCGAGGAGCTCGGCCTGAGGGTTCCGGAAGACGTGAGCGTCGTCGGCTTTGACGGGGTGCGACTTGATGGGATGGGCGACCGCGATCTCACCACGATGGTGCAGCCCGCGGTCGAGAAGGGTCGCGCGGCCGGGCGCGGAATCGTTGCGCTGTTGAACGATGAGCCGGGTGTGGCCGAGCGGTTCACGAGCGTGTTTCACCGCGGTAACACGACGGCGCCGCCGCGCGCCTGAGCCGCGCATCGTCGGTCGGATGCGCGCGGCGCTCAGCGAGTGCCGACGACCATCCACCTCGCGGTGCGGGCGCGCAGCCCGAGCGTGACCGCCCTCGCGCCGATGTAGCCGAACGCGAAGGCCGCCATGAGCCAGGCCAGCGCGGGTGATCCGGGCTGCGACCACACGATCACCGCCCAGGCGAGCGGCACGAAGACGGCGACGTTCGCTATGCCCGTGATCGCGAGGTAACGTGCGTCCCCGGCGCCGATCAACACTCCGTCGAGCACGAAGACGACGCCGCAGAGCGGAACCGAGGCGCCGAGAACGACCAGGGTCCAGGGCAGCAGCGCTGCGACATCCGCGGAGCTCGTGAACAGCCCGCCGAGCACCGCGCTCGTCGCGATCACGATGAGCCCGAGGACGACACCGCACAGTACGCCCCACTCCAGGCACCGCCGAAGCACCGCGCGCACCGCGTCGAGATCGATCGCGCCCAGCGCGCGACCGACGAGAGCCTGGGCTGCGATCGCGAGCGAATCCAGCGCGAATGCGAGCGTTGCGAAGAGCGTCATTGCCACCTGGTAGGCCGCGAGCTCGTTCGAACCGAGCGCGGTCGCCACGAACACCGCGAGCAGCATCGCCGCCCGCAGGCTCACGGTGCGCAGAAACAGCCAGCCGCCCGATGTCGCCCCGAGCGCCATGCCCGCACGCTCAGGTCGGAGCCGCGCACCCGTCGCACGCGCATGGTGCATGACCACGACGACGTACACCGCCGCCATGCCCCACTGCGCGACCACGGTGCCGAGCGCGGAGCCCTCGAGCCCGAGCCCCAGACCATAGATGAACAGGAAGTTGAGCGCGATGTTCGCGGCAAAGCCGACGCCCGCTATGTAAAGAGGAGTGCGCGTGTCTTGCAGCCCGCGCAGCAGCCCGGTCGCCGCGAAGACGAGGAGCATCGCCGGGAGGCCGAGCATCGACAACTGCAGGTAGGCGACGGCACCCGCGGTCACCTCGAGCGTTGCCCCGAATGCGGCGATGAGCGTGGGCGCCGCCACCCACCCCGCGACGCCCAGCACCACGCCGAGTGCGAGGGCGAGCCAGGCGCCGTCGACCCCGATGGACACGGCGCGGCGACGATCGCCCGCACCCAGCCAGCGCGCGACGGATGGCGTGGTCGAGTAGGCGAGAAACACCATGAGTCCGATCACGGTCTGCAGCACCGCGCTCGCAAGGCCGAGCCCGGCGAGAGGGGTCGCTCCGAGATGCCCGACCATGGCGGAGTCGGCGAGCAGAAAGAAGGGCTCCGCGATGAGTGCCCCGAGCGCGGGCACCGCGAGGCGCAGGATCTCGCGATCGACGGGACGGGGGCTGAAGATTCCGATGTTCGACTCTATCTAGCGGCAAGCCTCGCAACCGGGTCTGGACGGAGGCTATACAAGTGTGTAGCCTGCTATACATGCGTATAGCGAGCGACCTCCACGAAGGTGACCTGACCACGCGCGCCAGGCTGCGCAATGCCGCCGTTGAGGTCTTCGCACTCCGCGGATTCAGCGCATCTGTGCGTGACATCGCCGCCCACGCCGGGGTGAGCGCGGGCCTCATCACCCACCACTTCGGCTCGAAGGAAAAGCTACGCGAGGAATGCGACGCCGAGGTGCTGCGCCAGTATCGCGCCATCAAGGGCGACAGCATGGCGACCTCGCCGACGCAGACGATGTCGCTGTTGGCCGAGCTCGACGACTACGCACCGATGCTCGTGTACATCCTGCGCAGTGTGCGTGATGGGGGCGCGGCCGGGGTCGCGTTCCTCGAGAACATGATCGAGGAGGCCGTGGCCTTTTCCGAGGAGGGCGTCGCGGCAGGCGTAGTGCGGCCCAGCAGGGATCCGCGCGCCAGGGCCCGCTATCTGGTCACGTCGAGCCTGGGTGGACTCCTGCTTCAGCTCACACTCGAGCCGAGCCTTCAGCTCGCCGACATCGGACCAACCGTTCGGCGGCTCGTCGAGGAGATCACGCTGCCCACGCTCGAGATCTACACCGAGGGTGTGCTCGCCGATCGTCGCTACCTCGACGAATATCTGCGCTATCGCACCGGGCCACCGGGTGCAGAGCACTCGCCCTCGTCCGCCAACACATCACCGGAGACCACATCATGACCACCTCACTCGCCGTCGACGTTCGCGGCCTCGAAAAGAATTTCGGCCGGGCGCGAGCCCTCGACGGGCTGACCCTCCAGGTCGGCACGGGAACGGTTGCCGGCTTTCTCGGGCCGAACGGTGCGGGTAAGTCCACGACCATCCGCATCCTGCTCGGTCTGCTTCGAGCGGATGGTGGCCACGCCACGCTGCTCGGTGGAGATCCGTGGCGCGACGCCGTCGAGCTGCATCGGCGCATTGCCTACGTCGCGGGCGACGTGACGCTGTGGCCAAGCCTCACGGGAGGTCAGGCGATCGATATCCTCGGGGCTCTCCGTGGCGACCACGACCGCAAGCGCGTCGAGACCTACCTCGCACGGTTCGATCTCGACCCCACGAAGAAGGCGCGCAGCTACTCCAAGGGCAACCGGCAGAAGGTCGCCCTCGTCGCCGCATTCGCCAGCCGCGCCGAGCTGCTCTTTCTCGACGAACCGACGAACGGCCTGGACCCGCTCATGGAGGGTGTCTTCACCGACTGTGTCAGGGAGGCGCGCGACGAGGGCCGCTCGGTGCTGCTCTCGAGCCACATCTTCGCCGAGGTGGAGAAGCTGTGCGACACCGTCACGATCATTCGCGACGGCCGCACCGTCGAATCCGGCACGCTCTCCGAGCTCAGACACCTGCAGCGCTCGACCGTCTCCGTGACCCTGGGTGGGGATCCCGGCGGGCTCGCCGCGATCGAGGGGCTGCATGACCTGGTGACGGATGGCGCGCGCGCCACGTTCACCGTCGACAGCGCCGCCCTCCCGAACGTGCTGGCCGCGCTCGCCCCGCTCGCACCGCGCGAGCTCGTCTCCACTCCTCCATCGCTCGAAGAGCTGTTCCTGCGGCACTACGGGGTGCACGCGGACGCATCGGGGGCGCGCTCATGACCACGACGACCTCGGAGCGGGTCGCGGCCCCATCCACGGTCGGGGTGAGAGGTCACAACCGTTACGCCGGACTCGGCCTCATGGTGCGGTTCATCCTGCGTCGCAACTGGCTGCGGATGCTCATCTGGCTGGTCGTGCTGGCGGGCATGGTCCCCGTCGTCGTCGATTCGCAGCGCGAACTCTTTCCCACCCAGGCCGCACGGGACGCCTACGCTTCGGTCGCGAACACGCCCGCGATCGCCGCGCTGACCGGGCTTCCCTACGCCGCCGGAACACTCGGCGGCATCCTGAACATCAAGCTCTGGATGACCGTGGCCGTGGCGCTCGCCTTTGCCGTGATCTTCCTGGTCACCCGCAACGGCCGGGCGGAGGAGGAGAGCGGCCGCACCGAACTGCTGCGCGCCGGCGTGCTCGGTCGGCACGCGTACTCGCTCGCCAATTGGCTCGTCGCGTGTGGCTTTGCCGCCGCCATCGGTCTGGCCTCCGCGGCTGCGGCCATGAGCCAGAAGCTTCCCGCGGCCGGCGCGCTGCTCATGGGCGCATCCTTCGTCGGTGTCGCGTTCGTCTTCGTGGGCGTCGCCGCCGTCGCCGGGCAACTCAGCAGGACCAGCCGCGGTGCGAACACCCTCGCCTCGGCTGTGCTCGCCGTCGCCTACCTGATTCGGGCGGGCGCCGACGTGGGAGCAGAGCACGGCAGGGCGAACTGGGCTACCTGGCTCTCGCCGATCGGCTGGGCGCAGCAGACGCGGTCCTATGGCGAGAACCTGTGGTGGCCCCTCGTGCTCTGCGTCGCCGCGACCTTCGCGCTCTGTGGCATCGCGCTCGCGATCGAGCGTCGCCGCGACCTGGGCGCGGGCATCATTCCCGAGCGCGTCGGACCGCGGGCCGCATCAGCTCTCCTGCGAACACAGTTCGGACTGAGCCTGCGCCTCCAGCGCGGATCGATGATCGGCTGGGCACTCGGCATCGTCGTTTTCGCGCTCTTCTTCGGGGGCGTCGCCACGGCGATGGCCGACCTGCTCTCCGCGGACAACCCGATCGCCCAGGCGTTCACCGGCAGTTCGAAGAGTGTGCTGGATGGCCTGCTCGGCTACTTCACGATGGCGAACGCCCTGCTCGTGGCCGCCTTCGCACTGCAGAGCGCGGACACCATCCGATCGGAGGAGTCGGACGGTCGGGCCGAACTGCAGTGGGCGTCGGCGATCTCCAGGGTGCGCTGGGCCGCGACGCGGATGGCGATTCCCGCCGTTGCCTCCTTTATTCTCCTCGCCCTCAGCGGCGCCGCCATCGGCGCGACCTTCGGCGCCGCGATCGATGACCCGTCCCAGGCAGGCCGCTTCGTCTGGGCGTCCCTCGCCTACTGGCCCTCAGCGCTGCTCGTCGTCGGCGTCGTGATGCTCTACGCGGCGGCGATCCCGCGGGCCGCCGCCACCGCTACGTGGGCGCTCTACGGTGTCGCAGTGATCCTGTCGATGTTCGGCGACCTGTTCGGCCTGCCCGACTGGGTGTCGCAGAACACGCCGTTCACCGCGATTCCCCGACTCGGGACGGAGTTCACGGCCTGGCCGCTGATCGTCATCACCCTGCTTGCGGTGATCGCGGCGTGGGCAGGACTGGCGATCCTGCGCCGCCGCGATCTGACCAGCGCGTAGCGGACGAGGGCCTCGATACGGCGGGCTCCTGCGTTGCGCGCTACTCGATCCGCGGACTACGCCGGTCGCGTAGCGAGGTACGAGCGTATCGAGACCCTGTGACTCATTCTTTCTGCTGGGCCTCTAGTCGCGCCGTGTAGTGCATGGTGCCGTCGAGTCGCTCGGCCTGCCGCTCGTGGGACTCTCGCAGCAGCACCCAGCCGTCGGCGGCGAGCTTGCCTGCGGCGCGCGGTTGACCCGCGTCGGCCAGGGCGCGGCAGGCGTGCGCGAGCACGCGGGTCAGACCGTCGACCACATCCTTCGGATCGCCGGCCTCGACATCCGAGTCGTCGTCAGCGTGATGGTGATCGTGCTCAGCCGACACGGCGGATCGCCACTCGCCAGGTCACGGGGCCCTCTTCGAGGTAGTTCCACTCGTAGCGTCCCGGCCACAGCGACTCGCTCTGGTAGCGCAGCGGCAGCGGGTCGTGGTCGTTGACGATGACGAGGACGCCGTCGGGCTCGAGCTCACCGAGCTTGCCGAAGATGATGTTGTGGCGCGCGCCGTGCGGCAGCGTGCGTACGTCGAGATCGGTGGACTCGGGCGATGCGTCTGGCATAGAGATCTCCTGGTTCGAAGGGCACGCGAGGATCGCGCTATTTAGATGATAGAACTCCTCCAAAAGAATTGCGCTACCGAAGTGCCGGGAAAAACAGTGGCCGGGCGCGCTCTGCACCCGGCCACTGTTCTGATTCCACACCTTCCCTGAGCTCGTCGAAGGGCCACCTCGGCGAACTCCAAGCGCGGCTACTTTCGCACCGGCTCCGCCGTGTTGTCGTCGCGAGGTGCCGCAACCGTGCTGACATCCGTGCCGCGCAGCCTGCCCAGCAGGTTCATCAGGTGGTAGACGACGAGCGCGGCCACGGTGCCGAGGATGATGCCGCTGAAGCTCGCGCTTCCGGCGTGCAGCGTGAAGTCGGCGATCGCGATGATCAGGGCGACACCGGCGGTCAACTGATTCTTCGGCTTGCTGAAGTCGACCCGGTTCTCGACCCAGATGCGCACGCCGATGATTCCGATGAGGCCGTAGAGCGCCGTCGTCACGCCGCCGAGCACGCCCGGCGGGATGGTGAAGATGACCGCGCCGACCTTGGGCGAGAGGCCGAGCAGGATGGCCACGATGCCGGCGACCCAGTACGCCGCGGTCGAGAAGACGCGGGTGGCGGCCATGACGCCGATGTTCTCGCCGTACGTCGTGGTCGGCGAACCGCCGCCGATCGCGCTGATCACGGTGGCGAGGCCGTCGGCGAAGAGCGCGCGGCCGATCACCGGGTCGAGATCGCGCTCGGTCAGCTGCCCGACGCCCTTGACGTGTCCGACGTTCTCGGCGATGAGCGCGAGCACGACCGGCAGGAACATCAGGTAGATCGGGAAGTGCGCGAAGTTGAACGACGGCGTGATGAACTCCGGCAGCCCGATCCAGGCCGCCTTCTCAACGCCGCTGAAGTTGATCTCACCCATCAGCACCGCGGCGAGGTAGCCGACCACGACGCCGAGCACGATCGAGAGCCGCCCGATCATCCCCTTGAAAAGGACGGTGATGAGGATGATGGCGAGCAGTGTGATCACCGCGATGAGCGGCGACTTCTCGAAGTTGGTCTTCGCCGCTGGTGCCAGGTTGAAGCCGATGAGGGCCACGATGGTGCCGGCGACGATCGGCGGCATGGTCGCGTTCACCCAGCCGATCCCCGCCACGTGCACGATCACGCCCACGATAGCCAGCAGCACACCGACGACGAGGATGCCGCCGAGCGCGACGCTCTTGCCGTCGGACGCCACCGCCGCCGTGATCGGCGCGATGAACGCGAACGACGAACCGAGATAGCTGGGCAGCTTGTTCTGCGTGATGATCAGGAACAGCAGTGTTCCGATTCCCGAAAACAGCAGGGTCGTGCTCGGGGAGAAGTGCGTAATCAGTGGGACAAGGAACGTCGCGCCGAACATGGCGACGACGTGCTGGGCTCCGAAGCCGATCGTTCGCGGCCAGCTCAGCCGTTCTTCGGGTAGAACGATTTCGGATGCGGCGACGTTCTTGCCGTCTCCGTGCAACTTCCAGGGGAGTGCCATCAATGCTCCTTCTCGTTGGGTAGGTCTTGCCAGAGAGTATTGCCCGCCGGCCCCTCGTCGCCAGTGGCGCGCTCAAGAGCCGGCTCGACCGCGCCCGCCGCAGAGCATTTAGGCTGGGTCCATGAGCCCAGACGCAGCCTCGAACCGACACGACGACGCGAGCGAGGATGCGAGGCTCAGCGCCGGCATCGACGCCCGGGAACTGGACCCCAACATCCGCCCGCAGGATGACCTCTTTCGCCACGTGAACGGCAAGTGGATCGACCGCACCGCCATTCCGGACGACAAGGCGCGCTACGGCTCGTTCCACATTCTCGCCGAGGAGGCCGAAAAGGCCGTCCGCGACATCATCGTCGAGGCGCAGACGGCGGAGCCGGGCACCGAGGAGCGCAAGTTCGGTGACCTCTACGCGAGCTTCCTCGACGAGGATCGCATCGAAGAGCTCGGCGCTGAACCGCTGAAGCCGCTTCTGGCGCAGGTGGATGCGATCACCTCCGTCGACTCGTTCCTCAGCACCCTCGGCACGCTAGAGCGACAGGGCACGAGCGGCTTCTTCCAGCTCTTCGTCGAC
Source organism: Parafrigoribacterium soli (assembly GCF_040227235.1). Lineage (NCBI taxonomy): Bacteria > Bacillati > Actinomycetota > Actinomycetes > Micrococcales > Microbacteriaceae > Parafrigoribacterium > Parafrigoribacterium soli. Next base: position 391,383 of record NZ_JBELNZ010000003.1, on the reverse strand, counting down.
AACGACCCGGGCAACCCCGAGCGCTACCTCGTCTTCCTGGAGCAGGGCGGCCTCGGCCTGCCCGACGAGTCCTATTACCGCGAGGAGAAGTTCGCCGACATTCGTGCCGCGTACCTACCCTTCGTGCAGAAGATGCTCGAGCTCGCCGGAGTTCCGGATGCCGCTGGCCGCGCCGTGCGCATCGCCGCACTTGAGATCGAGATCGCCGCGCAGCACTGGGACAACGTGAAGACCCGTGATAGCGAGGCGACCTACAACCTCACCACGTGGTCGGAGGTGGCGGCGGGTGAAGGGGCCGCTCTCAACCGCTGGCTCGACGCGCTCGATGTTCCGAGCGGTGCGCTCGACGAGCTCGTGGTGCGCGAGCCGAGTTTCGTCGATGGTGTGCGCTCGCTCATCGAGCCCGGCCACCTCGAGGCCTGGACGGACTGGCTGCGCTGGCAGGTCATCCGCTCGAACGCCGCCTACCTGTCGAGTGAATTCGTGGCGACCAACTTCGACTTCTACGGCAAGACGCTCACCGGAACGCCCGAACTGCGCGCCCGCTGGAAGCGCGGCGTCTCGCTCGTCGAGGGCGCGATGGGCGAGGCGATCGGGCGCATCTACGTCGAGCGGCACTTTCCCGCGGCGGCGAAGGCGAGCATGGATGTGCTCGTCGGCAACCTCATCGAGGCGTACCGGCAGAGCATCCAGAGCCTGCCGTGGATGACGGAGGCCACCCGCGCCCGCGCTCTCGAGAAGCTCGAGAAGTTCACCCCGAAGATCGGCTACCCGGTGAAGTGGCGCGACTACTCGTCGCTCGAGATCGACGCCGCCGACCTGCTCGGCAACGTGCGCGCGACCAACGAGTTCGAGTTCCAGCGCGAACTCGGCAAGATCGGCAAGCCGCTCGATCGCGACGAGTGGTTCATGACGCCGCAGACGATCAACGCCTACTACAACCCGGGCTTCAACGAGATCGTGTTCCCCGCCGCGATCCTGCAGTACCCCTTCTTCGACGAGACGCGGGATGCCGCAGCCAACTACGGCGCGATCGGAGCGGTCATTGGCCACGAGATCGGCCATGGCTTCGACGATCAGGGATCGAAGTACGACGGCGACGGCAGACTCACCGACTGGTGGACCGAGGAGGACCGCGCGGCGTTCGAAAAGCTCACCGCCTCGCTCATCGCGCAGTACAACGCGCTCGCCCCGCGGCAGATCCCCCAGCATCACGTCAACGGTGCTCTCACGATCGGCGAGAACATCGGCGACCTTGGCGGCCTCGGCATCGCCTGGAAGGCCTATCTCATCTCGCTCGGTGCATCCACGCTCCCTGAGCCTGTCGAAGGGGCGAGCGCTTCGACAAGCTCAGCGACCGAGCCACCGGTCATCGACGGCCTCACCGGCGCCGAGCGCTTCTTCCTGTCCTGGGCTCAGGCTTGGCAGCAGAAGAGCCGCGATGAGGAGGCCATTCGGCTGATGTCGATCGACCCGCACTCGCCCAACGAATTCCGCTGCAACCAGATCGTTCGTAACATCGACGAGTTCTATGAGACATTTGCAGTGACCGAAACCGACGAGCTGTGGCTCGACCCGAGCGATCGCGTGACTATTTGGTGACCATCCGAGACCAGGAACGTCGCGAGCGCATCCGCGCCCCGCGACTGGGCCGTCATCGCGGAGCCGATGGAGTGGAGAACTTCACCGGTAGCTTCACCGTGCTCGGCCACCTGGCCTACGGCGGTGCGCAGGTCTCGGCCAACGTCGTCGACCTGCAGAGCGGGGCGACCCTGCTCTCGATCGACGACCGGATCGTGCTCCCCACCGCGGGCATCGGCAAGGTGCTCCTGCTCATCGAGGTCTCGGCGCGCATCACCGCGAGGGACTTCGCCGGTTACGGCATCCTCGACAAGACCCCAGCGGATGCCGTAGGCGCAGGCGGTCTCTGGCAGCACCTGCAGGCTCCCGCGCTTCCCGTCTCCGACCTCGCTGCACTCGTGGGTGCAACGGGCGACAACCTCGCCACCAATGTGCTCCTGCGCCAGGTGGGCCTCGACTCGGTGCGTGCGCGGGCGGAGTCGCTCGGACTCGCCCGCACGGCACTCCTCGACCTGGTGCGCGACAACCGCGGCCCGGATGATGCGCCGCAGCTTTCGGTTGGATCGACCGCCGAACTCGCGTGGCTGTTCTCCGCTCTCTACCGAGGCCGCGTCGTTGACACCGTCACGAGCCAGCGCGTGCTCGGGTGGCTGTCACTACACTCCGACCTATCGCTCGTCGCCAGTGCCTTCGGCCTCGACCCGCTCGCGCATCGATCGATCGATCATGGCATCCAGTTGGTCAATGTCACGGGAACGGATACCGGGGTGCGATCGGAGGTCGGACTCTTGCGGGGATCGCGCACCGCAGTCGCTTACGCCGTGACGATCCAGTTCACGGACTCTGCGCTGCAGGCACGGCTTCGGGTGATCGATGCCATGCGAACCATCGGCAGTGATCTGCTGGAATACGTGCACTGAATCCACCCCCTTAAAGAGGTACTTGTCCGCAGAAGGGGGGACAGATAGAGTCGTCTGCGGCACTAGAGCGTACGAAACCCGAATCGTTGCGCTGACCCCGACTGTGTCATCGAGTACATCTGGATTACTGCATGTCGCTACCCCGGCGGCTTAGGAACGTCAGTCATTCCCTGCGTTCCTACGCTTTTCCCTTGTCGAAAGGCCACAATGCCTCGCGCGGCCTCACGCTGCGCAAGGCTGTGGTGATGTCCACTGCCGTGCTCCTGACCGGGGGCATGACGCTGGCGGGAGTTTCTGCGTCTGCGAGCGCCGAGACGACGCCCGTGCCCCCCTCCGCAGTCATCACCGCGAGCGACGCGCCAATCGCGACGCCCCCGTCGGCGGTCGCGCAGAGCTGCGGCAGTGACGGACTCCTGGTGGATGGGTACATCGTCACGAACGGCACCGCCGAGATCAGCTACACGATCGTCGGTACCGCCCCGGGTACCTACATCAACATCCCGAATGCGCCCGCGAAGTCGGTCGTGCCCCCCGGTGAGTACCGGGTGACGGTCGCGGCGATCGGTGGCGCACAACTCGCCGGAGACACCGGCCCGTGGCTTCGCACCGTCGAGCCCTACGCTGGCACCTGCGAGCCGCAGCTCCCCTCCCATCCCGACTGGGAGGCTGATGCAAGCGCCACCAACCAGACCTGTGGCGTCAGCGGCGTAACGAGCGGCAGCGTCACCGTCGCCCTGGTGCAGGAGCCCGGGTTCGAAGATCGTGTGCAGTACTTCATCGGAACGACGGAGCTCACCGCCAGCCGCACGGAGATGGCGCCGGGCACGTACACCGTCACGGCAAAGCCACGAAATGCTGGCGACGGGGTGTACCCGTCGTCATGGGTCGTGACAGTCGGCGCCGCCGCCGGAGCGTGTAGCAGTCAGCTCGTGACGCTTCCATTCACGGGACCGAGTGACCGTGCCGGCTTGTTCCTCTGCGCCCTGTGCCTGCTTCTCGGTGGCATCGCGCTCTATGTCCTCAGTCGCCTGCGGGCACGGGTGAGCTGAGTCGCACCGTTCCTCAGGGACGACGCAGTTCGTAGACGCGCACGGCCGAGTTATCGAAGATCCGCAGGAATGCGGAGCTGTCGCTGACGCTGGACTCGATTCTGTCCATCTGCGCCGCAGAGAGCAGTTCGTGGTTTCGCGCATACGCCGTCTGGGCGTCGGAGAAAATCAGGTACAGGTGTGGAACGTCGATCTGGTTGAGGTATTTCGCGATCGTCTTCCCGGTTATTTTCGACGGCTTATCGCCGATTGGTGACGACAGAAGCGGTGTTCCGGATGCCCAGCTGTTGAAATACGAATAGTGCGGCCCGACGACAAGTGGGAAGTTCCCAACGATCTGGACCGCACCGTCGTTCGGGGAAATGTGCTTGTCCAGCCACTGTGCTGCCTTCACCTCCGATGACGGAACGGCGTAGTCGGCCTCAGGTTGGAAGTACACGGTAACGAAGAGCGTCGACATGGCGACGAAGGCCGCAGTTAGACCCAGTACGAGGCGACGGGGGTGCGCGGACTTTGACCAGAACAGCCACGCGATACCGATCGCGTACCAGGGAGCCCCGAACAGAAAGACCCTAAGACGCCCTTCTCCCCCGTAACTCTGCCCGAACAGCGCCATGATGGGGGCTACCGCCAGCCACGCGACCATGATGGTCGTGCCCGTGTTGCCCTGCTGGAGGTTGCGTATCCACCCCGCTGCCGCGAGCAGCACCGTGATGATCGACAGTACCGTCGCCGCGCGCGCACCCAGGATCGCGGCATCGGTGATCCGCACTGCGGCCGTGGGCGTGTAGCCGACGTTTGCGAACAGGTCGAACCCGCTGAACAACCCATATTTGGACTGAATGAAGTCAAGGTTGGGAAGCAGGTAGAGGAGCGGGATTGCGACCAGTCCCACGCCAAGCCATCGGGGCCGGATGTACCCGATGAAGATCAGCGGCAGGAGGCCGAGAATTGCCAGGTACGGCGTCAGTTGATGGCTGGCCGTAATGATCGCCTGAAGAATCAGTACCGCCACTATGCAGGCAATCCGTAGCCGGTGTCGCAGTTTCTCTTGGCTGAGCGACCAGGGATCGGGAGCGGGAACCGACCGGTTCTTCTTCTTTTTGGAACGTGCGTACTTGGTGGAACTCGCTCGCGTGAAGGCTCGACTGAGGGGCTTTTCGAACCGAGAGATCCACGCCTGGGGTGTGCTTCGCAGGAACGTCATGACAATCAGGCACATGGAGAGGTAAAGCATGTAGGCGAAGGCCTGCGGGGAGTAATAGTTCTGGTTGACCCAGTTGCAGAGGGAGAAGGCCAGCGCGGCCGTCCACGACATCTTGGGATTTCTCGTCAGAGCGCGCGCGATTCCGAATACGAGTGCTGCGTCGATGAGCGCGAAGAGAGGCTCCGCCCAGGTCGCATACGAGAGCGGATCCCGGTAGCCGGCGATGCGACCGAGGAACGCGCTCACCGTGAACATTCCGGGCCAACGATTATAGATATCGATCGAGGGGTCGACGTGACCGAACGCATCGATGTAGTTCGTGACGGCGAGGTGCTTGTAGGTCCAGACCAGCCGAGGCGAGTTCTCGATGAGATTGGCAGAGCCGTACAGCATTGCGATCAGAACGCCGACTCCGATGACCATGTACCAGCGGGGGAACGTGGTGCGGGTAACCAGCATCCAGATGCAGAGGCCGAGCATGAGGGCCACCGCGATGTACCAGGTCACGGGCAAGGCCGGAAGCAGGCCCCACTTGCCCAGATCGCTCACGTCCGTACCCATGAGCGATGTTTCCCAGAGAACTATGGCGATAATTCCGACCACGGCGGGAATCAGGGCGAAAAGATGCGCCTTCGAATCTCGCGCGGGAGCGGCCGCGAGCTCAGAGCGTTTGAGGATCGGGTGCCCGATGCGCGGGGTTGCAAAGATGAAGGCCGAAGCGGCCAGCAGCGTGACGACGGCAACGGCCTGAGGAGCCCACAATCCCGTCCATGCCATGATCAGACTCACTACCGCGGCGAGTGCCATGCCGGTGATGATGGCAACGAACAGGCGCGCTTCAGGGCTCTCGAGAGGCGCGACCCGAGCGCAGATCCAGCCAGGGAGCAGGAACCATACGGTCACGATGAAGAGCCCGAACACCGGACCGCCGAGGTTAAGGATGACGAGCGCCGCCGCCACGACCCCGCTGAGCGCGAGCGCGAGCTCGAAGCGACGGCTCGTCAGCCACATGCTCTGGTGCGGTTCATCCGTCCCCGGCGCACCCTCTGCGAGCGTGGTCATCGCCATGCGCCTTCTCCGGTCATCTGCTTCTTACAGTCGCTGTGATGGTGGGTTTGTCGCGCTAGAGAAAGTCGCGAGCGAACTTACGAATCGCCGTCCAAAGACCATCGTTGCCGATCGGCTAGCGACTTGCCAAGTCCGTCGACTCGATGCGTCGCTCGCGCACTCCAGCCACTCGAATTTTTTCGGACCGCCGCTGCGCCAGATACCGGATGGGGCCTCTGGCGACCGAGAACAGCTCGAGCCATCCCACGCGGGAGACTTCGCGATCCCATTCGTCGGGCTTTCCCTGAGGGGCGGTCGCCGTGGCGGCCGGTTTGCGCCAGGCGAGGGAGATGAGCCGTCCGACTGCGTGGGGGCTTCGCACCGCGGCCATGCCTGCGGTCCGAGGACTCATTGCCAGCTTCATGAGCCACGCACCGAGCCCGGTGCCGTAGCCCCTGGCTTGAACGCGAAGCGCGGCAAGGTCGTCTCGGTGCCGATGCCACACGACCGCCGATGGTTGGGTCACCAGCGTTCTTCCGTCGAGCAACACTCGGGTGAACATGTCAAGGTCTTCTCCGCCGCCCGTTCGCGTACCGACACCGAGTGCAACGTCGAATCCGCCCAGCGTGAGCGCGGCGCTCCGCCGGAGAGCGAAATTCGCGCCGGTGCCGAACTCCCCGATCGAGAACGGGAACATCGGCAGATCGGCAGGCGGGCGCGCGAGGGAAAACGTGCGCGGCACCAAATTCTTGGACCAACTGACGCGACCGTCGAAGTAGTTTTGCGTGCGCGTGCGAAGTTCCCCGCTCGGGACGAGCCCGGTGACGCAATCGACGCCGGGTGCACGCTCGAAGCCCGCTGCCAATTCGGTCAGCCAGTGTGGATCCACAATCACGTCGTCATCGGTGAAGGCGACGAATTCGCCGCGAGCGGCGTGGAGACCACGGTTGCGAGCGTGAGACAGTCCGGGCACGGGCTCCGTCGCGATGGTCACCGCTGGCAGATTGAACTCGTTCCGCACCAGGTCGGCAGTCTCGGTGGTCGCCGATGCGTTGTCTACGACGAGGATGTCGAAGTGCGGGTAGTCGAGGTCGACAACGGCTCTCAATGCTTCGCGGAGTTGAGACGCGCGATCCCGGGTGCAGATGACAACCGTGAAGGTGGGGCTGCCTGTCGCCGCCGCGCGCGGTGGGGACGGTGGGAGCGATGCCATTTCCCGTGTGACCGCCGACCCGTCGATGAGGCCATCGGGGGACACCGGGACCTCGACGAACCCCCTGACGAGCGAACCGTCCCGGATCAACAGGCGAGCGCGACTGTAGCCATCCGCACTGTGAAGGCGAATTTTCTCCTGTTCGGAAACACGAGCGGAGTCCATGCTGCCCACCCAGCATGCTGCGGGCCATTCCGGACCCTGCTCGCTCGGCATCGCGGGATACAACTCAAGTACTGGCACTCTGTGGCCCTATCTTGGTCAAGGTTGCGTCCTCCGTCAGCTCGCGGCCGCGTCACCCGTCGAGACTATCGAAGCGGCAGTCGAGACACGGGTGATTCCGTAAACATACCCGCACGCGGCAGCGGCAAGAGAGAGGACGATGGCAAAGGCGGACGCCCAGCGCAGGTGCACCAACTCGCGCACCACGGCGCGGGGAAGAACTCGCACGGTGTAGCTCCGCTCACTTGACAGGGCATCCTGGCGTCCGAGATCGCGGCTCAGTGCAGCCTTGGAAACTCCTTCAAAAAAGCAGCGTCTGCGCAAGTAACGCCACGTTGTGCGATCCGGCGTGACCCGATGGTGAACAATACTGCGCGGCTCGAAGATGACAGTGTTGCGCGGGTCCAGCTGGCGCAGCTTGATGCACGCCTCTGTTTCTTCTCCGCCGAGCGGAATCTGACCTATTCGACCGGTGTTGACGTTGAATCCGCCGATCTCGAGAAGCAGCTTCCTGTTGAAGAGCATCGAACAACCGATGACGTTGCGCACTTCGGTGCGGTGCTTCGGTTGTCCTTCATAGGTGCATCCGACCACCCAGAGCAGTTCTGGCGGCAGAGTGCGCGACGGCTTGCCGGCAGGCCAGACGGGGATTGCGGCACCGCCCGCTCCCACGACGTTGTCGCTCTCGAAGCAGTCAACGAGCAGCCTGAGCCAGTCATCGGCGGCGGCCGCGTCGTCGTCGAGAAAAGCGACCAACTCGCCTGACGCCGCTTCCAGCCCGGTGTTGCGGCCGCCAGACAGCCCTTGCTGATGACCGTTCTGGATCACCGTGACATCGCTCGACGCCCACTTCTCCCGAGCGCGATCGAGAAGCTCCGGTTGATGATCGATAACGACGATGACTTCCGTCGCTTCCGCTTGCGCGCTCGCCGAAGTCACCGCCGCAACGAGGTCATCCCAGCGACGAAGTGTGTACGCGCAGATGACGACGCTGACCGACGGGTGGTCGATCACGCTGATTTAAGTGACAGGTCCGTGGACTTGCTCGAATTGCGGAGGGAGTGTGCAGGGCGTGCCGAGACAGCGCTGCGCGACGTCAGCACGCGCGGACGCTCGTGCAAGATCGTGCGAAGGACGCGGAAACCGTCGCTGATCGCGTTCAGGTTGCTGACGCCGAAGATGCGCAGCTTCTCGACGCTCGGCACCTCCGTGACAGTGAGATTCGCGGCCTTGACGCGGCAGGTGAGCACGGTCTCGATCTCGAATCCATCGCCCCAGTGCATGCGGCCGTCTTCGAGTTTCGGGAGGGAAACATCCGGCAGATCGAGGTACGGAATCACGCTGGTCCAGAAGGCGTTGTAGCCGTAGCACAGGTCGGTGTACCGGGTCTTGAGCAGAACGTTCGTGAGGAGGTTCAGACCGTAGTTGCCGAGCCTGCGGAAGAGAGTGATGTCCTCGCTTCCGCCGCCGACGCAAAAACGACTGCCCTTGGCGACATCCGCGCCGGCCAGGAGTGCGTCGACGAACGCGGGAATCTCTGCCGGGTCGGCAGAACCGTCCGCGTCGAACATGACGAAGATGTCGCCGGTGACGGCCGCGAAGCCACACGCAAGTGCATTGCCCTTGCCGGTGCGGGTCTGCTGGATCACTTCGATGTCCGGCATCACCCTGCGCGCTGTGGCAACGGTGTCGTCGGTGGAGTTACCGTCAACCAGAATCACCTGGTGGACCGGGGGCAGCTCAGAAAGAATTATTTCGAGATTTCTGGCTTCGTTCTTTGCCGGGATCACGATGGACACTCGCGGCAGGGCGCGCTGATGCAACTGAATTATTTCGGGCATGACACTATTCCGTTCGGGTCGGGGGTACTACTTGGTCGACTGGGTAGGACGACCAGTCCTGACGAGTCGGGGTAAGCGACTCAAGTGTCAGGACAGCCTTCAGTGTAGGGCCTCGGCGAGTTGGATAGCAAGCCGTTCAGGCGACGGGGCGATAGGATGTGACCGGCCGGGTTTGATGGCTGTGGAGGCTTCATGGCCAGGGGCCAGAGCCCTCCCTGCGTCACAACTCTCAAGGAGTGATGGGTCTTCGTGAAGAAGCGTTGGGGGTCTTGGGCGTGGCAACGGGAGCGCGGCGGCGAGCTGCGGTGTAGGTGCGGGCACGAACGTGGTGTGCATGAGCATTACCGGCGGGGGTCCGATTGTGCTATCTGTGGGCCTGAGAAGTGCCCCAAATTCACCGCGGCAAAACGATCAACTCAGAACTGATTTGCTCATCGGGTAGGCCAGATATTTGCCGCGGCGGCCCTGGCATCCAGGGAATATCGCCTCATTTCGCCGGCTTGACAGGCGCGCTTTGCAGCCCGCGGCGCGCGCGGTTGAACGACCAGAAGAACCAGGGGAGACAGCTCACGGCCGCAATGAAACGGATCAGGTTCCACAGCTGAGTTTGCGGGAGCAGGATCGAGCCTGCCGCTATCAGGGTGCACAGACCGATGCCCACGATCAGACGCGTGGGAGAACGCTTACACTGCAGCTCTCGCGGAAGCGCGCGTAATTGCAGGAACGCGAGCAAGCCGAAAGCGGCAACGGTGGCGAAGGCAGCACCCACAACGCCGATGAGCGGGACGAGCACGATATTGAGGGCGATGTTGAAGACGACCGCGATGGCGGTGAGGATGCCGATCGTGTTTCCACGCCTCTGAACGATCAGAATCTGCGCGGTAGCCAGCTCTGCCGCGACGGGAAATGCGGAGAGTGCGACCAGGAAGACCACAAGGGTCAACGGGCCGGGCTTGAAAGACGCTGGAGCCACCACCCGAAGGATGGTCGGCGAAGCGAGGGTGACGCCGATGATCGTGGGCAGCAGAAGTCGGTAGAGCTGATCTCGAGACCGTGAAGCCAGCTCGGAGCGTTCCCTATCCGTACGAAGTGCCGCGAAGTGCGGTGACCACGCCCCGTGTGTGAACGTGAGAAGAGTGATGACAACGGAACCCACGATGTACGCGATTTGGTAGCGCGCCACCTCGTCGGGTCCCTGGATTATTTGGATGATGACCCGGTCGCCCGCGCTGAGCAGGATCCACGACAGGCTGGCGAAGGCCAGGGGGATGCCCAGTGTGATCGCCCGCTTCGTGACCGGCCAATTGATCAGACCTCGAAGCGATGGACGGGTCGCGACAATACCGATCGCCATCGCCGCGAATTGTGCTACGACCCCGCCCCAGGCGTAAACGGTTGGATCCTGACGCACGGTAAACAGCAGAATGAGGCCGAGCAGCTGGCCTCCGACGGCAGCGATGAGGCCTACCGCTGCGAAGGGTCGGAACCGGTCTTCGGTGAGCAGGAGTGCTTCGATCACCAAGACAGCTGCCGTCGGTGCCGTCCATAGCATCACCGCGAGCAACAGGGTATGCAGAGAGGCAAAGCCCAACGCATCTTCCCACAGTGGGATGGTTGCGACGGAGACGAGCGTGACAAGCAGCGAGATCGCTATCCCGACGGCAACGAGACCGCGGGCCGTTCCCCCGTCGCTGTCCTCCGACCGTTGCAGCACGACCGCCTTGTCGATGCCGAGCACCGCGAGCACGCTCACGACCTGGTGTACCGCGATCGCCGTGGCGAGCGACCCGAACTCCGCGCGTGAAATGACGTGCGTCAGGACCGGCGACACGATGATCGACGCAACGATCTGCAGCGACCACACAACGGCGTAGAGCATGCCCCGGCCGAATAGCGCCGAATCTCTCGCTTCAGGATCCGTGTCAGGAAGGCCTGGCATGGTCATGCTTTCACCGGCGTCTCGTCTCGTCTCGACTATCATAGGTATCTATTGACGGTGTGCATTTCGATAGACAGCACGCCGCGCGCGACCGCCTTGTGTGAGTAACGCGGGCGTCGTCGATACGACGCCATCTGCCCGTTCCGTGGGCCAGGATTCGCCGTCTCCAGGGCACGGTAGCATCGGACCGTGAGACTCCTTATGGTCACCGATGGCGTACCGAGCAGGGATCCAGAGTTGGGCGATGGCAGCTCAATGATCTCATTCGAGATTATCAGGGCACTGCCGCATCACATGTCCATCGTCCTCGTGGTGGTGGGAGCGACCCATGGCATTCCGCCAGAGATAGTCGAACGATGCGAGCGCGTCATCACATTCGCCACCAGAAATCACGCGGTCGCTCTGGCTCGATCCCTCTTCTCGCGGTTGCAAGTCAGTGCCGAGGAGCGTTCGGCAGCGGAGGTGCGGCGGTGCGTTCGGGAGTTGTCCGCGGAGAACGACGTAACCTTCCTTCACGGTCAGCACGTTCCCTTCCTGGCCAGGGATGTGCAGGGACCCTTGGTGTTGCAGGTGGTTGACCCGTGGTCGATGCGCATGGAGATGGAAGCGCAGCTGAGCCCGGGTCTGTTGGGCTACTACCGACGATTCAAAGCCCGTCGCGTGCTTGCTCTGGAACGCTCGATTCCTGTGAGAGCGCGCCTGCTCACCGTCGGGCGCGAAGATGCTGCTCGGTGGTCGGCGCGGCTCGGCCGACCGGTGAGGGCAATCTCGAACGGTGTGGAGCGCGCAGAGCGCGCGCCGCGTCAGGATGGCCCGCCCGCTGTGTGCTTCACCGGTAGCCTCAACTACGCGCCCAATATTGAGAGCGCCCGCATTCTCGTGAAAGAGATTGCTCCTCTCATATGGAGGGACCTTCCCGCGACGCGATTTGTGATCGCGGGAAGACAGCCTGACCGCTCAGTCACTGAGCTGCAGGGAAGCCAGGTCGAAGTCCTGGCCAATGTTCCCAACATGGCAGACATCTTTGACGCCGCCGACGTTGCCGTGTTCCCGGACCGCGAGGGACTCGGCGTTCGCAACTCGGTTCGGGAAGCGCTCGCCTCCGGCATTCCGGTTGTGGCCACCGCCACGGCAGCCCGAGAGGTGGAAGGTCAGGCGTCGCTCACTGTGACGGGAGGGGCAGAGCAGATCGCAAAGGAAGTGGTCCGACTACTGCGCGCCGCCACGTCCGCGGAAGGCCGCCCAGAGAGCGGGTCCGCGGAGGAGCGGTCATGGAAGACCGCTGCGGACGAGTACATCGACGAAATCGAACGGGCAAACGTCGCGCCGGTGTGAGTCGAGCTTGTTCGGAAAGAAAATGGCGACCCTCGACCGATACCCATTCGGAGGAGGGCCGCCGTCTCACCCAGCCACGACCCGAACCTGCTGTAGGCCGCGTGAGAACTTGTGCCTGTGCTACTCGCCGGGAGATGAACACAGGCGAACCTGGGGAGAAAATGTGATGGCACCAACAAGAGGCGGAATCAAACGTCAACTAGGAGAGCGGCTTTACCTTTCTTGAGGAACGCTGAAACAACACTGGCTGCCCCCTAAAGTGGGTACACAGGTAAAACATAGGGTATCGACGTGCACCGTGCCAAGCGCCGCACGGAATGACGGCAGGACCCTTAGCGCCAGACCCTGACCCAGTCGATCGCCATTGTTGAGCCGGGCGCGGGAGAGTGCCCGTCGAAGACCGCGAGGTTGAAGAGCAGGTACATCGGAATGTTGGTCTTCGCGGGGTACGAGGCGTACGGCTTGCCGTCGAGGTAGGGAGTGGCCTCAACGCCATCCCAGTACAGCCCATACACGTGGTACTGATCCAGGTAAGAAAAGTTCGGCTCACCATACGGTGAGGGAATTACCTCGCCGCCGTCCGGAAAGTGGAAATTGAACTCTGGCCGAGTTTTGGGTTGGAAGAACTCGAATATGTCCAGTTCTGGCGGCCATCGCTTTGAGGGCTGAGCCCAAAAGGCGCCCCAACACCCATCACAGGTGGCGACCTTGGCACGCGTTTCGACGTAGGTGCCAGGGGTCAGGTAAAAGTGGTTCTCGGACTGGATGAGGCCGGATGCGTAGTAGTACTTTTTCCCGTTGACCGTCGCCTTCGATGGTTCAGCGGTCAGAATGACGCTTCCGTCCGATTGCGAGACCTGGGAGCTGGCGTAGTACGCGCCCTCGAAGTTGGGATTGAAAGGCGCATCTCGCTTTGTCGTCTTGGAGTAGCGACCGGTGTTCCACTTCGTCACATCGAGGGTGGGCCCGTTGAATTCGTCGGAGAACGCGAGCTTTTTCATGGAGGTCGCCGGTGTTCCTGCATCGACGCTGGGAACCAGTCCCAGTGCTTTCGCCGTGCTCGTGGGCGTAGGAAGGGGCGTGGCGATAATCACCTTCTCCGGGGTCGGCGGGGGAGAACTGATGAACACCGCGCTCACGACGGCGGCGACGGCGAATACCGCGATCAGTACCCTGACCAGTCGCTGACGCCAGGTATCGCCTCGTGTTCTCTTGGGCTCAGCCGACATCGCGTGCTCGAGAGAAGACGGCCAGCGAGTCACACAGCGGCGAGCGACCGGACACGAAGCGATCCGCGAATTCCGATGCCTTCTCGGTGCCCCGGGCGGCCCAAGAATTGTGTCTCAATTAGCGGCCCTATCCCCTAGTCGTGATGGTGCAGTCATTGGTGTGAAGGCCCATCGTCGCGGATGGACAGAGATCAGGGTGCGTAAGCGTACTGCACTGCCCAATCTACCTGCAGGTGACCAGCAACGCTCGGTGCGGGCGCAGGTGCGCCGATCTGGGTCTCTGCCTGCAGCGTCCATCGGAAATTCGTGTTGGGAACTCCGGCCCGGTTACTTGTCTGCGAGACCAGGACGCCGTCCCAGTACCACTTGACGCTACCCGGAGTCCACTCTGTCGTCGCGATGTGCCAGTTCGAGGAGTCAGTCGCGGACCAACTTCTGGGGCTCACGGCGTCGAACGCCATGCCGCTCGTGCTCGTGTACGAGCCCTTGATCGCTGATGCGGGGCTCATCTTGCCATTCAGGTCACCCTCTGGCCAGTCGATCTCACCCTCGTTCCAGTTGTCGCTGCTAGGCCACAGGAGGAACGCGATCTTGTAGCCGGGCAGGGAGTCGGAGCGGAACCTGATGGAGTAGCGACCATACGTCTGGCCCGAGTAACCGAAGGGCACGGCCGCCGCCACCTGGGGCCGGCCGGATGCGGTGTGCAGGTAGAAGTCCAGGATGCCATTCGACACGGAGAGAACCGAATCCGGGTTGTAGGTTCCATTCTTGGATGTATCCAGGAGACCGGAGTAGCCGCGCACGGCCGTTCCGTAGACGTTGCCGATCTGGCCGGTCGCCGCCGTGGCGGTGAAGTCCTGAGCCCCGACCTGTCTCCACCCGGGGAGATTACCGACCGGCATGGAGCTGCTCGCCGGGATGGAGCTGCTCGGCGGCATGGAGCTGCTCGGCGGCGGCGGCGTGCACGAGACGAGACTCTCGACCGCGGGGCTGAGCGCAGACGTTCCGCCGAGAACGACGACCTTCTGTACCGCCAGAGACTTCAGCTCGTCAAGAATGTTCTGAGGCACGCATTGCGGGGGCACGATGAACAGCGGAGCATTCGAGATCCCCGCGAGCGTCGAACCGGCAAGCGCGTCTGGGAAGTTATATCCGCTGGCAAGATACGCGGTGGTACTGGTGCTGTAAGCATCGCTGTTGATCGCGGCACCCGTGCTGAATCGGTCCGCCCCCGATAGGCGGGTTGTGCTCGCCTGGCGGGTCAGCGAGCTTTGGACGCCGTTCGAGACGGACGCAGGTCCCCCGGCGATCTTCACGCTGGAGACTCCGAGGCTGGAGATCAGCGTGGATGTTTGAGCGCTGATCTGGGGCGCGGGACCGTTGACGAGGATGACGGGAGCGCCCGCCGAGCCCGCGGCGGACCCGGCGGAGAGCGCATCCGGGAAGTTCGTGCCCGTAGCGACGTAGGCGGTACTCGCACCGCTGCGGCCGAACGCGTAGTCCGCGACCATATGCGAGGTGTTGTAGCGGTCGCTTCCGGCGATCCTGACGACGGAACGCGCCAAGGTTTTGAGCGATCGTTCCACCGCCGGAGAGAGCGAGGCGCCGCCGCCGACCATCACGATCGTGTTCGGGGTCAGCGCGGCTATCGCCTTTGCGACGGAGGGCAACAGTTGGTCGGGCGTCGTCAGGAGCAGGGGTGCGTGGGCTGCGATCGCGGCCGGTGCGGCGCTGAGCGCGTCCGGGTAGTTCGTTCCTGTCGTCACGAAAACAGTGTCTGCGTGCGAGGGGAACCCGGCCAACGCGATGGCGTTGGAGACGTCGTAGCGCGACGCGCCGGCAATTCGCGAGACGGTGATCCCGGACGGCGTGACGATGGCCGTCTTTGCGGAGGGCTGCATCTCAGCCCGCGACGGTGATTGGGTCCAGAGCACCCCGAAGGTCACCAAGAGCAGCGCAACGATGGATATCGAAAGCGCAGGCCTCATAAATTGCGCGTACTTGCGTGAATCCCCCACGTGATCTCCCCCAAGATCAAAAAGCAGAAGCGAACGTCACCGTCGCAAGCTGCTCAAACAAAAAAGCAGAAGTATAACGAACAGACTTCTCTGAACGCGTGTACTTCCTTCCCCGTGTCGCTCAACTTAGCATCGATTGTGCCCGTTTTCCAGCGCGGGTCTGGCACCACGAGCACCAGGCGCCGCAGCGGTGCAAGGCTCAGGCGGTGGCGGCGTTGTCGCCCGACCGCGCATCCGCCCTCGGCGCGTCAACGTCGATCTCCGCGGGGATGCCGAAGACCGCCTCGAGGCCGTCGACGAATTCCTGTCCCCGGCCCGCGCGCGCGAGCTGCCGCGCCCGTTCCGCGGGCGAGTGCAGCAGCACGCCGGCGAGGTGGCGCAGCGCAGACTCGGTGCTGCCATCCGCGTCTCCGCGCCTCCGCGCCCGGGCGATCTCCGTCTCGAGCACGCCGAACACGTGCGCCCGCAGTGCAACGATCGCCGGCGACATCCGCTGTTCCGCCTCGAGCGCCGCGAACTCCGCCGCCGCCTGACCGACCAGTGCCCTCGCATCCTCCGATGCCGTCAGTTCCTCGAGTGGAGCGTGCAACTGCACCGTCTCGAGGTCGAGAAGCTCGATGCCGTCGAACTCGACGACGTTCGGATCGACGTTGCGCGGCAGGCCCAGGTCGATGACGAGGCGATACCCGGGCGCTGCGCCGCTGACGGTGGCCAGGTCGATGACGGGGGTGTCGGCCGAGGTGCACGTGATCACGAGGTCTGCCTCGGCGAACGCCTCCGCGAGCGAGCCTGCGAGATCGAGGCCGTGGCGCAGCGCGAACGCCGCGCCCCGCCCCGAGGGCGAATGCACCGTGATGTGCTCGGCGCCGCGGTCACGAAGTGCGGCGATCGTTGTTCCCGCGTACTGACCCGTGCCGACGACGAGCACGCGTTGCGTGCTCCAGTCGGTGACCCTGGAGGCGGCGAGGTCGAGGGCGAGCCGCACGAGCGAGCGGCCCGCGCCGCCGAGTGGCGTGTTCGCCCGGACGCCGCGCGAGGTATGAGACGCGTTCTGGAAGAGCAGTTCGAGCCTGGACGATGTGGTGCCGTCGTGCCGGGCGCGTTCGAGCGAGCGCCGCACCTGACCCGAGATCTCGTCCTCGCCCACGATGACGGATTCGAGTCCGGCCGACACCGCGAAGAGGTGCTCGACCACGGGTTCGCCGGTCAGCACCGTGAGCGAGCCGCGCAGAGCATCCGTATCGACGCCGGTCGCCGAACTCAGCAGCGAGATCGCGTCAGGGGCCACGAGTGCTTCCCCGTCGATGTCGAGGTACGCCTCGAAGCGGTTGCAGGTCGCGAGCACGACGGCCCCGGCGACGTCATCGCGAGCGGTGAGAGCGGATGCGGTGGCGGCCGAACCGATCGAGAGCTGTTCCAGCAGTTCGAAGCTTGCATTTTCGTGGTTGGCGGTGAGGCAGAGAAGCACGACTTAACCTTAGACACGTGAAGCTGCAAGAAAACCACCCGCTCAGCGACGGCCGCACCACCGACTCACGGCTCATCCGGGCCTATCGGGGTGAGCGCCCCGAGGTGACCCCCGTGTGGTTCATGCGTCAGGCGGGACGGTCGCTGCCCGAATATCGCGAGCTGCGCGTCGGGACCGCGATGCTCGATGCCTGCCTCAATCCGGAGTTGTCGAGCGAGATCACGCTGCAGCCCGTGCGTCGTCACGGTGTCGACGCCGCCATCTTCTTCAGCGACATCGTGGTGCCGCTGAAGCTCGCCGGGGTCGACGTGACCATCGTGCCAGGCCGCGGTCCCGTGCTCGGCGCCCCGATCCGCACCGCCGCGGATGTCGCCGCCCTGCGCCCGCTCGAGCCGGATGCCCTTGCGTCCATCACCGAGGGAGTGGCACGCACGGTCGCCGAGCTGGGCGTAACCCCCTTGATAGGTTTCGCGGGCGCACCATTCACCCTCGCCGCCTATCTCGTCGAGGGCGGACCGTCGAAGGATCACCTCAAGGCGCGCACGCTCATGCACGCCGATCCCGCCACCTGGAACGCGCTTCTCGCCTGGGCCGGCCAGGTCAGCGGTGCCTTCCTGCGTGCGCAGGTGCTCGCGGGCGCCAGTGCCGTGCAGCTGTTCGACTCCTGGGTCGGCTCTCTCTCGGTGGCCGATTACGAACGCGCGGTCGCGCCGCACTCTGCCGCGGCCATCGCCGCCGTCGACGACCTGGGTGTGCCGATCGTGCACTTCGGTGTCGGCACGGGCGAGCTTCTGCGATCCATGCACGCGGTCGGCGCGGATGTGATCGGCGTGGACGATCGCATCACGCTCGCCGAGGCGAACCGACGACTCGGCGGCACCGTGCCCCTGCAGGGCAACATCAACCCCGCGCTTCTCGCGGCCCCGTGGCCCGTGCTCGAAGCTCACGTTCGCGAGGTACTCGCGAGCGGCGCAACGGCTCCCTCCCACGTGCTGAACCTTGGACACGGCGTTCCGCCCGACACCGATCCGGCCGTCCTCACTCGCATTGTCGAGCTGGTGCACGGTGGACGAGAGTAGCCCGGCGCGCATCATCATCGTCGGTGGTGGCATCGGCGGCCTGACCGCAGCGCGCGATCTCGCAGTCGGCGGGGCGCGCGTCACGGTGCTGGAGGCATCCGCTGTGCTCGGCGGCAAGGTGGCCAGGCACAGCGTCGCAGGGATCGAACTGGACGCGGGCGCGGAGAGCTTCGCGACCAGGCGGGATATGGTGCGCTCCTTCGCCGACGGCCTCGGCCTCGGAGACGAGATCGCGCAGCCGAACCCCGCCGGAGCGTGGCTGCAGCGCGCGGAGGGCGGCGCCGTTCCGCTGCCCAAGGCGGGACTCCTCGGCATCCCGAGCACTCCGCTGGCGGCGGATGTCATCGCCGTCGTCGGGTTGCGCGCGGCCCTTCGCGCGCAACTCGACTCCCTGCTCGCGTATCGCGGCGCGAAGGAGCGCACCCTCGGCGGTCTCGTGCGTGCCCGGATGGGCACGGCCGTTCTCGACAAACTCGTCGCCCCGATCACGCTTGGCGTTCACTCGCGCCACCCCGACGACCTCGATGTCGACGTCGTGGCGCCCGGACTCCGGGCGGCGCTGCTCAGCACGGTCTCGCTCGCGCAGGCCGTTCAGAAGCTCCGCGCCGCGGCTCCCGCGGGCTCAGCGGTGGCCGGGATCGAGGGCGGCATCTTCCGGCTCGTCGAGGCTCTGGCGGCCCGGCTCGAACGCCTCGGCGTGGAGGTGCGCACCAACACGAGGGTCACCGCGATCGAGGCGGACCGCGTGACGCTCGCGAGCGGCGAAGTGATCGAGGCCGATCGCGTGGTGCTCGCCTGCAACCCCGAGGAGTCCGAGGCGGGCATCGTGCTCGCCACCCTCGTCGTGCGGTCACCGCGACTGGATGCCGCACCGCGGGGCACTGGACTTCTCGTTGCTCCCGCCGCCCGTGGCATCCGGGCGAAGGCTCTCACTCATGCCACGGCGAAGTGGCCGTGGCTGGCCGCGCGGGTCGAGTCAGGAACCCACGTGCTGCGCCTCTCCTATGACGCGGCTGCCGCTCCCTCAGATTTGTCTGAACAGGCCACTGCGGATGCCGCGAACCTGCTCGGCGTAACGATCGAGCCGGAGCAGGTGCTCGGCTTCGATCGCGTTCAGTGGGCCAAGCCGGCGAAGCGGTACGCGGCACCGAGCGGCGTCACGGTCATCGGTGAGACCGTGGCCGGGGCTGGGCTCGCAGCCGTCATCGGCCAGGCGCGTCGTGAGTCTGGGAGTTTACTCACAGACCTCGCCCAGTAGGCGGAGCTACGCTTGACTGACGAACCGACCATTCCGCCGCGACCGGGCGGAACCTGAACGGAGGAATCATGCGCGGAAAACTCTTGCTGGCGATCGGTCTTGCCGCGGGCTACGTGCTCGGTGCTCGCGCCGGCCGTGAGCGCTACGAAGACATCAAGCGCACCGCGGGCAAATTGTGGAACGACCCCAGGGTGCAGCATCAGGTCAAGCAGGCCGAGGACTTTGCCAAGGACAAGGCGCCCGAGGTCGTCGAGTTCCTGAGTGATGGCGCCAAGAAGGTTGCATCCCAGGTCAGCGGCTCGGCGCGCGCTAAGTCGACGCCCGCAACGTCTACGTCTGCAAAGTCGCCTGCCTCGAAGTCGTCCAGCTCCAAATAGGAGAACCCATGAGCGAGACACCCGCGCAGACGCGCTCCGCCAAGCGATCGCTGTTCGCTCTTCTCGCCGACCTGCCCCGGCTCTTCGGCGACCTCATTCGTGAGGAGATCGACCAACTCAAGAATGAGCTGGTCGGGAAAATCAAGCACGCGGGCATCGGTATCGGGCTGTTCGCCGCCGCGGCGTTCTTTGCGTTTTTTGCCTTTGCGGTTCTGATCGCTGCCGCCGTACTCGGTATCGCCGAAGCCCTGCCAGGGTGGCTCGCCGCCCTCATCGTCGCCGTGGCCCTGCTGGTCATCACCGGCGTACTCGCGGGGATCGGTGCGGCGCAACTGAAGCGGGGCGTGCCCCCCACGCCCACGCGCACCATTAGCAGTGTCAAGAAAGACGTGGATGCCGTCAAAGGCACCGGGAAGCGAGAGAAGCTATGAGCACCCCAGCCGCTGAAGATTCCATCTCCGAGACGCGCGCCGAGCTCGAAGAGACGCTCGACGCCATCGAAGACAAGCTGAACGTTCCGAAGCAGGCCAGCAGGCTCGCGAAGAAGGCTCAAGCCTCCTATGAAGACAACCCCGTGCCGTGGATCATCGGAGCCACGGCCGCCATCGTCGTCGTCGGCGGTCTCGTGGCCTGGGCGATCTTCGGCGACGACTGAACGGTCCGTCCTCGAGCCTGCCGGAGGGCCGAGCATAGCGACGGTCGTGGCCGCCGACAGGCTCAGGACCCCAGTAAAACGAGCACGACAACAAACCAGAAGCAGCGCCGCTTTTTGATCTCGCGTCCGCGCGAGGGAGGATAGACGGCATGAGCACCACAGCAGAGGCTCTGGCTTCTTCAGGCACGTCCGTTTCCGGCTACACCCTGTGGGCGGTGTTGCGCCGCGATCCGGGCGTTGCGCCGTCGACCACGCAGGGCCCGGCAATCGTCGCGGCACTCGATGAATCCGTCGCGGCGGTCGAGGCGCGCGGCGTGACCGTGCGCGGCTTCTACGACGTCTCGTCGATCAAGGCGGATTCGGACATCATGATCTGGCTGCATGGGGGTGCCCCGGAGACGCTGCAGTGGGCGCTGCGGGAACTGCGCCGCTCGCCCCTGCTGCGACCATTGCTCCCGACCTGGAACGTGATGGGCGTGCATCGTGACGCGGAGTTCACCGCGAGCCACCTGCCGGCATACATGCGCGACAAGGAGCCCGCCGCGTGGCTCACGGTCTACCCCTTCGTGCGTTCCTACGATTGGTACCTGCTCCCTGACGAGGATCGCAAGGGCATGCTGGCGCGCCACGGCCGGATGGGTGCGGACTTCCCGCAGGTGCTCGCGAACACGGTGGCCTCGTTCGCGCTGGGCGACTACGAGTGGATCCTCGCCCTCGAGGCGCCCGAGCTCGTCGACCTCGTCGACCTGATGCGCCACCTACGCGGCGCGGACGCCCGGCTGCACGTGCGCGAAGAGGTGCCGTTCTACACGGGCCGCCGCATCGGCACCGCCGAGATCGTCGAGGTACTGGCGTGACCGATTCGCCGCTCGCCGCTGGTGGAGTAGCGAACGCCGGCGACCGTCTCGACATCGTCGTCCCGGGGGCGACCGCTGCCGCGGCATCCGGTCCGGAGCACGTGACGGAGCCGACCGCGTACGACGCGATCCTGCTCGCCTCCTTCGGCGGTCCAGAGGGTCAGGACGATGTCATCCCCTTTCTGCGCAACGTCACGCGCGGGCGCGGCATCCCCGAGGAGCGACTCGAAGAGGTGGCCCACCACTACCGGGCGTTCGGTGGAATCAGCCCCATCAACGACCAGAATCGCGAGCTCAAGGCAGCGCTCGAGGCGGAACTCGCGCACCGCGGCATCGAGCTGCCGGTGCTGTGGGGAAACCGCAACTGGCATCCGTATCTCAGTGACGCGCTCACCGAGGCGAACGAGCGCGGGTTCACGCGGCTGATCGCGATCGGCACGAGTGCCTACAGCTCGTACTCCAGTTGCCGCCAGTACCGCGAAGACTACGCGCAGGCGCTCGCAGACACCGGCCTCGCGGGCGTCATTCAGATCGACAAGGTGCGCCAGTTCTTCGACCACCCCGGTTTCGTCACCCCGTTCATCGAGGGCGTGCAGCGGGCGCTGACAGAGGTGGCGGACCAGGGCATCGCGCCGCACGAGACGCACGTGCTGTTCTCCACCCACAGCATCCCCACTCCGGATGCCGAACGCAGTGGTCCGCGCGACCGCGACTTCGGCGAGGGCGGCGCGTACGCCGCGCAGCATCTCGCGGTTGCGGAGGTCGTGATGGCTGCCGGCGCCGCTGGTTTCGGTGAGATCGGATGGGACCTCGTCTACCAGAGCCGGTCCGGCCCGCCGACGAGCCCGTGGCTCGCTCCCGATGTCAACGACGCGATGCGCGACCTCGCGGCGAAGGGGATCAAGGTCGTCGTCATCGTGCCACTCGGCTTCGTCTCCGACCACATGGAAGTCAAGTGGGACCTCGACACCGAGGCCATGGAGACCGCGGCCGAGCTCGGCATCCTGGCCCTGCGGGTTCCCACTCCCGGCACCCACGCCGCCTACGTTTCGGGGCTCGTCGATCTCGTGCTCGAACGCCGTGACGGCGTACCCGTGGCCGACCGCCCGGCGATGACCGAGTTCGGCCCCTGGTACGACGTGTGCCGCCCCGGCTGCTGCGAGAACGTGCGCCTCGGATTCAAGCCCGCGCTCGCCGGAGTGGCACCGTGAGCGCCGCGATCCGCATCGGCACCCGCGGCAGCGCTCTCGCGATGGCGCAGACGGGTCTCATTGCGGACAGGGTGGCCAAGGCATCCGGACTCGAGGTCGAGCTCGTTCCGATCGCCACGCACGGCGACCACTCAACCGAGTCGCTCGCGTCCCTCGGCGGCACGGGTGTGTTCGCGAGCGCGCTGCGCGAGGCCCTCCTCGCCGGCGACTGTGACCTCCTCGTGCACTCGTTCAAAGACCTGCCGACCGCTGACTACCCCGGCCTCACCGTCGCCGCCGTGCCCAAGCGAGCGGATGCGC
Source organism: Parafrigoribacterium soli (assembly GCF_040227235.1). Classification (NCBI taxonomy): domain Bacteria; kingdom Bacillati; phylum Actinomycetota; class Actinomycetes; order Micrococcales; family Microbacteriaceae; genus Parafrigoribacterium; species Parafrigoribacterium soli. The sequence continues at coordinate 368,577 of NZ_JBELNZ010000003.1, read as the reverse complement.
GCGACGCCTTCTGCGGTCGCGATCTCATGTCCCTCGAAGCGCTGCCCGCGGGCTCGCGCATCGGCACGGGCGCCCCGCGCCGTTCGGCCCAGTTGCGGCTCGCCCGGCCCGACGTCGAGGTCGTCGACATCCGAGGCAACGTCGACACCCGGCTCGGCCGCGTCGCCGAGGGCGACCTCGACGCCGTGGTGCTTGCCGCCGCCGGTCTCGGCAGGCTCGGCCGGATCGACGCCGCTTCAGAACTATTCGAACTGTCGCGCTGGCCCACCGCGCCCGCACAGGGCGCTCTCGCAATCGAGACGCTCGCCGAGCACTCCGCCGAGCTCGGTTCCGTGCTGCGCGCCATCGATCACGGTCCGAGCCGTATGGCCGCGCTCGCGGAGCGCGCCGTGCTCGCGAGCCTGCAGGCCGGATGCTCCGCTCCGGTAGGCGCATCCGCTGTTCTCGACGGCGAGATGCTGTTCCTCTCCGCCACCGTCTACGCCGACGACGGGCAACGCTCGCTGACCAGCTCGCACGCGCTCGTGGTCGAGGGAACCGCGGCAGAACGAGCCGCGCTGCCCGCAGAGCTGGGTGCTCGCGTGGCCGATGAACTGCTGAAGAACGGCGCAGCCGAACTCACGACTTTCGGCGGCACAGCATGACGCCCCGCTCCGCCAAGCCGCTCGCCGGCTGGCGGGTGCTCGTTCCGCGCGGCGGCAAGTGGGGCGACGGGGTTGCCGCGACGCTGCGCTCGCACGGCGCGGTTCCGGTGATTGCACCGATGATCAACTTCGCGAGCACGCCCGACCACGCGACGCTCGAGCACGCGCTCAAGCGACTCGAGCGCGGCAGCTTCGACTGGCTCGTCATCACGAGCGCCACGACCGTCGACGTTCTCATGAGCCAACAGGTCACGATCCCCGAGAATACGCGGATCGCGGCCGTCGGTGAGACCACGAGCGCGGCTCTCATCCTCGCTGGCTATCGGGTGGATTTCGTACCGGACGATAATTCGGCGCGTGGGCTCGTCAAGGAGTGGCCGCAGTCCGAGATCGTCGGCACCGTGCTCATCCCGCAGTCCGACATCGCGGAGCCCGTGCTCGTGGCTGGCCTCGCAAAGCTCGGCTTGGAGGTCGAATTCGTGGCCGCCTACCGCACGGTCGGCGTATCCGTTTCGGAGCAGGTTGCCGCGGATGTCGCCTCCGGGCGGATCGGCGCGGTGCTCGTCACCTCCGGCAGCGTCGCCCGCCAGGTGGAGGCGCAGCTCGCGCCGCTGCCCGAGGGCACGGTCGTCGCCTGCATTGGTCCGCGCACCGCCTTCGACGCCCGAGCGGCGGGGCTCAGGGTCGACGTTATCGCCGAAGATCGCTCCGTTGCCTCGCTCGTCGAAGGCCTCGTCGACCATGTCACGAGTGCGCACGCAAGCGGAAGCGACGCCTGATGGCCGATCCTCGCGACTGGACCAACGGCATCCGCCCGCGTCGGCTGCGCAGCACCGCGGCGATGCGGCGGCTGGTGTCGGAGACCCGCGTTCATCCGGCCGAATTGATCCTGCCGCTGTTCGTGCGGGAGGGCGCGAGCGAGCCTGCCGCGATCGGCTCGATGCCCGGCGTGCAGCAGCACTCCCTCGACAGCCTGCGTCGCGCGGTGTCGGAGGCTGCGGCTGCGGGCGTCGGCGGCGTGATGCTGTTCGGCATTCCCGAGACCAAGGACGCGATCGGCTCGGGCGCCACCGACGAAAACGGCATCCTGAACGTCGCGACGCGCGCCGTAGTCGCCGAGGCCGGGGACGCGCTCGTCGTGCAGACCGACCTCTGCCTTGACGAGTTCACCGACCATGGGCACTGCGGAGTGCTCGCGGTCCCTTCGACAGGCTCAGGGAACGTGGTCGTCGACAACGACGCCACGCTGCTGCGCTACCGCGACATGGCCATTGCCCAGGCGAGCGCTGGATCCCAGGTTCTCGGACTCAGCGGCATGATGGACGGCCAGGTGCGCGCCGTGCGCGAGGCCCTCGATGACGGCGGATTCGCCGACACCGCCATACTCGGTTACGCGGCGAAGTACGCCTCCGCCTTCTACGGGCCGTTCCGCGAGGCCGTCGATTCCTCGCTCGTCGGAGATCGCCGCACGTACCAGCTCGACCCGGGCAATCGGCGCGAGGGACTGCGCGAGGTGTTGCTCGACGTCGAGGAGGGCGCCGACATCGTGATGGTGAAGCCCGCGATGAGCTATCTCGACGTGCTCGCTGACGCCGCCGCAACGAGCGCGGTGCCGGTGTGGGCGTACCAGGTGTCCGGGGAGTACGCAATGATCGAGGCCGCCGCGGCGAACGGATGGATCGACCGCCGCAGGGCGATCGAGGAATCCGTGGTCGGCATCCGTCGTGCCGGTGCCGACGCCGTGCTCACCTACTGGGCCACCGAGCTGGCCGGGTGGCTGCGCTGATGGGCGCGAACGAGACCTTCTTCACGAGGGCCAAGCTCTCCATCCCCGGCGGGGTGAACTCGCCCGTGCGCGCCTACGGCTCGGTCGGTGGCACGCCGCGGTTCCTCGTGTCGGCGAGCGGCGCCTACGTGACGGATGCCGAGGGCCGCGACTACGTGGACCTCGTCAGTTCCTGGGGCCCCGCGATTCTCGGTCACGCGCATCCGGACGTCGTGAAGGCCGTGCAGGACGCGGCCGCGCGCGGGCTCTCGTTCGGAGCCTCGACCCCGGGCGAGACCGAGCTCGCCGAGCTCATCCGGGAGCGGATCTCCGTCACGCAGCAAGACGGCTCCGAGCAGCGCGGCGTCGAGAAGCTTCGCCTCGTCTCCACCGGCACCGAGGCCACCATGACCGCGATCCGCCTGGCCCGCGGCGCGACCGGCCGCGACCTCCTGGTGAAGTTCGCCGGCCACTACCACGGCCACTCCGACGCGCTCCTTGCGGAGTCCGGGTCTGGCGTCGCGACGCTCGCGATGCCCGGTTCGGCCGGAGTCACGGCGGCGACCGCGGCGCAGACCCTCGTGCTGCCCTACAACGACCTCGACGCGGTGCGCGAGACGTTCGCGCAGCACGGCGACCGCATCGCTGCGGTGATCGTGGAGGCGGCATCCGCGAACATGGGGGTCGTGCCGCCCGCCCGCGGCTTCAACCGCGCGCTCTCGCGCATCACCCGCGAGAATGGCGCGCTGCTCATCCTCGACGAGGTGCTCACCGGATTCCGTGTGGGCAGTGCGGGTTGGTGGGGCCTCGAAGCCTCTCGGGTCGTGCCCGACGGCGCCGGCTGGCAGCCGGACCTTTACACCTTCGGCAAGGTCATCGGCGGCGGAATGCCGCTCGCAGCGCTCGGTGGTCGCGCGGACATCATGGACCTGCTCGCCCCGCTCGGCCCGGTCTACCAGGCGGGCACGCTCAGTGGCAATCCCGTCGCCGTTGCGGCCGGCATCGCGACGCTTCGCGCGGCGGATGCTGCCGTGTACGAGCGACTGAACGCCACCGCCGACCGGCTGGCCGAGGGGGTCTCCGCCGCGCTCGCCGCTGAGGGCGTGGAGCACAGCGTGCAGCGCGCGGGCAACCTCTTCTCCTTCGCTTTCTCGCCTGTGCCGCTGCGCAACTACGTGGATGCGAAGGCGCAGCAGACCTTCCGCTACCCGCCGTTCTTCCACGCGATGCTCGATGCCGGAGTCAACCTGCCGCCCTCGGTCTTCGAGGCCTGGTTCGTCTCGGCCGCGCATGACGACGCGGCTGTCTCCCGCATCCTGGATGCCGCGCCCGCTGCCGCTCGTGCGGCCGCCGCCGCGCATCCGGCTGCGTGAAGCTCAGCGCGATACGACCGCGAACAGCAAGAACAGCGTTCCCACGAGCGGCGGCCCCGCCTGTAGCAGCGCCGCCCGTCGCGAGGTCGGCAGGCTGAAGAACAGCACGATGCCGGCGCCCACCATGCTGAGCGCCGCGAACATCATGAGCGTCACCGCAACGGTGGTCGATACGCCGAGGAGCGCCAGCCCGACGAGCGCACCGAGCGCGAGGAACAGGTTGTAGAAGCCCTGATTGAAGGCCATCGGGCGGATGATGTCGGCGTGCTCCTGGCTCGGCAGACCGAAGGCCTTCCACGTCTTCGGCGTGCGCCAGGTCACGCTCTCGAGAAAGAAGACGTAGACGTGGAACGCCGCGGCGAGAAAGATAACGATCGATCCGATCACGAGCAGGACAGAGTGCATGCTCGGTAGTGTTGCATGCAATCGCGGAGGCGGACGAGAGGCTTAGCGGATGACCGCCAGAATGCTGAGGGCCCAGTGCTGCATCGCGGGTGGCGGCCCGGCCGGCCTCATGCTCGGATTTCTGCTCGCGCGCGCAGGCGTCAAGGTCGTGGTGCTGGAGAAGCACGCCGACTTCCTGCGTGATTTCCGCGGCGACACCATCCACCCCTCGACCATCGATCTGCTCGACCAGCTCGGGCTCAAGGAGCGCTTTCTCGAACTGCCGCACGACGATATCGAAACGCTCGACATCGTGGTCAGCGGCAACCGCATCCGCCCCGTCGACTTCAGCCGGCTGCACAAGGGCACCCGCTTCCTCGCGCTCATGCCGCAGTGGGACTTCCTCTACTTCATTTCGACGGAGGCGGCGAAGCACCCGAACTTCACGCTGCTGATGAGTACCGAGGTCACCGGACTGCTGCGCGAGGGCGAAAGAATCGTGGGGGTCACCGCAACGGATGTCGACGGCCCGCTCGAGATTCGCGCCGACCTCACCGTCGCCGCCGACGGCCGCTCCTCCGTGGTGCGGGAGGCATCCGGTCTCGTCGCCGAAGATTTCGGCGTGGGGATCGACGTGCTCTGGTTCACGCTGCCGAAGCCGCAGAACTCCCCACCGGCCACGCTCGGCTACATCGATCGGCACTCGATGGTGATCACCATTCCGCGCGGTGACCATTTTCAGGCCGGGCTCATCATCCCCAAGGGCGGCTTCGATGAGATTCGACAGGGCGGGTTGGATGCGTTCCGCCAGCGCCTCGTCGACACTGCCGCGTTCCTCGAGCCGGTGGTGCCGACCATCGCCGACTGGGATCAGGTGAAGCTCCTGTCGGTGCAGGTCAATCGACTCGACCGCTGGTATCAGCCGAGCTTCCTCTGCATCGGCGACGCGGCGCACGCGATGTCGCCGGCGTTCGGCGTCGGGGTCAACTACGCGATTCAGGATGCCGTGGCCGCCGCCAACTACCTGACGGTGCCGCTGCTGGGGGGCAGGGTGTCGGAGCGGGAACTCGCGCGAGTGCAGCGCCGCAGGCTGTGGCCGGTGAAGCGAATTCAGCCGATCCAGTTGCTCCTGCACAAGACCATTGCGCGCCCGGGCTCCGGGGTCGCGCTTCCCACTCCGCTTCCTCGGCGCACGCGACTGCTGCTGAAGATCGCGCTTCCGATCGTGCAGCGCCTCGCCGCTCGGCTGGTCGGGCGGGGATTCCGGCCGGAACGCGTGTCGCGCGAGCTGCAGCGGCTCTCGGCGCACTGACGGCCCGCCTCACCTTCGCGACAATGCTGGGCCTTGTTATCGATGCGGCCGCTGTAACGCGCGCATCGTTGACGCACGGGCGCATCATCGGCCGCAGCTGACCGAGTTACCCGTGAACGTCGACGACGAGACGGCCGCGCACCCGGCCGGCGAGCACGTCCTCTGCCCGAGCCGCGGCATCCGTGAGCCCGATCGTCGAGGTCATGCCGTCGAGCAGACTCTGGTCGAGGTCGGACTCGAGCCGCGCCCAGGCCTCCTCGCGCAGCTCCCGTGGCGCGAGCACCGAGTTGATACCGGTGAGCGTGACGGCCCGCAGGATGAACGGCATGACCGTGGTAGGCAACTCCGCGCTCTGCGCGAGCCCACAGCTGGCGACGGTGCCGCCGTATGACGTCTGCGCGAGCACGTTCGCGAGCGTCGAGCCGCCCACTGAGTCGATCGCCCCGGCCCAGTGCTGCGACTGCAGCGGCTTGCCGGGCTCCGACAGTGTCGCCCGATCGATGACCTCGGATGCGCCCAGCCGGCGGAGGTACTCGGCTTCCTCGGTGCGACCGGTCGAGGCGACCACGTGGGCGCCGAGTCGGGCGAGCAGCGCGATCGCGACCGAGCCGACTCCGCCCGCCGCGCCGGTGACCAGGATGTCGCGGCCCGGTGTCTCGCCCCCGACGATACCCGCGCGCTCGAGTGCAAGCACGGCGAGCATCGCGGTGTATCCCGCGGTGCCGATGCCCGCGGCCCGAGCCGCGTCGATGCCCTGCGGAAGCCTCACGAGCCAGTCGCCGTTCACCCGTGCCCGCTCCGCGAGACCACCGTGATGCGTCTCGCCGATGCCCCAGCCGTTGAGGATCACCCGATCGCCCGAGATCCACCGCGGGTCCTCGGATGCCGCCACAGTGCCCACCAGGTCGATGCCCGGCACGAGCGGGTACTGCCTGATGACGCCCGGCCTGCCCGCGATCGCGAGCGCATCCTTGTAATTGAGGCTCGAGTATTCGACGTCGATCGTGACGTCGCCGGGCATGAGGTCGTCATCCGTCAGCTCGGTCACCTCGGTCGTGACAGCGGCGTCACCCTTGCTCACCCACAGTGCGCGAAACATCCTTCCACGCTACCCGCAGGGTGAACGCAAACGGGAGGGCGGGGAGGGCGAGCGGCGTCAGCCGAAGAGGATGGCGGCCTCGTCGTAGCGGGACTGCGGCACCGTGTTGAGCGTGCCGAGCGCGTCTTCGAAGGCGACGTGGGTGATGTGGGTGCCGCTGAGCGAGACCATGCGGCCCCACAGCTGGTCCATGACGGCGTCGACCGCGGCCAGGCCGTAGCGGGTCGCGAGCACGCGGTCGTAGGCGGTCGGCGTTCCACCGCGCTGGATGTGGCCGAGCGTCGTCGCGCGCGTCTCGATGCCGGTGCGTGCCTCGATCTCGGGCGCGAGCAGGTCGCCGATGCCGCCGAGGCGCGGTCGTCCGAAGGCGTCGAGCCCGCGCTCGGAGTGGGCGTCATCCATCGTATCGAGCTTGAACCCCTCCGCCACGACGACGAGTGGCGCGCGGCCGCGGTCGCGAACGGACTGCACCCACTCAGCGATCTGCTCCATGCTCGTGCGGTGCTCGGGGATGAGGATGGCGTGCGCGCCCGCGGCCATACCGGAGTGCAGGGCGATCCAGCCGACGTGGCGGCCCATCACTTCGGCGACCATGCACCGGCCGTGCGAGTCGCCGGTGGTGCGCAGGCGATCCATGGCATCCGTCGCGATCTGCACGGCGGTGTCGAAGCCGAAGGTGTAGTCGGTGGCCGAGAGGTCGTTGTCTACGGTCTTCGGCACGCCCACGATCTTGATGCCGGCATCCGTCAGCCGCTTCGCGGCGGCAAGCGTTCCCTCGCCACCGATCGCGATGAGCGAGTCGACGCCGAGGCGCTCCATTGTGGCCTGCACGTTCTCGGCGCCGCCGTTGCCCTCGAAGGGGTTGGTGCGGGAGGTGCCGAGGATCGTGCCGCCCTGCTTGCCGATGCCCTGGATGTCCTTCCGCACGAGCGGAACGACGTCGCCTTCCACGACACCGCGCCAGCCGTCGCGGAAGCCCACGAACTCCTGCCCATAGATCTGGGTTCCCTTGAGAACCGCACCGCGGATGACCGCGTTGAGCCCTGGACAGTCGCCGCCACTCGTGAGGATGCCAATCGTCATGGCACCATCATTCCGTAAATTTCAGGGTTCTTTCGCCACGCCCATCCGCGTGGCCTCTTGCGCAGTTATGCGCGTCCGTGCGAGGCCCGGGAACGACGCGACAGCGAGTCGATGATCACGGCGAGCAGCAGGACCGCACCGGTGATCATGTAGCGCTCCGGGGAGCCGAGGCTCAGCAGCGTGAGGCCGCTCGAGATGGACTGGATGACGAGGATACCGAGGAGTGCGGAGAACGCGCTTCCGCGCCCACCAAAGAGGCTCGTTCCACCGATGACCGCGGCTGCGATCGCGTTCAGGTTGACGTCGCCGCCACCGCTACTCAGGCTCGCGGAGGTGAGTCGAGCCGCAGCGAGCAAGCCGCCGAGGGCCGCGAACAAGGAGGAGAGTGCGAAGACCGAGATGTAGATGCGGTTGACATTGATACCGGCCCTGCGAGCCGCCTCGACGTTGCCGCCGACGGCGTAGACCGAGCGGCCCCACTTCGTGCGACGCAGTGCGTAGTTCATGACGATCACGACGACGATGAAGAGGAGGAAGGAGACGCCAACCCCGCGGTCGGTGTTGAGGTACCACGCGGCGGCAGCAAGCACCACGAACAACAGAACGCTCTTGACGATCGTCTCGATCGGAGACGTGAAGGACAGCCCGTGGGCCTTGCGGCGCCTCGCCGAGAGATAGCCCGACAGCCCGTACGCGATCGCCGCGATCGCCGCGAGGGCGTAGGCCACGATCGGAGGGAGGAAGCTCTGCTGGGCGAATTGCACGACCCAGGACTCGAACGGGATGTTGATCGAGCCGTTGGGTCCCAGGATCCACAGCTGCAGCCCGAGGAAGCCGAGCAAGCCTGCGAGGGTGATGACGAAGCTGGGCACGCCGAAACGCACAAAGAGGAAGGCGTAGAGCAGTCCGATCGCGATGCCTGCCGCCAGAGCGACGCCAATCGCCACGGACACCGGCCAGCCGAGCCTGGTCATGCCCACACCGAGAATCGCCGCTGCGAGGCCACTCACGGAGCCCACAGAGAGATCGATCTGGGCGAGCAGAAGCACGAGCACGACGCCGACGGCGATCATTCCCGTCGCGGCGCACTGCAGCGCGAGGTTGACGAGGTTGTTGGAGGAGAGGAAGTCGGAGTTGAGAATCTGGAAGACAACCCAGATGATGATCAGTCCGACGACGACGGGCAGCGAACCGAGGTCACCGTTGCGAACGCGGCTGACGAAGGCGCGGATCGCGCCGCCGACGCCCGACGAGCTGATGAGGCGCTCATCCTGTTGGTCTATGGCGACCGATGACGTTGTGGGGGTCGACTCCGTCATGACTTGCTCTCTTCCTTGTTCTGTCCGGCGGCCCTGCGGGTGACGACGTTGTCGGTTGCGCCGGTGATGGCGGCGATGATCTCTTCATAGCTGACGTCGGAGACCAAGAACTCTCCGTTGTTGCGACCGAGGCGCAGCACGACGACGCGATCGGCGACGGCCTGAACATCCGCCATGTTGTGGCTGATGAGCACCACGCCGAGGCCGCGCTCGCGCAGCCTCTCGACCAGGTTGAGCACCTCTGCTGTCTGGGCAACGCCCAGGGCGGCCGTGGGTTCGTCGAGGATGACCACGGTGGGGTCACCGATGAGGGAGCGGGCGATGGCGACCGTCTGTCGCTGACCACCGGAGAGGGAGGCCACCGCGAGTCGCACGGAGGGGATCTTTGCGGAGAGTTGGCGAAGCAGCGTCCAGCTGCGTTCTTCCATCTCGACCTCGTCGAGCGCGAGGGTGCCGATTTCGCGGCCGAGGAAGAGATTGGAGACGACGTCGAGGTTGTCGCACAGAGCGAGATCCTGGAACACCGTGGCTATGCCGAGTTCCCGCGACACCGCAGGACTCGGGATGGAGACCACTCGATCCTGGAAGCTGATAGTGCCCGCGTCGGCGGGATGGACTCCCGCGAGAATCTTGACGAGCGTCGATTTCCCCGCTCCGTTGTCGCCGACGATGGCGACGACCTCGCCAGCATAGATGTCGAGGTCGATGCCGCTGAGGGCCTGAACGGCGCCGAAGCCCTTGCTGATGCCACGCAGGGACAGAACGGGTTCACCATGCGGGTTGGTCCGCGCCTGGGCGGTTGACTCCATCGTCACGATATCTCCTTGATTTTTCACCGGTTACGGTGAGGACAAAGTACAGCCGATCGGGAGCCGCTGCACGCGCAGCTCCCGATCGGCCTTTGCTAGGTGGTACTTACTTGATTCCGGCCTTCGCGCAAGCGTCCGCGTACTGCGTGGTGCAGATCTCGGATGCCTTGTACAGCCCGTCGGCTACGACCGTGGACTGAATCTTGTCGACGGTGACCGCGACAGGGTTCAGCAGAACGGAGGGGACGCCGTCCGTGGTCGTGTCGCTCTTCGGCTTCTTGCCATTGATCAGGTCAACTGCGGCCTGTGCCGCAGCTTCTGCCTCGGGCTTGAACGCCTTGTAGACGGTCATGTACTGCGTGCCGGCGAGGATGTTCTGCACGCCCGCGAGGGATGCATCCTGTCCCGTGACCGGCGGCAGCTTGGTGACACCAGCGGCCTGGAGCGATGCGATTGCTGCTCCACCAACGCCGTCGTTTGCCGCGTAGACGCCGGTGATCTTGTCAGCACCGAACTTGGTGATCTGGCCGTCCATCCAGGCCTGAGCGTCGGCAGGGGTCCAGCCGGGTGTGTCGAACTCCGAGAGCACCTTGTAGCCGCTCTTGTCGATGACCGAGTGCGCGCCCTTCTTGAACTGCGACGCGTTGTTGTCGGTCGGGGAACCATTGATCATCACGATGCCGCTGCCCGCGGGAACCCCGTCGGCCTTCAGCTTCTCGACGAGCGCGGTCGCCTGGAGCTCGCCGACCTTCTCGTTGTCGAAGGAGATGTACAGGTTGGCCTTGCCACCGGCGATCAGACGGTCGTAGGAGATGACCGGGACCTTCTTGGCGTTTGCCTCTGCGACGATGCTCTGTGCTGCCTTGCCGTCGAACGGGTCGAGCACGAGCACCTTGACGCCCTGCGTCAACATCGACTCGGCCTGCTGCTGCTGCTTGGCTGCGTCGCCGTCGGCGTTCTGGTAGATGACCGTGCAGTCGGCGCACAGTTCCTTGATCTTTGCTTCGAACAGTGGCTTGTCTGCGCTCGCGTAGCGCGCGGTCACGGAGTCAGGCAGCAGCAGACCGATCTTCGCTGAGGACTTGCCGGAGGAGTTATCTCCCGAACCGGAGTTGGACGAACAGGCTGCGAGAGTGCCTGCCGTGAGCAGAAGAGTTGCTGTGACGACAACTGCCCTCTTGATGGCTATCTTCATTGAAAAACCTCTCTAGTGGAACGCCTTCTTTGGCGGCTGGCATGAGCCTGTCACTCAGAGTTCTTGGCGTCAAGTCTTGAACTCAAGCTTTTCGCAATTGTGACATAGCCGATTGCGACAGTCCGACGGATCTCGCGTCGACGTCATCCCCACGTATCGTGGCGCGCTCAACTGCGTACATGATCGCCCCCATGAGCGCCGCGCGTTCCCCGAGTTGGCCCTGCACAACATCCGGTAATTCGTTCGGTTCCCAGAGCACCGAACGTTCCATGCTGTGGCGGAGCGGCCCGAGCAGAAGCTCACCAGCCTTGCCGAGGTCCCCGCCGATGACGACGTGTTCCGGGTCGAGCAGGTTGCAGATGCCCGCGACAGCGATGCCTATGTGCCTGCCCGCATCCGCTATTGCCCTGATGCAGTGTGGGTCCCCGGTCAGGGCGCGAATGACGACGTCCTGAAGTTTGATCGCCCCGGCGGTTGCTCGCACGCTCTCCAGAATCGCCGGGCCTCCGGCCAGGGCTTCGAGGCAGCCGCGGTTACCGCAGCGGCAGAGCGGACCGTTCTCGACGATGGTCACGTGCCCGAACTCGCCCGCCCCACGGCTGTGTCCGCGATAGACCCTGCCATTCAGGATGAGGCCCGCGCCGATGCCGTGGGACACGTCAACGTACAGGGCGCTCTCCTTGCCCCGCGCCGCGCCGCTGTGAAGCTCGGCTAGGGCGCCCAGATTCGCGTCGTTGTCCACGAAAACGGGGCGCATCGTGCGCCGGGCCATGAGGTCTGCGATCGGCAGACCGTCCCAGCCGCGCAGCAGTCCAGTGCGCGCGATGCGCCCGTTGTCGGAGCGGATGGGCGCGGGAAGCGCGATGCCGACGGCAAGGATGTCGTCGAAGCTCGCCTCGACGGACTCGAGCATGTCCGCGATCATCCTGGCCGCTCGATCGAGCTCGTTGTCGGCGCGATGATCCTTCGCGAGCGGCATGTGGTGCTCCGCGACGACGACGTTGGCGACGTCGGAAAGGGCCACCCACATGTGCCTCGCCGAGATATGGATACCCGCGACGAGCCCCAGCGCGTGGGCCAGCGTGACGTGCTGGGCGCGCCTGCCGCTGCGCGAGGTGGGGGTCGTGTGAAGCACGCCGGATGCCGACAGTTCCTTCACGATGTTCGACACCGTGGCGGGCGACAGGCCCGTGACGCCGGCGAGTTCTACCTGCGTGAGACCACCGTGATGCTTCACGGCATCCACGATTCTGCCTCGGTTGGCTTCACGAAGTGAAGTTTGGGACCCCGGCGTGGCCCTCAGGTTGCTCACGGCATCACCATACATGGCCGCCTCGCGGAGGGCAGTATGAGAGCCGAAATCGGCGGCGGTCGGCCGCCGGGTATTAGAGCGTGACGGTCTCGTTGCCGCCGATGTCCGGGCGCTTGCCCGTGACCGTGGCCGCTGCGATCTTGAGCAGGGTAACCGGCTTCGGTTCGTCGGCCGACCAGTACTCTGCCGCATCCGCGGTCACCTTGATCACGGCGACGGAGTCGTCTTCCTTGCCGTTCGGAAACCAGGCCTCGACCATCGGCGACCAGAGTTCATCGATCTTCGTTCGGTCGTGCAGCACCGACGCGGTCCCCGCAATAGAGAGGAAGCCCTTGCCCGACTCCATCGCGACGTTCACCTGGTTATTCGCGGCAATCTCGCTCGTCTTGTCGGAGGGATCCTGACTGAGGAACCACAGATCACCGTCGAATTCGGCTTTCTGAACGGCCAGCGGTCGGCTCACCAGCTGCCCACTCGCGGTCGTCGTGGTGAGAAGTGCGATCTTCGAGTTCTTGACCAGCATGGCGACCTTGTCGATTTCTTCTCTCGTAGCAGTCATGCTTCGCAAGCTATGCGCGCAAGCTGGAGGGACCCTCCGAGTTTGCGGCACGGGCGCTCCGAGCCGGCGGTGATGCGCTTTAGGCTGCGAGGCATGGGCTCGCTCATTGACGACTACCACGATGCACTCGGCCTCCCGCATCGGGAGGTCCCGCTGCCGATCGAGGAATTTCCGCTCGACTCGGTCCTGCCGGTGGCGCAGCTAGCGCTCGGTTCCGTCGCCGCTGTCGCCATGGCCGCCGAGCGCCGCGCGCAGGGTCGCGCCGCGCTTCCGCGACCGCCGCTGCGGCTCGACGCGCAGCGCGTGGCCGCCGCCTTCGCGAGTGATCGGCTGCTCAGAATCGGTGGCGAGGCGATGGATGGCTTCGCACCCTCCTCGGGCTTCTTTGCCGCCGCCGACGGCTGGGTGCGCACCCACGGAAACTACCCGCATCATCGGCAGCGTCTGCTGGCACTCCTGGGGCTCGGAGCGTCCGCGGATCGCGAGGACATCGTGGCGGCGATCGCCGAGCGGCCCGCGCAGGACATCGAAGATGACGCAGCACGCGCCGGCGCCATCGCGGTGCGCGTGCGCGCGGCGGAAGAGTGGGCCGCCTCGGATGCGGGTCGCGCGAGCTCGGCGGGCCCGTTGGTCTCCTCCCGCATCCGCGACGATGGCGGCGAGGTCGCCCAGACGCGGCGCGGCACCCCGCGGCTCCCGCTCGCCGGCATCCGCGTTCTCGATCTGACCCGCGTGTTGGCGGGTCCAGTGGCGTCGAGGACGCTCGCCCTGCTCGGTGCCGAGGTGCTCAGGGTCGATCCGCCGGAACCCTCCGAAATCGGATGGCAGCACCTGGATAACGGTCAGGGGAAGCGCAGCACCATCGTCGACCTGAACTCGAGCGCGGGATTCGCGAGGATGCAGCGGCTGCTGGACGGCGCGGACGTCTTTCTCAGCGGCTATCGCCCGGGGTCCCTCGACCGCTTCGGCCTGCGTCCACCGCCGGGGGTGATCGTCGCCAGGATCAGCGCCTGGGGCGAGGTGGGGCCGTGGGCTCCGAGGCGCGGCTTTGACTCGATAGTGCAGGCGGCATCCGGGATCTCGCTCATCGAGGGAAGCGACGATCGGCCCGGTGCTCTTCCCGCTCAGGCGCTCGATCACGGCACCGGATACCTGACGGCGGCCGCGATCATCGATGCGATCGCCCTGCGTGATCGCGATGGGCTCGGGCGGGAGCTGTCGCTCTCGCTGGCTCGCACGGCGCACTGGCTACTGGATGCGGAGCGCGGAGCACCGGGGGGGGAGTCCGTAGCGTGGCGCCCCGGGCTCACCGTGAGGCACGGAGACCTGGAAACGGTGAGGCCCGCTCTGGTGGAATTCGACGACTACGCGTGGCCGGCGCATCCGTGGGGAAGCGACCCGGCGTACTGGGAAGCGGATTCCGGGCACCCAGAAGGAGCCTGAACGTCAGGCCGAGCCCGTGGGCGCGAATGCTGAAGTCGCGTGCTCATCACACAGGGCGGCAGCGGCATGCTCGTCGCAGCTGACGAACTGCTCACGGCAGGAGGGCGCCCCCGTGGGTGAGTACGAGCAATTGACGGTGCGCCTGGTCGCGGTGCCGCAGGAGTAGCAGCGTCCGATCGTCACGGCGTCATCCGTGAAGTCCAGGGAGAGCCGGTTGTCGAAGACGTAGAGCGAACCCTCCCACAGACCGGAGTCGCCGAAGCGCTCGCCGTAGGTGGCGATGCCGCCGTCGAGTTGGTAGACGTCGGTAAATCCACGGTTGATCATGAGGCTCGAGAGCACTTCGCAGCGGATGCCGCCGGTGCAGTAGGTGACGACCGGCTTGTCCTTGAGATGGTCGTACCGCCCGCTGTCGAGCTCGGCCATGAACTCGCGGGTGTTGCTGACCTGCGGGACCACCGCATCCTTGAAGTGCCCAATGGCCGCTTCGATCTGGTTTCGGCCATCGAAGAAGGTCACCTCCTTCGACTCGACCAGCTCGTGCAACTGCTCGGGAGTGAGCCGCTGGCCACCGCCGACGACACCGTTCTCGTCGACGCGCAGTTCACCGGGTGCACCGAAGCTCACCAACTCGTCGCGCACCCGCACGCTGAGGCGCGGGAAGTCGCCGCCGTGTCCCTCGCTCCACTTGAAGTCGATGTCTTTGAACGCCGGGTACTCGCGCGTCTTCTTGATGTACCGCTTGACCTGCTTGAGCTCGCCACCGACGGTTCCGTTCATGCCGTCCTTCGACAGGATGATGCGCCCGCCGAGTCCGAGCGACTCGCAGAGGTCGCGCTGCCACAGCCGGATCGCATCGGGGTCGGCGAGCGGCGTGAAGACGTAGAACAGCAGGATCTTGGGAACGGCCATCGCACGAGTTTAAGCGCGGGTAGCGTTGACCCATGTTTCGCAGTTACGTGGCCATTGGAGACAGCTTCACCGAGGGCCTCGGCGATGAGTTGCCCGACGGTCGGCTGCGCGGGTGGGCCGATCTCGTTGCGCTGGGTCTGGCACTGCAACTCGAGGCCTCGGGTGGCGGACCTTTCCGTTATGCCAACCTCGCCATCCGCGGGCGCAAGCTCGCGCCGATCCTCGCCGAGCAGCTCGAACCGGCCCTGGAGATGAAGCCCGAACTGCTCAGTCTCAACGGCGGCGGCAACGACATCATGCGGCCCAAGGTTGCTATTGCGGATGTTGCGCGCACGCTCGAAGACGCGGTCGGCACGGCGGTCGACGCTGGAGCGCACGTGCTCTTCATCAGCGGCGGTGACCCCTCGGCGCACATCCCGCTCGGCTCGCTGCTGCGGCGCCGCGGCGAACAACTCGCACGCGCGGTGAGAGCGGGCCAGCCGCGCGACTCGGTGACCTTCGTGGACAATTGGGCGGACGAGGGGCTCGGCGACATCCGCTACTGGTCGGCGGACAAGCTGCACCTCAATGCGCTCGGCCACGCGAGGGTCGCCGGCAACGTGCTCACCGCGCTGGACGCTCCGGTGCCGCCCGAATGGGGCGTCGACGAGGTGGCGGCGGCCCCTCCGGGAGTCCGTTCGCGCAACACCTCCGCGTACTATCGCGAGTTCGTGCTGCCGTGGATCGGGCGGCGGCTCACCGGGCGCTCCTCGGGCGACGGGCGTGCGGCGAAGATTCCCACTCTCGAACCGGTGGATCCGAGCGCTGCCTGAGTCGGCATCCGTCGCCGGTGTTGTCGCAGCCGTGACGTAGCCTCGTTGCATGCAGCTCGAGTCGACGTACGCTCCCCGGGAGCCGGTCGACCTGCGCAGCACCCTCGGCCCGATCGGCCGCGGCCCCTATGACCCCACCCTGCGCTGGGAGGGCGGCAGCGTCTGGCTGACCATGCGCACGCCCGAGGGCGCCGCGACGCTGCACCTCAGCCGTGCCGATGGCATCGCGGCAACCGCGTGGGGGCCCGGCGCCGCGTGGGCGATGGCTTCCGTGCCGGAGTTGCTCGGGGCACACGACGACTGGTCTGAGCTCGACGTCTCAGCCAACTCGCTGCTCGTGGAGACGAGGCGACGGATGCCGGGGCTGCGCCTCGCCCGCACCGCGCGACTCTTCGCCGCTCTCGTGCCCGCCATCATCGAACAGAAGGTGACGAGCGTCGAGGCACTGCGCAGCTGGCGCAGGCTTGTGACGCAGTTCGGCGAGGAACCGCCAGGGCCCGCGCCCCTCGGCATGAGGGTCATGCCCACCGCGGAGGGGTGGAAGCGGATCCCCTCGTGGGAGTGGCACCGGCTGGGCGTCGGCCCGCAGCGTTCCGCCACGGTCGTGCGTGCGGCATCCGTCGCGGCCTCGCTGGAGAAGGCAATCTCGGTCCCCGCGGTCGAGGCGGTGAGCCGGATGCGGTCGATCAGTGGAATAGGCGTGTGGACCGCCGCCGAGACGGTGCAGCGCTGTCACGGCGACCCGGATCACGTGAGCATCGGGGACTACCACCTCGCGGCGTTCGTGGGCTGGGCGCTGCTCGGTCGACCGGTCGACGACGACGGGATGCTGGAACTGCTCGAACCGTGGGCAGGTCACCGCCACCGCGTGGTGCGATTGTTGCTCGCGAGCGGATTCCGCAAGCCCGCGTTCGGCCCGCGGATGGCGATCCAGGACCACCGCGGGCACTGAGTGGGGCGAGGCCGGGGGTTTCGATACACGCGCTGAGCGCGTTACTCAACCCGCCTGGGCGCGCTGAGCGCGTTACTCAAACCGCGTTGGGCCGTAGGGGAAGACGTGGTCGGGGTCGTAGCGCTTGCGTATCCGCGCAAGCCGCGCGAACGTCTCGGCGGGCCACGCGCTCGCGAAGTGCTCGGCCGAGCGGATGCGGCCGGCGAAGTTGATGTTGATCTCCGGAGACAGCCACGGCTGGATGGCCGCGAGCACCCCGTCGGTCACGGAGGGCAGCACTTCGGCGAAGAGCGAGGCATCCGGTGCGCCGATGAGATTGACGGCGAAGTTGCCGGTGCGACCACCGACCGCGGAACCGCCTTCGACATCCGTGTGGGTCGCTTCGCCGATATGGCGCACCTCGGTGAGGAGAACCGGGACGTGCACGCCAGCGCCCGCCTCAGCGAGCAGTGCCGTAGCGAAGTCCTGGTCAACGTGGGTGAGAAGCACGCCACGGTCCCAGCCTGCACCCGGCTCGTCGGGGTCGCTGTGGATCATCGCGACCTGAGCGGGCGGCAGCACGCCGAGCTGATCCATGTAGACCGGCGCGCTCGACCGCAGCGGCTCGGCGAGCCGCTGCCCCTCGGCAGCGGCGCCGGGGTACGCAAACCGGATGGCGAGCAGCGTGCGTCCGCGCAGCGGCTCGGGGATGAAGTCGAACGGAGGGAAGCGATAGATAGCGGCGCTCGTCGTGACATCGGCTGGTGCACTCGCCGTCCATTCCACCCAGGCGCGGAAGGCCTGCTCGATGTGCTGTTCCTCGAAGAACAGGGCTCCCGCATAGAGTTCGCTGAGCGCGACGAGCTGCACCCGCACTTCCGTGACGATTCCGAGCCCGCCTTTGCCACCGCGAAGCGCCCAGAACAGATCCGGGTTCTCGTCCGCCGTCGCCTCGACGAGTTCACCGCGGCCGGTGACGACGGTGAAGCCGCGCACGTAGTCCGACGCGAAGCCGTGGCTGCGAGAAAGCGGCCCGAGCCCACCGCCGGTGACGAGGCCGACGACGCCGACATTGGTCGACGAACCCGAGATCGGCGCGAGACCCAGCTGGGCCGCGGTCTCGACCACAGCGCCCCATCGCACGCCCGCGCCGAGCGTGGCGATGCCCGTCTCCCGGTCGATTGACACTTCGGAGAGGCCGCCCGTGGTGATCAGGACTCCCTCCGTGTAGGCAGCGGCGGCGCCGTGCCCGGTGGACTGCACGTGTACCGGCAGGCCGTGCTCGCGCGCGAAGAGCACCGCTTCGACGACATCCTGTGCGGTGGTCGCACACACGGCGACCTGGGGCGATTGGGTGACCGCCGTGTTGAACCCCGCCACATTCGCGGCAAAAGCGGAATCGGAGGGGGCGAGGACGAGGCCGCTGACGCGCGCACCAAGGACTGTGTAATCGGGCATGGCTAACGTTAGCGCCCGGCAACGCCGTTCTGCGAGCGACAGTCAATCCGCTTCGAGCACCGCCATCGCGGCGTTGTGCCCGCCGATACCGCTGACCGCTCCGCCGCGTCTCGCGCCGGCTCCGCAGAGCAGGATGCGCTCGTGTGCGGTGGCCACTCCCCAGCGCTCGGCGGGGGTCTTCAGCGGGGCGTCTTCCTCGACAAACGGCCACGAGAGTGGGCCGTGGAAGATGTTGCCACCGGGCATCTCCAGCGCCGCCTCGAGGTCGAGCGTGGTCTTGGTCTCGATGCAGGGTCTACCCTCGGCATCCGTCATCAGCAGGTCTTCAATCGGCTCCGCGAGTACCGAGTTCAGCGAATCGAGCACCGCCCGCTGCAGCGCAGCGCGCATCCGGTCGTTGTTCTCTGGCGTGAGCAGCCGATCGGGCACGTGCAAGGCGAAGACCGTGAGCGTCTGCGCGCCGGCCTCCTGCAGCTCGGGCGAGAGGATGGACGGGTCGGTGAGCGAGTGGCAGTAGATCTCGCTCGGCAATGGGCTCGGAATCGAACCGCTGCCCGCGGCCTCGTATGCCGCCTGCAGCTGCTCGTAGCCCTCGTTGATGTGGAAGGTGCCACCGAACGCGGCGGCAGGATCGATACTGCTGTCACGCAGGCGCGGCAGACGCTTGAGCATGAGGTTGACCTTGACCTGGGCGCCCTTCGGGCGAGCTGCTCCAGCGGGCGAGCTCGTGAGCAGCCGGTCGAGAACATAGGGTGCGACGTTGACGAGCACCGTGCTGGCGGCGATGCTCATCTCCTCGCCGTTGAGGTGATAGCGCACCTCGCCCTCCGGGGAGATTGAGGTGACCTCCGCCGAGGTGAGCAGAGTCGCCCCGGCCTCGCGAGCGGCGCGCGCCAGCTCGCCGGTGACGGAGCCCATGCCGCCGACGGGCACGTCCCAGTCACCGGTTCCGCCTCCGATGACGTGGTAGAGGAAGCAGCGGTTGGCCGCGAGGCTTTCGTCCCGAGCTGGCACGAAATTGCCAATCAGTGCGTCGGTGAGCACGACCCCGCGCACGAGATCGTTCGAGAACGTCGATTCGATCGTCTCGCCGATCGGTCGTTCGATCAGCGACTCCCACAGCTCGTCGTTGCCGAGCGCGCGCTTCGCCTCCGAACGGGTGAGCAGCGGCTCGCACACCGTGGGAAAAAGGGAGCGGGCGAGAGCGGCCGTGCCCGCGTAGAACTGCTGCCAGCGAGGTGAATCGTCCGCGGCGTCGACGGAAGCGAAGGACGCTGCCGTGGCGGCGGCATCCGCGTTGTCGACGAGGAGCCCGCGATCGGTGCCAGGCAGCGGGGTATAGGAGGAGTAGCGGCGGCGTTCGAGTCGGATGTCGAGCTTCAGCTCGTCGATGATGCGCTGCGGCAGCAGGCTGACCAGGTACGAATATCGCGAGAGCCTCGCGTCGACACCGTCGAAAGCCTCGGCGGACACGGCCGCGCCTCCCACGTGCTCGAGGCGTTCGAGAAGGGTGACGCTCTTACCCGCCTGGGCCAGGTATGCCGCGGCGACGAGCCCATTGTGCCCGCCTCCGACGATGACGACGTCGACTGTGCTGTCCATGCTGCGATTGTACGCAGCCGAATCAGTGCGACCGGTACGGCGGATGCGTCAGCTGATGGGTCGCGCGAGGTACTCGTCGAGGTAGCTCACCATCACCCGTTCGCACTCGCCGAGGAAGAAGGGGTCGCCCTCCGGCGAGCTGTCGAACGCCCTGGCGATGAGGCATTCGCCGATCTCGACCATCACCTCGACGTGCATCACGAGCTGGGTGCGCGGCAGCACCTCGAACTCCTCGACGAAGAGCTCGCTGACCGCTCGGGCGAGCATGTTCTTATTGCTCGAACGGGTGCCGCGCGCGTCCTGCGCGAAGCTGTCCCCGAGCCGAATGCGCCGGAAGCCGGGCTCGTGACGGAAGAGGTCGGCGTAGGCGTCTATCGCCGCGGCGATGGCCTGCTGCCACTCGCCCGTGTGAGCGAGGAATTCCCGGCACCGTTCGACATAGCGTTCGAGGTTCCTCGCCGCGAGCGCCAGGGCGATGGAGTCGACATCGGTGAAGTAGCGATAGATCGCCGGACCCGACATGTCTGCGCGCCTCGCGATGAGGGCCGTGGTGAGCGCACCGTAGCCCACCTCGTCGATGAGCGCCGCCGTGGTGTCAAGGATGAGTTCGACGCGCTGGGCACTGCGATCCTGCCGGGGCCGGTGTCTCTGCGCCGTTGTACTCCTGGCCATCAGACCACCTCTCGTGCATCATTCTGCCCTGTGTTCTTGCCCGGTGTGCGCTGATCTGCTACCCTCCAAACACTACACTGTGTAGCGTTACACCCGAAGTGGCGCGCGCCTGTTGGAGCCGGTTCACGGCACACGCAGTGTCTACGTGGTGTCGTGGTGTCGGCCGACGGGCCGGCATCACGATCTCCTCTCCCGCACCCTCACCGCGACGCAAGTAGGCTCTTTCCATGCCTTCGACCGCATCCGGACGGCCCGACGTGACAGCAGACGACGTCATAGCGACCGTGCACCGCTGGGTCACCGACAGCGCGGGAGCCGTTTCGACGCGGCGTCGTGATCGCACCGCGGCCGAGCGCCTCTCCGGTCTTCTCAAAGACCCGCACGGCCTCGACTTCGCCGTCGGTTTCGTTGATCGAGTGGTGAGACCCGAAGACCTGAGGGTCGCGGGTCGCAACCTCGAGCGCCTGTCGAGAAGCGTGCCGGCCTTCCTGCCGTGGCACATGCGGGTCGCCATTCAGCTCGGCGGGGGATTCGGGCCGCTCCTCCCGTGGCCCATGGTGCCCATCGCCCGCTCCGTCTTTCGTCGCATCGTCGGCCACTTGCTTCTGGATGCGACGCCTGGGCGCCTCGACTCCTCGCTGGCGGCCCTTCGCCGACCCGGCATCCGACTCAATCTGAACCTGCTGGGCGAAGCCGTGCTCGGAGATGCCGAGGCCTCGCGCCGACTGAAGGAGACCCACGAGATCCTCGCCCGGCCCGACGTTGACTACGTCTCGATCAAGGTGTCTGCGGTGTCGAGTCAGCTCAATCTCTGGGCCTTTGACGAGACGGTGGAGCGCGTGGTGTCACGGCTCACACCGCTCTACGAGTTCGCGGCAGACTCGCCCACGGCCAAGTTCATCAACCTCGACATGGAGGAGTTCCACGATCTCGACCTCACGATCGCGGTGTTCCAGCGCCTGCTCGACCAGCCGAGGCTGAAACGTCTCGAGGCCGGCATCGTGCTTCAGGCGTATCTTCCGGATGCGCTCGCCGCGATGCAGCGCCTCACTCGCTGGGCGCTCGCCCGCCGCTCCGAGGGCGGTGCAGGCATCAAGGTGCGCCTCGTGAAGGGCGCGAACCTGGCCATGGAGCGGGTGGACGCCATCATGCACGGCTGGCCGCTCGCGACCTGGTCGAGCAAGCAGGAGACCGACACGAATTACAAGCGCGTGCTCGACTGGTCGTTCACGCAGCAGCGCACCGACGCTGTGCGCATCGGGGTCGCCGGTCACAACCTGTTCGACATCGCCTTTGCCTGGCTGCTCGCGCAGGAGCGCGGCGTCGAACGCCGGGTCGACTTCGAGATGCTTCTGGGCATGGCGACCGAGCTCGCCGAGGTGGTGCGCATCGACGTCGGTGGCCTCCTGCTCTACACGCCGGTCGTGCACCCCCGCGAGTTCGACGCCGCGATCTCGTATCTCATTCGCCGACTCGACGAGAACGCGAGCAAGGAGAACTTCCTCTCCGGCGTCTTCGAACTCGCGGATGACCGCGGCGTCTTCGCGAGGGAGGCCGAGCGATTCACGGCCTCCTTCGAGGCGCTCGAGCACTCGCGCGCCGCTGCGACCCCAGACGCCGCCCCGCGCTCGAACCGCACGCAGGATCGTCGTCTTCCGCTCGCACCGGCCATGCCCATCGAGGGCTTCCGTCCCGAACCGGACACCGATCCCTCCACCGCGGCCAACCGCGAGTGGGGAAGTGAGATCCTGCGCCGCGTGGCCGGGTCGCGCCTCGGCGACGACCTGCTCGCGCGGGTGGCGGTCGCGGACCCGCAGACGCTCGATCGCGTCATCCTGGCAACGGCGGAGGCGGGTGAGCAGTGGGGCCAGCGGCGCGGGAGCACGCGCGCCCAGGTGTTGCACGCGGCGGCGGAGTCGCTCGCCGCGTCGAGGGCACGGCTCATCGAGGTGATGGCGAGCGAGACGGGGAAGACGATCGCCGAGGGCGACGTCGAGGTGAGCGAGGCCGTCGACTATGCCAACTTCTACGCCGAGCGAGCGCGCGAGCTCGACCACGTGGACAATGTGCGGTTCGCTCCGTCGCGGCTCATCGTGGTCACCCCGCCGTGGAACTTTCCGGTGGCGATCGCGGCGGGTTCCGTGCTCGCCGCGCTCGCGGCGGGCAGTGGCGTCATCCTGAAGCCCGCGCCCCAGGCTCGCCGCAGTGCCGCTGTACTGGTCGAAGCGCTGTGGGCGGGCGGTGTGCCGAGTGACGTGCTCTCGCTGGTCGACGTGGAGGAGGGGTCGCTCGGGCAGCACCTGATGTCGCATCCGGAGGTCGACAGGGTCATCCTCACAGGGTCGTGGGAGACGGCGAAGCTGTTTCGCTCCTGGCGGCCAGACCTGCGACTACTCGCCGAGACCAGCGGCAAGAACGCGATCGTCGTCATGCCGAGCGCCGACCTCGACCTCGCGGTCGCCGACGTCCTGCGCAGCGCCTTCGGGCATGCGGGTCAGAAGTGTTCCGCCGCGAGCCTCGTGATTCTCGTCGGGTCGGTGGGCAGGTCCGAGCGCTTCCGTCGGCAACTCATCGACGCGGTGAAGACCCTGCGCATCGGCTACGCGCAGGATCCGACCACGACGATGGGTCCGCTGATCGAGCCGGCCCAGGGCAAGGTCTTACAGGCGTTGACCACGCTCGAAGCCGGCGAGAGCTGGCTCGTGAAACCGCGAGCGCTCGACGAGAGCAATCGCCTCTGGTCACCCGGGGTTCGAGACGGCGTGGCCGAGGGCTCCGCGTTCCACCTGACCGAGTACTTTGCTCCGGTGCTCGGCATCATGCGCGCCGACAGGCTTGAGGACGCCATTCGGCTGCAGAACGCACCCGAGTTTGGCCTGACCGCCGGAATCCACTCGCTCGACCCCGATGAAGTGGCGGCCTGGCTCGGCGCCGTGGAGGCGGGCAATCTCTACGTGAATCGCGGAATCACGGGTGCGATCGTGCAGCGGCAGCCGTTCGGTGGCTGGAAGCGATCGAGCGTTGGACCCGGCGCGAAGGCGGGCGGACCCAACTACCTCCTCGGCCTCGGCGACTGGGCGCCCGTCTACGCTGAGCCCTCCTCCTCGGTGCGGTTGACCGGCCTGAGCGACGGCGTGACGCGGCTGATCGAGGCGGCGCAGCCGAGCATGGAGTTCGTCGAATTCGACCAGGTGCGCCGCGCAGCCCTCAGCGACCAGGCGGCATGGGAGAGCGAGTACGGTCTCGCGCGCGACGTCTCGGGGCTCGTCGTTGAGCGCAACATCCTGCGGTATCAGCCGGTGCCCGTGACGATCAGGCTCGCCGAGGGCGCATCGGCGTCACAACTCGTGCGGATGCTCGCGGCCGCTTCGCGCGTGAACGCGGTGGTGTCGATCAGCACCGCCGTGCCGCTGGGCGCCGGCCTCATCCGGCTCTTCGGCGACGCCCGCTCTCCGCTGCGCGTCGACGAAGTCCTGGTGGAGTCGGATGCGCGCTGGCACGCGCGGCTGCAGTCCGGCGATGCGCGTCCGTCCCGCGTGCGACTGCTCGGGGGCTCTGCGACCGCGCTCGCGACGGTGCTCGGCGGCGACCCCGACGTGACGATCTTTGCGGGGCCGGTGACGGCATCCGGTCGCCTCGAACTGCTGCCGTTCCTGCGCGAGCAGTCCATCAGCATCACGGCGCACCGCTTCGGCAATCCCGACCCCGGGATGCTGACACTGCAGCTCTGACCGTCACGGGGGGCTCGCGCGGCTCATCGGCAGGCCGACGACGCCGCTCTCGACCACCCTCGCGGCCAGCCTCTAGGCGCGGCGCCTGGCATCCGAGCGATCAGCCCTCCTCCGGGTCCTCGTCGGGCACGGCGATGAGCGCTATTGACGTACCGGGACCCACGAGGATGTCCGCCGCGCGCGGCTGGCCCTCGCCCTGGTTCACCCTGAACCAACTCGGGTGCCCGCTGCTCGCCGCCGCCTCGATCGCGGTCTTGAGGGCGTCGTAGTCGGTGTCGCCGATCGAGTACTGCAACCCGTCGTAGATCACGTGGATTCGTTTCATACTTCGGTCTCCGAATGCTCGCTTGGTGGGGTCACTGGCTCAGGAACGATGTGCAGACCGGCGGGGCTGTTGGCCGTCAACATGAGCGCATCGATCCAGTGTCTGTTGATGGTGGGGGGCCGCCCGCCGCTGAACTTGAAGTGCAGCGGGATCGTGGGATGCATCCAGAGCGTGCTCCGACCGTCCCCGATGCTCGGGTCGTCGCTCCAGGAGAAATAGAACGCCTCGTTGCGGCGCAGCTTGGCGCCGATGACCAGCTGAAGGTGCGCCAACAGTCTGTCTTCGAAGTCGACGGTCAGCGTCGAATCGTAGGTCAATCTGCCCATGAACGCTCTCCGTCGTTGTCATGCAACGCTTCGCCGGTGGCTTTCTCGAATCGGGTCGGCCGGCGGCCGCCGCGAATGCATCCAGACTAGGTCTCTCCGGCATATTTCGGCAGCGTTTCATGAGCGAGGGGCATCGAAACGGTGGCACTGAAGCGCTGTATCGCGGGCGAGACCTATTCGCTCAGCGCTTGCCGAACCAGAGTGATGGCTCGCGTGGCGTCGAAGCCCAACGAACGGATGCGGGCCGCGAAGGCGTTCGCCGCATCCTGCACCTGCCGCTCGGCCTCGTCTTTGGCCCAGGCAACGAAAGTGCCGTTGCGGCCGCGAGTCTGGATGATGCCGTCCTGCTCGAGTTCACGATAGGTGCGCGCCACGGTACCCGGGGCGAGGCCGAGATCTTCCGCGAGCCGCCTGACCGTCGGCAACTTGGCCCCGAAGGCGAGTTCGCCCGACTGCACCTGCTCAAGCAATTGCACCCGCAGCTGCTCGAACGGCGGAACGGCAGAGCGTGGGTCGATGGTGAGCATCAGCAATTCCTCATGCCGCGTAGGAACCGACGGCGGGCTGCGGCGTGGTCGGCCACAGCCGACGTTGGAAACGAGAGCGTGGTCGAGTGAGTTTGTCCCAGGTATAGAGCCCGGCGAAGCAGAAAATATACTCGATCGCGCCCAACGCCGATGCTCCCGGGTACAGGAGATTTATCGCGAAGAGGGCGGTGGCAATGCCCATTGCGGAGCATGCCAGCCAGACGCTCCGAAGTCCATAGGCTCGCAGTGCGTCATCCCACGCCAGTTGAAGGTCGTCGTTGGCTGGTTGGGGCGAGGAGAGCAGGCGGTATGCGAGCACGGGTGAGGCCACGAGCATGACCGCGGCGACGGCGATGATGACCGTCAGCAGGGAGCGCATCGAGGCATTCGCGGCGTTACCGAGCAGCACCAGAATCGCTACCACGATGCCCGTCACCGCCACCACAATGCCGATCACGATCCACACGGGCGACAGGTAGTCGGTCATTCGTGGTCGTGTGGCTCGTGCGACCCGTGGCAGTTCGGGTGCGCTCGGGCCGATGTTGGTGGTGCACGCGATCGCGGCGCCGAGAGCTCCGCCTGCGAGTACCAGGGAAGCGATGACGGCGGTGGTTGAAAGGCCTCCGTAACGGGTCCCCGAGAACTGCATCCCGATCAAGACCGCGAACCCGGGTAGGCCGCCGATGAGGATGCCCCAGTCGGAGCGGGATAGGCGGCGCGAAAGCATCGTGAGTGCAACTTCCGTGGGTGGCAACGTCACGCCTCTGGTGAATCGCTCCAGCCTCCGGGCCTTGCTCGTTTGCGTTCGCGTCACGATTGCACCGACGCCCAGGATGACAATCAGAATGACGAGGAATATCCAGCCCACGTGTGCCTCCTCTTTGTACTAGATCTGTATCAATGTACCAATACAATGAGGGCGACACAAGATTCTTCTAGGCGCGGCTAGTGCCCCGCGTGCTCCTCGAGAAACTCGTACACCTCGGTCTGGTCGACGCCGGGAAAGACGCCTGCGGGCATGGCCGCGAGCAGGCTCGATTGCAGCCGCGCACTCGGCCACGAGAACGCCTCCCACTTCTCGGCGAGGTCCGCCGGGGCCTGGCGGCAGCATCCGGGATCTGGGCAGGTCGACACCTCGCGGTTCGTCGTGTCTCGACCGCGGAACCACTTCGCGTGAGCGAACGGGGTGCCGACGCTCACCGAGAAGGCGCCCTGGGCCGTCTGCTGGATGCTGGACGTGCACCAGTAGGTGCCCAAGGGCTTGTCGGTGTACTGGTGGTACGGGCTGAAGCGATCGGCGATGTCGAACACCATGCGAGCGCTCCACTTGCGGCAGACGAGCTGGCCCTCGATCGCACCGAGCACATCCGTGGGGAATGCGGCGCTGTCGTTCTCGTAGGCCTTGGAGATCGTGCCGCTCTCGTGCACCTTGAGAAAGTGCACGGGGATGTCGAGGTGTTTCGTCGCGAGGTTGGTGAATCGGTGCGCCGCGGTCTCGTAGCTCACGGCGAAGGCGTCGCGCAGATCCTCGACCGAGAGCTGCTTGAGGGCCTTCGCATCACGCAGGAAGTCGACGGCACCCTGCTCCGGGATCAGCAGCGCCGCCGCGAGGTAGTTCGTCTCCACGCGCTGCAGCAGGAAGTCCGCATAATCGAGCGGCTCCCTCGCGCCGAGGGCGTAGCTTGCGAGCGCCTGCAGCAGTGACGTGCGCGGATCGGTGCGCGGACTCGTCATCGGCAGGTAGATGCGTCCGCTCTTCAGGTCGGTGACCGACCTGGTCGAATTCGGCAGGTCTGTCACGTAGTGCAGCGAGAAGCCCAGATGCGACGCCAGATCGGATGCCACCCGCTGAGACAGCGGACCGCCGGTGTGTCCCACTGCGGCGAGCAGCTCGCGGGCCTTCGCCTCGAGTTCCGGGAAGTAGTTGTTCTGCTTTCGCATCGTGCGGCGCAGTTCGGTGTTGGCGCGGCGTGCCTCCTCAGGGGTCGCCGCGCGCTCCCGGTGCAGCCGTTCCAGCTCGGCGTGCAGCCCGAGGATCGTCTGCATGGCCTCGTCGCTGAGGGTCTTCCGCACCGGGATGGTCGGCAGGGAGAGGCTCGAATACAGCGGCCCGCGTTGGGCGCGCTCGAACTCGATCTCGAGGGCCGCCCGTCCGGTGGGTGGCTCGGTCGAGATCACCTGGTCGATCGTCACTCCGAGCGCCCGCGCCAGCCGCTGCAGTTCGCTCAGCTTGGGTTCACGCTTTCCGTTCTCGATCACCGAGACCTGGGAAGCCGCGCGGCCGATCGCCGCTGCAACGTCATCCAGGGTCATCCCGCGCTCGATGCGCAGTTGACGCACGCGCCTGCCGATGGTGAGGGAGTCGAGCATGTCTTCATCGTGGGCGTCGTCGAGGGGCGCGTGGGGCATTCTCCTAGGCTGACACATCCGCTTCTTAAGTGAAATAGAAAAAGGACCAATCTTCTGGTTGAGCGTTCTGAAAAAACCCTTCCTTCTTGGCGAATAGTCGAAGAACGAAGCAGAATCCCGAAGGAGAAGGATCATGACCAGCACACGGGCCGGCGACCAGACGCAGAGCGCGGCCGCCCTCGAGACCTCATGGAAGACGGATGCGCGCTGGAACGGCGTCACTCGCGACTACTCGGCTGACGACGTCGTCGCGCTCCGGGGTTCGGTGCGCGAGGAGCACACTCTCGCTCGCCGGGGCGCCGAGCGGCTGTGGGAGCTCATCCACTCGCGTGGCGAGGATGGCGCAGACGAGTGGGTTGCCGCTCTCGGTGCTCTCACGGGCAACCAGGCGGTGCAGCAGGTGCGTGCCGGGCTCAAGGCCATTTACCTCTCCGGTTGGCAGGTCGCGGCCGATGCGAACCTGAGCGGGCAGACCTACCCCGACCAGAGTCTCTACCCGGCCAACTCCGTGCCCGCCGTCGTGCGGCGCATCAACAACGCGCTGCTGCGCGCAGACCAGATCGCCTTCGAAGAGAACTCGCGCCCTGAGCCTGTCGAAGGGAGCCGCATCGACTGGATGGCGCCCATCGTCGCGGATGCCGAGGCCGGCTTCGGCGGTCCGCTCAACGCCTACGAGCTCATGCACTCCATGATCGAGGCGGGCGCGGCCGGGGTTCACTGGGAAGACCAACTGGCGTCCGAGAAGAAGTGCGGGCACATGGGCGGCAAGGTGCTGGTGCCGACCGGACAGCACATCCGCACGCTCAACGCGGCGAGGCTCGCAGCGGACGTCGCCGGAGTGCCGACGATCATCGTCGCGCGAACGGACTCGCTGGCCGCGACGCTGCTCACGAGCGACATCGACGAGCGCGACCAGCCGTTCATCACCGGCGAGCGCACGGCCGAAGGCTTCTACGCGACCACACCGGGCATCGAGACGGTGCTCGCTCGCGGACACGCCTACGCGCCCTACGCCGACCTGCTCTGGGTGGAGTCGTCGAAACCCGATCTGGAACTCGCGCGCACCTTCGCCGAGAGCATCCACCGTGAGTTCCCGGGCAAGAAGCTGGCATACAACTGCTCGCCGTCGTTCAACTGGAAGAGCCACCTGGATGACGCCCAGATCGCGAGCTTCCAGCGCGAGCTCGCGGCGATGGGCTACGCCTTCCAGTTCATCACCCTGGCCGGCTTCCATGCCATCAACCATTCGATGTTCACGCTCGCCCGCGACTACCAGGAGCGGCAGATGAGCGCCTACGTCGACCTGCAGGAAGCCGAGTTCGCATCCGAACTCGACGGCTACACGGCCACGCGCCATCAGCGCGAGGTCGGAACGGGCTACTTCGACCGTGTGGCCACGGCACTGAACCCGGGGAGCCAGACGCTCGCGCTCGCCGGTTCGACCGAATCCCAGCAATTCCACTGAACGACAGGAACTAGATCATGACTTCACGAATGGAGGTCGCCGGTCCCATGGCCGAGCGATACGACGACATCCTCACCGAGGAGGCGCTGAGCTTCGTCACCGAGCTGCACGACCGCTTCTCCGGCCAACGGCACACTCGCCTGGCCGCCCGGATGCAGCGCCGCTACGACTTCGGCAACGGACGCGACTTCGCGTTCCTCCCCGAGACCGCATCGGTGCGGGCGGATGCCGACTGGCGCGTTGCCGGCGCGGGTCCGGGTCTCGAGGACCGTCGCGTCGAAATCACGGGCCCGACCGATCGCAAGATGGCGATCAACGCACTCAACTCAGGCGCCAACGTTTGGCTCGCCGACCAGGAGGATGCCACGAGCCCCACCTGGGGCAACGTCATCGGCGGCCAGCTCACCCTGTTCGATGCCGTGCGCGGCCGGCTCGACTACACGAGTGGCGACGGCAAGCACTACGAGGTGACCGGCGAGACACCGACGATAGTGATGCGTCCGCGCGGTTGGCACCTGGTGGAGAAGCACCTCAGGTACACCGATCGCGCTGGAATCGCGATGGCGGCATCCGGCAGTCTGGTCGACTTCGGGCTCTACTCCTTCCATAACGCGAAGCGACTGGTGGAGCAGGGTCGCGGCCCGTACTTCTACCTGCCGAAGATCGAGAACCACGAGGAGGCTCGGCTGTGGGACGAGGTGTTCAGCCTCTCCGAAGAGCGGATCGGGCTGCCGCACGGCACGATTCGGGCGACCGTTCTCATCGAGACGATTCCGGCGGCATTCGAGATGGAAGAGATTCTCTATGAGCTGCGCGATCACTGCGCGGGCCTCAACGCCGGCCGCTGGGACTACATCTTCTCGATCATCAAGAACTTCTGCGGTCGCGGTGAGCGGTACGTTCTGCCGGATCGGGCATCCATAACCATGACCGTGCCGTTCATGCGCGCGTACACGGAGCTGCTGGTGGCGACCTGCCACAAGCGGGGAGCCCACGCCATCGGCGGCATGAGCGCGTTCATCCCGAACCGGCGCGATCCGCAGGTGACGGCTCGAGCGCTCGAGACGGTGGCCGCCGACAAGCGGCGCGAGGCCGGCGACGGCTTCGACGGAACGTGGGTCGCGCATCCGGATCTCATCCCCACGGCGCGCTCGGAGTTCGACGCGGTTCTCGGCGACAGGCCGAACCAGGTCGATCGCCAGCGCGACGACGTGCACGTGACCGCGGGCCAACTGCTCGATATCGGCGATCTCGGTGGGGTGACGGATGACGGCGTGCGGGACAACGTCTCGATCGCCGTTCGCTACATCGAGTCGTGGTTGCGCGGTGTCGGTGCGGCCGCGATCGACAACCTCATGGAGGACGCGGCGACCGCGGAGATCTCGCGCAGCCAGGTCTGGCAGTGGATCCACAAGAACACGGTGACTGCCGAGGGCACGCAGGTGACGCGCGAGCACGTCGAGGAGCTGCTCGCTGACGTGATCGAGGGATTCCCTCGAAGCGATGGGGACCGGCTGGACGACGCCGTCGAGGTGTTCCGGATGGTCGCGCTGCAGGAGGAGTTCCCGGCGTTCCTGACGATCAGCGCCTATTCCCGATTCCTGGTGACGGAGAACGCGACCGTCGGTTAGTCGTGAGTGCGGTGGATGAGCTTCGACAGCACGATCGAGCTTCGAGTGTGATCGACGTTGGGCGCGAGCCGCACGCGCTCCAACGCGTTCTCGAGGCTCGTGATGTCGCGGCTGCGCATGTGCACCATGGCGTCGGCACTGCCAGAGACAGTGCCGGCGTCCACCACCTCGGGCACACCGGCGAGGATGCGGCGAAGCTCCTCCGGTGCAACAGTGCCGCGGCAGAAGAGCTCCACGTATGCCTCGGTGGCGAGACCGTCGACCGAGGGGTCGACCTGGATGGTGAAGCCGCGGATCACCTTGTCGGCCACGAGCCGATCCACCCGCCGTTTCACCGCCGAGGCGGAAAGCCCGATCACCTCGCCGATGTCGCCGTAACCGGCGCGTGCATTCTGGCGGAGGAGGTCGATGATCCCGTAATCAAGGCTGTCCATGCCGTCACTCTATGGCGTTTCATTGTGCCCCGGCCAGCATCGACGCAGTTTTAATGCGCCTTGTGAAGAGAAACCCGAGTTGAGTGCGTGCGACACTGGAAGAGGCGTCCCGTTGTCGGGGCTTTCGAGTGACCTGGTCCGCCTCATCCCCGCCGGCCGACTGGTCAGCGATCTCCAGCCGAAAGAGCAGCCATGACGAACACTCTCACCGACAACCAGAAGGCCGCACCCGCGCGTCGCGCAAGCAAGCGCAGCGTGCTGATGTGCAGGCCGGACTTCTTCACCGTGAGTTACCGGATCAACCCCTGGATGCATCCGGAAGACCCGACCGACACGAGTCTCGCGGTCAAGCAGTGGACCGTGCTCTACCAGACCTACCTCGACCTCGGTTTCGACGTGCAGCTGATCGACCCGATCGAGGGACTGCCCGACATGGTCTACGCGGCCAACGGCGGCTTCGTGCTCGACAACATCGCCTATGGCGCGAGCTTCACCTACGCCGAGCGCCAGCCGGAGGGGCCCGCCTACATGGACTGGTTCCGCGCAAACGGCTACGAGGTGCACGCCCCAGAGCAGATCAACGAGGGCGAGGGCGATATCCTCCTCGTCGGCGATGTCATTCTGGCAGGCACCGGCTTCCGCACCGCGACGGCAAGCCACGAGGAGCTCGGCAAGCTGTACAAGCAGGACGTCATCACCCTCGAGCTCGTGAACCCCAGCTTCTATCACCTCGACACGGCCATCGCCGTGCTCGATCCCTCGCCGGAGGCCGGAGAGAAGGCCAACATCGCCTACCTCCCCTCCGCGTTCAGCGAGTCGAGCCTCGAGATTCTGCGCGAGCGCTATCCCGACGCGATCCTCGTCACCGAAGAGGATGCCGCCGTGCTCGGCCTCAACTCCTACAGTGACGGCTACAACATCGTGATCGCCGACCGCGCCAAGGACTTCGAGCGCCAGCTGCGCGAGCGCGGCTACAACCCGATCGGTGTCGACCTCTCCGAGCTCCTGCTCGGTGGTGGCGGAGTCAAGTGCTGCACGCTGGAGCTGCGCCGCTGAGCGTGTTCAGTCGCTGAGCTTGTCGAAGTGCGTCGGTGCGGTGCCCTTCGACAGGCTCAGGGAACGTAGGGCTCAGTCCTGCGCGCCGAACCAGACGTAGCGCAGGTCGGGCTGCTTCTCTTCGTTCCTGCTGCCGGCGTTCTGCTCGGCGATGACGAACCCGTGCCGCTCGTAGAAGCGCTGCGCCCCTGCGTTGGTGGCAAAGGTGCGCAACTGGAGGCCATCCGGGCGTTCCCGCTTGGCCAGTTCGATGAGCCTCGAACCGATGCCGAGTCCGGCCGCCTCCGGTCGCACGTACAGCTGGTCGATCCAGTCCTCGTCGAGCACGAGAAGCGCGAGAACGTGACTGCTCTCTGCCTCGGCGATCCAGACGTCGCAGTGCGGGATGAGTCCCGTCTCCACCCAGCGTTTGATCTCCTCGTCGGAATGGACGGCCGCGGGGATGGCGCCGATGGAGGCCTCGCGCGAAAGGATCAGCACCTCGGCTGCGGCTACCGCGTCTGCGGCGCTGGCCCGGCGCAGATCAACTGAGCCCGCCTGCCAGGCCACGGTGTCCGTCATCCTCTTATTGTCCGTCGGTCAGCGCGCGAGCGCTCGCCCCAGTTCGCGGGGGCTGCTCCTAGGCTGGGCGCATGACCTCACTCCCGCAGCCCCGTGTCACTCCGCTTCGAGGGGGGCCGGTTCTGCGCTGGGGTGTGCTCGCGCCCGGCGAGATCGCGAGGGACTTCGTGACGACCCTGCACTCGAACACCGACCAGCGAGTGCATGCCGTCGCCTCACGCTCCGCCGAGCGGGCGGCGACGTTTGCGGCGACGCACGGCATCCCCCGCAGCTACGACGCCTACGAGCAGCTGGTTGCCGATCCGGCCATCGACGTCGTCTATATCGCGGCTCCGCACAGCGAGCATCGAACGCTCGCGCTGCTCGCGATCTCGGCAGGCAAGAACGTGCTGATCGAGAAACCCATCGCCGTGACCGCGTCGCAGGCCGAAGAAATCGCTGCGGCAGCGGCATCCGCGGGGGTATTCGCCATGGAGGCCATGTGGTCGCGCTATCTTCCCCAAGCGGATGTCATCGCGCAACTGCTGGAAGCCGGAAGGCTCGGCGACGTGCAACTCGTGTCCGTCGACCTCGGCTGGCAGTTCCCCTTCGACCGCGCCGCCCGCATCTTCGAGCCGAAGCTCGGCGGAGGAGCGATGCTTGACGCGGGTGTCTACAGCCTCTGGTTCTCGCAGTTCGTGCTTGGCGCGCCGAAGACAGTGCTCGCCACCGGCAGCCTCGCGGCCACCGGCGTCGATGCCCAAAGCGCTGTGGCACTAACCTCGGCGAGCGGCGCGCAGGCCTCGATCACCACGAGCATCCTCGTCAACACCGCGGGGCTCGCCTCGATTTACGGCACGGATGCTCGGCTCGAGTTCGAGAGCGGCTTCGTGTTCCCGGCGCGCTTCCGCCTCGTGACCGCCGATGCGGAGCTCAGCTGGCGAGACGAGTCCGGGCTTCAGGGTCGCGACGGCCTCGCCTGGGAGGCGGTCGCGCTCGCGAACTACGTCGCCGAGGGCAGAAAGCAGTCGCCCGTGCACTCGCTCGCCGACTCCATTGCGCTCATGCGCACGATCGACGAGGTTCGAGCGCAGCTCGGCGCCGTGTGATGCGCGAGCACCGCGCTCAGGGGGTTTCGGAGACGAGCTTCGTGCGGTTGTAGAACCCGGAGATGTGCTCGTCCATCAGCTGGGCCGCGAGCTCGCCTTCGCCCGCGTCGATCGCGTCGACAATTCCACGGTGCTGCGCGCGCAGCCTTGCGGCCGTCGAGAACCAGTTGCTCAGGTCCTCCTCGCTCGCGAAAGCTCCCTCTTCGAGCGAGCGGCGGATGCCGGTCATCACCGCGGTGATGACCTGGTTGCCCGAGGCCTCGGCCAGTGCGAGGTGGAACTTGCCGTCGAGAACGAGGAATTCGCGGGGCTTGAGCTCCAGGTCGTCCATCGCCTCCAGCAATTCGTGGACGAGAGTGAGGTCGACGGCATCGCGACGTTCAGCGAGGTCCTTCACCGCGGCGCATTCGAACAGCAGACGGGTGCGCGCCATGTCGGTGGTCTTGAAGCCCTGTGCCGCGACCTGCAGGCGCATGAGCGCGCCGAGCCCGCCCGTCGGCGAGGCCAGCACGATGCCCGTCGAGCCGAATGTGAGGCTCGGGCGCACGCTGATGAGACCGAGAACCTCGAGAACTCGCATCGCTTCGCGCACCGAACGCCGCTTCACGTGCAGGTGCGATGCGAGCGAACGCACCGAAGGGATGCGGTGGCCAGCGCGCACCGAACCGGCCGCCAGCCTGTCTTCGAGCAGTTCGACGACCGACATCCACTCGTGTGCGGCCCCGTTGCCATCCATTGTTGTCCCCCAGAGTGTCGCTACCGACACGTTGCAGACAGCTTAGGGAGCACTCTCGAAGCGCGGAAGGCCCCACTTCGCGCCACGTACGGGGCTCGTGTTAGGCGGTCACGTCCTCAGAACGGGCCACCGAACGGGTGCCTGAACGATTGCGCTCGCCGAGCGAGAGGGTGGCGAACCAGCCGATGACGAGGAACCCGGCGGCCGAGTATGCGGAGAGGCGAGCGGCATCCGAGAAGGCGATTCTCGCCTCCTTGGCGACATCCGCCGTCTTCTCGTTGTCACCGAGACCGGGAATTGCGGCACCCGCGCTGTCGACGACGAGGTTCAGGAACTTGTCCTGCACCGGACTCGGCAGGGTTTGTGTGTCGAGTCGTGCGCCGAGGCCGGAACCGAGCGAGCTGAACAGGATGGTGCCGAGGATGGCGATGCCGAGAGCCGAGCCGATCTGCCGCGCGGTGCTCTGCGTGCCGGACGCCTGGCCGCTCTGCTCGACGGGAACCTCTGCGAGAACGACGCTCGTCACCTGGGCGCTCGTGAGGCCGATGCCGATGCCGTAGACGAACAGGGCCGGAGCGAGCGCGAGCCACGAGGTGTGCGGGTTCAGCACCACACCGATGGCGACGACGCCCGCGATCTCGAGGATGATGCCCAGGCGCACGATGGCGATCGGCGACATGCTCTTCGACAGCCCACTCACCATGCCGCTGGCCAGGAAAGAGCCGACCGCGAGGGCCAGCAGAAGCAGGCCAGCGCCGAAGGCGTCGAAGCCGAGCACGTTCTGCATCCACATCGGCAGCACGAAGAGCACGCCGAGCTCGCCAAGGCTCACCACCATGGCGACGAGGTTTCCGTTGCGGAACGAGGGGATGCTGAAGAGGTCGAGCGCGATCATCGTGCTCTTGCCCAGTCGCCTGCGGCGGTTGGCCCAGAGCACGAACAGCACGCCGGAGGTGATGCTGAGCGCGAAGAACAGGGGAATGGGCGAGAGCGTGAGCGGCCAGTTCCAGTCGCCGAACGCCGCCTTGTCAGTGGCGAGCCACCAGCCGTAGCTGCGACCCTCGATGAGGCCGAACACGAGGGAGCCGGCCGCGAGGACGGACAGGAGCGCGCCGACGACGTCGAGCTGGCCCGCCGAGCGGTCGCGGGATTCCGCGATGGTGAAGAGAACACCGACGACGACGAGGATGCCGAACGGCACGTTGACGCCGAACGCCCAGCGCCAGGAGAAGTCGGCGGTCAGCCATCCGCCTAGCAGCGGGCCCACCGCGGCCATACCGCCGATGACCGAACCCCAGATCGCGAAGGCGATGGCGCGATCCTTGCCGCGGAACGTCGCGTTGATGATGGAGAGCGTGGTCGGCAGCACCATCGCGCCACCGACGCCCTGGATGACGCGGGCGAAGATGAGCATGTCGCCGTTGGGTGAGACGCCGGCCAGGATCGACGCGAGCGTGAACACGGTGACGCCGAGCGCAAGCAGCCTGCGGCGCCCGATGCGGTCTGCCATGGTGCCGAAGAGCACGAGCAGCGCGGCGAAGACGAGCGTGTACGACTCTTGCACCCATTGCACCTGTGCGGAGTTGATCTTCAGTTCGTCGACGATGGACGGGATCGCGACGTTCACGATCGTGGAGTCGACGATGATGAGCGAGATGGCGATGCTGATAAACAGCAGGCCAATCCAGCGGGTGCGGGTCGAAGTCATTCGCCCATACTAACCGACACCATGTCGGTATCTTGCCGCATGCGTGATAATTGGTTTATGCCGAAGATCAGCGCTCCGACGGTCGCGGTGCACCGCGAGCGTCAGCGAGCCGCGCTGGTCGCCGCCGCGGAGGCGGAACTGATCGAGCACGGGGTCGCCTCCGTGACTCCGGCAGCCGTCGGCAAACGAACGGGCCTCGCGCGCAGCAGCGTCTACGAATACTTCGGTTCGGCATCCGATCTGATCGCCGAGGTCGCCGTCTCGGCCTTTGAGCAGTGGGGCTGCGAGATGGCTGCGTCGCTCGCCTCGAGCGCGCCCGGCATCGACAGGCTCGTCGCCTACGTGCGCCACACCCTGCGGATGGTCGCGGAGGGCAAGCACGACATCGCCGAGGCGCTGCAGGGCGTGACCTTTTCAGACGAGCAGAACCTGCGTTTCATGCAGCTGCATCGAGAGCTCATGAACCCGGTGAGCGATGCCGTGCGGGAACTCGGACTCTCCCAGCCGGAGCTGCGTGTCGAACTGATCCAGGGCGTCGTGGATGCGGCAACCCGGCAGGTTGCGCGGGGTGCGGACCCGACCCTCGTCTCCGACTACGCGATCGCTCTGCTCACCGGAGCAGACTGGTTAAGCGAGCGGAACGAGTCGCTGTAGCTGCGTCACGTGGCCAGGCTCAAGCTCTTCGAGCGAGTTCACGCCGAGCAGGCGCATGGTGCGCTCGAGCTGCGTCCTCAGGATCTCGATCGCGCGGTCGACGCCCTCGCGTCCGCCTGCCATGAGCCCATAGAGGTAGGCGCGACCGACGAGGGTGAAGCGTGCGCCGAGGGCGATCGCGGCGACGATGTCGGCGCCAGACATGATGCCGGTGTCGAGCAGGATTTCGGTGTCTTTTCCGACCTCACGAACGACCTGCGGCAGCAGGTGGAACGGGATCGGCGCACGGTCGAGCTGGCGCCCGCCGTGATTGGAGAGCAGGATGCCGTCGACGCCCATGGCCGTGAGCTTGCGGGCGTCATCCAGGTTCTGCACGCCCTTGACGACGAGCTTGCCCGGCCACTGGTCCTTGATCCAGGCGAGGTCCTCGAACGTCACCGTGGGGTCGAACATGGTGTCGAGCAGGTCGGCGACGGTGCCCGACCAGCGGTCGAGGGAGGCGAAGGCGAGCGGCTCGGTGGTGAGGAAGTTGATCCACCACGCCGGCCGCGGAATCGCGTTGACGATGGTCTTCGGCGTGAGCGACGGCGGGATGGTCATGCCGTTGCGGGCATCCCTCAGCCGTGCGCCGGCGACGGGAACGTCGACCGTGACGAGCAGCGTGTCGAAGCCGGCCTTCGCCGCGCGATCGACGAGCGCCATCGAGCGGTCGCGGTCCTTCCACATGTAGAGCTGGAACCAGTTGCGGCCGTGCGGGTTGGCCGCCTGCACGTCCTCGATCGCGGCGGTGCCCATCGTCGAGAGCGAGAACGGGATGCCGGCTGCGGCAGCCGCGGATGCTCCGGCGATCTCGCCCTCGGTCTGCATCATCCGGGTGAAGCCGGTGGGTGCGATGCCGAACGGCAGCGCGACCGGGGCGCCCAGCACATCCCATCCGGTGGACACGGTCGAAACGTCGCGCAGGATGCTGGGGGAGAACTGGATGTCTTCGAAGGCCTGACGGGCGCGCGCGAGCGAGATCTCCGCCTCAGCCGCGCCCTCGGTGTAGTCGAAGGCCGCCCGAGGGGTGCGGCGCTGGGCGATGGTGCGCAGGTCGTAGATCGTCAGAGCCTCCTCGAGGCGACGCGTCTTCGCGTTGAACTCCGGCTTTTTGAACTTCATCAGCGGAGCCAGGTCGCGTGGGCGGGGGAAGCGGCGGTCAACCATGATCGGGTCTTTCGGTGTGGTGGGTGGTGGTGAGGTGTGTCTCGGCGTAGTAGCCGGAGATGTGGTTGTGCACGTGTTCGGTGGCGGTGGCGCGGTCGCCCGCGACGATGGCTGCCAGGATGGCGCGGTGCTCCGATCGCAGTCGGTCGACCGTCGCCGTCCAGTCGGGCAGGCCCGCAGCCCCCTCGAGCACATAGCCCTCAATCGACGAGCGCAGGCCGGTCATCATGGTCGCGACGACCTGGTTCTCGGATGCCTCGGCGAGGCTCAGGTGGAACTGGGCGTCGAGCGCCAGGAACTCGGCCTGCGTGAGACGCGAGTCGTCCATCGCGCGCAGCAGCCGCTCGGTCGGCGCGAGGTCGATCGTGTCGTTGCGTTCTGCGAGCTCGCCGACCACGGCGGTCTCGAGCAGCAGTCGGGTGCGCACGATTTCGCCGACCTGGAATCCGCGCGCGGCCACCTGCATGCGCATGAGGGCGCCGATCGCGTTCGATGGCGAGGCGATGATGATGGCGCCGGACTGCGGGCCGGACCCGGTCTGGGTGCGAATGAGCCCGAAGACCTCGAGCACCCGCAGGGCCTCGCGAACGGAGGAGCGGCCCACGTTCAACTCGGTGGCGAGCGCTCGTTCGGGCTGCAGGTGGTCGCCCGGCGCGAGTTCGCCCGAGAGCAGCCGGCCCTCGATGGAGTCGAGAACGATCTTCCAGGCGCGGGCCTCTGCATCCGCCATGTTCCTCGCCCTTCGTAGACTGTGGTCAGACCACTTGGTCTGACCACAGCCTACACCCGGGCGGTGAGGTGCGATGCCTGGCGGGTGTCGGCGCAGCTCGCGCGGGGGTGACCCTGCTGGGGTAGCGTCGTAGTCACACGCAGGCAGCGACGTCGCGGAGGTTCGCGGCGCATCCACCCACGCACGAAAGCTACCGACACATGACCGACGCATACCGCGACGCAGAGCTCCCGATTGAAGAGCGCGTCGCCGACCTCCTCTCCCGGCTCACCCTTGAGGAGAAGGCCGGTCAGCTCTCGCAGTACTTCCATTTCGGGGAGGTCGAGGGACCGGATGTTGACGTGCACCCCGACCAGCAGGAGGCGCTCGGACTAGACCCTCACATGGTGGAGAACGCCGTCGCTCGCGGCGGCGCAGGCTCGGTGCTGTTCGTCAAGGAGGCGGCGCTTGCCAACAAGCTGCAGCGCCTCGCGGTGGAAGAGAGTCGGCTCGGGGTCCCGCTGATCTTCGGCTTCGACGTGATCCACGGCATGCGCACGATCTTCCCCGTGCCCATCGCGCTCGCCGCGAGCTGGTCGCCGAAGACCATCGAGTCCGTCCAGTCCGCCGCCGCGCGCGAGGCTCGCGCCCTCGGCATCCACTGGACGTTCGCGCCCATGGTCGACATCGCTCGCGACCCGCGCTGGGGTCGCATCATCGAGGGGGCGGGCGAAGATCCCGTGCTCGGGGCCGCGGTCGCCGCCGCTCAGGTGCGCGGCTTCCAGGGCTCGTTCGGTGCGGAGAACGTGCTGGCCGGTCCGAAGCACTTCGCCGGATACGGCGCGGCGCGTGGGGGTCGCGACTATGAGGAGTCCGACATCTCGGATTCGGAGCTGTGGAACGTGTACTTCCCGCCGTTCCGCGCGGGCGTCGAGGCCGGTGCCGCAAACATCATGGGCGCCTACATGGACCTGAACGGCGTCCCGGCCTCCGCGAACCGCTGGCTGTTCACGGATGTGCTTCGCGGCGACATGGGCTTCGACGGCTTCGTCGTGTCGGATGCCAACGCGGTGCAGTCGCTCGAGGTGCAGCACTTCGCGAAGGACCGCACCGATGCGGGCGTTCGCGCGATCAAGGCGGGCCTCGACATGGAGATGTGCATGGTCGACCCGGCGTTCTCCCGCCTGCCGCAGGCGGTGGCCGACGGCCTCATCACCGAGGCCGAGATCGACGTGGCCGTGCGCCGCGTGCTCACCGCCAAGCTCCGCCTCGGACTGTTCGAGAACCCCTACGTCGACGAGGTCACGAGCGAGACGATCCTCGGTGGCACCGAACAGCGCGAACTCTCGCGGGCCGCGGCCGAGCAGACATTCGTGCTGATCAAGAACGACGGTGCGACCCTTCCGTTGCGAGCGGATGCGCTGAACTCGGTCGCCGTGATCGGTCAGCTGGCCGACAGCAAGCGCGACACCCTCGGTCCGTGGATCTTCGCGCAGGACACCGAGGAGACTGTCACCATCCTGGACGGACTACGAGGTCGGCTCGGGGGTGACGCGAAGGTCGCGCACGCCCCAGGCGCCAGCATCCCGGAGCGCGTCTTCACCTCAATGTTCGACCGAATGGACGACACCGTTCCGCACACCCCAGCGGACTATGACGACGATGCAGAGATCGAGCGCGCGGTGCAGCTCGCCGCCGACTCCGACGTGGCCATCGTCGTCGTCGGCCAGCGGCAGAACCAGATCGGCGAGAAGGCATCCGTCTCCACGCTCGACCTTCCCGGCCGCCAGCAGGAACAGCTCGAACGCATCGTCGCCACCGGCACTCCCGTCGTGCTGCTCGTCATGTCGGGCAGGCCACTCGACCTGCGCTGGGCGAGTGAGAACGTGCCCGCGATCGTGCAGGTCTGGTACCCGGGCACGCGTGGTGGCGAGGCCGTGGCATCCGCCCTGCTCGGCGACATCTCGCCCGCTGGACGCCTGCCGTTCACCTGGCCACGACACGTCGGCCAAGTGCCGATGGTGCACTCGCACTACCGCTCCTTCCAGCCGGATGAGAGTGGCGAGCGCTACTGGGACGAGCCGAGCACGCCCCTCTACCCCTTCGGCCACGGGCTGTCGTACGCGCACTTCGAGTACTCGAACCTGCGCCTCGATCGCTCATCGATCGGCATCGGCGAGACGGTGACCCTCTCCGTCGACGTCACCAACAGCTCCGACCGAGACGCGGATGATGTGGTGCAGCTCTACATTCACCAGCGCTACGGAACGTCGTCCCGACCCATTCGCGAGCTCAAGGGCTTCGAGCGTGTCTCGGTCGCCGCGGGATCGACGACCTCGGTCAGCTTCACGCTCGGCCCGGGCCAGCTGCGGTACTGGAGCGCGGTGACCCGCGGCTTCGTGCAGGACATCACGACGATCGACCTGTGGGTCGGCGGCAGCTCGGAGGCCACCCTGGCCGCGGTGCTCGAAGTCACCGCCTGACACCGCCGCGGCGCCCTGCGTAAGTCAGCACCCTGCATAACTCAGGCTGTTTGCGCGTGAGTTCGCCGGCGCTGCCGGAAATCTCGGGGTCCCGTGCGCGGCGCCGCCAATCTGCCTGAGTTACGAAGTGATCGCGGGTCAGCGCGCGGGCTGCGGCGTGAACGCGACGGGGCGGAAGGCCGCCGCGACGAGAGCGCGCAGCGTTTCGAGGTCTCCGCGCACCGCGCCCTGGGCGCGCGCCTGCACGAGCACATTACCGATCGCGGTCGCCTCGACCGGGCCGGCGAGCACCACAAGGCCGCTGCGGTTGGCCGTGAGCTGGCAGAGCAGCTCGTTCTGCGAACCGCCCCCGACCAGGTGGATGACCGAGACGCGCTTTCCCGACAGCTCTGAGGCGGTGTGCACGGCCGTGGCAAAGGCATCCGCAAGGCTCTCGAGAATGCAGCGCACGAACTCGGCTCGGCTCTGCGGCACAGGCAGCCCGCGCTCGGTCAGCCACTGCGCAATGCGCGTCGGCATGTCGCCCGGGGCCAGGAAGCGCTCGTCGTTCGCGTCGAAGAGTGGCACGGTCGAGGTGACAGCGGCGGCCGCGCCGAGCAGCGCGCCCAGGTCGATGGGTGCGTCCTCCCGTTCCCACGCGCGCACTGACTCGCTCAGTAGCCACAGCCCCATCACGTTGTGCAGAAACCGCATCCGGCCGTCGACGCCCCCCTCGTTGGTGAAGTTCGCGAGACGGCTCTCCTCGGTGAGCACGGGTTCGTCGAGCTCGACACCGACAAGCCCCCAGGTGCCGCAGGAGATGTAGGCGAAGTCGTCGGTGGTCGCGGGAATGGCGACGACCGCGGATGCCGTGTCGTGCGACCCGACGGCGGTCACCGACACCGCCAGTCCGGCCCCGATCTCGACGGCCACCCCCGGCAGCAGCCCGCCGACTGTGACGCCGGCACCCGTGAGCGCGGGGAACATCGCACGCGGGAGCCCGAGGCGCGCGACGAGCTCGTCGTCCCAGTCGCCGGTGGCGAGGTTCAGCAGCCCCGTGGTCGACGCATTGCTGCGCTCGGCCCGATGCTCGCCGGTGAGCCATAAGTTCAGCAGGTCGGGCACGAGCAGAAATTCGTCGACGTCGCCCAGACGCCCCGAGAGGCGGTCGGCCGTCAACTGGTACAGCGTGTTGAAGGGCAGGAACTGCAGCCCGTTGCGCGCGTACAGCTCGGTGGGGCTGACCACGCCGTGAACGGATGCCACGGCGGCCGCAGTGCGCTCGTCGCGGTAGTGGAACGGCTCGGCCAGCATCCGCCCGCCGCTCAGCAGCGCGTAGTCGACGGCCCAGGAATCGACGCCGATACTGAGCACGCCGGGCTCTTCGCGCAGGGTGGAGGCGAGGCCGCCGATGACCTGGCGGTAGAGACCGGTGATGTTCCAGTGCAGGCCGTCTAGCGCCGTCACGGGCCCGTTCGGAAAGCGCGCGACTGGCCGCAGACTCAGTTCGTTGTGGCCGACGTAGCCGAGCATGACCCGCCCGCTCGTCGCGCCGAGGTCGACCGCCGCGACCGCGCTAGTCATTCCCAGGCCCAATTTCACGTCGACGGCTGCCGTTTGTCGCGAGGGCTGTCGTTCGAACAGCGGCCCTCGCGACAAACGACAGCCTTCGGGAAGTGGTCATCGCAGGAAGGCCGCCGCGACCCCGGCATCCACCGGGATGTGCAGCCCGGTCGTGTGGTCGAGGTCGGAGGAGCAGAGCACGAACACCGCGTTCGCGACGTTCTCCGGCAGTACCTCGCGCTTGAGCAGCGTGCGCTGCGCGTAGTACTCGCCGAGCTTCTCCTCCGGCACGCCATACACGGCGGCTCGCTTCGCACCCCAGCCTCCGGCGAAGATGCCGGAACCGCGCACCACCCCGTCGGGGTTGATGCCGTTGACGCGCACGCCGTACTCGCCGAGCTCCGCCGCGAGCAGTCGCACCTGGTGCGCCTGATCAGCCTTGGTCGCGGAGTATGCGATGTTGTTGGGCCCGGCGAAGACCGAGTTCTTCGAGGAGATGTAGACGATGTCCCCGCCGAGCTTCTGGTCGATCAGGACCTTCGCGGCTGCACGGCTGACGAGGAACGAACCCTTGGCCATCACATTATGCTGCAGGTCCCAGTCGGCGACCGTGGTCTCGAGCAGCGACTTGGAGAGCGAGAGTCCCGCGTTGTTGACGACCAGGTCGAGTCCGCCGAACGCGAGAACCGCGGCGTCGACCGCGGCCTGCACCTGGCGCTCGTCGGTGACATCCGACTGGACGCCGATCGCGACATCCGTGTTCCCAAGCTCGGCCGCTGCAGCCTGCGCCTTCTCCAGGTCGAGGTCGGCGATCACGACGCAGGCACCCTCCGCGGCGAGACGCGTCGCGATGGCCTTGCCGATACCGGATGCCGCACCCGTGACGAGCGCAACGCGCGATGCGAGCGGCCTGGGCTTCGGCATCCGCTGCAGCTTGGCTTCCTCGAGCGCCCAGTACTCGATGCGG
The DNA here is from genome assembly GCF_040227235.1 of Parafrigoribacterium soli. Classification (NCBI taxonomy): domain Bacteria; kingdom Bacillati; phylum Actinomycetota; class Actinomycetes; order Micrococcales; family Microbacteriaceae; genus Parafrigoribacterium; species Parafrigoribacterium soli. The sequence goes on along the minus strand of NZ_JBELNZ010000003.1, from coordinate 324,335 downwards.
AACTTCTCGCTCTCGGGAATGGGCGCGTAGCTCGAGATGGCCTCCGCGCCGCGCATCACGTTGATGGCGTTCACGTAGAACTCGCCAGCGACGCGCGCGGTCTGTTTATTGGCGCCGTAGCTGAACATGCCGACGCCAGGGATGAGCACGATGAGCGGATCTGCGCCGCGCATCGCGGGTACGGGCGCTTCGACAAGCTCAGCGACCGATTCGTTCCCTGAGCCTGTCGAAGGGCCGTTGGCAGCAACCCCGCGTTCGTAGTACGCCTGGTAATCGGCGCGGTACTGCTCGTGCAGCTCCCGCAGTCGCGCGATCGTCTCTTCGACGGATGCCGCCGCCGGCAGGTCGAGCACGAGCGGCTTCACCTTGGTGCGCAGGAAGTGGTCGGGGCAGCTGGTGCCGAGAGCTGCGAGGCGGGGGTGCTCGGAGCGCGACAGGAAGTCGAGCACGACCTCGGCATCCGTGAAGTGCCCCACCTGTACCCGGTCGGTGGAGACCAGGCCCCGCAGCGTGGGTGCGATCGCTGCCGCCTTCGCGCGACGCTCTGGCTCCGTCAGAGCGCTGTAACCATCAAGGACGGTTCCGAAGGGGTCGGTGTCGCCGTGCTCGCGAATGTAGGCGTCGGCGGTCTTGATGATCCACAGGCTATTCGCCTCGGCCTCATCGGAAGTCGCACCCCAGGCGGTGATTCCGTGGCCGCCGAGAATGCAGCCGATCGCCTCCGGATTCTCCCGCTTGATCGCCGCGATGTCCTCGCCCAGCTGCCAGCCGGGCCGACGCCACGGCACCCAGACGACCTTCTCGCCGAAGGCCTTAGCGGTGAGCTCCTCGCCGTCGACCGCGGTCGCGAACGCGATGCCAGAATCCGGATGCAGGTGGTCAACGTGCGCCGCATCCACGAGCCCGTGCATGGCGGTGTCGATTGACGGCGCGGCCCCGCCCTTGCCGTGCAGCACGTAGTCGAAGGCGGCCACCATCTCGTCTTCGCGCTCGACCCCCGGGTACACACCCGAGAGCGCGCGCAGGCGATCGAGCCGCAGCACGGCGAGGCCCTGTTCGGTGAGGGTGCCGAGGTCTCCGCCCGAGCCCTTGACCCAGAGCAGTTCCACCGGTTCGCCCGTCACGGGATCGGTCTCCGTGCCCTTCGCCGAGGTGTTGCCGCCGGCGTAGTTGGTGTTGCGCGGGTTCGCTCCGAGGCGGTTGCTGCGGGCGATGAGTTCGGCTGCCGTGGGGTTGGTCATGGTGCTGTTCCGTTCTGTCGACGAGGTCACGAGATCACGCGCCCCAGCTGGCCTGCTGGCCGCCGACGCGATCGGCGGCGATAGCGGCCTGGTATCCGGATGCCGCATAGGCAGCCATCGGATCTCCAGCCAGCCCGCGGGACTCGCGCCACTCCGCGAGCTGCGGGCGCACATCCGTGTAGAAGGCGTCCATGAGGATGCCGTTGGCCGCGAGCACGTCGTTCGCGGCCTGGGCGGCGGCGAGCGCCTCGGTATCGACCAGCAGCGCCCGCGCGGTCATCTCCTGCACGTTGAGCACGGAGCGGATCTGCCCCGGAATCTTGTCTTCGATGTTGTGGCACTGGTCGAGCATGAATGCCACATCGCCGCCCGTGCCGTAGCCGCCGCCACGGATCACCTCGTACAGGATCCTGAACAGCTGGAACGGATCTGCTGCGCCGACGATGAGGTCGTCGTCGGCGTAGAAGCGTGAGTTGAAGTCGAAGGAGCCGAGTTTGCCGAGGCGAAGCAGCTGCATCACGATGAACTCGATGTTGGTGCCCGGCGCGTGGTGGCCGGTGTCGAGGCAGACCATCGCCCGTTCGCCGAGGGCCGCCACCTGCGCGTAGGAGGTTCCCCAGTCGGGAACATCCGTGTGGTAGAAAGCGGGCTCGAAGAACTTGTACTCGAGCACGAGCCGCTGGGATTCCCCGATGCGCTCGTAGATCGTCGCGAGCGACGCCGCGAGTCGATCCTGGCGTGCACGGATGTCGCCCTGGCCCGGATAGTTAGTGCCGTCCGCGAGCCAGATCTTGAGGTCGCGGGAACCCGTGACGTTCATGATGTCGATGCACTCGAAGTGGTGGTCGATCGCCTTCTGACGGACGGCGGCATCCGCGTGGGTGAGGCTGCCGAACTTGTAGGCGTCGTCCTGGAAGGTGTTGCTGTTGATCGTGCCGAGTGCGACGCCGTGGTCCTCCGCGAAGCGTCCGAGCGCGGCGTAGTCGTCGACCTTGTCCCACGGGATGTGCAGGGCGACCGTCGGAGAAAGTGCCGTGTACTTATTGACCTGGGCGGCATCCGCGATCTTCTCCTGTGGGGTGCGCGGTGTGCCGGGCGTGCCGAAGACCTTGAACCGTGTGCCCGAGTTGCCGAACGCCCAGGAGGGGAGTTCGATGGCCTGCTGCTCGAGCAGGGGCGTGATCGAGGCGAACGTGGTCATGGTTCTGTCCTATTCTCTGTGGTGCTGGTGAGGTCAGCGCTGGCGGATGTCGCCAACTGCTCCTCAAGGTTGAAGATCTCGTCGAGTACGAGAAATCCCGTGTCGGGTGCCTCGTCGCCGAGGTCGTCGAAGAACTCGGCCATCTCGCTCTGCCATCTGGCGTTGACCTCGGTGGCCGCCATACCCGCCTGCGCAGTCTCGAGCGAAGGGGTTTCGAAGTATCCGATGAGCAGGCCATCCGGGCGCAGGAAGATCGAGTAGTTGTGCCATCCGGTGGAGGCGAGGGCGTGCAGCATGTCGGGCCAGACGGCCGCGTGGCGCGCGCGGTATTCGTCGATGCGCGCGGGCTTCACCTGCAGTTGGAAGCAGACTCTCCGCACTGTGCTCCTCTTCCTTCACTCGTCAATGCTGTGGTCTGTGGTGCCGGGCCAGCAGCGTTGCCTGCTTGGCAGCGTGCTGGCCCGGGTCGTGCTGGACTGCGGTGAAGCGGGTCTAGAAGTTGAACTTCGAAATGTTGTCCTTCGTGAAGGTGTACGGGTCGCCGAGAAGAACGGTGCCCTTGTCGCCGACCGTGAAGCTGCCGAGGGAGCCGGCCTTGAAGGTGTCGCCCTTCTTGCCCGTGATCGTGCCATCGATCAGCGCCTTGGCCGCGTAGGAGGCCAGGTAGCCGAGGTCGGCCGGGTTCCACAGTGCGAACGCCGTCACAGTGCCGTCGTTCACGTAGTCGCGCATCTGGTTAGGGGTGCCGAGACCGGTGAGCGCGACCTTGCCCTTGAAGGCAGACGTGGACAGGTAGCGAGCTGCTGCCGCGATGCCGACCGTGGTGGGAGAGACGATGCCCTTGAGGTTGGGGTGGGTGGAGAGCAGTGCTGCCGTCTTGTCGAAGGAGGTCTGGTCGTCGTCATTGCCGTAGACGGTGTCGACGAGCTTCACACTGGGGTGATTTGCTGCCAGATCCTTCTTCATCAGGTCGATCCAGGCGTTCTGGTTCGTCGCGTTCGCCGAGGCCGACAGAATCGCGATGTCGCCGGCATCGCCGATCTCCTTGGTGATCAGGTCGACCTGGATCTTGGCGATGCCTTCTGCGGTCGCCTGGTTGATAAAGATGTCGCGGTACTTCGCATCCGTATCGGAGTCGAACGTGACGATCTTCACGCCGGCCTGCTTCGCCTGGGTGAGTGCGCTGCCGAGCGCGGTCGGGTCATTGGCCGAGAGGACGATCGCTCCGACCTGCTGCTGCGTCAGCGTGTTGATGTAGCTGACCTGAGCGTCTGCGGTTGCGGTTGCGGGACCGACCTCTGCGTAGGTCCCCTTGAACTCCTTTATCGCCTTCTCGCCACCCTTGTCGGAGGTGTCGAAGTAGGCATTGCCGAGGTTCTTAGGCAGGAAGGTGATCTTGTAGTTGTGATCGCCGCCCGACTTGGCGCCTGTAGTGCCCCCGCTGGAACAGCCGGTGGCCACGACCGCGAGGGCGACGGCGGCTGCCGTCAGGCTGAGGGCGCGAGCAAGAGTCTTGCGCTTGGTGTGAAACAACATCTCTGTTCTTCCTTTCGATTGATGGTGCTGAATCGTTTCAGATTCGGCATCCTGTGCAGGTTGCGCTCCTGTGCACGAGAGCGTCTATTTTCTTGCCGGATGGCTCCTCGGTCGCAATCGCCGAAACCAGACAAGAAACTGTGGGGCGAGCACTGAGGCGATGAGCAGCGCGCCGGTGATGATGTTGATTGCGTCCGAACTCACGTTGGCCAGGCGCAGCGAGCTCTGCAACACGCCGATCAGAAGCACGCCACCGATCACTCCGTGCAGAGCACCCTTGCCACCGAAGATGGAGACTCCGCCCAGCAGCACGGCCGCGATGATGGCGAGCTCGAGCCCCATGGCATTGTCACCGCGGGCGCTGCCGTAGCGCAGCGTCCAGAAGATGCCGGCGAGGGCCGAGACTACTCCGGTGAGAAGGAACGAGATGAACTTGCTGCGGTTCACTCGCACGCCGGAGAAGAGCGCGGTGTCTTTGCTGAGGCCAAGCGCGAAAAGTCCGCGGCCGAAGGCGGTGAAGTGCAGCAGAATCGCAAAGATGACGATGAGCGCTACCACGAGCACCATGACGACCGGAATTCCCGACGTTCCGAATCGAGCCTGTGCGAGGTTCTGCCAGAACGGCGGGAACGTCGTGACGGCGGTGGTCCCCAGCAGTCCGACGGCGATTCCGCGAAACAGCGCGAGCGTACCGATCGTCACCGCGAGAGAGGGTAGCCCGGCGACGGTCACGAGGAACCCGTTGATCGTGCCCGCCAGGAGTCCCACCGCAAGACAGCTCAGCATCGCGAGCTCTATCGGCATCCCGGCTTTGGTGAGCACACCGAGCAGGACACTGCTCAGCCCGATCGTGCTGGCAACCGACAGGTCGATTTCGCCCGTGATGATCACGAGCGTCATCGGCAGGGCGATCATGAGGATGGGCGTCGCATCCAGCAACAGAAAGCCGAGGGTTGTCGTCGTGCCGAAGTAGGGAACTACGGCGGATGCGATGATCCACACGACCACGACTGAGGCGAGGATGGCGATCTCCGGCGTGAGCAGCCAGCGCTGCCAGAGCGGTCTGCGGTAGTCCGCGAGGACACCGTGGCGTGCGTTCTCGACGTTGAGTGAGATGGCGGGATTAGTCATGAGAAACCTGCCGTTCTGAGACCAGCCGTCTGGACAGTCGTACCGCGAGCACGCGGTCGAGCACGATCGCGCCGATAATGAGAACGCCGACGACGGCCTGCTGCCAGAAGTCCTGAATGCCGAGGATCGGTAGGGCGCGGTTAATGGTGAGCAAGAGGATCGCGCCGATGGCCGCACCATAGACGGTTCCGCTGCCACCGAAGATCGCGACCCCGCCGATGACCGCAGCACCAACCGCTTGAAGCTCCAGTCCGCTTCCGGTCTGCGAGTTCGTCGTGCCGTAGCGGGCGGCGAAGAGCACGCCAGCCAGCCCCGAGAGGGCACCGCAGAGTACGAAAGCGACCAGCAGGCTGCGTTTGACGTTGAGGCCATAGAGCTCGGCGGCATCCGGGTCTGAACCGATCGCGTACATTTCTCGTCCGCCGCGCTTGTTCCGCAGGTACCAGCCCGCAGCCAAGGCCACCACAACCGCGATGATCGTCAGGTAGGGAATGAACAACAGCGAGTTCGTGCCGAGCGCCAGAAACGGGCGGGGCATGTCGGAGGAGTTGATGCGGTTGCTGCCCGTCCACACGACGTTGATGCCGCGATAGGCATACAGGGTACCGAGCGTGATCACGAGCGCCGGCACCCTGCCGAACGCAACCAGTGCACCGTTGACGAGTCCGAGGAGCGCACCGAGACCGAGTCCGGCGAGGAACACGGCACCGATCGGAATCCCAGGGATGTCGATGAAGAGTCGGCCCGTGAGGTAGGCGGTGAGCCCCACGACGGAGCCGACGGAGAGATCGACATTGCGCGTGATGATGACAACGGCCTGGCCTACGGCGAGCAGGATGAGGATGGACGGCGTCAGGAGCAGGTCGCGGAATCCGTCGGAACTGAACAGGAAGCTCGGGTTTACGGCAGTCGTGACAGCCACCACGACGACAAGAGCCACGAGGATGCCGGTCTCCCGTGCGTGCAGGAACTGCTGCAGGACACGCGTGGCGGTGTTCGGCTTCGCACCGGCGGTCGTGGTCATCGGCTCGAATCCTCGTTTGGTGCGGAGCCAGCGGTCGTCGCCGGTGTGTGAGTCGCGGCGTGCATCACGGACTCTGCCGTCGCATCCGCCCGTGCGATTTCGGCCGTGATCACGCCCTCGTGTACGACGAGCACGCGATCCGCCATGCCGAGCACCTCCGGCAACTCGGACGAGATCATGAGGATCCCCATCCCGCGGCCTGCCAGTTCGGAGATGAGCCTGTGCACCTCAGACTTGGTGCCCACGTCGATGCCGCGGGTTGGCTCGTCGATGATGAGCACGCGCGGATCCGTGGCCAGCCACTTGCCGAGCACGACTTTCTGCTGGTTGCCTCCGCTGAGCGTGCCGGCGAGGGTGTCGAGTGCGCTCGCCTTGAGCTGGAGCCTTGATGCCCAGACCCTCGCCGACTGATTCTCCGCCCGCGATGTGAGGATGCCGAATCGGCTGAGCGCTGCTCGAAGCGGAAGTGTGGTGTTGCGCGCGACCGTTGACTCGAGGATGAGCCCCTGCTTTCGACGGTCTTCCGGTACGAGCCCGAGGCCGAGCAGCATGGCCTTGGCTGGCTGATGCTTCGGGACTCGCCTGCCTTCCACGGCGACCGTGCCGGAGGTGTAGTTGTCAACGCCGAAGACGGCGCGCGCGATCTCGCTGCGACCGGCGCCGACGAGACCGGCCAGGGCGACGATTTCGCCGGAGCGCACTGTGAAGCTCACGTTCGTGAACACACCGGGGGAGGTGAGTCCGTCCACCCGCAGGAGCACCTCGCCGATCTCGGTCTCCTGTTTAGGGAACAGTTCCGTGACGTCGCGGCCGACCATGCGGCGTACGATCTCCTCCTCCGTGACGTCAGCAGTGGCGTCCGTGGAGATGTACTGCCCGTCACGCATGACGGTGATGGTGTCGCTGAGCGCAAAGACCTCGTCGAAGCGGTGTGAGATGAAGACGATGCCGCGGCCCTCGTCACGCAGACTGCGGGTGACAGCGAAGAGGCGTTCGACTTCCACGCCGCTGAGCGCAGCCGTCGGTTCGTCCATGATGAGCACTCGGGCGTCGAGCGAAATGGCCTTCGCGATCTCGATGAGTTGTTGGTCGGCGATGGAGAGTCCCTCGGCGGGGCGGTCGAGATCAACGTGCACCGCGAGGCGTTCGAAGATCTGTGTGGCTTCGAGATGCATGGCGGCGCGGTCGATGCGACCGAAGCGATCCGTGGGCTGGCGGCCCATGAAGATGTTTTCGGTGACCGAGAGGTCGGGAAAGAGCGTCGGCTCCTGGTAGATCACGGCGACGCCGGCCGCCTTAGCCTCCGCGGTAGAAGCGAAGTCCACCGGCTCACCCCGCAGCAGGAACTCGCCGCGGTCGCGCTGGTAGAGACCGGCGATGATCTTGACGAGGGTGGACTTGCCCGCGCCGTTCTCTCCGACGAGCGCGTGGATCGAGTTCATGTCTACTCGGAGGTCTGCGGAAGACAGCGCGACGACGGTGCCGAAGGACTTGGCGACGTCGCGGAGCTCGAGAGCCGCCGGGCCGATAGCGCTAGGAGTCGTCGGCATGCTGTGGGAATCCTCCTCGTTGAGGTGATTGAATCGTTTTAATTGCGATTGGACAGAACTCTATGTCCGGTCGGTCACCGACGTCAAGCCCGACTATGAATCGTTCCACGGCTGTGACACGATGTGCCTGTTACTGGCATCATTCAAGAAGCGCGCGGGTCAAACGTCAGCGGAGAGGCAAGCACATGTCGGTGAGTGTCAAGGATGTCGCTTCCCTGGCTGGCGTATCCGTCGGCACGGTGTCGAACGTTCTCAACCGACCCGAGAAGGTGACCGAGTCCACCGTAGTGCGCGTTCGTGAGGCGATCGCCGAGCTCGGCTTCGTGCGCAACGACGCGGCACGGCAATTGCGCGCCGGCCAGAGCAAGTCGATCGGCCTCATCGTGCTCGACGTGCGCAACCCGTTCTTCACCGATCTCGCCAGGGGAGCAGAAGATGCTGCGGCGCTCGCGGGCCTTTCGGTCATCCTCGGCAACAGCGACGAGAAGGCCGATCGCGAAAGCGCCTACCTTGACCTTTTCGAGCAGCAGCGGATGCACGGGGTCCTGATCTCCCCGTTCGGTGACGTCACACAGCAGCTGGCCAGGTTGCGGGAGCGCGGCATCCCCGCGGTGCTAGTCGATCGCACCAGCGGCGGCACCGCGTACAGTTCCGTCTCCGTGGACGACGTCGCAGGGGGAACTCTCGCCGTCGAGCACCTCATCGCGCAGGGTCGTCGATCCATTGCCTTCGTCGGCGGTCCGATGCAGATCCGCCAGGTGGTCGACCGGCTCGAGGGCGCGCGCAGGGCGAGCGAGAAGCATCCGGATGTCACGCTCGAGGTGATCGAGACCGCCGCGCTCAGCGTGATCGAGGGCCGCGCTGCCGGCAGGGCCATCCTCGATCGTGAGGCCGCCGATCGCCCCGACGCCGTGTTCGCGGCGAACGACCTCATCGCCATGGGAGTGCTGCAGGCGCTCAATATGCAGGGCGCCGTGCACGTTCCGCACGACATCGCCCTCATCGGGTACGACGACATCGACTTCGCAAGCGCGTCGGTTGTGCCACTCTCCTCGATCCGACAGCCGAGCGCGCTCATTGGCAAGACGGCGGTGGAGATCCTCATCCGCGAGGCCGAAGACCCGTCGCTCGCACCCCAACAGGTCGTGTTCCAGCCCGAGCTCGTGGTTCGAGCATCGACGGTCGGTGGCTGAGCGTCGAACTCAGTCGCGATACGGCGTGCTCGGCACGAGATGGGCGTCGGAGTAGTAGTTCGAGATGTGGTTGTGGGCACGTTCTGCCGCAAGCGGACCGTTGCCCTCGATGATGGCCATCGCGATGCCCCGGTGTTCCGATCGCAACCGCTCCACGAGCGTGGCCCAGCCCACCATCCCGAGCGCGCCCTGGAGCGCGTAGTTCGCGATCGATTGGCGAAGCCCGGCCATCACGGCGGTGACGACCTGGTTGTCTGCGGCCTCTGCGAGCGAGAGGTGGAACTGAGCGTCCAGCGCGAGGAATTCGCCCTGAGTGAGTTCCGGCGCCTCCATCGCATCGAGAAGCTGGGTGATCGCGGTCAGGTCGACGGTGTCGGTGTGCGCGGCGAGCTCCTTCACCACTGAGGTCTCGAGCAGCAGCCGGGTGTTCACCACATCCGCCACCTGGATGCCTCGCGCCGCGACCTGCAGCCGCATGAGCGAGCCCATGCCGCCCGAGGGCGATGCGACGATCACGGCCCCGCTGTCGTCGCCACCGTCGTTGCGCACGAGCCCCAGCACCTCGAGCACGCGCAGCGCCTCGCGCACCGAGCCGCGGCGCACCCCGAGGGTCGACGCGAGAGCGTGCTCGGGAGGGAGGCGATCGCCCGGGTGAAGCCGGCCAGACAGCATGTCCTGCTCGATCGATTCGAGCACCACACCCCACGCGCGCGGATCCTTACGCTTCATGCCGTTTCCCCCCGGATCGTCAGTTCGAGCAAAGCCTACAACCCGCCGTGTAACCCGCTGCAAGCCCCCTTTAAGCGTCAGCTCTTGTCGGTGGCCGCCTGCGCTGCGGCCAGCGCCTGCCGGGCCGCCTCGGCATCCCGAGACGCGGCGTGGCTGAGGCTGAATCGGTGCGCGGCGTAGTGCACGCGAAGGCCGCGGTACTTCACGAGCCAGTACAGCCCCACGAGAACCGCCGCCACACCGGATGCCGCAGCAACTCCCAGCCCCCAGCGCGGCCCGAACTGGTTGGCCACCCAGCCCACGATCGGAGCGCCGATCGGGGTGCCGCCCATGAAGATCGCCATGTAGATCGCCATCACGCGCCCTCGCACTGCCGCGTCTGTGCCCAGTTGCACGGCACCGTTGGCGGTCGTCATGAAGGTCTGCGCGGCAACGCCGACGGGAATGAGCGCGAGGGCGAAGAGCCAGAAGCTCGGCATCACGGCCGCGGCTGCGCAGAACGCACCGAAGGCGGCGACCGCGACGAAGAGGTAGCGCATGCGCGGGGTCTCGCGGTTTGCCGAGAGCAGCGCGCCGGTGACCGAGCCGATCGCCATGATCGAGGAGAGAACGCCGAATTCCGCCGCACCGGCATGGAACTCGACCTTCGCCATCGTGGAGATGAAGATCGGGAAGTTGAGGCCGAAGGTGCCGATGAGGGAGATCATCACGAGGATCACGAGGATGTCCGGCCGCTTCCAGACGTAGCGGAACCCCTCGGCGAGATTGCCACGGCGTCGCACTGCGCGCGGCATGGTGCGCAGCTCGCCCGTCCTCAGCATCATGAGCGAGGCGAGGACGGCGCCGAATGTGACGGCGTTGATCAGGAACACCCATCCGGTGCCGATGACGGCCATGAGCAGGCCGGCCACGGCGGGCCCGATCATCCTGGCGACACTGAAGGAGGCGGAGTTGAGGGCGACCGCGTTGGAAAGATTGCGGCGCCCCACGAGCTCCGAGACGAAGGTCTGACGGGCGGGCGAGTCGAAGGCCGCCGCGCATCCGAGCAGCAGCGCGAACACGTAGACGTGCCACAGCTGCACGAGGTTCGTCACCGTGAGCACACCGAGCAGCAGCCCGAGAACGCCCATGGTCGCCTGGGTGACCATGAGGATCTTGCGCTGGCTGAAGCGATCGGCTGCGAGTCCCGTGATCGGCAGCAGGAGCAGCTGGGGGCCGAACTGCAACGCCATCACGATGCCGACGGCAAACGCGTCGTCGTGGGTGAGCTGGGTGAGCACGAGCCAGTCCTGGGCGGTGCGCTGCATCCAGGTGCCGATGTTTGAGACGATCGCCCCCGCCGACCAGACGCGATAGTTGTAGCCGGCGAGCGAACGGAACATGGAACTCACTGGTCGGCGAGCTCCTGCAGAATCGGTGCAGCCTGCTCGAGAATGCGGCGCTGCTCCGCGGTGAGCGCGTTCAGACGCTTGGTGAACCAGGCGTCACGGCGGCGACGGGTCTCCTTGACGAAGCCGCGGCCCGCATCCGACAGATCGAGCGTGATCTTGCGGGCGTCGTCCTCGGCGGTGGCGCGGGTCACGAGTCCGGCACTGACGAGAGCACTCGTCGTGCGGTTCATGCTCGGTGGCGTCACCCGCTCGCGTTCGCTCAGCGATCCGAGCGTCTGTGGGCCGTGGTTGGCGAGTTGGAACAGTACGGAACGCTGGCCCTCGGTCACCTGATCGTCGGCTTGCATGGCCCGGATGCGTCGGGCCAGCCGCTGGATGACCAGCCGCAGTTCGGGAGAGTTATCGCGATTCACGAATAGTTAGCTTAGCAAATTAGCAAGGCTAACGGATCGACCGTGGTTCGACGAGACGTCAGGCTCGCTCCGCCGCCGAGGTGTCTCCCAGTTGCTTCGACAACTCCTGGGCGGCGGATGCGACGAAGTGGCCGAGCGTGTCCAGCCGATTGCCTATCCGCATCTTCGGGGCGCTCACGTTGATGGCCGCCACGATGTGTCCGTTCAGATCGCGAACCGGGGCGGATGCCCCGACGACGCCGGCCTCGAGTTCCTCATCGAGCGTCGCGAATCCGCGTGTGCGAATTCGTCCCAGCTCCTCGAGGAGGCTTTCAAAGTCCCGCACGACGGCTTTGTCTTCCGGCGGCGTGCTCAACACCGAGAGCCCGATGCTGGCCATTTCGGGATCCGTCGCACCGACGATGGGGCGATCCCGGCCGTGCTCCTCGTACCACCGAGCCAGGGATGGTCTGTCCCAGTCGCTCAGGAGCACGCGACCCGACGGCGTGCGCCACGCCGCCGTGGTCACGCCTTCCCAACCAGTGGTGCGAAACTCGTGCGGACTCAGCTCGCTCAGAATCGTCAGCACGTTACCGCCGCGAAGCACGCACAGGTGGGTGGTCTCCCGGGTGGACAGCGCGATCCTGCGTAAGAGGGGCCGCGATTCGGAGACGAGACGGCTGTCGCTTGTTCGGGCGGCCAATGAGTAGAGGCGGGAACCGAGGCTGTAGCTGAGCGTCGACTCGTCCCGGTCGACGAGACCCGCATCGGCCAGCGTGGCCAGCGACCGAGAGACCACGGCCTTGTCCCTGCCGGTGAGCTGGGACACGCGCACCACCCCGAGACCGCGATTCTTCATCGCCTCGGGACCGCCGAGCAGCTCGAGGATTTCGATGTCGCGGGCAAGTCCCGAGCTATTTCTTCGCGGTTCCGCTGACTGTGCCATCTCCATACCGTAACCCGTCGTTGCCATATGGCCAACACCCATTGTCAGAGTGGCATCACATGGCCCTATGGTGGGTGCAGCAAAGTCCACTCGATGGAGAGAAGGGATGGTCATGGACACAGGCTTTAGTTTCGACAACCTGATCTTGTTTCTGAACGACCGATGGTCCGACATCCTCGACCTGGCACTGCAGCACATTGCCGTCGTGGCGATCTCGCTCGCGATCGCGCTCGTGATCGGTGTTGTCATCGGTGTTCTCGTCTGGAACAAACCGATTTCACGGGCCATGGCCCTCTCTGCGGCGGGAATCGCCATCACGATCCCCTCCCTCGCCCTTCTCGCCCTGCTGTCGCCGCTTCTCGGGCTCGGGTGGGGCCCGACCGTCGTGGCGCTCGTCTTCTATTCCCTGCTCCCGATCATCCGCAACACGGTCGTCGGGCTTCGAGAGGTGCCAGCCGACGTGCTCGAGTCGGCGCGCGGTATGGGAATGAGTCGCACGAGGGTCATGCTCACCACCCAGCTGCCCATCGCCTGGCCGCTCATCGTGACCGGGGTTCGCGTTGCAGCGCAGCTCACCATCGGCATCGCTGCGATCGCCGCCTACGTGGCGGGTCCGGGGCTGGGCCAGTACATCTTCACCGGGCTCTCGTCGATCGGTTCGAGGAACGCGATCAACTATGCGCTCACCGGTACAGCAGTGATCATCGTGCTCGCGCTGCTCGTCGACGGGGCGTTCATCCTCATCAGCCGCTACACAACCTCAAGGGGTCTTCGTGCATGAAATAACTGACACCGGCTTTCTGACGGCTATTTCGCAGCAGTCTGCTGGGGTGAGCATCGAACTCGATGCTGTGACCAAGATCTATCCGGGGCAGCCGGCGCCCGCGGTCGAGAACTTCTCCATGAGCATCCAGCCGGGGGAGCTCGTCGTCTTCGTCGGACCGAGCGGGTGCGGCAAGACCACGACGATGAAGATGATCAACCGGATCATCGAACCGAGCTCAGGCAGCATTCGGATCGACGGCAAAGACGTACTCTCGCTCGACCCGAACCAGCTGCGGAGGCACATCGGATACGTCATCCAGCAGGTTGGACTGTTCCCGCATCGCACGATTCGGGAGAACGTGGGCACCGTGCCGACGCTGCTGGGTTGGCCCAAGTCCCGCGTGCAGGAGCGCGTCGACGAACTGCTTCGCACGGTCCAGCTAGATCCCGACACGTTTGGGTCGCGATTCCCGCGACAGCTCTCGGGAGGTCAGCAGCAGCGAGCCGGCGTGGCCAGGGCGCTCGCGGCGAACCCGCCCGTCATGCTCATGGACGAGCCGTTCGGCGCCACTGACCCGATCACCCGGGAGAAGCTGCAGGCAGAATTTCTCAGGCTGCAGGCCGAGCTCGGGAAGACGATCATTTTCGTCACCCACGATTTCGACGAGGCCATCCGCCTCGGCGATCGCATTGCGGTGATGAGCGAGCGAAGCCAGATCGAGCAGTTCGACACACCCGCCAACATCCTCGCTGCGCCGGCGAACGACTACGTCGCCTCATTTATCGGGCAGGGCGCCGCGATCAAGCGGTTGACGCTGATCCCTGTAACTCAGCTTCGCTTGCGTCCCGAGGTCGTCGGTGCGACGGCTGCTGTTCCCGCGGATGCGTCCGTGCGCGACGCGCTGGATCTCCTCGTACTGACCGGCGGGTCAGCCATCAACGTCACGGATGTGGACGGCCGGGTGATGGGTTCTCTCGATCACGCCGCCATCTCTGATGCGCTCGGCGTACGAGCCGTTGCCCCTGGTGATCCGAAATGACGGCGGCAATCAATCTGGAGCAGGCCCGTTCCTCTCGCAGCAAGGAGCGCGTGGCAACAGCCATCCGCTGGGCCGCCGCACCCGTGCTTGTCACGGTCGTACTCCTGGGCACCTGGCTCTGGGTCGGCTCGCTCAAGCTCGACTCCATTGAGATGCGCACACTCAATCCCGAATACATCACCGCTCGCATCCGCGAGCACCTGGTCTTGAGCGTCGTCGCCTCCGCGCTCGTGGCCGTCCTGGCCATTCCAGCCGGCATCCTGGTGCATCGGGCCAGTTCGCGCACCTTCAGGGCCGTTGTTCTGGCGATCGGCAACATAGGTCAGGCCACGCCGGCGATCGGTGTCGTCATCCTGCTCGCTATCGCCTGGCAGACCGGGTTTGGCACGGCCATCGTGGCCCTTGTCGCTTACTCCTTCCTGCCGGTGCTCCGAAACACGATGACCGGTCTCGAGCAGGTGGACTCGGACGTGCGCGAGTCCGCGCGCGGCATGGGAATGACCACGGGTCAGGTGTTGCGCCGCATCGAACTTCCGCTCGCATCCCCGACGATCCTGGCGGGATTCCGTACCGCGCTCGTGTTCTGTGTCGGTGTGGCAACGGTGGCGACCTTCATCAACGCGGGCGGTCTCGGCGACATGATCGTCAACGGACTGAAGCTTCAGCGGTTCCCGGTTTTGCTCGTCGGTGCCGTACTGGTCGCGGCCATCGCCGTGCTGATCGACTGGCTGGCGGGAATCGTCGAAGAGATTGTTCGCCCTCGAGGGCTCTGATCGGTGCGAACTCACCCCACTTCACCACAGCAGTACCAACCCTGCATCACCCGTATCGCGGCAGCCCAACTTCGTGCTCCGCAATCACAACGAAAGAGGAAGATCCATGATCAAGAAGAGGCAATTTTCTGTCATCGCGATTGCTGCGGCAGCCGCGCTGGTGTTCACGGGATGCGCGAGCACTCCGGCGGCTACAGGCTCAGGCGGGAAGAACGCAGAGCTCAAGGGGCTCTCGGGTGACATCGGCTCGAAGGACTTCTCGGAGCAGTACATCCTCGCCTACCTCACGACCGACCTGCTGAACGCACACGGTGCTTCGTTGAAGGCGAACACCAAGCTCGTCGGCTCGCAGAACGTGCGCCAGGCGCTGGAGAACAAGCAGTTCGTGGGCTACTGGGAGTACACGGGCACTGCGTGGATCACCTACCAGGGCAACACCGCGCCGATCACCGATCCGCAGGAGCAGTTCGCCGCCGTCAAGAAGGCGGATGTTGCGAAGGACATCGCCTGGCTCGACCCTGCGCCGCTCAACAACACCTACGCGTTCGCAGTGCGCTCTTCCGAGGGCAAGAAGCTCGGCGTCACCAGCATGAGCGAGGTTGCCAAGCTGCCGAAGAAGGACCAGACCTTCTGCATCGAGAGCGAATTCTCGACTCGCGATGACGGCTGGCCGGGACTCAAGAAGGCCTACGGCATCGATGTGCCGGACTCCAACGTGAAGTTGCTCGACACCGGTCTGATCTACACCGCAACTCAGAAGGGCGCCGACTGCAACTTCGGTGAGGTCTTCGCAACCGACGGCCGCATCAAGGCGCTCAACCTCACCGTGATGAAGGATGACAAGAAGTTCTTCCCGGTGTACCAGGGTGCGTTCTCCATGCAGGCAGCAATCCTGAAGAAGTACCCGGCCATCACGGACATCCTGGGCAAGCTCTCGCCGTTGCTCACGACCGAGCAGATGCAGAAGCTCAACGCGGAGGTCGACGTCGACGGCCGCGACCCCTCCAAGGTCGCGGAAGACTTCCTCAAGAGCAAGGGCCTCATCTGATGTCCTCGGCCACCGCACTGCACATCGGAGAGAGCTTCGTGGGCGACGGAGTCAACGCCGCCCACATCAACATCGTGTTGGGCGAGCGGAACGGACCTGCCGGAGCGGCCTGGGCCACAGCGCTCGCCACGCCGAGCGCCGGCCACGTGCCTTTCGTCGCGGTGCTGAAGCCCTCCCTTCCCGTGAAGCCCATGACCCTGTTCGTCACGAAGTCCGCACCGGTGGACGATGCGCACGGCGTCATGATCTGGGGCCCCGCGCAAGCGGGAGTCGCAGCGGGCGTTGCGGATGCGGTGGCCGACGGCGTCATCCCGGAGTCGTACACCGACTCTCACGCGCTCATTGCCGCGGTCTGGGTGAATGGCGGCGCCAATGACGCAGACGAGGTCTATCGGAACAATCGTCTCGCCACGGCGACGGCACTGCGCAACGGAATGACCGGCGAGCCCGCGCTCGATCGCATCCTCGAAGCGCGCCACGCGCCATCCAACCCCTTCTATACCGCGTAGCCCGTCTATACCGCTCGGGAAATACGTCGCCATCCGCGACAGAAAGCACCACGAAAGAATGAACATGACAACACAGCCGCTTCCAACAGTCGGATTCGTCGGGCTGGGAAGCATGGGCACGGGAATGACCCGCAACCTGCAACAGGCGGGATATCCCCTCGTGGTCAATGACCTGCGACCGTCGGCGGCAAGCGAGCTCGTGGCCGGCGGCGCGAGCTGGGCCGCCACCGCAGCCGAGGTTGCGTCGGCGAGTGATCTCGTCATCACGATGCTGCCGACACCCCGCCATGTTGCCGATGCCGTGTCTGGTCCGGGTGGCATCCTTGAGGGCATTGCGGATGGCGGAACCTGGATCGACATGTCGACGTCGGTTCCCGAGGTAGCGAACGCCGTGCGCGCGTCGACCGAGTCACGCGGCCTGCACATTCTCGATGCACCGGTGAGCGGAATGTCCGTCGGTGCGGCGAAGGGCATGCTGCAGATCTTCGTCGGCGGCGAGGCAGCGGATGTCGCTCGCCTGCGACCCGTGTTCGAGGCGATGGGAGACCCGGAGCGCATCCTGCACGTCGGAGCTCACGGCACCGGGTATGCCGTCAAGCTGATGATCAACCAGCTCTGGTTCTCGCACCTGGTCGCGACGGCCGAGGTGTTGGCCGTTGGGGTGTCGGCGGGAGTCGACCTCGGTGTACTGCGTGACGCGCTCGTGGCGAGTCCGGCGAACAGCAACTTCGTCGAGCACGACGTGCTCTCCATCCTCGAGCACGGCGACTACGACGAGGGATTCGCGCTGGCACTCGCGTGCAAAGACCTCGGCCTCTCGATCGACCTCGCACGCTCTGTCGGCATCTCCGTCGAACTCTCGGCGATCGTCGAGCAGGTGTATCGCAGGGCCCGTAACTCGCAGGGCGACCGCGCGGGCGAGATGGCTCCATTCGCACTGTACGAGCAGATGGTGGGCGGCCCCATGCGGCTCGGCACCGCCGAGGAGGTCACGACACGATGAGCGAACCGACACCGCAGGCCGAAACCGAGCTGCTGGCGCGAATCAACACCTGTCTGTATATAGGTGGTCGTTGGCGTGACTCCTCCTCGGGCGCGACGTTTGCCGTCACCGACCCGTCGACCGGCGCGACACTCGCCGAGGTGGCGGATGCAACCCCGGAGGACGGCGACGCCGCGCTCGCCGCAGCGCATGCCGCCCAGTACGAATGGGCGAAGACGCCACCCCGGATGCGCGCAGACATCCTGCGCCGTGGCTTCGATCTTGTCACCGAACGTGCCGAGGACTTCGCGCTGGCCATGACGCTCGAGATGGGCAAGCCGCTCGCCGAATCGCGTGGCGAAGTCGCCTACGGGGCCGACTTCCTGCGCTGGTTCTCCGAGGAGGCGCCGCGTATCTCTGGCCGGTACTCGACCGCCCCGGATGGAGCGAACCGGCTCTTGGTCGTCAAGCGTCCCGTCGGGCCGTGCCTCTTCATCACGCCTTGGAACTTTCCGCTGGCGATGGCCACTCGCAAGATCGCGCCCGCCGTCGCGGCTGGGTGCACCATGGTGCTGAAGCCGGCCGCTCTCACACCGCTCACCGCGCTGCTTCTCACACAGACGCTGGAGGAGGCCGGACTGCCCGCGGGTGTGCTGAACGTCATTCCGACCACGAGAGCCGGAGCCGTCACGGGTCCCCTCATCCGGGATCACAGATTGCGCAAGCTGTCGTTCACCGGCTCGACCGAGGTCGGGCGCAGGCTGATCGCGGATTCCGCGGAGCAGGTGCTGCGCGTCTCGATGGAGCTCGGTGGCAACGCTCCGTTCATCGTCTTCGAAGACGCCGACATTCCCGCGGCGGTCTCCGGCGGAATCCTCGCGAAGATGCGCAACGGCGGCGAGGCCTGCGTGGCTGCCAACCGGTTCCTCGTGCACGAGTCGGTCGCCGAAGAGTTCACGGCGGCGTTTGTCGAACGGATGCGCGCGTTCACCGCGGCGCGCGGAACACGAGCGGATTCGACCATCGGACCCCTCG
This sequence comes from Parafrigoribacterium soli, assembly GCF_040227235.1. NCBI lineage: Bacteria > Bacillati > Actinomycetota > Actinomycetes > Micrococcales > Microbacteriaceae > Parafrigoribacterium > Parafrigoribacterium soli. Next base: position 305,849 of record NZ_JBELNZ010000003.1, on the reverse strand, counting down.
TCGACGAGTCCACCAGAGACAAGGTGTCCTCGCTCGTTGAGGGAGCGGTGGAGGATGGCGCCCGCGTCGCGCTGGGCGGAAACTCCATACCCGGCCCCGGGTACTTCTACGAACCGACCGTGTTGACCGGCGTGCCCGCGAACGCGCGAATCCTCGATGAGGAGATCTTCGGCCCGGTTGCGCCGATCACCACCTTCAGCACCGAGGCCGAGGCAGTGAGGCTCGCCAACGCCTCACCCTTCGGGCTAGTGTGCTTCGCGTACACGCAAGACCTCAACCGTGCGCTCCGCCTCGCTGAAGAACTCGACACGGGGATGCTCGGGATCAACGCCGGGGTCGTCTCGAATCCGGCGGCGCCATTCGGCGGAGTCAAGCAGTCAGGACTTGGCCGCGAGGGAGGACTCGAGGGCATCGATGAATACCTCGAAACCCGCTACGTCGGCATCGCCGATCCGTTCGCCTCAATCGGCCAGGAGTGAGCATGGACATCACCGAATTCGGCACCGACTTCTTCTCGCTCGCGGGCAAGCGCGCGATCGTCACGGGCGGCAACTCGGGACTGGGGCGGGCGTTCACGCTCGCCCTTGCCTCCGCTGGTGCCGACGTCTTCGTGCCGAGCCTCGCGGATGACGACGGCACGACCAGGGGCCTCGTCGAGGCGCAGGGGCGCAGATACGAGTTTCTCGCGGCCGACATCACCGAAACCGGCGTTCCGGCTCGGGCGATTGCGCGCTGCACCGAACTTCTCGGAGGAGTCGACATCCTGATCAACTCGGCGGGCATCTGCCTGCTCGATGACGTCGTCGCGTTCGACCGGGACAAGTGGGATCCGATGGTGGCCGTGAATCTCACGGCCGCGTTCGAGTTCGCGCACGAGGCCGCCAGGGTGATGATCGATCAGGGCTCAGGCAAGATCATCAACATCGCTTCGCTGTTCTCGTTCCTCGGTGGGCGCATGTCCCCGGCCTACGCCGCGACCAAGGCCGGCATCGTGGGGCTCACCAAGGCATACGCGGATGAACTCGGCGAGAAGGGAATCCAGGTCAACGCGATCGCGCCGGGTTATTTCGCGACAGCGATCACCGAGCAGACCAGAGAGGATGCGGCGGCCAGCCAGCGCATTCTGGAGCACGTTCCCGCGGCACGGTGGGGCGACCCGGCCGACCTGATGGGCGCCATCGTCTTCCTCGCCAGCCGCGCCTCCGACTATGTCAATGGCCACACGCTCGTGGTCGATGGCGGCTACCTCACGCGCTGAGTCGCAGCAGCAAACCACGTCAGCTTTCATCCACTCATCCAGGAGCATCATGTCCGCATCCCGATCACCCCTCAGCCGCGAGCAGATCGTCTCAGCCCTCGCAGGCCTCCTCGGCACCGATCACATCGACACGGACGAACGCGCGCTGCGCGAGGCCAGCGTCGATCGATTCAAGAAGTACACGGCCGCCCACGACATCTTCGACGGCCCGTTCCCCGCGGCTATCGCGTATCCACGGTCGTCGGACGAGGTGGCTGCGACGCTCCGGTTTGCGAACGAGAACCTCGTCGCCGTTGTGCCGCGCACAGGGCGCACCGCGACCGAGGGCGGCCTCGAGACCGTGATCGCAGACTCGATCGTGCTCGACGGTTCGCGCATGGATGCCATCCTCTCGATCAACGCTGTCGACATGATGGCGACGGTGGAGTGCGGTGTTCCCCTTCAGGTTCTTGAGGATCGGCTCCGCGAGCAGGGCCTGACCACGGGCCATTCGCCTCAGTCGAAGCCGCTCGCACAGTACGGCGGCCTCACCGCGACTCGCTCGATCGGCCAGTTCTCAACCCTGTACGGCGGCATCGAAGACATGGTCGTCGGTCTCGAGGCGGTGTTCCCGGATGGCACCATCAGCAGGATCAAGAACGTTCCGCGCCGAGCGGCTGGGCCCGACATCCGGCACATCGTGGTCGGCAACGAAGGCGCGCTGTGCTTCATCACCGAGGTCACGATCAAGGTGTTCCGATACCAGCCGGAGAACAATCGTTTCTTCGGTTTTTTGCTCGATGACTTCGGCCAGGGCGTCGACGCCCTGCGCGAGCTGATCACGGCGGGGTACCGACCCTCGATCTGCCGCGTGTATTCGCCGGAGGACGCGCGGCAGCACTTCGCCCACTTCTATGCCGGCAAGAGTGTCGTCGTGCTCATGGCGGAGGGGCCAGCCTCGATCACCGCAGCAACGGCCCAGGCCATCGAGGCGGTGTTCGCATCCCGTCCCCACGAGCGGGTGGAGACGAGTCTCATCGAGAGCTGGTTCGGTCGCCTCAATTGGGACCAGGCGGCGATCGATGCCGAGCGCGCCGAGATGGTTGCGAACGCGCACCTCGGTTACACCACCGAGGTCTCCGTGGACTGGTCTCGGGTGAACGATCTCTATGAGTCGGTCATGCGGAGGGTGCGCGAGGAGTTCCCCCGAGCGTCCGATCTCACCATGCTCGGTGCGCACTCGTCGCACAGCTACCAGACCGGCACCAACCTCTACTTCGTCTACGACTACGACATTCATTGCGAACCGCGTGAAGAGATCACCGAGTATCACGAGCCCATCAATGCGATCATCGTGGAAGAGGCGCTCAGGCTGGGAGGCTCAATGGTGCATCATCACGGCATCGGTAAGTACCGCACCGGGTGGACCGAGGTTGAGCACGGGAGCGCCTACTCGATGTTGCGCACCCTGAAGACCGCCTTCGACCCGAACGGCATCATGAACCCCGGCACCATTTTCCCGTTGAAGGACTGAGCAAGTGGCGGCGTACGTCGTAGCGATCGACAACGGTTCGCAGAGCACCAAGGTGTCGATTGTGGATGCCGACGGGCGCGTCCACGCGAGCGCGCGGGTCGGGTTGCGACCGTACCTGCATCCTGCGCCGGGCCACGTCGTGCATCCGGGCGACGACGTGTGGGAATCGATCGCGTCGGCCTGCCGTCTCGCGCTCGACCGTTTCACGGGCGACGCATCCGAGATCGTGGCCGTCGGACTCTGCACCATTCGCTTCTGCCGTGCCATCCTCGATGCCGACGGCCAGCTTGCAGAGCCGATGCTCAGCTGGATGGACTCGCGCGTGGGACGACCGTTCGAACCCAGCGATGCGCAGGCGACGTACGTGACGACCTCGTCCGGATACATCACCCGGAGGCTGACCGGTGCGTTCAGCGATGCCGCGGCCAATTATCAGGGCGTGTGGCCGATTGATCAGAACACCTGGCGCTGGTCCGACGATCCGCAGGCGTATCGAGACACGGGGATGACCCGCGCGATGCTCTTCGACCTCGTCGATCCAGGTTCTCCCCTCGGGATGGTGACGGCGGAGGCCGCAGCGGCAACGGGCATTCCCGAAGGCATCGTGGTCTATGCGACGGCCAATGACAAGGCGGTCGAGGCGCTCGGCTCGGGACTTCGCGGTGAGTCGGAACTCGTGCTTTCGCTCGGTACCTACGTGTCGTCCATGACGATCGGGGACGGATCGGCGAGTGCGGATGCGTTCTGGGTCAATTTCGGCTCACGACCCGGTCAATACCTCTATGAGAGTGAGGGCATTCGACGCGGCATGTGGACTGTGAGCTGGTTTCGCTCGCTTCTCCAGGCCGAGGCGAATGACGCGGAGCAGGAGGATGCGCTCGGGGATCGGCTCTACTCCCTCGAGGAGCGGCTCAACGAGGGTGCAGCGTCCGTACCCCCTGGCAGCGGCGGGTTGATGACGGTGCTCGACTGGCTTGCGCCCGCGAACGCGCAGTATCGGCGCGGGGCACTCCTCGGTTTCGATGGCAGCCAGGGTCGGTTCCATATCTACCGTTCGATCCTCGAAGGCCTCGCGTTCACGATGGCCGACCACGCAGCGGCGATGGAGACCGCGCTCGAACGCCGATTCGACAGCGTCATCCTGAGCGGCGGAGGTGCGCGCTCCCAGCTGATCGCTACCATCATCGCGGATGTCTTCGGCCTGGTTGTGAGGCGGGCAGAGACGGACGACGCGGCGGGCATGGGCGCGGCGATCTGTGCTGCGGTCGGGAGCGGCATGCATCCGTCCTGGGACGAGGCCATCACCAGAATGGTGCGTTACGCGCCTCCCGTGGAGCCGTCGCAGAACCGCGCTGCCGCGTATTCCCGACTGCACCGCGTGCACACCGGACTGCGGGCTAGAACGGATGGGCTGTTCGAGTGGATGACGACGGAACTGCAGTCTCGGGAAGAGCCGGCGCCGGACTGATTCCGAGCACCGGTCGCCGTACACTGGGCCATCGGCATCTTCGCCAGGCAGAGCAGGGAGACATCGTGATCCAGTTCACGGCGGCACGCCAGGACCGCAGCTTCGTGGATGCGCGCGGCGTGAAGGTGCACTTCTACCAGTGGAAGGCGGGCAAGCCGAGGGGGGTCGTGCAGATCGCGCATGGCCTCGGCGACCACGCCGTGCGCTACGAGGAACTCGCGCAGAAGCTCGTCACGGCCGGCTTCTCCGTCTACGCCGACGATCACTACGGCCACGGGCAGACCGGCCTGGGGCAGTGGGCCGGCGACAGCACGAAGCTCGGCAGGCTCGGGCCCGGCGGCATGCGCGGAACCGTAGAATCCGTGCGCGAGCTCACCGACATCATCCGCTCGGAGAACCCCGGCGTCCCCCTCGCGTTACTCGGACACAGCTGGGGCTCGATCATCGCGCAGAAGATCGTGAATCGGCACTCGGGCGAATACGACGCGCTCGTGCTCACCGGCACCGCCTATCGCACGCTTCGCCACATGAACGGTGGCGACCTCAACGCCAAGCACGCCCACCTCGGCACGACGGGCAACGAATGGCTCAGCCGGGATCCGGCCGTCGCGCGCGCGTTCCAGGATGACGAGCTCACCTTCACGGCGCGAGCGCTCCAGCTCTTCGGCCTGTTCGACAGTCTGCGGCTGCTCGGCCGGCCGGCACGCGACCTCCCCTCCGATCTTCCGGTGCTCATCCAGATCGGAAGCGACGATCCCTTCGGCGGCACCGAGAGCGCCGAGCTGCTCGCACAGAGCTACCTCACGCGCAGTGGGCTGAGCGACGTCGAACTCATCGTCTACGAGGATGCGCGGCACGAGATCTTCAACGAAACCAACCGCGAAGAGGTGTACGCAGACACGATCGCCTGGCTCAAGGATCGACTGGGCGCCGGGCGCACGAACGCCTGAGCGCTCGATGGCCAGCATCTTCACCGACATCATCGAGGGTCGCGCCCCGGCACGGATGATCTGGACGGACGATCGTGCCGTCGCGTTCCTCACCATCGAGCCGCGTCAGCCCGGCCACACCCTCGTGGTGCCGCGCCTCGAGGTGGATCGTTGGCTCGACCTGCCTGAGGAGTTGATGGCGCACCTCATGTCGATCGCCCACCAGATCGGTCTGGCCCAGCGCCAGGAGTGGAGCTCCGACCGGGTCGGACTCATGATCGAGGGCTACATGGTGCCGCACGTCCACGTGCACATCTGGCCGTCCTGGTCGCCGTTCGAGTTCCATCCGACGGGCATCGACCGTGCTGCTCGCCCGGCCGCACTCGACGAGGCCGCTGTGCGTCTGCGATCACGCTTGCGCGCACTCGGACACGGCGATCGGGTGCCGCCGGAATAAGCTGGTTCCGCGGCCCCCGCGGGTCGAGCCTGTCGAGACCTCGCCGCCGCATAACCAGAGGGAGCACCATGCACGGCGAGTACAAGGTTCCAGGCGGAAAGCTCGTGGTCGTCGACCTCGATGTCGTCGACGGCGTCATTGCGAACTTCCGGCTCGCCGGCGACTTCTTCCTCGAACCCGACAGCGCGCTCGAGCGCATCGATTCGGCGATCAACGGTCTGCCAGAATCCGCGGATGCCGCCCAGCTCGCGTCCGCCGTGCGGCAGGCGCTGCCCGAGGGTGCGACCCTGCTCGGCTTCTCGCCAGAAGCGGTCGCCGTCGCCATCCGTCGTTCTCTTGCTCACGCGACGAGCTGGCGCGACTACGACTGGCAGCTCATCCATGGCGAGGCCTACGCCCCGGTACTGCAGATGGCGCTCGATCAGGTGCTCGCCGAGGAGGTCGGCGCGGGTCGCCGCAAGCCCACCGTGCGCATCTGGGAGTGGAACGAACCGGGCGTCGTCATCGGAAGCTTCCAGTCGGTGAAGAACGAGGTCGACATGGAGAACGCCGATAAATACGGCTTTCAGGTCACCCGTCGTATCAGCGGGGGCGGCGCCATGTTCATGGAGGCCGGCTCCGTCATCACCTATTCGATCTACGCACCGACCGACCTCGTGCACGGGATGACGTTCGCCGACTCCTACGCCTTCCTCGACGAATGGGTCATCACCGCGCTCAAGTCGCTCGGAATCGACGCGTTCTACCAGCCGCTCAACGACATCACGAGCCCGAAGGGCAAGATCGGCGGAGCAGCCCAGAAGCGCCTCGGCACCGGCGCGGTGCTGCACCACGTGACGATGAGCTACGACATGGACGGCGACAAGATGGTGCAGGTGCTGCGCATCGGTCGCGAGAAGATGAGCGATAAGGGCACCAAGAGCGCCAATAAGCGGGTCGACCCGCTGCGCAGCCAGACCGGCCTGAGTCGTGCCGAGATTATCGAGCGCATGGAGTCGACGTTCAGGGGTCTCTACGGCGCGACCGCCGACGAGGTGACCGCGGACGAGCTCGCGAAGGCCCAGACGCTCGTGGATGAAAAGTTCGGCACGGCCGAGTGGCTCTACCGCGTTCCCTGAGAACACGCACGGTTACGTCGGGATTGTCCCCCGTACGGGTTACCCTTAGCTCGTGAACTGGTGGGTCTTCGGGGGTGTCGTCGTCGGAATCCCGGCGCTGTTCTTTGTGCTGCAGAAGCTCAGGCTGATCGACCTTTCCGGCGCCACCGGCAAGAAGAGTTCGGCCCACGGCGGAGGGCTGATGGGAATCGGCGACGAGGTCTTCGCGCCGGCCAGGCACGAGGCCGCGCTCGAGCTCGACCGCCAGACCAGGATGCCGGCTCCGGCGCCGCTCGCCGGTGATGGCGACAAGGGCATCTTCAACGGCAAGGTCACGATCGACGTCTCCCAGCGCGACTAATCAACCCGCTCTACGGGCGGACCCGCGCACAGGTCGTCGGACATCGAGCCGAAGGCGGGGGCGTGGTGGGCCTCTATGGGCGGAGCCTTCGGCTCGATGTCCGACGACAACCTCGGGGATGGGACAATGGCCCTATGCCCACAGACTGGTCGCCCACAGGAGCCGACCGAGTCATCCAGGGTGACAATCTCAAGGTGATCGCCGGGCTGCCCAGTGCCTCGTTCACCCTCGTCTACCTCGATCCGCCGTTCAATACCGGCCGCAGCCAGGCGAGGCAGTCCACGACGAGCGTGCGCAGCGCATCCGGAACGATCAAGGGGTTCAAGGGAGAACTCTACGAGCGCATCCGCGGCGACCTGATGAGCTACGACGACAGCTTCGACGACTACTGGACCTTTCTCGAACCGCGGTTGGCCGAGGCCTGGCGGCTGCTCGCCGACGACGGCACGCTCTACCTGCACCTCGACTACCGCGAGGCGCACTACGCGAAGGTGCTGCTCGACGCGCTTTTCGGCCGGGAGAGTTTTCTCAACGAGATCATCTGGGCCTACGACTATGGCGGGAAGTCCAAGAGCAGGTGGCCGGCAAAGCACGACACGATCCTCGTCTACGTGAAAAACCCGAGCGGCTACTACTTCAACTCCGAGGAGGTCGACCGCGAGCCGTACATGGCGCCGGGCCTCGTCACGCCGGAGAAGGCCGCGCGCGGCAAGCTGCCGACGGATGTGTGGTGGCACACGATCGTCTCCCCGACGGGCAAGGAGAAGACCGGCTACCCGACGCAAAAGCCGCAGGGGATCCTGCGCCGCATCGTGCAGGCCTCGAGCCGTGAGGGCGACTGGGTGCTCGACTTCTTCGCGGGCTCGGGTACGACCGGGGTCGTCGCGGCCGCGCTCGGGCGCCGTTTCGTGCTCGTTGACCAGAGCCCGGATGCGATGGCCGTCATCCAGAAGCGCCTCGCCAAGGCGGGCGTCGACTTCCAGTGAGTGTCAGTCGATGACCGCGACCGCCTCCACCTCGAGCCGGATCCAGTCGAAGACGAGTCCGCTCACCTGAACGGCGGAGCTGGCCGGCGGTTGCGCGGTGTTCACGAAGCTGTCGCGCACCTCGCGCACGGCCGGAAAGTCGGCCATGTCGATCATGAAGTAGGTGAGCTTGACGACGTCCTCGAAGGTGGCTCCCACGGCCGCGAGGGCGTTGGAGAGGTTGGTGAAGACCTGATGGGCCTGGGCTCTCGTGTCGTTCCGCCCCACGATCTCGCCCTCGGGAGACAGCGCCACCTGCCCAGAGAGGTAGATCGTTCTGCCGCCGGAGGTCTCCGCGACGTGGCTGTAGCCGGACGGCGCGTGAAGCGAGGCGGGGTTGAGGAATCGTGGTGCTGACATTGCTCTCCGATCGACACTGGTGCGGGGAGGTGAAGCTGCCATCATCGTATCCAGTCCGCTGTCTGAACGCCGAGTCGCCCGTTTCGTTACGGTAGGAAGACCATGACTGCCGCCCGTGTGACCAAGACCGTTCTGCTCGACTCCCCGATCAGCAGGGCGGGCTACACCTACGCCACCGCGGTCGGGATGGCCTGGGGTTTCATCTGGAGCACCGGCCACATCGAGCGCCGGAACGGCCTCGTCGTGTTCCGCGGGATGCCGAAGTGGGCGTTCGGTCGGGGCGGCTCCTGCGTCGGAGGTACCTACCTCACCGACGACAACGTCACGGATGACGTGCTCGAGCACGAGGCGGTGCACAAGTCGCAGTGGGCGCGCTACGGCATGCTCCTGCCGCTGCTGTACTTCGTCGCCGGCCGCAATCCGCTCAAGAATCGCTTCGAGATCGAGGCAGGCCTGGAAAAGGGTGGCTACCTCTCCCGCTGAAGTCCGGGGGTTCTTCCGGCACCTGTGGAACAGCAGATGGCCAGACCTCACGCAGCGGGGTATTGCGGGATGTAATGCGACTTATAGCCCAGATAATGCTGTCGAATGGGCGCGGCCGTTCTACGGTTGAGTGATGGCTCCAGACGCTGCTGACGCAGACACCGCGACGGCGCCGATTCCTGTTCTGCTGAAGCCGCCGCGCTGGCGCGACTCCTTCATTTCCCTGCGCATCCACAACTACCGCCTGTACGCGATGTCGCAGTCGATCTCGTACACCTCGGTGTGGATGCAGCGCATCGCGATCGACTGGCTCGTCTTCGAGCTCACCGGGAGCGTCACCGCGGTCGGCATCACCGCAGCTCTGCAGTTCGGCCCGATGCTGCTGTTCGGTCCATTCGGCGGCGTCATCACCGATCGCTTCAAGAAGCGCCCGACCATGATCACCACGCAGACGATCGGCGTCATCCTGTGCGGCGTGCTCGCGGCCCTCGTGTTCACGGGCGTCGTGCAGGTCTGGCAGGTCTACCTCACCGCGTGCCTCCTGGGCTTCGTAGATGTCGTCGATCAGCCCGCGAAGAAGGTCTTCGTCAACGAGATGGTGGGCCAGCGGCACCTCAGCAACGCCATCAGCGTGAACGCCTCGATCTGGCACCTCGGCGGATTGCTCGGCCCAGCCATCAGCGGCGTCATGCTCGCGCTCGTGGGTGCCGGCTGGGCGATCGGCATCAATTCGCTCGCCGGATGTCTCGTGATCGTTGCGCTGCTCGCGATGCGCAAGTCGGAGCTGCTGCCATCCCTCGTGGTTCAGCAGGCGAAGGGGCAGATCCGCGAGGCGCTGCGGTATGTCCGCTCGAAGCCGTCGATCTTCTGGCCGATGGTCATGCTCGCCTTCGTCTACACCTTCGGCATGAACCTGCCGGTGCTGCTCGTGGCCTTCGCCGATAGCGTCTTCCACTCGGGTGCTGCCGGATACGGTCTCTACAGTTCGGCCGCGGCGGTCGGTGCGCTCGTCGGCGCGGTCGCCTCGACCAGGCGCATCACCTTCCGGCTGCGCTTCATCGTCTTCTCGGCCGGGCTGTTTGGGCTGACCCTGATCCTCACGGGCATCGCGCCCGTCCTGAGCGTCTTCCTCGTGGCACTCGCCAGCATCGGGTTCATGCGCATGCTGTTCTCGACCACGGCGGAGGCGGTAGTGCAACTGTCGTCCAACCGCATAATCCGTGGTCGCGTCATGGCGCTGTACTCGATGGTCGCGGTCGGAGGTCAGGCGCTCGGGAGTCCCGTGATGGGATGGCTGGCCGAGGTCGTCGGAGCGCGCGGCGCCATGGCGATCTCGGGTGTCGTGCCGTGTCTGGCCGCCATCGTCGTCGCGGTACTGCTCGCCCGATCCGGCCGGCTGTCGCTGCGCTTCAGGTTGCGCAGGCACTCGAGGCTCATGAGCATCGAGCCGCGCGGCCAGTTCGGCTAGGCCGAGTCGCGAACGATGAGCGTCGTGGCGATCGTCGCCTGCTTGTCGACGTCGCGCCCTTCGATGACGTCGATGAGCATCTCGGCAATCCGCGCGCCGTGGAGGGTGGTGGGCTGTTCCATCGTGGTCAGCGGTGGTTCGGCGTTGATGGCGAACTGATCGTTGTCGACGGTGGTGATGCCGACGTCGGTCGGAACGTTCAGTCCGGCGTCCCGCAGCACGGTCAGGGCGCCCGACGCCATCTGCGACGACGCGATGAAGATACCGTCGAACGGCACCTCCTGCTTCAGGAGGCGCCGCATCGCATACACGCCGCCCACGGGGGTGAAGTCCGCGGATTCGATGGGGCCGGGCGTGAGGCCGGCGGTCTCGAGCGCGGTTCTCCAGCCGGTGACACGGTCGACCGCTGCCACCATGTTTTGCGGGCCAGCGATGGTGGCGATGCGCGTATGGCCGCGTTCGATGAGGTGGCGGGTGGCCGTCGCGCCAGCGCCGACGTTGTCGACGTTGATGTAGCAGGCCTCGTCGCTGTCGATGCCGGTCGGGCGACCGGCAAAGACCACCGGCACGGACTTGCTGAGCAGCAGGTACGAGCTGTCATCCGAATGGTGGGAGATCACGAGCACGCCATCCACGTTGCCATCCTGCAGATAGCGCATGGTCTTCTCGGACTCGGCCGGCGAACCGATCAGAAGGTTGAGCACGTAGTCGGTGTCTTCAAGAAAGGCGGCGGCGCCCTGGATGACAGCGGGGAAGTACGAGTCCGCGAAGAACTTGCTCGCCGTCTCCGGGATGACCAGGGCGATCGAGTAGCTGCGCCGCTTGCCGCTGACACTGCGCCCACGGTCGGGAACGTAGCCGAGTTCGGCTATCGCGGCGGTCACGCGATCGACGACGACCGCCGGCACCTCGCCGGAGGCATCGAGCACCTGCGCCACGGTCGAGCGGGAGACGCCCGCGCGTTCGGCGACCATCTCGAGCGTCGCCGTGGGATCCACAGTGCGCTGATCCCGTTGATCGCCCCGCGCGGCCGATGCTGGGCGTGATCTTCCCCCGGCGCGAAAAAAGTTTCGCATCTCTGGCCGTTCCCCTCTATTGCTGCTGCGCGTCGTTGTCGCTTACTAGACACTAACGAGACGACAACGTTTGTAATAGCTCCGGGTTGCCCCCAGTGTACGTGTCGCGCCGACCGAGTGCCGCTCGATGCTAGGCGGAGTCGCGAATGACGAGCGTGGTCGCGATAGTGGCGTGCCTGTCAACCGGGCGGCCCTCGATGATATCGAGGAGCATTTCGGCCATCTTCGCGCCCTGTTGCTGGGTCGGCTGCTCGATCGTCGTGAGCGGCGGAATGGCGTTGATCGCGAAATAATCGTTGTCGACTGTCGTGACGCCCACATCCGCCGGAACCGAGAGCCCCGCCTCGCGAAGCACGCCGAGTGCTCCGGATGCCATCTGGGCGGAGGCGACGAACAGCCCATCGAACGAAGCATGCTGCTGCAGCAGGCGGCGCATGGCATCGGCACCGCCGACGGGTGTGAAGTCGCCGTATTCGATCGGACCGGGGGTCAGCTTCGCGCCGGTCAGCGCCGAGCGCCACCCGGCGATGCGGTCTGTTCCAGCGGACATGTCTTGCGGCCCGGCGATGGTCGCTATTCGGCTGCGGCCCCGCTCGATGAGGTGGCGCGTGGCCATCGTGCCAGCCTCGACATTGTCGATGTCGACGTAATACGCCTCATCGCTGTCAGACCCGGCCGGCCGGCCACCGAAGACCACCGGCATCGAGCTGCCGAGCTTCAGGTATGAGCCATCATCACTGTGGTGGGAGAGCACGAGCGCACCGTCGACGTTGCCCCGCTCGACGTAGCGCAGCGTCTTCAGTTCGTCACCGGGAGAACCGATGAGGAGGTTGAGCACGTAGTCGCTCGCACCAAGAAAATTGGCTGCCCCCTGGATCACGGCCGCGAAGTAGGGGTCCGAGAAGAACTTGGCGGTGTTCTCGGGGATCACCAGGGCGATCGCGTAGGTGCGCCGGCTTGCGAGCGACCTCGCGGCGCGATTGGGAACGTAGCCGAGTTCGGCGATCGCCGCGTTGACAATCGCCACGACATCCGCCGTGACCTGCGGGGAGGAGTTGACGACGCGCGAGACCGTCGAGCGCGACACTCCCGCGCGGGCGGCGACCATCTCGAGCGTGGGGGCGGACGTCACGGCCAGTTTCGCCTCCTCGGGCTGCGTTACCTCGAACACCACAGCTTAGGACGTAGCCTCGCTTCGGTTCGCGATGATCCTCGCGTACTCACGGCCGCTCTCCTTGACCGTGCGCACCTGGCTGTCGTAGTCGACCCTAACGAGGCCGAAGCGTTTCGCGTAGCCCCAGGCCCACTCAAAATTGTCCATGAGCGACCAGTAGAAATAGCCCTTGACGTCGACGCCCTGGTCGATCGCGTCGAGGATCGCGCCGAGGTGCAGTCGCAGGAACTCCGCCCGCTCCTCGTCGTGCACCACTCCGTCCTCGGCCACGACGTCGTTGTAGGCCGCGCCGTTCTCGGTCACGTAGAGGTCGACCTTCGAGCCGGTGTAGTCATCCTTCACCCGGCGCAGCAGTCGGGTGAGGCCCTCCGGCTGCACCTCCCAGCCCATGGCCGTCACGGGGTAGCCGCGCGGATGCCAGAACACGCCGTCCGTGTCGGGGAACGGCGACGCCTTGGGCCGTGCGCTCGGCGCGGCGGTGGTGATCTCCGGCACCGTCGGCGGGTGCGCGCTCAGCGCCTCGCCGTGGTAATAGTTGACGCCGAGAGCATCGATCGGCGTCGAGATGATCGCCAGGTCGCCCGCCTGCACAACGTCTTCAAAGTGGTGCTGCGCCAGGTCCTCCAGGATGTCCGCCGGGTACTCTCCGCGGAAGATCGGGTCGAGGAAGAAGCGGTTGAACTGGCCGTCGATCTTTCTCGCTGCCTCGACATCACCGGCATCCGTCGGATCGAGCGGGTCGGCCACCGTGAGGTTCAGCGTGATGCCGAGCTTGAGGTTGTTGTCGCGCGCCCGCAGTTCGTTCACCGTGAGGCCGTGCGCCAGCAGCAGGTGGTGCGCCGCGACCATGCCGTCGCGCTTGTTCTGGCGCCCGGGCGCGTGCTCGCCGCCCGTGTAGCCGAGGAAAGACGAGCACCAGGGCTCGTTGAGCGTCGTCCACGCGTCGACCCGGTCACCGAGCCGGTCGTGCACCGCGAGCGCGTACTCGGTGAAGCGCTCCGCGGTCTCGCGGTTGGTCCAGCCGCCCCGCTCCTCGAGCGCCTGCGGAAGATCCCAGTGGTAGAGCGTCAACCACGGCTTGATATCGTTATCGAGCAGTTCGTCAACGAGCTTCGAATAGAAGTCGAGACCCTTCTCGTTCACGGCCCCGCCGTCGGGTCGCACCCGAGCCCAGGAGGTTGAGAAGCGGTAGGTCTGGATGCCCAGGTCGGCCATGAGCTTCACGTCGTCGGCCGAGCGGTGGTAGTGATCGCAGGCCACCTCGCCGCTGTCTGCTCCCACCACGGCGCCGGGCAGGCGACTGAACGCGTCCCAGATGGAATCGGTGCGGCCATCCTCGTGGGCGGCACCCTCGATCTGGTACGCCGCCGTTGCGACACCGAACAGGAAGTCTTTCGGGAAGGTGCGGTTCACGTTGCCTGCCTCTTTCACGTCGGTCATCAGCCTTTCACCGCCCCGGCCATGATGCCGGAGACGAGTTGCTTACCTGCGAGCACGAACAGTACCAGCAGTGGAATCGTCGCCATCACGGCTCCTGCGAGCACGATGGAGTAGTCCACGTACTTCGCGGACTGCAGTTGACTCAGGGCCACCTGCAGCGTCGGGTTCTGTGGCACAACCAGCAATGGCCAAAGATAGTCGGTCCACGCCGTCATGAACGTGAACAGAGCGAGAATCGCCATGGCGGGTCTCGCGGCGGGAACTCCGACGTGCCAGAACGTGCCCAGCATCGTGGCGCCGTCCATGCGCGCGGCCTCGATGAGCTCATCCGGAATGACATCGAGCAGGTACTGCCGCATGAAGAACACACCGAAGGCGGTGACGAGCGTGGGCACGATGACCGCGCCGAGCGTTCCCGTCCAGCCGAACTGCTTCATCAGCATGAACAGCGGGATGATGCCGAGCTGCGTCGGCACGGCAAGCGTGCCGATGACGAAGACCATGAGGCCCTCACGCCCGCGGAACTTCAGCTTCGCGAATGAGTAGCCGGCGAGGGTGGAGAAGAAGACGACGGAGACCGTGATCACGCTGGAGACGATGATGGAGTTGCCAAGCGCGAGCCAGAACGGCACCGTGTCGAGAACATCCGCGACGTTCTTCCAGAACAGGCTTCCAGGCAGGATGGGCGGCCACTGCGCGCTGAGCACGCTGCTCGGGCTGCTGCCGGCGATGTACGACCACCAAAGTGGATACGCGCCACCGACGAAGATGACGATCAGCACCGCGTAGGTGAACCACCCCGGCCGACGGTCGATGCCCATCGACCTGCGCCGCGGCGCCCTGTTCTGTGTGGTTGCGGCAGGCGCCTGCTTGGTCGCGATCGCGCTCATGACTCTCTCTTCGCGTCGTCGGCCGCCGGTGCGGCGGGAACAGTGGATGTGGATCCCGCGGCCAGCGCGCGATCGGCCTCGTAGGCCGCGAGCCGCTTCGACGCCCGTCGCCGACTCACCTTCGCCTCGGTCGTCGCGATGCGCTTCGAGATCAGGAAGTTGAGTACGCCGATGATGACAATGAGCAGGAACAGCAGCCACGCGATGGCGGATGCCTTGCCGAAGTTCTGCCGGTTGAAGGCCATGTCCCAGAGGTAGAGCACCGTGGTCTGGTACTGGCGCTGCGGTCCGCCCGGCGTCGCGCTCGTCGCGTTGAACAGCTTGGGTTCGGTGAAGATCTGCAGGCCGCCGATGGTCGCGGTGATGATCACGAAGATCATGGTGGGCCGGATGCTCGGCAGCGTGATCGAGAAGAACCGGCGCATCGAGCCCGCTCCGTCGAGCGAGGCTGACTCGTGCACGTCGCGCGGCACGGCCTGCATCGCGGCGAGAAGGATGAGCGCGTTGTAGCCCGTCCACCGCCAGTTGACCATGCTGGCGATCGCAATGTGCGAGGGGAACACGTCGGTCTTCCAGGCCACCGGGTCGATGTGGAAGGCCGTGAGCACGTTGTTGATGAGGCCGTACTTCTCATCGAAGGCGCTCGAGAAGATCAACGTCACGGCGACCGGAGTGACCACGTACGGCAGCAGCACGCTCATCCGCCAGAAGGTCTTGGCTCGGATGTTCTGGTCGAGGATCGCCGCGAAGAACGTCGCGGCGATCAGCTGCGGTATCGCCGAGAGCAGGAAGATGCTCATCGTGTTGAACAGCGACTTCCAGAAGAACGGATCGGCCATCTCGGCCGCGTAGTTGGCGAAGCCGACCCAGTCACCGGGTCCGGTGAGCAGGTTCCAGTCGTTGATCGAGACCACGAAGGTGTAGGCCAGCGGGAATAGCCCGATGAGGGCGAACAGGATGAAGAAGGGTGCGATGTAGAGGTACGGGGATGCCTTGACATCGAGGCGGTTGAGTCGCTGCCTGAGGGTCAGCACGTCGGTTTGCCGCGCCTCGGCCGCGGCAGAACGCTGCTTCCGAGAGGTGAGTGTGGATGTCATGGGCTTTGTCTCCGAGAGGGTGAGGCCCCCGGTCGTGAAGACCGGGGGCCTCGGGTGAAGAGGTGCTACTTGTTGATGACGAGCTGCTTGAGCAGGTCCATGGCGTTGGCCCAGGCCTTGTCGCCGTTCGCCTTGCTCGAGTCGAGCAGCTGCACGGACGGGCCGAACACCTGTGACTGGATGACCGAGTCATCCGGACCCTTGAACTGAGCGACGACACCCTTGGCGCGGGAGGCGAGGATCTCGCCGACCGGAGCGTCGTTGAAGAACTTCGACAGCTCGTTCGGGCCGGTCACGCCTGGCTCGGTCTGTCCCTTGAGCGTGCTCGGGAACGTTCCGGCCTTCTCGAAGGCCTTCGTCTGCTGCGCGGGCTCGGTCAGCCACTCGGCGAGTGCCGCGGCCTCCTTCGGGTGCTTCGACGTCTTCGGGATGGTCAGGAAGCTTCCGCCCCAGTTGGCTGCGCCGCCGGGGAACACGTCGGCGAAGTCCCAACCGGAGGTGGCGTCTCCGCCGCCCTGGGTGACGCCGCCCTTGACGTTGCCGAGCATCCAGCCCGGGCAGATCATGGTCGCGAAGCTACCGTCAAGGAATGCCTTGCCCTTGCCCCAGTCCCACTGGGTCTGGTTGGAGGACTGACCGGACGTGGTCGCCGCCGCGAGCTTGGACCAGAGGCCCTTCAGCGTGGCGTTGTTCTGCACGTTGAGCTTGCCATCGGAGGTGTAGTAGCCCTCCTTCTGCTGGTTGACCATGGCGTTCCAGATGAATCCGGACTGGTCGTAGAAGGCCTTGCCGGTCTTCTCCTTGTACTCGGCGCCGACCTTGAAGTAGTCGTCCCAGGTTGCGTCTGCTCCGCCGAGCAGCTTGGCGACACCCTCGCGGTCGCTCGGCATGCCTGCAGCGGCGAAGAGCTTGCTGTTGTAGCAGAGTCCCTCCGGGCCGATGTCCGTGCCGTAACCGATGATGCGGCCGTCCTTATCGGTCATCTGAGCGACCTTCCAGTCGACCCAGCGGTCCTTGATCTTGTTCATGCCGTAGTCGCGCAGATCTTGGAACTGGTCCGAGACCTGCATGACGGCGCTCAGCCATCCCTCTTCGGTGGCCTGGATGTCGGGGAGCCCGGCGCCGGCGGCCTGCTTGGTCTGCCAGTCGGTCTTGGCGTTGTCACCGGTGTCGATGTTCGTCGCCTTGATGGTGATGTTCGGGTGGGCCTTCTCGTACGCCTTGTAGTTGGCGTCGAGACCCATGGTGCCGAAGGTCGTGATAGTGAGGGTGATGTTCTCGTCGGAGCTGCCGCCGGTGGTGCCGCCGGTCGAACATCCGGTTGCCAGCATGGCGATGGCCGAGGCCATGGCGATGCTTGCTGCGAGGGTGGTGCGTCGTGAAAGTTTCACGGTCACTCCTTTGTGTGCGTGGATGGGGGACGATCGATGGGAGCGCTCCCAAATCCAACTGTGGGAGCGCTCTCAGACAATCGCGGTCAGACTATACAGATCACGAGAGCGAAGTCAACGCGGTCGTGGGAGCGCTCTCAGATGATTTCGCTTTCAGGAACCCCTGCGCACGGCGCCGGGCCGGTGAATACGGGCGAGGAGCCGTTATCAAGACGTGACGTTGGAATCCTGAACCGTGGCGCTCGTTGGCGTGCACCTCGGCGTGATCGCGGCCCAACTATCATCATCAGCATGCCCTCAGCGCGAGCCTCCCGTCCGGTCGTCGCGCTGGTGGCCGCCTCGCTCGCGCTCACGCTGACCGGCTGCGCACCCGACAGGGTCCCGGTGCGGCAGGCCAGCGCCTCCGCGTCCGACAGTCCCTCCGCGTCGGTCACCCCGTCGCCCGCGCCGCCGGTCGACAAGCCGAAGTCGTTCTTCAACAAGCACGCGCTCTCGATCGATGACCCGACGAGCATCTGGGTGGTCGCAGACAAGCTCAGACAGCTCAAGCCCGCGAACTACGTACCGCCGGATCTCGTGCAGACCCCGGTGCCACACCTCAACCCACCGACGCTGCGGGCGGCAGCAGCGGATGCCATGGTTGCGATGTTCGCGGCGGCCAAGGCCGAAGGCGCCGGCGGCATGCAGTTGCAGAGTGCATACCGCTCCTACGCCGTGCAGGTGAACGTCTACAACGGCTATGTGCGCAGCGCCGGCCAGGCCGGCGCGGACGCGCAGAGCGCCCGACCTGGCTTCAGCGAGCACCAGACCGGCCTGGCGGCAGACATCAGCGCCCAACCGCTCACGTGTGCACTCGCTGCCTGCTTCGGGCAGACGCCGCAGGGTAAGTGGCTCGCGGCCAACGCCTATCGCTTCGGCTTTCTGCTGCGGTATCCGGCAGACAAGGTCGCGGTGACCGGCTACATGTACGAGCCGTGGCACTTCCGCTACATCGGTGTGGAGCTCGCCACCGAGATGCACGAGACGGGCTTCACGACGCTCGAGGAGTTCTTCGGCCTGCCGCCAGCGCCGGACTACGCGCACGCTCGCTGAGCTTGTCGAAGCGCCGTGCGACAGGCCCAGGGGCGGGATCGTGCCCTTCGACAGGCTCAGGGACCGCTCAGCGCGGCGTCCACGATCGTCTTCGCCTCGGCCTGCACCCGCTTCAGGTGCTCGGGGCCGAGGAATGACTCCGCATAGATCTTGTAGACATCTTCGGTGCCGCTCGGGCGCGCCGCGAACCAGGCGTTGTCGGTGACGACCTTCACGCCGCCGACCGCCGCGCCATTGCCGGGCGCCTCGCTGAGCTTGGCCGTGATCGGGTCACCCGCGAGCTCGGTCGCGGTGATCGCGGAACCGTTCAGCTTGCCGAGGGCGGCCTTCTGGTCTTTCGTGGCCACGGCATCCACCCGCTGGTACGCGGGGTCACCGAACTCGGCGACCAATTGCGCGTAGAGCTGCGAGGGCGTCTTGCCGGTCACGGCGAGGATCTCGCTCGCGAGCAGGGCGAGCAGGATGCCGTCCTTATCCGTCGTCCAGACGGTGCCGTCCTTGCGCAGGAAGCTCGCGCCGGCGCTCTCCTCGCCACCGAAGGCGACCGAGCCGTCGATGAGTCCCGGCACGAACCACTTGAAACCGACAGGAACCTCCCAGAGGCGCCGACCGAGCGAGGTGGCGACCCGGTCGATCATGCTGCTGGAGACGAGTGTCTTGCCGATGGCGGCATCCGTTCGCCACTCTCGCCTGTGCGTGTAGAGGTACTGAATCGCGACCGCGAGGTAGTGGTTGGGGTTCATGAGGCCGCCGTCGGGCGTGACGATGCCGTGCCTGTCGGCATCCGCGTCGTTGCCGGTGAGAATCGCGTACTCGTCCTTGTGCGCGAGCACGGAGGTCATGGCCGAGGCGGAGGACGGGTCCATGCGGATCTTTCCGTCCCAGTCGAGCGTCATGAATCCCCACTGCGGGTCGACGAGCGGATTGACGACCGTGAGATCGATGCCGTAGCGCTCCGCGATGAGCTGCCAGTAGTGCACGCTTGCACCGCCGAGGGGGTCCGCGCCGATGTGAAGGCCGGCACGCTTGATCGCGTCCATGTCGATGATGTTGGCCAGGTCATCCACGTAGTTGCCGCGGAAGTCGTAGGTCTCGACGGCACTCGGCTCCGCGAACAGCACGTCTCGATTGCCGTTTGCGATGAGCTCGTTGGCGCGCTTCGCGATCCAGCTCGTGGCGTCGCTGTCGGCGGGCCCACCGTGCGGCGGGTTGTACTTGAAGCCGCCATCGCGGGGCGGGTTGTGGCTCGGCGTGATGATGATGCCGTCGGCCTGGCCCCCGCTGGTCGAGCCTGTCGAGACCCCGCCGTTGTACTTCAGGATGGCGTGGCTGAGCGCGGGGGTCGGCACGAAGTCGCCGAACTCGTCGACGAGCACGCGCACCCTGTTGGCGACCAGCACCTCGAGCGCGGTCGTCTCCGCGGGCTGGGAGAGCGCGTGGGTGTCGCGGCCCATGAAGAGGGGTCCGGTGATGCCCTGGCTCGTGCGGTAGTCGACGATCGCCTGAGTGATCGCTGCGATGTGGGTCTGGTTGAAGGCCCGGTCGAGCGACGAGCCGCGGTGGCCGGAGGTGCCGAAGACCACCTTCTGCTCGGGGATCGTCACGTCGGGCACGAGGTCGTAGTAGGCGTGAATGAGTTGCTTGACGTCGATGAGGTCGGATTCCTGGGCCGGTTTTCCTGCGCGCTCGTTCATCGTCCCAGTCTTCCATCCGTGCCCGCTCGCTGTGCATAACTCAGGCAGATTCACGGATGCGGCGCCCGCGCGCCGGGATTCGTCGCGCTGGCGAGGCCGCAGCCTGCGTTCTGCAGGAGTTATGCGGCGGGAGAGAGGGCGCCGGAGTCGCTAACCCATAAACTCGGCGTATGCCTGAGCACTCGAGCGCCAACGAGACGTACAGCTATCTCGGGCCGGCCGGTACCTTTACCGAGGCCGCGCTCACGCAGGTGGCCGCCGCGGCGGGCAAGCCGTGGCGTTCGGTCAACAACGTCGGCGAGGCGCTCGACGACGTGGTGGAAGGTCGCTCCGTCGCGGCCATGATCGCGATCGAGAACTCGGTCGAGGGCGGCGTGAGTGCGACCCAGGATGCCCTGGCCACCATCCCGAATCTGCGCATCATCGGCGAGTACCTCGTTCCCGTGAACTTCGTGCTGGTCGCCCGACCGGGAACGACCCTCGCCGACGTGAAGGTCATCAACGCGCATCCGGTCGCGTACGCCCAGTGCCACCTGTGGGTGGATTCGACGCTGCCGGAACACGGGCACATCCCGGCGAGTTCGAACGTCGCGGCAGCGGCCTCGCTCTTTCCCGCGCCGGGTTCCGTGGGCGGCCCGCTGGCCGACGCCGCGATCGCGCCGCCAGGAATCACCGCGCATCACGACCTCGTCGTGCTCGCCGAGAACATCGGCGACAACCCTCACGCCGTCACGCGCTTCGTGCTCGTGGGGCGCACCGCCTCGACCCCCGCGGTCACCGGCGCGGACAAGACGAGCATCATCGCCGAGCTGCCCGACGACCGCGCGGGCGGCCTTCTCGACATGCTCGAGCAGTTCGCCACCCGCGGCGTCAACATGAGCCTGCTTGAATCGCGCCCGATCGGCGACAACCTCGGTCGCTACCGCTTCGTGATCGACCTCGACGGGCACATCCTCGAGGAACGAGTGGCGGATGCCCTGCTCGGCCTTCGCAGGTTCAGTCCGAACGTCATCTTCCTGGGTTCGTATCCCCGTGCGGACGGCACGCCGGTCGTCTTCGACCAGCGCTACCGCGACGAGGTGTTCACCGAGGCACGGGACTGGTTGCGCGGGCTGATCACCGGCGAACCGGAGGGCCAGTAATGGCAGAGCCGACGTTCGACCCGCGGTTCGATCCGGCGTTCCAACGCGGCTATGAGCCCTCCCTGCATGCCCAGAAGGCACCGCGCTCGCGGCCCAGGGTGGATCCCATCGGCGAGCCGCCCGCGTCACCCGAGGTGGTGCAGGCCGAGGAGCCCTCCGTGGAGATCCCGCTCGCGGAGCCTCCGCAGCTGCGGCGCGGCATCAACCCCTACGTCGTCGTCCTGTGGGTGATCGGCGTGGTCTTCACGCTTGGCGGCCCCGCATTGTCGTTTAGCGCCTATTTCTTCATGGTGGGTGGTTTCTCTGCGGGCCTGGTGCAGAGCCAGGGGCTCCAGCTGCTGTTCGCGTACGGCTCTGCGATCGGAATCCCCATGTTCACGGTGGGCCTCGCCACGATCGCGGGTGTCATCTTCTTTTCGGCCTGGCGTTCGTGGCAGCGTCGCAATCGCCCGGCGTCATGACCCGTCACGAAAAGGCCCTCCTGATCGTTGCTGCGGTCCTCCTGCTCGCTGCCTGGGTCTTGTGCAGCGACGTAAATCCTCCGCAGACCGCCAGTACGAACGGTGAGCTGCCGATAGACCATGTGCTCTGGCAATTCCGACAGCAGATGGCACCCCCGCTCGCGCTCGTCGGGCTGGCCTGTTGCGTGAGCGTACTGTTCATGCGCGCCGTGCGCTGGCAGCAGACGCCGATGATTCCCGCCGCGGACGAAGAGCCCGAACAGGAAGAGCCTGCGCAGGGCTAGTCAGCTACCTTCACCGTGAGCGCTCCCGCATCCACCCAGGTGCGCACCGACTGTGCCTCGCCGAACTCGTCGCCGTCGAGCTGGAACTCCTGCGGCTCCGTCACCGCGATGCGCAGCGAGCGTGCCTGAAAGTAGGTGACGTCCTTGACGTCTTTCGAGAGATCGATGATCTTGCGCCCGACGGCCGACTTGCGCAGCACGCCGTTCTCCCAGGTGACCTTGTTCCACACGCGCAGCCAGCCGAACTTTCCCTGGGGCCGCAGCGCTGCGATGTCGAGCAGACCGTCATCCGGCTTGGCGTCGGGAATCAGCAGGATGCCGCCCGGCAGCGTGCCGCAGTTGCCGATGATGATGGTGTGCACGCTGAGCTGCCGCTCCGGGCGATCATCCACGCTGTAGCGCAGCCGAACCGGCTTCAGGCTCGGGAGCGCGCGCACTCCGGCGTCGACGTAGGCCAGCCATCCGACGGCCTTCTTGAGCTTGGAGTCGGTCATGGCGATCATCTTGGCGTCGAGGCCGAGGCCCGCCATGACGAGGAAGACGTTCTCCTCCGTCGTGCCGTCGGGGCGCGTGATCTCGGCGATGCCGAGGTCGATCGTGCGATCGGCGCCGGTGAAGGCGGCCTCGATCGAGTCCTCCATGCTGTTTAGGGGCAGGTTCAGGTTGCGGGCCAGGAGGTTTCCGGTGCCGGAGGGGAGCAGCGCGATCGGAACGCCGCTGTCGCGCAGGCCCTCGGCCACGGCGCGCACCGTGCCGTCACCGCCCGCGGCGATCACGACATCCGCACCGGCGTCGATCGCGCGTCGCGTGGCTCCCTGGCCCCAGTCATCCTCACTGGTTTCGAACCAGTGGGTCTCGCCCCAGCCGCTCTCCGCTTCCGCGTGCGCGATTGCCTTCTCCAGTTTTCGCATGTCGACCTTGATCGGATTGAACACGATCGCGGCCCGCCGCTCGGACGCCGTCACCCAGCCAACGGTACGGCATCCGGCGCCGAATAGACTGGAGCGGTGATTGATCCCCAGCTGCTTCGCGAGAATCCCGACGTCGTACGGGCATCCCAGATCGCGCGAGGAGCATCGGCGACGCTCGTCGACGACGCACTCGCCGCCGATGTCACCAGGCGCAGCGCGATCTCCGAGTCCGAGAGCCTGCGGGCCAGCCAGAAGACGCTCGGCAAAGAGGTTGCGGCTGCCAAGGGCGACGACAAGGCGCGTCTGCTGGCCGAGGCGCAGTCGCTTGCGGCCCGGGTCAAGGAGCTCAGCCAGGCGGCAACGGATGCCGAGGCCGAGTTCTCCAAGCTCGCCGGCTCCATCGCCAACCCGATCATCGACGGTGTCCCCTCCGGCGGCGAAGACAACTTCGTCACGCTACGCGAGGTCGGCGAGAAGGCGAGTTTCGACTTCGAACCGAGGGATCACGTAGAGCTCGCCGAGGGCCTCCGCGCCCTCGACCTGGCCCGCGGCGTCAAAGTCTCCGGCAGCAGGTTCTACTTTCTCCGCGGCATCGGAGCCCGCCTCGAGATCGCGCTCATGAACTTCGCCCTCGACAAGGCGCTCAGCGAGGGGTTCGAGCCGCTCATCACCCCGACGCTCGTTCGGCCCGAAATCATGGCGGGCACGGGCTTCCTCGGCGAGCACTCCGACGAGATCTACTATCTTCCGGCCGATGACCTCTATCTCACCGGCACGAGTGAGGTCGCGCTCGCCGGCTTCCACTCCGACGAGATCCTCGACGTCTCCGGCGGTCCGCTGCGGTACGCCGGCTGGTCCACCTGCTACCGTCGCGAGGCCGGCTCGGCGGGCAAGGACACTCGCGGCATCCTGCGCGTGCACCAGTTCAACAAGCTCGAGATGTTCAGCTACGTGCTGCCCGAGGATGCCGAGGCCGAGCACGAGCGGCTCGTCTCCTACCAGGAGTCGATGCTGCAGGCCTGCGAACTCAGCTATCGCGTGATCGACGTCGCCGCCGGGGACCTCGGCTCCAGCGCCGCTCGCAAGTTCGACATCGAGGCGTGGGTGCCGACGCAGGGAACGTATCGAGAGCTCACCTCCACGAGCAATTGCACGACCTACCAGGCCAGACGGCTCGACATCCGCTATCGCACCGAGTCGGGCAAGACGGCGCCGGTCGCGACGCTGAACGGGACGCTCGCCACGACCAGGTGGCTCGTCGCCATTCTCGAGACGCATCAGCAGACCGACGGCTCCGTGCGCGTGCCCGCTGCTCTTCGCCCCTACCTCGGCGGCCTCGAGGTTATGGAGCCGGTTGCTTGATGGCTGAGCAGCAGGCGGAACCGTGGCTGATCGCGCTCGACATCGACGGCACGGTCATGCTCGAAGACGGCGAGATCACGCAGCCGGTCATCGATGCCGTGCAGCACGTGCGCGACCTCGGTCACGAGGTCATGCTCGCGACCGGGCGATCCGTGTCGATGACGCTGCCCGTGCTCGAGCGATTGGGCATCTCGCCGCACTACGTCGTCTGCTCTAACGGCGCGATCACCCTCGGGCGCGACGCGTCGGCGCCCACCGGGTACGCCCGGGTGAAGGTCGACTCCTTCGACCCCACCGAGGTGCTCACCACGGTGCGGGCGAGCCTAGAGGGGGCCAGCTACGCCGTCGAGGACGAGAGCGGGCTGTACCACTACAGCGGCTACTTCCCCGATTCCACGCTCGGCGCGAGCAGCGTGAAGGCGGAGTTCGACGAGCTGCTCGGTATCGAGGCGACCCGCGTCGTGGTCATTTCGCCCGGGCATGCGATTGAGGACTTCCTGCAGATCGTCGAGCGCATGGGCCTGCGCAAGGTCACCTATAACGTCGGCTGGACGGCCTGGCTCGACATCGCCCCCGACGGGGTCAACAAGGCGACCGCGCTCGAGCGGGTTCGCGAGTGGCAGGGCATCCCGCGCTCGCGAGTGATGGTGGTCGGCGACGGTCGCAACGACATCGACATGCTGGTGTGGGCATCTGAGCAGGGCCGGGGTGTGGCCATGGGCCAGGCTCCGGATGAGGTACGTGCGGTGGCGAACGCGAGCACCGGCACCGATCTGGACGACGGTGTCGCGCGGGTTCTCGCAGGGTTTTAACGGCTGGAACCGTTCATAATCGGATGTCGGAGCGGCAACTCCGGGTGCGCCTCGCGCCGTATTCCGCCGGAGTGCGCGGTCGTATGTCATCATGTGCCCGAGTAACTGCGGTTACAATCGTGCCTTGGGTCTCCGGGAGGGCTGTCCGAGTGGCCGATGGAGCCAGTCTTGAAAACTGGTGGGCGGAAACGTCTCGTGGGTTCGAATCCCACGCCCTCCGCACGCGTCAACTACCAACGGCACCAGGGAACGAAAGGAGCATCTCGTGAGTGAGCTCCGTCCGCGCTCTAATCGAACCTCCAAGCCAGCGGGAACCGCTCGCCACGGCAGGCTGAAGAAGAGCAATCCGTTCCTCACCCTGCTGAAGTTCCTTTCCGCCGGCCTTGCCGTCGTGCTCATCAGCGGCGCCGCGGTTGCCGGCATCTCCCTGACCCAGATCAACAGCAAGATCAAGACCGTCAAGCTCGTGGGTGAGAAGGAAGGACCCCCGCCGGCGCTCGGCTCCTACGAGGGTGGGTTCAACATCCTGCTGGTGGGAAGCGACAGTCGCAAGGGCAGCGGCGAGAAGGGGCCCTCGAGCGAACTCAATGACGTCAACATCCTGCTGCACGTCTCGCAGGACCAGAGCAACGCCGTCGCGGTCAGCATTCCGCGCGACATGGTCGTGCCGATTCCCGCTTGCCCGCGCGAAGACGGCAAGGGCAACTACCACTCGATGGCCGGCCAGCCGATCAACGTCACCCTCTCCTATGGCGGCCTGCCGTGCACCGTCCTCACTGTCCAGAAGCTCACGGGACTCGACATCCAGTACGCGGGTCTGATCACCTTCGAGGGCGTCATCAACATCTCCACCGCAGTGGGTGGCGTTCCCGTCTGTGTCAACGGTCCGTTCCACGATCACTACACGGGACTCACGCTGCCAGCTGCGGGCACCTACAACCTGTCGGGCCACAATGCGCTGATGTTCCTGCGCAGCCGTCACGGCGTCGGCGACGGAAGCGACCTCGGCCGAATCAGCTCTCAGCAGGTGTTCCTCTCCTCGCTCGTGCGCACGGTGAAGAGCAACAGCACGCTCACCGATTTCGGCAAGCTCTTCAAGATCGCGACGGTGGCCTCGGAGTCGATGACCCTGTCATCCGGCCTCAAGAACCTCAACACGATGGTGTCGATGGCGCAGGTGCTGAAGAAGCTGCCGCTCGACCACATCCTGTTCGTGCAATACCCCGGTACGACCGGGGGCACGGGCCTCTACGCGGGCAAGGTGCAGCCGACGACCTCCGTCGCGAACGCCCTGTTTGCGAAGATCAAGGACGACGAGGCGTTCTCGGTCAAGGCCGGTAACACGGGTGTCGGATCGGTCGTCGACCCCAACGCCCCGACGCAGCCGACCGCACCCACGGCGAGTCAGTCACCGGATGCCGGCGCCACCGACCCGGGGACGAATGCTCCCGTGCTGCAGGGCGTGCTCGGGCAGTCGGCGGCGGACTACACCTGCTCGAAGGTGAACAACTAACCTCCGGTGGACAAGCTCACCGAGGTCGCGAGACGCAACAACAACTTCGACGCACTGCGGATCGCGGCCGCCATCGCCGTGATCATGGGCCATGCGACCGACCTTCGCGGACATCCGGAGAACCTGGCGGTGGTGCTGGGACTGCCGGTGAGCCAGCTCGGCGTTGCCGTGTTCTTTGTGATCAGCGGCTATCTCATCACCGGCAGCTGGCAGCGGCGTCCACACCTCCCGCGCTACCTGACCAGCAGGGTGCTGCGGATCATCCCCGGCCTCGCGCTCGTGACCTTCGCGGCTGCATTCATCCTCGGCCCGATCGTGACCTCACTCTCGCCGCAGGACTACTTCGGCAGCGGAGAGACCTACGCGTATCTCCGCAACGCCGTGCTGCTTCCCAACTACGTGCTGCCGGGCGTCTTCGGCAACAACCCTTACCCGCTCGCGGTGAACGGTTCGCTGTGGACGCTTCCTGCAGAATTCGCCTGCTACCTGGTTGTGCCCGTGCTGGGCTGGCTGCCGCGGCGGCTGCGAGTGCCGGCCTGGGTACTGTTCGGTGCCGCATCCGCGGTGCTCTCAACGATGCACCTCGACTTCTTCGGCGCCAGGGTCGAGTCGGCTGCCGCCATGTGGGTCTTCTTCGCCGGTGGAGCGCTCGTGCGGCTGGCACTGCAGCGAAAGCGACTGCGACTGGATGTTGCGGGCGGGCTGCTCATCGCGTGGCTCGCGATCGTGGCGCTCTTGCCCCAATACGGGCTCGCGATCGCGTGGATTGCCCTGCCCTACTGCGTTCTCGCCTTCGGCGTGCAGTCCACTCCGGTCCTGCGTCACGCTTCGCGGTACGGCGATCTCTCCTATGGGCTCTACCTGTGGGCGTTCCCCGTGCAGCAGACCATCGTGCACTTCTTCGGCGTGCTGCCGTGGATGCCGGACGTGACCATTGTCACGCTCATCACGGCGATTTTCGCGTACGCGTCGTGGCACGTCGTGGAGCGACCCAGCATGGACGTGGCGCAGCGGTTGCCGTGGTCACGCGAGCCGATCGTGAAGCCCGAGCCGGTGGGTATCAGCGAAGCCTAGCTGCGCACCTGGCGCCGGTGACCGATGAGCGAAACGATGGCCAGGGAGATGATGACGGTGACGGCGGCGAGGCCCACGATCATGATGCCGAGGGTGCCGGGGTCTGTAGCTGAAATTGACATGGGGGTGCCTGTTTCGGGTGTGTGACGTCGTCCAGATCGGGCCGGGATCGTCGGGTAACTTCCGGTTCTGGGGACAGTTCTGACCCTACTCGGCGGCCCGTTCGAGCGACAAGAACCGCCGGCTCCCCAGTCCGGGGGTGGACCGAATCGGCTATGCAGAAATGCTCCGCTATGATTGCTGACGAACTACCGGGAGTCGTCGCATAGTTCGGCCTAGTGCACCACCCTGCTAAGGTGGAGAACCCTTTTTGGGTTCCGTGGGTTCAAATCCCACCGACTCCGCTCACATCGCTGTACTCGATAAAACTTCTCGCCCTTGCCCTTCGGCAGGGGCGTTTTTCGTCCCCGCGAGTTGCGTCACGTCGCGGCCGCAGTCACTTCGCGAGGAAGGCGAGCAGCACCTCGTTCACCTCCGCGGCGTGGGTCCACAGGAGGCCGTGCGGCGCACCCTCGATCTCGACGTAGTCGGCATTCGGCAGGAGCTTCGCGAAGGGTCGTCCGGTCGAGTCGATCGGCAGGATGTTGTCGGCCGTGCCGTGCACGATGAGCGCAGGCACATCCACCTTGGGAATGTCGCCGCGGAAGTCCTCCAGCCACGTCGGTACGACCGCCGAGGCAGCGAACCAGGATGACCCGGCCGCGACGTTCCAGCTGTTGCGTAGGGCCGCGTCGCTGATGCGAGAACCGAGGGTGTCATCCGTGTTGTAGAAGTTCTTGAAGAAGCTGTCGAACCAGGCGAAGCGATCTGCGGTCGCGGCGGCGAGGATGTCGTCGAAGACGCTCTGCGCTACGCCGTGCGGATTGCCGCTGGTCTGCAGCAGGTATGGCTCGAGCGAGGCGAGGAACGCGGCCTTGGCCACGCGGCCGGAGCCGTAGTTGCCGAGGTAGCGGGCGACCTCGCCCGTGCCCATCGAGAACCCGATGAGCACGACGTCGCTGAGGTCCAGAGTCTCGAGAACGGTGTTGAGGTCGGCGGCGAACGTGTCGTAGTCGTAGCCGATCGTGGGTTGGCTTGACTGGCCGAAACCGCGGCGGTCGTAGCTGATGACGCGGTAGCCTGCCTCGAGCAGGGCGGCGGTCTGGCGCTCCCAGGAGCGGCCGTCGAGTGGGTACCCGTGGATGAGCACGACCGGCTGGCCGGTGCCGTGATCTTCGTAGTACAGATCGATGTCGGTGCTGTTCTCTCGGCCGACGGTGATGAATGACATGCCCGTTCCTTTCGCCAGAATTCGGATCGCTGTGAGATCCACTTAACTCCCGCTCGGCGGGAAGGGGAATGCCTGCTTCCCAGACAGGCGAGCGGCACCCGCAACCGCTGGTATAGTCATCTGGTTGGGTTTTGCCCAGCAGTTGCGCCCGTAGCTCAGCGGATAGAGCAATTGACTACGGATCAATAGGCCGGGGGTTCAAATCCCTCCGGGCGCACTTTCCGAAAGCCCCGTAATCCCCGTGATTGCGGGGCTTTTTTTCTCACGACGGCTCGGGGCTCCATACAAGAACTGCTCGAGCGATGGGAAGGCAGGATCGTCGCGCAGGATGACGCACTCGACGTGCCTAAACCAGTACTGCGCGTGCGGGAAACTTTAGAGCCAGGCTGCTACGCCGCCATGCGACGAGCAAGTCCCTCGTCGAGATTGACTGAAACTATATGTGCCGTCCTTGCACTTCGCTGTTGCGCCGCTTGGAGCGTTCGTAGCGCTCATCGGGCGACACACTGTGTTGCCCGCGCTATTGACATACGTCCCGTTCGTGCAAGTCGCGGGAGGTGGAGGGGGAGGAGGTGCTACGTACGTTCCGACCGTCGTCACCTGGGCCACTGGCGGGGTTGTGACTGAGTCGCTCTGGAGAACTCTGTTCGTTTCAACGCCGTCCGCATATGTGACGAGATAGTTCTTTGTCTCAACTCCTTCGACCCCGACCGTGGTAATGGCGGAGGTTCCCGCTGCCAAGGATGCGCTATCGACGGTCGTGGACTCGAAGGGGACCGCAGCGGTTTCGGCGATGAGCTCGGTCGTGACAACAGGTGTCGGCGTCGGTTTAGGCGTGCGCGTGGGCGCGGTTGTGTGCGTCGGTGAAGCGGAAATTCCCGCTGTCACGTCTGCAGGAGCGACCTTGACGGGATGGGCCGCCCCGAAAGCCGCGGACGCGCCGAGAAGAATCGCGAACGCGACTCCCACGCTGAGGGCTCCCATGGAACGCTTCCGAGGCAGTCTGAGCCAAGTGCGCCGTCGGAAGATCAACCCGTAGGTCGCTGTGACCAGCATGACAAAAGCGACCATAAGGAGCATTGACCACACGCCGCCCGACGCGAGGCTGATCAGTGCCAAAAGGACAGTGGCTACGATCCCGATCCGTGTCGTCAGGGGCAATTTGCGGAGACTGCTAAATCGTCGCCGCGGCTCGGGTGAGGCCGGAACACTCATAGAATTCCTCGATTATCGTAGTATTCCCCAAGTATGTACGGCCTCACCGCTAAGAATCTCGCCCCCATTTAGGGATGGGCATATAGCCAAGTCGATCGCCGTGTCGTGTGGTTTTTGCTTCCCAAGGCGTCGAGCCCGATGGAAGACCTCACCGCCGCCGCGCGAGCAGGGAATGCGGACGCGCGTGTGGGCGCGCTATGACCAACCGCGCCGCAGCCGCGCGAAGATATCCTCGAGCGCTACTCTGGGGGTCGCCGAGCGGCCCGCGAGCTGCGGTGCCTCCAGGATGAAGCGGGCGAGCGGCCGCACGATATCTTCACCCTGAGGGCTCAACTCTTCCAGCAGTACCTCGGTGAGAACGTCTTCGCACTCCACCCAGCGCCGGCGCGCGTACTCGACGAGTACGGGCGTGACTCGGATGATGTCGAGGACCTTTTGTGTCTCATCATCGACGACGCCACCGAAGGGACCTCGGCTCTCGATGAACCGCTCGATGGCGTCCAGCGCATCCGTGCCGGTCGGGCGCTCGCGAACCGCCGCCGCGAGCGCGGCGGCGCGGTTCTCGGATCCGCCGAAGATGAGCGCTTGCTTACCGTCCGGAAAGTGCGCGAAAAGCGTAGTCACCGCCGTATCCGCCTCCGCAGCGACGTCGGCGACGGTGACATTGTCGTAGCCGCGCTCCCGGAAGAGGCGGCTCGCGGCATCCGACAGCGACTTGCGGGTGGCCGCCTTCTTGCGATCCCGTCGACTCATGACCTCGGGCATGTGCCCAAGCATAGCGGCAACCTGGCGCAACTACTTATTCATAGTGATTGCAAAACACTAGTGACTATGGTTATGTGGTCGCATGTCAACAGAACCCGCAACCGTGTCCGCCCCAACGGCCGCCTCTTATTCGCGCGCACTCGTCTGGATCACGCTCGCTCTCGTACTCCTGGCGGACGCGCTCGATCTGATCGACTCGACCGTCACGACCGTTGCCGCACCGACCATCGCTCGCGACATCGGCGGCGGTGAGCTACTCATCAAGTGGCTTGGCGCCTCCTACGCACTCGCCCTCGGCGCCCTCCTCGTTGTGGGCGGCCGGCTAGGTGATCGCTATGGCCAACGGCGGCTTTTCCTCATCGGCATCGCCGGTTTCACCCTCGCGTCTCTCGCCTGCGGGCTCACGGCCACCCCCGCGCTGTTGATAGTTGCTCGCGCCGTGCAGGGCGGGTTCGGCGCATTCCTCATTCCGCAGGGGATGGCGATCATGGTGCGCACTTTCCCGCGCTCGGCATTGAAAACCGCGTTCAACGTGTTCGGTCCGCTGCTGGGGCTCGCTTCGGTCGGCGGCCCCGTGCTCGCGGGTCTCATCATCAGTGCGAACATCGCCGGACTCGGATGGCGCCCGATCTTCCTCATCAATGTCGTCCTCGGCACCGTCGGCTTCGTGGTGGCGCTGTTGCTGCTGCCGAAGGTCGAGGCAGATCGCACGGTCAGGATCGACGGCCTCGCTGCCGCAACCCTCATTGTCGCGATCTTCGCCCTCATCCTCGGTCTGACCGACGGACCCAGCACCGGATGGGACGGCTGGTCGATCCCAGAAGTGGGGATCGGCGTGGTGTTCTTCGGGCTCTTTGTACAACGACAGCGCAGCTCGGTCGATCCTTTGCTCAAGCCAGCCCTGTTTCGCAACCGCGGGTTCGTGTTCGGGCTGATCATCGGGCTGGTCTTCTTCGCGGTCACGACCGGGCTGCTCTACGTCGTCTCGCTATACATGCAAGACACCCTCGGTGCCGACGCCCTGCATGCCGCGTTGACCCTGCTGCCCATGATGTTCGGGCTCATCATCGCCTCCTTCGTCAGCGGTGCGCTGATGGAACGGCTGGGACGCTGGCTGGTCGCGATCGGGTTCATGCTCTCGATAATCGGTGCAGCTTGGCTCTTGATCCTCATCCTCGGCCAAGGCGCGGCGACCTCTCTGTGGGAACTGAGCCCGCCGGTCTTCATCATGGGACTCGGGATGGGTGCGGGCTTCGGCACGATCTTCAATTTCGCTCTGGGCGACGTTGCCGACGATGAGGCCGGCAGCGCCAGCGGTTCGATGGAAGCCGTGCAACAGCTTGCCAGCGGCATCGGTGCAGCACTCGTGACCTCCCTGTACTTCAACGTCGCCACTCCCGGCAGCCCACAAGCAATGGTGTTCACCATCGGCGTCGTGCTCGCGCTCACGATTGTGTGCCTACCGCTCGTCGCGCTGCTTCCCAGGGAGGCACGCGCGGAGGAACGCTGAGGCGTAGCTACGTCAAGCACCTCGTGGCGAACGACGAATCCACTCCGCCACGCAGCAGCAACCGTCGCCGTTGCCCGTCTAAGACGGAAAAGAGCCCCCGGCGTCACGCCGAGGGCTCTTGACCGCATGAGGGCTAGCGGCCCTGCAGGATCGTGTTGAGGTCCACGCTGCGGAGGATTCCGGGGTTCCGCAGGCGCGATCGAGCCAAATCTGGCAGTACGCGGTGAGCGTCGTCGCGCGATGGGTGGTAAAGATCCGACGCTAGTGGGTGAGCGCGCGCTCGCCCTCTGCGTCGCGGTCGGCTTCGTCCGCCGCGTCGGTCTCGGCCTGCGCGTTCGCCGCGTGCGCGTCGTCCGCGGCCTCCTGCAGCGCCGACTTCGCCCTGAGCGGTGGAGTCTTGAAGAACAGGGCGAGCACGAAGGCGAGCAACACGACCCCGAAGGCGAGCCAGTAGATCAGGATGGTGGACTGGGTGAATCCGGTGAGGAACGGTTTCGCGAGCCTCACATCCGCGCCCTTCAGGAACGAGGTGTCGTTGATTGCGCTGCTGCCGCCGACAGACGAGTCGCCCTTCGCTTCGCTGAGCTTCTTGGCGATCGTGGGGGTCGCCTTGTCGAGAACCTGGCTGCGCACCTTCGCGTTCGAGAAGTCCAGCGGCTGGGCCGGAACCTTCGCGTCGGCCACATCCTGCGGCACGCCCTGGGCTACGAGAGCCTGAACCCCGGCGGCGTGTGCCCCCTGCTGGGCGCCGTTCTCGACCCCGGTGACGATCTTCGTGTAGATCAGGTCCATGATGGCCTTGTTCTCGGGCGCGGTTGCCACGCTGGGCGTCGTCGCTGCATTCAGGGCGCTGCGCAGGGTCGGCGTATCCGACAGGGACGTCTGGATGTTCAGCGGCATGATCGTGAACAGCAGCGACAGCATGACGGCGGTACCCAGCGTTCCACCGATCTGGCGGAAGAACGTCGAGGCGCTCGTGGCCACGCCCATGTCACGAAGGCCGACGGCGTTCTGGCTGGCGATGGTGAGCGTCTGCATGAGCTGGCCGAGCCCGAGGCCGATGAGCAGCATTCCGCCCGCCACGAACAGGAACGGCGAGTTGTACTGCAAGAAACTGAGGTAGAGGAAGCCGGCTGCCATCAGCCCGGTACCGAGGATGGGGAACATTCGGTACTTGCCGTTTCGGGCGATCAGCTGGCCCGAGCCTATCGAGGCGATCATGAGTCCGAGGATCATCGGGAGCATCTGGAATCCGCTCTCGGTGGGAGTGGACCCGAGAACGATCTGGAGGTACAGCGGCAGCGTCATCATCGCGCCGAACATTCCGAAGCCGACGAGCACACCGATGATCGTCGCCATAGAGAAGGTCTGCGAGTGGAAGAGTTTGATCGGGATGAGCGCGTCGTCCTTCATCCGGATCTCGATCAGGATGAACGCGATGATCCCCGCGACACCGATGGCGTAGCACAGGATGGCGGCCGGGCTGGTCCAGCCCCAGGTCTGGCCCTCTTCGGCGATGAGGAGCAGCGGAACGAGTCCGACGATGACCGCGGTCGCGCCCCACCAGTCGATGCGAACAGACGTTCCGTGAATCTTGGGCAGGTGAAGGAACTTGAGGACCATGCCGAGCGCCGCGATGCCGATCGGAACGTTGATCAGGAACACCCAGCGCCATCCGGCGATCCAGAGGATCTGGTCGGTTCCGGCGAAGACTCCGCCGATGAGCGGGCCGAGCACGCTGGAGACGCCGAAGACGGCGAGGAAGTAGCCCTGATACTTGGCGCGCTCGCGCGGGGCGAGCATGTCGCCCATGATGGCGAGCGGCATCGACATGAGGCCTCCGGCGCCGAGGCCCTGCAGCGCACGGAATCCGGCGAGTTCGACCATCGACGTCGAGAACGACGACATGATCGAACCGAGGATGAAGATGCCGATGGCGAAGAGGAACAGCGGGCGCCGGCCGAAGATGTCGGAGAGCTTGCCGTAAATGGGCGTGCTGATCGTGGAGACGATGAGGTACGCCGTGGTCACCCAGGCCTGAAGGCTGAGGCCGTGCAGGTCATCGCCGATGGTGCGGATCGCCGTTCCCACGACCGTCTGGTCGAGCGCGGAGAGGAACATCCCCGCCATGAGCCCGAAAATCACGAGCAGGATCTGGCGGTGCGACATCACTGCCGCGGCACCCGTCGAAGCAGGTGGCGCAGACACGGAGGTTGATGCTGACATTCGTCCTCAATACACAAAAAGTAGGGAGCGCAATTGTTGCGCAGGGGTGCAAAGTTACACCGCTTAGACGACAGATTCGGCCGATTCTGGCACTCAGAGGCCGCATATCGCCACAGGCGAACATTGGCGAGGTTCGCGGCTACGATGACGAGACCATGACCTCACCGATCATCGTCTCCGACGCCGTTGCTCTGGCCCTCGCCGAGCACCGTCCCGTCGTGGCACTCGAGTCCACCATCATCTCCCACGGGCTCCCGCGGCCCCGGAACTTCGAGGCCGCGAAGGAGTTCGAACAGATACTGCTGGATGCGGGAGTCACCCCCGCGACGGTCGCCGTGCTCGACGGCGTCCCCCGCGTCGGGCTGGATGCCGAGGGCGTGCGCCGCATCGCGGACGAGGAACTGGCGAAGGCGAGCGTTCGCGACCTTCCGATCCTTGCCGCGGCAGGCGCATCCGGAGCAACAACTGTCGCCGCGACCGCGCACCTCGCGGCCCTCGCCGGAGTGCGCGTCTTCGCGACCGGCGGCCTCGGCGGAGTGCATCGCGGCGCGAGCAGCACCTTCGACGAGTCGGCCGACCTCTCGACCCTTGCGGTCACGCCGATCACGGTCGTGAGCGCCGGCGTGAAATCGGTGCTCGACATCGCGGCGACGCTCGAGCGACTGGAGACCCTCAGCATTCCCGTGGTCGGCTACCGAACCACGAGGTTCCCGAGCTTCTGGCTGAGCGAGTCTGCCCACGAGCTGGACTGGTCGGTCGACTCGGCCGAGCAGGTCGCCGCCATCATGAAGAGCCAGGATGAGCTGGGTCACGGCCAGGGCATCATCGTTGCGAACCCCGTTCCCCACGAGCAGCAGTGGAACCCGGAGGAGCACGACCGCGTTCTGGTCGAGGCACTGGCCGCGGCGGACCGGGCGGGCATGCACGGCAAGGCCGTCACGCCGTTCCTGCTGAGCTACATCGTCGGCGCATCGGAGGGGCGCAGTCTCGAGGTCAACCTCGACCTCGCCCGCAACAACGTGCGACTCGCCGCCCAGATCGCGACCGCCTGGTGCGCGCTGAAGAGTCACGGCTGACGTGAGCGGGCGGCGCATCGTCGTCTTCGGTGATGTCATCGACGACATCGTGGTCGTTCCGAGCGGGCCGGTCAGGGTCGACACCGACACGCCATCGTCGATCCGGCATCGACCCGGTGGCTCGGCCGCGAACGCCGCGGCCTGGCTCGGGGTCGCCGGCGCCGGGGTCGACTTCGTCGGGCTCGTGGGCGAGGGTGACGTCGAGCGGACAGCGCACCTGGCGGCGCATCCGTCTCTCCCCACCGGCGCGATCGTGGTGCTCGTCGACGGCCAGAACCGTTCCATGCTCACCGAACGTGGAGCCAACGCCGCTCTCGGTCCCGACGACGTGACGGATGCGCTGCTCGACACCGCCGCGTTCGTTCACTTCTCCGGTTACAGCGTCTTCGCGAGCGCCGATCCGCAGTCCTTTCGGAGGCTCATCGACCGTGCGACCTTCCGCGGGGTGGCCGTGTCTGTCGACCCGGGTTCGGCCGGCTTCATCGCCGACTACGGTGCCGATCGATTCCTCGATGTGATCGCCGGTGCCGCCATCCTCTTTCCGAACCTCGAGGAGGGGCGCGTGCTCACGGGCCACCATGAGCCCGAAGAGGTGGCCTCGGCGCTGAGCGAACGTTTCGACGTGGTAGCGCTCACCCTGGGCGAGACCGGTGTGATGGTCGCCGAGCGCGACCGGGACTGCCGCTACACCCGCGCGAGCACGGTCGAGATCGTCGATCCGACTGGCGCCGGCGACGCCTTCTCCGCCGGCTTCCTGGCGAGTTGGCTGGGGTCGCGCGACCTCCAGCGAGCCGCGGATGCCGGCGTCGCTCTGGCGGCGCGCGCCGTGGCGATCACGGGCGGTCGCCCTGCCTACTAAGGGGTCGGGACGGTACGCTGAGCGCAGGGGAAGGAGGTTTGTGTCTCATGTCCACGGACCTTCCAGAGGGGGACGATGTCGCGCGCATCCGCGTCGACAAAACTCGCGTGCTCGCGCTCGTCGCGAAACTGGCAGCTGAGCGCGGCATCCGCGTGCTTGCCGTGGGTGGACCGGTATTCGCGGCACAGGGCCTGATCTCACCGCGCCTCTCGCGATCGGCCTCCGTCATCGTCGACATCGCGACGTTCGACGACTTCATGACGGCGGTGCTCGAATCCGGTTGGCGGCTCTCGCCCCTGGTCAGGCGGCCGGCCATGCTGCCGAGCGTCGTTCTCGTGCTGCAGCATCCGGATCACGTCGTGAAGCTGGACGTTTACACCGCCTTCCCTGGCTTCTACATCGAGCCGAAGCGCGCCTTCGCCATCCTCTGGTCGCGGCGCCAGGTGCTCACGCTGCACGGCACGAAGGTGCAGATTCTCGATCGCCTGTCGATGGTGATCATGGCCGTGCACGATCGGCTCGGACCCCAATCCTGGAGCGCGAAGGAGCACAGCTACGATCGCTACCTGATCGAGCAGTTCCGACTGGCGCTGAAGCCGCAGGAACGCAAGGAACTGCTTGCCCTCGTGCAGGCGCTCGCCGCCGTCGAACCGATGCGGCCGTTGCTCGGCGCCCTCGGCCTCGATGCGGGGGAGATCACCCTGCCGAACGAGGTCTATGCGCGCTGGCGACTGAGTGTTCCGAGCGCCAGTCCCGCCGTTCGCACGCTCCTCGCCCTCGTCGAGTGTCCGCCGCAGCGCCGACTCGCACAGTCACTGCGGGTCATCCGGCAGTCCCCGGGCACCGTCGCGAGCGCCCTGCTCGGGTCACCGAGGGCGCTGTGGCTGATCGCGACCTCCCGACGCCGAATGCGCGCGGTGTATCGCGGCATCAAGTCGAAGGAACTGCCGAGCTGAGCAGTTCAGCAGGCCTGCTCGCCGGGAGCAGCGCCCGCTCGCAGCTTGTCGCACAATCGTGTGAGCGTCTCGAGTTCGTCTGGGTTGAGCGCGCCACCCACCCTCTCGTTGATCGAGCGGATGTGGCCGACGGCCGCGCGACGGAAGAGTTCGAAGCCCTGGTCGGTGAGTTCCACCACGATGCTTCTCGCGTCATCCGGGTCTGGCAGCTTCGCCACGAGTCCGCGTGCCGTAAGCCGGTCGATGAGCCTGCTGACGCTCGGCTGGGTCAGCAGGATGTCACGGTTGAGGTCGCGCATTCTGAGACGCCGATCGCTCTGCCGCGACAGCGTGAACAGCACGTCGTACTCGGTGAATGAGACATTGTCGATCGGAAAGTCAGCGCCGAGACGGCGCATCACGGAGACCTGTGCGCGGAAGAGTGCTTCCCAGGCGGCGACGGCCGTGGCGCGCTGCTTCATCGTGGAGCCCTCTGCATGGGACAACTCTAGTAATTCGTCGCCTTAACAGGATTGAGGGCCGGCTTCAGAGGCTAGAAGCCGACCCTCTCCCTTGCACCAAGAGTGTCCTGCAATCACATTCCGCAGAAGCTGCCACAGCAAACAACTTCCGCTCTTGAACTATATAACGGTGAGGTAACGGACCGCTAGTTATGAAACTGTTATTTTTCTGAGAGCTTTGCCGTGGTGGAGGCCGCAACTTGGACCGAGAAGATTTGCCGCTCGCTATAGCCAACTCGACGAAGCCGGCGCTCGTGAAGGGCACCACGACGAATCCCCAAACTGTCGCATCCAGATGGGATGATGTCTCACATGCTCACCGATGATGCCAAGTCGGACTGGACGCCGTGGTTCTTTCCAGACGTTCCTGTCTCCACGGAAGAAGCCGATTCGTTCGGACACCGTGATCTCGCCAATAACCTCGAGACGGCCATCCGGTTCAACCAGGGTCGGGTGATGATCGGGCTGCTCGGCGGCTTCGGTGTCGGCAAGAGCAGCGTCATCCGGCTCCTTGAGGGAAGGCTGGCAGGCGACCGGACGGTGCTTCGGATATCGGCGGAGCGACACGAGATCCCCGTGTTCCATCGGGCTTTCGTATTCGCGTTCGCCGAGGCCGTCGAGCGAGCCAGGCTGCTCAGCCGCGATAAGATCGAGACCGAGCTGGAGGTCCTGAGCTACTCGTCCACCCATCAGTTGACCGACTGGCGGCTCTCACCCGCCGTGCGAGTGCTGTCGCGGCTTGTCGGAAAGATCGGCAGTTCGCTCGCACGCCGTGCGCTCGCTCTTAGCGGCCTCGCGGCGGTCGTTACTGTCATCCTGTTCGTCGTGCTTCTGGGGTTCGGCGTCCCGGTCGCCCAGGAGATCTGGACCTGGCTGATCGGTCTCCTTGCCGTGGCAACCGCAACTCCGGTCATTGCGGTGCTCATCAGCCTGGTGAGCGGTCACGGACTGGCCGCGCTCGGCTCGGCGATCAAACCCGGCATAGTCAACCGCCTCCGCCCCCGCGTCGAAGCAGCAGACGAATACGAGCGGGTCTTCGCCAACCTCGTTCAGCTGATCCCGGAAGAGATCGTGATCGCGATCGACGACGTCGACCGCCTGAGCGCGAAGGACGTCCTGCCCGCGCTCAACGCCATCCGGAGCTTCCAACTGACCTGCGCGCGGCAGCCAGCATTCATCGTGAGTGCTGACGAGGAAGTCATAGCGCGGGCGATCCGGGAGTCGAGCCCGTCGCTTGCGGGCGTCGGAGATGGTGACGATGCGATCGTGGCCGAGTACCTCAGCCGACTTTTTACGCACCGTCAGCAGATGCCGCCTCACGCCTTCGCCGACCTCCGCGCCTACGCTCGACAGCTCCTCACATCGCCGCCGCATCCCACCCTCGGCAAGCTCGCTCCGGATCTCGACTCCATCATTCAGGTGCTCGTGTACGACGGCGTCAAGAACCCGCGGCATGTGATCCGCCTCGTCAACGCCTTCCTCGCGGACTACCGCTTGGCGACCCTCCGCGAGCAACGATCCGGCGTCCAGTCGATGAAGGACGGAACCGTGACCGGTAACCCGAAGGCGCTCGCCCGGCTCGCGGTCCTACGCCTCGATTTCCCTCGGTTCTACCGCGTGTTCGCCACGGACACGCCGCTCCTCATCCGGATCGAGGACGTCGCCCGAGCAGATGCCGAAGATGACACTGCCAAAGCGATCGCTGAGAAGATCGGTATCAGTGACCCGGAGGGGGCGGAGTACAAGGCGCTTGAGGCGTACGTCGCTCGGACCGCCGGATGGGTCGAGGACGTTGACGACCTCCTGCCCTTCATCTACCTCGGTCAGGACGAAATCGACCGAGCTGTCGGAAGCGCCACGGCGCGACGGGTGAGATCCATCCTTACCAACGGTCTCACCGCGGACTTCCTCGCCTACCTCGACGAGCCATCCGAAGAGGAGGACGCCGCTGGTGCCTTCGCTCTCGTCCGCTCCACCGTCGAGGAACTCACCGGCCCAGAGCTCAGCAATGCCTTGACCGTGCTCGACGGAGGCGCCGCTATGACGAGCGCGGAGAAGTGGATGCCCGGCCTCGCAGAATCCTTCGCAACCTCGGTCAAGCGCGCACCGGCACCTGATCTCTCCGTCCGAGGCCTGTCGCGCCTCGCCGCTGCAGCTTCGGGGGCTCAACGGACGACGATCCTCGATGTGCTTCTTGGCCGAGGCCAGTCTGATCTCACCTGGAGCCTGGCGCTCATTGAGAACCGACCTGCGATGGACCCTGCCATCGGCGGCTCCGCCCAGATGAACAGCCGCATTGAATCAGCGCTTGCTCTCTTGGGGCATTCCGGCGACGTCACCCAGTTGGCTCAGATCGGATCCGCCGTGACGGACTCCTCGAACTCTGCGGTGGCGACCGCAGCGCTACGCGCGCACCTCGAGGTGCTCGCTCGCGAACAGGACGCCACCGAGGATATCCGGGCGACAGTCGCAAGGCTCACCCCGGTGGCTGCGCGTAGCCTCTCACTCCCGACTGTGGTCCAGGTACTCGGCAAGATGATCAGCGAGCCGGGTTCGGTCAGCTCCGCGGTCGCGTTCGACGTGCTGAGCGCCATGGACCTGACCGACCCGAAATCCCTCGCGGGACTCGGCTTCGACATCGCCCTCAACTCGGTTTCTACCGATGACTTCGTGGACGGTGTGGACGAAGACTACTTGGCCGGGTGCGCGCCGGTTCTGCTTGCCGCTCTCAAGCACAGCAGCAAATGGACCCGTCCGGTCGATGGCGAGAAGGTGCCGCTTCCCCGCGCGGTGGCGCAACTGTTGGCTCTCGGAACACAGCAATTCAGTTGGATCGATGGTTTCACCGAGCCGCTTTCAGCCTCGCTTCGCGCGTTTCCAGCTGAGCTATCGCCCGTCGTCGAAGTCATCGCGAGGGCCTTCGAGAACTACACCACTCAGTCCTCGCCGCAACGGGAGTGGGACCTAATTGTCTCGACGCTCGACGAGCTCCAAGCGACAGATCGTCAGCTCCTCATCGACACCTTGGTGAGAATGCTCGGCAGCGACGATGACGCTGTGCGGGCGATCGCGGTGGGCAAGTTGCCAGCGTTCCTCAGAACTGTCAATGGTGCCGCGTCGGCCGATGCGATGGCAGCGTCCCTCGAATCCGGTCTCACCCGCACGACGGCGCACCTCCTCGACGCGCTGGAGGTCCTGCTGGATGCGCCGGGCGTGGCCGTGGCGCGCCAGCAGTCAGTCGCGCAGAACATCGCCAACATTCTGCTGCCCTACCCTGCAGTGCGCCCGGCAGGGATCGCTGCCCTTTGCTCCATCTCCTGGCAGCCGGCGGTGAGGCTGCTCGTCGCCCAATGGCTGGCGGGGTATCCCGCCGAGATATCGAAGGATCAGGTGCTCGAGTTCGCACGTCCGATGGAGCCGCTCGCCGCGCCGCCCGTCTTCGCCCCGGTTCTCGAGAATGCCGCCGCCGCGGCTCTCTCAGAGGGGGATGCGCGCACGGCTGCCGCGGCGGTGGGCAACCTCTCGCCCGCCCTGACAGCGGCGGTAGCGGTGCAATCCACCGACGCGATTGACGGGGCGTTGCGGGCGTGGTTGCACGACCTCGTCGGGCAGCGGGACGAGGCGATCGACGCCCTGTTCGCGGTCGTCGGCGACGAAGCGCTCGACCCGGCGACGGTGAAGCGGGTTGTGGCTGCCTACGCGGAATCCGACCAGGAGGCGTTCGACGCACGGGTTATAGCGTTGGTTCAGGACGAATTGGTCGAGCATATCCGATCAGTGAGCGGGCGCGGATGGACACTCTTGCTCGAACGCGCGGGCGATGGTGTCGTCGACGGAGTCGCTGACGTCATCGTCGCGGCCTGGACGAGCGGCTCGTCCAGCGACGTCGTCGCAACCGCGGGACCCGGATCTGCGGCGGCATCGATGAGTCAGCTCGATGTGAAATTGTCGTCCCAGATTCCGACGGCGCTGCAGCGTTGGACCGTGGCGACGCCCAACGACGCAGCTGCCGCGGCCCTGGGCGCGATCGCGCGGGTGGGGACGCAGCTCGCAAAGGCTGCCCGGCGAGAGCTTGACCGCCCAGGTCCGCGCAAGAATGCCGCCTCACGTGCCGCATTCCGAAAGGCCAAGAGCGCGTTCGGCCTGAAGGTCTGACGAGCCATGCATCGGCTGTTTCGTCCCCGCGCGAGGCCGAAGCCTCAGTCCAGCCGCCATGCGAGAGGCCGGGCTCAATTGACCGCGGCCGCTCTGGATAGTTCAAATCGGTCCCATCTATCCAGATCTAGCCTGAGCCTCGACAAGTGCTCGAACTTCTTTTGCCGGCTCTGGACCCTTAGATCTTCTTAAGGCGATCACTGGCGGGTGGCGGGCGCCGGCAAACACGGATCGGCACTCGGATCGACCGCGGCGATGGTCAATCGCGATGCTTCGGCAGCGGATAGTGCTTGCAGTTTCGAGTCGCGCGGGGTTGCTTGATGCACCTCGACCGACCTCCATCCTGGCGGGCTATCTAGTCAAGCTGCTTGCCGAATACGACCTTCGGTTCCACGCCGCCGCAGCGCTGTGGCCGCGTACTCGAGCGTCCAGAGTCGGCGCCATCCCGTCCCCGTGGCAAATATGTCGCGACCGTCTCCCGCGAGTAGCTGGTGCCGGCTCCTGCAGCCAGCCATAGCTCCTCGCCGAGAACCCGCCAGGCTTCGATAGTTCACGCCCGCAGGAGATGACAATTTGCGTGGGACGGATTCTACTTAGAACGTGTCAAACCGTCGGGAAAGGTCCTGATGGGTCTCGCTCGTCGTGACAACCTTTAGTGGACCGGCTCTGAATCCGGGGAACCCTCGAGCCCATCGACGAGTTCCAGCCCGCGCTTCGCCCAGGCGATTTCGCCGCGAGCTCGATCGCACAGGCCCTCATAGGCAAAGTGCTTGAAGGCCACGGTGCGGTCGCGCTCCGCGGGCTCGGTCACGGCGAGCCGTCGCATGAGCATGGGGTTGGTGCGGGTGTCGATCCGATGCAGTTCTCCCTCCCACTGAGCGAGCTCGCCCTCCCACTGCGCAATGTGCGCGTGGAGGAACGCGCGTGCCTCCTCGGGCTTCGCGGCCTCGAGGTAGGAGGCACGCAGGTGGGCGGGGTCGCGTACGCGCTGGTAGTCGAGCGGCGTTCCCATCCAGTCCAGGAAGGCGCGGTGCCCCGCATCCGTCACGTGGTAGACGCGACGCGTTCCGCGCTGACCGCGCACCTGCTCCTCGCCCTCGACGAGCCCCTCGCGCTCCATCTTGCGCAGCTCGGGGTAGATCTGGGAGTCCGGCGCATGCCAGACGTGCCCGACCGAGAGCGAGAACTGCTTTGCGAGGTCGTAGCCAGACACGGGACCGACGCGCAGGATCGCCAGGAGGGCGTAACGCAAACTCACGACGTGCTCCGTTTCGAAGAAATAAGGAGAGGGGGCCCGCCCGCACGCGGGCTCACGGCCCGGGCGCGGCGAACCCCCTCAAGCCTAGGGGTGGGTTCTACTCCCCCTTGTAGCCGGTGCGCCATCCGCCGTGGTAGCTCGCGCGGGCAACCGTGGAGTACGGAACGGGGCTGACGACCGCGCGAACCTCGGTCTGCTCGTGCGGCTCGACCGAAGCCTTCTTGGTGCCGCCATTCGGCTCGCCCCAGACGACCCTGAGCTCGGTGCCCTCGGGAACGTCGGGGTTGACGGTGGCGAGGGAGAGCCCGCGGCGCTCGTTCGAGCTGTAGCCGGTGAACATCGAGTACCCGACGACGGTTCCATCGGAGTCGACGACCGCGTCGTAGTTCGCCGAACCGTAGTTCGCGAGCGGCAGGTCGAAGAACTTGTAGTTCGGTCCGTCGACGTTCAGCAGCGAGGTCCAGACCTTGCCGAGGTCCTCGGCATCCCAGGCCAGCGTGACCTTCTTGCGCTGCGAGGCCGGATCGACCTTCTCGAGCGCGTCGCGCCCGATGAAGTCGTGGTCGAACTTGACGAACGAGCCGTAACCGAGCTCCCAGGGCGTGAGGTAGTAGTCCTCGATGTTGTCGGAGACGAAGGAACCGGCGAGCGTTCCCGTCGCCTCGTATCCATCGGCGGGCAGCCACTCGCGGTAAGCACGCTCCGCCTCGCCCGTGTAGATGGCGGGCAGCGGCGAGGGAATCCAGCCGGACTCGAGCGTGTTCGACGGGTAGGCCCGCGAACCGACGGGCAGCAGTCCGAACTCGGCTCCGGCTTCGACGATCGCGGTCCAGAGGCGGTCGTGGTCGGCGTACGGCCCCCAGATCTCGAGGCCGGGTGCGCCGGCCATTCCGTGACGCAGGGTGCGCACAGTCGTGCCATCGATCGTCATGGTCGACATCGTGAAGAACTTCAGTTGCTCGAGCGGGCCGCCGTTCAGCTTCTCGATGACCTGCCACGCGTTCGGTCCCTGGATCTGGAAGCGGTAGTACTGCCGGCTGACCTCGTGGCCGTATGGGCGCGACGGTGAGCGGCGGTCGACGGTGACCTCGAGGTTCCGATATCCGCCGGTCTCACCGTGGAACATGAGCCAGTTGGATGCGGG
Organism: Parafrigoribacterium soli; assembly: GCF_040227235.1. Lineage (NCBI taxonomy): Bacteria > Bacillati > Actinomycetota > Actinomycetes > Micrococcales > Microbacteriaceae > Parafrigoribacterium > Parafrigoribacterium soli. Next base: position 261,023 of record NZ_JBELNZ010000003.1, on the reverse strand, counting down.
CGACCGGCCAACGTAGGTGTATTCGTCCTCGGCCTCGCGGAACAGGATGCCGTCACCGATAACGTGTCCGGCGGCAGTGGTCGGCACATACTGCTTGGCCTTGTCCACGGGGAAGTTCGCGACCGAGTTGATCGCGGTGTCCGAAATTAACTTGATGGCGTCGGATCCCTTGAGGAAGACGTTGTCCATGTGGTGCGACTGGTCATAGAGCACCGCGGTGTCGCGCCAGGCCTTCTGCTCCTTGATCCAGTTCTGGAAGTCCGCAGGGACGACCGGATAGATGTAGGAGCCGATCTGGGAATTGCGCAGAAGATCGACCGGGTTTCCGGCCTCGTCGATGACTTCCTGCAGATTTTTCGCTGCCATGGGTGAACCTCTCTGTTCCGTGAGGCGAGCCGGACGGTCCGGCACGCGGGTCTTGTCGTGCGTTTAGAACACGATCGTTTGATTGCCGTGCCGGATGATGCGGTCCTCCGCATGCCATTGCACGGCACGGGAGAGCACCGCCCGCTCGACGTAGGCGCCGCGAGCCTGAAGCGCCGCGGCATCCATCGAGTGGTCCACCCGGGCGACGTCCTGTTCGATGATGGGTCCCTCATCCAGGTCTTTGGTCACGTAGTGCGAGGTGGCGCCAATGAGTTTCACGCCGCGCTCCTTCGCCTTGCGGTACGGCGCCGCGCCGATGAACGCGGGGAGGAAGGAGTGGTGGATGTTGATGACGGGCACCCCGACCTTCTCGAGGAAGTCGTCGGAGAGGATCTGCATGTAGCGGGCCAGCACGACGAAGTCGACGTTGCCGACGAGGAGGTCGATGATCGCATCCTCGGCCGCCGCCTTGTCGGCACCCTGCGATGGCACGTGGAAGAACGGCACTCCGAAGGAGCGAACATCCTCGGCAGTATTGGTGTGATTGGAGATCACCATCGGGATGGTGACCGGAAGCTCGCCCCTGCGGTGGCGCCACAGCAGTTCGAGCAGGCAGTGGTCCGAGGTGGAGACGAGGATGGCCATGCGCTTCGGCACGGACTGGTCGGTGAGCACCCACTGCAGGCCGAGCGGTGCGATGGTCTTCTCGAGATCCGCCTCGATCTCGGGCATCGCCGCGCTCAGGTCGCTGCGGTGGAAGACAACGCGCTGGAAGAACGCGCCGCCGTTAGCGTCGTCGGAGTACTGGTCGAGCGAGACGATGTTGCCCTGGTTGCGCGTGATGAGGGCGGTCACCGCGGCGACGATGCCGGGCGCATCCGAGCCGTGGACGATCAGGCAGGCGCGGTCCTTCAGCGCCTCGGAGTGCACGGTCAGCAGGCCCATCAGCTCTGCCCCGCGTTGTAGTCGTGCACCCACTGGGCCGTCGCTCGCAGGCCGCCGAAGGTGTAGAAGTGCAGTTTGACCTCGCCCGAGCGTGGGTCGGATGCCAGCAGGCTCGACAGGTCGGTGACGAACTGGTCCGGGCCTGCGGTGCCCATGAGGTTGGTGAGGGAGAAACCGTACTTCTTCACGATCATCGCGTTCGCGCCGATGCCGAAGCGGCGAGCGAAGCCGAGCAGGCGCCTGATGCCGGCCGGTCCGGGTGTTCCGATTCTGATCTCGGTGGTGATGCCTCGGCCGCGCACCTGCTCGATCCACGCCATGACGGGGTCGGTGTCGAAGGCGAACTGGGTGAGGATCACCGCATCCAGCCCCTGTTCCTTGAGCGCCGCCGACTTGTCTTCGAGCGCGGGCCAGAGCACGTCATCCTTGATATCCGGATGTCCCTCCGGGTACCCGGCGATGCTCACCTCACGCACGCCGAACCTCTGCAGCACGCCGCTGCGGATGACGTCGAGCGAGCTGCCGTACGGACCCTCCGGCTCGGCCGGATCTCCGCCGACGGAGAACACGTGCTCGGTGGCATCGACCTCCTGCAGGCGGCCGAGGAACTCCTCGAGCTGGGCCTCGGACTGCAGGCGCCTGGCGGAGATGTGGGGAACGGGGATGAAGCCCATGTCTTTGACAGCCTTGGCCGCCGCGACGCGCATCTCCAGGTCTTCGTTGCCGAGGAAGGTCACGTTGACCTTGGTTCCCGCGGGAATGACGTCGCGCGCCTCCTCGAGGCCGGGGATGTCTTTGCCGGTCATCTCCACCGAGAAGTTGCTGGTGAGATCGAGGGCAGCCGCCCTGTTCGGGACTGGATTCGAGTGTGCCACTGATCGAGGTCCTTTTCGCTGTCAGCAGGAGTGCATCGTCGCAATCCTCGCTTCCACAGTACCTATGTGCATAGGGAATGTCTATAGTCATCCTCGTCGCGGCGAGGCCGCCGGACGCTCAGCGCTCGAGCACGTACCGATCGCCGCCCACGAGAATGCCGGTGATGGCCTGCCCCACCATCGCGACCAGCAGGAGGCCGAGCGACCAGGCCCAGGTTCCCGTCGACGCGTGCAATGATCCGAACAGTACGGGCCCGGCTGCGGCGACGATGTAGCCCACCGACTGCGACATTCCGGAGAGCGCCGCCGCCGTATCGTGCTCGCGAGCGCGCTGCGCCATGAGCGTGAGCGACATGCTCAGCGAAGCACCGGAGGAGAGTCCGATGCACGCGATCCACAGCAGGAGCGCCTGCGGCGCGAAGAGCAGCCCCACCACGCCGACGACGCCGAGAGAGGGGATGACCCCCGGGATCACTCGGCGCGCACGGCCGCGCAGGAGGAGCGGAAGGAGGAGCGACCCCGCGATCGAGAAGAGCTGAAAGGTCATCACGTCGACGCCCGCCACCGCCGCGGAACGTCCTAGCGAGGTCGAGATCGTCGCGAGCCAGGTGACGACCATGTAGAAGATGGATGCCTGGAATGCCATATAAGCCGCGACCAGCCAGGCGACCGGGTCGGTCCAGATGCCCGTGCGCGAATGGGGACCGGAGGGCCGGATCGCCGGCTCGATGCGCGATGTGCGCGAGGCCCACACCCACGCCGCGATCGCGAATGGCAGCAGGATCCCTCCGATCGCGAGGAGCGAGAAGCGCCAGCCGGCCGGGTCCTGCGGCCAGGGAAGGTGGGAGGCCGGCACAGCGAAGCCGGAGGACAGGGCACCGAAGCCGCCGAGCAGCGCGGAGTAGACGGCTGTCATCCCGGCAACGTGCCCGGCGAAGCCGCGCTTCACGACGGCGGGCATCAACACGTTCACGATGGCCAGGGCGAGCCCGAGGAGGGCGGTGCCGATCCACAGGTTGGCCACCGGCCCGGGCAGTGACCGCACGGCCGTGCCGACGGCGAGGGCCACGAGGGACCACAGCATCACCCGCGACATTCCGAAGCGGCGGCTCAGTCGCTGTGCGAACGAGGAGAAAATGCCCCAGGCGAGAAGTGGCACAGAGGCAACGAGGCCGAGCGTGCCGGCGGACATCCCGGTATCCGAGCCGATCTGGGAGAGGAGCGGCCCGATCGCCGTGACCGTTGGCCGCATATTGGCGGCCACGAGGCACACGGCGATCAGCAGGAGCAGGCGGGGCCGCAGTTCTGCCTTGGGGTCGTCCATTCTCGCCTCCACGAGTTGATTGTCGGCGAGGGGGCGGGCCGCGCGGGTTGATCGCGCGCGGCCCGTCCCGGTCAGTGCGCCATGGCGTTCAGGGCATCAGCGTCGATCGTCGCGATCGAGCGGGTGTCCTGGAACGCGCGGATGCCTTCGATCCCCTGTTCGCGGCCGAATCCGGACTGCTTCATCCCGCCGAACGGGGCCCGAAGGTCGAGTCGCGTTGCGCCGTGGTCGTTGACCCAGACGTAACCGCAGACCAGCTGCGATCCGACCCGGTTCGCGGCCTCGGGCGATGCGGTCCAGACGGAACCACACAGGCCGGCCCAGGTGTCATTCGCGGCGGCGATCGCCTCCTCCTCGGTGTCGAAGGGAATGATCGGGATGACGGGTCCGAACTGCTCCTGGGTGACCACGCGCAGGGAGGGGTCGGGGTTCACCACGAGCGTCGGACGCACGAAGTTACCGCCGGCCAGGTCTCCGCCGGGCAGGGTGCCGAACTCGCGAACATCCGCCCCGGCATCTTTGGCCTCCTGGATGATCTCGTCGACGAACGCCTTCTGGGCCGGCTGGTGCAGCGGGCCCATCGTCGTTCCCTCGTCGAGGCCGTAGCCGAGCACGACCTGCTCGAGCCGGCTCGAGAGCCCCGCGACGACCTCGTCGAGGCGCGAGCGGTGCACGTAGACGCGCTTGGCGTTCATGCAGATCTGGCCCGTGGTGTCGTAGATCGCGGCGTAGAGCCTGTCGAGGTGAACGTCATCGAGGATGGCGTCTTCGAGGAAGACCGCCGCATCGTTGCCGCCCAGTTCGAGCGTCACCCTGGTCAGGTTCTTCGAAGCCATTTCCATGATGCGCTTGCCGCCGGCAACGGAGCCGGTGAAGCAGACCTTGTCCACATCGGTGATGAGCGCGGTCATGTTCTTGTCTTCACCGGTGATGATGTTGAGCACTCCGGCCGGCAGCTTCTCCGCGATGCGCTGCACCATGCGCGTGATCGCCAGTGGCGTCGTGGGCGGCGGCTTGACGATGCTCGTGTTGCCAGCGAGCAGCGCGCCCGGAAGCGCCGCGCCCAGAATGGCGATCGGCCAGTTGAATGGCACGATCACCGTGACGACGCCGAGCGACTGGTAGCTCACCTCGGTGGCGACCGGGATGTTCCCGGGTATGACCGGAAGGGTGTGGCTCGAGTCGACCTGGTCGGCGATCATGAGCGCGAGGTTCCAGCGGATCTCGAAGACGAGGGCGTCGATCCAGCCCTCCATCCGGATCTTGCCGTTCTCCTGGGAGAGGATCGCCGCATCCGTGTCTCGGTCGTCGGCGATCCCTGCGATCGCCTCGGCCATCTTCGCGGCCCGTTCCTTCGCGCTCAGCGCTGACCAGGCGGGATATGCCGCGCGTGCCGCCGCGACGGCGTCGGCAACGTCCGCCGGTGTCGCGGATGCCGCCTCGCCGACGATCACTGCCGGTTTGCCCGGATCGGCTACCCGCAGGGTGTTGTCCGTGTGCCGGACTTCCCCGCCGATGAACAGCCCCGTACGCACGGATTCCACCGTGCCCACTGCTTCTGACATTCGATATGCCACCTCTCGCCTAGTGCGGATCTGCTCTGATCCGCCGTGGATCCTGTCTGGATCGCTTTGGTGTCCGGGCCCAACACCCGGGCTACGCCCTCATCCAATCACCTATGCGTACGAATAGGTATGGTCGATGCTGATCTATTGCTCCACCACCGGCGTTCCGTGCGTGTGGAAGGTTTCGATCGTCTTCATTCCCCAGGCCTGGCCCTTCTTGCGCTCCTCCTCCGACCACTCCACGACGGGCTGGTCGGGGTCGAGCAGCAGGCGAGCTCCCGCGTTGGCGAACTCGATGCGGTTGCCGCCCGGCTCCCAGACATAGAGGAAGAAGGTCTGGTTGATCGCGTGCTTGTGCGGGCCCGACTCGATGTGGATGCCGTTCTCGAGGAAGATGTCGGCGGCCTTCAGGATGTCTTCCCTCGTGTCGGTCGCAAACGCTACATGGTGCAGGCGGTTGCCGTGCTTCGTCCAGTCGTCCGAGTACACGACGTCGTAGGACTTGAGGCTGAAGTGGAACCACCACGCCGCAAACTTCCCCGAGTTCAGCCGGATCCGCTCCGACTCGCGCATGCCGAGTGCCTTCGCGAGGAACTCGCCGTTCGCCTCCACGTCCTTCGCCAGGTAGTTGATGTGGTCGAGGCGGCGCGCGTTCACGCCGCGGCCGGGGAAGGCGGAGGCTTGGTTCTTGAGCGCGGGCCTGTCGTCATCGCCCGCGACGTAACGTTCCGTCTCGTAGTAGACGCCCATCGAGTGGCCGTCCGCGTCGTGGAACATGAAGGTGGGTCCGGTGCCGACCTCGCCGTCGACCCAGCCGTCGCCGAACCCTGCCGCCTGAATCGCGGCGACTCGTCGTTCGAGCGCCTCCTGCGATGAGGCGCGGTAGGTGGTGCGGCCGACGCCGGCGGCATCCGAGGCTGTGAGCTTGATCGTGTACAGCTGGTACTCGTCCCAGGCGCGCAGGTACACGGAGTCGCCGTGTTCCGCGACCACGCGCATCGCGAGGAGGTCGCGGAAGAACCACAGGCTCTTTTCCGGCGTGGGAGTCAGCAGTTCGACGTTGCCGATGTGGGCAAGGTCGAATGAAGCGGAGTCGGTCATGAAACTGTCCTCTCTGACAGGTGATGCTGGTTAGGTGCGTGGACGCGGAAAGACCGTGCCCTCAAAGATCTTGCGAGCGGTGCGAAGCGAGGTGGAGCTCGCCCGCCAGGTGCCGCCGTCGTCCTGCCATACCCGCACCTTCGCCGGGAAGGTGCCGGTGGGGTGCTCGATGGGGTAGGTCTCCGAGGCCGGAACGGCGGCGAAGTCCGAGCCGACGGCGCCCGGGATGGTCACGCCCGCGGCGACGGATGCCGCCATCAGCACGCCGATCGAGGTGTGCACTCGCGAGGGGATGAAGGCGCGAGTGCTCACGACGCCGCCGCGGCGCGGTGGCGAGAGCAGGAACATCTTCGGAACGGTCTGCGCGGAGACATCGCCGAGTCCCATCATGCGTCCCGCCGCCATCCGGATGTGCTCAAGCTTGTCCTTCAGCTCGGCTCGGCCCTCGACCTCCGCCGGCGACTCGTCGCCGCTCACCCCGAATTCGTCGGCGCGCAGCAGCACGACGGGCATCCCGTTGTCCACCAGCGTGGCGCGGTGTCCCTCGATCTCGTCGGAGGCGTTGCCCGTGGGCAGCAGGGGCCGATCGCCAGCCGACATCTCGAGCTCGATCGCGCCAGCGGTTCCGGGAACCCCTGCGATCGCCGCCGTGCCGTCGTAGTCCGGTGCGCCGTCGATCACCGCGAATCGTGCCGTCGCCGCATCCCCGGTATTGATCATGCGGATGCGCACACCCGCCTTCGCGTTCGCGGCATCCACGAGCCCGCGCTCGAGAGCGAACGGGCCGACGCCCGCGAGCAGGTTGCCGCAGGTCTGCGCGTCGCTCACCACTGGCGCATCGACCACGACCTGCAGGAAAAGATAGTCGACGTCGAAGTCCGGCTCGCTCGAGCGTGACAGCACGGCAACCTTGCTGGTGAGCGGATGAGCGCCGCCGAGGCCGTCGATCTGCGCTGGGTCGGGGCTCCCCATGATGCGCAGCAGCAGGTCGTCCCGCTCTGCGGCGTCCGCGGGAAGATCGGACGCGAGAAAATAGGCGCCCTTGGAGGTGCCGCCCCGCATCAGGATGCAGGGTATGCCCGTCGTCACGGCCATCTCTCCTCCTACTCCGCGAGAAACTCGTTCTCGGTGAGGTAACGCACGCCGAGGTCGGCGAGCACGGGGCGCAGCTTGTTGCGATCGAGGCTGAGTTCTCCGGCCTGATATGAAGCTCGCGAGGCCGTCTCCTTGGCCACTCTGGCATCGGATGCCGAGAGTACGCTGGCCGCCGAGGCTCGCGGCACGCACAGCACGCCATCGTCGTCGGCAACGATGATGTCGCCCGCGCGCACGACGGTGCCGCCGACGGAGATCGGAACGTTCACCGACCCCGCGGTCGCCTTGACGGTGCCCTGCGCGTTCACCGCCGCGGACCACACGGGGAAGCGCATCCTGCGCAGATCGACGACATCCCGCACGCCGCCCGTGGTCACGAGCCCGCGCACGCCACGGTGCTGAAGTGCCGTGGCGAACAGCTCGCCGAACGAACCGTCCGGGGATGGGGAATTCGTCGTGACGACGAGGATGTCGCCCTCCCGGCACTGCTCGACCGCAGCGTGGATCATGAGGTTGTCACCCGGCCAGTTGAGCACGGTGACGGCCGAACCCGCGATGCGCGCACCCTCCTGGATCGGCCGCACGGCCGCCCCGACGAGACCGCTGCGACCCATCGCCTCGTGCACCGTTGCGACGCCGTGCACGCCGAGGGCATCGATGATCGCGGCATCCGCTCGTTCGATGTCGGTGACGACGAAGCCGGTGCGGTTCACCTCGTTCATTCGAGCACGCTCGTCACCTGGGGGTAATAGCGCATGTAGGCCTCACCCATCGTGTTGGCCGGCAGCCCGAGGTTCGGTCCGGCGTTGCGCTTGACCTGCACACCGCGCCGAACGGCGAGGGAGGTGTAGTACTCCCACATGTGCTTCTGCGCGGGCAGGCACTCCATCGCCTTCTGCTTGAGCGGGAAGGCCTCGGTGATGTCGAGCAGCAGGTTCGGCTTGAAGTCGCACTGCTCTGGCTGGTGCGGCTCGAAGAAGAAGACCGGAGGAGCGCCGATGATCTCCTCCTTAGTGGGGGAGGAGCCGTCGGCGTTGGTCACGCCGATCGCCTGGGCGAGCACCCTCGCCTGCAGCGCCATGCGTGCCGCGGCCGGGTGATCGCCGTTGTATGGATCGACGAGCGGGTGGGTGAGCACGATGCCGGGCTGCACGCGCCGGTAGACATCGACGAGCTTGTCCACCATCTCGGGCGACTCAAGCAGGGGGTAATCACCGGCATCCAGAAACTCGATCTCGGCACCCAGGGCGGATGCCGCTGCCGTGGCCTCGTCACGCCGGATCGCCTTGATCTCGTCGAGCGTCTTGCCCTGCAGCCACTGGCTCGCGGACTCGCCGCGCTCGCCGTAGGACACGCAGACGACGACGGCCCGCTCGCCCCTCATGGTCGCGGCGGCGATGGCCCCGCCCGCGCGCCAGACGAAGTCTCCGGCGTGGGCGCTGACGACGAGCAGGGGGGTGGATGCGTGTGCCATGGGACTCAGAGAACCACACCCTGGCGCAGTGGTCAAGATTATGGTTACAATTTTGTCTACTCAAAAATCACTCTGCGCATAGGTACATCTGTAGTACCGTCGGGAGCGAGACCGCTGGACAACGACGTCGGAGGAAACGACATGGCACGCAATCTTCAGGACCTGCTCGATGAGACCGGCGACACCGTCGGCATGCTGCGCAACTCGCAGCTCGGCACCTACATCTACCCGGTGGTCCCGGCCGAGTTCACCAACTGGCGACGCGAGCAGATCGCCTGGCGTGAGACCGCCGTTCTGTTCGACCAGACCCACCACATGGTCAACTTCTTTATGTCCGGTCCGGATGCGCTCAAGCTCCTGAGCGACACGGGCATCAACAGCTTCGCCAACTTCCCGGTCAACACGGCCAAGCAGTTCGTCCCGACCGCCTCGAACGGCGGCGTGATCGGCGACGGCATCCTGTTCCGTCTCGACGAGGACGACTACGTCTACGTCGGCCGCAATCCGGGAGCCAACTGGCTGCAGTTCCACGCGGAAACCGGCGGCTACGATATCGAGACCCGTTACGACGACCGTTCCCCGTCGCGTCCCTACGGCGCCGCGGTGCACCGCGAGTACTACCGCTTCCAGATCCAGGGTCCGAACGCGTGGCAGATCATCGAGAAGCTCAACGGTGGAGAGCTCGAGAAGGTGCGCTTCTTCCACATGGGCGAGATGACCATCGCCGGCGAGCGCGTTCGCACGCTGCGCCACGGAATGGCGGGAGCACCGGGCCTCGAACTGTGGGGCCCCTACGAGCAGCACGGCAAGATTCGCGACGCGATTCTCGAGGCCGGCCGCGAGTTCGGTATCGAGGCCTGCGGCTCTCGGGCATACTCCTCGAACACTCTCGAGTCCGGCTGGATCCCCTCGCCGCTGCCGGCGATCTACTCGAGCGAGGCCGAGCGTGCCTACCGCGAGTGGCTTCCCGACAACGGCTACGAGGCGATCAACGCGCTCGCCGGCTCCTTCGTCTCGCCGAACATCGAGGACTACTACCTGAACCCCTGGGAACTCGGCTACGGCTCCTTCGTCAAGTTCGACCACGACTTCATCGGCCGCGATGCGCTCGAGAAGATCGACGGGGATGCCCAGCGCAAGAAGGTCACGCTCGCCTGGAACGACGAGGATCTCGCCAAGCTCCTCGCGACGCCCATCAACCGCGAGGGGCGGGGCTACCAGGTCTTCGACCTGCCGAACGCCAACTACGGTTCGTCGAACTATGACGCCATCATCGACGCCAACGGTGACACCGTCGGACTTTCGCTGTTCACGGGCGTCACGGCGAACGAGAAGCGCGGGCTGTCCCTCGCCACGGTCAACCCGGATGTGCCGATCGGCGCGGAGGTGCGCGTGGTCTGGGGCGAGCCGGATGGCGGTTCTCGAAAGACCACCGTGCAGCCGCACGACCAGCTCGAGGTGCGCGCGATCGTCAGCCCCGCGCCCTACGCCGTCACCGCTCGTGGCGAGTACCACGGCGGATGGCGCACGGGCGCGACCGCGGTCTGAGCGAAGTGAGGGCCAGCTGCCCGGTCCATCGACCGGCCAGCTGGCCCTCTCGTTTAGCCGCGGTGCTCAGGCGTTCGAGCGATACACCGTTCGCGCGTAGTCGTGGTACGGCGCGGGTGCCACCGTCGCACGGATGCGCATCTGCCGGTGCCGCGCATCCACCGAGTCCTTGCTCGAAATCGGGTCTTCGCCCCAGACGAGCTCGACCTCCGTACCGTCCGGGATGCCGACGTCGAGTGTCGCGAGCGACATGTACAGCTGGTCGTAGGCGACGTAACCGGCATCGGTCGAGATGCCCACCAGCTCCCCCTCCAGCCTGACCTCGTCCATCTGGTACAGGCCATAGCGCGCCTTCGGGAAGTCGAGGTACTTGCCGGGGACGCCCGGCTCTACCTGGGAGCGCACGACGGCGGCGACGTCCTCGGAGTTCCAGATGAGCGTGACCTTGTGCCTGCGCGGCGACGCGGCCAGTTTCTCGAGGGCCTCACGGCCGTGGAAGTCGTGGTCGAAGCGAACGGAACGGCCGAGGCCGAGATCGTGCGGCGTCATGTAGAAGTCGTGGATGTCGGTCGAGTAGAGCGAGCCGCCGATCGAGCCGGCGCGATCCGCGGGCAGCCACTCTCGATACTCCGCGAAGTCATCGTCGAAGATGGCCGGGAACGGCGTCGGCACCCAACCTGACTCGAGCGGCGACGACGAGTAGGCCTTCGCCCCCACGCGCCGGATGTCGTGCTCGGCCCCGGCATCCATGATCGCGTTCAACACGACCTCGTTGTCAGCCCACGGCCCGAAGAATTCGAAGCCGGGCTGGCCGGCCATCCCGTGGCGCAGCGCCTTGACCGCGCGACCGGCGATGGTCACATCCGCGATGTGGAAGAACTTCACGTCGGGCACCGGGCCGCCGAAGACCTTCTCCATCACGATGTCGGCGTCGGGCCCCTGCAGTTCGTAGCGGTAGAACGTCGGCGGTCCCTGGCGCATGTGCGAGTTGGGGTCGAGCCGCAGGTGCACGTCCTTGCCTGCGGCCTGCGACTTCTCGACGTTGAAGCGCACCCAGTCGATGAGCATGTGGTGCCCGACGAGCACGAGCCCCTCCTCGCCCTCCGCGAGGTAGAAGAGGATGCCGTCGCCGATCAGGTAGCCGTCCTTGTTGACCGAGATCAGCTGCTTGGCCACGCCCGGCCGGAACGTCGCGAAGGTGTTCGGCGAGATCGACTCCAGCATCGGGATGAGGTCGTCGCCCCACAGGAACAGCTGGGTCATGTGATGTGACTGGTCCATGAGCGCCACCGAGGTGTTCCAGGCGCGCTGTTCGTCGCGCCAGTTCGTGAACTCGGGAGCGACCGGGAAGGTGAACGCCGGCCAGTTCTGGTTGCGCAGCAGCTCGACCGGACTGCCGACCCTGGCGATGGCCTGAGCGAGTGATTCTGATGTCATGATGCACCTTTGTTCGAGGGGTGCGATCAGGCTAAGACGGTGGCGGAGGGTGTGTGCTCGCCGATTCCGTTGATCGGAATTCCGCCGCGGCCCGGGGTCAGATGGCGCGGAGGGCAGCGATCACGCTGCGCAGGTGGTCGCGAACCGAGCGCTCGGCCGCCTCCGGATCGCGAGCCACGATCGCGTCGATGATGGCCGCGTGCTCGAGCACAGAGACCTTCGCTCGCGGGGGCCGCGACGACAGCTGGAACTGGTGCCGAACACTCTGGGCGTGCAGGCGGGCGAGCACGGATGACGCCGTGCTGTGGCCGCTCAACTCGCGGATGCGCAGGTCGAGCAGCCGGTTCAGTGCCGAGTACTCGATGAGGTCTCCTTCGGCGACCGAGGCGATCATCCGAGAGCGAAGCCGAAGCAGCTCGTCGGCCTGATCCTCCGTGAGGGATTCCGCACTCTTCGCCGCGCAGAGTCCCTCGACGCCTATGCGCACCTCGAGAATCTCGATGGCCTCCTCGACGGAGATGGCCCGAACGCGCGAACCCTTGTTCGGAAGCCGCTCGACGAGTCCCTCGTTCTCGAGATTGAGCAGCGCGGTGCGAACCGTCGCCCTGCTTGCCGAAAGTGTCGCGCTGAGGTCGGCCTCGATGAGTCGCTGGTTCGGCGCGTAGGTGCCGCGGATGATCGCGTCCCGAATCACATCCGTCACCGACTGATCCGCGGCTGTGTCGCTGATCGCCTGCTGGGTGGTGATCGACATCATGGCCTCCTCTTGGGCGGGCCGGGCACGATCCGCCCTCGACTCAAGCCACTATTGTCTACAATACAGAGGCGGATGCGTCGGTTGGGAGATCACAATGCGCGTGGCGGTGCTGGGTCTCGGCGAGGCGGGACGGATCTACGCCACCGACCTGGTGGCCAGGGGAGTGACGGTTTCTGCCGCCGATCCCTTCGTGGCCGATGCCCCCGCCGGGGTGCGTCACGCGGCGCGGATTGCCGACGCGGTGAGCGATGCGGAGATCGTCCTGAGCCTCGTCGGTGCGAGTGCCGCCGAGAGCGTGCTCGGCGAGGCGCTTCCCGCCATGGCGGCATCCGCGATCTTTGCCGACATGAACACCGGCGGCCCGACCGAGAAAAAGCGACTCGCGGCAGCCGCAGCTGCCGCCGGCATTGACTTTGTGGATGTCGCGATTCTCGCGCCCGTGCCCCGCGCCCGCCTCGACACCTCGCTGCTGCTGAGCGGCTCGGGTGCATCGCGGCTCGAGCCGCTGCTGTCGCAGCTGCAGGTCCCGGTCACGGATGTCGGCCCCGATGCGGGCACCGCAGGTGGCCTCAAGCTGTTGCGCAGCGTGTTCATGAAGGGACTCGCCGCCCTCGTGTTTGAGAGCGTCGAGGCAGCAGATGCTGCGGGCGTGCGCGACTGGGTGATCGATCAGATCTCCTCGGAGCTCGGACCGGATGGCCGCGCCTTGGTCGAGCGACTGCTCGAAGGCACGGTGCAGCACGCCGTGCGCCGCGAGGCCGAGATGCACGACGCCCGCGACTATCTCGAATCGCTCGGAGCGGACCACGCGATGACGGATGCGACCCTGCACTGGTTGAGCGCGATCGCTGCTCGCTAGCCGGGGGTCATCCCCAGACGGACTCCGCGATGGCTACGGTGGCGTCGATCTTCGCCCACTGCTCGTCCGGCGTGAGCACGTTACCCTCCTCGGTCGACGCGAAACCGCACTGCGGGCTCAGGGCGAGTTGCTTGAGCGGCACGATCGTCGCGGCCTCGTCGATCCGGCGGCGAATGTCGGCGGGATCCTCCGGCGTGCCGGTCTTCGTGGTGATGAGGCCGAGCTCGACCACCTTGTCACCCTCCGGTAGGAAGCGCAGCGGTTCGAAGCCACCGGCGCGCTCGCTGTCGTACTCGAGAAAGTAGCCGTCGAACACGGTCTCCCCGAGAAGCTGTTCGGCGACCGGCTCGTACCCGCCGGATGCGATCCAGGTGGAACGGAAGTTGCCGCGGCACACGTGGGTGGTGACGACGAGGTCTTCCGGCTTGTCTCGCAGCGAGGCGTTGATGAGGGCCGCGTACTGCTCCGCGAGCTTGTCCGTGCGCATGCCGCGTGCGGCCGCCTTCTCGAGCTCGGCGTCGGAACAGAGGTAGGCCCAGGCGGTGTCGTCGAACTGGAGGTAGCGACATCCGGCGTCGTAGAAGGCCTGAACGGCAGCGCGGTAGGTGGTCGCCAAATCCTCGAACAGGTCGTCGTGCCCGTCGTAGGGTGACGACTCGAACGCGCTCGGCTCGAGCCGGAAGTCGAGGACCGTGGGGGCCGGGATGCTGAACTTGGGCACCACGCCTGCCTCCTCCGCCACCGACTTGAGGAAGGTGAAGTGGCTCAGCATGGGGTGATCCGCGGGAAAACCGACGGTGCCATCGAGGTGCAGCCCACGGGGTCGCGTCTGCACGCCCTGGAACTGGATGCCATGGTCGAGTTCGACGACGCTCACGCCGTCGAGCATCCCGAAGAAGTCGAAGTGCCACCAGGAGCGGCGGAATTCGCCGTCGGTGGCAAGCTGCAATCCCGCTTGAGCCTCGCGAGCGACCAGTTCGCGGATGGCGGCGTCTTCCACTCTGGCGAGCTCCGCGGCGTCGATCTGACCGGCGGCGAATTGGGCGCGAGCAGAAACGACCGGCTCTGGGCGCAGGAAACTGCCGACGATGTCGGCACGGAACGGAGGGTTCACTGACATGGTCGAGAGTTTACGCTCGGGGCCTCTCCGGTCATCCGCTCATGTCCCCGCTTTACGCGCCGCGGATGGCTCCCCCATCGACTCGAGGTATTCCATCGAGCGTAGGGAGGAATTCACGAGCGGCCGGAAGCGACCTCCGGGCGTGGCGCCGAGCTGGCCGGCGGGAAGGTAGGCGGCACGCATCGCGGCCGAGATCTCCGTCGCCGCGCGAGTGAGGAGCTCGACGTGCGGCAGGGTGGGAGCGTCGTCGTTCGCCACGACGACGCCGATGGCGGCGATCACATCGTGGTGGGCACCGTAGATCGGCACGGCGATGCCGCGCGACTCCTCGTGGATGTGTCCGCCGCACACCGCCCAGCCATCCGCTCGCACCCGGGCAAGCGCGGAGCGCAGCTCTCTCTCATCGACGAGGGTGTGCGCGGTGTAGCGGTGCCGAGGCAGCGCGAGTGCTGCCTCCACGATCTCGGGTTCGGCGTGCGCCAGCAGCACGAGCCCGCTCGACGAGGCGTTCAGGGGGATGCGCCCGCCGACGAGGGTGGCATTGACGACGGCGTCTCGCGCGGAGAGTCGCTCGAGGAAGAGCGTCTCCAACCCACTCAGCACAGCGAGTTGGGCGTGCTGGCGCACTCGCGCGTGCACGGCCTGCAGGTATGGCCGCGCGAGCTCTCGCAATCCGAGCGCACCCGGCGTGCGGCAGGCCAGTTCCCACAGGCGCACGCCGAGACGATAACTCCGGTCCGGCAGGCGCTCGAGCAGTCCGGTCTTCTCGAGCTCCGCGACGATGCGGTGAGCCGTGGACGGCGCGAGGCCCGATCGATCGGCGATGGCCGTGAGGCTGAGAAACGGGTCCGCCGCCTCGAAGGCGTCGAGCACCCGCAGGTGCTTGCTCAAGACGGATTCGCCGTCGGAACCCCGCGCCATGTCGACTCCCTCGTCGTGTTCCGCGCGTCGCGCGAACCTCCGCTCACGCTACCGGTATTTCCGTTGAACCGAATCCCGGCATCCCGCGGTGTTGCCGGCGTGCTTGGATCTCGCCTGACGCCTGCGTTCCGCATTACGAACGGGCATCGATGGCGAAACTCGGTCCAAAATCGTTGACAATCTCGTCTTCGATCTCTAGCGTCATGCAGAAGCGGCCGAAAACAGCCGCAGTCCCCAGCAACGTTGCGACCAGGGAGAGGACACGGATGGCTGCCCGCCTGAGTCTCAAAGACGTGAACCTCAACTTCGGCGGAATCACGGTGCTCGAGGATGTCACCCTCGAGGTCGAACCGAACGCGATCTTCGGTCTCGTCGGGCCAAACGGCGCAGGCAAGACCTCCCTCTTCAACTGCATCAGTGGTCACTACACGCCCACGAGCGGATCGATCATGATCAGCGGGGAGGAGGTGCTGGGCCTCGCACCCTCGCACCTCGCGTCCCACGGACTCGCTCGCACGTTCCAGCATCCGGCCCTGCAGTTGAAGGCGACCGTGTTGGAGAACGTGCTTCTGGGCGGCCACACCCACCTGCCCGGCGGCCCGCTCGGATGGTCGGTTCGCACTCCGCGCACCCGTCGCGCCGAGCGAGAACTGCGTACCGAGGCGCTCGGCCTGTTGGAGCGGGTCGGCCTCGGATGGGCGGCGAACGTCGCTGCGGATGAACTGAGCCATGGCCTGCACAAGAGCGTCGAACTGTGCCGAGCCCTGCTCATGCGACCCGCGCTGCTGCTGCTCGACGAACCGGCAGCCGGACTCTCGCACGGCGAGGTCGAAAGCTTCATCGACACGATCAAGCGGCTGCGTGACGAGGACGACATCACCGTCGTGATCGTCGAACACCACATGGGGCTCATCTCGGCGCTGACCGACCGTGTCGTCGTGCTTGACCACGGGCGCACGCTCATGGATGGCACCGCGGCGGAAGCGCAGGCCGACCCGCGAGTGATCGAGGCCTACCTCGGGAAGGACGCGACCGATGGCGCTGCTTGAGCTCGTCGACGTCACGGCGGCGTACGGCCGGGTGCAGGTGCTCGAGGGCATCTCCCTGGAGGTGCCGGAGGGCGGAGCCGTCGGCATCCTCGGTGCGAACGGCGCGGGAAAGACCACCACGCTTCGAGCGATCAGCGGCACCGTGCGTGCGGGCGGAACGATTAGCTTCGACGGCCGCAGCATCCGGGGCATCGGGCCCGAGCGTGTGGCCGCGCTCGGAATCGCTCACGTGCCCGAGGGTCGCGGCACGCTGGCACAGCTCACCGTGCGCGAGAACCTCCTCGTCGGCGCCTACCTTCGCAAGGATCGCAGAGCAATCCCGGGTGACATCGACTACTGCCTCGAGCTGTTCCCGCAGCTGAAGAACCGCATCGCCTCAAGCGCCGCGGCCCTCTCGGGCGGCGAGCAGCAGATGCTCGCCGTGGCGCGCGCGTTCATGGCCAAGCCCCGATTGTTGCTTCTGGATGAGGCGTCCCTGGGTCTCGCGCCCGGCACCGCGAAGACCGTGTACGAGGCGATCGGCCGACTCCGCAGGGAGTCCGGAATCGCCATGCTGATCGTTGAACAGAACGCCAATCTCGCCTTCACCCTCGTCGATACGGCCACCGTGCTCGAGACCGGACGCAATGCCCTCACCGGCACGTCCGCCGAGCTCAAGGGCATGGACGAGATCCGACGCGCTTACCTGGGAGGCTGACGGATGGGTACATTCCTCCAACTCATCGTCGACGGGCTGTCCACCGGCTCGATCTACGCGGCCCTCGCGCTCGCGATCGTGCTGGTGAACCAGGCGACGGGCCTGATCAACTTCGCTCAGGGCGGCATGGCCGTGCTCAGCGCCTACATCGCCTACGTTCTGGTGCAGCTCGGCCTGCCACTGCTGCTGGCGATCGTGGTCACGATCCTGCTGTCGTTCGTGCTCGGCGCGGTCATCGAGCGCACGCTCGTGCGGCGGTTCGAGCGCGGCGATCCCGACACTGCCGTTGTCGCAACCATCGGCATCCTGACGCTCGTGACCGGCATCTGCGCCTGGCTCTGGGGCTACAACAACCACCAGTTCCCCTCCCTCTTCCCGCTGTCGAGCATCAACTTCCTCGGCGCCGTGATCAGTTGGCGCTCGCTCGGCACCTTCCTCGTGATCGTCGCGATCATGGTCGTGCTGCAGCTGCTGTTCATGAAGACCAAGCTCGGGCTCGCACTGAGGGCGGTTGCCACGAACCCAGAATCCTCCGCCTTCTCCGGGCTTCCCGTGGGCCGGCTGCTGATGGTCGGATGGGGACTCGCGGCGTCGCTCGGCGCGGTGGCCGGAACGCTCGTGGCTCCGCAGCTGACGCTGACGCCCGGGATGCTCGATACGGCCCTGATCTACGCGCTCGCCGCGGTCATCCTGGGCGGCCTGACCAGCCCGGTCGGCGCCGTGGTCGGGGCGTGGCTCATCGGGATTCTCGAGAACCTCGCGGCCGTCTACGTGTCGTTCATCGGCTACGACCTGAAGGTCGCCGTTCCGTTCATCCTGATCCTGGTGATCCTCATCTTCCGTCCGCAGGGCCTGTTCGGCCGGAAAGTTGTGGCGCGCGTCTGATGGCAACGACAAAACTGGCAAAGACCGGGCAGCGCGGGGGATTCTCCTCGATGCTGCAGAACCCCTGGGCGCGCTGGGGCCTCATCGCTCTGGTGGTGGTGTTGCTGCTCGTGCTCCCGCTCGCGCTGCCGCAGTTCGCGAATCAGACCCTCATCCGCATCGGTGTCTACGCTGTCGCCGTGCTCGGCCTGAACATCGTGATGGGCTACGCCGGCCAGGTGCACCTCGGCCAGATCTTCTTCCTCGGTCTTGGCGCCTACGTCACCGCCTACGGCGTAGTGCACGGCTGGAACATCGTGCTTGTCTTCGTCGCCGCCATCGTCATTCCCGGCGCGGTGGGCCTGCTGATTGCCCTCGCCGCCGCACGACTCGGTGGGCTCGCGATCGCCATGGTGACCATCGCGCTGCCGATCGTCGGCGTGCCGCTGGCCAAGCGCTTCTCCGACATCACCGGCGGCTCGCAGGGACTGTCGGCGAGGTTCTCGGATGCGCCCGACTGGTCGGGGCTGTACGACGACCAGTGGCAGTTCTACATCGTTCTCGTGATCTGCGGCCTCTCGTACATCGTCGGGCGCAACTTCGTTACCGGCAAGTACGGGCGGGCGCTCGCGATCGTCAAAGAGAACGAGGCAGTGGCCTCCTCGATGGGCGTGTCGCCCTACCGCTACAAGGTGCTCGCGTTCACCGTCGCCTCGCTGTTCGGCGGCGTGAGCGGATTCCTCTACATGGTCGCGGTGCAATACACCTCTCCCGAGACGCTCGGCTTCGGGCAGTCGATCAGCCTTCTCGCCGCCATGGTGATCGGTGGCGCCGGCAGCATCGCCGGGTCCCTCATCGGTGGTGCGTACTACGTGCTCGTGCCGCAGCTTGCCAACGCGGTCGACCCGAACCTCACCACGATCAGCCAGGGCGTCATTCTTCTCGTGGTGCTCTTCCTGCTGCCCGGGGGGCTCGTCAGCCTCGTCCGGCAGATCCGCAGGCGCACCCGCCGCACAGAAGACAGGTCACCGCGCACGGCGGTGCCGAACCCACAGACGGCTTCGGTGCCGAGTTCCCACGAGGACTCTTCACCGAAGAATCACTGAAAGACAGAGAGGCAAGGACAGCATGAACATTCGAAAAAGATCACGCGGCTTCATAGGCGTCGTCGCGATGACCTCGGTCGCGGCGCTCGCGCTCACCCTCACGGGATGTTCGCGCGAGGGTGGCGGAACCACCTCGAGCAATGGAGCCAAGGCGAGTCCCGGAATCACTGACACGTCGCTCACCTTCGGCATCACGAGCCCGCTGACCGGTGCAACCGCAGGTCCGGGAAACTGCACCGTGGATGGCGCGCTCGCCTACTTCGGAGTGAAGAACGACGAGGGCGGCATCAAGTTCGGCGACGGCAAGACCCGCAAGATCAACATCAAGGCGTACGACGACGGCTACGACCCGCAGAAGGCCCTGGCGAACTTCCAGCAGATGGTCTCGGATGGCGTCTTCGCCGCGGGCCTCGGCCTCGGCACGCCGACCAACCGTGCCTGGCGTGAAGCCGCGATCAGCGAGAAGGTTCCCCAGGTGCTCGTACAGACCGGAGATCCGATCTTCAGCGACACCAAGCAGAGCCCGGAGCAGATCGGACTCGTGCCGACCTACTCGCAGGAGGGCGAAGCGTTCGGCCAGCTGCTCGCCGGCTCGTCGGAGAAGCACACCGTCGCGGTGCTGTACCAGAACGACGACTACGGCAAGGGCTACGTCGAGGGACTGGAGTCAGCGCTCAAGGGTTCCTCGAACGTGACGATCGTCAAGAAGCTGAGCTACGAGGCGACCGACACCTCGGTCGACGCGCAGCTCACGGAACTCGCGGCCACCAAGGCCGACGTGTTCTTCGACGCGATGTCGATCACCCCGCTGGTGATCTCGGCGCTCCAAAAGGCGCAGCAGCTCAAGTGGCTGCCCAGCTGGTTCCTCCCGTCGAACACGTCGAGCCCGGTCGCCATCCTGCAGCCCGGCGGCGGTTCTGCGTTCCCCGGGATCTACTCGGTCGCGTTCTCCGAGTCGTCTGCGAGCCCGGTGTTCCAGGCGAGCGAGCCCGGCAAGGCGTTCCTTGCCGCGATCGCGAAGTACACCAAGCAGTCCGGTGTACCCGCCTTCCCGCACTGCGTGTGGAGCTGGATCGGTGCCGCCACCCTCGAGCAGGCGTTCACGAAGATGAAGGAGCCGACGCGTGACTCGTTCATGAGTGCGCTGCGCAGCATCAAGGGCTTCGAAGCCCCGTTCATGCTGCCCGGTTCCACCATCGACACCACGGTTGATGGCAAGCCGGCCGTGGCCAAGGTGCAGGTGCAGAAGTACAACGGCAAGGGTTACGCCACCGCGGAAAAGTGGGGTTGATCTAACCCAACCGTGACGAAGGCCGGGGTGATCTGCGGATCACCCCGGCCTTTCGCATGCCCGCTCGCTGAGCGGTGCGCTTAGAAGATGTCGGGGCTGGGGGCGCTCGCGTGCCGCACCGAGACATCCGCGTGACGGTCGAAGCGATAGCCGACACCGCGCACCGTGCGCACGATGTCTTCGTAGGCGCCGAGCTTCGCGCGGAGGCGGCGAACGTGCACGTCGATGGTGCGCTCATTCGGCGCATCGTCGTCGCCGACAGACCAGAGCGACGCGATCAGCTCGGCGCGCTCGATCGTGCGGCCCTCGCGAAGCACGAGGTACTGCAGCAGCTCGAACTCCTTATAGGTCAGCGCTGCCGCCTCGTCATCCAGGATGAGGCGCTTGCGTGACAGGTCGACGACGACACCGCCGCGGCGCAGTTCCTCTTCCGGCTCGGACTGCTGGCGGTGCTTGGCGAGAGCGGAAGGGTCCTGCAGGGCAAGCCGGACGACATCCACGTCTCGACCGCCGGCCCCCTCGGGGGCGAGCGCGACGGCAGCGTAGGTCTCGGCCGTCGGTACGAGTTCGCCCGTGAGCTTCTTCAGCGCCTCGACCAGGTGGCCCAGGTCGGTGCCGGCCGCGGCGGCCTTCAGCTCATCGACGCCGACGTAGAGCACGAAGCCGCGTGCCTCGGTGCCCGAGGGCACCGCCCGCAGGCGTGGGGCGTGTGGTGCGGCATCCGGAGCGGGCGCCACGGGCTCGGCCGTCGGCTTTGCCGCGGCGAGATGACCGGCTGCGGCGTGCTGAACCGTGGACGGACGAACGAGATCGGTGGTTGCAAGAGACATCAGTGAATTCCTTGTATGGGGTGAAGGGCCTCTAATGATGAGGGTGTGATCCTTCGGTACTGCGGGTCGTGCGGGTGCGGATGCCGTTCGCTATGAGGAGCGACGTCCGGGAGCATCAGCCGCGACAGCGCAGCAGAGGCTCGACAAGGATTGGCCGATTAGGCACACATTCGACAACACGCGACAGCGCTGCGCGGCATCATCATGCCGGCATCCCCACGGTCCTCATGAGAGGTCAGGGCGCGCGAAGCGATAGTCATAGACCCAACTATCCGACAGTGTGACGCCGTATGTCAAGCGACGGGAGCGGTTACTCGACCGTGCCGTAGAGGCGATCGCCCGCGTCACCGAGGCCGGGAACGATGTAGCCGAGCTCGTTGAGCCGCTCGTCGAGCGCGCCGAGCACGATGGTCACGTCGCGCCCCGCGGTCGCCTTTTCCACGGCAGCGAGCCCCTCGGGAGCACCGATGAGGCACACCGCGGTCACGTCCACGGCGCCGCGTTCGAGCAGGTAGTCGATCGCTGCGATGAGCGAGCCGCCGGTGGCGAGCATGGGGTCGAGCACGAAGCACTGGCGGTTCGAGAGGTCGTCTGGCAGACGCTCGGCGTAGATCGTCGGCTGCAGCGTCGACTCATCGCGCACCATGCCGAGGAAGCCGACCTCCGCGGTCGGGACGAGCTTGACCATGCCCTCCAGCATCCCGAGCCCGGCGCGCAGGATGGGGACGACGAGCGGTCGCGGCTGGCTGATGGCGAGCCCTTTCGCGAGTGAGACCGGTGTCTCGACGGTCACCGGCTCCACGCGCACATTGCGGGTCGCCTCGTAGGCCAGCAGGGTCACGAGCTCCTCCGCCAGCGCACGGAACGTAGGCGACGGAGTGGTCTTGTCGCGTAGCACCGTGAGCTTATGGGTGATGAGCGGGTGGTCGGCAACGTGGACTCGCATAGGCTCAATCTACTTCAGGAGGTGCGATGCCCGGTCATGTGCAGGAGCAATACAAGGCGTGGATGCTCGCTGCGGTCGACGACGCCCGTCGCGCGGTCGAGACCGGCGACGTTCCGGTCGCGGCTCTCGTGCTCGATGCCGAGGGGGTGCTGATCGGCCGTGGACGCAACGAACGGGAGAAGACGGCGGACCCCACCGCGCACGCCGAGATCCTCGCCATTCGTGCGGCCGCCGCGGCCCGGGGTGACTGGCACCTCGAAGACGTCACGCTCGTGGTGACCCTCGAGCCGTGCGCGATGTGTGCCGGGGCGATCCTCAGCGCACGTATTCCGCGCGTGGTGTTCGGGGCCTGGGATGACAAGGCCGGCGCTGCGGGAAGCGTGAACGACCTGCTGCGCGATCGACGGCTTCCGCATCGGGTCGAGGTGATCGCGGGTGTCGAGGCAGAGGCTTGCGGAGCGGTGCTGAAGGAATTCTTCGAGGCGCGTCGATAAGTCGACAGGAACGAGCTAGTCGGAGGCCTTGATGATGATGGCCTCCGTGCTCACACTGCCGTCGGCGCTCGCCACATAGACGTCGGGCTCGATGAAGATGACGCGCGCGATCGGAACGGCCTCGCGAATTCTGGCCTCGAGGGAATTGATCGCGGCAGCGACATCCGCGAGCTTCTTCTTGCTGGCGAACGCGACCTTGGCGCCGACGAGCAGTTCGTCTGGCCCGAGGTAGAGCGTGCGCATGTGGATGAGCGCCTCGACCGAGTCCTCAGCGTTGATGGCGTCGCGGATGAGCACGACGTCGGCCGGCCGTGCGCCTTCGCCGACGAGCAGGCTCTTGGTCTCGATGCCGAGAACGACGGCCACCAGCACGAGCAGGGCGCCGATGAACAGGGTTCCGATGGCGTCGAAGACGACGTTGCCCGTGATCACGGAGAGCCCGACGCCGAGGAACGCAAAGACGAGGCCGGTGAGCGCCGCAACGTCCTCGAGCAGAACCACCGGCAACTCCGGCGCCTTGGCATGTCGGATGAACTGCAGCCAGCTGTCTTTACCGCGGGAGTGGTTGGACTCCTTGACCGCGGTGCGCAGTGAGAAGCCTTCGAGGCCCATCGCGATGAGCAGCACGAGCACCGGCAACCACGCGTTCTCGAGCGCGTGCGGATGCTGCAGCTTATTGACTCCCTCATAGATGGAGAACACGCCGCCGACGCTGAACAGGATGATCGATACCACGAAGGCGTAGACGTAACGCTCCCGGCCGTAGCCGAAGGGGTGCTCCGTGTCGGCGGCCTTGCGCGCGGCCTTGCCGCCGCGCAGCAGCAGCAGCTGGTTGCCGGTGTCGGCGAGGGAGTGCACGCCCTCTGCGAGCATCGAGGCCGAGCCAGAGAAGAACCACGCGAGGAACTTCGTGAGCGCGATGCCCAGGTTGGCGAGCATCGCCGCAATGATCGCTTTGTTCCCGCCAGAAGTGCTCATGCACCAATCCTAGGATGTGCACAAGGCCCCACCCCCGGTTGGGCGCTCGCGGCAACTTGGGGGCAGGATTGGACGATGCAGACCACTTTGCCAGCCATCTCCATCCTCGGCGCGGGCTCCATGGGTGGGGCGATCCTCAGCGGCCTGTTGCAGCCCGGTGTCACGGTCGAGGGCAACATCCGCGTCACGAACCGCACCGAGCAGAAGGCGGCGCTGCTGCGGTCGGATGCCGTGCTCAGCTACGCCACGGAGCAGGACCCCGCCGCGAACCTCGCCGCGGTCGCGGGCGCCAGAGTTGTGATCGTCGCCGTCAAGCCGCAGATGGTGCCGCAGTTGCTGCAGGAGATCGGTGCCGCTCTCGACCCGGGCACGGTCGTCGTGAGCGTGGC
The DNA here is from genome assembly GCF_040227235.1 of Parafrigoribacterium soli. Lineage (NCBI taxonomy): Bacteria > Bacillati > Actinomycetota > Actinomycetes > Micrococcales > Microbacteriaceae > Parafrigoribacterium > Parafrigoribacterium soli. Next base: position 236,992 of record NZ_JBELNZ010000003.1, on the reverse strand, counting down.
GGTCGGCGTGACGATTGAGACCTTTGAGGCTGCCCTTCCGGAATCGGTTGCTGTGCTGCGCGCGATGCCGAACACGCCGGCGATCGTCGGGCGCGGGGTCACCGGCCTGAGCGCCGGTACCCGGTCGAGCGCCGAGGACCTGGCGCTCGCATCCGCACTGTTCGGCACGGTGGGCGAGGTCGTCGTAGTGCCGGAGTCGAAGATCGATGCGCTCAGTACCATCTCTGGCTCCGGTCCCGCCTACGTCTTCTACCTGATCGAGCAGCTCACGCGCACGGCGATCGACCTGGGTTTCAGCGCCGCCGAGGCCGCCACCATGGTGAACGGAACGTTCCTCGGTGCCGCGGAACTCCTCGCCGCATCCGGGCGCTCGCCGGAGGAGTTGCGCCGTCAGGTGACGAGTCCCAAGGGAACCACCGAGCGCGCGATCGCCGAGCTCGAACAGGGTGGGCTCAAGGAGCTGTTCGATCGGGCGACTGAGGCGGCGCTCGCGCGCGCCCGGGAGCTAGCCGCGGGCGCCTAGCGACCGGTTAGGCCTGCAGGGTCGCGAACTTCTCGATGTCGGCCGACTTGCCGCTCACGATGATGAGGTCGTGGTTGGAGACCACCGTGTCCGCCGTGGCATAGGTGAACTCCGTTCCGGGAGACTTCACGCCGACCACCGTGACGTTGTACTTCTTGCGGATGGCGGACTCACCCAGCGTGATGCCGCGAATCGCCTTGGGCGGATACATCTTCACGATCGCGAAGTCGTCGTCGAACTCGATGAAGTCGAGCATGCGACCGGACACGAGATGCGCGACGCGCTCGCCGGCCTCCGCCTCCGGGTAGATGACGTGGTTCGCGCCGATGCGGGCGAGGATTTTGCCGTGCGACTGGCTGATCGCCTTCGCCCAGATCTGCGGAATCTTGAGGTCGACGAGGTTCGCCGTGATGAGCACACTCGCCTCGATCGATGAGCCCACGGCAACGATGGCCACGGAAAAGTCCTGGGCGCCGATCTGACGGAGGGCATCGATGCTGCGGGCGTCGGCCTGCACCGCATGGGTGACCCGCTCCGACCACTTCTGCACGAGGTCCGCGTTCTCGTCGATGGCAAGAACGTCGCGGTCGAGCCGGTCGAGTTGTCCGGCTGCGCCGGCACCGAAGCGTCCGAGGCCGATGATGAGCACGGGGGCGTCGTGGGGAATGCGCTCAACCAACGATGGGCCTCTCTTCTGCGTTGCGGAACAACTGCGGGCGCTCGCTGGCCGCCAGGGCCGCGGCGAGAGTCACTGTACCAACTCGACCTGCCCACATCGTGGCTGCCAGGATGAGCTTCCCCGAGTCGGGCAGCGACTCGGTGAGCCCGGTGCTGAGACCGCAGGTGCCGAAGGCGGAGATGACGTCGAAGAGCACGTCCTGCAGCGGGGCCTTCGAGACCTCCATCACGGCGATCGTCGCGACCGCAACGATGGTCGCTCCCCACAGGACGACGCTGACGGCGAGGCGCAGCACATCCGTGGGGATGCGGCGGCCGAATGCCTGCATGTCGCCGTTGCCGCGTGCCTCGGCCACCGCCGCGAGGAACAGCACGGCGAGGGTGGTGACCTTGATGCCTCCGGCCGTGGATGCCGAACCGCCGCCCACGAACATCAGCATGTCCAGGACGAGCAGGCTTGCGCCGTGCATGTCGCCGATCGGCACGTTCGAGAACCCGCCGGAGCGGGACATGATCGAGAGGAACGTCGCCGTCATCGGACGATCGATCGCGTCCTGGCCCCCGAGCGTCGCCGGGTTATTCCACTCGAGCGAGTACAGCACGATCGCACCGAGCACGATGAGCGCGACGGTGGTGACGAGCGTGAGCTTCACGTGGATGGACAGGCGGCCCGGCATGCGGAACCGCCTCGCCAGGGCGAAGATCACCGGGAACCCGAGGCTGCCGACGAAGACGCCGAGCGCGATTGTGCCCAGCATCCACGGGTCTGTCGCGAAGTCGGCGAGGCCGGAGGTGTGCGGCACGAAACCGGTGTTCGTGAAGGCCGAGGTCGCGAAGTAAAAGCTCTCCCAGACGGCATGCCACGGATCCGCGCCAGCGAGCAGCAGGCGTGGGATGAACATGGCGGTGAGCACGATCTCGATCGCCAGCACGCTGATGGCGACGGTCGCGAGCAGGCCACCGATCTCACCGAGTCGGATGGCCTGCGACTCCGACACCGGTCCGACGTGGATTCGACCCGCGTTCGAGTCGCTCGCGGCCATGAGCCGCGCGCGCAGCCCGAGCTTGCGCGAGACGATGAAGCCCAGCATGCTCGCGAGCGTCATGACGCCGATGCCACCGACCTCGAGACCGATGAGGATGACGACGTTGCCGAACGTCGACCAGTGCGTCGCCATGTTCACGGTGTTGAGACCCGTGACGCAGATGGAGGAGACGGCCGTGAAAAACGCGTCGACGATCGGAGTGGGCGTGCGGGATGCCGTGGCTATCGGCAGCGACAGCAGGGCTGTGAACACCAGGATGAGCGTGGTGAAGATGAGGATCGCGAATCGTGCGGGGGAGGATGCCGCGAACCGATCGATGAGGTCGCGCAGCCTGGAGAGCACGGTACCTCGCGGGGCGCGCTTGGTGCGCATGATTCCCCTCGCTTTCCAGCATCGTCAGCGTCGTTGCGGCAGCTTGTCATGGTACTCCAGACGACCGTGCAGGTAGCCTGTTGAAATGGCTGACATTTTCGATGTGATCGCGGACCCGACGAGGCGTGACCTGCTGCAGGTGCTTCTGGAACGTCGGGTCGCATCCGACTCGGAATCGCACGGCCGCGGCGGCGAGATCAGCGTCGGTGAGATCGTGGAGAAGCTCGGACTCAGCCAGCCGACCGTATCGAAGCACCTGAAGGTTCTGCGTGATCACGGTGTCGTGCACGTTCGCGAGGAGGGCCAGCACCGCTACTACGCGCTCGACCCGGTCCCTCTCGAGGAGCTCGAAGACTGGGTCATTCCGTTCCTGAGTGCAGACTTCGGCGCAGACGACGACGGAACCGCGGTGTTCTCGGCATGGTCGGGAGTGCAGGTTCCCGCCCCGTTGCGCCGGGCGGCAGACACCCTGCAGCATCCGGCCGAGGCGGGCGCCGCGGTCGGTCGCAAGGTCGCGGAGGCGTCGTTCCAGACGGTGAATGCGCTGCACGATGCATCGCAGGGAGTGGAGCGCCGCGTGATCGATCCGATCAAGAAGAAGCTCGGCAGAAAAGACGGTAGGTAATCCCGCCGTCTGGCCCCTTGCCAGTGAGTCTCATCTGCCCCTAAAGTGACAATTCAGCACTCCAGTAACATCGGTGGGGTGCACGAGGTCCCGCACCTGCACGGGACGCTAGGGGCTCCAATCAATGGCACGCGATCTTTCTGAGGTGCGATTTCTCACAATTGCTGAGGTCGCGGACATGATGCGTGTGTCCAAAATGACTGTGTACCGCCTGGTGCACGCCGGCGAACTGCCCGCCATCCGATTCGGTCGCTCGTTCCGAGTGCCCGAATCCGCAGTCGAGGCGGCCATCGACACCCACATCGCCGACGTCGGCTAGCGTCGTTCGCCCGATTTGTCGTTCCCTGAGCGTGTCGAAGGGACACGACCGGCTCAGCGACCGTGCTCTCAGACGAAGCGGATGGACGCCTGCAGCCGGGTGCGTATGTCGAAGAGCTCGTTGCCGCCGATGGGTGCTTCGCCCGGAAGCCCCGTGCGCATGAAATCGGGCAGCCTGGACTGCTGAACCAGCACCGAGGGGATGCCCTTCACGCGCCCGAGCAGGGTGAGCGACTCCTCGGTAGCGTCATCCGGCACCGTGATGGCCAGTGCCGTGAAGCGCACGCGCGCCGGACGTTCCACCGACTTCGCGCGAGCGGCCAGGGAGTGGAACGGTCGCTCGCCGTCGATCGCCTCACCGATCAGCTCGCTCTTGCGCACTCGCACGGGCGCGCCCCAGTCCTCGGACTGCACGGCGAAGAGTCCGGCGGGGCCGAGCACGACGTGATCGAGCTTGCCCGCATCCGTCTGAACGTCGTGCCAGACCGTGTACGCGATGCCGAGCCCCGACAGCGCGCGAGCCGAGGCCTCCTCGGCCAGGGCGTCGGCGAGCAGGTGGCGCAATTCCCGCGGCGCCGAGCGCACGAGCGCGGGGTCGTACGGGTCGTCCAAGGTGGCGCCCCGGCCGACCCACTCGCGGATGGTGGTCAGGTACCGCTCGCGGTTCCAGCCACCCGGATGTCCGTAGGAGCGGGCGGACGGCCGCGAATCCCTGAAGGTGCGCGGCGCTCGCTCCTCCCACGAGTTCTCGCGTGATGCGGCGCCCGCCCCGGCGGGCCGCGACCCGCTGCTGGGCGCAGAATGGCCGCGGTCGTAGATGGCGCGGCTCGCGGGGGTTCCGATTCGCTCCCAGGCGCGCTGCACGGCGTGGAAACGGGCGTCGGAGCCGCCGGTGTCGGGGTGCGCCTCGCGCAGCATCCGCCGGTATGCCTTGCGCAGTTCCTCGGTGCTCGCCGAAGCGCTCACGCCGAGCACCTCGTACGGCGTCGCCGCGATGGGGCTGTCAGGCATGGGCATACTTTCGGGTCGAGATGAACAGTATCGAGGGTACTTGCCCGCCATGCGAGTGTGCTTGACCCTGCCGCTCTCGCAGCTTTGGATGCCAGAGTTGGAGTATGAGCTTCAACGACGGCGCGAATATCGGTTCCGGCAGGGCCGGCAGGGCCGGCAGGCGCGGCCGCACGGGCGTCGCGGTGGGCGGCGGCGGAGCGCTGCTGGTCATCGGGCTGTTCGTTCTCTCACAGTTCCTCGGGGTCGACCTCACCGGACTCGCCGGTGGTGGCGGCGACTCGGGAAGCGGCACCTCGCAGCAGCTCGATCAGTGCCAGACCGGAGCGGACGCCAACGCGAGCCTCGACTGCCTCGTCAAGGGAACCGCGGCCGCGCTCGACGCCTACTGGGTCGACGAGTATCCGGCGCTCAAGGCGGGCGCCTACCACTCGCCGGCCCAGGGCGTGCAGCTCTTCACCCAGTCGACGAGCACCGGATGCGGCACCGCCTCGAGCGCCGTCGGCCCGTTCTACTGCTCGGCCGACCAGAACATCTACCTGGACACCGACTTCTTCGCCGAGCTGCGCGACCGCTTCGGCGCGAGCGGAGGCCAGCTGTCGGAGATGTACGTGATCGCGCACGAGTGGGGCCACCACATCCAGAACCTCGCGGGCGTGATCTCGCGAGCGAGCGATGGTGACACGGGGCCGACCTCGAACTCGGTGAGGCTCGAGTTGCAGGCCGACTGCTACGCCGGCGCCTGGGTGGGCTCCGCCTCTACCGTGCAGGATTCGGGCGGCACGCCGTTTCTCAAGCCGGTGACCGATGCGCAGATCCGCGACGCACTGAGTGCCGCATCCGCGGTGGGCGACGACCGCATCCAGGCCGCGAGTGGTCAGGTTCGTCCGGAGACCTGGACGCATGGCTCAAGTGCCCAGCGTCAGAAGTGGTTTCTCGCCGGGCTTCGCGGGAGCGCGACGTCGTGCGACACCTTCGGCGTAGGCGCTGGCGCGCTTTAGCCGACGATGTCGTCACGCCGCTCGTATCAGCTGTTGCTGCTCGAGCCCCGTCTGATGAAGCCCCACAGGGCCGTGATGATGAACAGCACGATGCCGATGATCGCGAGCCAGAGCAGGCTCTTGATCGCGAAGCCAAGGATCGCCAGTACTGCCCAGATGATGAGAAGAATGATCACAAGTGCCAACATTCTTCGATGCTACGACCGGGCGGGCGCCGCTACCAGGGCTGGCGACGGCGGCCGAACTCCGCTATAGGAGTACGATCACGCTCGAGAGTGACGCCCGCGGTGCGTGAGACGATGCGAACGGCGCGACGGTTCTACTCGGCGCTCGCCTGCGCATCCTGGTTGCGGGCCTCTTCGAGGTAGGCGTAAGCCGTCACGCGCGAGATCCCGAGTCGAGCCGCGATGCTTTCGACGCCCTTTCGCATCTGCAGCGCGCCCTGTTGGTCGAGCTTGGTGAGCACCGCGATCCGATCGTCGCGGCTCATCTGGCCCACCGGTTTACCGATCTCGCGGATGGCATCCGTCACCATGGCATCCATGACCGCGAGGAGGTCGTGGCCGAAGAACTCGTTCGGCTGATCCTGCGGAGTGGACGGAGCCTTGGGTAGCAGGACGTCGAGCAGGTTGCGGGCCTCCTGGATCGCGCTGACGTCGAAGTTCACGCAGAGGGCGGCGATGATTTTGCCCTCCGGATTGCGGAAGTAGACCGAGGAACAGCGCAACTGGCGCCCGTCGCTGGTGAATCCCTGGTATCCGAACGCGTTGTGGTCAGCGCCCTGATCGTGCAGCACGCCTATCCCGAGGCTCGACGAGGGGCCTCCCACCTGCCGCCCCGTGATGTGCCCGTTCTCGATGGCCACGATGGTGTGGCCGAGATCTGGATTGGGAGCGGAGAGGTCATGAAGGACGACCTCGCACCCGGGACCTGCCGCAGCAGCCATTCCGTGCATGACGGGCCGGAAGACGCTGAGGATTTCTGCGACGGAGTTGTACGTGCCCATGTGCGCCAACTGGGGCGGAGGTGTGGCCGACAACGGTGGTGCCAATTCTTCCTGGGTCATCAGCCCACCATAATCCGGGAGCTGCTGCGCGAAGCGAGCGAACAAAATGTTAAGCCCATAGACACATTGTTCGCCTTGGTGCTAGCTTATGCAATGGTCACGCCGCGAAACCTGCTCAGGGCGATGCCACAACCCACATCTGCACCCAAGGGCAAGGAGGCTCTCATTGGTCCAGGCACAAAACACTCCCACGACGTGGGCATCGTCAACCACACCGAAGCAACGCCGCATGGTCGCGGCGGGGGCGATCGGCACGCTCATGGAGTACTACGACTACTACCTCTACGGTCTGGCCGCAGCCGTCGTCTTTCCCGCGGTGTTCTTCCCGAATGACAATCCGGCGATAGCCACCCTCGAATCCTTCGCGAGCTTCGCCTTCGGATTCTTGCTGCGACCGATCGGTGGAATCTTCTGGGGCTACATCGGGGATCGCCTGGGCCGGAAGCCAGCGCTCATGGCCACGGTCATCGGCATGGGACTCTGCACGGCGGCCATCGGCCTGACGCCAGGCTACGCATCCATCGGGGTGGTTGCCCCGGTTCTGCTCCTGCTCTTCCGGCTGCTGCAGGGCCTGTTTGTCGGCGGCGAAATGGGAGCGGCTGCGGCCCTCGTCATCGAGCATGCTCCGGTGGGGCGTCGCGGTCTCTTCGGGGCGCTCCTTATCTCGGGAGCGGGAGTCGCGAACGTTGCGTCCGCCGGTCTCATGGCACTTCTCGGTGCGGGTTCCGCGGCGTTCTTCATGGGCTGGGGCTGGCGCATCCCGTTCATTCTTGCCCTCGTGCTCGCGGTGATCGCCGTGATCCTGCGGTCGAAGCTCGAGGAGCCGAAGGAGTTCCAGGAGCACACCGAGTCGATCGAGCTCGGAAAGGTCAAGCGCACGAACCCGCTCGTGGAGGCTCTTCGCCACCCGAAGAATGCCATCCTCGGTATCCTCATCGGGCTGCCGCAGAGCATCGCGGGCTACATCGTGCTCACCTTCGGGCTCGCGTTCCTGGTCTCCAAGGGCACGCACGCGCAGGTCGGCTTCATCGGCACCATGATCGTGGGCGTGCTGCAGATCTTCGCCGCACCCTTCTGGGGATGGGTCTCTGACAAGGTTGGTCGCCGCAGGTTCTACATCGCGGCCGCCATCGCGTTCGCGCTCCTTCTCTATCCCGCATTCGCGCTGTTCAGCACGGATGTTGCCGTGCTGATCTGGCTCGGCATGATCGTCGGCTTCGTCATTCCGGGTGTGGCGATGCAGGGCACCCTGCAGACCCTGCTCACCGAGATGTTCGATGTGGAGGCGAGGATCACGGGCGTCAACATCGGCTACCAGTTCTCGAACATGCTTGGCGGGTTCGCACCTCTCATCGCTACGGCACTCTCGCTGGCGTTCGGTTCTATCTGGCCGATCATCGTCTTCGCGGCGGTCGTCGTTCTGATCGGCGTGATCGGCACGGCGTACGCTTCCTTGCGGCCGGACGTGGAAAACGCCGGTCGCCTGCACGAGTTGAGCTGAGTGTGGCGGCCGGCCGGCTCTGTCGGCCGGCCACCGCATCCAGCCTCACGGAAAAGAAGGAGAAACATCCCATGGCGAAAATCGCCGTCCACACCACGAACGCACCGCAGCCTGCTGGCCCCTACAGCCAGGGAGTGGAGGCGAACGGGTTCTTCTACACGGCTGGCTTCGGGCCGCAGGATCCGGCCACCGGTGCCGTCGCCGATTCGGTCGGCGACCAGACCCGGCAGGTGCTCCGCAACGTGCAGGCGGTACTCGCCGAACGCGGGCTGACAACGGATGACTGCGTGAAGACGACGGTGCACCTCGCCGACCTGGGGCAGTTTGCCGAGTTCAACGAGGCCTACGCGGAGTTCTTCTCCGAGCCATTCCCCGTGCGCACGACGGTCGGCTCGCAGCTGGCGAACATCCTCGTCGAGATCGACGTCGTCGCCGCGCTTCCCGCCAACAAGTAGCGCTCGAGAGTCGCGGCGACGGGCCGTCTACGGCTCTCGCGTCAGCCGAGTTCCAGCGCGATCTGCGCGGCGGTCTGCTGCATCACCGGAATGCGCGGCTTGAGCTGTTCCAAGTCGAGCTTCATACGGATGGCGGTGATGGAGAGCGCGCCGACGACGCCCGCCGAACTCCGGATCGGCACGGCAATGCAGTTCACGAAATCCTCGAACTCGCCATTGTCTGCGGCCCAACCGCGCTCGGCAACGGCATCCAGTTCGGTGTCCAGGGCCTTTCGCGTGGCGAGGGTCGTGGCCGTGTGCTTCTTCCAGACCGTGTCCGCAAGGATCGCGTCGCGCCTGCTCACGTCGAGACCCGCGAGGATCGCCTTACCCACCGCGCTGCAGTGCGGCCGCACGGGGGAGCCGATGCGCGAGTACATCCGCACCCCGCTCGCGTCTTCGATCTTGTCGACGTAGACGATCGAGTCCTCCATGAGCGCCGCGAGGTGCACGGTGTTACCCACGAGCGCGTGCAGCCTTCGCAAATGGCCGTACGACGCCTGCCGGAGGTCGAGGTTCTCGAGGGCGGCCTGCGCGAGGGTCGCCAGATGGAGCGCGAGAGCGTACGTTCCGTCTTTGCGGCGCCGGGCGTAGCCGACCTCTTCGAGCGTCTGGAGTTCGCGGAACATGGTCGAGCGGTGCAGCTCGAATTCGGCCGCCAGTTGCGCCACCGTCTTCGGCTGCGCGGCGATCGAGTCGATGATGCGGGCGGCCCTCTTGACGCTCTGTGACATGGCTCCCCTACCGAACGCGTTCCCGCTTGAGGCCGCGGCCCGGGGCGCTGCTCAGGAGGCTCCCCTGGGCGAGCACGCGTTCCCCGGCGACGATCACGTCATCGATGCCGATGGAATCGCGCAGCGGATCATCGTAGGTCGCGGTGTCGGACACCGTGAGCGGGTCCACAACGATGAGATCGGCCACCCAGTCCGGAGCAACCTTCCCGCGCCGAGCGAGGCCGAATCGCGCCGCCGGCCGTGCTGAGAGGTGACGAACCGCATCCGACCAGGACCAGGTCTTCGTCTCGCGCACGTACTCGCGCAGGTAGCGGGCGAAGGTGCCCCGCGCTCGCGGGTGCGGGTGTGCGCCGATGAAGATGCCGTCGGAACCGCCCATGTGATCGTCGCGCGAGAAGATCTGCGCGAGCTCCGCCACCGTGCGCTCGTGGCGCACCGACATGACCGCGTTGACCTCAAGGCGGGATGCCGCGAGCACATCGAGTGCAAGGTTGATCACGTCCGTGCCCGCCCGCTCTGCCGCCGCCTCCAGGGTGAGCCCGTGCGTCCAGGCGAATTCCGGTGCCGCGACATGACCGAGCGTGATCATCGACGGCCAGTCGACCCCGAGACTTGCGCTGCGTTCGACGACGGGGAACCACTCGCGGCGCAGTCGCTGCCGTTCCGCCGGATCCGTGATGACCTCGACGACGGTATCGACCGGGAGCACGGACAGCTCCGGTGGCAGCAGCGGCATGCCGAGCAGCGTGCAGCCGCGGCCGTAGGGATACGCGTCGAAGGTCGCGTCTACGCCTGCGCGGCCGAGCGCGTCGAGTTGCTCGTGGACGATGCCGGCCTGCGCGTGAAAGTGCGAGATGTGCACTCGGGCGCCGGATGTCGCGGAAATGGTCGCGATTTCCTGAACGCCCGCCGCCGAGTTGTCTTCGTATCCGCCGCGCATGTGCGTGACGTAGATCCCGTCCGCCTGGGCCACCGGCACGCAGAGGGCGGCGATCTCGTCGGCAGCGGCGAAGATCCCCGGAACGTAGTCGAGGCCGGTCGAGAGGCCGACGGCACCATCCCGCATGCCCTGCTCCACGAGCGCGATCATTTCGGCGCGCTGCTGTTCGTCCGCGGGGGTCTTCGACCTGCCGCACACCTCCCAGCGCACGGTACCGGCCGGGACGAGATAGGCGACGTTGAGCCGCGAGTGACCCTCGACGGCCGCGAGATACCCGGCGACACCGCCCCCCGAGTAGCGCGGATGATCGCCATTGATGGCGGCGAAGTACTCCCGCGCGTATGCACCGTTCCCCGGGGCGTATGAGACGCCGTCCTGCCCGGCTATGGCGGTCGTCACGCCCTGCTTCAGCAGCGACTGCTGCACGGAATCGTGCTCGACGAGCCCATCGGCGTGCGAGTGCGCGTCGATGAACCCCGGCAGCACGAAGCGTCCGCGACAGTCGATCACCTCGTCGTCCGGGCGAACGTCGACCTCGCCCACCTCGGTGATCGTGGTACCCACCACGGCGACGTCGGCACGTTGCATTTCCTCGGCATCGACGACCGTTCCGCCGCGCATCACCAATCGCATCCCTGGCCCCTTTCGCACGTGCGGTTAGAAGAACGTGCGCACAAGGTCGACTACGCGGTCGGAGTCCTGCGAGGCCACGACAGGCAGATAGTGCCATTTGTCGAACGTGGTGCACGGATGCGACAGACCGAGCGCGACGACCGAGCCGAGTGCGACATCCTGGGTCGTCAACCGCAGATAGCTGTGCTGGTCGTTCATGCCGCTGATCGAAGCCTCGCTGAGGGTGGACCATTCGCCTCCGAGGTCCTTCGCCACCCGGCGCGGAATCGGAAGTCCCTCGTCGAAGGGGAAGTCGCGCTTGCCGCCGTCGAGCAGGGCGAGACCCGGTTCCGGATGCGATACCACCCGGGAGATTCCGATCATCGCCGAGCGCAGTAGCCCGGGCGTCACCCTGCCGCGCGAGTCGTCCAGCGGCGAGATCTCGCGATAGAAGCCGTCGTCATGCACGATGTACGCGCCGCTGCGGAGCGTCCACAGAGTGTGAGGGTCGGCGGCGATCGCACCGGCGAAGACCTCGGCGACCAGGTCGAAGTACGCGCTTCCGCCCGCCGTCACATAGATGTCGCCGGCATCGTCGTAGAGCTCGCGCAGCGCCTCGTGCACTTCGAGTTGTTGCTCCAGGTAGGCCCGCACTGCATCGGTCGATGCGGGTGAGCGGTCGTGTCCGAGGCTGCCCTCGTACCCGGCGACGCCGGCCAGTCGAAGGACGTCGGAGCTCGCCGCCCTGCGCGCGATCTCGATGGCTTCCGACAGGCTGCGCGCCCCGGTTCGGCCCCCCGCAGCGCCGACCTCGACGCAGACATCCACGGGTCGCGGCGTGCCTGCCTCGCGGAGCACGCGCTCCATCTTCTCGATCGTGGCCACCGAGTCCGCCCAGCAGACGAATCGAAACGTGGGATCAGCGAGCTCGGCGGCCAGGTATCGCAGCGAGCGCTCATCGATGACGGCATTGGCGAGCATGATCGAGTCCAAGCCGAACGTGCGCGCCGTTCGCACCTGCCCCATCGTCGCGAGACTGATGCCGATACTCCCGGCGTCGAGCTGTCGCTGCCACAGCGCGGGGGACATCGTGGTCTTGCCGTGCGGCATCAGTTTGAGTCCGCGCGAGGAACTCCAGGCGGCCATCGTGGCGATGTTGTTCTCGATCGCCTCGTTGTCGAGCGCCACGATCGGCGTCCAGAATCCCGAGAGCCGAGGCTCGCTCGCCAGAAACTCCGTCACGGTCATTCCAAACGCCCGCCCCGGCAGACCCTTGTCGCGCGCTGACAAGCGCTCGTTGCCCAGTTCATCCAAACCCAGCGCACGCGCCATGGTGCCTCCCCAGTGATTTCGGATGCGGGTGAACGAAGCGATCGCCCGCACCGCATCCTCCAATAGTAGGTCCGCCGCGCGCGAGTGCTGTGCAACTGGTGCAACATGGGTTGCAGAGCCCGCACCAAGAGATCCATAGTTGACGAGGACCACCGAAGGAGAGGCTGCACACCGCATGCTCGATAACTCGCAATTCAGCAGCATTTTCAACGCGACACCGCTCATGGCGATTTTGCGGGGCCTTGGCGCGGAACGCAGTCTTGCCGTGGCCACCACGGCCTGGGACCTCGGCATCGATGTCGTCGAATTGCCTCTGCAGACCCCGGATGACCTCGAGGCGCTGCGCGTTGTCGCTGACGCCGGCCGCGAGCGCGGAAAGGTCGTCGGCGCCGGCACGATCGTCTCGGTCGAGCAGGTGCGGGACGCGGTTGATGCGGGGGCGCAGTTCACCGTCAGCCCGGGCCTCGATCTGGCCGTGGTGCGGGCATCGTCCGACGCCGGCCTGCCGCCGATGCCGGGCGTCGCGACGGCGAGCGAGGTTCAGCTCGCGCTGGGGGTGGGCCTCACGTGGCTGAAGGCGTTTCCCGCATCCGTGCTCGGCACCGCCTGGATCAAGGCGATGCACGGGCCGTTTCCGCAGGCGATATTCGTCGGAACGGGCGGCATGACCGCCGCGAATGCGGGCGAGTTCCTGCGAGCGGGCGCCCGCGTCATCGCCGTCGGCTCGGCTCTCGAAGACCCATCGCAACTGCCCAGGCTTGCGGCGCTGCTCGAGAATCGTGAGCCATCCGATGGGGGCGCGCGGTAGTGGCCTCCGCCAGCGAGCTGCTCGCCTTCGTGGATGCCAGGCTCGCGTATGACATCGACACCGTCGCGGCGTCGCACGCTCAGCGGGACGGCAGCGCCCTGATCGTCGATACGCGCAAGCAACACTCGTGGGACCAGGGCCACATAGCGGGAGCTCTGCATCTGCCCACGACGGGCCTCGATGACGGCGTCTCCGTTCTTCCCCGGGACCGCACGCTCGTGCTCTATGGCTGGGGGCCAGGCTGCAACGGAGCCACCCACACCGCGCGCTACCTGCTCGAGCGGGGTTTCGACGTGCGTGAGCTGATCGGCGGCTACGAGTACTGGGTGCGGAACGGCTTTGCGGTGGAGCGCGACGGCATCATCACGCACCAGACGCCCGATCCACTCGTCACGGCCGAACACTGAGTAACTGCGCCCGGCTGAACGCCCTTGGCCGAGACGCGCGACCTACTGATCCGCAGGGTGGCTGGGGCACGACTCACCCCGTCACCCAGTGCGGCTTCAGAAAGCCGCTCTCGTAGGCGAACATGACGGCACCCACGCGACTTCGCGCGCCGACCTTGGTGTAGAGATTTGCCAGGTGCGTCTTGATCGTCGCTTCGCTGAGGAACAGCCTCTTGCCGACTTCGCTGTTGCTCAGTCCCTGAGCGACGAGTGTCAAAACGTCGCGCTCCCGCTCGGTGAGTGCCGTGAGCCGACCGAGGTATTCCGCGGAAACGGATTCGGCCGGGGTGAGTCGAGCGCTGCGTTCCAGGAGCACACGCGTCATGGCCGGGTCGATCAGCGCGTCGCCTCGTGCTGCGCTGCGCACGGCCGCCGCGAGCAGGTCGGGCCCGGCGTTCTTCAGCAGAAAACCGGATGCTCCTGCGCGCGCGCTCTCGCGAAGGTACTCGTCGTCGTCGAACGTCGTGATCATGAGTACCGCATCGGCACTGCCTGCGTCGAGGATGCGCCGGGTCGCTTCGATGCCGTCGATGCCGGGCATCCGGATGTCCATGAGCACGACATCGGGCCGGAGTTGCGCGGTGATCGCGACGGCGGCCAGCCCGTCGGTCGCCGTGCCGACGACCTCAACGTCGGCTTCTGCCTCGAGCATCAGCCGGAACCCGGTGATGATCACGGGTTGGTCGTCGGCGATGACGACCCGGATGGTGGGCCGGGTCACGCGAGTACCGGATTCCCGATTCGAGGCAGCACGGCACGCACAACCCACCCGCCTTCCTTGCGAGGTCCGGCCGAGAGCTGACCGCCGACGGCGCGTGCGCGTTCCCGCATGCCCCGAATGCCGTTCCCGGCATGGGCGCGTGGCGTCGATTCCCTGCGGTGGCCCCGATCTTCCACGCGCACCTCGATGTCGCTTCCCGTCGACGCGAAACTGACGCAGACCTGTTCGGCGTCGGAGTGCAGCAGAACGTTGGTCAATGCTTCCCGCACTATCCGCAGCACTGCATCCTGCACGACCTCGGTGGTCCCGTCGACCTCACCCGTCACAAGCACCTGACGACCACTCGTCCCGAGACGATCGACCAGCTCCTGAAGGGCGACTTCGAACGGCACGGCGGTACTTTCAGCGTCGGGCTGTTGATGCAGCACCTGCACGACCCGCCGCATCGCGGCCAGCGCCTCGTTTCCCTCGACGGCGATCGAGCGAACCGTGGTGCGGAGGTGCGTGGGGTCGCGATCGGCAACCCGGTCCGCCGCCTGCGCGGTCACGACCATGGCGGCGACATGGTGCGCGACAACATCGTGGATGTCGCGAGCGATCGCCGTGCGCACCTCCATTGCCACCCGCTCGCTTTCCGAAGCGCGCAGGACGATGAGTTCGGCGTTCTGCCGGTTGAGATCCTCGGCGATCTGCTGCTGCCGGTGCACGGCCTCTTGCTGGCGGTGCACGGCGTACCCGAGCGCGACGATCGAGGTGACAGTGACGGCGAGCATGACGTCGGTGGAAGGCTGCGGCCAGGAATAGCGATCGGGTATGAGATCGCCCATGACGATGTACGACAGCAGATCGTGATTGACGACGAACGGTATGGCGATCGCGAGGACAGGGATGACGAACCACTTGGTGGCGCCGAACTGTGCCGCGCGAAACGCGACGAGGGCGAGGGGAACGATTCTCACGTCGGGTGCGACGTAGGTCCAGATCAACGGCAGCGCGGCGACGCCGGCCACCACCAGAAGCGTGGATTTCGGGGCCAGCCGTGAGAGCGGCCACGCGGCAGCGGTGGTGATCGCCACGTAGAGGTAGTCGACCGGGCTCAAGGGGAACCACACCGTCGACATCGTCGCGAACATCACGGACAGGGTGAGTGCCAGCCCCATCGCCGCGATCATGACGTCGCGCACGAGCGGCGAGCGACGCGTGAGGAAGTGGGCCACACCGTTACGTTACGCGCCGGTGCACGAGGGGCACCTCATCCGTTGGGTGGAGTGCATTCCACCGTTTCCCCGATGGTCGGGTGCTCATCCGGAGCGAAGGCTGGGAACCATGAAGAGCAACCATCGAAGTCCGCACCGCGCCCTCTTGCTCGGCGGCTCCATCCTTGTCATCGCGAGCCTTGCGGCCTGTTCGAGCCCGGACACAAAGAGCCCGTCGTCCGTACCGACTGTCGGCGCGGGTGCCACGAAGACCGCAGAAACCGCGGTGCTGCCGCTGGACGCCTACATGAACAGCCTCACCGGCCTCTCCGGCAGCCTTGCCGACATCCAGGAGCAGGCCTATCACAAGGATCTCAAGCGCGAGGAACTCATTGCCGCGTGCATGCAGAAGGACGGGTTCTCGTACACGCCCCACGCGGTCAAGCGAACGGAGACCACCGGACAGGTTGGGCCACAGCAGAGCGACCTCGACTCCACGGCATGGGTGCAGAAGTACGGCTACGGAGACGTCTACACGCCCGAGGGCGCGACGGGTGCGATAGATCGGGCCCAGGAAGCGGCCGGTTCGGCCAAATTGTCTGGAGCAACTGCCGCACATGACCCCAACTCCCAATACCGGGCATCCCTTTCCGCTGCCGAACGGAAGGCGTACGACGAGGCTCTGAACGGCACGGAGGCCGCAAATCTCTCTGCGAACGTGGACTGGCAGAAACTCGGTTGCAGCGGTGAGGCCCTGCACAAGGTGCCGAATGAGAACGTGATCATGGGAAGCGCCCAGGGCAAGGCAGTGGAAAGTGCCATGGAAAGTTTCTATAACGGCTACTCGAGATGGCCCGGTGTCGCCGAGGCCGAGAAGGCGTGGGCATCGTGCATGGCCGACAGCGGCTACGCCGGCTATCACGCCCAGAGCGAGCCATCCTTGCAGTTCGCGGGGCGGAACAACGCGCTCTGGGCGAGTGTGAATTCGGACAGCCAGCCGACGACAACCGCGTTGGATGCCCTCGCCAAGGCAGAACGGACCGTCGCCCTGGCAGACCTCAACTGCCGCCAGAAGACCCATTACAGCGGCACCCTGCGAGCCATCACCATCAAGCAGCAGAACCAGTTCATGGCGGACAACAAGGTCGCACTGGACGCCCTCAAGGCGACGGCGACCCAGTCGGGATCCAAGTGATCACGAGACGGCTTTGGCCCCAAGAATGGTTGCGCAGAAAGTGGCCGTTCCGAAGCTGGACAACGATGTTCCGACGCGGTCGGGCGATCTGGATCGGAGCTGCTGCGGGAGCTGTGCTCCTCATCGCCGGGCTTCTCGTCGGCCACTACGCATTGCCGACAAACGCCGCGGGCACCCCGCCGAACGCGGGGCTCATCACGGTGCCGGTGAGCTATGGCCGCCTTCAGAACGTCGTCACTCTTCGAGGCCAGGTCGGCTACGCGAATTCTCTCGACGTGACGGTGGACACGTCGGCGCTGACCGGCACTCCCATCGTCACCGGCCACGTGCCTCAGGTCGGGGCTCAACTCGCCCCGTTGTCCGTCGCCCTCGAAGTCTCGGGACGCCCACTGATGGTGTTGCCAGGAGCGTTGGGCGCCTATCGCACGCTGAAATATGGGATGACCGGTGCGGATGTCGTGCAATTCAAGCAGGCGATGCGGGCGGTCGGCCTCGAAGCCGGCGACCCGGCAAACCCGGTCTTTGATGAGACCGCAGCCCGTTCGATCCCCACGCTGTACGCAAAGATCGGCTACGCCCCGCCCGCGGCAGCTGACGGTATCTCAGACGCGGTGTCTGCGGCCCGCGCCGCAGAACAGTCGGCTGCTGATGCCCTGACCGCGGCCCGGAACGACCTGTCGGATGCCTCGGCCGGACCAACGGCGGTAGCGGTGAGGCAGGCGGATAACTCGGTCAGGAGCGCACAGCGCGCGCTCGACGCCGCCAAGTCCGCGACTCCCACAGATGCGAATGACATCGCCAATCTTCAGGATGCCCTGGATCTGGCAACGATGGAGCGTCGGGCGCTTGATGTCGCCCCGAACACGAGCGCCCAGCGACTGGCCGTGGTATCGGCGACCAGGGCTCTGGCTCAAGCTCGGGCCGACCTCGCGCTCGCTCGCCAGAATGCCCTTCCGGTGCTTCCGCTGAGTGAAGTGCTGTTCGTTCCACAACTGCCGGTGCGCGTCGACAAAGTCGGTGCCCATCAGGGTGTACCGCTCAGTGGTAGCGCCATGACGCTGTCGGGAACGACGGTCGCCTTGACGGGCTCGGCCGACGTCGGAGACGCCAAGCTCCTCAAGACAACGGATGCCGCGACTTTCGCTCTGCCGAGTGGGGGGAAACACGCGGCGACGGTGACGAGCATCACGCCGGGCGCGACTGCCGGTGATCGCCCGACCATCACTCTCACCCCGGCGCCCCTGGACGCGCAGCAGGTCACAGAACTGGCCGGACAGAACGTGAAGGTCGAGGTGCCCGTGGGCGCGACGAAGGGTGCGGTGCTCTCGGTGCCGGAGGCCGCGCTCTCCGCTGGTCCGGGAGGGGAGACTCGAGTGCAGGTGGTGGACGGAGATCCTCGGAACGGCGCGAAGGCCGTGACCCGCCTGGTGGTCGTTGATACCGGGCTGGCCGCGGATGGCCAGGTTGAGGTGACGCCGAAGAGTGGCGAGCTCCGCAAGAAGGATCTCGTGGTGATCGCCCGATGAGCGAACTCCTCGTTGAGCTTCGAGATGTGACCCGCTCATTTCCGGGTCCACCGGAGGTCCAGGCGCTACGCGGCGTCAACCTCGCCATCGAGCGCGGCGACTACCTTTCCATCGTGGGGCCCAGCGGCTCGGGCAAGTCGACGATGCTCAACATCCTCGGATTACTCGACAGGCCCTCCGTCGGCGAGTACCGCCTCGAAGGCGTCTTGACCAGCACCCTCGACGAGCGTTCCCGCGCGGCCGAGCGTGCGCATCGCATCGGCTTCGTCTTCCAGGCGTTCCATCTTCTATCCCGCCGTACCGTGCTCGAAAACGTCATGATGCCGATGCTCTATAACGGCACCCCTCGCGCTGAACGGGAGCCGCGCGCGCTGGCGGCCCTTGAACGCGTCGGACTGGCAGAGCGATCCTCGTTCCTGCCGAACTTTCTCTCCGGGGGTGAACGTCAGCGAGTGGCGATCGCGCGCGCTCTGGCGAGCCGCCCCAGCATCCTTCTGGCGGACGAGCCGACCGGCAACCTCGACCAGTCGACCGCGGGCGAGATCATGGCGCTCTTCGAAGCGCTGAACGCCGAGGGCTTGACGGTTGCCATCATCACCCACGACGTCGAGGTGGCGCACCGCGCATCGCGGTCCGTTCGGATCAGTCGCGGTCGGCTGAGTGAGGTCGCATGAAAGGCGGGGCTCGGTCCGTTGACCGATTCAGGTTCTCGGATGCCGTGGTGGAGGCCACCGCAGACATCAACGCCCGTCCGGTGCGGCTCATCGCAACGGTGGTCGGAACCATCCTCGGTGTGGCAGCACTCGTGGCGACCCTCGGCTTCGCACAGACCTCCGCCGTTCAGATCGCACACCAATTCGCTGCGCTCGCGGGACGTCAGGCGATCGTCAGTCCCATGACCGTGCCCGGACCGAACGGTACGAACATCCCGGTGACCCAGCTGGACTGGGATTCCGCAACCCGGATCGGGCGGCTGAGCGGCGTCGACGACGCCGCACTCCTATCCAAGATCTCGCTCGGCGACAGTGTTGTCTCGGCTGTGACCGTCGATGACCCCTCCGCGCCCATCCTGGAGCAACCGGGGGTGTATGCGGCATCGCCCGGAATCATTCACACCGCCGGAGCGTCCATGGTCGCCGGGCGGATGTTCGATGGCGGGCACGACCGCCGTGGGGCTCGGGTCGCAGTGATCAGCGAGCGTGCCGCCAAGCGACTGGGCGTCGGAGCGATGGGGTCGCAGCCCTCGGTCTTCCTGGGCGGGATGGCCTATTCGGTGCTCGGGATCTACGACCACGCGAAGTACGACGGCGACCTCCAGGACGCAATCATCATCCCCTCAACAACCGCACGCACCGAGTTCGATCTCGCTGCGCCGGACGAGGTGATGGTGAAGCTGGCCGTGAACACCGGACCGATTTTCACCAGGCAGGCGCCGATCGCTCTCTCCCCCAACGACCCCACCGAGATCGCGGTGTCTGCGCCGAGTGGAGTCTCGGGTCTGCAGAAGAGCGTGCAGGGCGATGTCAATCTCGTCTTTGTCATCCTCTCGGTGGTCGTCTTGCTCGCCGGTGGCTTTGGCATAGCGAACGTGACGCTGCTCTCGGTCGTTGAGCGAACCGCCGAGATCGGACTGCGGCGTGCGGTCGGCGCGACGGCGAGGCAGATCGCCGCGCAGTTCGTCGTCGAATCTGCCGTTCTCGGGCTGCTCGGTGGGCTGCTCGGGGCAGCCATCGGCGTCGTCTCCATCGAGGTCTTCGCGCTCGTCCACCACTGGGCGGTGGTCACGAGCCCCGCCATCGCGTTCGGCGGAGTGATGCTCGGCGCTGTGGTCGGGTTGCTCGCAGGAGGTCTCCCCGCGCGGAGGGCGGCCAGAATCGAACCCGTTGATGCGCTGCGCGGGTGAACTCGGCCACCCCCGGTCATCCCACGTTTACCCCGAGTCGAAGTCTCGGGTTTACCCGCGCTTAAGAAGGGAGCCCTAGCGTCACGCTCGCATGAGTTGCGGTACTCACGCGAAGCCGACGGCCTGTCGGATCCGAACAGCAAGTGATTGGATGAAATCATGCCCCATCTACTAAGAGCATTCGCTCCGAGGCGCATACTGACCGCTGCGGCCGCGGTGGCGCTCGCGACCATGGTGGGCTCCCTGCTGGGCGTCGCGTCCACGGCATCGGCCACGCCCCACTCGTTCCCCTCGCACACCGCAACTCCGATCAAACACGTTGTGGTGATCTTCGGCGAAAACGTCTCCTTCGATCACTACTTCGCCACGTATCCGAAGGCAGCGAACACGCAGGGTGAGACCCAGCAGGGTTCGGGCATCGCGGTGGCGCCGTTCACCGCCTCGAAGGATACTCCCGCGGACATCAACACGCTTGCGAGCGCGAACCTGCTGGCCCCGAACAATCCGAACACGATCCAGCCCGCGCGTCTGTCGCCGATGCAGGCGGTCACGTGTGATCAGGATCACAACTACACGGCCGAGCAGAACGCGTATAACAACGGAGCGATGGACAAGTTCGTGGAGTTCACGAGCCGTGACGCCTGCGGCACGAACCAATTCGGCCGGCCGGGCCTGACCATGGATTACTACGATGGCAACACGGTCACCGGGCTCTGGAACTACGCGCAGAACTATGCGATGAGTGACAACCACTTCAGCACGGTCTTCGGGCCGTCGACGCCCGGAGCAATCAACCTCATTTCGGGCCAGACCCACGGAGTCAAGGAATTCACCGCTACCGGCCAGGCAGTGACGCCCTCCGACAGCGACTACACGGTGCGAGCTCCGGATGCCAACGGAGTCGGTACTATGATCAACGACCCCGACCCGGTCTACGACGACTGCTCCAACTCCAGCCACAGCAAGGCGAACAACCTCGCTGGAATGACGGGCAAGAACATCGGTGACCTGCTCAGTGCGAAGGGCGTCAGCTGGGGCTGGTTCCAGGGCGGATTCGCTCCGACGACCCCCGCATCCGGTTCTACGCCGGCCGCCTGCCTGGCGAGCCACACGAACGCTGCGGGAGCGACGGTAGTGGACTACTCACCGCACCACCAGCCATTCCAGTACTACGCGTCCACGGCCAACCCGCACCACGTTGCACCGGCCAGCGATGCGGAGATCGGACACAACGGGCAGGCCAACCACCAGTACGACCTAACCGAATTCACCAAGGTTGTCGACACGAACAACCTGCCGGCGGTGTCCTTTCTGAAGGCCTCGGAGTACCAGGACGGGCACGCTGCCTACTCCGACCCGATCGACGAGCAGAACTTCATCACGACGACGGTCAACCGCATCCAGAAGTCAAAGAACTGGGACAGCACTGCCGTCGTTCTGGCGTATGACGATTCAGACGGATGGTACGACCACGTCGCAGCCGCTGTGAAGAACTCGTCCAACTCCGCCGACGATGCCGCGTGGTGCCTCAACGCGGCCGCGGCCGGCGTTCCCATGGCGGGACGCTACGTCGACCGCTGCGGACCCGGTCCGCGCCAGCCGCTCCTGATCGTCTCCCCGTTCGCGAAGAAGAATTTTGTGGACCACACGCAGACCGACCAGACCTCGATCCTGCGGTTCATCGAAGACAACTGGGGCACCGGCCGGATTGGCGACGCCTCGGCGGATGCCGCAGCGGGCTCGTTCAGCGCCATGTTCAACTTCCACCACGAGCGCAAGGACAAGGTGCTGCTCAACGAGCAGACCGGCGCCGTCGCCACGATCATCCACGGGAACAACGGCCACGGCCACGAGGGCCACGGCCAGGACGACTAACACGTCGCTGAAGGGGTCTGAACCGAGCGCTGCGCGGTTCAGACCCCTTCAGCTTTGTCGCGTGCCGGCGCCGTGGTGCACTGCCAGAGTGCGGCGTCCGCGTTCGTTTTTAACGAGAAAAGGCCACCCACGGTAGAAGCCCGTAGATGGCCAGTGGCTCCGACCGGCGTCGATCCGGTGACCTTTCGATTTTCAGTCGAACGCTCTACCAACTGAGCTACAGAGCCCTGCACTTGTGCAGAAGGCACGGCCGTCTGGCGAGAGATGACCGTGCCTTGCGACCCTGACCGGACTTGAACCGGCGACCTCCGCCGTGACAGGGCGGCGCGCTAACCAACTGCGCTACAGGGCCTAGCTATAAAAAGTGTTTTTGTGACCCCAACGGGATTCGAACCCGTGCTGCCGCCGTGAAAGGGCGGTGTCCTAGGCCACTAAACGATGGGGCCATGAAGAAACATCCTTCATAGCTACCGAGGAACAAGCATAAGGGTGGCACTGCCTTTTGCCAAACGCGCGTTCAGGCGGGCACGGCATCGAGGAGCGCGGGCGCCCACAGGATGGAAAAAGCACCACTCCGGATGCGCAACCGCGTGATCCGCTCATCCGCGGGTACGTTCAACTCGTCATTGAAAGTTCGCAATGCCGGGCGATCGGGCCGGTGTTGCCAGTGGTCCGGGCGGCGCCATGGACGACCGGCGTTCCAGCCGGGGTTGGGGAACGATGAAGCACCTGCCGGGAACTCTCAGCATCCGTGGGAAGCGGCGCCTCAGCGGGCTGTTCGCCTTCGTCGCCATCCTGGGAATGTTCGCGACCGGGGGCGTGGTCGCGGCTCCCGCCGCG
Organism: Parafrigoribacterium soli; assembly: GCF_040227235.1. Lineage (NCBI taxonomy): Bacteria > Bacillati > Actinomycetota > Actinomycetes > Micrococcales > Microbacteriaceae > Parafrigoribacterium > Parafrigoribacterium soli. Next base: position 214,232 of record NZ_JBELNZ010000003.1, on the reverse strand, counting down.
TGGGCTGCCGATTACCCGAGCTGGAATGACGTGCTCGCCGCTCGCAACAACGAAGCCGCTGCGAAGGTAGAGGTGGCCAAGGTGCAGGCCTCGCTCGCCGCCCTCGAGGCTGCCGTGGCCTCCACCCAGGCGGAGGCGGAGAAGAAAGGGCAGGCGTACCAGGATGCCCAACTCAAATTCGACGAAGCAGCATACAAAGCGGAGCAACTGAGCACGCAGGCGGAAGCCGCCCGCACGCAGGCGGCCAAATCAAAGCTCCGAGCCGGCCAGGTCGCATCCCGACTCTCTCGCTCCGGCGGCGAAAACCTCACCGCCACCCTCCTGTTCAGTGGCGAGAACGCGGATGACCTCCTCTCCCAGCTCGGGCTCGCGAGCAAGGTGTCCGACCAGTCAGAGGGTCTCTACAGCAAGGCCGTGCAGGATCAGAACACAGCCCAGTCGATGACGGACCAGGCCAATGTTGCCAAGGCCGCGCTCCAGGTGCTCGCGGACCAGGCTCGAGTGGCGCAGGAGGCGGCGCAGGCCGCTGCGGATGCCGCTGCCGCAGCGCTCGCGGAGCAGCAGGCCAACAAGGCGAGGCTCGATGCGCAGCTCGCGACTCTGCAGTCGGACCGCGTGCACGCCGAGTCGGAATACGTCGCCGGGATCAAGGCCCAGTGGGGCGATCTGGCCGGTCTTGGCGCGGGCCAGATCAGCGCGACCGGCTGGGCACGCCCCTCGGGCGGCCACCTCACCAGCGGCTTCGGTCCGCGGGTGTCGCCCTGTTCCGGCTGCTCGTCCTATCACGCCGGGGCCGACCTCGCGCCAGGGTGCAACGCGCCCATCTTCGCCGCGCACAGCGGCACCGTGATCTACGCCGGACCGTTCGGCGGCTACGGCAACTTCGTGCAGATCTCCAACTCAGACGGCAGCGGCATCTCCACGGCGTACGGCCACATCGTCAACGGCGGGACGATGGTGCACAACGGACAACAGGTCGGAGTCGGCCAGCAGATCGCGCGAGTGGGCAGCACGGGCAGGTCCACCGGATGCCACCTGCACTTCGAGGTGCGCTTCAACAACGTGGCGCGCGATCCCGTCTCGTACATGCGCTCGCAGGGCATCGAACTCGCCAACTGACGCCGGCGACACCTACGTCGCCATCTAACGCGCGCCCGCCTCCTGACGACAGTTAGCCAGAGGAATTATCGCCGCGCTCTGGCCAATTCGCGATGCGACGGCTACTGTGGCAGATGTTAACAGTGTTACCGGTGTTACTTGGACCGGGCACCGTGGCGTTTCGGGGGAACATGGACAAGGCACTCATCGCGGGTACGGACCTGCGCTTCGACAGGGCGGCGCTGCGCCGGCTGTATGTGAGCGTGGCTGTGATCGTGGTACTGATCGCGGGGGCGATCGTGGGCCAGCCGACCAGCGCATCCGCCGCGGGATACCCGAGCTGGAGCGATGTGCAGGCCGCGCGCCACAGCGTGGCAGCCAAGCAGGCGGAGATCGCCCGACTCGATTCCCTGATCGGTTCGCTCACGAGCGAGGTCGCTGCCGCGCAGGACCTCGCCAATAAAAAGGGCGCAGAGTTCCAGGCGGCCCAGCAGAAACTCGATGAAGCCGGCTACAAAGCAAACGAGCTGAAAAAGCAGGCGGATGCCGCCAAAGAGAAGGCGGACAAGTCCAAGCAGTACGCGGGCCAGCTCGCGGCGCAGCTCGCCAGGGTCGGCGGCGGAGACGTCAGCACCAGCCTGTTCTTCAGCGGAGACGACGCGAAGGACCTCCTCGCGCAGCTCGGCCTCGCGAGCGTCGTGAACGACAAGTCGGCCTCGATCTACGAGAAGGCCGCGCTCGACGAGAACACCGCCCGCGCTATGGGTAATCAGGCCACCGTGGCGCAGGATGCGCTCAAGGTGCTTGCCGCCGACGCACAGACCGCGCTCGATGAGGCGAATGCCGCATCCGACAAGGCTGCCGCCGCGCTGCAGGCGCAGGAAGCGAACAGGCCGAGGCTCGAGGCCCAGCGCGCGAGCCTTATCGGCAACGTGCAGATCACCGAGGCGAGCTACAACGCCGGGGTCGCGGCGGCCGCTGCTGCCGCCGCTGCGGCTGCCGCGGCCGCGGCTGCCGCTGCCGCGGCGCATCCGCCAACGACGACTCCCGCGGGCAATGTCGTGAGCTCCGGTTGGGCGCTCCCCGCCCGCGGCCCGATTTCGAGCGGCTTCGGCTCACGCGTCGCACCCTGTAGCGGATGCTCGTCATTTCACGAGGGCACGGACATCGCCGGCGGCTGCAACGCTCCGATCTACTCCGCGCACGCGGGAACGGTCGTCTACGTGGGGGTGTACGGCGGCTACGGCAACTACATCCGGGTCGATCACGGCGGCGGAATCACTACCGCCTACGGCCACATCGTCAGCGGCGGCACGCTCGTGCACCGGGGGCAATCGGTGGGCGCCGGGCAACAGATAGCCAGGATCGGCAGCACCGGCAACTCCACCGGGTGCCACCTCCACTTCGAGACGCGCGAGGGCGGCATCGCGACGAACCCCGTGCCGTTCATGGCAGCCCGCGGCATCCGACTCGGCTAGTCGGCTCGCCGCTCCGCTACGCGGCTCCCCGCGCCAGAAGCATCGGGCGCGCGGAAGCGCTTACTGGCGCACCGAGATGCGCGCCGCGGGAAGCGTGACTCGGGAGGAGGTCAGTGACCCTCGGCCTTGAGCTTCTCGAAGCCCGCCTGCACGATGGCCTCGGCCTCTGCCGCGTTGCCCCAGCCCTCGGTCTTGACCCACTTGCCGGGCTCGAGGTCCTTGTAGTGCTCGAAGAAGTGCTCGATCTCCTTGCGGGTGTATTCGGGGATGTCATCGACATCCTGAATGTGGGCCCAGCGCGGGTCCTTCGCCTGCACGGCGATGACCTTCGCGTCTGAACCGCCGTCATCCGTCATGTTGAAGACTCCGACCGGGCGCACGGAGACGCCGACGCCGGGGAAGAGCGGGTAGTTGAGCAGCACGAGCACGTCGACCGGGTCGCCGTCGAGGCCGAGGGTGTTCTCGAAGAAGCCGTAGTCGGTCGGGTAGACGAACCCGGTGAAGAGTTCGCGGTCGAGGTAGACGCGGCCGGTCTCGTGGTCCACCTCGTACTTGTTGCGACTTCCCTTGGGGATTTCGATGACGGCGTCGTAGGCGGCCATGTGCGTGCTCCTTGTTCTGTGGTTGCTGGAATAACGTTACTGGATGACGACTCGGCCCAGACTGACGCCCGCGATCGCCGAGGTGCGACGTGCCGTGCGTGGTGCGGCATCTGCCGAGCAGGTTTCGGGAAATGGGTGTATTCGTCCCGAATGGGGCAACGCGTCGGCCCATTCGGGACGAATTGGCCCCGATTCCGGCGCGCCGCTCGTGCTGGTGGCGCTCAGCGGCGGAGCTGACTCGCTCGCACTCGCCGGTGCCACGGCGTTCGAGGCACCACGGGCCGGGTGCCGGGCTGGAGCCGTCATTGTCGACCACGGGTTGCAAGAGGGGTCGGCGGATGTCGCAGCCAGGGCTGCAGACCAGGCACGTTCGCTGGGGCTCGACCCCGTCATCGTCAAGCGGGTCGAGGTGGGGAGGGCCGGCGGCCCGGAGGCGGCGGCGCGGGACGCGCGCTACGCGGCGCTCGCCGAGGCCGCGGCGGAGACGGGCGCCACGCGGGTGCTGCTCGGGCACACGCTCGACGACCAGGCCGAGACGGTGCTGTTGGGGCTCGCACGGGGAAGCGGGGCTGCGAGTCTCAAGGGCATGGACTCGAGTGCCGGGCTGTATCTGAGGCCGCTGCTCGGCATCCGTCGTTCGGTGACCCGGCAGTTCTGCGCTGACTCGGGCCTCGAACCGTGGGACGACCCGCAGAACGACGAGGAGCGGTTTCGGCGGGTGCGGGTGCGCAACTCGATCCTGCCCGTGCTCGAAGCGGAGCTCGGGCCTGGCGTCGCGGAGGCTCTCGCGCGCACGGCGACCCAGCTGCGCGAGGACAGCGACGCGCTCGACCACTTCGCCGAGGAGATCATCGAGGAGCTTGCCGAGCACGCCGAGGCCGGCATCGCGCTCGCGGTGAAGGCGCTCGAGGCGAACCCACCCGCGCTGCGCCAGCGCATCATCCGTCTCGCCGTCGCCGCGGAGTTCGGGGTGAGTCTCAGCCGAACACAGACGCTCGAGGTCGCGCGGCTCGTGACCGATTGGCACGGCCAGGGGGCGCTCGACCTCCCGGGCATTACTGTTAAACGCGAGGGGCACCTGCTGGTGTTCTCCGCAACCACCTCACCTCACCGGGAGCCCTAGACCCATGGAATTCAGCGACATCGCGGACGACCTCAGCAGCACGCTCCTCACCGAGGAGGAGATCCACGCGAAGATCGCCGAGCTCGCCAGGCGCATCGAGGAGGACTACGCCGGTCGCGAGATCCTGCTGGTCGGGGTGCTTCGCGGTGCCGTGATGGTGATGGCCGACCTCGCCCGCGAGCTCACCATCCCTCTCGAGATGGACTGGATGGCGGTCTCCTCCTACGGCTCCGGCACGCAGTCGTCCGGCGTCGTACGCATCCTCAAGGACCTCGATTCCGACCTGCACGACCGCAACGTGCTCATCGTCGAAGACATCATCGACTCCGGGCTCACGCTCTCGTGGCTGCGCACCAACCTCGAGAGCAGGGGTGCGGCATCCGTCGAGATCTGCGCTTTGCTTCGCAAGCCGGATGCCGCCAAGGTCGCCGTCGACGTCAAGTACGTCGGCTTCGAGATGCCCTCCGCATTCGTGGTCGGCTACGGACTCGACTACGCCGAGAAGTACCGCAACCTGCGCGGCATCGGGGTGCTCGCGCCGCACGTCTACCAGTAGCCCGCCGCCGCGGCAGTTACGCGCTTCGCAGGTCGAACGTCTTCCCGCAGGTCGAGCCCGTTCCGCAGGCCGAGCCCGTTCCGCAGGTCGAGCCCGTTCCGCAGGTCGAGCTTGTCGAGACCTCACCGACGAGTTACTACTTCCCGAGCAGTCCGCCCGCTCAACCCTCTGAAGCGCCTTCGGAGCGAGACCGGCTCAATGCCGGAAGGTCCCCCAGTCGTCCCTCGATGAGCGCGAGTCGTTTCGCGCGACCCCAGCCCTGTACCTGCTTTTCGCGGAGGTACGCCTCATCGATTCGATCGAAGTGCTGCGCGAAAACCAGTGCCACGGGCTGGCGTTTGGCCGTGTACGTGCATCCGAATCCGGCTTGGTGTTGCGCGATGCGCGACTCCAGGTCGCCTGCGCTGCCCACATAGAGCGAACCATCGCCGCATTTGAGGATGTACATGTGTGGCATGGCGACAGAATGGCGGCTTTCAGAACGGCGCGGCCGGTGCAGCTGCGCAACTGTGGATAACTGCCGGCGGTTGTTCGTTGGTGAGGTCTCGACAAGCTCGACCTGCGGGACGGGTTCGACCTGCGGGACAAGCTCGACCTGCGGGAGGGGTCGACCTGCGGAATGGGCTCGCCCTGCGGCCGACCGAGGGCGCATTACGCCGCCAGCAAACATGCAGTGGCCGCCCAGCCCTGGCGCGATACCCTTGCAACCACATTCACCGTCAGAAAGGTGCCGGGCTCGACTCCCGGAACACTATGGATTTCAAGCGCTTTCTCAAGGGCCCGCTGGTGTACATCCTGCTGGCCGTTGTCGTCGCGTCGGTGGGCTTCAGCCTGCTGAGCAGTTCCGGTTTCAAGCAGATCTCCACGCAGGATGGACTGAAGCTGCTCTCGAGCGACAAGGTCGCATCCGCCAAGATCGTGGACAACGAGCAACGCATCGACCTCACCCTGAAGGCCGCTGGCACCCAGGGCAAGCAGGTGCAGTTCTACTACGCCGCGGCGCGTGGGCCCGAGGTCGTCGACGCGGTCAACACCTCGAGCGCGAAGTTCAACGACGAGGTCGACAAGGGCAACTGGTTCTCGTCGACCCTGTGGCTCATCCTGCCGTTCATCGGCATCGGCCTGATCTTCTGGTTCCTGCTCTCCAGCATGCAGGGCGGCGGCAGCAAGGTCATGCAGTTCGGCAAGTCGAAGGCCAAGCTCGTCTCCAAGGAGACCCCGAAGGTGACCTTTGCGGATGTCGCGGGAGCCGACGAGGCGATCGAGGAGCTCGAAGAGATCAAGGACTTCCTCAAGGAGCCGGCGAAGTTCCAGGCCGTCGGCGCGCGGATCCCGAAGGGCGTGCTGCTGTACGGCCCTCCCGGAACCGGTAAGACCCTGCTCGCTCGCGCTGTTGCGGGTGAGGCCAACGTTCCCTTCTACTCGATCTCCGGATCAGACTTCGTCGAGATGTTCGTCGGCGTCGGCGCGAGCCGGGTGCGCGACCTGTTCGCTCAGGCCAAGGAGAACTCGCCTGCCATCATCTTCGTCGACGAGATCGACGCCGTCGGGCGCCACCGCGGCTCCGGCATGGGCGGCGGTCACGATGAGCGCGAGCAGACCCTCAACCAGCTCCTGGTCGAGATGGACGGCTTCGACGTGAAGACGAACGTCATCCTGATTGCCGCGACGAACCGCCCAGACATCCTCGACCCCGCACTGTTACGCCCCGGTCGCTTCGACCGCCAGATCGGCGTTGACGCGCCCGACCTGCTCGGCCGCAAGCAGATCCTCGAGGTGCACGGCAAGGGCAAGCCGCTCGCCGCCGGTGTCGACCTCGAGGTCGTCGCCCGCAAGACGCCCGGCTTCACCGGTGCAGACCTGGCCAACGTGCTCAACGAGGCCGCGCTGCTCACCGCCCGCTCGAACGCCCAGCTGATCGACAACCGTGCCCTCGACGAGGCCATCGACCGCGTCATGGCCGGGCCGCAGCGCCGCACGAGGGTCATGCGCGACCAGGAGAAGCTCATCACCGCGTACCACGAGGGCGGTCACGCCCTCGTCGCTACGGCGATGCGCAACACCGACCCCGTGACCAAGATCACGATCCTGCCGCGCGGCCGTGCCCTCGGCTACACGATGGTGCTGCCGCTCGAGGATCGCTATTCCGTCACGCGCAACGAACTGCTCGACCAGCTCGCCTACGCGATGGGAGGCCGAGTCGCCGAGGAAGTGGTGTTCCACGACCCGACGACCGGGGCATCCAATGACATCGAGAAGGCCACCGCCACCGCGCGCAAGATGGTGACCGAGTTCGGGATGAGCGCGAGCATCGGCTCCGTGAAGCTCAGCTCGGGCTCCGGCGAGATGTTCCTCGGCCGCGACATGGGCAACCAGCGCGACTACTCGGAGCGCGTCTCGGAGCAGGTGGATGACGAGGTGCGCGCGCTCATCGAGAACGCGCACGACGAGGCGTGGAAGGTGCTCAACGAGAACCGCGCGATCCTCGACACGCTCGCGACCGCGCTGCTCGAGAAGGAGACGCTCGACCACATCCAGCTCGAAGAGATCTTCAAGGACGTGAAGAAGCTGCCGGAGCGCCCCCAATGGCTGTCGAGCGACAAGCGTCCGATCTCGAACAAGCCCCCAGTGGCCATGCCTGCAAAGGCCCCGATCGACGGCGACCTGGTCGACGGCGACGTGCAGTCGACCCCGCAGAAGAAGACGCGCGCACCGAGGCCGCGAAAGCGTCCCGATATCGCGACCGCCTAAGCACCGAAGGGGATCCGTGTCCCGCAAGGAATCCGCGCCAGCCAACGACGGCGGGACGCGTCATGCCCCGTGGCAGGGCATCGACCGCGGGCGCATCGAGGCTGCCGTTACGGAGATCCTTGCCGCGATCGGCGAAGACCCCACTCGCCCCGGCCTCGTCAACACTCCGGAGCGCATCGCCCAGGCGTACAGCGAGTTCTTCGAGGGACTCGCGGTTGATCCGCTGAGCCACCTCACCGGCAGCGCCGAGTTCCCGGAGGGATCCGACGAACTCGGCGAACTCGTTCTGCTGCGAGACATCGACTTCCGCTCCGTGTGCGAGCACCACCTTCTGCCGTTCACGGGGGTGGCGCACATCGCCTACGTTCCCCGCACGCGCATCGTGGGCCTCGGCAAGCTCCCCCGGGTCGTCGAGACACTCGCCGCGCGCCCGCAACTGCAGGAGCGACTGACCGAAGAAATTGCGGATGCCCTGCAGGAGGGCCTCGACCCGCTCGGTCTGCTCGTCGTGCTCGACGCCGCTCACGCCTGCGTCTGGTCGCGGGGCGTACGTCAGTTGAACAGTTCCACCGTCACCATGGCCACGCGCGGAACCCTCTCAGAGGCGACCGAGCGAAGTGAGGTCATGGCGCTCATCGGCTCGGCGCGCAGCGAGGTCCAATCATGAGCGTCGAGGGATCGAACCAGCCGCAGTTGACCCCGGGTCGCTCGCGCACCCCCGCCGTGCTGCGCCGCCGCGCGCCCGCGAGCGCGACCGCGCCGGTGATCATGGGCGTGATCAACATGACCCCGGACTCCTTCAGCGACGGCGGCGAATACAACCGGCTGGATGTGGCGGTCGCGCGAGCGGTCGAACTCACCGAGGCCGGCGCCCGTCTCATCGACGTCGGCGGGGAGTCCACGAGGCCGGGGGCCCAGCGCATTCCGCTCGATGAGGAACGGCGTCGCGTCATCCCCGTCATCGAAGAACTGGTGCGGCGCGACATCGTCGTTAGCGTCGACACCATGAACGCCTCAACCGCGCTCGCCGCCGCCGAGGCCGGTGCCCGGCTGATCAACGACGTCTCCGGCGGACTCGCCGACCCCGCGATGGCGAGAGTCGCGGCCGAGACCGGCCTGCACTTTGTCGCGATGCACTGGCGCGGACCCAGCGACACGATGCAGTCGAACGCGGTCTACAACAACGTCGTGCGCGATGTGCGCACCGAGCTGAAGCAGCGCGTCGCCGAGCTGATCGTGGCGGGCGTCGACCCCAACCGCATCATCCTCGACCCTGGTATCGGCTTCGCGAAGAACGCCGAGCAGAACTGGCTCATGCTCGGGCACCTGCGCGAGCTCGGCATCCTCGGCTATCCGCTGCTGCTGGGCGTCTCGCGCAAGCGATTCCTCGGCGACCTGCTGCCCGAGGGCGCGCCGGTCAAGGATCGCGACCGCCCGACCGCGGTGATCAGCGCGCTCGCGGCCGAGGCCGGAGTCTGGGGAGTACGCGTGCACGACGTGGCGGGCACGCGGGCCGCGCTCGACGTGTGGAGCGCGATGCACGGGAATGGAGCCGGGCTATGACCGACGATCTGTTGACTTTGACCGGCCTGCGGGCATCCGGGCATCACGGCGTCTTCGCCGAGGAGCGCGAGAACGGCCAGGACTTCTTCATCGACGTGACGGTGACGCTCGACTTCGCGGCGGCGGCCGAGTCCGATGACCTCGAGCAGACCATTCACTACGGCGTGCTCGCCGAGGAGATCGTCGCCGCGGTGGAGCGCGATCCGGTCGACCTGATCGAGACCGTGGCGCAGCGCATCGCCGACGTCGTCCTCGCGCACAAACCGGCCAAGCAGGTCACGGTGACCCTGCACAAGCCGAGCGCGCCGATCACCGTACCGTTCGCGGATGTCTCGGTCACGATCACCAGGAGCCGCCCGTGAGCTCGCGCGTCGTCATCGCCTTCGGCAGCAACCAGGGTGATCGCGAGGCCACCCTGAAGGCAGCGGTGCTCGATGTCTCGGCGATCGACGGCGTGACCGTCACCGCCGTGTCCGGGCTGGTGGAGTCGCACGCGGTCAAGCTCGCCGGCGTCGACGAGACCGCACCCAGTTACCTGAACGGTGTCGTGCTCGCCGAGACCACTCTCACTCCGGAAGGGCTGCTCGACGAGCTGCAGCGCATCGAGCTCGAGCACGGTCGGGTTCGGCTGGAGCGCTGGGGTGACCGCACCCTCGATCTCGACCTGGTTGCGGTGATCGAGGCCGACGGAACCTGGCTGCAGCAGGCAAGTGAACGGCTCGTGCTGCCGCATCCGCGGGCGTGGCAGCGAGCCTTCGTGCTCGCGCCCTGGGCGCAGCTGGATGCCGAGGCCGAGATCCCCGGGCACGGCCGCATCACCGAGCTGCTGGCCCCCATCGCGCACACGGTCTGGCCGTACGAGTCCGCGCCGCTGGGAGCCGAGTGATGAAGCGCACCCGTGTGAGCACCCTCGTGCTGCTCGGAATCCTCGGCACCGTGAGCGGAGCGTTCATCGAGACGCTGCTCGCCTCGGGCGGCCGGGCGATCATCATCCCGGAGGCTGGGCTGCCGGTGGCGCTCGTCGCAATCGCCGTCATCGTGATCCTGCTCGCGGTTCCCGTGTGGCGGTTTGCCCACGGCAAGTCCAGGGCGCCGGTCGATCCGTACTACGCGACCAGGGTCGTGATGCTCGCCAAGGCCTGCGCGCTGAGTGGCTCGTTACTCACCGGTCTCGGCCTGGGCATGACGCTCTACGTGTTGACGCGCTCGGCGATGCCGAGCGCCGGGTCGATCGGGCTCGCGGTGGCTACGCTTATTGCGTCCGGCATCCTGCTCGCCGCGGGCCTGATCGCCGAACACATGTGCGTCATCCCCCCGGCAGGCCCGGACGACGACGATGACCGGAAGCCCATCCGCGTCAGGCCCTGACCCGAACGCAAGGATCACCGTGAGCAATCGACTGGAACTGGCCGACGTCAGCTGGCGCCGCGTATCGCCCAAGCTCGTCTGGGTGGAGCTCGCCGGCGGTGCCATTGTCACCCTCGTCGCCATCGCGATCGCCGTCGGCATGTGGATCCTGCAGGCGTGGGTACCTCTCGTCATCGTGGGCGTGTTCGCGATCGGCACGATCGTGAAGCTCGCGATCACGCCGCGACGCGTGCGCTCGATCGGCTACCAGTTGCGCGACGACGACCTGCTGTTCCGCCGCGGAATCATGTGGCAGCGCTTCGTCGCTGTGCCCTACGGGCGCATGCAGCTCATCGACATCAACCGCGGGCCGGTGGCGCGCGTGCTCGGCCTGAGCGAGCTCAAGTTCGTCACCGCTGCGGCGGCGGCCGGAGTGACGCTTCCCGGGCTGACCGCGGCGGATGCGGACGAGCTTCGCGACCAGCTCGTCGCACTGGCGGAGAGCCGCCGGGCCGGGCTGTGACCGAGGTACCTCCGCAGGAGGCCGTGGTCGTGCCGCCGGTGGCCGCGGCACTCACCGACGGCGAGTGGCATCGACTGCATCCGGCATCCCCGCTGCTGAGGGGTGGCATCGCGCTCATCGCGATCCTGGGCGTCGTGATCGCGAACCTGCGCGAACGACTCGTCTCGCTCTTCATCCCTCGCTTCGACGAGGGCGGCGATCCCGTCGACTACGTGCTCGAACACGGACTGGTGTTGCAGGCGCTCATCGTGATCTTCGTGCTGCTGATCGTCTGCATCGCGGCCTTCTACCTCTCCTGGCGCATGCACACGTTCCGCATCACCAACGAGGTCGTGGAGGTTCGATCGGGCATCCTGTTCCGCACGAATCGCAAGGCCAGGCTCGACCGCATCCAGGGCATCAACATCGTTCGACCGTTCTTCGCGAGGCTGTTCGGCGCGGCGAAACTCGAGGTCAACCAGGCCGGACAGAACGGCAACCTGCAGCTCTCCTACCTCGGTTCGAGTGCAGCGGATGACCTCCGCCGCGAGATCCTGCGCCTCGCCTCCGGCACACGGCTGGCCGAGCAGCGCGCGGCGGCCGCCACTCCGCAGGGACTCCTCGATCGCCGAGTGGCCGAACTGCTCGCCCCGGAACTCGACCCGGATCTCGCCCCACCGGAGTCTGTGGTGAAGATCCACCTCGGGCGCCTCGTGGGCTCGATGGTGTTCAGCGAGAGCACGGTCATCCTGGTGCTCGCCCTCATTGCCGGTGGCATCTGGATCGGCGCCACCGGCAAGTTCTACGCGCTCATCTTCGCGCTGCCGAGCCTGTTCGGTTTCTTCAGCTTCTACGCGCGCCGCTTCACAAAGGCGCTGCGCTACACGATCGCAGGCACACCCGACGGGGTGCGCGTCGGCTACGGTCTCTTCTCCACGAGCAACGAGACGCTGCCCCCTGGGCGCATCCACTCGGTGCAGGTTCGCCAGTCGCTGCTGTGGCGGCCCGCGGGCTGGTGGGAGGTTCGAGTGAATGTCGCCAGCCACTCCTCGAACAAGGGCGCGGACGGACGTGCGAACACGACCATCCTGCCGGTGGGCAGCTTCGACGATGCCGCGAGGGTGGTTGCGCTCGTGCTGCCCGGGTTCACGCTTCCGAACTTCCCGCACGTCGGTGCGGATGACGGCTTCACCAATTCGCCTCGCCGCGCCGCGTGGTTGCGCCCGTTCTCCTGGCGCCGCAATGGTTTCGCCACCGCACCCGACTGGCTGCTGCTTCGCCGCGGCGCCATCTGGAGGCAACTCGTGATCGTGCCGCAGCCGCGGTTGCAGAGCGTTGCGCTCAGCCAAGGGCCGCTGCTCAGGATGCTCGGCCTCGCCGCCATTCAGCTGCACACGGTGGCCGGCCCGATCCGCGCCGAACTGGGCGCCATCGATCGGGATGCCGCCCTCGCCTTCTTCGGTCAGGTCGCGCAAGAGGCGGTCGCCTCGGCCCAGCGCGACACCTCGCATCGGTGGCGCTCGGGCGAGGGACAGGGACTGACGCCCGACGGGATGGCGGTATGAGCACGCAGGAACGCTCGGGCCGGCTCGGTGTCGGCATCGTCGGCGCGGGACTCGTCGGCCCGGTCATCGGGGCGGCGCTCGCAGGGGCGGGCCACGCCATCGTCGGCATCTCGGCGATCTCGGAGGCCAGCAGGGAACGCGCGGAGGCCATGCTGCCCGGCGCTCCCATCCTCGAGGTGCCGCAACTGATCGAACGCAGCGAACTCGTCGTGCTCGCGGTGCCCGCGGGAGAACTGGTGCAGCTCATCGAGGGACTCGCCGCGACCGGCGCCTGGCAGCCCGGGCAACTCGTGCTGCACACCGCGGCGGAGTTCGGCACCGCGGTGCTCGCGCCCGCCATGGCGCAGGGCGTGATTCCGCTCGCCGTGCATCCGATCATGTCGTTCACCGGCACGACCATGGACCTCAGCCGCATGGTCGACAGTTTCTTCGCCGTCACGGCTCCCGCTCCCGTGCTGCCGATCGGCCAGGCCCTCGTCGTGGAGATGGGTGGCGAGCCGATCGTGGTGGAGGAGTCGAACCGGGCCGCGTTCGCCGAGGCGATCTCGACCGCCGTGAGCTTCTCGACCGCGATCGTGGATCAGGCCACCGGCATCCTCGCCTCGATCGGGGTGGATGCGCCGGGCCGGGTGCTCGGTCCGCTCGTGCGCTCCTCGGTCGAGAACGCGCTGCGTCGAACCGCCGGACCGCCCGACGTCTCGCTGCTCTGACTCTCCTCGGCGAACAATCGGCAGGCGCGGCGGCCCGGTAACATCGGGGTGTGCCAGTTGCCGTAGCCGAGACCATCGCCGAGTTGCGCGCACGGCTCGCGGATGCCAGGGCCGCGGGGCAGAGCATCGCACTCGTTCCGACCATGGGTGCGCTGCACGCCGGGCATCTTGCGCTCGTCGCGCGTGCCCGCGAGGTGGCGGATGTCGTGGTCGTCTCGATCTTCGTCAACCCGCTGCAGTTCGGCCCGAGCGAGGATCTCGATCGCTACCCTCGCGACCTCGACGCCGATGTCGCCAAACTCGCCGGCGTCGATCACGTCTTTGCGCCCTCGGTCGACGAGATCTACCCGGACGGCCCCACCCAGACGCGCGTCGTCGCTGGCGAGGTCGGCGGCCTCTATGAGGGCGCGGCGCGGGCCGGACACTTCGATGGCGTGCTCACGGTCGTGAACAAGCTGCTCAACATCGCGGCCCCCGACGTCGTCGTCTTCGGCCAGAAGGATGCGCAGCAGGTCTTCCTGGTCAAGCGCATGGTGGCAGACCTCAACCTTCGGGTCGCGGTCGAGGTGGTGCCGATCGTGCGCGAGAGCGACGGCCTGGCGCTGTCCAGCCGCAATCGGTACCTCTCCGCGAGCGAGCGCGCGGCAGCGCTGGGGCTCTCGGCCGCGCTGGCTGCCGGGGCTGCATCCGCTGTCGGTGGGGCGGATGCTGTGCTCGAGGCCGCGAGGTCGTCGCTCGCCGCGCAGCCGCCCGCCTCGCAATCACTCGTTAAACTGGACTACCTGGTCGTCGTTGATCCGCAGACGCTGCTCGCTGTCGATGCTGGTTATCGCGGTCGGGCCGTCGTGCTGGTCGCCGCGACCGTCGGAACGACCAGGCTGATCGACAACGCGATCATCCAGCTTGGCTGACGCCCAGCTCTTTCCTCATGCAGACCCCTCGAACCGAGAGCGCGAACAGATGACCACACCACCGGCACACGAGGCCGAGAGCGAGGCCACGGCTCTCGACATCGCCCGCGAGGACGCGGAGGCCCTGGAGGCCGAAGCGGCGTTCGAGGCCGAGGCCTCGCAGCAGATGCAGGTGCGACTCGGCAAGCGCGATCGCCTCATCGAGTCCGGGGCCGGCGCCTACCCCGTGTCGCTGCCGATCACGACGACGATCACCGAGACCCGTGCGCGCTTCGGCGAGCTAGAGCCGGATGCCGCGACCGGCGAGATCGTGGGCCTGGCGGGTCGCATCGTGCACCTGCGCAACACGGGCAAGCTGTGCTTCGCCTCGCTGCAGTCCGGAGACGGATCCCGCATCCAGGCCATGGTCTCCCTCGCGGTCGTCGGCGAGGAGTCGCTCGAATCGTGGAAGGACCTCGTCGACCTCGGCGACCATCTCTTCGTCTCGGGCGAGGTCGTTGCGAGCCGCCGCGGCGAGCTCTCGGTCATGGTGAAGGACTGGCAGATCGCCACCAAGGCGCTTCGCCCGCTGCCCAACCTGCACACCGAACTCAGCGAGGAGACCCGCGTTCGCGCCCGCTACCTCGACCTCATCGCCCGCGAGGGTGCCCGCCAGATGGTGCGCAGCCGGGCGGCGTCCGTCGCGTCCCTCCGCAGCACCTTCGCCGCGCACGGGTATGTGGAAGTCGAAACGCCGATGCTGCAGACCATGCATGGCGGGGCATCCGCCCGGCCGTTCATCACCCACAGCAACGCCTTCGACACCGAACTGTTCCTGCGCATCGCCCCGGAGCTGTTCCTCAAGCGCGCCGTGGTCGGCGGCATCGAGCGGGTCTTCGAAATCAACCGCAACTTCCGCAACGAGGGCGCAGACTCCACGCACTCGCCCGAGTTCGCGATGCTCGAGGCGTACCAGGCCTACGGCGACTACAACCAGATGGCCGACCTGACGCAGGAGATGATCCAGAACGCCGCGATCGCGATCGGCGGCAGCACGGTCGTGACCTGGGCCGATGGCAGCGAGTACGACTTCGGCGGCGAATGGGACCGCGTGAGCATGTACGAGTCGCTCAGCGCAGCATCGGGCCGGTCGATCACCACCGAGACTCCCGTGGATGAGCTGGCCGCCTTTGCGGACTCGCTCGGCATCGAGGTGAAGCAGGCCACCCACGGCAAGTACGTCGAGGAACTGTGGGAGCACTTCGTGAAGGGCGACCTCGAGCGGCCCACCTTCGTGATGGACTTCCCGGTCGACACCTCTCCGCTCGTGCGCGATCACCGCTCGAACCCCGGCATCGTCGAGAAGTGGGACCTCTACGTGCGCGGCTTCGAGCTCGCCACCGGATACTCCGAGCTCGTCGACCCCGTCATCCAGCGCGAGCGCTTCATCGAGCAGGCCAAGCTCGGCGCTGCCGGCGATCTCGAGGCCATGCGGCTCGACGAGGAGTTCCTGCGCGCACTTGAACACGGCATGCCGCCGTCGGGCGGCATGGGCATGGGCATCGACCGGCTGCTCATGGCGCTGACCGGGCTCGGCATCCGCGAGACCATCCTGTTCCCGCTGGTGAAGTGAGGATGCCGTGAGCGATCAGAAAGATCCGCGCAAGATCACGACCAACCGGTTGATTCTCTGGGTGCTCGTCGGCGGCTTCGCGCTGTACCTCATCGGCAGTGGAATCGTGGGGATCATCACGAAGTAGCCGCGGCAGCGACCATCCAGCCTCAACCCGTATCCTTGGTGCGTGGACACATTCTGGGACAGCTGGTTCTTCGTGCTGTTGCCGACCATCCTCGTCGGTCTGATCTTCTGGTTCATCATGCGCGCCGTGATCCACGCCGACCGCACCGAACGCAAGGTCTATGCCGCGATCGAGGCCGAGGAACGCGCGCGGCTCGGCCAGCCCGCTCCGGAGAAGTAACCGCCGCTACTCGCGCGGCCGTAGGCGCACGTTCGGCATCTCGGGCGCAGGCAGCGGCCTGCCGTCATAGCCGCGCACTGCACCGAAG
The DNA here is from genome assembly GCF_040227235.1 of Parafrigoribacterium soli. NCBI lineage: Bacteria > Bacillati > Actinomycetota > Actinomycetes > Micrococcales > Microbacteriaceae > Parafrigoribacterium > Parafrigoribacterium soli. Next base: position 197,980 of record NZ_JBELNZ010000003.1, on the reverse strand, counting down.
CGGCCAGCTGTGGTGCCGCCGGCCACGACATCCGACTGCCACTGGGCGCGGAACTGCACGATCTCCTCGTGGCTGCGGCCGATGAAGTTCCACCACATCACGATGCTCTCGCCGAGCGGTGTTCCGCCGATGAGCAGCGCCCGCACCGGCGTCGCGCCCGCCTCGAGGCGCAGAGTGGAGCGGCCGGTGCCGAGGTAGCCAAGGTGCGACACCTCAACCCGCTCGCGCTGCACGGTTGCCTCGCCGGCATCCACCAGAACGCCGTGCTCGAAGTCGAGGTCGATCGGCAGGTCGACGGATGCCCCGGCCGGCAGGTCGATTTGCGCACCCACGATCGGGCTGAACGCCGTTGCCGGGGAGAGCTCGCCGAGCAGGGACCCGAGGAAGACCCGCACCGTCGCCGCGCCGAATCGCACGGGTACGGGAACGTAGTGCTCGAAGAGCGGAGCCGTGTGCCTCGTCGCATCGGGGAGGGCAACCCAGAGCTGGGCGCCGTGGAGCGTCGTCGTCTGCGGGGTCGATACCTCCGAGTGCTGGATGCCTCGCCCCGCGGTCATGAGGTTCAGCTCGCCCGGCCGCACCATCGCGTGGTGGTCCGCACTGTCCCTGTGCTCGATCTCGCCGGCGAACAGCCAGCTCACCGTCTGCAGCCCGGTATGCGGATGCGGCGGCACGACCATTCCCCCGGTCGCGGCCACGTCATCCGGCCCGTAGTGGTCGACGAAGCACCACGCGCCGATGAGCGACCTGCGCCGCTGCGGCAGCGTGCGCCGCACGCCCATCGCGCGCGGCCCGCCGAGCGGAACGTCGCGCGGCTCGAGGATGTCGACGACGGCACCGTTGCCGACCGGGTCGCAGACCAGCTCGAGCGGATCCTTCTCCAGGTTGCTCATGCCGGGAGCCTAGCCGGGTGCCCCGCGGGACGAAAGAAGGGAGGATAGGGGCATGGATTACGGCGTGCGAGTGCTGCGCTTCGCCGACTATCCGGTGGTGCCGTGGCGCAACGGCGGGGGAGTGACGCGCGAGGTCGCGGCCTCCGCGGTGGCGATGGCGAGCGCGAATCGCGACCCCGGCGGCGACCTGCCTCCCGTACCGGCGCCGACACCGGCCTGGCGCATCAGCATGGCCACGGTCGATTCCGAGGTCCCCTTCTCTGATTTTGGCGGACGCACGAGACTGTTGGGCGTCGTCGAGGGTGACGGGCTCGAGCTCACGGTGGACGGGCGGATGTCGAGGCTGCGACCCGGGGAGAAGTTCGGTCTCTTCGCTGGTGGGGCACCGGCATCCGCTCGACCCTTGGGCGGTGCGAGTCTCGACCTTGGCCTCATCTTCGATCCGGCTCGTGCTCGCGCGGAGCTTCTGCCGATCGGCGCGGGGGAGCGCGACATCGTGGGGCTGATCTGGTTCGTGGTCTCGCTCGTCGACGGGCTCGAGCTCGCGCTCAACGGCAGCCCCGCGGCCACGCTCGGGCACCGAGACACCGCGGCGCTCGACCTCCGCACCGCGCCGATCGCCCGGTTGTCGCTCGCAGTGCCGACCGCTGCGGCGCCCGTCGCCCCCGCATCCACCCCGGTCGCCTACCTGATCTCGATCGCCTCCTGAGCGTCCGCTCCCTCCGAGGAAAAGCGGGGTGGGCCGTGTCGTGTCGAAGCGAGTCCGGATGTCGCGGTCACTCGGTAGACGCGCGCACCAGCAGTTCCCCGACTTCGCAGTCGAGGGCGTCACAGATGGCGATGAGCGTGGAGAAGCGGATCGCCTTGGCGCGGTCGTTCTTGAGGATCGAGAGGTTGACGATGCTCAGGTCGACCAGCTCGCTCAACCGGGTCAGCGTCATCCCGCGCTCCTCCAGCAGCTCATCGAGCCGACAGTGGATGCCCGTGAGTTCCTCGTTCACGCTCGCGCCCTAACGTGGGCTCCCATGCGCATCGGCTCCGCAGTCACGCGAATTGCGCCGTACGGCTCTTCCCCGGCCTCGTGAACCGCCAGTTGACGCAGCTCAGTGAGCGCAAGCCCGCGCGACACCATCAGACGAGGCCTTCCGTGTCACGTTGCAGGCGCTCGCCGTAGCGGACTACGACAGCGAGCAGAGCGATCGCTGCACCGACCAGCAATGGCATCCAGTCAGCCGGGACGATGGCGGTGGGCATTATGAGTGTGTTCGATGCGGCGGTGGTCACTTCGACGAAAGCGATCTGTTGTGCAATGAGCAGAGCGGCTCGGGAAAGTGTTCCGCCGAGTCCGATGACGATGGCACCAGCGATCAAGCTTCGTGAGAGGTTTCTGCGGAAGGCGAGACCCTGCGAAGCACTCTTCGCGAACCCGGTGACGAGTACTGCGACTGCGATGCTGACCACTGCACCGAGCAATACCCCGAGCGTGTTCCACGCGTGTGGCCACCAACTGAATGCAGATGAAGAGAACGTCGCCTCGCGGAAGTAGCCGAAAGCATCCGGGGCAATGGATGCAGGGGTTGCGGTGGCGTCGGTTGAAAGAACCGGGAAGGTGAACGCTTGCGAATTCGAACCGATGAAGGTGAGTGCCACAAAAACGGAGAGGAGGTTCCAGCCAATGAAAAGTACTGCACCCAGGGTCAGGATGCCCCGGGCGAATGCGAGCGGCCCTCTGATGGGGACGGGTTGTTCATTCGCTTGTGCCATCAGACGAGTCCTTCCGTGTCGCGCTGCAGGCGCGTTCCCACACGAAACGCCATAGCCACGATGAGGAGCACCGCACCACAAGCGAGCGGGACGATGTCGACAGCGATTGCGGAACTGGGCCGGCGCCAGCCATTGTTGTGCACATCGACCGCTATCGTGGCGATCATCTCTTGTCGGGAAAACCACGAGAACAACTGGGCGAGCGCGCTGCCGACGATCAGCGCGGCGCCCGCGCCTCCAACCCAGCGGGTAATGCTTTGGGAAAAGGGGATTCCGCGGAACAGCCGGATGCACAGCAGCAGGACCGCCACCGTCACCGCGATCACCGCGAGGGCGGTGGTTGCTTCTGATGCCGCGGCCCAGAGTCCGGCGAAGTGGGCATGGTACGCGTCCCACTTCGCAACGTAGCCGCTCGAATCGCTTACGGCGACTGAGCCGTTGTCAAGCAGAAACAAGGGTAGGGATGCTTCGAGCGACTTGTCGGCGGCAGTTGTCGCCGCACTCGACCAGTTGGCATCCCGCAGCGGCGACAGCAGGAACACGACCGCACTGACGAACCGAACCGCCATCCAGCCGATCGCCATGACAGCTCCAGCTGCGACTGCTGCCGACACAATCTTCTCCATCGTCTTCATCGGGTGCCCTCCAGATTGTCCAGCGGGCATTCGAGAGATTTCCGAGGCGTTCATGGTTCCCTTTGCAGCCGTGACAACAACGATAATCGTTAACATAACGACTATCGATAACCGTCACAACATCCGCTGGCGTCGGGATGGGAAGGATCGCGCAGAAAAGGAGGAGAAACCGTCGTTGCGGCCGCAAAAGTTCCTCCTTTGCGTGCGGATGATGGCGAACGTCCATCTTTCTGGTCACCCAACGTAGAGACCCGCAGTAGATGCCCGGCCGGGGCACCCGCCTTGGCCATCCGACCCCACCGCGCGGGTGCTCCAGCGACGAGAGGCCCGCCGAATGTGGCTGCACCCCGAGGCCGGTCACGCCTAGGGCGAACACTCGCCAATTGCCCGGCTGGCCTCGTTACTCTCGATGTATCGGCACCACACCGCCACGGTGCCTGAGGAGTCAGAAATGTTCGAAAGATTTACCGACCGAGCCCGTCGCGTGGTTGTCCTTGCCCAGGAAGAGGCAAAGATGCTCAACCACAACTACATCGGCACCGAGCACATCCTGCTCGGCCTGATCCACGAGGGCGAGGGCGTCGCCGCGAAGGCTCTCGAGTCTCTCGGCATCTCCCTGGATGCGGTGCGCGAGCAGGTGCAAGACATCATCGGGCAGGGTCAGCAGCAGCCGACGGGGCACATCCCGTTCACCCCGCGCGCCAAGAAGGTGCTGGAGCTGAGCCTGCGCGAGGCCCTGCAGCTCGGCCACAACTACATCGGCACCGAGCACATCCTGCTCGGCCTCATTCGCGAGGGTGAGGGCGTTGCGGCACAGGTGCTCGTGAAGCTCGGAGCCGACCTCAACCGCGTTCGTCAGCAGGTCATCCAGCTGCTCTCTGGCTACCAGGGCAAGGAGCAGGTCGCCGTCGGCGGCAATGACCAGACCACCGCGCAGGCCGGCTCGCAGATCCTCGACCAGTTCGGGCGCAACCTCACGCAGGCCGCACGCGACGGCAAGCTCGACCCGGTCATCGGGCGCGAGAAGGAGATGGAGCGGGTCATGCAGATCCTCTCCCGCCGTTCCAAGAACAACCCGGTGCTGATCGGTGAGCCCGGCGTCGGCAAGACGGCCGTCGTCGAGGGCCTCGCCCAGGCGATCGTTCGCGGCGACGTGCCGGAGACGCTGAAAGACAAGCAGCTCTACACGCTCGACCTCGGGTCGCTCATCGCCGGCAGCCGCTACCGCGGTGACTTCGAGGAGCGCCTCAAGAAGGTCACCAAGGAGATCCGCACCCGTGGCGACATCATCACCTTCATCGACGAGATTCACACCCTCGTCGGCGCCGGTGCCGCAGAGGGCGCGATCGACGCGGCCAGCATCCTGAAGCCGCTGCTCGCCCGTGGTGAGCTGCAGACGATCGGTGCGACCACGCTCGATGAGTACCGCAAGCACTTCGAGAAGGATGCCGCGCTTGAGCGCCGCTTCCAGCCCGTGCAGGTGCACGAGCCGTCCCTGCCGCACACCATCAACATCCTCAAGGGACTGCGCGACAAGTACGAGTCGTTCCACAAGGTGTCGATCACGGATGGCGCGATCGTCGCCGCAGCGAATCTGGCCGACCGCTACGTGGCCGACCGCTTCCTGCCCGACAAGGCCATCGACCTGATCGACGAGGCCGGCGCTCGCCTGCGCCTGTCGATCCTCTCGGCACCGCCGGAGCTGCGCGAATTCGACGACAGGATCGCGGACGTTCGCGGCCGCAAGGAAGCCGCGATCGAGGACCAGGACTTCGAGAAGGCCGCATCTCTTCGCGACGAGGAGAAGAAGCTGCTCGGTGAGCGCCTGCGTCTCGAGAAGCAGTGGAAGAGCGGGGAGGCCGGTTCGACCGGAACGGTGGACGAGGGAATCATCGCCGAGGTGCTCGCGTCGGCCACCGGCATCCCGGTGTTCAAGCTCACCGAGGAGGAGACCGCGCGCCTCGTCTTCATGGAGAAGGCCCTGCACCAGCGCGTCATCGGTCAGGAGGAGGCCATCTCCTCGCTGTCGAAGACGATCCGTCGCACGCGCGCCGGACTCAAGGACCCGAAGCGCCCCTCCGGTTCGTTCATCTTCGCTGGCCCCACCGGTGTCGGTAAGACCGAGCTGGCCAAGGCGCTCGCCGAGTTCCTGTTCGACGACGAGGATGCGCTGATCTCGCTCGACATGAGCGAGTACGGCGAGAAGCACACTGTCTCCAGGCTGTTCGGTGCCCCTCCCGGGTTCGTCGGCTTCGAAGAGGGTGGCCAGCTCACCGAAAAGGTGCGCCGCAAGCCGTTCTCCGTGGTGCTGTTCGACGAGATCGAGAAGGCTCACCCCGACATCTTCAACTCGCTCCTCCAGATTCTGGAAGAGGGACGACTGACGGATGGCCAGGGTCGCGTCGTCGACTTCAAGAACACCGTGATCATCATGACCACCAACCTCGGTACGAAGGACATCACGGGCACGCCGATCGGCTTCACCTCGGCCTCCGACACCGCCACCGGCTACGACCGGATGCGCGGCAAGGTCGTCGAGGAGCTGAAGAAGAACTTCAAGCCGGAGTTCCTCAACCGCGTCGACGAGACCATCGTGTTCCCGCAGCTCAACGAGGTGGAACTGCTCCAGATCGTGGACCTGTTCATCAAGCGGCTTTCGGACCGCCTGCTGGACCGCGACATGACCGTCGAGCTCACCGTCCCCGCGAAGGAGCAGCTCATCAAGATCGGATTCGACCCGACCTTGGGTGCGCGACCGCTGCGTCGCGCGATCCAGCGCGAGGTTGAGGACCGACTGAGCGAGCGCATCCTGCAGGGTGAACTCAACGCCGGAGACCACGTGCACGTGGACTTCGTCGGTGGCGAGTTCGTGTTCACGACATCACTGCAGCCGGGTCGCGAGGTCGAGGAAGCGGTGGCGGCCGTCGAGGCCTAGGCCAAGCATCAAGAGGGGCGCGACGGGCAACCGTCGCGCCCCTCTTTCTTTCCCCGCCCGGGGTGTGAAGTGCGTGCACGTAGGATTGAGGCGTGAGTTTTACCGTGCGGCCAGCCCGCACCTCAGACGTGCCGCAGGTGCAGGCGCTCATCGAACCACTGGTTCAGCGCCGCATCCTGCTCGGCAAGGATGCGGTGGTCTTCTACGAGGCGATCCAGGAGTTCCGCATCGCCGAAGACGAGAACGGCACGCCCATCGGATGCGGTGCGCTGCACGTCATGTGGGAGGACCTCGGCGAGGTGCGCACCCTCGCCGTCGTACCGGAGTGGCTGCACCATGGCGTGGGTCACGCGCTCCTGGCGCAACTGGAAGCGGATGCGATCGAGCTCGGACTGAGCCGACTGTTCTGCCTCACCTTCGAGGTCGACTTCTTTCAGAAGCACGGATTCTCGCCCATGCTGGAAGACGCGATCGATCCGGTCGTGTACTCGGAACTCGTGCGTTCCTCCGATGAGGGCGTCGCAGAGTTTCTGGATCTTGCCCGAGTGAAGCCCAACACGCTCGGCAATACCCGGATGCTGAAGCGCCTGTAGCTACTCTGGGGGCATGTCGACGTTCAAAAACCCCGTCGGCCCCCAGTCCAGCAAGGTGTACTGGCGCCGGCGGCTCATCGTGGCACTCGGCGTGGTCGCCGTCATCGTGATCATCATCCTGATCGCCGTGCGGCCGGGATCTGCTCCCGCGAAGAAGGCCACGGCATCCGCAACCCCGACGTCGCACGCCACGACGGCCGTGGCGAAGGATGGCGACGCGTGCGCGCCCACGAGGATCAAGCTCGAGGCGATCACCGACAAGACGACGTATGCGGCGTCCGAGAAGCCGAAGATCTCGATGCGCATCACGAACATCGGCACGACGGCCTGCACCATGAACCTCGGCTCGACCCAGCAGGAACTCAAGATCACGAGCGGCAGCGAGACCTATTGGGACTCGAAGGACTGTCAGACCGCCCCGGTCGACTCCGCGCAGGTGCTGAAGCCCGCCGCTCCGCTTACCACGCAGGCGATCGAATGGGACCGCACACGCTCGTCCACGACCACCTGCAGCGCGAGCCGGCCTCCGGTGCCTGCGGGCGGTGCGAGCTACCACCTCACGGTGAAACTCGGCGACATCACCTCGAAAGACACCGCGCAGTTCCTGCTGAACTGACTCGACTGTCGCCCCACTGCGGAGACGCGGGCTGGGCGTTGGCTGGAGTAAAGCTGGGCGTCGGATGTGCGTTTAATGGTCTCACCCTCGGGCCCGCGTTCGTGAGATAGACTCCCCCGAAAGGGGGTAGACCATGACGACGACACCCGTTGTTGAGCGACCGCAGGCAAAGTTGACCGCGCGGCAGGTGGCCAAGCTACGAGCCAGGCTGGTTGACGATCTCGAGCAGACTCGCGACCTTATTTCGCAGTTGATGGTAGACCTCGAGGAAATGCGATCGTCCAGGCAGGATGTCGCTACCGACGATGAGCACGACCCCGAAGGTCCCACCCTCGCGTTCGAGCGTTCGCAGGCGAGCGCCGTGCTCAACGACGCGCGCTCACACTTCGCAGGGATCGAGGACGCCCTGCTTCGGGTGGACGGCGACGACTACGGCGTGTGTGAGAACTGCCACGAACGCATCCCGTTCGGGCGCCTGGAGGCGCGACCGTACGCGCTCTACTGCGTGTCCTGCGCCGAGCGCGCCGAACGCTGACGTTTCGGTCTAGAAGTCGGGAACGTCGACGCGCTCCTGGCTCGCGAAGGCGAGCCTGAGCGCCTCTCGAAGGTGCCCGCTGTGCGCGTCGAGCACGGTAGAGAATCCCAGGCGCGCGGCCTCTGAGGCGCGCCGCTTCTCCTGGGTGACCGGCCGGATCTCTCCGGCCAGGCTGATCTCGCCGACCGCTGCGAGCGTCGCGGGCAGTGGCTGGTCGCGGAAAGCGCTCGCGATCGCCAGCGCGATGGCGAGATCGGCGGCGGGCTCTGTGAGCCGGATGCCGCCCACGGTCGACACGTAGACATCCGCCCCACTGAGCGCCATTTTCGCTCGCCGCTCGAGTACGGCGAGCAGCATCGCGACTCGCGAGGAGTCCACCCCGTTGACGACCCGGCGCGGCATCGGCGCGCTCGACTTGACGATGAGCGCCTGTACCTCGACGGGGAGCGCGCGTCGACCGTCGATCGAGACGGCGACGCAGGTGCCGCTCACGGGAACGGGCGTGCGGCCGGGCATCGAGCTGCGGGAGAGGAACAGTCCGCTCGGGTCGGCGACCTGGGCGATGCCGTCGCCCGTCATCTCGAAGCAGCCGACCTCATCCGTGGGCCCGAAGCGGTTCTTGTGCGAGCGCACGAAGCGCAGTGCGGTCTGGCGGTCGCCCTCGAACTGCAGCACGACATCCACGAGATGTTCGAGCAGGCGCGGGCCGGCGATGGTGCCGTCCTTGGTGACGTGACCGACGAGCAGCACCGGCAGGTTGCGGTCTTTCGAGACGCGGATGAGCGTGGAGGCGACCTCGCGCACCTGCGCCGGGCCGCCCGCGAGGCCATCGGTGAGCGAGCTCGAGACGGTCTGCACAGAGTCGACGATGACGAGCTGCGGATCAACCTGGTCGATCTGGCCGAGGATCGTGGCGAGATCGACCTCAGCCGCGAGGTACAGGGTGGGTTGCAGGGCTCCGGTGCGCTGGGCGCGCAGGCGCACTTGGCTGGCAGATTCCTCGGCGGTGACGTAGAGCACGCGCATGCCGCCGGCTGCCGCGCGCGAGGCGACCTCGAGCAGCAGCGTGGACTTGCCGACGCCGGGCTCACCGCTCAGCAGGATGGTGGCGCCGGGAACGATGCCGCCGCCGAGCACGCGGTCGAACTCCGCGATGCCGCTCGGCCAGTGCGCAACCGAGTCCGACTCGATCTCGGTGATGGGGCGCGCGAGTCGAGCGTCGCTGATGTGCACGGCCTTGACCGACCTGACGATTCCGGTCTGCTCGCCGGCCTCGACGACCGTGCCCCAGGCCTGACATTCGCCGCAGCGGCCGGCCCACTTGAGGGTCGTCCATCCGCATTCTGTGCAGCGGAAATTGGACTGGACCTTGGGCATAGGGCCAGCTTAAGCGAGACCCCCGTCAGTCGTCGTTCGGCGTGGAATCTGCAGCCGGAACGCGCCTGTCGAGGAGGGGAAGGAACGCGGATGCCCATACCCGGTAGCCGCGATCGTTCGGGTGAAAGAAGTCTGCCGCGACCTGGTTGAGCGCGTAGCGCGCGCCGCCCTGCCGCCGGGTCGCAGCGTAGAGCGGAGCCACGTCGAGCCCGAGTTCTTCGGCGACTCGATGCACTATGCCGTTGGCGATCCTCACGTTCCGCTCGGGTGTGCCGAAGTAGAAGGCGGGAACATCGGCGACGATCGCGTGCCTCGGCAGCGCGGAATACAGTTCGCGCAGCTCCCGCTCGAAGCGAGCAGCGTCGAACGCCGCGATGTCGTTCGCTCCGATCGACACGGTGAGCACATCCGGGTGCAGCCGCCGCAGCTTGGGCAGCTGGCTCGCGAGCGCCTCCCGAAGGCGCGCGCCAGATTGGCTGAGGTTCACCACTCGCACGGGCCGGCCGGTGCGAGAGCGAAGGTGTGCGGCGAGCATTCCGACGTAGCTGCGGCCCGGCCTGCTGGCGCCGATGCCCTGCGCCGCCGAATCGCCGACGGCAACGTAGAGCAGCTCGCCCGTCTTGCGCTCCTGCTCGTGCCACCACTTGGCATTGACCGGGATAGCCGCGGTGAGCCGGATGACGGCCGCACGCCGGCGACGCAGCACGAGCGTCCGCGCCACCAGGCCCGCCATCGCGGCGAACACGACGACGGCGAGAGCTGCCCCGGCGATCCACCATCCCATCCGACGACCCTACCCAGCCGCATCGCGAGACCGCCGTGTGCATAACTCAGGCAGAACGCGGCCCGAGCCGCGCACATCCGCTGATCAGGTCGAGATCGGCGCGTTCTGCCTGAGTTATGAAAAAGCCATCGGATGCGCGAGGCGGCCTGGGATGAACCCGCGGTCGCCCTGTACTAAGATCGTCCGCGGTACCGTGTCCGAGCGGCCGAAGGTGCAACTCTCGAAAAGTTGTGTGGGTGAAAGCCCACCGTGGGTTCAAATCCCACCGGTACCGCCATTTTTCTCATTGCGCTGCGCGTCGTCACAGACGACGACCGAGTTCGCGCAGGCCGGCCGCTGCACGCGCTCCTTCCGTTTCCGTGCCGGTTCTGACCCCCTGATAAGCGTCGCGCATGCCGTTCTGAGACATGTAGTATCACTTGATCGGTTCGGGGGAATCATGGTCGGTATTGACGCGCACAGCAGGGGTGCGCGTGTCGTGGGGACACGGGGTCGGGCGCTTGGTGCGCCCTCGGTCGGTGGCGGCTTTGTGAGCCGCGCCATCCGTGTGCTGATCGTCCTCACCGTGCTCCTGAACCTCTTGTACTTCGGCATACTGCTGCTCCCGGGCGACCCGGCGAGTTCGCTCGTCGACGTCTGGCTGTCGCTCGTCGTGCAATGGGTGCCGGTCGGTGTCTTCTGGCTCGTCGCGGCGCGAACGCATTTCGCCAGGTGGGAGGTGATCCTCGCCGCCGCGGGCATGACGTCCAATGCCTTTGGTGAGACCTTCTATGCCGTGGCGATGGACCCCTCGGGTCACCTCGCCTCCCCCTCGTTCGCCGACCTCGGGTATCTGCTCTATTACCCGTTGATGGGAGCTGCCCTCATCGTGCTGGTGCGGCGCCAATCGCGCAAGCTGACCCGCGCGGTGCTCTTTGACAGCACTCTCGCGGTGCTCGGTTCGGCGGCTGTCCTGGCGGTCATTCTCGACCCGGTCTTCGCGGATGCGACAAGCGGAACCACTTTTCTCGACGGCGCGATCGGCGCGCTGTACCCCCTCTTCGATCTTCTTCTCGTCGCCGTCGTCGTGGGCATCTCCGCCTCCCCGGTCTTGCGCATAGGGCCCCGCTGGCAGTTCCTCGTTCTCGGGTTGCTTCTCTTCACGGGTGCGGACATCGTCTACGCCATCCTCAATCACGACGGGACCTACGCGGCCGGCACCCCGCTGGATGCCACTTGGACCGCCGCTGTCGCCTTCACCGCTCTGTGGGTTGACGGCGTGGACCGTCGTCCGAGTGAGGCGCCAACCGCGGCCCGGAACACTCGGCTCCTGTCCGTTCCCGCGATCGCGGTGCTCGCCGGTCTCGGCGTGCTCCTCATCGGCACCCAGACGTCCGTTCCCACGGTCGCCCTGATCCTGGCCAGTGCGGCGGTCGCTCTCTCGGCCGTGCCCGTCATGTTTCGTCAGGCCAACCTGGTCCGCCTGCTCGAGGGCCGGGAACAGGTGGTCGAGCGACTGGAACAGCTCGACAAATCCAAGAGCCACCTCATCGAGGCCGTGAGCCACGAAATGCGCACGCCCCTGACCTCCATCCTGGGCTACCTGGAACTGGTGCTGGACGGAGCACGAGGCCACGTCAGTGAGGACGCCAAGGACATGCTGCGGGTCGCCGACCGCAACGCTCGTCGTCTTCAGAACCTCGTCGGCGACATGTTGATGATGACAACTCTGGAGTCGCGCGGTCGGACGACTATCACTGCACCCGTGGAGATCTCCCGGGTACTCCGTCGCGCGGCGGAGTCGCTGCGTCCCTTTGCGAGCTCACGAGGGGTGGATGTCACCGTCGTCTGCGATGAGTCGGTCGTCGTCGAAGGTGACGAGGCCGAACTCGAACGTGCGTTCACGGATGTGATGGAAAACGCGGTGAAGTTCACGCTCGGGAAGTCGCCGGTTCGGGTCGAGGTCGCAACGTCGAGTGAAGGTGCATCCGTGGTCTCGATCGCCGTGACGGACACCGGTATCGGCGTCCCGGCCGCGGAGATCCCCTACCTCTTCGACCGCTTCTTCCGCGCAACGAACGCCCGCGACAACGTCGTGCCCGGAACGGGTCTGGGGCTCGCCATCGTGAACGGAATCGTGGAGGCACATCGGGGAGCGGTTTCCGTCGCCTCCGTTCTCGGCAAGGGCACGACGGTCAGCATCACGCTTCCGGTGCATCAGGGCGAAGGCGTTCGGGCCGATGCCGTGCGCCGGTGGCGGACCCGCCGCCCGCGCTGACCCGGAGCTACTGGATCGTGCACAATCCGGCCGTGCGAGTCAGCTGGCCGGGGCGAGCACTTCTCGGCACCAGGTGCGGAAGTCGGTGGCTGCTATGGTGGCCACCGCCCAGTCCGCGTCGTAGATGCCGGCATCCTGAGCGGCGAACATCTCGAGGGTGTCTGCGACGGCCCGATCGCTCGCGCCGCGCGAACGGAGCATTCCCTCGAGGTCGGCCATCGTCATCCGCTGGTAGGCGACGGGCAGGCCGAGTTCCTCGCTCATCACCCGCGCGATCTCATTCGGAGTGAGGCGGTCGGGCCCGAAGACGGGCAGGTTCTGCTGCCCCGACCAGCTGAGGTCGCCGAGCAGCTCCGCGGCGTGAGCGGCGATGTCTCGCGTGGCGATCATGGCGAGCGGCTGGTCGGCAGCGCAGGTCAGAGAGAAGGCGCCGTGCTCGCGGATCGCTCCGAGCTGGCCGAGGAAATTCTCCATGTAGAAGGGGAGCGACAGCGCGCGATACGCGGCTCCGGATGCGGCCAGCTCGGCATCCATCGCGAAGGCGGCCGAGAGCACGCCGGCCGGCTGCTGCCATCCGTGGCCGGCACTCGTCGCCGAGACCACATGCCCAACACCGTGGCGACGGATGGCCGCGGCCGCGGCGCGCGCGAACGTGACGTAGTGCTTCTCCGCGCTCGGTGCGGCCGGGTTCGGTGGGACGAGCCAGAACATTCCGTCTGCGCCGGGTAGCGCCGCGTCGAGCACGGCCGCATCCGCGTGGGAGCCCTCGACGATGTCAACTCGCGCGCGCACGCTCGCATCGAGCTGCGACGCGTCGCGGACGATGACGCGCACGTCGACTCCTCGTTCGAGCAGGTTGGTGACGAGCTGGCTTCCGATGCGACCCGTGGGCGTGGTGACGACGATCATTGTTCCTCCGTAACATGAAACTGAATTCCGGTTCCGAATATAACCACGGATGAGCGGGTCGTCAACTAAAGTCGGTTGCATGAGTGCTCCCGAACGATCGCTGCGCGCGGATGCCCGCCGCAACCGGGAGTCCGTGCTCGACGCCGCGAGCGAGCTGTTCGCTCGCCACGGCGACGGCGTGCAGATGGAGGAGATCGCCGGGAAGGCGGGCCTCGGGGTGGGCACGCTCTACCGTCACTTCGCCGACAAGCGAGCCCTGCGAGCGGCGATCATCGGCCGTCGCTTCGAGGCCGTGACCGACCTGGCCCGGGCGGCGGACCGGCTCGACAGCCCCTGGGCGGCGTTCGAGGCTCTGCTCTACGGCTACCTCGAGTCGGTGGCACCCGACGCCGCCTTCCGCCTCGCGATCCTCAGCCCGGACGAGCCCTCCTGGGCCGACATCGACACGGAGAAGAACGCGTTCGGGGCGATCATCGAGCGCATCGTTCAGCGCAATGTCGATGCCGGCCTGCTGCGTGCCGACTTTCGCGCGGGCGACTTCATTCTCATCACTCGGGGTGCGATGGCGAACATGTCAGGGGGCGATGACTGGCGGCGCCACGTCACGCTTCAGCTCGAGGGCATCCGCGGCGCTCGCTGAGCGGCTGAAGCCGTCGATCGCGAGCCGGGCGAAGCGCCGGGCGGCCGCTTCGCGAGCTGAGGGGACGACGGATGCGAGTCCGCGGCCCGCATGCAGCACCAGCACGAGGTCGTTGATGACGAAGTCGGAGCGCAGCCGCCCCTGCTGCCGCGCGCGCTTTGCCAGCTGGTCCAGCATCCCGAGCAGTTCGCGGCGGTGCGCCGAGAATGCCGCAGCGGCGGGGTCGGCGGACATGAACGCGTCGACGAAGCCGCGGTTCTGCACGTTGAGTGCGGTGAGTCGTTCGATAACCGAGGTGAACCCGTGCCAGGCATCGGTGGCGGCGCAGCCGTGCTCGACGATTGTTCTGCAGGTCAGCAGTTCGGCGGCGAAGGCCTCATCGATGAGCGCCTGCTTCGTGGGGAACCTGCGGTACAGCGTCGCCGGGCCGACCTGGGCGTGGCGGGCGATCTCGCGCATCCCGAGATCGAGGCCGCGTTCCGAGAAGAGGGCGCGCGCGGCGGTGAGGATGCGCTCACGGTTCTCCTGCGCGTCGACGCGGAGCAACTGAGGCAAAGGCGATCCCGTCATTCTCACTTCGGCTGAGCGGACGGGGGCGTCCACTACCGTCTGAGAGTACCGCAACGAGAGGGAGGCCGCAGTGCGCGCGATCGCAATTCAGGAGTTCGGAGACCCGAGCGGGATGGCGCTCGTCGACGTCCCCGAGCCGACGCCCGGCGCGGGGCAGGTGCTGGTGCGCACCGCGGCGATCGGAGTCGGCGGAGTCGACGCGATGATCCGGCGCGGAACCCTCGGCTCCGAACATCCCCGGGGCATGGTCCCCGGTAGCGAGGTCGCCGGCACGATCGTTGCCGCGGGCGACGGCGTCGACGCATCCTGGATCGGTCGGCGGGTGTGGGCGTTCACGGGCATCGCCGGCGGATACGCGGAGTGTGCGACGGCGCCGCTCGACGACGTCGTGCCGCTGCCGGAGAACCTCTCCTCGATCGATGCCGTGACACTCGGCAGCGCCGCGCCAGTGGCCCACTTCGCGCTCGCCCACGCGCACTTCGCGCCCGGTGAGTCGGTGCTGGTGCGCGGTGCCGCGGGCAGCATCGGCATCGCAGCGGTGGAGCTGGCCGTGCGGGGCGGGGCGTCCGTCGTCGCGGTGACCACGTCATCCGCCGAGCGTGGGCGGAAGTTGCACGCTTTCGGCGCCACTCGGGTGCTCGATCGCGCCGGAAATCCCTCCGACGAGGCGAGCGGTGCCAGCCCACTTTTCGATGTGATCATCGACATCGTGGGTGGCGCCGAGCTGCCCGCGTTCGTCGATCGGCTGGCCCCCAACGGCCGTCTCGTGCTCGTCGGTGCGGTCGCAGGCTTTCCGCCAGCCGAGTTCGGGATGCGGTTGCTCCAGTCGTTCCAGCAGTCCCGCTCCATCGCGACCTTCAGCCTCGCCACGATCGCGCGGGAGCGGCTGGTCGCCGCCCGCATCGAGCTCTTCGAGGCGGCCGCGCGAGGCGAACTGCACGCCGTCGTGCACGCCATCCTGCCGCTCGATCAGGCCACCGAGGCGCACCGCATGATGGACCGCGGCGAGGTCGTCGGCCGCGTCGTTCTCACGCCATGACGTGATGCGTCTGGGGAGTGTGGTGTGCACCGGTCGGCACGCACAAGAACGGTAGATTATGGGGGTGGACAACGGCGCTCGACTCGATCAATCGACCGCCGACCCCGCCGTCACCGTCGCCCGTCGGCATCGCGCCACGGCACCTCGAGACGCGGTCGGTCGACTGGAGTGGATCACGCAGCGACTCGCGCGCGCTCTGCAGCGTGCTGTGGAGCTCGTCGCATCCGACAACGACATCACGGTGCCGGAGTACCACCTGCTCCTGGCGACCAGCGACGATCTCGGTCGATCCAACGCCGAGATCGCGCGCCTCATGTTCGTGACCCCGCAGTCGGCCAATCGGGTGCTCGCGGGGCTCGAACGTCGCGGATTTGTCGTGCGCGCGGGGGAGGCGTCGCGTGGCCGCACACGCAACACGGTGCTGACGCCCGCGGGGCGTGCCGTGCTGGAGGAGTGCACCAAGCGCATCGAAGACATCGAAGCGCGCGTGATGGCGAGCCTCGATGACGATCAGCGCAACCTCATCCTGCCCGCCCTGCTGCGAGCCGCCGAGACGCTCGCGGGTGGCTACTTCGGCAGCGTCGAGGACGAGCGCCGGGCGAGCGAGAATCGTCGTGCCGCCCAGGCGGATCTCGAGTAGCGCCTAGCGCGGCCAGCCGCCGCCGAGCGCGAAGCGGCAGAACTGCAGCGCCTGTCGCAACTGCTCGATGTCGCCGTCGGGCAGGGCGGAGACCATCTGGCCCTCGATCCACCCGACGGTGGGGCGCAGCCGCCCCAGCAGCTCCTGCCCCGCGTCGGTGACGGTCAGCAACTGGCGCTGGTGGTGCGAGGGGTCGCGCGTGCGGTCGATCAGGCCGCTGTCGAAGAGCTCCGTCGTGACCGTCGACATCGACTGGGCCCGCACGAAGGAGTTCTTGGCGAGTTCGGCCGAGGTGAGGCCCGGGCGGCGCTCGAGCACGGTGAGCGCCGTGTACTGCGTCACGGTCAGCCCGACCTCGCGCGTCACCGATTCGAGCCGCGCGCGAATGGCGAGCTCGACCTGCTTGATGAGGTAGAGCAGCGTGACGGCGTCGCCGGTGCCGGGCGGTCGCAGGATGTCGGCGGTCACCGCGGCAGGTCCGTGATGAAGGCGCTGATCGATCGCTCGACTGCCCCGAGGTCCAGTGTGCGCGGGTCGGCGTTGCTGGCGCGGATCTCGAGCACGGGGATGCCCGCCTCCTCCAGCGCGAGAGTGATGAAGGACGCCCCAGGCACGTCGTCGGCGACGAGGTGCACGACCCCGTCGACCCCGTGGCCCTTGGCCTCCTTCACGTACCATTCCGGCGCGAGCGGAGGCGCGTAGAGCAGGTCGGTGATGCCGACGAAGCGGGCGGCGAGCGTCTCGATCGCGTCGTCGCCGTAGCGGATGTAGCCGTCCGCGGCGATGGCAAGGTACATCGACCAGACGAAGACCGCGCCGAACTCCTCCTCAAAGCGGCGGTACATCGCGGTGTCGCTCCACAGTCCGCGCCCCACCCACATGAGCCGCGTGCGTTCCTCGGGTGCGACCGTGGAACCCGCACCGATCATGGCCGCAACCTCGTCGCGGAGGGCGAGTGCGGCATCCCGGCCCCACTCGCTGCCCCGGTGCCACTGCGGAATCATGACCGCCGGAATCGTGTCTGAGACCCGCACGGGCGTCGGTCGGGCGGCGGCGATGAGGTCGCGCGTCTGCCGGTTGTACTCCTCCTGCTCGTTGATGAGCCGCATGACCCGTTCGAGCTTGTCGAGCTCGAAGGTGCGACCCGTGCGTTCTTCGAGGAACTCGATGAGCAGGCGGTTCTCGGCCGCCATGAGGGCGATCCTGTCTGCCCCGAAGACACGCGTCCACTCGCGCGGTGCGAGCTCCCACCAGTCGCCGTCAGGTGACTCGGCCGCGGTGCGCTCGTAGGCGAAGTACCCGATCGACGGGTCATCCGTCCAGGCCTCGAAGACCTTGCCGGTGGCGTCGCCGCTGAGTTCCGCGATCACGAAGTCCGGCTTCGGCAGGCCGCCCCACGGCGCGTCCTCCGGGTGGAGACCGCGGGATCCGAGCGCGAGCACGTCGTACTGCCTGCTGTCGTCGGGGTAGCCGCTTCTGGCCACGACTTCGAGGCTCGCGGTCGCGGCCTGCTTGGCGGTGACGATGGATGCCCACCACTGGTTGACGACGTAGGGGATGTCCATGGCGCGCAGGATCTCCTGCGGTGCATCCGCGTTCACCAGGGCGAAGATCTCGCCCTCGGCGACGGATGCCTGCAGAGCCGCGAACCACTCGCGCTGGTGTGCCAGCGCGGCCGTCGTGGACTCGAGCCGGGTCATGATGCCGCTCGCAGCGACTCGACAGCGGTCACGATCTGCGCTTCATCCTCGGCCGCATCGCCGCGCAGCATCACCGCGGGCACTCCAGCGAGCCTGCTCTGCAGCCGCCAGTCCCATGCCGGCGCCTCATCATGCGGACGCACCACGCTCAGCAGCCCGCGGGCGCCGGAGGCGAAGATGCCCTCTCGCGTCGCCTGCGCTCGTGCCGCCATGGTCGATGACGCGGATGCGGGTGCCCCGCCCAGGCGGGCGAGCACCAGTTCCCGAAGCAGCGCGTCCCGGTTCTCGTCGAGCCTGGACGGCAGCACGTCGCTCAGGAGGGGGTCGCCCCAGTCGTGATCCTCGCCGACGACGGTCGCGCCCGCGGCTTCGATCGCGCGGTAGAGCTCGTCTCCGAGCGGGGCGCTGCCGGTGAGGAAGACGGGAAACTCTCCCGGGGCCGCGCCGTCCCTCGCCTCGGCCATCGCATCCCGAAGCAGCCCTACCACCTGGGCCGGGGGCAACGAAGCCGCGATCCGGTAGCCGTGCAGTGCGGCCGTGCCACTGAATCGGGCGGCCCGGCGGTGCGTGCGCATGCGTTCGAGCTCGGCGCGCACGACCGAGAGATTGGCGTGGGCGCTCCGCAGCGCGTCGGCCGTGATGGAGGTCGATGCCCAGCGCTCGACGGTGTCCCACATCCGCGCCAGCTGCGTGATGTTGAACGTGATGGTGCTCTCCCTGTGCTGGTGAACCTGGTCCACGAGCTGCACCGGCAGGCCGATGCGGCCTCGGCGACGGAGCTCCTGCAGCGTGTAGTAGAGACGCACCGAGGCGTCGCTGTCGCGGGAGATGAAGAGGCCGGAGAGAAAGTCGAGCTCCCCCGAGAGCACCGCAGCGAGCACGAGCGTGGCCGCGCGATCGATCGCGCGGCCCATGATCGCGTGCGCATCCTCGGTGGGGCATTCGACTGGGGCGATGCGAAACGAATGCGCGCCGGCTGCGGCGATGAGCAGCGAGGGCACGTCGCGCCCCACTATGCCAATGACGGGCCGACCGGATGCCGCGACCGCGGCCGCCCCGGACCGCGCGTCGCGCACGGCCCCCGCGAGTCGCGCCGTCACAGGGCGCCGGCGTCTCTCAGAGCTGCAATGCGCTCGTCGTCGTAGCCGAGGAGTTCGTGGAGCACGGACTCGGTGTGCTCGCCGAGCCACGGTGCCGGACGGTCGAGCGACGTGCTGCTGCCCGAGAAGATGATCGGCACACCGGAGCCGTAGAGCTCCTTGGCCGGGCCGAAGACGGGGTGGCTCAGCTGCTCGACCTCGCCGCGGCTCAGCACCAGCGGGTCGCGCACGGCCTCGCCCGTGTCGCGCACCGGCGCCGCGGGCACCCCGAATTCCTCGAGCCTACGCACGGCCTCGGCGGAGGTGAGGTGCTGCGCCCAGCTCGCGATCATCGCGTGCAGCTCGTCGGCGTTGTGCACGCGGTTGTCGCGGCGGGAGAAGCGCTCGTCATCCGCCATCTCGGGAACTCCGAGCGCCTTCATGACGCCGGAACTGAAGGCATCCGTGGGGCCGCAGAGCGCGAACCAGCCGTCCTGCGTCGCGAAGACGCCGAACGGTGCGAGCCTCGGGACATACGAGCCCGTGCGCAGCGGCATCCCGATGGTCTCGAAGGCGTCGAATGGTTCGCAGGCGACGAGCGAGGTCAGGGTCCCGAGCATCGAGACGTCGACGTGCTGACCCTGGCCGCTGCGCTCACTCTCGAGAACCGCCGCGAGCACACCGATCACGCCGAACAGTGGCGCGACCATGTCCGCGATCGGCAGACCGAATCGCACCGGCGGTTCGCCGGGGCTGCCCGCCGTGAGCATCGTGCCGCTGAGGGCCTGGATGATCGTGTCCATCGCCTTGCCGCTGCCGGGGCCACCCTGCGCGCCGAAACCGCTGATCGAGGCATAGACCAGACGCGGATTGACCTCGTGCAGGGTCTCGAAGTCGACGCCGAGCCGCTTGGTGACGCCGGCGCTGAAGTTCTCGACCACGACATCCGCGGTCTTGGCGAGCTCGAGGAAGACCCTCTTGCCCTCGGGCGTCTTGAGGTTGAGCGTCATGCTCTCCTTGTTGCGACCGCGCAGCATCATCGACACCGACATGTCCTGGTCGCTCGTGCGCCTGGCCTCGAGGCCGTGGTCGCTGTAGTACGGCGCATTGTTGCGCGACGAGTCACCGCCGAGCATGGGGTTCTCGATCTTGATCACCCTTGCACCGAGCCCGGCGAGAAGCAGTGTGGCGTAGGGCCCGGAGAGGGCTGTCGTGAGGTCGAGCACCGTCTTCCCGGTCAGCGGTCGTACGGTGTCGTTCATTCGGTGTCTCCTTGTTTCTGTGACGGATGGATGCGCACCTCGTCGCCCTCCCAGGCGAACTCGGTGTCGAACCCCTCCTCGGCGCTGATGTGCCGGATGTAGTCGATGACGTCGTGGCCGCGCTCGTCGTTGCCGTGCGGCACGGGCCGCGCGCCTTCGTCGATCCAGCACGGGATGATGCCCCAGGCCGGTTCGGCGGCCACCGAGATGTCGAGCACGGCGATGGCCGTGTTGCGGCTCTCGGGGTGGAACGGATACCAGCTGGGCAGGGCGGGGTCGGGTTCGAAGCCGAAGAGCTTGCGGCGGCGTTCGGCCCAGCGGCGCTGCTCGTCCACTCCGGCGGCAGCGGGCGTGAGGGCGTCGGTGACGGTGACGAAATTGCCCAGCCCGTGAAAGATCGCCCTGCCGCGATAGAACTCGACACCGCGCATGATGTGGGCGTGATGCCCGATCACCATGGTGGCGCCGGCATCGACGGCGGCGTGCGCGATCTCGGTCTCGTAGGCGGCCAGCTCCGCTGGCACGTGCACGAGTCCCTTGTGCAGGGCGACGACGAGCACGTCGACCTGCTCGGCAACCGCGGAAATCCGAGCGCGCATCTCGGCCAGGGAGGCGGGGTCGGCGAAGGTGTGCACGCTCGGCGGTCCTCCCGGGTTCGCGCCGATGGCCTCGTAGTGCGAGTAGACGCGCACGTAGGCGCCGCCGGGCCGGCGGCTGGTCGCCCAGCTGTCGCTCGGACCGACGCAGTTGAAGGAGAGCACGCCGATCGTGTGTGCGCCTCGCGACAGGATCACGGGTTCGCTCGCCGCCGCGAGGTCGGCCCCGGCGCCGGTGGTCGCGATGCCCGCATCCCTCGCGGCGGCGATCGTCTCGGCGATGCCCTCGCCGCCGGCGTCACCGATGTGGTTGCCGGCGAGAGTGAGCACGTCGAAGCCGGCGCTGGCGATGACGGCGAGGTGCGCCGGATCGGCCGGCGGTGCCGGCACGTCCACGGTCGCGACGGTGCGCGTGGTGGCGTGCGGCACCTCGAGCTGGCCGATGGTGACATCGGCGGCGCGCAGCAGCGGCGCGGCAGCAGCAAAGAAGGAGTCCGGGTCGGGGCGATCGACGATCAGGTCGCCCACCGCCGCTATGCGCACGGGGCGGGTGGCGACATCCGTCATGAGCGCCTCGGGGGCTGTGCGACGCCGTTGAGCTCGTCGACGAAGACGCGAACCTCGCGTGCGAGGCGCTCGGGCGCCTCTTCGCCCATCATGTGGCCGCTGTCCTCGAACAGCACCGCCTTGGCGCCTCGCACGTTCACGGCCGCCCGCAGCGCCGACTGGGGCGAGATCACCCCGTCGCGCATGGCGGCAAGAATCAACACGGGCACCCGGATGCCGCGATAGACCGCCGCGAGCGCCTCGTCGGTGGTGGCCTCGGGGAATGGTTTGCCCTGGTTGATCTCGGCCTCGTCATCGGGTCGAAGGGCGGCCTCCTCGGCGGCGGCGGCGAAGCGCACCCGCCGGGACTCGATGATCTCGGGGTCGTCGGTCCAGCCCGCCATGTGCTCGAGCATGCCGGTGACGAACTCGGGGTTCTTGCGCTGCTCGATGAAGCGACGACGTCCCTCGGATGATGCCGTGCCACCCTCGCGGTCGTGCGGAGTTCCGACGACCGAGATCAGGGCCTTGAGCCGCTCGGGGTTTCTGCGGGCGATGTGCCAGCCGATTCCGCCGCCGTGCGAGATGCCGGTGTAGATGAAGCGGTCGACGCCCAGCCCGTCTGCGAAGGCGCACACGTCATCCGCCCAGGTGTCGAGCCAGCTCGTCGGCGGGGTGGCCGGATGCGTTGACCGCCCGAAGCCTCGCGCCTGAATCGTGTACACGTGGTACGACGTGGGTTCTTCGGCGAGAAGCTCGGGATACGTGCCGGCCGCGAATCCCATCGCCGAGGACAACACGACCTCGTCGCCCGAACCGAACTCCTCGTACCAGAGCTCACCGTCTCCGACGTTCATCACACTCATTGCTCCCCCTCGTTGCGGCGACGCTGACGTTCTTCTCGCCGAGCGCGCTGCTCGGCGGGGTCTGGAACCGGCGCTGCTGCGAGCAGCGACCGGGTGTAGTCCTCGCGCGGTCGTTCGTAGACCTGCTCGGCCGATCCGAGTTCGACGATGCGGCCCGCCTGCAGAACCGCGATCGAGTGCGAGATGTGGCGAACGACCGAGAGGTCGTGCGAGACGAACAGCAGGCTGAGCCCGAGGTCGCGCTGCAGTTCAGACAGCAGGTTGAGCACCTCGGCCTGCACGGAGAGATCGAGCGCACTGACCGGTTCATCGCAGACGATGAGTCGCGGCGAGAGCATGAGGGAGCGGGCGATGGCGATGCGCTGGCGCTGCCCGCCCGAGAACTGAGCGGGGTAGCGGTGTGCCGCGTCCTCGCTGAGACCGACGCGCTGGAGCAGCATCGCGCCGCGTTCCGTGATCTCGGCCGTGGTCATCCGCTGGCCCCGCGGCACGATGCGACACGGCTCGGCGAGCGTATAGCCGATGGTCTTGCTCGGGTCGAGCGAGCTGTACGGGTCCTGGAAGATCACCTGTCGCTCGGCACCGAGCGCTCGGCGCTCGCCGCGGGACATCCGCGAGATGTCGCGACCCTCGAACAGCACGCGGCCGCTCGTGATCGGCAGCATCCCGAGAATCGCCATGCCCGTGGTGGTCTTGCCGGAACCGGACTCGCCGACGAGTCCCATGGTGGTGCCGGCCGGGATGCTGAAGCTCACGCCGTCGACGGCCCGCTTGCGGCGACGTCCGGTGCCGTGATCGACGACGAGGTCGGTCACCTTGAGGATGGGCTGCGTGTCGGTCACGATTGCACCGCCTCGAGTTCGTCGATGTGGATGCAGCGGCTGGCGCGATCGTCGTCGAGGTGCACCATGGGGATGGGTGCGGGCAGGCAGTCGACCGAGGCCAGCGGGCAGCGTGCGGCGAAATGGCAGCCGACCGGCCACTGGTGCGGCGGCGGAACCGAACCACCGATCGTCGGCAGCGGCTTGCCGGGCTCGGCGCCGTGCGGGTTCGAGCGCAACAGGGCCGTCGTGTACGGATGCCGCGGAGCCGCGAACAGCTCGGCGACAGTCGCGCGCTCCACCACTTCGCCCGCGTACATCACGATCGCGCGGCTGCAGAGGTCGGCGACCACACCCCAGTCGTGGCTGACCAGGATGACGGCCATGCCGGTCTGCTCCTGCAGGCTGCGCAGCAGGTCGAGGATGTCGGCCTGCACGGTCACGTCGAGCGCGGTCGTCGGTTCGTCGGCGATGAGCACCTCGGGCCGGCCGGCGAGGGCCATGGCGATGGCGACGCGCTGCGCCATGCCGCCGGAGATCTCGTGCGGATAGCGGGATGCGACCGCGGGGTCGAGGCGCACGGCCTCGAGCAGCTCCGCGGTGCGCGCTCGGGCACCGGCGCGGCTGACTCGCTCGTGAGCGCGCACCGCCTCGGCGATCTGCGAGCCCACCCGGAAAGACGGGTCGAGCGCCACCATCGGCTCCTGCGAGATCATGGCGATCCGTGCGCCGCGCACCTCGCGCAGTCGCCCGGCAGACATCCCGACCAGTTCCTCGCCGGCCAGACGAATGGAGCCCCCGGTGATACGCCCGTTGCTGCCGAACAGTCCGAGCAGCGCCAGCGCCGTGACCGTCTTGCCGCTCCCCGACTCTCCGACGAGTCCGACGATCTCGCCGGGGAGCACGTCGAAGTCGGCGCGCTGGATGGCGATGGTCTCGCGGCCCGGCGCCCCGAACCCAACGGTCAGCCCTCGAACGGACAGCACGGCGCCCGGTGCGGCCGGAAGCGCCGCCTCCTCGTCCGGGTCCGCACCGGTGACCGCGGGGATGGCATCCGTCTCGGTCAGTGCGTCGGCCGTCACGACCGCTGCGGTCACCGCGGAGGCCGTTCCGCGAGGCGAGCTGTCGGTTCGCGTGCGCGTCGCCGTCGCGAGACCCGCGAGCGTGAAGCGCTCCTGGTTCGCGTCGCGCAGCGCATCTCCGAGGAGACACAGCGCGAGCGTGGTGATGGCGATGATGCCACCGGTCGGCACCAGTAGCCACGGGTCGGTCTGGATGAGCGTGGCCGCCTCGGCGACCATGCCGCCCCAGGTTGGTGCTGGCGGCGGCGGCCCGAAGGCCAGGAAGGCGAGACCGGTCTGGATGCCGAGGGTCGCGGCAGAGAACAGCGTCACCTGCACGAGCAGCACGCCTCGAATCTGCGGCAGAACGTGCGCGGCCATGATGCGCACCTGCCCGAGCCCGGAGACCCTCGCGGCCCCGATGTAGAGCTCCTGCCGCACGGACAGCGCGGCGCTGCGGAACACGCGGATGAATGCCCCGCTCGCGAGCACACCGACGCTCACCATCGCCACGAACATGCTGTTGTCGAAGATCGCGAGTACCGCGAGGGTGATGATCGTGCCGGGGATCGAGAGCAGCACGTCGACGACGTGCAGGATGATGCGGTCGGTGATGCCGCCGACGTAACCGGCGAGAATGCCGAGCGGGATGGCGATGATGAGCATCGACACGACGGCGACGAGCACGCCGCTGAGAGACTCCTGCCCGCCGAACAGCAGCCGGCTGAGCACGTCGCGCCCGAGCGAGTCGGTGCCGAGCAGGTGCGCCGCGCTCGGACCCTGCTTGACGATGCGGAGGTTCTGCGCCAGCGGGTCGTGCGGGGCGATCCAGCGTGCCGCGACCGAGCTGCCGACGATCAGGATGACGACGATGCCTGAGATCACACCGAGCGGCTTGCGCAGCACCCGCTGCACGAGTCCGGCCGACATCGCCCGCGTTCCACTGTTGCGGCTCATCGCACGCGCACCTTCGGATTGAGTACTCCGTAGAGCACGTCGATCACCAGGTTGACGATGATCACGAACAGGGTGAAGAAGACGCCGACGCCGAGCACCACCGGCAGGTCGTGTGACGTGGTCGCCTGGGTGACCATGGTGCCGAGCCCGGGCAGTACGAAGACGTTCTCGACGAAGACCGCGCCGGTGAGCGCGCCGACAACGGTGAGCCCGAGCACGGTCAGGGACGGGAGGGATGCGTTGCGCAGCACGTGCTTCAGCACGATCGAACGCTCGCGAACGCCGGTGGCGCGCAGGACGCGAATGTAGTCGCGAGCGAGCACATCCATCGCGGAGTCGCGCATCTGCTTGGCCACGATGGTGACTCCGCCGAGCGAAAGCGCCGCGACGGGGAGGATGAGCGACAGGAGCCAACCGCCGGGGTTATCACCCAGCTGGGTGTAGCCAGTGGCGGGGAAGATTCGGATGGCGACCGCGAACAGGGCGACCAGGAGGATGGCGACCCAGTAGCTGGGCAGCGCGAGGCCGACGAGGGAAATGGCGTCGAGAAACGTGCCGAGCACTCCGCCGCGCACCGCGCTCAGGAGGCCGAGGCCGGTGCCGAGCACCGCGATGACGAGCGTCGACAGCAGCATGAGCGAGAGCGTCACGGGCACGCGAGCGATGATGAGCCTCAGCACCGGGTCGCCGCTGAACACGGATTCGCCGAAGTCGCCGCGGAAGACGCCGCCGAGCCAGGACGCGTACTGCGACAGCAGCGGCTGGTTCAGCCCGAGCTGCTGCCTGAGCCGCTCGATCGAGTCGGGCGTGGCGTTGGCACCGAGGATCGTGCGCGCCGGGTCTCCCGGAACGAGAGACATGAGGAAGAAGATCGCGATCGAGGAGATCACGAT
The DNA here is from genome assembly GCF_040227235.1 of Parafrigoribacterium soli. Lineage (NCBI taxonomy): Bacteria > Bacillati > Actinomycetota > Actinomycetes > Micrococcales > Microbacteriaceae > Parafrigoribacterium > Parafrigoribacterium soli. The sequence goes on along the minus strand of NZ_JBELNZ010000003.1, from coordinate 172,012 downwards.
CAGCACAACCGACAGCAGTAGCCGATTGACGATGAGTCGAACCATGGATGCGGTGCTCCCAGAGGGCCCGGCCGGCGAAGGCCGGGCCCCATCGATGGGTGGGTGGAGTTGCCTGCTACTTCGTACGCTTCCAGGCGTACTTCGCGTCAGGCGCCTGTGGCATCGGGTTCGGATTGAGCGCCGATGCGGTCACGTTGGTGATCGTCTTTCCGATCGCGAAGATGTTCTCCGTCGATACCGCCGGAGCGAACACTCCGGCGTCGTTGGCCGCCTTCGTCAGCTTCTCGTAAGCCGCCGTTCGTGCGGACGCACTCGTGCTCGACTGCGCCGCGGTGTAGAGCTCGTTGAGCGACGCGTAGGTGTTGCCGAAGGGGTTGGTGACGCCCGGCTGGGTGAAGTTGGTCACGACCTGTGCCGAGTTCGTGCCGACGACCGGCCAGATGAGCGCGGGGAACTGCTTCGAGAGCGCGCCTTGAATGAACTCGGGAACCGAGTTCTTCACGACCAGGTTGACCTTGATGCCGATCTTGCCGAGGTCGCCCGCGATTGCCTGAGAGATCGTGGTCTGGCTGTCGAGGATGTTCTCCGTCAGCACCGTCAGCTCGAAGCCGTCGGGGTAGCCGCCCTTGGCGAGCAGCGACTTGGCCTTCTTGACGTCGTAGTCGAATCCATAGTTCGCGACGTGACCATCGGTGCCCTTGGCGCCCATCTGCCCGTTCGCCTGCGTGTAGTCGGCGCTGAGGGCCGAGGCGAGTGCGTCACGATCGATGGCCATTCCGATCGCCTGACGCACATCCTCGTTCTTGAGTGCCGGGCTCAGGGTGCCCTGGGTGTCGGCCAGCGTGAGGCCCCAGGTGAAGAAGGGGGCCGTGACGAGCTTGAGTCCGGCGGACTTCACCGCGGCCGCCGTCGTGGGCGAAACACCCGCGAAGTCGACCTGGCCCGTGGTGACGGCGGACGAGACCGCGCTCGGGTCGCCGATCACCTTGACCACGACCTTGTCGAACTGCTGGGCATCCGGGTTGAAGTACTTCTTGTTGCGCACGAAGGTGTACGAGGAGCCGGAGACCGAGTCGGAGGCGGAGTAGGCGTACTGGCCGGTGCCGTCGCTCTGGGTGAGCAGGCTCTTCGGGTCTGAGAGGCCCTTCGGACCGATGATCTGGCCGACGCCCCAGTACTGCGAGAGGTAATACGGCGCATCCGGATAGGCAGACTTGTAGGTGATCACCACGGTGTCGGCATCGGGAGTCGCGATACTGTCGACCGGTCCCGCGTAGCGTGCGTCACCGCCGCCCGCCTTCATCATGTATTCGATCGAAGCCTTCACCGCGGCGGCGTCGAGCTTCGCACCGTCGGTGAACGTGACGCCCTTGCGGATGGTGAGCGTGAGCTTGGTGTTGCCATCCGACAGGGCCCACTTGGTCGCGAGGTCGGGAATGAGCTTGCCGTCACCGGTCTGGTAGATGAGCGAGTCATAGGGTAGTGAGGTGAAGATGGCGCTTCCGCCGGAGCCGCCGAGGGCCGGGTTCAGGCTGATCGGTACGCCGGCGAACTGCGTCGTGAGGGTTCCGCCCTTGCTGCTGGTCGAACCGGTTTTCGACGGGCTGGAAGAACAGGCTGTGGCGCCGAAGACGACCGCCAGGGTGGTGACGGCAACCAGCGCGGTTTTCCACGCGGGTCTGTGTGATGCAGACATGTTGCTCCTTTGCAATGAGTGCGATTACAGAACGACGCGGCTCCGCGTCGAGGATGAAAGTATCAGCTAAGCTGATACTTACGCAATAGGCCCAGCCGTCCCGAGAGGTTACGCAATGACGCGACCCGTTTCCGAGCCGATCCCGATCGGCGGGGGTTCCCTCCCCTTTGGTACCGCCTTCCTACCCGCCCTGAACATGGGCGTCGATCTCTCCCGGTACGGCTACGCGGAGGAAGAATACCTGCTTCGCGGCACCGCGAGCGTGTGGCGCCACGGCGCCAACGGGTCCCACGAGCCGGTGCGCTCCGAGCTGCCGTTCTGCACCAGGGTGCTCGTGCGGCGCCCGGCATCCGGTCGAAGCTCCGGGCTACTGCAGGTCGAACCGCTGCATCCGGATCTCGACTCTGCACTCGTCTGGAACGCCATTCACCCGTGGATCCTGCGCGGGCGGCACAGCTGGATGGGCGTCACCGTGTTCGCGCCCGTCGCGCGCCAGCTCGCGGAGTTCGTCGACCCCGAGCGCTACGCCGAGGTCGACATTCCCGAAGACGGGATGCTCTACGACGTACTGGGCGCGGCGATTCGCTCGGCGATCGCAGGTGATTTCGGCCCGATCGCCGCGGACCGCGTCATTCTGGCGGGCATGTCGGCCACCGGCAGCTTCACGAGGGTGACCCTGCAGGACGGCTTCCACGAGCGGTGGACGCGCGCCGACGGGCGCAGGCTCATCGATGGCTACGTCATCGGCATCTCCTCCGGCGGCGCGGGTGCGGCGGGCTATCCGCCGCTGTCCGCCGAGGATGCCGAGTTGCCGGCCAACGATCGGCGTCGCACCATCGCACCCCGCGATGCCGTCGCGTTCGAGGTGCTGAGCGAGACCGAGGCCGAGACTCACGAGCGGGTGACCCGCGAGGACTCCGACGAGCCCGGATCGCCGTATCGCCTGTACGAGGTCGGTGCGACGGCGCACATCGAGGCGCATCCGAGCGTGCTGACCAACCTGCAGCAGTACGAACGGCGGGGCGGCATTCGGCCGGCCTTCGAGGTGCGGGAGCGTCGCTCCGACGCGCGGTTCGATCTCTATCTTCGCGGCGCATTCGAGGCGATGGAGCGCTGGCTGGTGAACGGCGAACTGCCGCCGCGCGCGGCACGCTTCGAGCACCGCGCGGGTGCCGAGGAACTCGTGCGAGATGCCGACGGCAATGTGCTCGGCGGCATTCGAACGCCGTGGCTCACCGTGCCGACGGCCGCCTATGCGCCGCACAGCACGGCATCCGAGGAGTCGGAGAAGCCGCCGGAGTGGATGCCGTTCGGCGACCCGCAGATGCTGGCTCGCCTCGTCGGCAGCATGCGCCCGTTCCCGATCGCCGAGTTGCGTGAGCGCTATGGCTCGCGCGCCGGCTATCTCGACCGCTTCGCCGCCGCAGTGCGCGACGAGGTGCGTCGCGGCCTGCTGCTCGAGGATGACGCCGAAGAGTTGCTGCGCGAGGCGCCCGAGCGCTGGCGAGGCTAGGCCGCGTTCCGCTCAGACGGTGGGATCGGTGCGCTCGGCCGCTCGGAACAGGTCGTCGACCAGGCCGTCGACCTCCTGCGGCGTGAGCGGTTCCGGGGCGAAGATCGCGCGGTAGGTGATCGGTGAGACCACGTAGTTGATCACCTGATCGGCCGTCGGAACCACCTCGCTGGCGTCCGTGTCGTCTTCCGCCCGCGGATGCACCCGCTCGACGAGAACGGCGGCTTCCTTGCGGCGGTTGATGGTGCAGTCACTCGTGCCGTTGGCCAGGGCGGCTCCGGCCCGCAGCAGGGAGCGGTTCGCAGGCTTGCCGAAGTGCTCCGCGAGCTCGTGCGCCCATCCGCGGATGTCGTCTTCGAACGATCCAGAATCGGGCAGGGCTCGTTCGGGGTCGAGCCGATAGGCCGCCACCTCATTGATGAGGGTGGAGAGGTCGCCCCAGCGCCGGTAGATGCTCGTCGCGTTCACGCCGGCGCGATCGGCGATCAGTGCGACGGTGACGTTTTCTGCTCCGAGTTCCGCGACGAGGGACTCGACGGCCGAGCGCACGGCCGCGACAACGAGCGAGCTTCGCCCGCCGGTGCGCGGAACGCTGGTCTTCTCGGGCATGAATCCATGCTAACGCAAAAAGAGTTGCGATAGCGGAAGAATCGGGTTAGCGTACCTCACGCAACATTTATTGCTTTAGCCACTGATTCTGCTTTTGGAGTGTGTCATGAACGACACGATCGCACAGACGTCCCCCGCACCCTCGCCCACGGAGGCTTCCGTCGGCAGCGGCCCAGAGCGCAGGACGGTCTCGCGGCGACTGGCCTTCGCCGGTTTCTCGGTCATCCTCGTGGTGCTCTTTGCTTCCTCGGCCGCGCCCTCTCCGTTCTTCGTCGTCTACCAGGGCGAGTGGGGCTTCGCCCCCTGGCTTCTGACCTTCGCTTTCGCCGTCTATGCCGTCACGCTGCTCCTCACTCTGCTCACGGTCGGCTCGCTCTCCGATCACGTCGGGCGACGTCCCGTGCTGATCGGTGCGCTCATCCTGGAGGCGCTCGCAATGGTGCTGTTCGCCCTCGCGCCCAACATCGAGACGGTCGTGCTCGCGCGGGCGCTTCAGGGCATCGCCACGGGAGCCGCGACGGGGGCGTTCTCGGCCGCGCTCACCGATCTGGCGCCCCCGCAGAATCGTGCGCTCGGTGCCACCATGAGCGGCCTCGCCTCAGTTGGTGGTCTGGCCGTCGGAGCCATCTTCGCCGGTGTTTCCATCCAGACCGAAGCACGGCCGATCGCCAGCACCTTCCTGGTGCTCGCCGCCCTGTTCGTCGTCGCGCTCGGTTTCGTGCTGGCCGCCCCCGAAACCGTGACTCGGCGGCCGGGCGCGGTGCGCAGCCTGCTCCCGCACGTGGCGGTGCCGTCCCGCGCGCGCACCGAGTTCACCATCGCCATTCCCGTGCTCCTCGCCGGGTGGATGACCGGGGGACTGTTCCTGGGGCTTGTGCCGCAGATTCTGCGCGATGTCTTCGATCTCAGCAGCGGACTCGTCAGCGGAGGCACCATCGCCGTCCTGTCGCTCGTGGGCGTCGCGTCCATCTACGTCAGTCGCCGGATGGCCGGGCGACCGGTCGTCGTCGTCGGATCGCTCGCCCTCGTTCTCGGCGTGAGCGCGGTCGGTGCGTCGATCCTGCTCGGCTCGGTCGCACTGCTCGCCCTGGGCACAGCGGTCACCGGCGTGGGGTTTGGCATCACCTTCGCCGGCGAGATGCGGTTGATCGCGCCCCTGGCCGAGTCGCATCAGCGTGGCGAGCTGTTCGCGGCGATCTACGTCGTGTCGTACCTCTCCTTCGGGGTGCCGGCCATCATTGCCGGAGCCGTCGTGGGCATCTTCCACCTTGTGCCGACCGCGATCGGCTACGCACTGATCGTCGTTGTCAGCGCGGCTGCGGGCGTGATCATCCAGCTCGCGCGGGCGCGTCGGGCCGCTCCATGAGAGATCTCACAGTGGGCGGGGCCCGATTCTCGGGCCTTCAGCCGCCGTACCAAGTCATTCCATAGGATTCGTGCAGCGTGGGTGAAGCGCGTGGTGGTCAACTTTCACCATGTCAATCCAGCAGCTCGCGCCGCCGCCTCGGCCGCGCCAGGCGGCGTCCTCGGGACGGCCGACCGAGCGCTACCGGAGGCGCATGCGTCGTGCCGACCTGCTGGTCGTGATCAGCTGGGTGTCCGTGGCCCTCGTCATCGCACTGTTTCTGTCTCAGAGCATGGCGACCGCCTTCACGACCGCCTCCGACGCGGTCACGTCTCTCGGCATCCTGAGCGGGCTTGTCGGCAGCGACCTGATCCTGATCATGATGGTGCTCGCGGCGCGAGTGCCGATTATCGACCGCACCTTCGGGCACGACAAGGCGATGCTGCTGCACCGAAAGCTTGGTAAGCCGGGGTTCTACCTGTTGCTCGCGCACGGCGCACTGCTGCTCGTGGGCTACGGCATGGCCTCTCGCGTGAACCCGGTTGCCGAGTTCGGGGTGATGTGGGCGACCCTGCCCGACATGCCCCTCGCCTTCCTGGCATTCGCGCTGCTCATCGTTGTGATCGTGTCCTCCCTCGTGGCGGTGCGGCGCAGGTTCCCCTACGAGGTATGGCACGTCATCCACCTGCTCACCTACGCCGCGGTGATCGTCGCCATCCCGCATCAGTTGAGCGTCGGCGGCCTCTTCGTCGAAGGCTCACTGCAGCGCGTCTACTGGCTTGGCCTCTACAGCGTCGTGGCCGGGTTGCTCGTGATCTATCGCTTCCTGCTCCCGATCGTGCGCTCGTTTCGCCACTCACTCCGTGTGCGCCGTGTCGTGCCGGTGGCCGACGGTGTCGTCTCGATCGAACTTTCCGGGCGGCACCTTCGTGAGTTGGGCGCCGCCGGCGGGCAATTCCTGGTGTGGAGGTTCTGGACCGGGAAGACCTGGTGGCACGCGCATCCGCTGTCGCTGTCTGCCGTGCCATCCGAGTCCACGCTGCGCATCACCGTGCGCTCACTGGGCGCGGGTTCCGGCGCTCTGACGTCCCTGCCGGTCGGCACGAGGGTCTCGATTGAGGGGCCCTACGGCATCTTCACCCAGGATGCCCGCACCCGGCCGCAGGCGGTCATGGTCGCGGCCGGCATCGGCGTCACGCCCATTCGCGCCCTGGTGGAGCACGCGGATCTCGCGCCAGGAGAGGCGGTGGTCATCGTGCGGGCGGCGGCCGACCAGCCTCCGTATCTGTGGCAGGAACTCCGCGAGGTATGCGCGGCCAAGGGTGTCGCGGTGTTCCTCGTCGAGGGTTCCCGCTCCCGGGTCGTCGACTCCTGGCAGTCCGCTGACGCGGTGCAGAACGGCTACACGCTCGCCTCGTACGCACCGAATGTCGCGCGCTCCGACCTGTACGTGTGCGGGCCGGCGCGCTGGACAGACCTGGTGATCGAGGATGCTCGCACGCTGGGCCTGGAGCGAGGGCAGATCCACGTTGAAAGGTTCGACTGGTGAGAGTACGAGCGGTGATCGGCGCGGTGCTCGCCTCGGGGGCGGTCATCCTGGGCGGCTGGGAGGTGGGTGCCCAGCACGCCGCCACGGTCGCGACGCCGTCAACCACGCCGAGGTCCACGGGCGCCGCGGCGACCCCCGTGCCGCAGTCGAGCGCGGGTGCGACAGCGTCGGCGTCGGCACCCGCGTCCACGGGAGCGGCCGACGGCACCTACCCTGGCTCGCTCGTCGACACCCCCTACGGCACGGTCAAGGTTTCGGTGACGATTCGCGGCGGTGCGATCTCCGACGTGACCGCGCTCAAGCTGACGGATGACGGCGGGCGCTCCGTGCGCATCAGCCGGGATGCCGCGCCCATCCTCCGCTCCGAGGTGCTCAAGGCCCAGTCGGCGAACGTCGACAGCGTCAGCGGCGCCACGTTCACGACCGACGGCTACCTCACCTCGCTGCAGGCTGCGCTCGACAGTGCACACTTTGGCTGATACCTCGGCGGAGGCGCTGCTGCACCTTCGCTTCGACTCGATGGGAACGGTGGTGTCGGTTTCGGCACGCGCGAACGACGGGCCGGGGTGGACCGACGCCTGCGACGGCGTCGAGCGCGCCTTTCGGATGCTGGACGACCGCTTCAGCCTGTACCGCCCGGAGTCGGAACTGAGCCGTGTCGCCCGCGGCGAGCTCGGCCTCAGCAGCGCGAGCGTCGAGCTGCGCGATGTCTACGCGCTCGCGATCGAGTGGAGGGGCACCACCCACGGCGCCTTCACACCGCACCGTCCGGATGGCGTCGTGGACCTGAACGGCGTCGTCAAGGCGCTCGCGATCGAACGCGCGGGTCACGCGCTCGCGGAGGCCGAACTCGAGGACTGGTGCATCAACGCCGGGGGCGACGTGCTCTGTCACGGGATGGCCGACGCCGGCCGGCTCTGGGCGGTGGGCGTCGTCGACCCGGATGACCGCGGCGCGATGCTGACCTCGCTGGAACTGTTCGGGCAGCATCGGGCCGTGGCGACATCCGGCCTGAGCGAGCGCGGCGACCATGTCTGGCCGAGCGGCCGCGCCGAGCCGCGGTTCGTTCAGGTCACGGTCTTCGCGCCCGACATCGTGACCGCGGACGTGCTGGCCACGGCGATCCTCGCCGCCCCGGCGACGGAACTGGACGAACTGGTGGAGGGCCACGCGGCGGACGTGCTCGCGGTGCTGCCCGACGGCGGACTGGTTGTGACGCCCGGGCTTCGCGAGCGAATCGTGTCGTAGCTTTCGACTGCCATAGGGTTCGAATATGGACAATCGCAGCGCATCTGAATCGATCCTCGTCAACCGCAGACCCGAGGTGCTCTACGGCCTCGTCTCCGACATCACCCGGATGGGCGAGTGGAGCCCCGTCTGCACCGGTGGCTGGTGGGAGGACGAATCGCGCGGCGTCGGCGCCTGGTTCGTCGGCCACAACGAGACGCCCGAGAAGACCTGGGAGACGCGCTCGCAGGTCGTGGCGGATGAGCCCGGTCGTGAGTTCGCCTTCATCGTAGGCGGCGACCGCACCCGCTGGGGCTACACCTTTGAGGCGGTCGACGGCGGAACTCGTATGACGGAGTCGTGGAACTTCCTCCCCGGCGGCGAGGCCTACTTCACCGAGCGCTATGGCGCGGATGCCGAGGCAGAGATCATCATTCGTGCCGAGACCGCGCGCAGCGGCATCCATGACACCCTCGCCGCCATCAAGAAGGCGGCTGAAGCGGCCTGACCTGAAGAGGCGCGGCCCGCACGGGGCGGGCCGCGCCGACCCGTCAGCCTACGCGCCCTTGCGCGGCTTGATGAAGGGGGCGGCTTCTGCCTTCTCCCGCTTCTGGGCCCGCTTGTCCTTCAAAGACAGCTTGGCTTCCTTTTTCGAGTCGTTGCCTCGAGGCGATTTTCCAGCCATGATCACTCCGCTTCCCCAGTTGTACAGATGGCGTGCTTCCGAAGACCATAGCCCATTCCCCTAGGGAAGTCATTTCCTCGCTGATCAGCAAAAATTCCGCACTGTCACACTGTCGGGCTTTGTCAACCCCCTCTGATTCTGCGCGGATACCCAGAACCGAAACCTAGGCTCGAAGAGAACCCGTTGACGGCCGTCGCGGGAACTGTCGAACCGTAGGAGGGGTGCATCATGGGCTTGGATGACAAGGCCGAGAACGCTGCTGAGAAACTCGGAGGCAAGGGCAAGGAGGCCGTCGGCAAGGCGACCGATGACGAAAAGCTGGAAGCCGAAGGCAAGGGCGACCAGTTCAAGGCCAATATGAAAGAGGCCGGCGAAAACGTCAAGGACGCCTTCAAGGGCGACTGAGCCCCACGATCGCGAAGGGGCCCGGCCACTCGGCCGGGCCCCTTCCGTGCGTCAGGACGTCACGCCGTGGCGCGATTGCGCCTCCAGCTGACGATGCCGGCGATGATCGAGGCGAGGATGAAGGCTCCGCCCACGGCGTATGCCGCCGACTTGACCGCCGGGATGCTCGCCGCGAAGTACCCGGTGACCGTGATGAGCACGCCCCACACCAGCGCCCCAACGAGGTTCGCGGCGAGAAACCTGCCGTAGTCCATGCGTGCGATGCCCGCGATGGGCGGAACGAAGACGCGGCCCCAGGGAATGAAGCGAGCGACCACGACGGCCCACCATCCGAGGTTGTCGTAGAACTTCTCGGACTTGATCACGGCGTTCTTGATCCAGCCGCCCCTGCGCCGATCCAGATACGGCCTGCCGTAGTGGCGACCGAGCACGAAGCCGACCTGATCACCGAGGAACGCCGCGATGCCCACGCCTATGGCGAGCACCCAGATGTTGACGCTGCTCGTGCTCGCGGCGACGAGGCCAGCGGCGAAGAGCAGTGAGTCCCCCGTAATGAACGGAATGAAGACGCCGACGAAAAGTCCCGTGCCCGAGAAGACGAGTCCCCACACAATGAGGTAGAAGACGATCGGTCCGAAGGTGTGCAACCAGCTTGCCGCCTGCCCGTCGAGGGCAGCAAGGTGCAGCATTTCTAGCCTTCGGCTTGATCTGCGTGTTCCCGGTCCCGATCCGCGAGGGCGGTCGCACGCTCCGCCAGTCGGCGCTGCACGCTCGCCTGACCATCGTCAATGACCTGCTGGTCGAGCGGCGGATTCTCGTGGTCGTTGCTGCCGTGGTACTTCTCGATGTAGGCATCGAGTGCCGAGCCGCACTCCCAGGATGTGATGAGGTTGTAGCGCGGCTCCGAGCCCGGGTGCCAGGTCGCGTGCCAGAACCGCTGGGTGTCGATGATGACCTGCGCTCCGGCGGGCAGGGGGATGCGGATCTCGGTCGAGGGATCGAAACGCTGTTCGCGGAGCACGAGGCAGGAGTCCGCGTCATCCGTGAGGTTGAAGAAGCCGCGCACGATCCAACCGGAGCCGTCGGGGTTCAGCCGGTTGTTGTCATCCTGGTGCAGGTTGTAGAGGGCGTCGGAGTACGAGTTCGGCTGCAGCTCGATGACGCGGCAGCGACCCACATTCGCCCCGGGTTCCTGCGCGCGGCGGGCGAGGTTCGGCGCCTTGGCGACCTGTGACTCGATCCACACGCCGTCCTTATCGGTGCGGGGTGGCTCCTGGTTCCAGAAGCCGTTGACCTCGATCTCGCCCTTGGCGCTCGCGAGCGGCGCGAAGCGGGTGACGCCGGAGGATTTCCACTCGACGTACTCCAGGTCTTTCCACTCCTGCGGGTCCGCTGACTGGTCGTACCTGTCGAGGATGACGAAGCCCTTTTCGTCGAGAAGTGCCGACTTGACGTAGCTCATTCCGAGCCCCTTCAGCTAAGAGAGCCAGCACGTTTTTACAGGCTCAACTTAGGCAACCCTAACAGTCGGAACGGGTAACATCGCGGCGCCGAGACGGGCCCATTCCGGGCGATTGCTGAGAGAACTCTAATCGCCGAATAGCCTGTGAACGCTTGTCAGCCTTCGGGGGCCCGTGCCTAGTCTGGAAACAGAGCGGACGAGGATGGGCGCCCCTGGAGGCACCGGCCAATTGGGGTTGGCACGGTCACCGAATCCCACATTCCGCTCGCGGGGGAGCTTCCCCCTCTGACGCCAACGACGCCGCTAGTTCAAGACTCGCGACGGGTGCCACTGTGCCCGCCAGAAGGAAATGGAGAACTGCAGCATGACGACTTCCCTGTGGAAGAGCAGCCCCTATCGGGGCCATCGCAGAGGCGAGGAGACACCTCTGCCGCGCAAGCCGGAGAACGGCGCGGTGCACTCGCCCTCCCTGTATCTCTTCGTGCTCATCTCCACCATCGGGATCGTCGCGTACACCGCGTTCCTGCTCAACCCGACGAACCGCGGCGACTGGCTTCCCTACGCGCTCGTCATGTCGGCCGAGCTGTTGCTCGTCGTGCAGGCGCTCTTCGCCATGTGGACGATTCTCTCCGGCGGGCATGACCCACGCAGCTTCACGTTCCATCACGCCCAGGAGCGCCTCTACGACGGCGAGACCATGGACCGTGAGAACACGGCCGACTCGCCCAGGGACTGGCCGATGTTCCTCGGGAATCACCGCATCGGCGTCGATGTCTTCATCACCGTCTACGGCGAAGACCTCGAGGTCATTCGCCGCACGGCAACCGCCGCGGTTGCCATGCGCGGGGAGCACACCACCTGGATCCTCGACGACGGCTCCTCGGATGCGGTGCGAGACCTCGCGGCGGATGTTGGCGCCTGGTACGTGCGTCGCGAAGATCACAGGGGCGCGAAGGCCGGAAACGTGAACCACGCGCTCGGCCACGCCAAGGGTGAGTACTTCGCGATCTTCGACGCGGACTTCGTGCCGAACGAGGACTTCCTTTACGAGACGGTGCCGTTCTTCATCGATGACGACGTCGCCTTCGTGCAGACGCCGCAGACGTACGGAAACATGCACAACCTCGTCTCGCGCGGCGCGGGCTTCATGCAGTCCGTGTTCTACCGCTTCATCCAGCCGGGGCGTAACCGCTTCAACGCCGCGTTCTGCGTCGGCACCAACGTGATCTTCCGCCGCGCCGCGATCGACGAGGTCGGTGGCATCTACACGAAGTCGAAGTCCGAGGATGTCTGGACCTCGCTCATGCTGCACGAGCGGGGCTGGCGATCCATCTACATCCCGGTGACGCTGGCCGTGGGCGATGCGCCGGAAACCGTGGAGGACTACACGAAGCAGCAACTGCGGTGGGCATCCGGTGGTTTCGAGATTCTGATGCGCCGCAACCCGCTGAACCCGCGCCGCAACCTCACGATCGACCAGCGACTGCAATATGCCGTGACCGCCACGCACTACCTGGTGGGCATCACGCCGCTGATCCTCATGATGGTGCCGCCGCTGGAGATCTACTTCGACCTGCGCCCGGTGAACCTCACCGTCACCTGGGTCACCTGGCTGCTCTTCTACCTGGGCTTCTACGGCCTGCAGATCATGCTCGCCATGCACACGATGGGGTCGTTCCGGGTGGAGACACTCGTGCTCGCGACGGTGTCGTTCCCGATCTACCTCAAGGCGTTCATCAACGTGTTCTCCGGCAAGGAGCAGGGCTGGCACGTCACGGGTGCCGTCGGCAAGCGGGTGTCGCCGTTCAACTACATGATTCCGCAGGTGCTCACCTTCGTGTTCCTGTTGCTCACGTCGATCGTCGCGGGCTTCAAGGACTACGGGCACCAGACCTTCACCCTCGCCACCGCGTGGAACGTCACGAACACCGTCGTGTTCGCCGTCTTCATCCTCGCGGCGTTCCGCGAGTCGCACGTGGCACGCCGTGCGCCGGCCAGGGCCCGGGTGTATTCCACCTTCGGCCGCCCGGCCGCGGCGCCGATGCCGCTCCATGCCACCACGTCCGAGGGCGCTCGGCGCTCGCAGCTGCCTGAGCCCGATCTCGTGCCAGCGGGCGCGTTCCGCACCGACGTCCATGACCACGCCGGGGCCGCGAACAGCGCCGACGTCACCAGCAGGGAGATTGCATCATGACCTGGACCAATCGCTTCAAACTCCTGAACGGATTCATCATCGTCCTGGCGATCGTCGCCGCGGCGACCCTCATGCTCAACAAGCGCGAGTCGCAGGTGGCGAGCACCACGGCATCCATCGAGGCGATCTCGTACTCGGTCGGGTCGGACTACGCGGGCACCGTCGTCAAGCAGTCGGTGAAGCAGGGCGACAAGGTCAAGACCGGTGACCCGCTCCTCACCATTCAGAGTGCGAGCCTGATGAGCACCATCTCCACGCTCGCTGCACAGCACAAGACGCTGCCGACGACGACCGCATATGAGGTCGGGTCCGATGGTCTGCTCACACTCATCGCCACGCAGCCCGGAGTCGTCTCGAACGTGCGCGCCACCGTTGGCGGGTTCATCGGCGCGGGTGAGACGCTCGCAACCATCAACCGCAGCAAGTCCCTGTACACGCTCGCGAAGTTCAAGCTCGACCCCTACGACTTCTCGCGCATCGAGAAGGGCGCCGAGGTCGAGATCGTGCTGCCGGATACGCAGAAGATCCTCGGCGAGGTCTCCGTCATCCGAGTGAGCACGGCCGCCGGCCAGGCGAACGCTACCGTCGAGGTGCGCAGCAACGGTCTGGACTACGGAGGTCACGACGGCCTCGTCGAGCCAGGCACACCGGTCACCGCGATCATGCACCTGCGCGACAACGGCCCGCTCTCGGGAGTGACGAACACCTTCCGCACGCTGCTGCTGCAGGTGGGCCTATGAGGGCCGGGCGCGGCGCCGTAGTCATCGCCACCGCTCTCACCGCGGCGCTCCTCGCGGGCTGTGCGACGACCGAGCGCAAGCCCGTCGACAACGGCCACGGGCTCACGGCTGCGCTGTCGAGCATGCCGGAGCGCGAGGTCGGCAAGACGCCGCAGATGCGACTCGCCCACGGGCTCATCCCGCCGACCAATCGGTGGTTCTCCGGCCTCGTCTTCGACAAGCCGCAGCCGGTGTTCCCACTGCCGCTCTCCTTCGCGCTCACCGACACGGGCTTCTCCTTCGGGATTCCCGTCGTACACAGCGGCGCAGACACGATCACGGGCGGCATGCAGCCCGACCTCTCCGTGGATGCGGGGGCGGCCTCGAGCAAGATCGTCGCCTACGACGAGGCCTCGGTCACCATCGACGAGCTGGACTCCGCAGGCACGTCGATCGGCTCCGTCGTCATCGCCGAGGGCTCGCCGCTCGTGAGCTTCACTGCGAAGCAGGACGCGACGCTGAAGCTCCCTCGCCCGCTGACGCGCTCTGGAAACACGTGGAGCGCGAAAGTGCAGGACTCCTACTACGGTCTCGCCACCAAGGGTGAGGTGCAGAAGGACGGCGGTGCCGTCACCCTCGCCAAGGGTCAGTCCGCGGTGTGGTTCGCCGCCCCGAGCGCCGGAAGCGTGGACAGGGTCGCCGCACTCGCGGACCCGCTCGAGTCGACATCCATCAAGCATTCGACCTCGGATAAGAAGGTCGAGACCGCGATCAGCTATCGCAACCGCGGCAATGGCGACACGGCGTTCGTGGCAATGCCGCACCAGAAGGCCGATCTCGATCCTTCCGTGAAGTGCGAGCTGGGCGACTACCCCTCCATCTACGGCACGCTTTCGCTGTGCTCGGGAACGACACTCAAGTGGGCATCGCCGCGCGTCACGGCTGACGACTCGCTGCCGATCGACCGGCTGTCCGCACAGCAGAAGAGCGATCTCAAGGCCCAGGTGGCCAAGGACACGGATGCTGCTCCGCAGTTGCCGACCGACACCTACTTCGGCGGCAAGGCGCTGTATCGGCTTGCCAACCTGCTCGACCTCGCGACCCAGCTCGGGGCCAACGATTCGGCGACGACCCTGAAGAAGCAGTTGGGGACCGCGTTGACGAAGTGGACGGACCCCAAGGGCTGCAAGGGCCGGGATACCGAGTGCTTCGTCTACGACCGCACGATGCGCGGGATGGTCGGTCTCAAGGCGTCGTTCGGCGCCGACCAGTTCAACGACCACCACTTCCACTACGGCTACTTCCTCTACGCGGCGAGCGTCGCCGCGGCCCATGACGCGAAGCTCGCGAAGAAGATCGCTCCGGTGATCAACCTGCTCGCCGCCGACCTCGCCACGAGCAGTCCGTCGAAGAACTTCCCCGTGCGCCGCACGTTCGATGCCTACGCCGGGCACTCCTGGGCATCCGGATACTCGCCCTTCGCGGACGGCAACAACCAGGAGTCGAGCTCCGAGGCCGTCTCCGCCTGGAATGGTCTGGCTTTATGGGCCGGCGTCACGAAGAACGCAGCGCTCAAGGACGAGGCCGAGTGGATGCTGTCGAGCGAGGCCGCATCCGCCAAGGCCTACTGGACGAACTTCGACACCTCGCAGCCGGTGTATCAGGGCTATCAGCATTCGATCGTGCCGCTCAACTGGGGCGGCAAGCGCGACTACGCCACGTGGTTCAGTGCGGATCCCAGCGCCAAGCTGTCGATCCTGGTGCTGCCGATGAGCCCGGTCTCCGGCTACCTCGGCGGTGACCCCGAGCGCATCGAGAGGAACCTCCAGCAGGGCGCTCCGAACGGCTACGACGTGACCCTCGGCGACTACCTGGTCATGTACGCCGCGATGGCGGGGGATGCGCAGAAGGCGCAGGCGCTGAAGGATGCGGAGGCGCTGCCCGATAAGCGCATCGACGACGGCAACTCCCGCAGTTACCTGCTCGCCTGGGTGATGACGCGGTAGCGGTGCTCGCGTCTGGCAGCGCCTCTACCCTCGCGATGGCGCGTCGGCGGATCGCCGTTAGCTCTGGCAGCGCGGACACCAGTACGCGTCTCGCTGCGTGAGCGGGGTTGCGCCGAGCGTGCCGTGCAGGATCGTTGTGCCGCAGCGCCTGCACGGCTTGCCGGCGCGGCCGTAGACCCAGCTCGTTCGGCCCGGCCGCAGGTCGCCGGTGGTGCTGCGGATGGTGCGCTCGCGATTGGCGCGCAGCATCCGGTGGGCGAGCGCGAGCGTTCCGCTCACGTCGGCGACCTCGGCGATCGGTCGCGTCGGCGCGAGGCCGCGCAGGAAGCACAGCTCGTTGGCGTACTCGTTGCCGATGCCGGCGAGGTTCCGCTGGTCCTGCAGAGCAACGAAGACCGGTGTCTCTGGTGCGGCCAGCAGTCTCCGGGAAGCCTCCGCGGCATCCCAGTCGCTGCCCAGGAGATCGGGGCCGAGGTAACCGACGACGCTCTCTTCGGCGCTTCGCGCGACGAGTTCGGTGATGCCGAGCGAGAAGCCCACCGCCTGCCACTCGGCCGTCTCGAGCACGGCGCGTGCCTCGTGAGCGGGGCGTCGCCACGGGGTGCCGTGTCGGTAGAGGTGCCACGCGCCCTCCATCTTGAGGTGGCTGTGCAGCGTGAAGTCGCCGATGCGCATGAGCAGGTGCTTGCCGCGGCTGGCCACCTCGTCGATCGTCTCGCCGCTGAGGTCTGCGGTGGCGAAGGCGGGAACGCGAAGGTCGAACCCGGTGAGCACCTCGCCCTGCAGCGCCGCGTTGAGGTTGTGCGCCGCGAGCCACACGGTGTCGCCCTCGGGCATCGGGCCTCCTCTCGCGGTCTGGCAGAAACCCTAGTCGCCAGCGCTGGGCGTGACCTCGTTGCGCACGTGCTGACCCGGGTGATGCATCCTCTATTCATAACTCAGGCAGTTCGCGACGCTCGCCGCCGCCGAGCCCGCGTTCTCGGTGCGCCGCCGGCCCAGGGCGGCGAATTGCAGGAGTTATGCCATGCGAAGGTCCCCGAGACTGCGCTCGGGCATCCGGTCGACCTCGCGTGGGGGGTTAGAGTCGGCAGATGACGGATGCGACGGGGTCGGATCTTCTGAGCGGACCGCGTGGTCGCCGGGTCTGCCTGTGCCTGCTCGCGTCGACGGAGCCGCAACTGCGGGCGCTCGTGTCGCGCGCGGAGACGGGAAGGGGCGGCTCGGGCATCATTGCTGCGCTGACGGATGTCGTTAGCTGTGCGAGCGAGCGTCTCTTCGAGCGCGCCGAGCTCGCACTCATGACGGCGCTCCTGGAGTCAGTAGACGCGGCACGGTACTGGCAGGAGCCCGACGAGACCGATCGTCTCCTCGCCGATCCGCGAGTCCGGGCTGCTCTTGCGCCGATCGCCGAGGCAGTCGCCGCCTCTCCCGAGACCGCGTGGTGGATGACGCCGCTCGATCGTGAGCGGCAGCGATACGTGCAGTGGCTCGACGAGACGCCCATGGACCCGCCGGCGTTGACCGGGTCGGCCGCACTGCTTGAGCAGTGGAGGGCTCGCACGTTCGCCGACGAACTCCAGTCGCGGGAGCGTCCGCACCCCCTTACGGAGAACGTGTCGGGATACTGGTGGTCGGCGCCTCAACTGGTGCCACTCGTGACCACAACCCGAGCGCTTCCCACGCTCGCCGCGGTCAGGCTCGCGCTCGTCGAAGACAGCTTTGGCTGGCAGCAGGCGCGGGTGTGGCCGCTCCGGCCAGCATCCGACGCTCGCGTCTTCGAGATCACCGGGCCGGATGCCTGGGCCGAGTTGGCGGGCAGGTATCCGCTGGATGTGTCGCTGTCCCGTCGCCACGACTGGTGGAGGGCGACCGGGCACGAGGGCAGCTGGCTGATCCCGGACTGGGCGGCCGTGGCATCCGACTTCGACGCGGTGCACCTCACGGTGTTCGGCTACCTCGCGACCGCGGGCCGAGCCGTTGCCGCAGGCAACTCGCACACAGTGCTCGCCGGATGGAACCCCGACGAGACCCACTGGCTCACAGACGTGCTCGCCGAATCCGGAGCGCCGACCGACTGGCACAGAGAATCGTCAGCGCCGCTCGACTGGATCGCGGTCTGATCCTCGTCAGCATGGGCCGGCGCGGATGTACGCTCAGCCCATGGTTGAGGAAAATCACCCGCCAGAGGCGTCGGTCCTCGCCGTCCAGGACCTTCGCGTGTCTTACGGAAGCAAACATGCCGTGAACGGCGTGAGTTTCAGCATCCGATCCGGCGAGATCTTCGGCCTGCTCGGACCGAACGGCGCGGGCAAGACCAGTTGCCTCAGTGCGATCGAGGGGTTGGTCGTGCCGCGCGGCGGCACGGTGCTCGTCGACGGGATCGATGCGCGCGAGCATCCGTCCGACGCGCGTGGCCGGATGGGCGTGCAGCTGCAGGCGACGAGCTTCCAGCCCGAGCTGAGCATCAGCCAGATTCTCCGCCTGTATGCCGGTCTCTACGGCGTACGGATCTCGCGGGACGAGGTTGAGAGTGCCCTGAAAGCCGCGGGCCTCGCGGAGGAATCCCGCAGACGGTTCAAGCAGCTCTCCGGTGGGCAACAGCAGAGACTCTCGCTCCTGATCGCGACGATTCACGATCCGCTGCTGCTGCTCCTGGACGAACCGACCGCGGGGCTCGACCCCCAGTCGCGGCGTGCGCTGTGGCAGCGCATCGAGCAGGCTCGGGGAGCCGGCCGTAGCATCCTCCTTACGACGCACTCGATGGAGGAGGCTCAGGCCGTCTGCGATCGCGTCGCGATCATCGACAGCGGCGCGCTTCTGACTCTGGGCACCCCGGCGGAGCTGATCGAAAAGCACAAAGTCGATCCGCGCGTGCTCGCCGTCGCGCACGGCGAGGTCACCCTGGAAGACGTCTTCATCGGGCTGACGGGAAGTGAGATCCGTGACTGATCAACCATCGCTAGGCCTCGTGATGGGGTCGCTGCTTCGGGCGGATGGCGCGGTTCTGCTACGCAATCGCACCTCCGGCATCGTGACGGCCCTCGTACCCGTCATCATCGTGGTCGCCACCAGCTTCGGGCAGAAGAGAATTCACACCCTCGGTGGCCCGGACCTGATCATCGGTCTGGCCCTGACGGTGGGACTGATCTCCTCGAGCCTTCTCGGCTATGCCGTGAGCCTGTCGCAGGATCGACAGGCGGGCGTGTTGCAGAGACTGCGGGTGACCCCGGCGCCGAGTTGGATGATCATGTCCAGTCGGCTGGTCATCCAGATCGTCCTCAACCTGGTCGTCGCGGTCGTCGTGGTGATCATCGGGTCGATCGTGCACGGGCTCACCCTGAGCGTGGGGCAGTACGCGCTCGTGCTCCTCATCGCCATTCTGGGCGCGGCCGTCTTCCTCTCGATCGGGCAGGCGCTCGTCGGACTCGTCGACTCCGCGGGCGCGGTCAACGCGATCGGGCGCATCCTGTTCGCCCTGCTCCTGCTGCTCGGTCTGTTCGGCACAACGGGCATCCTCGGCGACACCATCAAGGCGATCGCGGACTGGTCCCCGGTGGGCGCGCTCATGACGCTCTTCGCCGACGCGCTTGCGCTGGCGGCGTGGAGCGGCCAGGACACAAACGCGCTGCTGGCCTGTGTCGTCTACATCGTCGTCTTCGCCTTTGTCGGCATCCGTTGGTTCCGTTGGTCGGTGCGCTGAACCGCGACCCCGTCGGCGGTGACGGACGATCGCGAAGAGGTCGTTATCACCCCGAGCCGTTGAAGCACGGCTTCCACGGTACTGGTCTCGCCGAATCTCCGACGAGCACCGCCTCGTTTACAAGGTCGACGACGGAGAGATTCGCATCGCAGGATGCCGTTATCACTGCGGGCGTTAGGGCTAACCGCGCAGCCGAAGTCCCTGCGGCGTCATGCTGAACCCCGCGGCCGTGAGTGCCGTGCCGAGCGGCGTGCCGATCACGAAGACACCATCCGCCTTCTCGACCTTGAGCCTGCCACCCGATCGACGGATCGTGCTGGCGAGGGATGCGGTTGCCGCAGCCAACGCGGACTCGTCGCTGCCGAAGGTGAGCATCGTCTTGCCGCCGCGTTCGACGTACAGCGTGAGCTCACCATCCACGAGCACCACGAGGGCGCCTGCCTTGCGACCGGGACGATGCCCGCGCTTCTCGGCCTCGGAGGAGTCACGGTCGGTCGGAAGGTTCGACGGCCACGGCAGCGCGGCGCCGTAGGGGTTCGCGGGGTCGGTCGCTGCGAGCGTGATCGAGGTGAGCGGCTCGTTCGAGTCCGGTTCGCGGCTGAAACTGCGCAGGCGGTCCACCGTGGCTCCGGTGGCGAACTGCGCGCCACCGAGACCCTCGACGAAGTATCCACGCCGCGCCCTACCCGACTCCTCGAAGCCGCTGAGCACCTTGTATACGAGCGCGAACCCGCCGCGCACGGACTCACTCACGACCGAACCGCGCGTGACGACGCCGTGGCGTTCGAGGAGCAACTCGGCGGTCGCGAGCGCTCGCACGGTGGGGTCGGCCTCCGCGAGCGGCAAGAGCGACCACCGCCCGGCCGCGCTCGGCGGGCCGGACTGCGACGGCAGCGACGGGCGACCCCTGCCGCGGTACGAACGGCTGCGGGTGACCGCTCGCGGCCTGACCGGCCCTCCGAGATACGACCTCAGCGGCGAGAGTGTGTCGTTCGTGACCAGGCCGCCCCAGACGAGCTCCCACAGCGCGGCGAGCAGCTCGCGATCATCCGTGCTGCCCACGGCCGACGCGAGCTGGCGGAAGAAGTACGCGCCGCCCCCGGCGAGGCTCGCGAGGATCTCGCGCTGCAGCTCCGTCGTCTCATCACCGCTCGGCTCGGCAAGCGTGAGCGGCGCGCTCTCAGCCAGGTGCAGGCTCACCCAGCCGTCGTTGCCCGGCAGGGCCCCACGACCCGACCACATAACTTCACCGGATGCCGTGAGCTCGTCGAGCATGACCGGCGAGTAGTCACGCACTCGCGCCGGCAGCACGAGGGATTCCCACGCGGATGCCGGCAGAGCGACCCCCGAGAGCTGGTCGATCACCTGCACCACACCATCCACTCCCCGCAGCGGCTCGGCCACGTGCTGCCAGGCCGGAAGGAAGCGTCCGAGTGTGGCGGCATCCACCGGCTCGACCTCGTGGCGAAGCGCGGCGAGCGAGCGCGCGCGCAGCCGTCGCAGCACCTCGGCGTCGCACCACTCGCTGCCCGAGCTGCCCGGACGGAACTCGCCCTCGACGACGCGCCGCTGTTGTGCGAGTCGGCGCAGCGTCTCGAGGGCGACGGCGGTGCCGAGACCGAGTCGCTCGGCCACATCGAGCGCGGTGAAGGGACCGTGGGTTCTCGCGAAGCGGCCGACGAGGTCGCCGAGCGGGTCATCGACCGGTTCGATGAACGCGACCGGAACCCCGATCGGAAGCGGCGTGCCCAGGGCATCGCGCAGGCGACTCGCGTCTTCGATCACCGCCCAGCGTTCCGCGCCCGCGATCGTCGCCGCCATGAGGCGGTTCGTGCGGACGAGAGCGGTGAGTTGTGCGTGTAGTTCTGCAGTTTCGCTGGTCGAGCTTGTCGAGACCTCGCCTTGACCATGGAGTTGGGAGATTTCGACGGGCTCAATCAGCGGGGCTGGCGTACTTTGCGCGCGAGCCAGCCAGCTGCGCTCCACAATCTCGTCGAGCGAGAGCGGACCGAGCAGTCGCAGCAGGTCGACCACGCCCTCGATGTCCCGCGCCCGGCGATCGGCGGCGAGTCTCTGCAGCTCGAGCTCCGTCTGCTCGATGACCCCGGCATCCAGCAGCTCGCGCAGTTCGGCGCGGCCCAGCAGTTCGGCGAGCAGGGTGGAGTCGAGGCTCAGCGCGGCCGCCCTGCGCTCGGCCAGCGGCGAGTCCCCCTCGTACATGAAGGCGGCGACGTAGCCGAACAGCAAGGAGCGGGCGAACGGCGACGCCTGCTCGGTCTCGGCTTCGACGATGCGGATGCGACGGCTCTCGATCTCGCCTGCCAGCGTCGTCAGGGCCGGCAGGTCGTAGACATCCTGCAGCACCTCCCGCACTGTCTCGAGCACGATGGGGAAGGTCGGATACCGACTCGCGACGGCAAGCAGTTGGGAGGAGCGCTGTCGCTGCTGCCACAGCGGGGACCGCCTGCCCGGGTTGTACCGCGGCAAGAGCAGGGCCCTGGCGGCGCACTCCCGAAAGCGCGAGGCGAACAGCGCGGAACCGCCGACCTCCTCGGTGACGATCTCGCGCAACTCCTCGGGCTCGAACAGAAAGAGGTCCGCTCCTGGAGGTTCGGCATCGGTATCGGGGATCCGCAGAACCACCCCGTCATCGCTCGCCATGGCCGCGCCGTCGATGCCGAATCGCTCCCGAATGCGCGCGCCTACAGCGAGCGCCCACGGTGCGTGAACTTGCATGCCGTAAGGGGAATGAAGGATGACGCGCCAGTCGCCGAGCTCGTCGCGAAAGCGTTCCACCACGATGGTTCGGTCGGTGGGAACGTGCCCCGTGGCCGCCTTCTGGTCGTTCACGAAGGCGATGAGGTTGTTGACCGCTCGCTCGTCCAGGCCTCCAACTGAGACGCGGGCGCGCACCTCGTCCGCGGAGTGCGTGGACACCTCCCGCGTGAACGCGCCGATCGCGCGACCGAGTTCTGCCGGCCTCCCTATCCCGTCGCCCCGCCAGAAGGGAACCCGCCCCGGCTGTCCGAACGCGGGCGAAACGACGACGCGATCGTGCGTGATGTCCTCGATCTTCCAGCTCGTCGTACCGAGCGCGAAGATGTCGCCCACCCTCGACTCGTAGACCATCTCCTCGTCGAGCTCGCCCACTCGGCCGCCCCCGGTCGCTGAACCTGTCGAAGTGCGGGCGCCGTCCGTCGCCCCCACCATGAAGACCCCGAAGAGCCCGCGGTCAGGAATGGTGCCACCGGAGGTGACCGCGAGGCGCTGTGCTCCGGGCCGTCCCGTGATGGTGCCCTTCACCCGGTCCCAGACGATGCGCGGACGCAGTTCGGCGAACTCGTCGGAGGGATAGCGACCGCTCAGCAGATCGAGCGTCGCCTCATATGCGCTGCGCGGCATGTTCGAGAATGGTGCGCTGCGGCGCACCGTGTCGAACCAATCCTCCACGTCCACCTCGTCGAGCGCGACGGCCGCGACGGTCTGCTGGGCGAGGATGTCGAGCGGATTCTGCGGAATCGCCAGCGCCTCGATCAGCCCGGCCGACATCCGCTCACTCGCGACCGCGGAGTGGAGCAGGTCGGCCCGGTGCTTCGGAAAGATGATGCCACGGGAGACCTCGTTGACCTGGTGGCCGGCTCGCCCGATGCGCTGGAGGCCGCTCGCGACAGACGGCGGCGACTCCACCTGGATGACCAGGTCGACCGCGCCCATGTCGATGCCGAGCTCGAGCGAACTCGTCGCCACGACGCAGCGCAGCCGTCCCGACTTGAGGTCGTCCTCGATCACGGCCCGCTGGTCCTTCGACACCGAGCCGTGGTGCGCCCGGGCGAGCAGGGGCGCCCCGCCCGTGGTCGCGCCCGACTGCCCGATCGACTGCGCCGGGAACGCGGGTTGTGCGCCCTCCGCGTCTCCCGCGGCAGAATCGGTCCCTGGGCTTGTCGAAGGGTCCAACCGCTCCGCATAGATCTCGTTCAGCCGCCCGGTCAGTCGCTCCGCGAGCCGCCTCGAGTTAGCGAAGACGATCGTCGAGCGGTGCTCCAGGATGCGGTCGACAATCTTCTCTTCGACGTGCGGCCAGATCGAACCCTGCGGCGCAGCGCCGGCGGCGGAGCCCTCGAGCGGCGCGGTGGTGCCGAGCTCGGTCATGTCCTCGACCGGAACCACCACGGAGAGATCGAACTTCTTCGTCGACTTCGGAGCGACGATGCTCACCGGTGCGCTGCCGGCCAGGAATCGCGCCACCTCCTCGTGCGGCCGCACCGTGGCCGACAGGCCGATCCGCTGCGCAGGCTCGTCGAGCAGCAGGTCGAGCCGCTCGAGCGAGACCGCGAGATGGGCGCCGCGCTTGGTCGAGGCGACGGCGTGCACCTCATCCACGATCACGGTCTCAACGCCGCGCAGGGTGTCCCGTGCCGCGGAGGTGAGCATCAAATACAGCGACTCGGGTGTGGTGATCAGGATGTCCGGCGGCTTTCGCTGCAGCAGCCGCCGGTCCGGCGAGGAGGTGTCTCCCGATCGCACGCCCACCGTTACCTCCGGCGGCTGCAGCCCCAATCGCTTCGCGGTCTGCGTCACCCCGACGAGCGGAGCCCTCAGGTTGCGTTCGACGTCGACAGCGAGCGCCTTGAGCGGCGAGATGTACAGCACGCGCGTGCGCCGCTGGGCGTCCTCCGGCACCGCCGAGGTGGCGAGCCGGTCGATCGCCCAGAGAAACGCCGCGAGGGTCTTGCCCGAACCGGTGGGTGCGACGACGAGGGCGTGCGAACCCTGGGAGATCGCGTCCCAGGCGCCGGCCTGGGCATCCGTCGGTGCACTGAACGCGCCCGAGAACCACTGCCTCGTTGCCGGGGAGAAGCGCTCGAGTGGGGTGGTCATCCTTCTATCCTCGTGCAGGCCACCGACCGCCCGCGATTCAGGGCGGCGGAGAACACGCCGATACGACTCGCCGCCGTTCCCAAGGAACGCGTGGATATGGTGTGAGCATGTCAAAGCCGCCGATTCTGCCCAGTGAGATCTCAGACAAGGTCGGAGCGTTCGACCGGTTCGCCGAGGGTGCGTCGAGGATCGCCAGCCGGGCGTGGTTCTTCTGCTTCTGCGTGGTGCTCGTGGTGCTCTGGGCGCCGTCGATTCTGCTCCTCCACAGCATCGACACGTGGCAGCTGATCATCAACACGCTCACGACGATCATCACCTTCCTCATGGTCGCGCTGCTGCAGAACAGTCAGACACGCGCCGACCTCGCCGTTCAGCACAAGCTCAACGCGATCGCGGACTCCCTGAGCGACCTCATGGCCGAGCGAGGGCTGGACAAGGATGCCGCCGAGCTGCGCGATGCGGTGGGGCTCGAGCAGCGCGAGAGCACGAGCAACAACTCGGGCAACGACTGAGCCGAGCGCCGAAGCGCCGAAGATTCGCTACGAAGCGGCGCCGCGCAGGAACTCTCCGACATCCTGCAGCTCGCTCGCGTTGACGCCGTGGCCGAGCCCCTCATAGATGCGTTCGGTGAGCCGCGAATGCCCCGGCAGCCACTCGAGGGTGTCGTCGATCAGCCGCGGCCCGATCACCGTGTCTTCGGTGCCGCGCCCCCAGAAAACCGGCGGCCGCAGTGTCTCGAGCTGCGCATCACCGGGGTGGATGCCGCGGGCGACGAATCCGCCGAGGTTGACGCCGCGGCCGAAGCGCTCGGGCGCCAGTCGCAGCAGCTGCAGCACCATCACGCCGCCCTGCGAGAACCCCAGGATGTCGACGCTCGTGCAATCGAGACCGTCGAGCCAGTGCAGCACCGCGTTCGCCGCCTCGTCCACGCTCTCGAGCGAGGGTGCGCCGCCGATGAAGTCGGACTGCTCGAACCAGGCGAAGCCCGGGCCATCGCGGAGCGGTGCACGAACGGATGCGATCACCGGCTCAAGAGGAAGCAGCGGCGAGAGACCAAACAGGTCGCTCTCGTTGGAGCCCTTGCCGTGCATGAGCACCAGGAGCGGCCGACCGGCACGGTCCCGCTCCGGTGCCGACCACTGAACCGCATTCGCGTCTAGCTGCATCACCCCATACTCGCACCAGGCCGCCGTCGTGAGGCAACGCGACCACGCAACGCGCCCCACTTCGCGCGCCCGACCCCGCCGCGCGAGAGAATGGAGCATGAGCTCCGTTGGCACCCCAGATCCCAATTCCGGCTGGCTCTCCGATGAGGAGCTCGCCTCGATCCGCGGCCGGCTCCCGCTACTCTACGTCGAGGGCGTGCCGGTGCGCGTCGACGGTCTCGGCAGGGTGATCGAGGTCGGGATGCTGCTGCGAGCATCCGAGACCGGTTCCATCACACGCACCCTGGTCTCCGGTCGCGTGATGTACGGCGAGACCCTGCGCGATGCACTGTTCCGCCACCTCGAGAAGGACCTCGGTCCCATGGCCTTCCCGCTGCTTCCCGCAAACCCCGTGCCGTTCGCCGTCGCCGAATACTTCCCGTTCCCGGGCGAGAGCCAGTACACGGATGTGCGCCAGCACGCGGTCTCACTGGCCTACGTCGTTCCCGTCACGGGCACCTGTGATCCCAGGCAGGACGCACTCGAACTCACCTGGATGACACCACGGGAGGCATCATCCGACGCGATCGCCGCCGACATGGAGGGCGGCCGCGGTTCCCTCGTGCGTGCAGCGCTCGCCTCGGTGGGCATGCTCCACTAGCGCTCCCGCGCCGCTCGACTCACCCACGCTCGCGCGCTCCGGAGCCCGCCCCAGAGCCAGCCCCCTCTCCGCCCACCGCATCGTCCTCGCGCGCGTCGACCCGTTCCATAACTCCTGCAGAACGCGCGACCGGACAGGGCGTTCGGGACGCCTCGCCCTGTGCCGACGCGAATTGCAGGAGTTATGAAAATTGTGGGTGGAACTTCTCCGCTAGCGCGCGGGCACGGAGACAGCAATGGCCCCCGCTCGAGTGGGAGGGCCATTGTTCCAGCTGCGGTCAGCGACCGCGGCGACGACCGCCACCCTGCGACATGCCCACGAGCCCGCCGCCGGAGCCCGCGCGACCGGCGCCGCTGGAGCGACCGCTGCCCGCGCGAGGTGCACCGGAACGCGGTGCGCTCGAGGAGCCCTCGCCGCTGGCCGTGCTGTAGAAGTTGCGCGATCCGCCGCTGCGCTCGGAGCGAGGAGCCCCGGATGCCGCACCGTCGCGAGCGGCGCGCTTGCGCTGCGCGTTCGCGCCCTGTGAGCGTCCGCCACCGGTGCGCCCGCCCTGCGACTGGCGCGAGCGGCCACCGCCCTGCGGCTGGACCGCCGCGCGCGGAGCCGGCTTGACGTACGCGGCGACCTCGCCCACGAGCGCCGCCACGGCATCCGAGGTGGCGGTCACGTGCTGCGGAACGACGCTGATCTCCGCCTTGCGCAGGAGGGCGGCGGTGTCCTTGCGCTGCGTCGGCAGCACGAGGGTCACGACGTCACCGGCGCTGCCGGCACGCGCGGTGCGGCCGGAGCGGTGCAGGTACGCCTTGTGCTCGGCCGGCGGGTCGACGTGGATGACGAGTTCGATGTCGTCGACGTGAACGCCGCGGGCCGCGACATCCGTGGCCACGAGAACGCGCGACGTGCCCTCGGCGAATGCGGCGAGGTTGCGGTCGCGCTGCACCTGCGAGAGGTTGCCGTGCAGGTCGACGGCCGGGATGCCGGCATCGGTCAGCTGGCGCGCGAGCTTCTTCGCGTGGTGCTTGGTGCGCATGAACAGGATGCGGCGGCCGGTGCCCGAGGCGAGCTTCTTGATGAGCTCGTTCTTGGCGTCGACCGAATCGACCTCGAACACGTGGTGGGTCATGGCGTCGACGTGCGAATTCGCGTCGTCGACGGAGTGCAGCACCTCGTTGTGGAGGTACTTGCGCACGAGTTTGTCCACGCCGTTGTCGAGGGTCGCGCTGAACAGCATGCGCTGGCCGGAGCCTGGCGTCTTGTCCATGATGCGGGTGACGACCGGCAGGAAGCCGAGGTCGGCCATGTGGTCGGCCTCGTCGAGCACGGTGATCTCCACCGCATCCAGCGTGACGAAGCCCTGCTTCATGAGGTCTTCGAGGCGGCCGGGGCAGGCCACGACGATGTCGACGCCGGCCTTGAGCGCCACGACCTGGCGCTGCTGGGAGACGCCGCCGAAGATCGTGGTGATCTTCAGGCCGTAGGCCTCGGCGAGCGGCTCCATCGCGTGGGTGATCTGGGTGGCGAGCTCACGGGTCGGCGCGAGCACGAGGCCGAGCGGGCGACCCGGGCGGCGCTGGCCGCCGGCGAGCGATCCACCGAGGCGCGCGACCATGGGGATCGCGAAGGCGAGGGTCTTGCCGCTGCCGGTCTTGCCGCGGCCGAGCACGTCGCGCCCGCCGAGGGTGTCGGGCAGGGTGTCTTCCTGAATGGGGAAGGGGGAGTCGATTCCCTCCGCCGCGAGCTTCGCTACGAGAGGAGCGGGCACGCCGAGCGTGCCGAAGGTTGTTTCAGACATAGGGATTGTGTGGTGCCTTTCGGGCATCGGATGTTCGGAGCGCGGGGTCACGCATCGAACCGTGGCGAGAGTGACGGTGGTCACAATCGATCGCCGGAGAAAGTGTCTACGAACCGATCTGATTTCGGTGAGGAGAGAAAGTCCTTCGATACGGCGCCGGGGCGCCTACTCAGGACAAGCGTTCAACGACGCAGGGAGTTCAAGCGAACTCGCAAGTACAACCACCCTAGCAGTACGCCGCTGCGGCTGCCCGCGTTGGGTCTCCCGTCAGTACTCGCCGGCGTAGAGCTCGCCCACCGGGATCTCGACGCCCACCGTGTTGCTCGGCGGCGCAAGCGGGCACGCCCACGCTGGGTCGTACGCGCACGAGGGGTTGTAGGCGAAGTTGAAGTCGATGACCAGGGAGTTCGGCAGCTCGCCCGGCCCAAGGTCCGCACCCTTGATGGTGTCGAGCAGGTAGCGCCCACCGCCGTAGGTACCCCCGGGTTGCCCAGCCAGCGCATCCTTCACCGGAACGAACAGGCCGCCACCGTAGGTGGTCAGTCGCCACACATCGAGGGAGCCGACGTCGGGCACCTCGACGCGAGCCAGGCGCTCGAATGGCACCACTCCGTCCGTTCCCGTCTCCACCTCGAGCCGTTCCGGTTCGGCCTCGAGCAGCTCCAGTTCGAAGCGCCAGGCCGGGTCGTACGGTGCGACCGACAGACCGACGAAGGTGCTCCGCTCATCCGGCAGCAGCGGGGTGGCCGAATGCGCCGAGAACAGTCGATCGCGCCCGGTTCGCCACAGCTCGTGTCCGATGGCGGGATCGCCCGCCGCGCGAACCGATGCGTACAGTGCAAAGACGTTTCGTCGCCAGTCGACGACCTCGAGTGCTGTCATCCATCAACGCTATCTCCGCCCCGCCCTTTTCGCCGCTCGGCGAAGGTGGTCCGGGCGGGAATTCGGCCACAGAGCGTAGCGTTGTGATGCACGAGGAAGAGGAGAAACCATGAAGGCAGTATTGGGCGACACGGTTGTCGCAGAAGCACCCAAGGAAGATCTCATCTCCATCGAGGGCAACTGGTATTTCCCGCCGTCGAGCGTGAAGAGCGAGCTGCTTGTCGAGAGCGCGACCCCGTACACGTGTCCGTGGAAGGGCGAGTGCCAGTACTTCAGCGTGAAGGATGGCGACGCGCTCCTGCAGGACCGCGCCTGGAGCTACCCGCACCCGTACCCCACCTCGTTCGAGCGCGTCGGCAAGGACTTCAGCAACTACGTGGCCTTCTGGAAAGAGGTGAAGGTCACGGAGTAACACGGGCCGGTCGCCAATAGCATGGCACGGTGAGTTCACCGCACGACCAGTCCCACTATCAGGTCCGCTTCGACTGGGGCCTCGCCGGCATCCAGACCATTGCGACGGATGCCGACGCCATTGTGCTCGTTGACGTGCTGTCGACGAGTCCCCAGCTTTCGATCCCGGATGGGCCTGCCGCCGTCATCGAGGGCGGCTTCCGCAATCGCACCGCCGTCGCGCGCTGGGTGCTCGACCGCCAGGCCGAGAAGGGTGACCGCGTCTTCGTCGCCGTGATCGCCGCCGGTGATGTCCGGGACGACGGCACCATCCGTTTCGCCGTCGAAGACCTCCTTGCGGCTGGGGCGATCATCGATGCTCTCGCCACCGCCGGCATCGACTTCGTCTCCCCAGAGGGCGCCGCGGCCTGCGCGGCGTTCACGGGTCTCCAACGGGCGATCGCGCACCTCGCCACGGCATCCTCGAGCGGTCACGAACTGACCGCTGCCGGTCGCGGCGACGAGATCGCGGCCGCCACGCAACTCGATGTCGAAGCACAAGTTTTTTCCGTGCCCAGAACCCCGTAGCGTTGAGCGATGCAGACTTCCGCAGAAGCGCTCGTCCACATCGACCACTTCGCCATGAGCTTTGGTAAGACCCGCGTCATCGACGACCTCTCCTTCGACATCAACCGCGGCGAGACCTTCGGCTTCCTCGGCAGCAACGGCTCGGGCAAGACCACGACCATCCGCGCGCTGCTCGGCATCTACCAGCCCACGGCGGGCATCCTGCACATCGACGGCAAGCCGTTCAAGCCAGAAGACGGCAACAGCCTCGGCTACCTCCCCGAGGAACGCGGGCTCTACAAGAAGGAGTCCGTGATCGACGTCATGGTCTACTTCGGGCGACTGAAGGGGCTCACCCATCAGGCCGGGAAGGACTGGTCGATGTCCTACCTCGAGCGCGTCTCCCTCGCGGACAAGGCCGCCATCCGTCTCGACAAGCTCTCGGGGGGACAGCAGCAGAAGGTGCAGCTCGGCGTCACCATCATGAACAAGCCCGAGCTGCTCATCCTGGATGAGCCGACCAAGGGTTTCGACCCGGTGAACCGCCGCCTGCTCATGGACATCATCGAGGACCAGAAGAAGGCCGGCGCCACCGTCATGATGGTCACCCACCAGATGGAGGAGGTTGAGCGGCTCTGCGATCGCGTCATCCTCCTGAAGGACGGCCGTGCCGAGGCGTACGGCACCATTGACGAGGTGCAGGACCAGTACGGCGGAGCGATCATCCGGCTGCGGCATTCCGGCGGCGCCATCCCCCCGTCGAAGCACTACGAGATCACCCTCCAGCAGGCGAACTATGCGGAGCTCGCGATGACGGATGATGCAGACGAGTCGGTCATCCTGCGCGAACTGGTCGACGCGGGAGTGCAGGTGCGCCAGTTCACCACGAGCAAGCTCTCGCTCGACGACATCTTCGTGCGCGTCTACGGCGAAGAGACCGCCAATCGCAACGAGGGGGAGTAATCATGGCCCAGCACAACCTGCGCGTCGTCATGGGGTTCGAGGTGCGCCGCACGCTCACCACGAGGCGATTCTGGATCTCGACCCTCGTGGTGCCCGTCGTCATCGGCATCGTCTTCGCCCTGATCTTCCTGAGCAACTCGTCCACGTCGAGCAGCGTCGACTCGCAGAAGAATTCGAAGCTCGCGTTCTCCTACAGCGACGCATCCGGTCAGATCAATGACGCTATCGCCACCCAGCTCGGGGGCACCAAGGTCACGGATGCCGAGCGAGCGATCGCCGAGGTCAAGTCCGGCAAGCTCGACGCCTACTTCGACTATCCGCAGAACCCGGCCAAGCAGGCGGTCAAGGCCTACGGTGTGGACGAGGGCATTTTCGCCAACGGCAAGTACTCATCGATTGCGACCCAGCTGCTGCAGCTGAGCGCGCAGCAGAAGATCGGTTCTCCAGAGCTGGCCTCGCTCGCCCAGGGGCACGTGGATGTCACCTCCGTCACCTACAAGGACGGCCAGGTCGCCGGTGGCTTCAGTGCGCTCATCCCGCCGCTGTTCTTCCTGCTGATCTTCTACGTGGTCATCCTGCTGCTCGGCAATCAGATGCTCTCGAGCACGCTGGAGGAGAAGGAGAACCGGGTCACCGAGATGATCCTCACCACGGTGAATCCGACGACGCTCATCGTGGGCAAGATCGCGTCGCTGTTCATCATCGGCCTGGTGCAGGTGCTCGTCTTTGTGCTGCCGGTCGTCATCGGCTACCTGTTCTTCAGGGAGTCGCTCGCCCTACCCGGCTTCGACCTGTCGACTCTCAGCTTCGATCCGCAAAAGATGATCGTCGGGGCGCTGCTGCTCATCGGCGGCTTCGTGCTCTTCACCGGAACGCTCGTCGCGATCGGCGCGGCCATGCCGAGTGTGAAGGATGCCGGGGCCTTTTTCGGCATGATGATGGCGCTGATCTTCGTTCCGTTCTACATCGTCACCCTCATCGTGAGCGATCCGAGCGCGTTCATCGTGCAGGTGTTCACCTACTTCCCGTTCTCTGCCCCGGTCACGGCGATGCTGCGCAACGGCTTCGGTTCGCTCGAGCTGTGGCAGTCGGCGATCATCATCGTCGAGCTGTTCGGCCTCGGCTACCTCGTGCTGCGACTGGCCGTGCGCCTGTTCCGCTTCGGCTCGATCGAGTACACCCGCAAGGTCTCGCTCAAGACGGCCCTGGCCCGCCAGAAGTAGCGTTCAGCTGACGTGCACGGTGGGCCGCCGCTTGACCTGCGGCTCGGTCTCGCGCAGCACTTCGCGGGTGACCGGCCCGATCTCGCCGCTTCCCGTGACGAGGAACTTGAACATGTTCGAAATCGGATTGCCTTGGGTCCACTCGAGGTACACGTCGGGCACGGTGCCGGTCTGATCCCGGATCTCCAGTAGTACTGCCGCGATGCTGTTCGGGATGTTGGCGCTGACGACCCGCAGCACCCGATAGCCGTATTTCGTCACGCCCCGCACCACGAGGTCCTCCTCGAAGTCTGAGGAGTCGGAGGGGTAGACCTCGAGAAAGATGACCGGTGTGCGTGACGGGATGTGGCTATAGCGTCGCTCGTCGCGGAGCTTGTTGTGGTACTCGGCCTTGACGTCATCACCCGGCTCATGGGCGACAATCTGCACGGCGTCGTAGGACTCGGCATCCTCGGTCACGAAGCGGAGCGCATCCTCGTCCAGAGTGACCGAGGTGGCACGCAGCTGGAACGAGCGCCGAACGCGCGACACGATCGACACCGTCACGATGCCGACGATGAACAATGCAGCGATCCTCACGCCGTCGGGCCGCTCGATCACGTTGGCCACGGTCGTGTAGACGAAGATCACCGAAATCACGCCGAATCCGATGGTGCGCCACAGCTGTCGCTTGCGCCTGGCCGAGAGCGCGACGGCGACGGATGCCGAGGTGATCAGCACCAGAACGCCGGTCGCGTAGGCCCCGCCCTGCGCATCCACGTTCGCCTGGAACACGAGGGTGATGGCGAACGCGATCGCGATGAAGACGAACACGAGGGGTCGCACGGCGCGAGTCCACTGCGGTGCCATTCCATACCTCGGCAGGTAGCGGGGCACGAGGTTCAGGAGCCCCGCGAGCGCCGAGGCTCCGGCGAACCAGAGGATGCAGATGGTGCTGACGTCATACACGGTGCCGAACGCCGGCCCCAGGTATTCGTGGGCGAGGTATGCCAACGCCCGACCGTTGGCTGAGCCTCCCGGCTGGAACGCCTTCTGCGGGATGAGCAGCGTCGTGACGAGGCTCGAGCTGATGAGGAACCCGCTCATGATGACCGCCGCCGTGGTGAGCAACCGTTTGGTGCCGCGGATGCGCCCTGCCGGATTCGCGTCGGTGTCGTGTGGTCCGCCATGCACCTGTGGCATTACTGCGACCCCGGTCTCGAACCCGGAGAGGCCGAGCGCAAGTTTCGGAAACACCAGCAGTGCGATGCCCACCATGCCCAACGGATTGCCGTGCTGGGCATTCAAGGCGCTCCACCAGTCCGTCACCAGGGTCAGATGTTCCGCGGCATGCCCTATCGCCACGACCACGACAACGAGGTTCAGGATGAGGTACACCGACACCAGAGCGACGGCTACTCCGATCGCATCCTTAAAGCCGCGCAGGAAGACCGCGCCCAGAAGCGTGATCAGCAGCAGGGTCACGAGCACCTGGTTGCCGTGCAGCCATGCAGGGGCGAAAGGATTCTCGATCGCGTGTGCCGAAGCATCCGCCGCCGAGAGGGTGATCGTGATCATGAAGTCTGTCGCTGCGAACCCGAGTAAGACGAGCACGAAGAGCTTGCCAGCCCACCAGGGCAGCAGCTTCTCCAGCATGTGGATGGAACCGGAACCACGCGGGCTCTCCGCGGCCACCCTGCGATAGACGGGCAGCGCCCCGAGAAGAGTGAGCGCCACCAGCACGATGGTCGCGATAGGGGAGAGCAGGCCTGCGGCGAGAGCGGCGATCGCTGGTTGGTAGCCGAGGGTGGAGAAGTAGTCGACGCCGGTGAGGCACATGACCTGCCACCAGGAGCGGGTCTTTTCCGCGGTCTGCGCGTGAGGGCCGACGTGGGATCCGTGCGGGTCGACATAGCCCTGCAGCATCCAGCTGCGGAACGAGCCGCGCGCCGGTTTCAGTGTGCTCACTTGCACACAGTACGGCAGATGTCGACGGGTGGTTCTGCCCCGTGCCGTCCCGGTTTTCGGTGATGTGGGTTCCGTGGCCGAGCATAGGCTGGAGGCTGTGAACAGAACCGCAATTCCCTTCCTTGTTATCGGTGGAATCAGCATCATCGCGGGAGGTATAGTCTCGGCGGTTGCGGCGGCATCACCCAGCTACACCTCGTCCTGGGCTGTCGCCTACATAGTGCTGGTCGCTGGCGTTGCCCAGCTGGTTCTCGGTATCGGACAGGCGGAGCTTGCGTCGACTCAGCCGTCGGCACGAGTGATTGTGGGCGAGGCCGTGGCGCTCAACCTGGCGAACATCGCCGTGCTCGTGGGCACGCTGGCGGTGATGCCCGTGCTGAGCTATGTCGGCGCTGGCCTGTTGGTCATCGCGCTCGTGACTTTCGTCTGGGCGGTGCGGGGCAACCATTCTCGCAACCGGTGGCTGCTGTACGC
Source organism: Parafrigoribacterium soli (assembly GCF_040227235.1). Lineage (NCBI taxonomy): Bacteria > Bacillati > Actinomycetota > Actinomycetes > Micrococcales > Microbacteriaceae > Parafrigoribacterium > Parafrigoribacterium soli. The sequence continues at coordinate 137,980 of NZ_JBELNZ010000003.1, read as the reverse complement.
GTTTCGCACCATCGTGGTGATCCTCGCCGTGACCGCCCCGATCGGCCTCGTGATCGCACGCTCACGTATGGGCTGAGGTGTTTGGCTCAGGCTCCCGTGCCGCGCGCCCGGTGCGCCCGCACCTTCGCGCGGTTGCCGCAGCGCTGCATGGAGCACCAGCGGCGGTTGTTGCTGCGCGACTCGTCGTAGAAGACCAGACCGCAGTCATCCGCTGCACACTGACGGATGCGGATGGCCGACGCCGTGCCGAAGAGTGCGACCGCCTCGCGCGCCATCGCCGAGAGCGCCTGGCTCGCGCGGGCGCGGGTGCGTCCGGCCTGGCGACTGCCGCCGGGCAGGGCGGGCGGGATGTCCGGGGTCGCCGCGAACAGGTTGATCACGTCGACGTCGTCGCGGCCTGGTTGCTCGAGACGGCTGGTTGCGGTCGCGAGACGAGCGATTGCACCGCGCAAGGCCTGCGCATCGACGAGATCGCGGTCGGTGACGGTGCCGTCGATTCCGGTGAACCGCTCGCTGAGCCAGCTCGCGAGGTCATCCGGTGTGTGCAGCCGCTCCCAGGCCGGGTTGTCTCCCATCGCCCCGGTGTAGGCGAAGTCGAGCGCGAGCGATCCGGAATCGAACCACCATCGGTGGCCCTCGCCGGTCGTGAACCACTGCCCCGTCGGGGCGATTTCCGTGGAGGTCTGGCGCATGTAACCAATATAGTGAGTTACATGCCGAGCGCAGCAATGAGTACGGGCCACACCAGGGACGCGGGCTGGGAGGTCGGCGTGCGGCAGACCGTTCCCGCTCCGTTGCCGGTCGTGTGGGAGTTCCTGCTCGGGGAGGGGGTTCCGCTCTGGCTGGGCGAGACGACGCTCCCGCGCGAGAAGGGCGCGGCCTACGAGACCGCGGATGGCGTGGTCGGCACGGTGCGCAGCTACACCGAGGGGTCCAAGATCAGGCTCGGCTGGCATCCGAACGACTGGCCGCACGAGACCACGCTGCAGCTCACGGTCAAGGAGGTTGCGACCGGCACGACCATCGGCATCCACCACGAGAAGCTTGCCGATCGAGATGAGCGGCGCATGATGCTGGGCCACTGGAAGTCCGTGATCGCCGACCTCGCCGACGCGGTCAATCACCTCTGAGCGCGGACTCCGCCGGCGCGAATCGAGGCGGGTCCGCTTGTCCTAGGGTTATGGGTATGTCCAAGGTCTTGAGCAAGCTTCCCGTCGGCGAGCGAGTCGGTATCGCGTTCTCCGGGGGTCTCGACACCTCCTGCGCGGTTGCCTGGATGCGCGAAAAGGGCGCCATCCCGTGCAGCTACACGGCAGACATCGGTCAGTATGACGAGCCGGACATCGACGCAGTGCCCGACCGCGCCAAGGCTTACGGCGCCGAGATCGCCCGCATCGTGGATGCCCGCAGCGCGCTCGTAGAAGAAGGCCTGGTTGCCCTGCAGTGCGGCGCGTTCCACATCCGCACCGGTGGCAAGACGTACTTCAACACCACGCCGCTCGGCCGCGCCGTCACGGGCACGCTGCTGGTGCGAGCCATGAAGGAGGACGATGTCGACATCTGGGGCGACGGCTCCACCTATAAGGGCAACGACATCGAGCGCTTCTACCGCTACGGACTCATGGCCAACCCGCGGTTGCGCATCTACAAGCCGTGGCTCGACGCCGACTTCGTGGGAGAGCTCGGCGGCCGCACCGAGATGAGCGAGTGGCTCGTCGCCCGCGGCTTCCCCTACCGCGACTCCGCCGAGAAGGCCTACAGCACCGACGCGAACATCTGGGGCGCCACCCACGAGGCCAAGCGCCTCGAAGAACTCAGCACCGGGCTGGACATCGTCGACCCGATCATGGGCGTCGCCGCCTGGCGCGACGACGTCGAGATCGAGCCAGAGGTCGTCTCCGTCCGCTTCGAGGCCGGGCGCCCCGTCGCCATCAACGGCGTCGAGTTCACGGATGCGGTTGCCCTCGTCCTCGAGGCCAACGCGGTCGGTGGTCGTCACGGCCTCGGCACCTCGGACCAGATCGAGAACCGCATCATCGAGGCCAAGAGCCGCGGAATCTATGAGGCGCCTGGCATGGCGTTGCTGCACATTGCCTACGAGCGACTGCTCAATGCGATCCACAACGAAGACACCGTGGCCAGTTACCACAACGAGGGCCGCAAGCTCGGGCGCCTCATGTATGAGGGGCGCTGGCTCGACCCGCAGTCGCTCATGCTGCGGGAGTCGTTGCAGCGCTGGGTCGGCTCGGCCGTGACCGGCGAGGTCACCCTGCGCCTGCGCCGCGGAGACGATTACACGATCCTCGACACCACGGGCAGCGCCCTCAGCTACCACCCCGACAAGCTCTCGATGGAGCGGGTCGGCGACGCCGCGTTCGGCCCGGGCGACCGCATCGGGCAGCTCACGATGCGCAACCTCGACATTGCGGACTCGCGCTCACGCCTGGAGCAGTACGCGGCATCCGGTCTCATCGGCGGTGCGACGGCAGAACTCGTCGGCCGCCTCGAGTCCGGTCACGCCGACAACATTATGGACCGCACAGAACCGACGGATGCGGAGGCCGACGCGCTCGAGCGCGCAACCGACGTTGCCTCGGAGGGCGCGGCGTTCGACGCCGGTACCGACTGACCCGGTTCGGTCGCGGAGCCTTCGGCGCGTCTTCCGACTGCGCATCACGATTACCGCACCCGGCGCTGCTGCCACGTGATCGCGTGCGCGGGATCAAACCGCTTCGAGCACTTTCCGCAGGCGAGCGCCCGGGTCGGCTTGCGATACCGGTAGTGCAGGTGGCCGGCGGGACACGTGCCGACCCAGGGCGCGAGCTCGTTCGCGATCGCGCCGTCGTGCAGCCGCTTGCCCTCGTAGCCGAGGTCCGCGGCAACCGTCTTCCACTTAGGTCCGTGCCCCGCGCGCGACCCGGCCATTGCGTGGGCAACCTCGTGCAGCAGCACCTGGTGGATCTCGTCATCCTCGTACCGGCCGGCGAGGTAGCGCGAGACGCTGATGCGGCGGTCGGTGTAGTTGCAGAGGCCCGCGCGAGTCTTGGCATTGTCGAAGCCGAACGACCATGTCGGCTCGAGGTGCAGCGCGATGAGCGCGTTCGCCCAGGTGCGCACTCGATTCAGGTCTGCCACGCCACGACCCTAACCCCGGCATCCGACGTCACGAAGTTGGCGCATCTTTAAGCGTATGGCGGTAGTTTAAAAGGATGGTCGAAGACAGAGGTGTCGAACAGCGTCACGCCGCGCTCGCCTCTCAGAGCCGGCGAGCCGTTCTCGACCTGCTCTCCGCGGCGCAGGAGCCCATGGATGCCGCGGCCATTTCCGCGGGCATCTCCCTGCACATCACGACCGTGCGCTTCCATCTCGAACAGCTCGAGCGCGCCGAACTCATCCATCGGGAGCCCTCGCGCGGCGGCCAGCGCGGTCGCCCCCGCGTGCTGTTCAGCCTCACGCCGGTCGCCCGCAGCGATGAGGGCCACAGGCAACTCGCCGAGGTACTCGCCGACGCGCTCTCCAGTGATCCGGATGGCGGCAGGGCTCGCGCGGTCGCGGCGGGCGAGCGCTGGGCCGACGCGAACACCGCAGATCTCGAGGCAGGACCGGATGGCGACGTCGTCGCTCCGCTGGTGACGGTTCTCGAGCGACTCGGCTTCGATCCTGCGCTGCGCGGCGCGGGCGACGACCGGATGATCGATCTGCTGGCGTGCCCGTTCCGCGATACTGCGGCCGCGCATCCGGAGGTCGTGTGCTCGGTGCACCGCGGACTGATCCAGCGCACGATCAGCACCTTCGGTCGCGAGGGTGACCAGGCGGGGCTGCTGCCGTTCGTCGAGCCGGAGCTGTGCCTCGTTCCCCTGCACCTCGGGCACGCGACGAACGATGCATAAAAAGGAGTAATCTGCTTTTAATAGCCGCGAGTCGTGTCGGCGGGGCAGGAAGAGGGCCAGAGTGACCTACGTCATTGCAGAACCGTGCATCGATGTCATGGACCGGGCGTGTGTCGATGAGTGTCCGGTCGACTGCATCTACGAGGGCGGCCGCTCGCTCTACATCAACCCGGACGAGTGCATCGACTGCGGCGCCTGCGAACCCGTGTGCCCGGTGCAGGCGATCTTCTACGAGGATGATGTGCCCGAAGAGTGGACGCCTTTCGTTCAGGACAACGACACCTTCTTCGCCAAGCCACTCCCCGGGGCGACTGTGGCGCTGGGTTCGCCCGGCGGAGCCGCGAAGCTCGGACCGACCGGCACAGACACGGAGCTCGTCTCCAGCTACGCTCCGCTGGCCGACCGCCAGTAGTCCACCGTCGTTCCCTGAGCCTGTCGAAGGGTAGCTAACCCTCCCGCAGCGGTGCCAACTGCACCTGCAGCAGTTTGTCGTCGCCGGCCTGCGGGCGACCCCGGCCATCCGTGTTGTTCGTCAGCATCCAGATCGTGTCGCCCGGGCCGGGGATGACATCGCGGATGCGTCCGTACTCGTTTGCGAAGTAGTCGACCGCATCGAACCGCTGCCCCGGGTAGATCACCCACAGTCGCCTGCCGCCGAGCGCCGCCATGAACAACGTGCCGTCTACGTAGGCTAGGCCGCTCGGGCTCGCCTCCGAGGTCTTCCACTGCTGCACCGGGTCGATGAAGCCGTCCTTCTTGCCGATGCCCTCCACGGTGGGCCAGCCGTAGTTGCCGCCCGGTTCGATGCGGTTCAACTCGTCCCAGGTGTTCTGGCCGAACTCGGCCGCCCAGAGCTGGTCCTCGGCGTCCCAGGCGAGGCCCTGCGGATTGCGGTGCCCCATCGAGTAGACGAGCGAGCCGGGCGTCGGGTTGTCCTTCGGCACGGCGCCGGTGGGCGTCATCCGAAGGATCTTGCCGTTCAGCGAGGCAGGATTCTGTGCGTTCGCGGTGGTCGTGGCGTCGCCCACCGTGGCGTAGAGCATGCCGTCCGGCCCAAACTTGATGCGCCCGCCGTCGTGGTTGCTCGCCCGCTTGAGCCCGGTGAGCACGCTCTCCTGCGCGCCGAGCGAGTAGCCGCCGGCCGCTCCGAGCAGCGGCATCCGCACGATGCGATTGTCGGATGCGGTGGTCAGGTACGCGTACAACCAGCTCTTGCCGGTCGACGAGGCCGCTTCCTTCGCGTTGCCCTTGAGCCGAGCCGCCCCGAGCACCTCGATGCCCAGCAGCCCGCCCTCTCCGCTGTGCACCACCCCGGGTACCGTGCCGACCTCGCGCAGCGCACCACCCTGCTTTAGCTCGCGAATCGTGCCGCTGTCGCGCTCGCTGATCAGGGAGGATCCGCTCTTCAACCGCACGACTGACCACGGAGCGGCCAGCCCCTGCGCGAGCACGGTCGGCGTTCCAACGGGTTGCACCGGTCCCGCACTCGCCGTGGGCCTGGGCGTGGTCGACGCGGACGCGGACGGTCGCGCGGTCACCGTCGGCGCGGCAGTGCCCGTGCATCCGCTGAGCGCGAGCGCACTGCAGAGCGCCAACGTCGCGATTCGCCTAGTCCCTGTTCGCACGTCTCGCCTCCCGCCTCGTATCTAGCATTGCCGACCGCGCCGTAGCTCGCCAGCTTCAGCCCACTCTTATTGCGAGACCAGTCTGTCGTTGGAGAGCGCGCCGAAGGCGGGGGCGTGGTGGGCCTCTATGGGCGGAGCCTTCGGCGCGCTCTCCAACGACGCCACCCCTACGGAGCCTGCGGTGCGATCCACGACGACACCACGACAAACATCAGTCGTGCCGCGTCCCCACCTGAAACACATTCTTCGACGGTGGCGGCGACTGGATGGCCGTGGCGTCGGTCACGACGGACGCCCCCGCCACGAAGTCGCGCAGTTCGTCGCCCGCAACGAGCTTCGACGGATGCGGCCCTCCCGCGAGCAGGCGCGGCAGCCACTCGAGCGGCAACTCGGTGGCCGAGCCGACGAGCACGATGTTGCCGAAGCGACGCCCCTTGAGAATCTGAGTCTCGGCGAGCGCCGCGGCGTGACCGGTCGCGGCGAGGAGCGTCGCGGCCTGGCCGCGCGCGAAGGCGAGGCCCGGCCCATCCGCGACGTTCGCGACGATGACGCCGTCGGGCTGGAGCAGCGCGACCGCCTCTCGATAGAACTCGATGCTCGTGACATGCGCGGGTGTTCTGGCTCCGCTGAACACGTCGACGACGACGAGGTCAACTGTGCCGCGCAGGCCGCCGGGCAGCTTGCCGAGCACCTCGCGGGCATCCCCGTGCCGCACCCTGATGGACGCCTGCTTCGACCACGGCAACTCGGCCCGCACGAGGTCCACGAGCTCCGTCTCGAGCTCGATCACCTGCTGTCGGGAGCCCGGCCGCGTCGCCTCGATGTAGCGGGGGAGGGTGAGCGCACCGGCTCCCAGATGCACGGCGGTGATCGGACCATCCGGCAGCTGGTCGATCACGTGCCCAATGCGCTGCACGTACTCGAAGAAGAGCTGGGTCGGGTCCTCCAGGTTCACGTGCGATTGGGGAGTGCCGTCGACCACGAGCGTGAAGGCGCCGGGTACCCAGCGGTCGGGCTCGATGACGGCGCGGTATCCGCTGTTCTTCAGGTGAGCCGAGGGGTATTCCTTCACCCCTTGATCATCCCATCCGGGGGTGGCTTCGCAGTGGTCGTCTGGCTACATCCCACGCCGGGCGCTCGCGGGTATGGTCTGAGAATGAGCAATGAAGCCCAGCGCCCGGCACCCGTCAGAAGCCTCCCCGCCGGAATGCGCACGCAACTCGACGCATCCTCTTTTCAGGGGCCGGCCACCTTCGGGATGCGCCCCCTGTTGACCGAGCCGGAGCAACTCGACGCGTGGCAACCGGATGTCGCGATCGTCGGTGCCCCGTGGGACGACAACACCACGAATCGCCCCGGTGCGCGCTTCGGACCGCGCGCCATGCGGGCGAATGCCTACGACCCTGGCACCTACCATCTCGACCTCGGCATCGAGATGTTCGACCACCTCGAGGTGATCGACTACGGCGACGCGATCATGAGCCACGGCATGTGGGAGGCCTCGAAGGATGCCATCCACCAGCGGGTGGGGGAGATCGCCAGCCGCGGCATCATCCCGATCGTTCTGGGCGGCGATCACTCGATTACCTGGCCCGCAGCGACGGCCGTCGCAGAGCACCACGGCTTCGGCAACGTCGGCATGATCCACTTCGACGCCCACGCAGACACGGCCGACCAGATCGACGGTAACCTCGCCAGCCACGGCTCGCCCATGCGGCGCCTGATCGAGTCCGGCGCTATCCCCGGCCACAACTTCATCCAGGTCGGGCTTCGCGGATACTGGCCGGGCGAGGAAGACCAGAAGTGGATGCGCGACCACGGCCTGCGTCACCATCCGATGCAGGAGATCTGGGAGCGCGGCGTCAAAGAGGTGATGAAGGATGTCGTGGCCGAGGCCCTTGACGGCACAGACGCGATCTACCTCTCCATCGACATCGACGTGCTGGACCCGGCCTTCGCGCCGGCAACGGGCACCCCCGCCCCCGGGGGCTTCGCGCCGATCGACCTGCTGCGCGTCGTGCGTCAGATCGTGCTCGACACCAACGTCGTGGCGATGGACGTGATGGAGGTTGCCCCCGCCTACGACCACGCGGATGTCACGATCAACAACGCGCACGGCCTCATCTGGGAGACCCTCGCAGCCCTCGCCTACAAGAATCGGGCCGCCGGTCGCTCAGACTGACGGTCGGTCGCTGAGCTTGTCGAAGTGCCCCCGAAACTGGGCGAACGCCGTGTTTATACTCGCTTTTCCGGAAATGGTCAAGAATCGAGTAGACAACGCCGTTTCGGCGACCTATAGTTGTTCTTTGCGCTCCCAGGAAATCTTTGCCTTCATATTGCGGTCGGCTGCGCGTGCCACGACGGTTCACTCCTCTGGCATATCCCTATGAGGTTCTGGCGAGCCGAGTCATCCATATATCACCGACTGTAACCGGGCTTGTCGAGAGCCCCCGGAGGTTATTTCCTTGGCTGCTGCGCGCAACGCATCCACCACAAAATCCAAGTCTCCCAAGAACGGTCGCTCTGCTGAGCGGCTCTCGTTCGCCAAGATCACCGACACCCTCACGGTTCCGGATCTTCTGGCGCTGCAGACCGAGAGCTTCGACTGGCTGGTCGGCAACGACATCTGGAAGGAGCGGGCTGCCGCAGCGAAGGCTGAGGGTCGCCAGGACCTTCCGTCGCTGACCGGTCTCGAGGAGATCTTCGAAGAGATCTCTCCGATCGAAGACCTCGGTGAGACGATGCAGCTCTCGTTCACCAACCCTTTCCTCGAAGAGAAGAAGTACTCGATCGACGAGTGCAAGGAGAAGGGCAAGACCTACGCGGCGCCCCTCTACGTCGAGGCCGAGTTCATGAACCACCTCACGGGTGAGATCAAGACTCAGACCGTGTTCATGGGCGACTTCCCGCTGATGACCCCGAAGGGCACCTTCGTCATCAACGGCACCGAGCGTGTCGTCGTGTCGCAGCTCGTGCGTTCGCCCGGTGTGTACTTCGACCGCGCGCAGGAGAAGACCTCCGACAAGGACATCTACTCCGCTCGCATCATCCCGAGCCGTGGCGCCTGGCTCGAGTTCGAGATCGACAAGCGCGACCAGGTCGGCGTACGCATCGACCGCAAGCGCAAGCAGTCCGTCACCGTGTTCCTCAAGGCCCTCGGCCTCACGAGCGAGGAGATCCTGGAGGAGTTCAAGGGTTTCGCCTCGATCGAGCTCACCCTCGAGAAGGACAGCATCCTCACCAAGGAGGAGGCGCTCAAGGACATCTACCGCAAGCTGCGTCCGGGCGAGCAGGTTGCCGCCGAGGCCGCGCGCGCGCTGCTCGACAACTTCTACTTCAACCCGAAGCGCTACGACCTCGCCAAGGTTGGTCGCTACAAGATCAACCGCAAGCTCGGCATCGACGAGCCGCTGACCAACTCGGTGCTGAGCCGTGAGGACATCCTCGCGACCATCAAGTACCTGGTCGCGCTGCACGACGAGCAGACCACGATCAAGGGTGTTCGCGACGGCAAGCCGGTGGAACTCCGCCTCGACGTGGACGACATCGACCACTTCGGCAACCGCCGCATCCGCGCCATCGGTGAGCTCATCCAGAACCAGGTGCGCACCGGTCTCTCCCGCATGGAGCGCGTCGTCCGCGAGCGCATGACCACGCAGGACATCGAGGCGATCACCCCGCAGACCCTGATCAACGTGCGCCCCGTCGTCGCCGCGATCAAGGAGTTCTTCGGCACCTCGCAGCTGTCGCAGTTCATGGACCAGAACAACCCGCTCGCGGGTCTGACCCACAAGCGCCGCCTGAACGCCCTCGGCCCAGGTGGTCTGTCACGTGAGCGTGCAGGCGTCGAGGTGCGAGACGTTCACCCCTCGCACTACGGCCGCATGTGCCCGATCGAGACCCCTGAAGGCCCGAACATCGGTCTGATCGGTTCGCTCGCATCGTTCGCGCGCATCAACTCCTTCGGTTTCATCGAGACCCCGTACCGTCGCGTGATAGACGGCAAGGTCAGCGAGAAGATCGACTACCTCACCGCCAGCGAGGAAGACGAGTTCGTGGTGGCCCAGGCCAACGCGCCGCTCACGGCCGACTTCCGCTTCGCCGAGCCCCGCGTGCTCGCGCGCAAGAAGGGCGGCGAGGTCGACCTCTTCCCGATCGAAGACATCGGCTACATGGATGTCTCCCCGCGCCAGATGGTGTCGGTCGCGACCTCGCTCATCCCGTTCCTCGAGCACGACGACGCAAACCGCGCGCTCATGGGCGCGAACATGCAGCGCCAGGCCGTTCCGCTGCTGCGCAGCGAGAGCCCGATCGTCGGAACCGGTATGGAGGGCTTCGCGGCCATCGACGCCGGTGACGTTGTCATCGCCGAGAAGGCCGGTGTGGTCTCCGAGGTCTCCGCTGACGTGGTCACCATTCAGCTCGATGAGGGCGGAACGCAGGAGTACTACCTGCGCAAGTTCGAGCGCTCCAACCAGGGCACCTCGTACAACAACCGGGTCATCGTCAGCGCCGGCGAGCGCGTCGAGGTCGGCCAGGTCCTCGCAGACGGACCGGCCACCGAGAACGGCGAGCTCGCGCTCGGCAAGAACCTCCTCGTGGCGTTCATGCCGTGGGAGGGTCACAACTTCGAAGACGCGATCATCCTCAACCAGAACCTGGTGAAGGATGACGTGCTCTCCTCGATTCACATCGAGGAGTACGAGGTCGACGCGCGCGACACCAAGCTCGGCAAGGAAGAGATCACCCGCGACCTGCCCAACGTCAGCCCGGAGCTCCTGGCCGACCTGGACGAGCGCGGCATCATCCGCATCGGTGCCGAGGTTCACCCCGGCGACATCCTCGTCGGCAAGGTCACGCCTAAGGGCGAGACCGAGCTCTCGGCCGAGGAGCGCCTGCTGCGCGCCATCTTCAACGAGAAGAGCCGCGAGGTTCGTGACACGAGTCTCAAGGTTCCCCACGGTGAAGAGGGCACCATCATCGGTGTCAAGGTGTTCGACGCCCAGGATGGCGACGACGAGCTCGGCTCTGGCGTCAACCAGCGCGTGGTCGTCTTCATCGCCCAGAAGCGCAAGATCACCGAGGGCGACAAGCTCTCCGGTCGTCACGGCAACAAGGGTGTTATCTCGAAGATCCTGCCGGTGGAGGACATGCCGTTCCTCGCCGACGGAACTCCGGTCGACATCATCCTCAACCCGCTCGGTATCCCCGGTCGCATGAACTTCGGACAGGTTCTTGAAGTTCACCTCGGCTGGGCCGCCATGCAGGGCTGGGATGTCAAGGGAAGCCCCAAGTGGGCCGCAAAGCTCAACGAGGAAGCGCTCTCGGCTGCTCCAGGCACCAAGGTCGCGACCCCGGTGTTCGACGGCGCCGCGGAGATCGAGATCGAGGGACTCCTCGACTCGACCACGCCGACCCGCGATGGTGTGCGACTGATCGACTCCACCGGAAAGACGCAGCTGTTCGACGGTCGCTCCGGCGAGCCGTTCCCGCAGCCGGTCTCGGTCGGTTACATGTACATCCTGAAGCTCCACCACCTCGTCGACGACAAGATCCACGCTCGTTCGACCGGACCGTACTCCATGATCACGCAGCAGCCGCTGGGTGGTAAGGCGCAGTTCGGTGGCCAGCGCTTCGGTGAGATGGAGGTCTGGGCGCTCGAGGCATACGGTGCCGCGTACGCGCTGCAGGAGCTGCTCACCATCAAGTCCGACGACATCCTCGGCCGGGTCAAGGTGTACGAGGCGATCGTCAAGGGCGAGAACATCCAGGAGCCGGGTATCCCGGAATCCTTCAAGGTCCTGATCAAGGAGATGCAGTCGCTGTGTCTGAACGTCGAGGTGCTCTCGGCCGACGGCACCGCAGTCAACCTGCGTGACACGGATGACGAGGTCTTCCGTGCGGCGGAAGAGCTGGGCATCAACATCTCAACCCGGTTCGAGTCCTCGTCGATCGACGAGATCTAGAACCCGACCAGACTTTCGTTTCAAGGAGAGAAGAAAACATTGCTCGACGTTCACGCGTTTGACGAAATCAAGATCGGCCTTGCGACCGCGGAAGACATCCGTCACTGGTCGCACGGTGAAGTAAAGAAGCCAGAGACGATCAACTACCGCACGCTCAAGCCGGAGAAGGACGGCCTCTTCGGAGAGCAGATCTTCGGCCCGAGCCGCGACTGGGAGTGCTCGTGCGGTAAGTACAAGCGAGTGCGCTTCAAGGGCATCGTGTGTGAGCGCTGTGGCGTGGAGGTCACCAAGTCCTCCGTGCGTCGCGAGCGCATGGGTCACATCGAGCTCGCGGCCCCCGTCACCCACATCTGGTACTTCAAGGGTGTTCCGAGCCGCCTCGGCTACCTGCTCGACATGGCGCCGAAGGACCTCGAGAAGGTCATCTACTTCGCCGCCTACATGGTTATCTCGATCGACGAGGAGGGCCGTCACGCCGACATGCCCGGTCTTGAGAACGAGATCCGCCTCGAGATCAAGACCCTCGAGGGCCAGCGCGACTCCCGCATCGCCGACCGCCTGCAGAAGCTCGAGGCCGACCTCGCCGCCCTGGAAGAAGAGGGTGCCAAGGCCGACCAGAAGCGTCGCACCAAGGACGGCGCCGAGAAGGAGATGGGCCAGGTTCGCAAGTCCTTCGACGAGCAGATCGCCCAGCTCGAGCGCGTGTGGGAAGACTTCCGCACCCTCAAGGTTGGCGACCTCAAGCCCGAGGATGCCGTGTTCCACGACCTCCAGGACCGCTTCGGCATCTACTTCGAGGCTCACATGGGCGCCGAGGCGATCCAGAAGCGCCTGCAGGCCTTCGACCTCCAGACCGAGAGCGACGAGCTGCACGACCAGATCGCCAACGGCAAGGGACAGAAGAAGATCCGCGCCATCAAGCGCCTCCGGGTCGTCAACTCGTTCCTGCAGACCGGCAACTCGCCGGCCGCCATGGTGCTCGAGGTCGTCCCGGTCATCCCGCCGGAGCTTCGCCCCATGGTGCAGCTCGACGGTGGGCGATTCGCGACCTCCGACCTCAACGACCTCTACCGTCGTGTGATCAACCGCAACAACCGTCTGCGTCGACTGCTCGACCTCGGCGCCCCCGAGATCATCGTCAACAACGAGAAGCGGATGCTGCAGGAGGCCGTCGACGCACTGTTCGACAACGGTCGTCGTGGTCGTCCGGTCACGGGTACGGGTAACCGCGCGCTGAAGTCTCTGAGCGACATGCTCAAGGGCAAGCAGGGTCGGTTCCGCCAGAACCTGCTCGGCAAGCGCGTCGACTACTCCGGCCGTTCGGTCATCATCGTTGGTCCGCAGCTCAAGCTGCACCAGTGTGGTCTGCCCAAGCAGATGGCGCTGGAGCTGTTCAAGCCGTTCGTGATCAAGCGCCTGATCGACCTCAGCCACGCGCAGAACATCAAGAGCGCGAAGCGCATGGTCGAGCGCAGCCGTCCGCAGGTGTGGGACGTGCTCGAGGAGATCATCCGCGAGCGCCCCGTGCTGCTGAACCGCGCACCAACCCTGCACCGCCTGGGCATCCAGGCCTTCGAGCCTCAGCTCGTCGAGGGTAAGGCCATTCAGCTTCACCCGCTCGTGTGTGCCGCGTTCAACGCCGACTTCGACGGTGACCAGATGGCAGTTCACCTGCCGCTGTCCGTCGAGGCGCAGGCCGAGGCGCGCATCCTGATGCTCGCGTCGAACAACATCCTCAAGCCGTCGGATGGCCGCCCGGTCACCCTGCCTACGCAGGACATGATCATCGGTCTGCACCACCTGACCACGCTCAAGACGGATGTCGTCGGCGAGGGCCGCGCGTTCGCGTCCGTCGCCGAGGCGATCCTGGCGTTCGACCAGCACACGCTGGACCTCAACGCCAAGGTGCGCATCCGTCTCGACAACCTGCACTTCGCCGAGGGCGAGGAGCCGGAGGGCTTCGTCGAGGGTGAGCGGTTCCTGCTCAACACCACGCTGGGTCGCGCGATCTTCAACGAGACTCTGCCGGCCGACTACCCCTACATCGAGGCAGTCGCCGACAAGGGTCAGCTCTCGCTGATCGTCAACGATCTCGCTGAGCGCTACCCCAAGGTGGAGGTCGCAGCAGCACTCGACCGCATCAAGGATGCCGGTTTCCACTGGGCCACTCGCTCAGGCGTGACCGTCGCCCTGTCGGACGTGCTGACGCCGCCGAACAAGCGCCAGATCATCGAGGGCTACGAGAAGCAGGCCACGAAGGTCCAGACCCAGTTCGAGAAGGGCCTCACGACCGACGCCGAGCGTCGTCAGGAGCTCATCGAGATCTGGAACAAGGCAACCGCCGAAGTCGCCAAGGCGATGGAAGACAACATGCCGTCGAACAACAACATCAACCGCATGGTCACCTCTGGTGCTCGTGGTAACTGGATGCAGGTTCGTCAGATCGCCGGTATGCGTGGCCTCGTGTCGAACCCGAAGGGTGAGATCATCCCGCGTCCGATCATCTCGAGCTACCGCGAGGGACTCTCGGTCGCCGAGTACTTCATCGCGACCCACGGTGCCCGCAAGGGACTGGCCGACACCGCTCTGCGTACAGCAGACTCCGGTTACCTCACCCGTCGACTCGTCGACGTCTCGCAGGATGTCATCATCCGCGAAGACGACTGCGGTACGACCCGTGGTCTCGACCTCCTGGTCGCGACCGCCGATGAGAACGGCGTGCTCGTTCGCGACAGCAATGTCGAGAACTCGCTCTACGCTCGCAGCCTCGCGGAGGATGCGGTCGACGCGAAGGGCAACGTTGTCGCCAAGGCCGGTGCCGACATCGGTGACGTCCTGATCCAGGAGCTCATCGACGCCGGGATCACCCACGCCAAGGTTCGTTCGGTGCTCACCTGTGAGTCCGCGGTCGGTGTGTGTGCTGCCTGCTACGGCCGCTCGCTCGCGACCGGCAAGCTCGTCGACATCGGTGAGGCCGTCGGTATCATCGCGGCCCAGTCGATCGGTGAGCCCGGAACGCAGCTGACCATGCGTACCTTCCACACCGGTGGTGTGGCATCCGCGGATGACATCACCCAGGGTCTGCCCCGCGTCACCGAGTTGTTCGAAGCTCGCACCCCGAAGGGTGCGTCCCCGATCGCCGAGGCCGCTGGAAAGATCACCATCGAGGACACGGATCGCAGCCGCAAGCTCATCCTGACCCCCGACAACGGTGACGAGCCGATCGCCTACCCGGTGCTCAAGCGCGCGACTCTCCTCGTCGAGGATGGCCAGCACGTCGAGCTCGGACAGCAGCTGCACGTCGGTGCTGTCGACCCGAAGGAAGTTCTGCGGGTTCGTGGTGTTCGTGCGGTTCAGATCCACCTCGTCAGCGGTGTGCAGGGTGTGTACCGCTCGCAGGGTGTCCCGATCCACGATAAGCACATCGAGGTCATCGTTCGCCAGATGCTCCGCAAGGTCACCGTGGTCGACCACGGCGACACCGGGCTGCTGCCGGGTGAGCTCGTCGATCGCCTCCGCTACAACGAGCTCAACCGCTCGGTGCTGACCGAGGGTCGCAAGACCGCTTCGGCCCGCCAGGAGATCCTCGGCATCACGAAGGCGTCGCTCGCGACGGAGTCGTGGCTCTCGGCCGCGTCGTTCCAGGAGACCACGCGTGTTCTCACGCAGGCCGCCATGGAGGGCAAGTCCGACCCGCTGATGGGCCTCAAGGAGAACGTGATCATCGGAAAGCTGATCCCCGCCGGGACCGGCCTGCCGCGGTACCGCAACGTGTCGGTCGAGGCGACGGAAGAAGCCAAGGCCGAGCGTTACCCGAACCGCATCTTCACCGATGACTCGTCGTTCAGCGAGTCCGACCTGAGCTTCGTCGACTTCGACAGCTTCTCGTCGGATGACTACACGCCGGGAACCTACAACTAACAACTACGTTCCCTGAGCCAGTCGAAGGGAACAACGAACGGCCCGCCACCTCACCGTGGCGGGCCGTTTGCCGTCTGTTGGGATAATGATTCACATGAGTGCGACAGAGCTGGCCGCGAAACTGCAACCGGGCTCGGCCGTGCGGTGGGACCGGCTCGAACGCGCGGCGTTCGCTGCGCATCCGGAGGTACTGGAGGAGCGACGGTCCGTTCGCGGCCGAATTGGTCGGAGCTATTGGAACCTGATCTGGATGGGTCCGCTCGTGCTCGTGTACCTCGCCCTCTACCTCGCGCCGATCTGGGGTTACGCCGCGATTTACAGCGGTCCGATTGCCTCGGCTGCGCCCGATCCGGACCCGGCGCAGGCGATCCCCGTTTCGGGCTTCTTCTACCTGTGTACCTTGGCCCTGCTGCTCATCAGCTTGGTGCACTGGCTGATCACGGGCCGCAAGCGCAATGGGTTCTATCAGGTGCAGGCATGGCTGGCCCTGGTGTTGGGTGTCCTGACGGCGTTGTCAGTGCGAGTCAAGGGGGAGCGGGATGCCGTCGAAAACTGGCAGAGCTGGACGGCCATCATCCTCTCGGTCGCGGCCTTCGCGGCCATCATCCTCATCGTTCATCTGGTCGTGAATCTCTCTCGCATCAATCGCGGTGAATCGACTGAAGTTTCTGGTGTGATGAGTGAGCTTCCTCCGGACAAGGTTTCGCTGTTCGGCCAGCGGCGTGAACGGCTGGCGCGGCTGTCTGAAGTCGACCAGACCGCCATCGCCAGCGACATCCACAAGGCCGTAGAAGACCTCCGGGCGCGCGGGCTGATTTCAGAGGCCGAGGCACAGCGTGCGAATGCAGCGGAGCTTGGTGCCCTCGCATTGCGGATGCCGAGGACACCGGCCCGCACTCGCTGACCGTGCCGTCGGCACCGACTTGTACCCCTATATCGCGGGTATGGTGTAACCCGCCCACGGCGAGTTATCGTTAGCTCTCTGGGGGGATCCAGGCAGTTGTTCTGCGTCGGGATGTCCTGCAGCCAGTGAGACCTTGAGGGGGGTGAGCTTCACTGTGGCGTCTGTGACCGAAATTCTGATCATTCGCGGCCTCATGCCGATCGAAAGCCTCGACATGGCGATGGGCGGCGTGCTCGACGACGACGCTTTCGTGCACTCGCTTCTGCAGGAGGGTAAAGTCACCGAGGCGCAGGTCGCCTCCGCGCGCGCGGCCAATGCCGGGCTTCCCTTCGTCGAACTCGTTGACTATCCCATCGATCGCACGGCCGTTGCGCTCGTGCCCGCCGCACTCTGCAAGCGGCACGAGATCTTGCCGATCTCCGTCGCCGGCGACAACCTCGTCGTCGCCCTGGCCGACCCGGGGGATGTCTTCGCGCTCGACGACGTGCGCGCCGCAACCCGGATGCGCGTCAACGCGGTCGTCGCGGAGCATCAAGATCTCCTCGCCGCGATGGATCGCTTCCTGCGGGCGGACGGTGAACTGAGCGACCTCACGAGCATGATCGAAGAGGAGGCGCAGCCGTCCTCCGACGTCGTCCTGGCCTCGGACGCGATCGAAGACGATGCGCCCATCGTGCGCTTTGTGAATCTGCTGATCAGTCAGGCCATCCAGGATCGCGCCTCAGACATCCACATCGAACCCGCGGAATACGACCTCGGGGTGCGGTACCGCATCGACGGCGTGCTGCATGAGATGCAACGAGCACCCAAGAACATCCAGAACGGCGTGATCTCGAGGCTCAAGATCATGAGCGACATCGACATCGCCGAGCGTCGCAAGCCGCAGGACGGCCGCATGTCGGTCAGCCACGGCGGCCGCAAGATCGACCTTCGAGTCGCGACGCTGCCCACGGTGTGGGGCGAGAAGGTCGTCATGCGAATCCTCGACAACTCGAGCTCGCAGATGGCGCTTAGCGACCTGAACCTCCTCGAGCGCAACCTCGACGCGTTCCAGCGCTCCTTCACCAAGCCCTACGGCATGATCCTCGTCACCGGTCCGACCGGCTCGGGCAAGTCGACGACCCTCTACACGACGCTCCATTCGGTCTCCAGGCCAGAGATCAACGTCATCACGGTCGAGGACCCGGTCGAATATCGGATGCCCGGGGTCAACCAGGTGCAGGTCAATCCCAAGGCGGGCCTCACCTTCGCGAGCGCGCTGCGATCGATTCTCCGTTCAGACCCGGATGTGGTGCTCCTCGGCGAGATCCGCGACCACGAGACGGCGCAGATCGCGATTGAGGCCTCGCTCACCGGCCACCTCGTGCTCTCGACTCTGCACACCAACGATGCGCCGAGTGCCGTGACGCGACTCACCGAGATGGATATCGAGCCGTTCCTCGTGGGCTCCGCGCTCGACTGTGTCGTGGCCCAGCGACTCGCTCGCAGGCTGTGCGAGCGCTGTCGCGAGCCGTACCAGGGCGACAGAAACGACCTCATCAACCTGCGCGTCGGTTTCAATCCAGAGCTTCCGCCGCCGACGCTGTTCCGTCCGATCGGCTGCGCCACCTGCTCCAACACGGGCTATCGGGGACGCATCGCGATCCACGAGGTGATGCTTGTCACGGAAGAGATAGAAAGACTCGCCGTGGGCCGTGCATCGAGCGCCGAAATCGGCCGGGCCGCGCGAGAGCAGGGGATGCTCACGCTGCGCGAAGACGGTTGGGCAAAGGCTCAACTCGGACTCACCTCGATCGAAGAGATCCTTCGGGTGGTGGCCTGATGTTCCGTCGCAGAGACTCAGTAGTCCAAAGAAACAAGGGGATAAAGGCGTGAACGATCCGAGGTACGAAATACCGGTCACACCGGGCGGCGAGTCCCAGAGCCTGCGGCCCAGTTACGCCGCGCCGCCGAGCGACCCGACCGTTGAGTCCTTGAACTTCCCGCCGCCGACCGTGCCATCGGTGCCCTCTCAGCAACCCGTGTACGTTCCCACTCCCGTGGACGAGTCAGCGGTCTTCTCGCCGATTCCGCCGGAGTCCCAGGCGCCAACGCTGAGGCCACGCGGCCATGCGGACATCCTGGGCGGTGCGCCCGAGCAGTTCGTGCACGCCTCGGCGCTGCCGGGCGCGGGTTCGCAGAGCCCCCTGATCGACGCGGATCCCGACCTCGTGACCGCGCTGCAGGAGGTCGTCTTCAGCGGCGCATCCGACCTGCACATCACCAACAACGCGGTGCCGATGCTGCGGGTCGACGGCTCGCTGCGCCCGATCACCGAAGACGTGGTGTGGAATCGGGCCAAGGTCACGGCGGCCCTGCTCAGCATCCTCACGCCGCAGCAGCAGGAGACTTTCGCCACCGAGCTCGAATTCGACTTCGCCTACACGATCTCGGCCAACGCTCGCTTCCGCGTGAATTTCTATCAGCAGCGTGGTGCGATCGGCGCCGCCTTCCGTCTGATTCCCACGGAGATCAAGGCGCTCGAACAGCTGGGCGTGCCGGATGCGGTGGCCCGCTTCGCCACCCTGGCGAGAGGCCTGGTACTCGTGACCGGCCCAACCGGCTCAGGTAAGTCCACGACGCTCGCCGCGCTGATCGACCTCGTCAACCGCACGCGCGCCGACCACATCGTCACCGTCGAGGACCCGATCGAGTTCCTGCACGGCAACCAGAAGTCGCTCGTCAATCAGCGCGAGGTCGGCTCAGACACGCACAGCTTTGCGAACGCGCTCAAGCACGTGCTGCGGCAGGACCCCGACGTCATCCTCATCGGTGAGCTTCGGGACCTCGAAACGATCTCCGTCGCGCTCACCGCGGCCGAGACCGGGCACCTCGTCTTCGCGACCCTGCACACGCAGGATGCGCCCCAGACGATCGATCGCGTCATCGACGTGTTCCCCTCGCACCAGCAGGGGCAGGTGCGAGCCCAGCTTGCAGCAACTCTGCAGGGCGTCGTCTGCCAGACACTGGTCAAACGAGCGGGCGGCAAGGGGCGCGCCGTGGCCACCGAGGTGCTCATTGCGACTCCCGCGGTGGCGAACCTCATTCGGGAGGGCAAGACCTACCAGATCCCTTCCGCGATGCAGGCTGGCCGCGAGCTCGGCATGCACACCATGGATCAGCACCTTGCGGAACTCGTGAACTCGGGTGACATCACTCAGGAGGCGGCGCTTGAGAAGGTGCACGACGTTGAGTCGTTCAAGCGTCTCGTGCAGGGCGGCCTTGCCGGGGCGCCCAGCTACAGCTTCGATCAGCAGCGGATGGGTGGAGGCTACTAGTGTCCACCGCACTCACCTTCGCGTACACAAGCCGGGATGCCGGCGGGAAGATCGTCAAGGGCAAGATGGAGGCCCAGAGCGAGTCGGTCGTCGTATCGCGCCTGCGCACCATGGGGCTGTCGCCGGTCAGCGTCTCGGAGACCAAGGCCGGCAGTGGTCTCAACATGGAGATCAAGATCGCGGGTTTCGAGAAGCCGGTACCGCTCAAGGACATCGCCGTCATGAGCAGGCAGATGGCGACCATGGTAGGGGCCGGCCTGTCGTTGCTTCGCGCGCTGACGATCCTCACCGAACAGACGGAGAACAAGCGGCTCGCACGCGCACTGGATGCGATTCGCACTCAGGTCGAGACCGGCACGTCGCTGTCGGACGCGTTCGCGAAGCATCCGCGGATCTTCCCACCACTGATGATCCACCTGATCCGGGCGGGTGAGACCGGAGGCTTCCTCGACAGCTCGCTGGAGTCGATCGCCGGCACCTTCGAGGCGGATGTCAAACTGCGATCGACCATCAAGTCCGCCTTGACCTATCCGGTAGTCGTTCTCGTCATGGCGCTCGTCTCGGTGGTCGCCATGCTCATCTTCATCGTTCCCGTGTTCAAGAAGATGTTCGCGGACCTCGGTGGCCAACTCCCACTACCCACTCAGATTCTTGTGGTCATTTCCGAGAACATGGTCTGGGCGGGCCCGCTTCTTCTCGTTGTCGGCGTCGGCTTCGCAATCTGGTGGAGGGCGAACAAGCACACTGACAGGGTGCGCAGCATCGTCGACCCGCTGCGCCTCAAGCTGCCCGTCTTCGGGCTGCTCATGCGCAAGGTCGGCGTCGCCAGGTTCACGCGCAATTTCGCCACCATGACTGGGGCCGGCGTGCCGATCCTGCAGTCTCTAGGCATCGTCGGCAATACCTCCGGCAACTGGGTGATCGAACAGGCTCTCCTGCGGGTGCAGGATGCCGTGCGCGGCGGACGTAATATCGCCGAGCCGCTGGCCGAACAGGGCGTGTTCCCGGCCATGGTCACCCAGATGATCGCGGTGGGTGAAGATTCCGGCTCGCTGGAGCAGATGCTCAACAAGATCGCGGACTTCTACGACGAGGAAGTGCAGACCACGACGGAGCAGCTCACCTCGCTCATCGAGCCGCTCATGATCGGTGTGATCGGCGTCATCATCGGTGGCATGATCATCGCGCTCTATATGCCGATCTTCACGATCTACAACGAGATCCACTAGCCCGTCCGGCCCCTCGAATTGGGGGTGTGTTAATGCCCGATGTGCCCTATTTGCGGGAATTGCGGTTACCGGCATCCTGGATCAGGATTCAGTTGGGGGCATTGCAATATTGGGGGCCACCTGTCCGAATCTCTGAGCAGGAATGGAAAAAAAATGATTAGTGCAATTCACAAGTCAATGGCCGCCAAGCGCGATGCCATCAAAAATGAGGAGCAGGGCTTCACGCTCATCGAGCTGCTGGTGGTCGTGCTGATCATCGGTATCCTCGCCGCGATCGCTATCCCGGTGTTCCTCAACCAGCAGAACTCCGCCAAGGACAGCGCGGCACAGTCCGACCTGACCAATGCGAAGGTCGCCATCATTCAGCTCGCCGCCAGCAACAACGGCGATGCATCATCCGCAACCTTGGCGACGCTGCAGGGCCAGGGCTTCGCGCAGAGCAGTGGTACCGGAGCGTTCGTCGTCTTCGCCACCGCCGCCGGCAAGTTCTGCATGAGCGAGGCATCGTCTACCGGAAAGATCTTCAAGATCACCGACGCCACCACCGTGACCAAGGTCGACGGTCCGGCCTGTGCGACTGCCGCAGGCTAAGCAATGACACTTGGGGGCGTCGCGTACAGCGGCGCCCCCACCTTTTAATATCCGTATAGCTTGGGAAGGGGTCGGATACATGCCAGAAAGCATCACCCCGCGCCCCTCCTCGACCGACGCAGGATTTAGCCTCATCGAGATCGTGGTCTCGATGTTCATTCTCGCCCTGCTCGCGATGGCGCTGATCCCGCTCCTCATCCAGGGGATGAAGGCTTCCGCAGCGTCGGCGGCAGTCGCGAGCGCGACGCAGTTGGTCAATAGCCAGCTCGACATGGCCCGCTCGCAGGCGTCAACGTGTTCCGGATTGCAGGGGGCTCCTTCCGTTGCCGTAGGCGCACCCAGCACCTACCGTGGCGTACCGCTCCAGTTGAATGTGACGCCGGTCGTGTGTCCGACGCCCGCACCGACGGCGACGAACCCGAGCACCGTCAGCTACACGGTCAAGGTCGTACGCAGCGACACCGGCCAGACTCTCGCCACGGCATCCACTCTCATCTACGTCAACGGTGGTTGAGATGCGGCGCGGGGGAGTGAACACGAAGTCGGACGAGGGGTTCACCCTCATCGAATTGCTGGTGTCTGCGATGCTGATCGTTCTGGTGCTCAGCGTCGTGGGCGGCCTCATGATCAGCACGACGTCGACCGAGGCAATCGTCAGGACAGTGACGTCGGCCACCAGCTCGGGCCAGCTCGTCTCCCGCTCGGTAACGACGGGGATCCAGAATTCGGGCAACTCTTCCAGCACGGCGGCACCATTCAAACTGACGGCCCCGTCGGGCAATGACCAGATGCTCACAGCTCTCAAGGTGGGTTCGGCGGCAACAATCACCTACCAGTGCGTGGCCTGGTACTACTCCGCTACCGAGCGCAGCGTTCGATATACAACATCAGGGGCGGCCATCCCGGTGCCCTCTTCTGCCACGCTCGCGACCTGGACTCTGCTGTCCACCGGAGTTTCGCCGCTCTCCGGAACGGGTATCTTCGCCCAACAGGGCAGCAAGGGTGTCACTCTTTCGTTCAAGGAAGACGCGGGCAAATCTAATGCAGTCGTATTTCAGACTTCGGCGACCAGCCGCACCGGCCTGACGGGAAATATCGCATGTTTCTGATGAATATGGTGAGTTTGTCGCGGCGGCTCCGCAGCGCGGAACGGGGCGCGGCCATGATCGCGGTCATCGGGCTGATGCTGGTCGGAATGGTGGTGACGTCGCTCATCCTGTCCTCGATTGTCAGTGGCTTCGGTTCGACAACTTCCACGAGGGCGGGAGTGCAGTCGCAGGCTGCAGCGACCGCGGGCGTCGATGTCGCGCTCGCCGCGCTCACGACGGGCACCTCCTGCTCTCCGACGTACACGAGCTCGACGGCGCCGACCTACACGGCATCGCTGAGCTACACCACCGCTTCCTCGGTGACGAGTGCCACGGCCTGGGTCGCCGGATGTCCCACCGCCGACGCCCAGTTCGTCAAGATCACCTCGGTGGGCGCTGCGCTATCGAAGGGTGTTGCCGGCAACAGCACGGGAAACACCAAGTCGGTCGAGGCAATCTACAACCGCGCGGTAGCCAGCCCTCCGATCGGCGTGTCCGGCCCCGCCATCTATTCCTACTCGTCTCAATACTTCGGCGGCTCGGGCACCTTGGTCTCACAGGACGGCACGAATGACGCGAACGTCATGGTGAAGACCGGCGACGTGAGCTGCAGCGGAGGTGCTGCGTCGCAGGGAGACCTGGTTGTCAACAACGGCAACGTCACGTTGAGCGGATCCTGCGGTGTTCTGGGCAACCTGTGGGCCTCGGGAACGGGAAAGGGTGCCATCAAGCTTTCGGGCGGCGTCAGCGTCGGGGGTAACGCCATCGGCTCCTCGCTGACGGTCAACTCGGGCACGATCAACGGGAGCACTTGGACGACGGGAACGACCTCTCTCTCTAGCGCCGTGGTAGGCGGCGGCGTCACAGTGACGGCGGGTGCGTTCAGCTCGGGAGGCAGCAACGCGATCGGCGGAGACATCTGGTCGTCGGGAGCGTCCAACGTGACGAACGGTGACGCGGTCAAAGGCAATGCAACCGCGCAGACGCTCGCGCTCACCGGGGGAAATATCGGCACCTCCACCTCCAATCGCGCCTGGGCTCGCGGATCGGTGACCGGCGTCAGCTGGTACTCGATCAACGCGGCGTTGACCGCGAAGTCCGTGCAGTCGGGAGTGACCGCGCAGGGCGGAGTCACCGTCGTTCCCGCCGGTCCCGGCCCTGGTCCCGCAGCACAGCCGACTCCGGCCGCGCCCACGGTGCCCAACTGGATTAACTTCGCCTATTCGCAGAGCGACTGGGCTGGCTTCTCGCAGTACAACCTCGGCACCAACTGCGACTTCGACGCCCTCACCGCCGCTGTCAACAGCTTCGCGGGTGGCAAGGGAATCATTGATGCACGCGGGTGCACGAGTCCGCTTGTCGAGTCGACCTATCAGCGCCTCATCCTGAACAACGATCTCGTCATCATTTCGACCCTTGGCTTCAGCCTGGGCAATGGGGGCGGGTTTACCTCCGACGCCCCGCACAAGCTGTGGCTGATCACCCCCGATACGACGTCCGAGTCGCCGACGTCGCCCACCTGCCCAGCCGGATCAAGCGTGAATGTTACCGGCGCCTTTTATTTCAGCCCGAACCTTTCGACGATTATCTATTCGCCGTGCAAGGTCTACATCGGTTCCGGCATTAACTTCTACGGGCAGGTCTTCGCGGGGGGTGCGAGCGTCGATGGCAACGCCCATCTCTATTACACGCCGGTGGGCCTCCCGGGCTATGACCTGTCGACGGGCGCAAGTTCAGCCACACCTCCGCCCAACCCATGGACCCCCGTTTCCCTTCGTAACATTGGCGGGTAGTGTGCCGGTGCTCGTAGGGGTTTTCGGCCTGTTGATTGGGTCGTTTCTCAATGTGGTGATTTACCGAGTGCCGCTGAAGAAGTCGATCGTGTCTCCACCGAGCGCGTGCGGCAACTGCGCACACCCTATCCGCTGGTACGACAACGTTCCGCTCCTATCCTGGGTCATACTGCGGGGCAGATGTCGGGACTGCGGCAGCCGAATCTCCGTTCGCTACCCGCTGGTCGAACTTGGCGTTGCGCTCTTCTTCGCGATCGTTGCGGTGATTTTCGCCCCGGCGGTCACGAGCGCGCCAACGGCGCAGGCCGCGGGTGCAGCCGCTCTCGTGCTCGTTGCCTACCTTTACCTCTCGGCGGCCAGCGTTGTTCTCGCGCTGATCGACCTCGACGTGCGCCGCCTTCCGAACGCGATCGTGCTGCCTGCATACGTCGTCGGAGCGCTGCTCTTCGCAGTCGCGGCGATGCTTTCCGGCGACTTTGCGCCCATGCTCCGTTCCGCGATCGGATGCCTGGCACTCGGCCTCGCGTACCTGCTGATGGCCCTCGTCATTCCCGGCGGAATGGGTTTTGGTGATGTAAAGCTGGCGGGTGCGCTCGGGCTGTTTCTCGGCTGGGCGGGGTGGGGGGCACTCGTTGTGGGGTCCATCGCAGCGTTCCTGCTCGGTGGTATCTTCGGGATAATTCTGATCCTTGTTCGCCGAGGGGGCCGCAAGACGGCGATACCGTTTGGCCCCTGGATGCTCGTGGGGGCGTGGATCGGCATTGTGGCAGGAAACGCTGTGTGGGATGCGTACTTGGCACTTTTCGGATTGGTCTAGGGGGGAAATAGATGGGTTCCACGATTGTCGGTATAGACATCGGCAGCACCACGCTACGCGCGGTGGAGGTGCAGGGCGCGGCGAAAGCCAAGCCGCTCATCACCCGGTATCACGAGATTGCGCTTCCCGAGGGTTCCGTGCGCAGGGGCGAGGTGCTCGAAGTCAGCACGGTGGCCGATGCGCTGAGGAAGTTGTGGGTGGCCGGCGGCTTCAAGAGCAAGGACGTCGTGCTCGGCATCGGGGGCCAGCGGGTCTTCGCCCGTGACCTGGCCGTGCCGCGCGCCCCGCTCGCCGAGATCAGGGAGTCCCTCTCTTTCCACGTGCAGGAGCTCCTCCCGGTGCCCGTTGACGACGCCATCCTCGACTTCTACCCGATCTCCGAAGACATCGGCGCCGACGGCCCCGTGGTCAACGGACTCCTTATCGCGGCGATCAAGGAGGCGGTTACGTCCAACGTCGCCGCGGTGACCCAGGCCGGGCTGCACCCGGTTCACGTCGACCTCATCCCCTTCGCTCTCACCAGGGCGCTCTCTCCCATCAGCTCGAACACGGGTCTCTCTGTGCTCATCGGAGTCGGCGCCAACACGACCAATGTGATCATCGCCCAGGGAGGGGTTCCGCTTTTCGTGCGAATCCTCGCGTCGGGCGGCGATGACATCACGAGGTCGATGACCGCCACACTGCAGATCGATGCCGTGGAGGCGGAAGCCCTCAAACGCCAACTGGGTCTCGCATCCATTGACGTGCCGCTGGAGCAGCGGCCCGCGGTCGAGATCATCTACGCCGTCGTCGGCGAGCTGTTCAACAGCATCCGCAACACGCTCAACTACTTCCTGTCCACCAAGCGCGGCGCCCATCTCGATCGGGTGATCGTCTCGGGCGGAGGAACGCAGCTCGCGGGGTTCACTTCCGCGCTCGCCGAGATGATCGGGCTGCCCGTGGCACATGCCGACCTGCTCGGAGGAACGCCACTGGCCCGTGGAGTGTCCGCGAGCACTGATTCACAGCAGCAGGATGCCATGTCCACGGCGTTCGGACTCGCCCTGGGGACGAGCGCATGAGCGGCAAGAGTGCGAAGCGTGCCGAGCTGATCCTCGGGGGCGAGCCGCGAGTCTTCCTGCTGCCCCCCGAAGCGGCACTGCGGGAAAAGGCTCGAGGCATGCGGCGGCTCTCGCTGCTGCTGTTGGTTCTCCTGCTCGTGATCGTCGGTGCAGGCTACGGCTATGCGTTCCTGCGGAACTCTCAGGCACAGGACGCGCTCGCCGCGTCTCAGGCCGAAACCAACTCGATCCTGAGTCAGCGCAAGGAATACGCGAAGGCCTCCAAGGTGGCTTCGTTAGTGACCGGCGTTAACGATGCGAAGACGCTCGGTGCGTCCACCGAGGTGCTCTGGGCGGGGCTGATCGATGCGGTGCGCTCCTCGCTTCCCGCGGGTGCAGTGATCCAGTCGGCAGATATGAAGGGGCGCGCGCCGTGGGAACCGGAACTCGTTCCGGCCGGCCCGTTGCGCGAGCCTCGGGTTGCGACGCTCACGATCGTCATCTCGAGCCCCACGATCCTCGATGCGACGGCGATCGTGCGCGCTCTCGTCGATGTTCCGGGCTTCGCGGATGCGACCCCCGACTCCGTCACGGAGGCGAGCGGCACCTACAGCACGACGGTCACGCTCAACGTCAACGAGAAGGCACTTTCCGGCCGATTTGCGAAGAACACGACGGGGGCATCGAAATGACCGGAAATCGCCTGTGGATGCTCGGTGTGTCCGTCGCCGCGGTGGTGATCCTGGTATTCGGTTGGTTGTTTGGCATCTCGCCAACTCTCACTCAGGCGGGGATCGCAGCCAGCCAGGCCCAGTCGACGGACGTGCAGAATGCAGCACAGCGAGCGGCACTGGTGAAGTTGAAGCGCCAATATGACACACTGCCCGAGCTCAAGAAGGAGCTGCAGAAGCTGCAGATTTCCGCGCCGGAGTCACCGGATCTCGATGACTTCCTCGATCAGCTCCAGGCGCTGGCGGAGGCGAACGGCGTGACGCTCACCGCGGTCACGGCAGCAGAGGCGACCGCGTACGGAGGGGAAGCAGGCTCGACGGCGGCCCCGACGGCCCCGGCACCGACCGTCCCGGCACCGACGAGCACCGCGACCCCCGCAGCGGGCGGGTCGCCTTCTCAGTCCGGCACGGGCGTCGCATCGACTCCCGCCCCAACCACCGACGGGGTCTTCACGGTGCCGGTGACGGTGGCGCTAAAGGGCACGCCGGAGCAGATCATGGCATTCATCGATGCGGCACAGAAGGGTCCTCGATTCTTCCTCGTGACGAACAGTTCATTCACGGGAACGAAACCCGCCGAGGACAGCACAGGCACGCTCGCCGGTTTCGTGTTCGTTGTGAAGGATGCACCCGCCGTAACCACCACGACAAAGTGACGGCGCCCAGCGGCCGGGCTCCAGTGCGGGCCCGGCCGCTGTCAACCGCTGTCGGCACGTGAGACTGCATTGCTAGAGTGACTCCGTCGGAACCGGATGCCCGCAGGGGCCAGGCGAGGAGTGCATCATGAGCGAGAAAACCCCAGCAACGCCAGAAAGTGACGCCGCAAAAGAAGGTGCTCCCGCCGTGGAGCCCGTGGATTCTCTCGAGCCTCACGGCGAAGCGCTCATCCTGCCGCCCGAGCCCCAGTCCGTGCGGTCCACGGATTCTGCGGTCGGCGCGCCCGCCGTCGAGCCCACCGTGACGGAGTCGTCCACCCCCGAGTCGCCTGCCGATTCCACAACCGTCGTAGAGCCCGTGGATTCACACACCGTCGATGACGAAGTCGACTACGGACCCGTCGAAACCTCCGACGATGCCGAGGCAGACAGGGCGCCCGAGGCCGTTGCCAAGCCTGCGCCCACACAGACCGTGTACGTGCACGCGCCGGTACCTCCACGCAAGCGTGGCAACCGTGGCATCGGTTCCCTCATCGCGCTCGGCTCGGCCATTATCTTCGGGGCGATCTACGCCGTTGTCGTGCTTGCCATCACGCCGCTGTTCGCACCTCCGCGTGCCGTGGGGTTCGAGTTCCTCGGCTTCCTCACCAGCGCCGCATTCTTCGTGCCGGTGCTCGTCTTCGCTGTCGTCTTCATCCTGCTTGTGCTGCTTCTGAACCGCGCCAACTGGTGGGCCTACATCCTCGGCAGTCTCTTCGTCGGAGTGCTGGTCTACTTCGTCAGCATCGGTATCCTGCTGCTCGTCAACGGTGTGGTCGGGCTCACTCCAAGCGCCGCAGCGAGGGCGTTCCGGGCGGCCGCGCAATCACCCGTCATCGTCGCAGGGGCGCTGGTGGCCAGGGAGGTCTCCCTCTGGATGGGTGCGGCGGTGGCGGCTCGCGGACGCCGGGTCAGGGCCCGCAACGCCGAGGATCGCGCCGCATTCGATCGCGACACCGCGAGGGCGCGCGCCGAGTATGAGCGAGCGGTGGCCGCAAACGCTGCCCAGTGATCCTGCAGGCCCGCCGGACGAGCCGGAGGCTCCGCGAGAGGCATCGTCGCTGAGCCGAGCTCTGCTCGCCGCGATCATGGCGGTCGTGCTCTTCGCCGCCTTGCTCATCGCCACCTATGGCGCGATCAGCCTGTTCACCGGGCTCGACCCGATCAGTCAACCGGATGTCAGTCCCCTGATCGGTCCCATGATGGCCGCCGTCGCCTGTGCACTGGTCTTCGTGTCGGTGTTGATGAGCCTCCGGCCCCGGGGCGGCCCGCTTCGACTGCCGTGGGCGCGGTCGATCATCACCGCGATCACCGTCTACCTCGTGGGACCAGCGGTGGGTGCAATCCTCGTCGCCATCGATCGGGCCGACCTCTTCGCCGCGGTGCTCTTCTTCGCCGCGGCCGTCACCGGGCCCTTCATCGTCGCGTCCGCACTCCTGGCGATTCCCGTCGTTCTGTTCACGCCGCTTCTCGCCTCGAGCACCAGCCGTCCGCGCTAGCGGTTCTTCGCTCACAGCGCAGCGGACTCATTTGACCGCATACACCCTGAAGAGCTATTCTTCTTCGTGGTGTGCGCTTTGCCGTGCGCTTGACGTGTGTCCGCTGGTCGTATAGTTTCCAGCCCCGCACCAAGCACAGGCATCAGGCATACAAGCTGGGTTTATTCGTCACCGAACGGCCCCCACGGCATACCACTCAGAAACTCGCACCGTGGGTTTCGCGTGTGGTGCAAAACGATCCGAACCAGTCATGTTCCGGGTCGGATGCTAAGAACAATCTGTCACCGTGCAGTAAATACAAGGAGTATGTAGTTGCCCACCATTCAGCAGTTGGTCCGTAAGGGCCGCAGCCCGAAGGTCGTCAAGACCAAGGCGCCCGCCCTCAAGGCGAACCCACAGCAGCGCGGTGTGTGCACCCGCGTGTACACGACCACCCCGAAGAAGCCGAACTCGGCTCTGCGCAAGGTCGCTCGTGTGAAGCTTTCCAACGGCACCGAGGTCACCGCCTACATCCCCGGCGAGGGCCACAACCTGCAGGAGCACTCGATGGTGCTCGTCCGCGGCGGTCGCGTGAAGGACCTCCCCGGTGTGCGCTACAAGATCGTGCGCGGCGCGCTCGACACCCAGGCAGTCAAGAATCGTAAGCAGGCTCGCAGCCGCTACGGAGCGAAAATGGACAAGAAGTAATGCCACGTAAAGGACCAGCACCGAAGCGTCCCGTTGTAGCGGACCCGGTCTACGGAGCCCCCATCGTCAGCCAGCTCGTCAACAAGATCCTTCTTGATGGCAAGAAGGGCCTTGCTGAGAAGATCGTCTACGACGCCCTGCTCGGCGTCTCGGCCAAGACCGGTGCGGATGCGGTGGTCACCCTCAAGAAGGCGCTCGACAACGTGCGCCCCACCCTCGAGGTCAAGTCCCGCCGTGTCGGTGGATCGACGTACCAGGTGCCGGTCGAGGTCAAGCCTCACCGCGCCAACACCCTCGCACTGCGTTGGCTCACCACCTACGCCAAGGGTCGCCGCGAGAAGACCATGACCGAGCGCCTCACCAACGAGATCCTCGACGCATCCAACGGCCTCGGTGCCGCGGTGAAGCGTCGTGAAGACACTCACAAGATGGCTGACGCCAACAAGGCGTTCGCGCACTACCGCTGGTAATCAATCACGTTATGTGAGCCTGTCGCGTTCGTTCCCTGAGCTTGTCAAAGGGGCGAACGCGACGGGCTCAATCGCCGGGTTTCGCCGGCATTCATCCCCAATCTTTCGGAGGAACCTGTGGCACAGGAAGTGCTCACCGACCTGAACAAGGTCCGCAATATCGGCATCATGGCGCACATCGATGCCGGCAAGACCACCACGACTGAGCGCATCCTGTTCTACACGGGCGTCAACCACAAGATCGGCGAGACCCACGATGGGGCATCGACGACGGACTGGATGGAGCAGGAGCAGGAGCGTGGAATCACGATCACCTCCGCCGCTGTCACCTGTTTCTGGAACAAGAACCAGATCAACATCATCGACACCCCCGGCCACGTCGACTTCACGGTCGAGGTCGAGCGCTCGCTGCGTGTGCTCGACGGCGCCGTTGCTGTCTTCGACGGCAAGGAGGGCGTTGAGCCCCAGTCGGAGACCGTGTGGCGTCAGGCCGACAAGTACGACGTTCCGCGCATCTGCTTCGTCAACAAGATGGACAAGCTCGGTGCCGACTTCTACTTCACCGTCGACACCATCATCAACCGCCTGGGCGCGAAGCCGCTGGTCCTCCAGCTGCCGATCGGCTCCGAGAGCGACTTCGTTGGTGTCGTCGACCTCGTCGAGATGCGTGCCCTCGTCTGGGAGGCCGACTCCAAGGGCGACGTCACCATGGGTGCCAAGTACGAGGTTCGGGAGATCCCGGATGATCTCAAGGAGAAGGCTGCGGAGTACCGCCAGCTGCTGCTCGAGACCGTCGCCGAGACCGACGACGCCCTGCTTGAGAAGTTCTTCGGTGGCGAGGAACTGACGGTCGCCGAAATCAAGGCCGGCATCCGCAAGCTCACCGTCGCTAGCGAGATCTACCCGGTCCTGTGTGGCTCGGCGTTCAAGAACCGCGGCGTGCAGCCGATGCTCGACGCGGTCATCGACTACCTGCCCAACCCGCTCGACGTCCCCGCCATTCAGGGTACGGACCCGCGCGACGAGGAGAAGGTCATCGAGCGCCACCCGGATGCGAAGGAGCCGTTCGCGGCTCTCGCGTTCAAGGTTGCCGTGCACCCGTTCTTCGGGCGTCTCACCTACATCCGCGTGTACTCCGGACACCTCGACAGTGGCGGCGCAGTCACCAACTCGACGAAGGGCAAGAAGGAGCGCATCGGAAAGATCTTCCAGATGTACGCGAACAAGGAGAACCCGGTCGACTCGGTCACCGCGGGTCACATCTACGCGGTCATCGGCCTCAAGGACACCACCACCGGTGACACGCTATGTGACTCGAACAACCAGGTTGTTCTCGAGTCGATGACGTTCCCGGAGCCGGTCATCGAGGTCGCGATCGAGCCGAAGACCAAGGCCGACCAGGAGAAGTTGGGTATCGCTATCCAGAAGCTCGCTGAGGAAGACCCGACGTTCCGCACCGAGCAGAACCAGGACACGGGCCAGACGGTCATCAAGGGAATGGGCGAGCTTCACCTCGACATCCTGGTCGACCGGATGAAGCGCGAGTTCAACGTCGAGGCCAACGTGGGCAAGCCCCAGGTTGCGTACCGCGAGACGATCCGTCGCGTTGTGGACAAGTACGACTACACCCACAAGAAGCAGACCGGTGGCTCTGGCCAGTTCGCCAAGATCCAAATCTCGCTCGAGCCGCTCGAGGTGACGGCGGAGAAGACCTACGAGTTCGAGAACAAGGTCACGGGTGGCCGCGTTCCGCGCGAGTACATCCCGTCCGTCGATCACGGTATCCAGGATGCGCTGCAGGTCGGCGTGCTCGCGGGATACCCGATGGTGGGCGTCAAGGCGATCCTGCTCGATGGTGCATCGCACGACGTCGACTCGTCCGAAATGGCGTTCAAGATCGCCGGCTCGATGGCGTTCAAGGAGGCGGCTCGCAAGGCCGACCCCGCGCTGCTCGAGCCGCTCATGGCCGTCGAGGTGCGCACCCCTGAGGAATACATGGGTGACGTCATCGGCGACCTCAACTCGCGTCGTGGCCAGATCCAGTCGATGGAAGACGCGACTGGCGTCAAGGTCATCTCGGCGAAAGTTCCGCTGTCGGAGATGTTCGGGTATGTTGGCGACCTGAGGTCGAAGACCTCTGGCCGTGCGGTGTACTCAATGTCCTTCGACAGCTACTCAGAGGTGCCGCGTGCGGTGGCCGACGAGATCATCCAGAAGAACAAGGGCGAGTAATCGGCCGGCCTGGCAACAGGCGCTTCTGGGTGGGCAGCGACCTCGGTCGTGAAACCGCTCGGGTACACCGAGTAACATATCTACACACTCCAAACCAAGAGCGTCCGGTCTCATCTCGGATCGGGCGCACTCGACGAACGTCCTGAGGAGGACCACTGTGGCTAAGGCCAAGTTCGAGCGGTCGAAGCCGCACGTAAACATCGGAACCATCGGTCACGTTGACCACGGAAAGACCACGCTGACGGCGGCCATCTCCAAGGTGCTTGCCGACAAGTACCCTTCCGCCACCAACGTTCAGCGCGACTTCGCGTCGATCGACTCCGCTCCAGAAGAGCGCCAGCGCGGCATCACGATCAACATCTCGCACGTCGAGTACGAGACGCCGAAGCGCCACTACGCGCACGTCGACGCCCCGGGCCACGCTGACTACATCAAGAACATGATCACCGGTGCCGCTCAGATGGATGGTGCAATCCTCGTGGTTGCAGCTACCGACGGCCCGATGGCCCAGACCCGTGAGCACGTGCTGCTCGCGAAGCAGGTCGGCGTGCCGTACCTGCTGGTCGCGCTCAACAAGTCCGACATGGTCGACGACGAGGAGATCCTGGAGCTCGTTGAGCTCGAGGTTCGCGAGTTGCTCTCCAGCCAGGACTTCGACGGCGAGAACGCTCCCGTTGTCCGCGTCTCCGCGCTCAAGGCTCTTGAGGGTGAAGAGAAGTGGGTGCAGAGCGTCCTCGACCTCATGCAGGCCGTTGACGACAACGTGCCTGACCCGGTGCGCGACAAGGACAAGCCGTTCCTCATGCCGATCGAGGACGTCTTCACGATCACCGGTCGTGGAACCGTCGTCACGGGCCGCGCAGAGCGCGGAACCCTCGCTATCAACTCCGAGGTCGAGATCGTCGGCATCCGCCCGACGCAGAAGACCATCGTCACGGGTATCGAGATGTTCCACAAGCAGCTCGACGAGGCATGGGCCGGCGAGAACTGTGGTCTCCTGCTCCGCGGCACCAAGCGTGAGGATGTCGAGCGCGGCCAGGTCGTCGTGAAGCCCGGCTCCACGACCCCGCACACGAACTTCGAGGGCACCGCCTACATCCTGTCCAAGGATGAGGGTGGCCGTCACAACCCGTTCTATGCGAACTACCGCCCGCAGTTCTACTTCCGCACCACCGACGTCACCGGCGTCATCACGCTGCCCGAGGGCACCGAGATGGTCATGCCCGGCGACACCACGGAAATGTCGGTCGAGCTGATCCAGCCGATCGCCATGGAAGAGGGACTCAGCTTCGCGATCCGTGAGGGTGGCCGCACCGTCGGCGCCGGCACGGTGACCAAGGTCGTCAAGTAACACCAGTTCCACCAGCGAAGGGCCGCACCCCTCGGGTGCGGCCCTTCGTCGTTCCGCGCCCCACCTCACCCTCGTGCGACGGCTGCCGCTTGTCGCGACGGCGCACGTTCGAACTGCAGCCCTCGCGCCAAACGCCAGCCCTCGGTCGAAACCGAGAGCGCGACACGCCCGGGTTTGCGACGCGTGTCAGAGTGTGGCAAACTCGTCTAGTTCAACATTCCCGGCGATTGCGTCGGGATCACTGCCAGGCAGTGCATAGATGTGGACGCCGGGCAGTCAATGCCAGCGGGTGTCGATCTAGGCCGCGGGTAGCAGAACCGGTACCGAGAACGGCGACAACCAGCAGTGGTAGACGCTGATTCGAGGTGCACAGCTTAATCGACCTCGAGAATCATGCGGTGACGTGTGTGCCTCATCCGGGCAACACGCCCGAGCGCGGGGGTCGGCCAGTGTCCAATAAACACCGGCGAGGTGAGCACGGGAGCAATCGCGTGTGAGCCGCACATTG
This sequence comes from Parafrigoribacterium soli, assembly GCF_040227235.1. Classification (NCBI taxonomy): domain Bacteria; kingdom Bacillati; phylum Actinomycetota; class Actinomycetes; order Micrococcales; family Microbacteriaceae; genus Parafrigoribacterium; species Parafrigoribacterium soli. Next base: position 103,626 of record NZ_JBELNZ010000003.1, on the reverse strand, counting down.
AAACATCAACAGTGGTGCGACAGCAGAAGTGCTTCGCAGCGCGCGAGCCCTCGGGCCCGCCGCAAGCAGACCAAGCCAGAACACGTAACACCCAAGTACTACAGAGAGAGAGTCAGACATGGCGGGACAGAAGATCCGCATTCGACTTAAGTCGTATGACCACGAGGTCATCGACAGCTCGGCGCGCAAGATCGTCGACACGGTGACCCGCGCGGGTGCGACGGTCGTCGGCCCGGTTCCGCTGCCTACTGAGAAGAACGTGATCGCCGTGATCCGCTCCCCTCACAAGTACAAGGACAGCCGCGAGCACTTCGAGAAGCGCACCCACAAGCGACTGATCGACATCATCGATCCGACGCCGAAGGCTGTCGACTCGCTCATGCGCCTCGACCTGCCGGCCGACGTCAACATCGAGATCAAGCTCTAGAGCAGATAGACCAATAGGGAAAACCAATGTCTACAACTAAGACGAGCAAGGGCCTCCTGGGCACCAAGCTCGGCATGACCCAGGTCTGGGATGCCAACAACAAGCTGATCCCGGTGACCGTCGTGGAGATCACGCCGAACGTCGTGACGCAGGTTCGCACGCCGGAGATCGACGGCTATAGCGCCGTTCAGATCGCCTACGGCCAGATCGACCCGCGCAAGGCGAACAAGCCGGCCACCGGCCACTTCGACAAGGCCGGTGTCACGCCGCGCCGCCACCTCACCGAGGTTCGCACCGCAGACGCCGCCGAGTACTCGCTCGGCCAGGAGATCGCGGTTGACATCTTCGAGGTCGGCCAGAAGGTCGACGTCGTCGGCACCAGCAAGGGCAAGGGCTTCGCCGGTGTCATGAAGCGCCACAACTTCAAGGGCGTCAGCTCTTCCCACGGTTCGCACCGCAACCACCGCAAGCCGGGCTCGATCGGTGCATCTTCGACCCCGAGCCGCGTCTTCAAGGGCATGCGCATGGCGGGCCGGATGGGTGGCGAGCGGGTCACCGCGATGAACCTCACCGTTCACGCCGTCGACCTCGAGAAGAACATCATCCTGGTCAAGGGCGCCGTTCCCGGCGCTCGCGGCCGCATCGTATTCGTTCGCAACGCAGTGAAGGGGGCGTAGTTACATGGCTACCTCACTTGACGTCATCGACTCCTCGGGCAAGAAGGTCGGCTCTGTCGACCTGCCCGCCGAGACCTTCGATGTCCAGACCAACGTGCCGCTCATCCACCAGGTAGTCGTCGCGCAGCGCGCTGCGGCTCGCCAGGGAACGCACAACACCCTCCGCCGCGGCGAGGTGTCGGGAGCGGGCCGCAAGCCGTTCAAGCAGAAGGGAACTGGTCGCGCTCGTCAGGGCTCGATCCGTGCGCCTCAGATGACCGGCGGTGGCATCGTCCACGGACCCCACCCGCGCGACTATGCGCAGCGCACCCCCAAGAAGATGATCGCGGCGGCCCTGCGTGGCGCGCTCTCCGATCGTGCTCGTGGCGAGCGCATCCACGTCATCGACTCGCTGTCCGTCGGCAACACGCCGTCGACCAAGGCGATCGTTACGCTGCTGAACACGATTGCGTCGAGCAAGCACGTTCTCGTGGTGCTCGAGCGCAGCGACGAGCTCAGCTACAAGAGCGTTCGCAACATCCCGACGGTGCACGTGCTGCCGTACGACCAGCTCAACGCCTACGACGTGCTCGTGAGCGACGACATCGTCTTCACCCAGGGTGCATTCGAGGCGTTCACCGCTGCGAAGGAAGACAAGAAGGAGAAGGTCAGCGCATGACCGCCACCAACAAGGACCCGCGCGACGTCATCCTGTCGCCCGTCGTCTCCGAGAAGAGCTACGGTCTGATCGATCAGGGCAAGTACACGTTCATCGTGGACCCGCGCTCGAACAAGACCGAGATCAAGCTGGCGATCGAGAAGATCTTCAGCGTGGAGGTTGCGTCGATCAACACCCTGAACAAAAAGGGCAAGACCCGTCGCACCAAGTTCGGCACCGGCAAGCGCAAGGACACCAAGCGCGCCATCGTCACACTCAAGTCCGGTTCCATCGACATCTTCACGGCTGTCGGCTAGGGATCAGGGAGATAACTCATGGCTATTCGTAAGTACAAGCCCACGACCCCTGGTCGCCGCGGTTCCTCGGTTGCAGACTTTGCCGAGATCACGCGCTCGACTCCGGAGAAGTCGCTCCTGCGTCCGCTGCCGAAGACCGGTGGTCGCAACAACGCCGGTCGCATCACGACCCGTCACATCGGTGGTGGCCACAAGCGCCAGTACCGCGTCATCGACTTCCGTCGCAATGACAAGGACGGCGTGAACGCCAAGGTCGCCGAGATCGAGTACGACCCGAACCGCACGGCTCGCATCGCACTGCTGCACTTCCTCGATGGCACGAAGCGTTACATCATCGCGCCAGACAAGCTCAAGCAGGGCGACATCGTCGAGTCCGGTCCTTCCGCCGACATCAAGCCGGGCAACAACCTGCCGCTCAAGAACATCCCCGTCGGTACCGTGATCCACGCGATCGAACTGAAGCCGGGCGGCGGTGCCAAGATGGCACGCTCGGCCGGTGCATCAGTTCGACTCGTTGCCAAGGACGGCCCGTACGCGCAGCTTCGTCTGCCGTCCGGCGAGATCCGCAACGTGGATGCGCGTTGCCGCGCAACCATCGGCGAGGTCGGCAACGCCGAGCAGTCGAACATCAACTGGGGTAAGGCCGGCCGCATGCGCTGGAAGGGCGTCCGCCCGACCGTGCGTGGTGTCGTCATGAACCCGGTCGACCACCCGCACGGTGGTGGTGAGGGTAAGACCTCTGGTGGACGTCACCCGGTGACGCCGTGGGGCCAGAAAGAGGGCCGCACCCGTCATGCCAACAAAGAGAGCGACCAGCTCATCGTTCGCCGCCGTAACGCCGGCAAGAAGCGCAAGTAGGAGTTCGAGAAGATGCCACGCAGTCTTAAGAAGGGCCCCTTCGTCGACGACCACCTGTTTCGCAAGGTGGCGAAGGCGAATGAGGCCAACAGCAAGAACGTGATCAAGACCTGGTCGCGCCGTTCGATGATCATCCCGTCTTTCCTGGGACACACCATCGCGGTGCACGACGGTCGCAAGCACATTCCGGTGTTCATCACCGAAACCATGGTTGGGCACAAGCTCGGCGAGTTTGCGCCCACCCGCACCTTCCGTGGACACGTGAAGGACGACAAGAAGGGTCGCCGCCGCTAACGCGGGGGCGCAAGGAGGAGAGAAATGGTGGAGTCGATCGCACGCGTGCGTCATATCCGCGTGACCCCCACGAAAGCTCGTCGTGTCGTCAACATGATCCGCGGCAAGCAGGCGCAGGAGGCCCTGGCCATCCTGAAGTTCGCACCGCAGGGCGCGAGCGAGCCGGTATACAAGCTGGTCGCCTCGGCCATCGCCAACGCGCGAGTCAAGGCGGATGCCAGCAACAGCTACCTGGACGAGCAAGACCTGTTCGTGTCGTCGGCTTTCGTCGACGAGGGCGCGACGCTCAAGCGTTTCCAGCCCCGCGCACAGGGACGCGCGTTCCAGATCCTGAAGCGCACCAGCCACATCACGATCGTGCTGGCGACACCAGATGAGACCAGCACAGCCGACGTGGCAGTCACTGCCAGGAAGGCGGGAAAGAAGTAATGGGCCAGAAAGTAAACCCCTACGGTTTCCGTCTGGGAATCACCACCGACCACGTGTCGCGTTGGTTCTCGGACAGCACCAAGGCCGGTCAGCGCTACAGCGACTATGTCGCAGAAGACGTGAAGATCCGCAACCTGCTCAAGACCTCGCTCGACCGCGCAGGTGTTGCGCGCATCGAGATCGAGCGCACCCGTGACCGCGTTCGCGTCGACATCCACACCGCCCGTCCGGGCATTGTGATCGGCCGTCGTGGCGCCGAGGCGGAGCGCATTCGCACCGACCTCGAGAAGCTCTCGGGCAAGCAGATCCAGCTGAACATCCTCGAGGTGAAGAACCCCGAGGCCGAGGCTCAGCTCGTCGCCCAGGGCATCGCAGAGCAGCTCTCCGCACGTGTGGCGTTCCGCCGCGCAATGCGCAAGGGTCTGCAGGGCGCTCAGCGCGCCGGTGCCAAGGGTGTTCGCATCCAGGTCTCCGGTCGACTCGGTGGCGCAGAAATGAGCCGCTCGGAGTTCTACCGCGAAGGCCGCGTCCCGCTGCACACGCTGCGCGCCAACATCGACTACGGCTTCTACGAGGCGCGTACGACGTTCGGCCGCATCGGCGTGAAGGTGTGGATCTACAAGGGCGACATCACCAACAAGGAACTTGCTCGCGAGCAGGCCAACGCCAAGTCACAGCGGCCAGACCGTCGTGACGACCGCCGCGATGGGGGTCGTGACAACGACCGCCCGCGTCGCGGTGCCGCGGCCTCCGCTGCGCCCAAGGCAGAGGCTGCTCCGGCAGCAGTAGGAGCAGAAGGCTAATCATGTTGATTCCCCGCAGAGTCAAGCACCGTAAGCAGCACCACCCCGGCCGTACCGGCCAGGCGACCGGTGGCACCACGGTGAGCTTCGGCGAGTTCGGTATCCAGGCGCTGACCCCGGCATACGTGACGAACCGCCAGATCGAGGCCGCGCGTATCGCGATGACCCGCCACATCAAGCGTGGTGGAAAGGTCTGGATCAACATCTATCCTGACCGCCCGATCACGAAGAAGCCGGCCGAAACCCGCATGGGTTCCGGTAAGGGTTCCCCCGAGTGGTGGGTTGCCAACGTCAAGCCGGGTCGCGTGCTCTTCGAGCTCGCCGGCGTCAACGAGACCATCGCTCGTGAGGCGCTGACCCGTGCCATTCACAAGCTGCCCCTCAAGGCACGCATCATCAAGCGCGAGGAGGGCGACGCATAATGGCGATCGGATCCAAGGAGCTCGCCACGAGCGAACTCGACACCTTCGAAGACGGCAGGCTCGTCGACGAACTGAAGAAGGCCAAGGAAGAGCTGTTCAACCTGCGCTTCCAGTCCGCCACGGGCCAGTTGGAGAGCCACGGTCGACTGCGCGCCGTCAAGCGCGACATCGCCCGCATCTACACGGTGATCCGCGAGCGCGAGCTCGGCATCCGTGCCACCCCTGTCGCGGTCGAGGCGAAGGCCACCAAGAAGACCACGAAGACTAAGAAGACCGAGGATGCCGCTGCAACGGCTCCGGAGTCCGCCGATGCTTCGACAAGCTCAGCAACCACGAAGGAGGCCTAGTCATGGCGCAATCCAAGAACGCCGCCGCGGCTACCACCGCCGAGCGCGAGGGTCATCGCAAGAGCCGTCGCGGTTACGTGACGAGCGACAAGATGGACAAGACCGTCGTCGTCGAGGTCGAAGACCGCGTCAAGCACCCGCTGTACGGCAAGGTCATCCGCCGCACCTCCAAGGTGAAGGCGCACGACGAAGGCAACACGGCTGGCATCGGTGACCTCGTTCTCATCAGCGAGACCCGCCCGCTCAGCGCCTCGAAGCGTTGGCGCCTGGTCGAGATCCTCGAGAAGGCCAAGTAGGCCGCTGGCTTACTTCGAATAAGGACACTTAAATGCTCCAGCAGGAATCCAGGCTCAAGGTCGCCGACAACACCGGCGCCAAGGTGCTGCTCACGATTCGCGTTCTCGGCGGCTCCGGCCGTCGCTACGCCGGCCTCGGCGATGTCATCGTCGCGACGGTCAAGGACGCGATCCCGGGCGGCAACGTGAAGAAGGGTGACGTCGTCAAGGCGGTCATCGTTCGCACCAAGAAGGAGACCCGTCGTCCCGACGGCTCCTACATCAAGTTTGACGAGAACGCGGCGGTCATCCTGAAGGCCGACGGGGACCCTCGTGGTACCCGCATCTTCGGGCCGGTCGGTCGTGAACTTCGCGACAAGAAGTTCATGAAGATCATCTCGCTCGCACCGGAGGTCATTTAGTCATGGCGAACATCAAAAAGGGCGACCTCGTCCAGCTCATCAGTGGGCGCAGCCAGGCTCGCGGCGGAGACCGTGGCAAGCAGGGCCGCGTGCTAGAGGTGCTGGTCGATCGGAACCGCGTCGTCGTCGAGGGACTCAACTTCATCACGAAGCACTCCCGCGTCGGACAGTCGCAGCGCGGCACGAAGACCGGTGGCATCGAGACCCTCGAGGCCCCGATCCATGTGTCGAACCTGCAGCTCGTGAACCCCGACACCAAGCAGCCGGCTCGCGTCGGCTTCAAGGTCGAGACGGATGACCGCGGCAAGACGGTGCGTGTGCGCTACTTCAAGGACTCGCGCCGCACACCCGTGAAGCGCCGCACTGAGTCTGTCGAAGCGAAGACGGCGGCGAAGGCCGACAGCAAGACCGAGACCGGTGCAGCCGCGAAGAGCGACAAGCCGGCCAAGGCAGCAGCGTCGACCAAGGCCAGCACCGAGAAGGCCAGCACGGCGAAGACCGACACGGCCAAGTCGGCGCCGGCCAAGAAGGCAACGACCTCAAGCAAGGCTAAGGACGCAGAGTAATGACTGACACCGCAACTGCTGCCCCCGCTGGCAAAATCCAGCCGAGGCTCAAGCAGAAGTACAAGAGCGAGATTTCCGCGCAGCTCACCAAGGACTTCGGCTTCACGAACGTGCACCAGGTGCCCGGGCTCGTGAAGATCGTCGTCAACACCGGTGTCGGCGAGGCTGCCCGCGATGGCAAGGTCATCGATGGCGCGGTCAGGGATCTCACCGCGATCACCGGCCAGAAGCCGCAGGTCACCGCCGCTCGCAAGTCCATCGCGCAGTTCAAACTGCGTGAGGGCCAGCCGATCGGCGCCCACGTCACCCTTCGCGGTGACCGGGCCTGGGAGTTCCTCGACCGACTGCTGTCGCTCGCTCTGCCGCGCATCCGTGACTTCCGCGGTCTCAGCGACAAGCAGTTCGACGGCCACGGCAACTACACCTTCGGTCTCACCGAGCAGTCGATGTTCCACGAGATCGACCAGGACAAGATCGACCGGGTTCGCGGCTTCGACATCACTGTCGTCACCACGGCCAAGAACGACGAAGAGGGTCGCGCACTGCTCAAGGCGCTCGGCTTCCCCTTCCGCACGGCAGAAAACACCCCGCAGTAATTACGCACCACCGATCGATGAGGTCGGCATTCGTGTACCGGATGTCGAAACCAATCGAGATGAGGAAATACACCACATGACAATGACAGATCCGGTCGCAGACCTGCTGACCAGACTGCGGAACGCCAACTCGGCGTACCACGAGACCGTGTCGATGCCGAGCAGCAAGCTCAAGTCCCACATCGCCGAGATCCTCAAGTCCGAGGGTTACATCGGTGGATGGAAGATCGAGGACGCGCGCGTAGGCAAGACCCTGACCATCGACCTGAAGTACGGCCCCAACCGCGAGCGCTCCATTGCGGGCATCAAGCGCGTGTCGAAGCCTGGACTTCGCGTGTACGCAAAGTCGACCGAGATCCCTCGCGTTCTCGGCGGACTCGGCGTCGCTATCCTGTCGACCTCCTCTGGCCTCCTCACGGACCGCCAGGCGTCGAAGAAGGGCGTGGGTGGGGAAGTCCTCGCCTACGTGTGGTAATCGAACATGTCACGTATCGGAAGACTTCCCATCGACATCCCCGCGGGTGTCGACGTCAAGGTCGACGGCTCGGCCGTCACCGTCAAGGGCCCGAAGGGTGAGCTTCAGCTCACCGTCGCAAGCCCCATCGAGGTCAAGCTCGAGGATGGCCAGCTGCTGGTCACTCGTCCGGACGACGAGCGCGAATCGCGTTCGCTGCACGGCCTGACTCGCACGCTGATCGCGAACCAGATCATCGGCGTCACCGCCGGATACTCCAAGGGCCTTGAAATCGTGGGTACCGGATACCGCGTCGCCGCGAAGGGCAACTCGCTCGAGTTCGCCCTCGGCTACTCGCACTCGATCACGGTCGATCCCCCGGCAGGCATCACTTTTGCTGTCGATGGCAACACCAAGCTGACGGTGCACGGCATCGACAAGCAGGCCGTCGGTGAGGTGGCCGCCAACATTCGTAAGCTGCGCAAGCCAGAGCCCTACAAGGGCAAGGGTGTGCGCTATGCGGGCGAAGTAGTCCGCCGCAAGGCCGGAAAGAGTGGTAAGTAATCATGGCTCTCGGAACTAGAGGCAAGAGCAAGTCGGCCGCCAAGGGTCGCCGTCACGCGCGTCTGCGCAAGAAGGTCGTTGGCACGGAGGCGCGTCCGCGCCTGGTCGTCACCCGTTCTGCGCGTCACGTCTTCGTACAGGTCGTCGACGACAGCAAGGGCTTCACCCTCGCGTCGGCTTCCACCATGGAGTCGGACCTGCGCGGATTCACCGGTGACAAGACCGCCAAGGCGCACAAGGTGGGCGAACTCATCGCCGACCGCGCGAAGAAGGCAGGCATCGACGCCGTCGTATTCGACCGTGGTGGTAGCAAGTACGCGGGTCGCGTCGCTGCCATTGCCGAGGGAGCTCGAGAGGGTGGTCTGGACCTGTGAGCGACACCGCATCAGCTAACAAGGAGCAGCAAGTGACAGAAGCAACCAAGGTCGAGACGACCGAGGCTGCCGTGGTAGAGACTGCTGCGGGAACGCAGAGCGCGGCGAACGAGCCTCGCGAGGCTCGCCGCGGCGGTCGGGAGCGTAACCCCAACCAGCAGCGGGGGAGCCGCGACTCTGACAAGAGCCAGTTCCTCGAGCGCGTCGTCACCATCAACCGCGTTTCCAAGGTGGTGAAGGGTGGTCGTCGCTTCAGCTTCACCGCTCTCGTCGTCGTCGGTGACGGCAACGGACTGGTCGGCGTCGGCTACGGCAAGGCCCGCGAGGTGCCTACCGCGATCTCCAAGGGCGTCGAGGAAGCGAAGAAGAACTTCTTCCGCGTTCCCCGAGTCGGCAAGTCGATCCCGCACCCCGTGCAGGGTGAAGCCGCGGCAGGCGTCGTTCTGCTGCGTCCCGCCGCTGCCGGTACCGGTGTTATCGCCGGTGGTCCGGTGCGCGCCGTACTCGAGTGCGCCGGCATCCATGACGTTCTGAGCAAGTCGCTCGGTTCCTCGAACACGATCAACATCGTCCACGCAACGGTGGCCGCGCTCCAGCAGCTCGAAGAGCCCGCTGCCGTCGCCGCCCGTCGCGGACTGTCGATCGAGCATGTCGTGCCAGCCCAGGTCCTGCGGATCCAGGCAGAGTCAGCAAAGGCAGGTGTCTGATGGCCGCGCGCCTGAAGGTGACCCAGATCAAGTCCAAAATCAGTGAAAAGCAAAACCAGCGCGACACCCTGCGCAGCTTGGGACTCAAGCGCATCGGCGATTCTGTCGTCAGGGAAGACAACTCGCAGAACCGCGGGTACGTCAAGACCGTCGCTCACCTGGTGAAGGTCGAGGAGATTGACTAATGGCTGACACAGAGAAGTCAGAAGCCGCGGCGCCCGCAAAGGCGACCACGGCCAAGGCCCCTGCGGCCAAGGCTGCGGCGAAGCCCGCAGCAGAGAAGGCGCCCGCAAAGGCCGCCGCGAAGAGTGCGCCCAAGGCCGAGTCTGAGGCTCGTCCGCAGGTGCTCAAGATGCACCACCTGCGCCCGGCTCCCGGTGCCAAGACCGCACGCACGCGTGTCGGTCGTGGTGAGGGCTCGAAGGGTAAGACGGCCGGTCGCGGTACCAAGGGAACGAAGGCTCGTTACCAGGTTCGCGTCGGTCTCGAGGGTGGAAACCTGAACAGCGTGATGCGCACCCCGAAGCTGCGCGGGTTCAAGAACCCGTTCCGCGTCGAGTACCAGGTCGTGAACCTCGAGAAGCTTGCGGAACTGTACCCGAAGGGTGGAGAGGTGACCACGGTCGACCTCGTCGCCAAGGGTGCCGTGCGCAAGAACGAGAAGGTCAAGGTTCTTGGGCAGGGTGACATTGCGGTTAAGCTGAACGTTGCCGTGGACAAAGTCTCCGGCTCTGCCCAGCAGAAGATCGTTGCAGCGGGCGGCTCGGTTAAGTAACCACAGCCGTCTTCGCGGGTGGCCCGCAAGGGCCACCCGACCTGCAAGCTCAATGTTTTAGCCAGGAGGCCTCGTGTTCAGTGCCGTAGCGCGGATCTTCCGCACGCCGGATCTTCGCAAGAAGATCGGGTTCACGATCGGCATGATCGCCCTGTTCCGGCTGGGTTCGTTCATCCCCACCCCGTTCATCGACTACGGCAACGTGCAGAAGTGTCTCACCAGCAGTACGAGCACGAGTGGTCTCTATGACCTCGTCAACCTGTTCAGCGGCGGCGCGCTGCTGCAGCTCTCGGTCTTCGCTCTCGGGATCATGCCGTACATCACGGCCTCGATCATCGTGCAGCTCCTGCGCGTGGTCATCCCACACTTCGACGCCCTGTACCAGGAGGGCCAGGCCGGCCAGGCCCGCCTGACCCAGTACACGCGCTACCTCACCGTCGCGCTCGGCGTACTTCAGTCCACGACCCTCGTCACGGTCGCTCGCAGCGGCGCCCTGTTCCCGGCGTCCAGCGGCACCCCCGAGTGCAGCCAGCTCATCACCAACAACGCCTGGTACGCCATCCTGCTCATGGTCATCACGATGACCGCCGGCACCGGCCTCATCATGTGGATGGGTGAGCTGATCACCGAGCGTGGCGTCGGCAACGGCATGTCGCTCCTCATCTTCATCTCCATCGCCGCGCAGTTCCCGAGCTCGCTCTGGGCCATCCAGACGTCGAAGGGCTTCGAGGTCTTCCTCCTCGTGCTCGTGCTCGGACTGGTGATCACGGGACTCGTGGTCTACGTCGAGCAGTCTCAACGCCGAGTTCCGGTGCAATACGCGAAGCGGATGATCGGCCGGCGCACCTACGGCGGCAACAACACGTACATCCCGATCAAGGTGAACATGGCCGGGGTCATCCCGATCATCTTCGCCTCCTCGCTGCTGTACCTGCCGGCGCTGATCGCGCAGTTCAACGCCCCGAAGGATGGCAAGCTGCCGGCGCCTTGGGTCACCTGGATCACCGACAACCTGCAGTCCGGCGACAGCCCGATGTACGTGCTCGTCTACTTCCTGCTCAACGTCGGGTTCACCTACTTCTACGTGGCGATCACATTCAACCCCGAGGAGGTGGCCGACAACATGAAGAAGTATGGCGGCTTCATCCCCGGCATTCGCGCGGGCCGCCCCACGGCGGAATACCTCGACTACGTGCTCACGCGAGTCACGCTCGCCGGCGCGCTGTACCTCGCCCTCATCGCCCTGATTCCGCTTGTGGCTCTCGCCTTGTTCGGCGCCAACCAGAACTTCCCGTTCGGCGGCGCGAGCCTCCTCATCATCGTCGGCGTCGGCCTAGAGACCGTCAAACAGATCGATGCGCAGCTGCAGCAACGGCACTACGAGGGCCTTCTCCGGTGACCCGGCTGTTGATCGTCGGCCCCCCGGGCGCAGGCAAGGGCACTCAGGCCAAGCGGATCACCGCCCTCTACGGCGTCCCCACCATCTCCACGGGCGACATCTTCCGCTTCAACATCGCAAACAAGACGAAGCTCGGCCTGCAGGTGCAGGCGATCGTCGACGCCGGTGACTATGTTCCCGACGAGCTCACCAACGCTCTCGTGAGCCATCGCCTCGACGAATCCGACGCGCTCGACGGATTCCTGCTCGATGGCTATCCACGCACGACCGACCAGGTGCGCTTCCTCGACTCGCTTCTCGCCGAGCGCGGCACAGCGGTCGACGCCGTCATCCGCTTGGTTGCCGACCGCGACGCCATCGTCGAACGCCTTCGCAAGCGCGCCGTCGCCGAAGGCCGCGTCGATGACTCCGAAGAGGCCATCCGTCACCGCCAGGATGTCTACCTCCGCGAGACCGAACCGCTCATCGCCATCTACCGCACGCGCGGCCTCCTGATCGAGGTCGATGGCCTGGGATCGGTCGAGGACGTGGCAGAGCGCATCTCCACAGCGCTGGCCGAACGCGGCATCCGCCCTGTGGAGAACGACCGCGCCGTAGGCTGATCGCCGGTGCGCAGGCGCAGCAGTATCTACAAGACTCCGGCCGAACTGCGGCTGATGACGAAGCCGGGTCTTCTGACGGCCGCGTCACTGAACGCGGTGCGAGCCGCGATCAGACCGGGCGTCACAACGGCGGAGCTCGACGCGCTGGCCGAGTCGGCCATCCGCGACGGCGGCGGCGTTCCCAACTTCATGAAGGAACCCGGCTACCGACACACGATCTGCACATCGGTGAATGACGACGTCGTGCACGGCATCCCAGGTGATCGTGTGCTCGAGGCCGGCGACATCGTCTCGATCGACAGCGGCGCAGAATTCGGAGGCTGGAACGGCGATGCGGCCTTCAGTCTCGTGGTGCCCGATCGCACCCGGCCCGAGCTGGTAGCCGACCGTCAGAAGCTTGCGGATGTCACCGAACAGTCCCTCTGGCACGGCATCGCTGCGCTGGCGAGGGCGCGCCATCTCGGCGAGGTCGGCGGCGCGATCGAGGACTACATCGAATCGAGGGGTAGCTACGGCATCCTCGAGGACTACGTGGGCCACGGCATCGGTCGCTCGATGCACGAGGAGCCGCCGGTGTTCAACTACCGGGTGCGCGATCGCGGCCCGGCGGTGCGGCCCGGTCTCGTGGTCGCGGTCGAGCCCATGGTGACGCTCGGCGGCATCGATACCTTCGTGCGCGAGGACGGCTGGACGGTGACGACGAAAGACGGAAGCACCGCCGCCCACTGGGAGCACTCGATCGCCGTGCACGCCGACGGCATCTGGGTGCTGACCGCGGAGGATGGTGGCGCGGCCGGGCTCGCTCCGCTCGGCGTCACCCCGGTCCCCATCCCGTAGTTCGCTTCTCGACACGGCTGCTCCTTCGTCGCGGCCTACTCGACCAGCGTGTTTGTCGGCGCGATTTCCGACGACTGAGCGGCGACGCGCTACTTTTCGATGCCGTGCACCAGCGCCTCGATGAACGAGGGGAAATCGACGGCGCGGTGCACGAGCCGCTGCACGTCGTCGCGGTCGGAGAAGACAGAGACGAACTGGTCGAATACCGACTGGAAATTGGTGCGGTCGCTCGCGCTGAAGGCGATGAGCGCGATGACGTTCACGCGATTCTCTCCCCAGTCCATGGGCGCGTCGTTCACCACGATGCAGATCGCGGTGCGCTTCGCGGACATGGCCATGGCGTGCGGAACGGCGATGTTGTCCGTGAAAGCCGTCGACGACATCCGCTCTCGTTCGATCGCGCCGTCGATGTAGGCCGGTTGAATGACTCCGGCCTCGACCATGCGTTCGCCGAGCGCGCGGATCATCGCGATCTCGTCTGCCGCGTGGAAGTTGCGCAGGAACAGCGACTCGTCGAAGAACATGAGCAGCTCGTCCTTGAGGTGCAGGCGGCGGCGCTGGCGGCGCACCCGACTGACCGCTCGACGGATTGCGTCGATGTCGTTCTCCGTGAGGAAGGGTTGGATGATGACGACGTTGTCGGCAAAGGGTGCGCTGGGGATCGTGGTGAGCACGAGGTCGGCCGCGAGCTCGCCCCAGTCGACGTCGTTGCGCGTGATGACGATATCGACCTGCAGTTCGTCGCCCAGCACCGCCTCCAGCCGCTCGCGCAGAATCAGGTGCAGGTCGTAGTAGTTGGGGCAGACGATCGCGCAGGTGACCCGCTCCTCGCGCCGGGCCTGTCGCTCGAGGTACGAGCCGATGTGCAGCGCGATGTAGGAGATCTCGTCATCGTGGATGGTGATGGACTCGGCGCGCTGGATCTCACTGGCCATGAAGACCGCGAGCTCGTAGATCATCGGGTACGACGTCTTGATCGACCTCGTCATCGGGTTGCGCGAATACGACTTGTCCTGCGCGCGGGCGACGAGGTTCTGCACGTGCAGCGAGAGGCGCACGGTGAACTCGTCGTCGTCGAGGTCGATCATGTACTCCTCGGCGACCCTCGCAATGATGCGGCGGATGCTCGCGAGCGTCTCGTCATTCGAGGTTGCGACAGCCTTCAGCGCCTCGTCCGGGTCGCGACCCGGCGTGACGACGCGGGTGGTGAGCAGCAGGGCGAGGTAGTCGAGGTCAGGGCCGCGGAGCGTCGCACCGAAGTGGCGCACGATCAGCTCGGAGAGTTGGTCGGGGATGTCGGCGATGGGCCTGCCGCCCGGTCCGGGGGTCTCCCCGAACGGCAGCTGTCCCTTCGAGGTGCGATCGACCGCTATCGCGACGTGGAGCAGCACATTGTTGATGCCGTATTCGTTCACGAAATAGCCGTGCGCATCCAGCATCGCGATGAGGTCGGTCTTGAAGGCCCGCAGGTCTGCGGATTCGAACTCGCGCTGGATGCTCTCGAGCTCGAGGAAGCCCTGGGCGCCGCCCTCGCGGAACATTCGGCTGAGCAGCCGGCGCAGGTCGTATTCGGAACCGGCGAGAGAGATCTGCGTTCCCCTGCGAACGAGGGTGAGCTCTGACTCCTCGACGAGCGTCTTCACCTTGCGCAGATCGGTCTCGATGGTCGACTCGCTGACGAAGAGGCTCTCCGCCAGCGAATACACATCGAGTCCCTCCGGCGCATCGACGAGTCGGCGCACGAGGTGGTAGACGCGATCCCGGGGCGTCTCCGGTTCGCCGCCGGGCTGCCTGGTCTTCGCGAGGAACGCGGTGTACGACTCGCGGCTGAGCCGGTAGCCGCTCGTCGACGACTCGATCACCTCGAGCGGTCTGGCCGACGCCTTGATGGCGGTGACGTAGCTCCTGACGCTGCGCGTGGTGACACCCAACTGATCCGCGAGTTCCGCGGCCGTGACCCAGCCCTCAACCTGAACGAGATAATCGAGCAGGCGTTCGTGCTTGTCGATCATCTGATCCCACTCGTGGAGTGCATCGCGCGATCTCCTCTGATCAAGGACCAGGCCCGTGGCCAAGGTCCGGCGCCCCTCACGTCATTCTTGCAGAGAGGGCGCGTCCGCGCCGGGGAGCGGTGCGCTCGCTCGCGGCGGTGACCCTCTTCCGGGGGTGCGGAACCAAGTCTGTTGGCGGGCCGGCGAGCGGCTGGGCCATCATGGGGGCACGGTCGATCGTCGGGTTCGGCCGGTGTTCGACAGTCGCGAGGAGGCGAGCCGTGCAGCGAATTCTGGTCGTGTGCGGCGCCGGGGCATCGAGCACCTTCCTCGTGCACTGGATGCGCAGGGTCGCCGCTTCTCGCGGCCTCCAGCTGGCGATCGACGCCGGCAGCCAGGCTGACGTGGCCGAGCGACTGGGCGAGCTCAGCGCCGTTCTCGTCGGTTCTCACCTCGCCGACGAGTTTGCGCGACTCCGTGGGGACGCGGCCGCCGCCGGTGTGCCCGCGATACTGCTCCCGCCACTGGCATTCGATGCCGCGGGAGCCTCGAAGGCGCTCGATCTTCTCGACGAACTTCTCACCCCATCCGCAGACGACGGAGTCGCGATCGCCGGCTCCCCGACCCCAGGGAGTTCCCGTGGCTGAACAGACCATTCGCATCGCATCCGCTCACGGATTGCACGCGAGGCCGGCATCGATCTTCACGCAGGCCGCGGCCGCGGCCGGAGTTCCGGTGCAGCTCAGCAAGGGCGGCAAGTCGGTGAATGCCGCGAGCATCCTCGGCGTCATCTCGCTCGGAATCGACCACGGCGACGAGGTGACCGTGAGCGCGGAGGGCGAGGACGCGGAGCGCATCGTCGGCGACCTGGTTGCGCTGCTGGCCAACGATCTCGACGAGAACTGACGGTCGGTCATGGGAGACACAGTGCAGCTGCAGGGAGTCGGGATCGGTCGCGGACTCGCGATCGGCCCCGTTCTGCGGATGCCGGAACCGCTGCCGGAACCCGCCGACGTTCCGAGCACCCTCGGCGCCGATGCCGAGAAGGAGCGCGCGACCGCGGCCCTCGCTGAGGTGGCAGCCCTGATCCGGCTGCGCGGCGAGCGTGCCGGGGGTACCGCCAAGGACGTACTCGATGCGCAGGCGCTCATGGCCGAGGACCCGACGCTCAGCGACGACATCGCGACGCGCATCGCGGCGGGTAAGACCGCGGAGCGCGCCACTTTCGAAGCCTTCGCGAGCTTCCGTGACCTGCTGAGCAGCATGGGCGGTTACATGGGGGAGCGGGCGAGCGACCTCGACGACGTGTCGCAGCGCGTTGTCGCCCAGCTCAGGGGTGTGCCGGCGCCCGGCGTGCCCGACCCCGACTATCCCTTCGTGCTCGTCGCGCGCGACCTCGCACCCGCCGACACCGCGCTGCTCGACCTCGACAAGATCATCGCCCTCGTGACCAGCGACGGCGGACCGACCTCGCACACCGCCATCCTCGCGCGCGAAAAGTCGATCGTGGCCATCGTCGGTGCCGTCGACGCACTCTCGGTCGATGACGGCACCGTCGTAATCGTGGATGCCACGGCCGGCCTCGTCACGGTCGACCCGGACGAGAAGACCCTGGCCGAGACGCGCGATCGCATCACCGAACGCGCAGCTGAGGTGGCCGTTCCGGTCGGGCCGGGTGCGCTCGCCGATGGCACGCCGATTCCGCTGTTGGCCAACCTCGGCTCTGCGAAGGGAACCGCAGAGGCGATCGAACTCGGCGCGGAGGGCGTTGGTCTGTTCCGCACCGAGTTCCTCTTCCTCGACGCCACGACCGCACCGACGGTGGCCGAGCAGCAGGAGCACTACACCAAGCTGCTCGCAGCGTTCCCGGGCCGCAAGGTCGTCGTGCGAGCCCTCGATGCCGGCGCCGACAAGCCACTGAGTTTCCTCAACGCGGCGCAGGAAGAGAACCCCGCGCTCGGACTGCGCGGGCTGCGGGCGCTCCGGGCGAACGAGCAGATCCTGCGCGATCAGCTCAGCGCTCTCGCCGCGGCCGACGCCGCGACGGAGGCGGAGCTCTGGGTCATGGCACCGATGGTCTCCACCGTGGAGGAGGCGCACTACTTCACCACTCTCGCGAGGGAGGCCGGAGTGACCACCGCCGGGGTGATGGTCGAGGTGCCCTCGTCCGCGTTGCTCGCGGACCGCATCCTCGCCGAAGCGGATTTTGCCAGCATCGGCACGAATGACCTCACTCAGTACACGCTCGCGGCAGACCGCCTGCTCGGCTCGGTCTCCGCGTTCCAGGACCCGTGGCATCCGGCCGTACTGCGCCTCGTCGGCGAGGTCGGCCGCGCGGGAGCGACCCTCGGCAAGCCTGTGGGCATCTGCGGCGAGGCTGCGGCCGATCCGTTGCTCGCCGTCGTGCTCGTCGGGCTGGGGGCGACATCACTCTCGATGTCGCCCGCAGCCCTCGCCGGAGTGCGCGCGGAGCTTCGCCGTTTCACGCTTGTGCAAGCACAGGAGTTCGCCGAGATTGCACTCTCGGCGAGCAGCGCTACCGAGGCCCGCTCCGCGGTACTCGCAGCGAGTTCGTCCAATCCCAACCCATAACCCGATCACAACAACACAGAAAATGGAGTGAAACCATGACGACGACGTCAAACCTACCGGCAGAGAAGACCGGTGGCGGCGCACGGGTCCGCGTGCAGCGCTTCGGTACCTTCCTCAGCGGCATGATCATGCCGAACCTCGCGGCGTTCATCGCGTGGGGCATCATCACGGCGCTGTTCATCAAGACCGGATGGGCGCCAAACGGCCTTCTGGGAGGCTTCACCGATGACCCCAAGGCCGTCGCCCCCACGGGCCTCGTCGGCCCGATGATCACCTACCTCCTGCCGCTCCTGATCGCCAACACCGGTGGCCGCATGGTCTACGGCGTTCGCGGGGGCGTGGTGGCGTCGATCGCAACGATGGGTGTCATCGTCGGCAGCCCGGTTCCGATGTTCATCGGTGCGATGATCGTCGGTCCGCTTGCGGCCTGGCTGACCAAGCAGATGGACAAGCTGTGGGCGGGCAAGATCCGCGCCGGCTTCGAGATGCTCGTCGACAACTTCTCCGCGGGCATCCTCGCCTTCGGACTGGCGCTCGGCGCGTTCTTCGGAATCGCCCCGGTGGTCACGGGCCTCAGCAACGTGCTGGGAGCGGCGGTCGAGTTCCTCGTGCACAACGGCCTGCTTCCGCTCGCGAGCATCTTCATCGAGCCGGGCAAGGTGCTGTTCCTGAACAACGCCATCAACCACGGCATCCTGACCCCGCTCGGAATCGAGCAGTCCAAGGCGACCGGAAAGTCGATCCTGTTCCTGCTCGAGGCGAACCCCGGACCCGGCGTGGGCATCCTGCTCGCGTTCATGTTCTTCGGTGTCGGTATCTCGAAGGCCAGCGCACCGGGCGCGATCATCATCCAGTTCCTCGGTGGTATTCACGAGATTTACTTCCCGTACGTGCTGATGAAGCCGATGCTGATCTTCGCCGCGATCGGTGGAGGCATGACCGGTGTCGCGATCAACGCCGCCTTCCGCACCGGACTGGTTGCACCCGCATCGCCGGGAAGCATCTTCGCGATCCTCTTCCAGACCTCGAGGGACAGCTACCTCGGCGTCATCCTGTCGGTCGTCGGTGCGGCACTCGTCTCGTTCCTGATCTCTGCGCTCATCCTCAGGGCCTCGCGCAAGCGTGACCTCGAGGCGCTCGCTGCGGGAGACGACGCGCTTGCCGCGGCCGTCGCCAAGAACGAGATGAACAAGGGTGGCGACAGCCGCGTCGGCAACCTGCTCGGCGTTCAGAGCGAGAGCGGTGTGGCAACGGCGACGAAGATCGAGAACATCGTCTTCGCCTGTGACGCCGGGATGGGATCGAGCGCCATGGGTGCGACCGTTCTGCGCAACAAGATCAAGAAGGCCGGCATCGAAGGGGTGACGGTGACGAATAAGTCGATCGCGAACCTCGACGGCAGCGAAGACCTGATCGTCACGCAGAACACGCTCACCGATCGGGCGAGGCAGAAGAATCCGAACGCCGTTCACGTCTCCGTCGACAACTTCATGGCAAGCCCGAAGTACGACGACGTGGTCGAAATGGCGCGACACTAGGTAGAACGAGCGGACGCCAGGAAGAAGTAGAGGGACATCATGAGCCAGAACGTACTGGAGCCAGAGCAGATCAAGGCTGCGGGATCGGCGAGCACGAAGGAGGATGCGATCCGGGAGGCCGGCGCGATCCTCCTGAAGGCTGGCGCCGTCACCGCGGAGTACGTCGACTACATGATGCAGCGGGAGGCGCTGACCTCCACCTACATGGGCAACTTCCTGGCGATCCCGCACGGCACGAACGAGGGCAAGGACACGATCCTCGCATCCGCGCTCTCGTTCGTGCGCTACACCGAGCCAATTGACTGGGACGGCAACGAGGTGCGTTTCGTCGTCGGCATCGCAGGCAAGGACAACGGCCACATGGAGATCCTGTCGAAGATCGCCCTCATCTTCAGCGATGAGGACGAGGTGCAGAAGCTTCTGGATGCCCCGGGCGAAGCAGCGATTCTGGCGATCCTCGACGAGGTGAACAACTGATGAAAGCTGTGCACTTCGGCGCGGGTAACATCGGCCGTGGCTTCATCGGACTCGTGCTGCACGACGCCGGGTACGAGGTGGTCTTCGCCGACGTGGATGCGGCCGTCATCGACGCGCTGGCGAGCACGCCGAGCTATGAGGTGCACGAGGTGGGCAATAACCCGCGCACGCGCACCGTGAGCAACTACCGGGCTCTCAACAGCGGCACCAACGAGGCGGATGTCGTGGCCGAGATCGCCACGGCCGACATCGTCACCACGGCGGTCGGCCCCAGCATCCTTCGCTTCGTCGCTCCGCTCATCGCGGCCGGAATCGCCGAGCGCGACGCCTCGTTGCCCGCACTGCAGGTGATGGCCTGCGAGAACGCCATCAGCGCGACCGATCTGCTGCGAGCCGAGGTGCAGAAGTCGCTGGAGACGAGCGGGCGCACCGTGCTCATCGACGACGCGATCTTCGCCAACACTGCGGTCGATCGGATCGTCCCCGCGCAGGACCGCGGAGACGGCCTCGACGTGACCGTCGAGGAGTTCTTCGAGTGGGCGATCGAGAGCGGCCCGTTCGGCGGCGCCCTGCCGGTGATCCCCGACGCGCACTTCGTCGACGATCTCGCACCGTACATCGAGCGCAAGCTCTTCACGGTGAACACCGGCCACGCAACGCTCGCGTATCACGGCTTCCTGCACGGGGCAGCGACCATCGCGGAGGCCATGCGCATCCCGGAGGTGCTCACCGAGGTGCAGGCCGTGCTCAGTGAGACCAAGGAACTGCTCGTCGCCAAGCACGAGTTCGAGTCCGAGGTGCAGCAGGCCTACATCCGCAAGAACCTCGCTCGCTTCGCCAATCCCTACCTGCCAGACACCCCGGAGCGGGTCGGTCGCTCGCCGCTGAGAAAGCTGAGCAGGCACGAGCGATTCATCCGCCCCGCACTGGGCCTCGCAGAGCAGGGAGTTCATCCAGCCGCCCTGTTGCGTGCAATCGGCGCCGCGCTGCGCTTCGACATGCCGGGCGATGCGGAGAGCGTCTCGATGCTGCACCAGCTCGGCACGCTCAGCGCGGAGGTCTTCACCACCCAGGTGACCGGTCTCGAACCCGGGGACGCCATCTACGCGGACGTCGTCGCCGTTGTGAGAGACGCACAATCCTGACGGCGAAGGACGCGGGCTTTCAGCCTTCGGCGAAGCGCCGCGCGATTATAGATGCGGGCTTGGCGAAATAGCGCGTCATCCCATAGGATTGATCCTTGGTGTCTGCGGTCTGCATTTGTCATGCCGCCATTTCCCGGATCAGGTAGTTCGATCAGCAATCATCGACTCGCGATTGTCGGGATGACTGACGCCGCAATCCAACGCACGACCAGTATTCACAACTTTTAGCGACGAAGAGGCTATGGCCAACAAAGACGGTGTCATCGAGATCGAGGGCGCAGTAGTCGAAGCTCTGCCCAACGCGATGTTCCGCGTTGAGCTGACCAACGGCCACCGCGTGCTTGCCCACATTTCGGGCAAAATGCGTCAGCACTACATCCGCATCCTCCCTGAGGACCGCGTGATCGTGGAGCTGAGCCCCTACGACTTGACCCGGGGCCGCATCGTCTACCGCTACAAGTAGTGACGTGAACGGATGCGCCCCGCGCATCCGGCTGGAAAGTAACGGCCCGTGGCACTCCACGGGTACGAAGACAGTGAGTAAGAGGAAACACAATGAAGGTCAACCCCAGCGTCAAGCCCATCTGCGAGCACTGCAAGGTGATCCGTCGCAACGGCAACGTCATGGTCATCTGCAAGTCCAACCCGCGTCACAAGCAGCGCCAGGGCTAAGTCGTACCGCTGGTCGAGCCTGTCGAGACCTCACAGCGAGTTACGCTCCGTGAGATTTCGACAGGCTCAATCCGCGGGCCACCACAACTGAATACGAATAAATAGCAGCACCAGAACTCGCACAAGCGGGGGACACCATCGGTTGGAGGCCGGTGTACAGGTTCCGCTACAGACCTCCACTCATATCCAGGAGAAGCCACCATGGCACGTCTAGCCGGCGTTGACATTCCGCGCGATAAGCGCGTTGAAGTCGCACTGACCTACATCTACGGAGTTGGCCGCACGAGGGCGCTGAAGACCCTCGCCGACACCGACATCAGCGGAGAGATCCGCGTCAAGGACCTCAGCGATGACCAACTCATCGCTCTTCGCGACTACATCGAAGGCAACTTCAAGGTAGAAGGTGACCTTCGTCGTGAGGTCGCAGCGGACATCCGCCGCAAGGTCGAGATCGGAAGCTACCAGGGCATCCGTCACCGCAAGGGGCTGCCCGTGCACGGCCAGCGCACCAAGACCAACGCTCGCACCCGTAAGGGCCCGAAGCGCACCGTAGCCGGCAAGAAGAAGGCCCGATAGGCGCTGGGTAACTCCCACCGTCATCGCCATAATTTTTAGGAGAATACATTGGCAGCACCTAAGTCGGCCGCTCGCAAGCCGCGTCGCAAAGAGAAGAAGAACATCGCCGTGGGCCAGGCCCACATCAAGTCGACGTTCAACAACACCATCGTCACCATCACCGACCCGACCGGCGCCGTTCTGAGCTGGTCGTCGTCAGGCGTCGTGGGCTTCAAGGGTTCGCGCAAGTCGACCCCCTACGCCGCGCAGATGTCGGCAGAGTCGGCCGCTCGCCAGGCGCAGGAGCACGGCATGAAGAAGGTCGACGTCTTCGTCAAGGGACCGGGCTCGGGGCGCGAGACTGCGATCCGTTCGCTTCAGGCCGCCGGCCTGGAGGTCGGCTCGATCACCGACGTGACGCCCCAGGCTCACAACGGATGCCGTCCGCCGAAGCGCCGCCGCGTCTAATTTCGTCCGCCTATTGAGCCCGTCGAAATCCGCCCGCGATCAGTCGTCGGCGAGGTCTCGACAAGCTCGACCGGCGTACTGATTCGCCCGCGACCTGGTCCGGAACTTTTCACAACTCAATAGTTTGAACTCCCCACAAGTGTCATATAGCGGACACTTTGCCGAAAGGAAACAACAGTGCTCATTGCACAACGTCCCACTCTGACCGAAGAGAACATCTCCGAGTTCCGTTCGCGGTTCATCATCGAGCCGCTTGAGCCCGGATTCGGTTACACCCTCGGCAACTCGCTCCGCCGTACCCTGCTCTCCTCGATCCCGGGTGCCGCCGTGACGAGCATCCGCATCGACGGCGTGCTGCACGAGTTCAGCACCGTGCCCGGCGTGAAGGAAGATGTCACCGAGATCATCCTGAACATCAAGGGCCTCGTCGTCTCGAGCGAGCACGACGAGCCGATCACCGCGTACCTGCGCAAGACGGGTGCCGGCCAGGTGACCGCCGCGGACATCTCCGCTCCCGCCGGTGTCGAGATCCACAACCCCGAGCTGCTCATCGCCACGCTGAACGACAAGGCGAAGTTCGAGCTCGAGCTGACCATCGAGCGTGGCCGTGGCTACGTCTCGGCGTCGCAGAACCGCAGCGAGTTCAGCGAGGCGGGCCAGGTTCCGATCGACTCGATCTACTCGCCCGTGCTCAAGGTGACCTACCGCGTCGAGGCGACTCGTGCCGGTGAGCGCACCGACTTCGACCGCCTGGTCGTGGATGTCGAGACCAAGTCGGCGATCACCCCGCGTGACGCCATCGCATCCGCCGGTCGCACCCTGACCGAGCTGTTCGGCCTGGCACGCGAGTTGAACTCCGCTGCCGAGGGCATCGAGATCGGCCCGGCTCCCGTCGACGCCGTGCTCTCGAGCGAGCTCAGCATGCCGATCGAAGACCTCGACCTCTCGGTGCGCAGCTACAACTGCCTCAAGCGCGAGGGCATCAACACCGTGAGCGAACTGGTCGCCCTGTCGGAGACGCAGCTCATGAACATCCGCAACTTCGGTCAGAAGTCGGTGGATGAGGTCAAGGACAAGCTCGTGGAGATGGGCCTCTCACTCAAGGACACCGTTCCTGGGTTTGACGGCGCGCACTTCTACAGCGGGTACGACGACGCCGACGAGAACAACTAGGGCTCGTCGATCTCGACGCCCACGACCATCTGATTCTGGAGAAAAACCATGCCAACGCCAACCAAGGGTCCGCGCCTCGGTGGAGGTCCGGCTCACGAGCGCCTGATGCTCGCGAACCTCGCCGCCGCGCTGTTCACCCACAAGAGCATCAAGACGACGGAGACGAAGGCCAAGCGCCTGCGTCCGGTCGCCGAGCGGCTCATCACCTTTGCCAAGCGCGGAGACCTGCACGCTCGTCGTCGCGTTCTCGGCGTGATTGGTGACAAGACCGTCGTGCACGAGCTGTTCACGCAGATCGCACCCCTCGTCGCCGAGCGCGACGGCGGCTACACCCGGATCACCAAGCTCGGCTTCCGCAAGGGAGACAACGCATCCATGGTGCAGATCGAGCTCGTTCTCGAGCCCGTGAACGCCAAGCCGAAGCGCCGTCCTGAGTCTGCCGAAGGGGCCAAGGCCGAGAAGCCCGCCAAGGCTGCTCCGGTCGAGGAGGCTCCCGCTGAGGACGCTGCCGCGGAGGTCGTCGCTGACGAGACTCCCGAGACCGCCACTCCCGCCGAGGACGTCGTCGAGACGCCGGAGCAGGCCGAGGCGATCGACGCCGAGACCGCAGAGGTCACGGCTCAGGAGACTCCCGCCGAGGACGCCAAGTAGCGCTCAGCACAGTCTGTACAGGAAGGGCCCCGCTCATCGAGTGGGGCCCTTCCTGCGTTCACGCTCGGCGAAATCGGAGCAGCAGCGGGTAGCGTTGACGGATGGCAGACGACGCGGTTGTGCTGACGGTGGGCGAGCGTGAGGTGCGGATCTCGCATCCGGAGCGGGTGCTCTGGCCGGAGCCCGGACTGACGAAGCTCGATCTGGCCCAGTACCTCATCGACGTGGGCGATGCGTTCATCGCCGCGAATGGCGACCGACCGGTCTCGCTGCAGAGGTTCCCGGGCGGCATCGACGGCGAACAGTTCTTCTCCAAGAACCCGCCGAAGGGCGCACCGAAGTACGTGCGGTCGGTGACCGTCGTCTACCCGAGCGCCCGCTCGCATCCGCAGCTCGTTCTCGACGAACCCGCCGCCGCGGTCTGGGCCGCGCAGATGAACACGGTGGTCTTCCACCCCTGGCCCTCGCGCGCCGAGAACTCCGACAATCCGGACCAGCTGCGCATCGACCTCGATCCGCAGCCCGGCACCGACTTCGACGACGCGATCCCCGCGGCGCTCGAGCTGCGCACGGTGCTCGCCGAGGCGGGCCTCACCGCTTTTGTCAAGACATCCGGCAACCGCGGCCTGCACGTGTTCGCGCCGATCGAGGCGACCCACGAGTTCCAGGATGTTCGGCACGCCGTGATCGCAGCAGCTCGCGAACTAGAACGACGGATGCCGAAGAAGGTCACGACGGCGTGGTGGAAGGAGGAGCGTGGCGAGCGCGTCTTCGTCGACTTCAACCAGGCGAACCGCGACCGCACGATGGCGGGCGCGTACAGCCCGCGAGCCCTCGCACACGCCCCGGTATCCACCCCGCTCGAGTGGGACGAACTGGAGGGCGCCGACCCGCGCGAGTTCACCGTCGTCACCGTGCCGAAGCGGCTCAAGGCGACGGGCGACCCATGGGCCAACTTCGGCGCCGAGCCCGGCACGATCGACACTCTGCTCGAGTGGTGGCAGCGCGACCTCGCGAACGGCCTCGGCGAATTACCGTTCCCGCCCGACTATCCGAAGATGCCTGGAGAGCCGCCGCGCGTGCAGCCGAGCCGAGCCCGCAAGCCCGACTGATTGTTCTAGAGCAGCACGCGGTCGAGGTCGTAGGCGATCGGCTTCTCGAGCTGCTCGAAGGTGCAGGATCGCGCGTCGCGGTCCGGCCGCCAGCGAAAGAACTGCGCCGTGTGCCGAAAGCGTGAGCCCTCCATCTGGTCGTAGCGCACCTCCGCCACCAGAGTCGGTGTGAGTCGAACGTACGAGACATCCTTGCTTCCGGAGAAGCGGCTGCGCTCGGTCTCGCCCCTGACCGGTTCGCCGGACTCGTCTCGCACCACGAGGCGCTCGAGCTCGTCGATCAGCTCAAGCCGTCGCGCATCCGAGAACGCGGATGCCCCACCGACGTTCTGCAGTTCCCCGTCGGCGTTGTAGAGGCCGAGCAGCAGCGAGCCGACGCCTGCGCCGCTCTTGTGGATGCGGTACCCGACCACCACGACATCCGCGGTGCGATGATGCTTGGTCTTGAGCATCGTGCGCTTGCCCTCGGCGTAGCTCGCGTCGAGCGGCTTGGACACGACGCCATCGAGGCCGGCCCCCTCGAAGTCCACCAGCCACTGCTTCGCGAGTTCGACATCCCGACTCGTCTGCGTGATGTACAGCGGAGCGCCCACGCCCGCCATGAGCTCCTCCAGCGCGGCCCGTCGCTGTTCGAACGGCGTGGACAGTAGCGATTCGTCGCCGCGCGCGAGCAGGTCGAAGGCGACGAACGCCGCCGGCGTCTCGGTAGAGAGGCGCGTGATGCGGCTCTCGGCCGGGTGGATGCGCTGGCTCAGAGCCTCCCAGTCGAGGCGCTCGTGACCTGCGGCGCCCGTGCGAACGATGATCTCGCCGTCGAGCACGCAGGGTTCGGGCAGAAGCCGGGAACAGGCATCCACGAGCTCGGGAAAGTAGCGGGTGAGCATCTTCGCACCCCGGCTGCCGATCTGCACGTCGTCGCCGTTGACGTAGATGATGGCGCGGAAGCCGTCCCACTTGGGCTCGTAGGCGAGCCCGCCCTCGACCGAGTCCGGCGCGGGCACCGTATCGATCGCCTTGGCGAGCATGGGTGAGATCGAACCGGGGGCTGGCGTTGTCATCCTTCGATCTTTGTCGCTCGCGCTGCGCGCGTCGAGGGGTGGCGCAACGGCCACCGACCGTGCTCAGAGCGGGGTCGGTGCGAGGCCGTAGTCGTTCGGTCCGAGCAGGGGTGGCAGTTCGGCGAGACGCTGGAGCGCATCCTTGATGACACCCGCGTAGATCTCGCCGCCGCGACTGCCGGGATGGATCTGGTCGCGGGCGAGCAGGTTCAACTGCCCGGAGATGGCGTCGCGCCAATTGGCGAGCTCGACGTCGCGATACTGCTGTGCGTAGCGAGAGAGCGTTGCGTCGACGCCGTCCGTCCAGCCGCGCGGTGCCTGGACGTTGACGAGTACGAGCTGCGCGCTCTGGCCGATCATCGAGCGCGCGGCGTCCAGGGAGCTTCGATCGATCGGTCCGTTCGTGCCGAGCCCGACAATGATGATCGGGCGCAGCGAACCCGCGGCCTTCATGCCCTCGATGATAGAGGGCAGCTGCGACATCTGCCGCGACACGACGGCGTCGATCCGGATGCCCGGGAAGGTCTGCTGCAGCCCGCCGGCCGAGGCGAGCATGACCGAGTCGCCGATCGCTGTGATCTGGTCGCCCCCGGGGAGGGGCGCCGGAGCGTTCGGCGTGGGTGTCGGCACGGGCTCGGACCGCTTCTGGTCGATCGCGTGCTGCCCGCGCGCGATCTGCACCTCCGCATCGCTCTGCCCCGGGTCGCCGCTCAGCGCGGTCGCGGTGCCGACGCCCGCACCGGCGATGACGAGAACGGTCGCGAGAATGCCCGCGGCCCGCGCCAGGCGTGGCCGCGCCGCACTCGGCCATCCGGTGAACACCGTCGTGAACGTCGCGCGGAAGCCCCGACGGCGAATCGGCTGCTCGACGAAACGATAGGAGAGCGCGGCCGCGACCGTGGTGATGGCGAGCGCGATGCCGCCGAGCGCCCAGCCGGCTGCGCCGAGCCGCGGCCAGCGCGGCAGTGCGGCGACGACGAGCACGAACACCGGCCAGTGCCAGAGGTAGAGGCCGTACGACCTCTCGCCGATCCAGCGCAGCGGCGGCAGGTCGAGCGCGCGGCCGAGCCAGGACCCGGGCACGAAGGCACCCGTGATGGTCACGAGGGTGAGCACGGCGACGACCGCAAGACCGCCCTGGTACACGAGCGGGGCATCCGCGGGCATGAGGATGGCGGCCGCCGTGAGGCCGGCCAGTCCGAGCATGCCGAGCGTGGGTAGCAGCCATCGTGACGTGTGCGACCACCACAGCGGCAGTGACGACCACCGCTGGCTGAGCACCGCGAGAACGGCACCGGCCGCGAGCCCGAAGCTGTGGGTGTCTGTGCCGTAGTACACGCGAGTGGCGTCGGCACCCGGCAGGTAGACGAGCGCCATCCCGAGGGCCGAGGCGGCTCCGAGTGCCCCTACGATGGCGAGCCTCAGCCACCGCTTCTTCACGAGCACCAATGCCAGGATCGCGAGCGGCCAGACGAGGTAGAACTGCTCCTCGACGGCGAGCGACCAGAGGTTGCGGAACAGTTCGGGGGCGGTGTCGTCGAAGTAGCTTCTGTGCCCCGCGATGGCCAGCCAGTTGCTGCTGAAGGTGGCTGCACCGAGCACCTGCCGCCCGAGGTCGACCAGCACGTTGCCGCCGATCGCCCATGCCGCTGAGCAGCAGGCGAGTACGAGCACGGCAAGCGCGGGCAGCAACCTGCGCGCGCGCCTGCGCCAGAAATAACCGAGACGGATGGTGCCGGTCGAGGCCTTCTCGCGCAGCAGCAGGGCCGTGATGAGGAAGCCGCTGATGACGAAGAAGACGTCGACACCGAGGTAGCCGCCCACGACCTCGCCGGGGGTGAGGTGGTACAGGATGACCACCAGCACCGCGAACGCCCGGAGCCCATCGAGGCCGGCGATTCGCGTCCCGGCGATGCCGCGATCGGTCGGCGCCGGAGCCGCCGGTGCCGTGGATGCGGTGCCTGATGCGGCGCGAGAGGGAGTTTTCATGGGAGGACCAACGTCCATGCTGACTTCCCCCGTCCCCAAGGTCAACTCGACGACCCGGTACCTGAGAGGGCGCTGTGGCCTACTGTTTAACCCGTGGCCGATCGCGCAGGAGAACTCATCGAATCGGCTGATCTGACCGCCGCGCCCGTCCGCATCCGACTCGATATCGCCTACGAGGGAACGCACTTTCTCGGTTGGGCTAAGCAGCCGGGGCTCCGCACTGTGCAGGGTGAACTTGAGGCCGCGCTCGCGACCGTCTTCGGTCGATTCGGCCCAGCGCCGACGCTCACCGTCGCTGGTCGCACGGATGCCGGCGTGCACGCACTCGACCAGGTCGCGCACCTTGACCTCACGAGCGCCCAGTTCGAGAGTCTCGTGCGGTCTGACCGTGGCGGTGCCAAGGGCAAGGCCGCCAGACCGGATGGCCCCGCCGCACTCCAGCGCCGCCTCAACGGAATCGCCGGGCTCAACAGCGACGTCTACGTCACTCGCGCATCCGTCGCCCCGCCGGGATTCGACGCGCGCTTCTCCGCGGTGTGGCGCCGCTACGAATACCGCGTCTCCGACACGAGCGGGCCCCGAAATCCGCTCGAGCGCAACCGCACCCTGTGGTATCCGGCAGAGCTCGATCTCGAGCTCATGCGCGCGGCGGCGGGCTCACTGCTCGGCCTGCACGACTGGGCGTCGTACTGCAAGCCGCGCGTCGGGGCGACGACCATCCGCACGCTTCAGGAATTCGACTGGATGCGCGGGGCCGATGGCGTGCTCGTCGCGCAGGTGAAGGCCGACGCGTTCTGCCACAGCATGGTGCGCGCGCTCGTCGGCGCGACGCTTGCGGTGGGGGAGGGCAAGCTCTCGCCCGAGCGGCTCGTCTTGCTTCGCGACGAACTTACGCGCACGAGCGAGTTCAAGGTCGTGCCCGCGAAGGGACTCACCCTGGTCGAACTCGGCTACCCCGCGGATGCCGAACTAGCCGCCCGCGCGGAACAGACGCGGGCACGACGCACGGGTTTGACCCTGCCAGCCATCGTCGGCTAATCTTGACCCTTGGTGCCTGCGCTTTCCTGGCGCGTCACCCGAACTTGAGCCCTCCATCGATGGGGTTCCGCGACACTCTTCGCGGAACACGCAACGGAGTGGGATTCACGATCACCTCATGTCGACAAGAAAGCAGCACTACTGTGACGCGCACCTTTTCTCCGAAGCCCGATGATGTCCAGCGTGACTGGCTCATCATCGACGCAACCGACGTCGTTCTCGGCCGTCTGGCGAGCCACGCGGCGACCCTGCTCCGCGGCAAGCACAAGGCAACCTTTGCTCCGCACATGGACATGGGCGACTTCGTCATCATCATCAACGCCGAGAAGATTGCCCTGACCGGCGCCAAGCTCACGCAGAAGAGGGCGTACCGCCACTCGGGTTACCCGGGCGGCATCAGCTCCGAGACCTACGTCGAAATGCTCGAGAAGCACCCGGCCCGCGCGGTCGAGAAGGCCGTGCGCGGCATGCTCCCCAAGAATTCGATCGGCCGCGCCCAGCTCACCAAGCTCAAGGTCTACGCAGGCGCAGAGCACCCTCACGCTGCACAGCAGCCCAAGACCTACACCCTCGGCCAGGTCGCGCAGTAGCGCGCCAAGAACTCAAAAGGATTTCCAGATAATGGCGAAGATCGCAGATTCACTCGAGGGCGCTGGCTCCATCGACACCGAGACCGGCAGCTACTCGACCGAGACGCCGGCCGAGGCCGCCGTCAAGGCTCCGCGCGCGGTGCTCAACGTTCCCGGTGCGGCCGTCGGCCGTCGCAAGCAGGCCATCGCTCGCGTGCGCATCACCCCGGGCTCCGGCAACTTCACGGTCAACGGCCGTGAGCTCGCCGAGTACTTCCCCAATAAGCTGCACCAGCAGCTCATCAACGACCCGTTCAAGGTGCTCGACCTGCTCGGCAGCTACGACGTCATCGCTCGCATCACCGGCGGTGGCCCCTCCGGCCAGGCCGGCGCGCTGCGCCTCGGCATTGCTCGCTCGCTCAACCAGATCGACGAGGAGAACAACCGTTCCTCGCTCAAGAAGGCCGGCTTCCTCAGCCGCGACGCGCGAGTGAAGGAACGCAAGAAGGCCGGACTCAAGAAGGCTCGCAAGGCTCCGCAGTTCTCGAAGCGTTAATTCGGCGTCGTAGCTGGCAGCAGCTGACATGCCGCGTCTTTTCGGAACGGATGGCGTTCGCGGACTCGCGAACCACGACCTGACGGTCGAGCTTTCGCTCGGTCTCGCGCAGGCCGCGGCCGTCGTGCTCGGCAAGGGCAGGGTGGCCGACGGCCGACGCGCGTCCGGGCGTCGTCCGGTCGCGGTCGTCGCTCGCGATCCACGAGTGTCGGGGGAGTTCATCTCCTCCGCGGTCGCGGCGGGGCTGGCGAGTTCCGGCGTCGACATCTACGACGCCGGCGTCATCCCGACACCGGCGCTTGCCTTCCTCGTGGGTGACTTCAAGGCCGACTTCGGCGTGATGATCTCGGCGTCGCACAATCCGGCGCCAGACAACGGCATCAAGTTCTTCGCCGTCGGTGGCACCAAGCTGCCGGATGTGGTCGAAGACCGCATCGAGGCGGCGCTGGGCGAGCCGAAGCTGGCGCCCACGGGCGTGGAGGTCGGACGCATCCGCCGGTTCGCGGACGCGGAAGATCGCTACACGCTGCACCTCGTCTCGACCCTCCCGCATCGTCTCGATGGACTCCATGTGGTGCTCGACTGTGCGCACGGCGCGGCCTCGGGCGTCTCACCCGAGGTGTTCAGCCTCGCGGGTGCCAAGGTCACCGTACTGGGCGCCGAACCGGACGGCTACAACATCAACGACGGCGTCGGCTCCACGCACCTCGACCAGCTCGCCGCGGCCGTCGTTGAGCACGGTGCAGACCTCGGCATCGCGCACGACGGCGACGCCGACCGGTGTCTCGCGGTCGACCACCTCGGCCGCGTCGTTGACGGCGACCAGATCATGGCCGTGCTCGCGCTCGCAATGAAAGAGCGCGGCACACTCACCGACAACACGCTCGTCGCCACGGTGATGAGCAACCTCGGGTTGCGCGTCGCCATGGAGCAGCACGGCATCACCGTGCTGCAGACCGCCGTGGGCGACCGCTACGTGCTCGAGGCGCTCAACGAGAAGCGGCTCGCCCTCGGCGGTGAGCAGTCGGGTCACGTGATCATGAGCGAGTTCGCGACCACCGGCGACGGCATTCTCACGGGCCTCCACCTCGCCTCCGAGATGGCGCGCACGGGAAAGTCGCTCGCCGAGCTCGCCTCGGTGATGACGGTGTACCCGCAGATCCTGGTGAACGTGCGCGGTGTCGACCGCAGCAGGGTGCACACGGATGAGACGGTGGAGGCTGCGGTGAAGGCGGCGGAAGCAGAGCTCGGCGACACCGGGCGCGTGCTGCTGCGGGCATCCGGAACCGAGCCGCTCGTGCGCGTGATGGTCGAGGCTGCAGACCAGGACACCGCGGACCGGCTGGCGCACTCGCTCGCCGCGGTCGTGCGCGGGCAGCTCGCGCTGTAGAGCTGCCCGTTCCCTGAGCCTGGGCCCCCACCGGTACGGCCGCCCGGTTCTCCGAATCGTTCGGAACCGGCGGTGTGGGCCCAGGCTCAGCGACTGGGGAGGCTCAGCGACCGCCTGCTAGAGCTTGCGCAGCAGGACGCTGCTGACCGTGTGGTCGGCGTCCTTGCGCAGCACGAGGTCGGCGCGCGACCGGGTCGGCAGCACGTTCTGCAGCAGGTTGGGCTCGTTGATGCGATGCCAGATGTCGCGGGCCTTGGCCCTGGCCTCCGCTTCGTTGAGGGAGGCGTAGCGGTGAAAGTACGACTTGGGGTTGGCGAACGCACCGCGCTGCAACTTGAGGAAGCGTTCCTCGTACCAGTTGGCGACATCCGCGGTTCTGGCGTCGACATAGATCGTGAAGTCGAAGAGGTCGCTGACAGCGAGCCCGCGTCCGTCGGTGGGCGGCTGCAGCACGTTGAGCCCCTCGACAATGAGCACGTCTGGCCGACGCACGACGATCTCCGCGTCCTTGACGATGTCGTAGCTGAGGTGCGAATAGAACGGGGCGCGCACCTCCTCGGCGCCGCTCTTCACCTCGCTGACGAAACGCAGGAGGGCGCGACGATCGTAGGACTCCGGAAATCCCTTGCGCTCCATGAGCTCGCGGCGCTGGAGTTCGGCATTCGGGAGCAGGAATCCGTCGGTCGTGACGAGCTCGACCCGGGGGGTGTCGTCCCAGCGGGCGAGGAGTTCCCGCAGCAGGCGTGCAACGGTGGACTTGCCGACCGCCACGGAGCCCGCGACACCGATGACGAAGGGCGTGCCGGATGACTGCTGCCCGAGAAACTCGCTCGTCGCGCGATGAAGCCTGCGGGCGCCAGCCGCGTAGAGGTTCAGGAGCCGGCTCAGCGGCATGTAGACCTCGGTGACCTCGCGCAGATCGAGTCGGTCACCAAGACCCTGGATGCCAATGATCTCGGTGGGCGTGAGGGGCAGCGCGGCCGTCGGCGCGAGTTCCGCCCAGCGTGCGCGATCGATCTCGACGAACGGGGTGGTGTGCCCGTTGCCCGCAGCATTCGCCCCACGCTCAGACATAGGTCACCAGCGTAGTGCGTGCTCGCAGCCTCGCCGCACGCTCGCCCCGTAGAATCTTGTTCCATGTGTGGAATCGTGGGCTACGTCGGAACCAACAGAAGCGTCGAGGTGCTCCTGGGCGGGTTACGCCGGCTCGAATACCGCGGTTACGACTCCGCCGGCATCGCCGTCATCGACGACGAGGGCGGCCTGCACACGCGCAAGCGTGCAGGCAAGCTTCACGTGCTCACCGACGATCTTGCGGCATCCCCGATCGTCGAGGGCGGCACGGGAATCGGGCACACCCGCTGGGCGACGCACGGCGGACCGAACGACCAGAACGCGCATCCGCACCTCGGCGACAACGGCAAGCTCGCGCTCATCCACAACGGCATCATCGAGAACTTCGCCGAGCTCAAGGCCGAACTGCTCGCCGCGCACCCCGACACCGTGTTCACGAGCGAGACCGACACCGAGGTCGCGGCCCTGCTCGTCGGCCTCGAATACCAGAAGACGGGCGACCTGTCGGAGGCCCTGCGCAACGTCGTCGGCCGACTGCACGGCGCATTCACCCTGCTCGTGCTGCACAAGGACCAGCCCGGTGTGGTGGTCGGCGCACGCCGCAATTCACCGCTCGTGATCGGGCTCGGCGACGGCGAGAACTTCCTCGGCTCGGATGTCGCGGCCTTCGTCGAGCACACCCGCCGCGGCGTGGCGATCGGCCAGGACCAGATCGTGACCATCACCGCGGATGCCGTGACCGTCACCGACTTCGACGGCGTGCCCGTCGTCGCAGAAGAGTTCACCGTGGACTGGGATGCCGCCGCCGCCGAGAAGGGCGGCTGGTCGAGCTTCATGGCGAAGGAGATCAGCGAGGAGCCCGAGGCTATCGCGAAGACGTTGCTCGGCCGGGTCGTGGACGGCGCCGTGACGCTGAGCGAACTCGACGGCCTCGACGACGCGCTGCGCGAGATCGACCGGGTCGTCATCCTGGGCTGTGGAACCGCCGCATACTCCGGCATGCTCGGCAAGTACGCCATCGAGAAGTGGGCACGGATTCCCGTGGAGGTCGAGCTCTCGCACGAGTTCCGCTACCGCGACCCCGTGATCGACGCGCGCACCCTCGTCGTCTCGATCAGCCAGTCGGGCGAGACCATGGACACGTTGATGGCGGTCAAGTACGCCATTGACGGCGGTGCGCGCACGCTCTCGATCTGCAACACGCAGGGTGCGACGATCGCCCGTGAGTCCGATGCCGTCATCTACACGCACGCGGGGCCCGAAGTCGCCGTGGCCTCCACCAAGGCGTTCGTCGCCCAGGTAGCCGCGTTGTACCTGCTCGGCCTGCACTTGGCGAGCGTGCGCGGCACGCTTTCGGCGGGCGAGATCTCGGGTCTGGCCGGCGAGCTGCAGGCCCTGCCCGCGCAGCTCGAGACGGTGCTCGAGCAGCACGACGCCATCAAGCAACTCGCGGGGTGGATGACCGACGCGCGCTCGGTGCTCTTCCTCGGTCGCCACGCGGGCTATCCGGTTGCGCTCGAGGGGGCCCTGAAGCTCAAGGAACTCGCGTACATCCACGCCGAGGGCTTCGCCGCCGGCGAGTTGAAGCACGGCCCGATCGCGCTGATCGAGCCCGGTCAGCCCGTGTTCGTCATCGTGCCGAGCCCGCGAGCCACCGACTCCCTGCACAAGAAGGTCGTCTCGAACATCCAGGAGATTCGTGCTCGTGGTGCTCGCGTGCTCGCGATCGCAGAGC
This sequence comes from Parafrigoribacterium soli, assembly GCF_040227235.1. Lineage (NCBI taxonomy): Bacteria > Bacillati > Actinomycetota > Actinomycetes > Micrococcales > Microbacteriaceae > Parafrigoribacterium > Parafrigoribacterium soli. Next base: position 69,061 of record NZ_JBELNZ010000003.1, on the reverse strand, counting down.
AGGGAGACGTCGCGGTGCTGCCATACGCCGACGAGGTGATCGTGATCCCGCTCGCCTCCACCCTGTTCGAACCACTGCTTGCTGTGGCGCCGCTGCAGATCTTCGCGATGGAGCTCGCGGCGGCCAAGGGCCTCGATGTTGACCAGCCGCGCAATCTGGCCAAGTCCGTGACCGTGGAGTAACGCGGTGATCGTCGGCATCGGGGTTGACGTGGTGGACATCGCCAGGTTCGAGCGAGCCGCCGACCGCACGCCCAAGCTCCTCCCGCGCCTGTTCGCTGAGAGCGAACGGATGGATGGCGATCGTGAGCGTCCGTTGCGTTCACTGGCCGCGCGCTTCGGCGCGAAGGAGGCCCTCATCAAGGCGCTCGGAAGCGCCGCCGGGGTGCACTGGCACGACATCCAGGTGGTCTCGGACGGACAGCGAAACCCGTCGTTTTCGATCACGGGCGAGCTCGCGGATGTGGTGGCCGAGCGCGGAATCACGACCATGCACCTGTCGATGAGCCACGATGCCGGAGTGGCGATCGCCTACGTGATCGCGGAGAGCCTGCCGTGACGGGCGAGCAACGCCCGTTCCGCGAGGCGCTCGTTGACCTCGGCGCCATCGCTCACAACGTTCGGTTGTTGCGGGAGGCCGCCGGTGGAGCGATCGTCATGGCCGTGGTCAAGTCGAACGGCTACGGACACGGAGCGGTGCGCGTTGCGCGCGCCGCGCTCGACAGCGGTGCGGAGTGGCTCGGCGTCGCCGACCTCACGGAGGCGGGCGAGCTTCGCGACGCCGGCATCGACGCCCCGCTGCTCGCCTGGCTGCACCCTCCCGGGCAGGACTTCGAGGGCGCGGTCGCCGCGGGAATCGATATCGGTGTCAGCTATCGTGAGCAGCTTGACCGGGTGGCCGCGACATCCGGCATCGCCTCGGTTCATCTCAAGGTCGACACCGGCCTGAGCCGCAACGGCGCGGACCGGCCGCAGTGGCGAGAGCTGTTCGAGGCCGCGGCGGATCACGAACGGCGCGGCCGGCTGCGGGTGCGAGGCATCTGGAGTCACCTCGCGAACGCGGGTGAGGCCGAGGATCGTGCGCAGGTCGAGGCCTTCGAGCAGGCGATCGAGCTCGCCCGGGACGCCGGCCTCACGCCTGAGCTCCTGCACATCGCGTCGACCGCGGCGACGCTTCGACGGCCCGAGGCACGCTTCTCGATGGTGCGACTCGGCATCGGGATGTACGGACTGTCACCCTTCGACGACGTCACCTCGGTGGCGCTCGGCCTTCGCCCCGCGATGCAACTGACCGCTCAGATCGCCGCGGTCAAGCACGTTCCGGCCGGTTCGGGCATCTCCTATGACTACGCCTATCGCACCGCGGTCGACAGTACTCTCGCGCTCGTGCCGATCGGCTACGGTGACGGGATTCCGCGCTCGGCATCCGGCAGCGCGCCCGTGTTGATCAATGGCAGCACCTACCGCGTCGCTGGTCGCATCGCGATGGACCAGTTCGTGCTCGACCTAGGCTCCGACGCGGATGTCGTGGCCATGGGCGACCGCGCCGTGCTGTTCGGCGACCCGGCCACCGGCGTGCCGAGCGTGGACGACTGGGCGGCCGCCGCGGGCACCATCAACCACGAGATCGTGTGCAGGCTCGGCAGGCGCATCGAGCGCAGGTACCGCTCATGACCACGATGACGATCGCCACGCCGGAAGACATGGCGGTGCTCGGGGCGCGCATTGCGGCCGAACTGCGCGCCGGTGACCTGGTCGCGCTCAACGGAGAGCTCGGCGCCGGCAAGACGACGCTCACCCGCGGTCTCGGAGCCGCGCTCGGCGTGCGCGGCACGGTGACGAGTCCCACCTTCGTGCTTGCGCGCACCCACCAGCGCGACTCCGGGGAGCCACCTCTCGTGCACGTCGACGCGTACCGGCTGTCGAGCCCCGCGGAACTGGACGATCTCGACATCGACTATGCGGCATCCATCGTCGTCGTGGAATGGGCGGCCGGGATGCTCGACGGACTCACCGAGGACTGGCTCGAGCTGTCGATAGCGCGGCCGACCGGCGGCGACGCCCCGGCCGAGTTTGACGAAGCGGATGACGATGTGCCGGAGCCGCGGGAGGTCACGATCACCGCTCACGGTGCTCGCTGGGCGGGCGTCTCCTTCGCATCCTGACGCAGGCCCCGGCTCTCTCTAACGCTCTCCGCCGCGGATGTGCCGCTGCGGGGCGGCAAGGAACGAGCGCCAGCTCATCACGAGTTCCGATTCCGTCCACGGCGTCGGGCGGAACCCCCAGTCGCCGACCTCGAGAATGGTCGCGCCGGGCAGCGCGGCGAGCACCGGCGAATGGGTCGACATGATCACCTGCGAGCGGCCGTCTTCGAGAGCCTCGGCGAGCATCCGCACCAGCCGCAGGCATCCGTTGAACGACAGCGCAGCCTCGGGCTCATCGAGCACCCAGAACCCCACACCCCGGAACTTCGACTCGACGAGCGACAGAAATGATTCGCCGTGCGAAAGCTCGTGGAAGACGGGCTCCGGCCCCTGCCCCGGGTTCTGCTCCAGATAGGTGAAGAGACCGTGGGCGGTCTCGCCTCGCAGGAAGTACCCGCGGCGCGTGGCGCCGGCATTGCGCACGAGGGTCACGTGCTCCCGCAACTCCGACTCGCTCGGCCGGGTGGACAGGCGCGCGCCCGTCGAGCCTCCCTCCGGCGAGAGACCGAAGGCACCCGCGATGGCCTCGACGAGCGTCGACTTTCCCGATCCGTTCTCCCCGACGAGAATCGTCGCCTGGCCGAGTTCGAGACCGTCGTCGAGAAGCTGGCGAACCGCCGGGATCGTGCAGGGCCACCTCGAGCGGTCGAGCTCGGACCCCGGCGGGCACGTCACCTCGCGGATCGGGAAGAGGTCGTCGCGCATGCTGCCATCCTCGCAGCACCTTCCGACGCCGGGCGACAGCGGCGACCGGCGCGAGCGGGGATACTTGAGGGGTGCTTCTCGCGATCGATACCTCGGCTGGAACGAGTGTCGCCGTCGTCGACCGTGAGCGCGGCGTGCTCGCCGAACGGGGAGAAGCCGACACGCGCCGGCATGCCGAAGTCATTGGCGAGTTGATCGCCGAGTGCCTGAGAGAGGCGGATGTCCCGGTAACCGCCCTATCCGGTGTAGCCGTGGGCATGGGGCCAGGTCCGTTCACAGGACTGCGGGTCGGCATCGCGGCTGCGCAGGCCTTCGCGCTCGGCGCGGGTAAGCCCGTCGTGCGGATCGTGAGCCACGACGCGATCGCCTTCGAGCGCTACGCCGCCGGGGACAGCGGTCCCCTGCTTGTCGTGACGGATGCGCGTCGCAGGGAGGTCTACTGGTCCACGTACAGCGGCGCCGACGAGCTCGGGCTGCCGGTGCGGGCGTCGGGGCCGGGACTCGCGCGCCCCGAGAACCTCGCGACCGAGGTGCCGGGGTTCGAGAGTTACCGCGGGGCCGGCGACGCCGCTTCGCTCCCCACCGGCACGGCCGCCCGATTCTCCGAATCGTTCGGAACCGGCGCTGTGAGCCCAGGCTCAGCGACCGCGGCCCATTCGTTCCCTGAGCTTGTCGAAGGGAACCTGGTCTCCGCGGCATCCCTCGGTCTGCTCGCCGAGGCCATGTACCTGCACGGCCGCCCGTTCGCCGGCAAAGATGCGCTTTACCTGCGCTCGCCCGACGTCACCCTCTCCGCGGGCCCGAAGCGGGTGACCGGATGACCTGGCAGCTGCGACGCGCAACGCCCGCCGATCTCGACGCGATCATGCTGCTCGAGACGAGCATCTTCACCACGGATGCCTGGTCGCCCGAAAGCATGCGCTCCGAGCTTGCGAGCGCCCACACCTACTATCTCGTCGCCGAGCGGCTGGACGATGCGAACATCGTCGGCTACGCCGGACTGCTCGCCCCGCGAGGCGCTCACGACGGCGAGATCCAGACGATCGCCGTGGCGGAATCCGCGAGGCGAGGCGGCCTCGGTCGCACGTTCATCCGGTCTCTCGTCGCGGAGGCGCGGACGCGCGGGGCCAGCCGGGTGTTCCTCGAGGTGCGCGCCGATAACGCCGGCGCCCAGCGGCTCTACGAGAGCCTCGGCTTCGCTGCCATCGCCGAGCGGCCCGGCTACTACCAACCAGACAATGTGGACGCCATCGTGATGAAACTCGACATTCCCGAACCCGTGTTGCGGCCCGCGGTGGGCGCATGAGTGCGCTCGTGCTCGGCATCGAGACGAGCTGCGACGAGACCGGAGTGGGCATCGTGCTGGGGCGCGAGTTGCTCGCGAATGTCATCGCGTCATCCATGGAGGAACACGCTCGCTATGGCGGCGTGGTTCCTGAGATCGCCGCCCGGGCCCACCTCGAGGCGCTGACGCCGACGCTCGAGGCTGCGCTCGCCGAGGCGGGCGTGACACTGCAGCAGCTCGACGCGATCGCCGTGACGAGCGGGCCCGGTCTCTCTGGCGCGCTCATGGTGGGTGTTGGCGCTGCGAAGGCGCTCGCCGTGGCACTCGACAAGCCTCTCTACGCCGTGAATCACCTCGTCGGCCACGTCGGCGCGGACGTGCTCTCGACGGCCGGCCCGATCGAGTATCCGACGGTCGCGCTCCTCGTCTCCGGCGGTCACACCTCGCTGCTTCTCGTGCGCGACCTCGTCTCCGACGTCGAACTGCTCGGCGAGACCATCGATGACGCGGCGGGCGAGGCCTTCGACAAGGTCGCGAGACTGCTTGGGCTGCCCTACCCCGGCGGACCGCAGATCGATCGCGCGGCGGTCGGCGGCGACCCCGCCGCCATCCGTTTCCCACGCGGGCTCTCAAAGCCCAAGGACCTCGCCGAACACCGCTACGACTTCTCGTTCTCGGGCCTGAAGACGGCGGTTGCCAGGTACGTCGAGAAGCTGCGCGACGCGGGCGAAGAAGTGCCCATGGCGGATGTCGCGGCCGGCTTCCGCGAGGCCGTCGCCGACGTGCTCCTCAGCAAGGCTCTCGCGGCCTGCGCCGACCTCGGGGTGCCGCGCCTGCTGCTCGGCGGCGGAGTCATTGCCAACGCCCGACTGCGCCAGCTGGCCGAAGAGCGGTGCGCCGCCGCGGGCGTCGACCTGCGCATCCCGCCGCTGTCGCTGTGCACCGACAATGGCGCAATGATTGCGGCGCTCGCCGCCCAACTCGTGGAGGCGGGGTACCCGCCGTCCGCGCTCGACTTCCCGGCCGACTCCACCCTCCCGGTGACCGCAATTCAGGCCTGAACGGCCTTTCGACACAGGCCGCGGGTGGATTGACACCCCTTCGGGTGGCTGTCACTATTGCATCGCCGAATGTATGTTCCCTACGATCCTGGAGTTCGCTATGTCCGATCAGATTCCTGCTGCACCCACCCCGCCGCCGGCCTCACCCTACGGCGCCCCGACTCCCGGCGCGGGCCCCAAGCAGACCCTCAGCCTCACGTCCTTCATCCTCGGTCTCGCCGGCCTCGTCTTCAGCTGGGTGCCGATCCTCGGCTTCCTCGCCTCGCTCGCCGCGATCATCATCGGTTTCATCGCCAAGGGCAAGGAACCGGGCGCGCCGAAGTGGATGTGGCTCGTCGGCGTGATCGCCGGTTTCGTCGCCGTCGTCATCAGCCTGATCGTGCTCATCCTCTTCTTTGTGAGCATCGCGATCCTCGCGTCGGTACCTGGATCGATCCACTCGTACTGATCTCGAACTGAATGGAGAGACCCGGGCCATCGGCCCGGGTCTCTATGTTTTTCGGGTGCGCGTGCTTGTGGGTGCCGTTCGCTCAGACGCGCTCAGACGCGCTCGGCCAGCAATGCCACGTGCCGTCCCGCCACACGCGTCAGGATGAGCGTGGCTGAGGCGCGCCCCTTCGGGGACAGGCGCTTGCGCAACTGGGCCGGGTCGACATCCACGCGCCGTTTCTTGATCTCGAGCCTGCCGATGCCGCGCGCACTCAGCTCGCGCCGCAGCAACTTTTCGTCGAACGGAAACTGCTCGAGAACGCGGAAGCAGCTCGCGAACGGTGTCTCGATCGCCGTGCCGGAGCTCAGGTACGCGATGCCGTCGCTCACCATCGACGCGCCGAGCCTTCGTCCGAGTTCCCCGATCAGGCGCGCGCGGATCACGGCACCGTCTGGCTCGTAGAGGTATTCGCCGAGCTCGCCGGTCTCCACGTCCTCGCTGTCGGCATCGGCGCTGAGCTCGGCTGTGCCGTGATCTCCCAGCACGAGAGCAGAACGACGGATGCGGGGCCTCGCGACCGCGCCGAACCAGAGTCCCAGCTCCACGACCTCGTGGTCCACCGAGATCCACTGCGCCTCCGCGTCGCTCGGAATCAGCTCCCGATCCACGCCTGGCCCGAGCTTGACGCCGGTCGGAACGCGCTCGGCGAGGGCGAAGGCGAAATCGAGCGAGGGGGAGAAGTCGGCCGGATCGGTGATGCGAGCGCTGTGCTGATGGCCGGCCGCGCGCCTGGCGGGGTCGAGGTACACGCCGTCGAAAGCCTCCGGGATCGCGTCGAGCGGGTCTGCGTGGCTGCTGCCGTCCGGGCGGAACGCGGCGACATCCGCGTTCACGACGGCCGCATTCGGCCACGGCGCCAGGTTGTAGGCGGCGATAGCCGCGGTCACCTCGTCGATCTCCACCGCGGTGACCTGGAGGTCGAGCGCGGCCATGGCCAGCGCATCCGCCCCGATGCCGCAGCCGAGATCGGCGATGCGACTCAGCCCGGCCGCCTGGAATCGTCCCGCGTGCAGTGCGGCCACCCGCAGTCTGGTCGCCTGCTCAAGCCCCGCCTCGGTGAACAGCATGCGGCCGGCGAAAGGGCCGAATTTCCCGGATGCGCGCGCCCGCAGCTTCGACTGGCTGAGCACGCTCGCGACGAGGCCGGGCGAGTGGCCGGCCTTGCGCAGCTCGCTGACCGAGCGCAGCACATCCGTCGTCGACTCGTACGGCGGCAGCGAATCGAGCAGCCGCAGACCATCGGCAGTCAGCAACTCGACCAACTCGCTCGTCTCCATCCGCTCATTCTGCCTGTTCTGGTCCCCTCTCGATCTCCCGCATGAAGGAGTGGAGCGCTCCCACGCGACGGCACTCCCCGCAAACACGGGTGAGCGGATGCGCGACCCGCGGCGGAGTCTGGCACTCCGATTGCGAGAGTGCTAATCGACCGGTACAGTAGTTCTGGCACACTCGCAGTGAGAGTGCTAACCCAAGTTTTCGAAGTTTTGAGAAAGAAGAGGTCAACGTGGCAGTCTCCATCAAGCCGCTCGAGGATCGCATTGTCATCAAACAGGTCGAGGCCGAGCAGACCACTGCTTCCGGTCTCGTCATTCCTGACACCGCGAAGGAGAAGCCCCAGGAGGGCGAGGTCGTCGCGGTAGGCCCAGGCCGCATCGACGACAACGGCAACCGCGTTCCGCTCGACATCGCGGTTGGCGACAAGGTCATCTACTCCAAGTACGGCGGAACCGAGGTCAAGTACGGCGGCGAGGACCTGCTGGTCCTGTCCGCTCGCGACGTGCTCGCCGTGGTCGTTCGCTAGTAGTTCTTCACCGAAGGCCCGCCCGGGAAACCGGGCGGGCCTTCGTGGTTCTTCGGGGCCGAAAGAACGGAGTAACGTTTTCAGGATGCCGCCAGCGACACCCAGCCCAGCCACGGCATCCGCGCACGAGCGCTCTGGCATCTTCTTCGCCGTCGCCGCCTTCGCGATGTGGGGCGCGTTCCCCGCATACTTTCTGCTGCTGCGCCCGGCCGGTGCGTTCGAGATCGTCGACTGGCGGGTGCTCTTCTCGCTCGGGTTCTGCCTGATCGTCATCACGATCACGCGCACCTGGCCGGCGCTCGGCGCCATCGTGCGGCAGCCACGCCAGTTGTTCATGCTCGCGCTCGCAGCCGTGCTCATCTTCATCAACTGGGAGGTCTACGTCTGGGCCGTGCTCGCCGGGCACGTGGTCGAGACCGCGCTCGGCTACTTCATCAATCCGATCGTGACGGTGCTGCTCGGGGTCGTGCTGCTGCGCGAACGACTCCGGATGGCGCAGTGGGCGGCCGTGGGCATCAGCGCAATCGCCGTGCTCATCCTCGCGATCGGATACGGCTCCTTCCCGTGGGTCGCCCTCAGCCTCGCGTTCTCCTTCGGCCTCTACGGCCTCGTCAAGAAGCGGGTCGGTCCGCAGGTCGATGCGCTGAGTGGACTCACGCTGGAGACGTCCTGGCTCGTCCCCCTCGCGGTGGTACAGCTCGTCTTCGTGCAGTTCGACACCGGTCTCTCCTTCGGCCACGGCTTTGGGCACAGCCTGCTGCTGCTGAGCGCCGGCATCGTCACCGCGCTGCCGCTCCTCGCATTCGCGGCCGCCGCGCGCAGGCTGCCCCTCGTCTACATGGGGCTCATCCAGTACCTCACCCCCGTGCTGCAGTTCGTGTTCGGCGCGTTCGTGCTGCACGAGGCGATGCCCACGGAGCGCTGGGTCGGTTTCGGTCTCGTGTGGCTCGCGCTCATCGTGTTGAGCGTCGACCTCATCGTCACCGGCCGTGCCCGTCGCGCCTCAGCGCTGCCCGCCTGAGGCTTCGGTAGTGTTCCGAGGGTGAACTCCGGCACCCGAAGGCTCGGCATGGCTCGTCTCGCCGCTGCCGTCGCCGCGGTCGCCGCATTATCGCTGGCTCTAGCCGCCTGCGCGCCCGAGCCCAAGCCCGTGAAGACCAGCCCACCACCGACGGTCGCCGCGCCGAGCGGAGACGGCATCCTTCGCATCGGAACGCTCTTCCCCACGACGGGCACGGCATCCTTCATCGGCCCGGCGCAGGTGGCCGGCGTCGAGGTCGCGGTCAAGGAGATCAACCTGGCCGGTGGCGTGCTGGGCAAGCCCGTCGAGGTGCTCCACCGCGACTCGGGCGATGCATCCACGACTACCGCCGAAACGTCGTTCGCCGACCTCGTCGCGAAGAAGACCGACGTGATCATCGGACCGTCGTCATCCGTTCTGGCCCTCCGGCTCGTGCCGAAGATCGTCGAGGCCAAGGTCGCCGTGATCGCAACGGCGGCGACGGCGCCCGCGCTCAGTGACGCTCAGGATGCCGGCCTGCTTTCGCGCACCATCCCCTCCGACGCCCTCGAGGGCACCGCACTCGGCCAGTTTCTCGGCAAGACCAAGGGTGTGAAGGCGGCGCTCGTCTACTTCGACGATGACCAGGGCAATGGCGTGCACGGCACCTTCGCGAAGGCGCTCAAAAAGACGGGCGGCACACTCGTCACGGCGCAGAAGCTCGACGCGAAGAGCGACGTCGCCAGCATCCTGGGCGCGGTGACCAAGACGAAACCGGATGTCGTGGTCGTGACGAGTCCGTTCACCGCGATCGAGCAGAACAAGGCCATCATCACCGGGCTGAACGCCGCGGGACTCGGTGGCGCGAAGCTGTGGCTCACCGGCGGAGCGATGGCGGACTACTCGCAGGCGATGCCAAACGGTGCGCTCACGAACGTGAACGGCATCCTCGAGGGCGTGGCCCCGACTGACGCGTTCAAGGCGCGAGTTAAGGCGGCCGACCCCAACGTCACCGACTATCGCTTCGCCGCCGAGGCCTACGACGCGACGATTCTCGCGGCGCTCGCCGCCTCCTCCGCGAAGGACGACAGCGGTGCATCCCTCGCCGGGGCGCTGCGGGGCGTCTCCGAAAAGGGCATCAAGTGCCTCAGCTGCGGCGAGTGCCGCGAGGTGCTCAAAACGCAGAGTGACATCGACTACGACGGCGCGACGGGCCTCATCAACTTCGATGCGCACGGCGACCCGCAGACCGCGCACTTCGGCGTCTACAAGTACGACGGCGAGAGCCGATTCCAGCTCTCCAGCTCCACCGCCGTCGGCTGAAAATCGCGGGTGGGAATCGCGAGCTCCCGTTAACCGTTAATATTGGGTACCGGCATCCAGCGTCGCATCCGGGCCTATTGACACGCGCATAAAGGGAACTCAATGAGCCAGCCAGATCCATTCGGTTTTATCGGCCTCACCTACGACGACGTCATGCTGCTGCCCGGGCATACCGATGTCATCCCCAGCGAGGTCGATACGTCGTCGAGGCTGACCAGGCGCATCCGGGTGAACACGCCGCTCGTGTCGGCCGCCATGGACACCGTGACCGAGGCCCGCATGGCCATCGCGATGGCGCGGCACGGCGGGCTCGGCATCCTGCATCGCAACCTCTCGGTCGAAGACCAGGCCACCTACGTCGACAAGGTGAAGCGCTCGGAGTCGGGCATGATCACGAACCCCGTGACCACCACGCCGGATGCGACGGTCGCCGAGGTCGACAAGCTCTGCGGTCAGTTCCGCATCTCCGGGCTCCCGGTCGTCGAGGGCGACGGCAGGCTCGTGGGCATCATCACCAACCGCGACATGCGCTTCGTCTCCCAGTTCGAAAAAGAGACCACGCTCGTGCGTGACGTCATGACGAAGACGCCACTCATCACCGCGCCAACCGGCATCGATCCGGATGGGGCGGTCGCCATTTTCGCCCAGCACAAGATCGAGAAGCTTCCGCTCGTCGATGCGGCGGGGCGCCTCACGGGCCTCATCACGGTTAAGGACTTCGACAAGACCGAGCAGTACCCCTATGCGACTAAGGACGACGAGGGCCGCCTCCGTGTTGGCGCCGCCATCGGATTCTTCGGCGACGCCTGGGAGCGCGCCGGCGCGCTCGCCGACGCCGGAGTCGACGTCATCGTCGTGGACACGGCCAACGGCGACTCGAAGGGTGAGATCGACGTCATCCGCAGGCTCAAGTCCGACCCCGCGTTCAAGAACATCGACGTGATCGGCGGCAACGTCGCGACCCGCTCCGGCGCCCAGGCGCTCGTGGATGCCGGTGCCGACGCGATCAAGGTCGGTGTCGGTCCCGGGTCCATCTGCACCACTCGCGTCGTGGCCGGCGTGGGCGTGCCGCAGGTGACCGCCGTGTACGAGGCATCGCTCGCGGCTCGCGAGGCGAACATCCCGGTGATTGCGGATGGCGGCCTGCAGTACTCGGGAGACATCGCGAAGGCGCTGGTCGCTGGCGCCGAGACGGTCATGCTCGGATCCCTCCTCGCCGGAACGGACGAGAGCCCCGGCGACATGCTCTTCGTCAACGGCAAGCAGTTCAAGTCGTATCGCGGCATGGGTTCGCTCGGGGCGATGCAGTCCCGCGGCAAGAAGACGTCGTACTCTCGCGACCGGTACTTCCAGGCCGACGTGCCGAGCGACGAGCAACTGATCGCGGAAGGCATCGAAGGCAAGGTCGCCTACCGTGGCCCCGTGGGATCCGTGACCTACCAGCTGCTCGGCGGGCTGCGTCAGTCGATGTTCTACGTGGGCGCGCGCACGATCGAGGAGCTGCGCAACAAGGGCAAGTTCGTGCGCATCACGGCTGCCGGCCTGAAGGAATCGCACCCCCACGACATCCAGATGGTCATGGAGGCCCCGAACTACAACCGCTGACGGCGCACTGCGGCCCGCGCGGCGTCGCTGCGAGGGTGCACACGCAAAATGGGCCAGAGCGTGCGGATAGGGCCGACGCGTCGGCCCATGAGGGACGAAGTGGCCCATTTCGCGATTCAACGCCGATGCAGCTACTCCTACACACGCTCTCGCTGATCCGGTTTTCCCCAGAAGTCACAGTTGGCGGAGCGGGCTCAGCAAGCGCTGACCAGTCTGGGTGCGTGGAACCTATCGCCAGTGCCAATGGAATTGTTCTCACCAAAGAGCTGGTGCGGCTCGGCGTCGATGACGCCGCGTACCGGAAAGCGGCTGCCCGCGGCGATGTGGAGAGGCTCCACCGCGGCGCATACATGGATGCTGGCGAGTGGAAGAAGCTCGAAGCGCACGAACGCTACAGACAGCGAGTCATTGCCGCGCTGCTCGCGAGCCGCGGAAATCCCGTCGCCAGCCACGCTTCCGCTGCCGCTCTGTGGCGACTTCCGATCATCGGGCAGTGGCCCGAGCTCGTGCATGTGCTTGCATCCCGTTCCACAGGAACCCGCACCGAGAACGGTTTTCGGCGCCACGCGGTTGATCGTGAGGATGTCGACGTCGTTGAGCTGGATGGGATTCGTGTCACGAGCATTGAGCGCACCCTCATCGATGTAGCGGCGGCGGCAACGTTCGCGTCAGCCGTGGCCACGGTCGACCATGCCTTGCGTCGCAAGCTCGCAACGACATCCGCCCTTCGTCGATACTTCGAGGCCGTGCCGCACGCCCGGTTTCAGAAGCGAGTCATTCGTGTGCTCGATTTCGCCACCCCGCTGGCAGGCTCCCCGGGTGAATCACTCAGCCGGGTCAACATTCACGAACTCGGATTCCCCGCTCCGGAACTGCAGGTGGTGTTCACCGACCGGGCCGGGAGAGTGGGCGATGTCGACTTCTGGTGGCGGTCAGCGAACCTCATCGGGGAGTTCGACGGCCTGGTTAAGTACACTCGCGCCGAATACCTGCAGGGCCGTTCGATCGAGGACGTCGTCATCGCCGAGAAGATTCGAGAAGACAGGCTGCGCGCGCTCGGCCCAAACGTGTCGCGCTGGCTGTGGGGAGTTGCTCTGCGCCCGAGAGAGTTGTACGCGCACCTCAGCAGCGCTGGCCTGCGCCCGGTGCGGACCTCCTCGCACTTCTGAGATGCGGCGCGAAATGGGCCAAAGCGTCCGGATGGGGCCAACGCGTCGGCCCATGGGGGACGAATTGGCCCATTCCGGGATTTCGGCGGCGGTGGACGCGGCCGGGCCGGACGCGCAGGCTGCAGGCCCGGGGCGCGCAGGCCCGAGGCGCGCGCGGCGACCCGACGGTAGGCTGGGGAGGTGACTGAGGTAGAGATCGGCCGCGCCAAGCGCGCCCGCCGCGTGTACTCGTTCGACGACATCGCGATTGTGCCGAGCCGTCGCACGCGAGACCCGCAGGATGTGTCGGTCGGCTGGACGATCGACGCCTACCAGTTCGAGATCCCCTTCCTCGCCGCGCCCATGGACTCCGTGGTCTCGCCGGCCATGGCCATCCGAATGGGACAGCTCGGCGGCCTCGGCGTGCTGAACCTCGAGGGCATCTGGACCCGCTACGAGAACCCGGAGCCGCTGCTCGAGGAGATCGCCTCCCTTCCGGCTGACCAGGCCACCGCCCGCATGCAGACGATCTATGCCGAACCGATCAAGCCCGAGCTCATCGGTGCGCGCCTCGCGGAGATTCGCGAGGCCGGCGTCACCGTCGCCGCGGCCCTCTCGCCCCAGCGCACCCAGGAGCTGTACAAGACCGTCGTCGCAGCGGGCGTCGACCTCTTCGTTATCCGGGGCACCACGGTGAGCGCCGAGCACGTGTCCAAGACGCAGGAGCCGCTCAACCTCAAGGAATTCATCTACGAGCTCGACGTTCCCGTCATCGTGGGCGGCGCCGCTGGCTACACGCCGGCGCTGCACCTCATGCGCACGGGAGCCGCGGGCGTGCTCGTCGGCTTCGGCGGCGGTGCGGCCTCGACCACGCGGGCCAGCCTCGGCATCCACGCCCCCATGGCCACGGCCGTTGCGGATGTCGCTGGCGCACGACGCGACTACATGGACGAGTCCGGCGGCCGCTACGTGCACGTCATCGCCGACGGCGGTCTCGGAACGAGCGGTGACATCGCCAAGGCCTTCTCCGTGGGCGCCGACGCCGTCATGCTCGGCAGCACCCTGGCAAAGGCGACGGATGCGCCCGGCCGCGGCTGGCACTGGGGTGGCGAGGCGCACCACTCCGAACTGCCGCGCGGCCACCGCGTCGAGGTCGGCTCGGTCGCTCCGCTCGAACAGATCCTGTACGGCCCGTCTACGGTCGCCAACGGTAGCGTCAATCTCGTCGGCGCCCTGCGTCGCGCGATGGCGACGACCGGCTACTCCGACCTCAAGGAATTCCAGCGCGTGGAAGTGGTTGTAGCTCCGTATCACCAGTGACAGGCGCGACAGCAGCAGTGACAAGGGGATGACGATGGCGAAACTCAAGACGGTGACCCGCTCGGCGAAGCTCGGGCCGGATGAACGTCGCTCGGCCATTGAGGCGCTCAAGGTCAAGGAACTCGACATCCTCGTGATCGGCGGCGGCATCGTTGGCACGGGAAGCGCACTCGACGCAGTGACGCGCGGCCTGCGGGTCGGCATGGTTGAGGCCCGAGACTGGGCCAGCGGAACCTCGAGCCGGTCGTCCAAGCTCGTCCACGGCGGCATCCGCTATCTGGAGCAGCTTGATTTCCGTCTCGTGCGCGAGGCACTCACCGAGCGCGGGCTGCTGCTGCAGCGCATCGCGCCGCACCTGGTCAAGCCAGTGCGCTTCCTCTACCCGTTGAACACGCCTCTCGTCGAACGCGCCTACGTCGGCGCTGGGATGCTGCTCTACGACGTCTTCAGCTACACGGGCGGGCGTCCGCCTGGCGTTCCCCACCACCGCCACCTCAGCAAGGCGCAGGTGCGCCGCGCCATTCCCGGGCTCTCGAGCGACGCTCTTATCGGTGGCATCACCTATTACGACGCTCAGGTCGACGACGCTCGCTACGTCGCGAGCCTCGCGCGCACCGCATCCTTCTACGGCGCTCACGTCGCCAGCCGGGTGCGGGTGGAGGGCTTCATCAAGGTCGGCGAACGCGTCGTCGGCGTGCGGGCGCACGACCTCGAGACGGATGAGCGCTTCGAGATCCACGCGAAGCAGGTCGTCAACGCGACCGGGGTGTGGACGGATGACACCCAGGCCATGGTGGGCGAGCGCGGCCAGTTCAAGGTGCGGGCCTCCAAGGGCGTGCACCTGGTTGTCCCTCGGGATCGATTCCAGTCCACCATGGGCCTCCTGCTGCGCACCGAGAAGAGCGTGCTGTTCGTCATTCCGTGGGGCAGACACTGGCTCATCGGCACGACCGACACCGACTGGGATCTCGACAAGGCGCATCCCGCTGCGACGGCGGCCGACATCGATTACCTGCTCGAACACGTCAATAAGGTGCTGTCGGTGAAGCTCACTCGGGACGATGTCGAGGGTGTCTACGCGGGCCTCCGCCCGCTGCTCGCCGGTGAGTCTGAGGAGACTTCGAAGCTGTCCCGCGAGCACCTCGTCGGCCATTCCGTGCCAGGGCTCGTCGTCATCGCCGGCGGCAAGTGGACCACCTACCGCATCATGGCGAAGGATGCGATCGACGCGGCCGTGTCGTCCCTCGACGGCAAGGTTCCGGAGAGCGTCACGCAAGATATCGGGCTGCTCGGCGCCGAGGGCTACCAGGCGGCATGGAACAAGCGGGCGAAAATCGCGAGGGCGTTCGGCGTGCACAAGGTGCGCATCGAACACCTGCTGAACCGCTATGGCGTGCTGACGGATGAACTGCTCGACCTCATCCGGGAACGTCCGGAGCTCGGCAATCCCCTTCCCGGTGCCGACGACTACCTCGAGGCCGAGGTCGTCTACGCGGCGACCCACGAGGGAGCGCTGCACCTTGAAGACGTGCTCGCGCGCCGCACCCGCATCTCCATCGAGGCCTGGGATCGTGGTGTCTCCGCCGCTCCCGTGGCCGCGAGGCTCATGGCCGCGGCTCTCGGCTGGAGCAGCGAGCAGGAGGCGAACGAGGTGGGCAACTACCTCAAGCGGGTGGCGGCGGAACGCGCCAGCCAGAATCAGCCGGATGACGCATCCGCGGATCGTGTGCGCCTCGAAGCGCCCGATATTGTCGCCAGCAGGTAAAGGAGCCTCCCATGGTCGATGTGAGACGGGTCAAACTACCCGGCGTCGGTGTGCTGCACACCTTCGTCACCGCGGACGGCGGCAAGGCGGGCGTGATCACGCACCGCTCGGGCCACAGCGACCTCATCACCTTCGCGGATGAGGGCGACGGCGCGGATTCGAGCAAGGTCTCGCTGCGGCTCACCGAAGACGAGGCGCACACGCTCGCCGAACTGCTCGGCGGCACGCGCATCACCGAGTCGCTCGACCGGCTCGAACAGCTGCCGGGGCTGAGCATCGACTGGTTCACCGTGGACTACGACGACCACATCGCTGGGCAGAAGCTCGGCGACCTCGCCTCTCGCGGAGTGGTGGGCCTCACCGTGGTCGCGGTCGTGCGCGGCGAGTCGGCGAACCCGGCGCCATCCGATGACTTCACCGTCTTTCCCGGCGACACGCTCGTCGTCGCAGGCTCGCCGGAGAAGGTGACGAAGGCCTTCAACTTCTACCGCACGGGCGACATGATGCTCGCGTCGAAGCCCGGGGCGGCCGCGGAATCCGGAACCTCGCAGGCGACGCCCGCACGCAACACTCCGCCGGGAGGCTGACCGTGGGGGTGGGTGAAGAGCTTGCGATCCTGGGCGCGCTCCTCCTCATCGCGTATGTGTTCGGGCGTCTCGGCAAGCTGATCGGTCTGCCGGCCATTCCCATCTACATGCTGGTGGGGTTGCTGGCGAGTCCGCACAGCGGGTGGTTCCCGTTGAACCTCGGCACGGCGCACATCGAGCTCATCGCGGTGTTCGGGCTGATCCTGCTGCTGTTCAACCTCGGTCTCGAGTTCGATCAGGACGAGTTCTTCGGCAATGCGGGGTCACTACTGCTCTCGGGCGGCACCCGCATCGCGATCAACATGGGCGTGGGCTTCGTGTTCGGCCTGTGGGTGGGCTGGGGCACCAGGGAGGCGCTCATCATCGCCGGGATGACCGCGACATCCTCAAGCGCGATCGTGACCAAGCTCCTCATCGAACTGAAGCGGCTGCCGAATCACGAGACCCCGGTCATCCTGGGCATCACCGTGGTCGAAGACGTCTTCATCGCGATCTACCTTGCGATCGTCGCGGTCGTCATCGGCGGTAAGACGGATGTCTGGGCGATCGTGCTTGAGCTCGCGATCTCGTTCACGTTCCTGGTCGGCATGTTCGCGCTCGCTCGCTGGGGCGGCAGGGTCGTCTCGCGGCTCATCCAGACCAAGGATGACGAGCTGTTCACCATCCTGTTCTTCGGGCTCGCCGTGGCGTTCGGCGGCATCGGTGAACTTCTCGGCGTCTCGGATGCGATCGGCGCGTTCCTGATCGGCCTCGTGCTGGGTGCCACCAGGTTCCGCGGTCGCATCGAGCAGCTCGCGCTGCCGATGCGGGATGTGTTTGGCGCCTTCTTCTTCCTGAACTTCGGCCTGACCCTGAACCCCTCGACCTTTGGCAGCGTGCTCTGGCCGGTCACCGTCGCGGTCGTGATGACGCTCGTCATCAACACCCTCGGCGGGCAGCTCATCGCGTGGCTCAACAAGTTGACGGCGGCCGAGGGCTTCAACGCCTCCGCGATGCTGCAGAACCGCGGCGAGTTCGCGCTCATCCTCGCGACCCTCGCCACCGCGGCGGGGCTGGATGAGCGACTCACGCCGTTCGCCGGTCTCTACGTGCTCAGCATGGCCATCATCGGTCCCGTCCTGGCGGTCAACTCCGAGCGCTGGGGAGCCGCCATCTTCCGCAGGAGCAAGAAGAAAAGTGCCGGCGCTACGCCCTCACGTCTCGAACGGGACGAGAACATCGCGCTCGTCGAGGCGGCGTTCGCGGGCGAGAGCGACGGCAGGCTGGCCGAGAAGGCGAACGATAGCGAGGCATTTCCGGAGGCCGAGCCGCCGCGCGAGCGCGACGAGATCGACGACGAGATCGAGCGCGCGGAGTCTGAGAGACTCATCGAGGATGCCATGCGAGAATCGGGGGAGTCGGTCGAGGATGCGCAGCCCGCATCCGGCATCACCGAGCCCCCGCGCGAACGCCAGAGAGACCCGGAGTACTGAACAGAATGTGGTCCGTTGCCCGGCGTCCGCGCTGGATCGCGCTACTCGCGCTCGCCCTCGTCATCGCCGCCGGATTCGCCGCGCTCAGCCAGTGGCAGCTCTCCCGTGCCGTCGCGACGGGCACCGTCGTGCACCGCGAGACCGAGCGCGCCGTTCCGCTCGACACGATGGCCAAGCCGCAGTCCGCGGTGCGCGAGGTGTCGAACGGACAGAACGTCACCGTCTCGGGCCAGTGGGTTCCCGGCGACTATCTCGTCTTCAGTGACCGCCTCAATCGCGGCCAGAAGGGCTACTGGGTCGTCGGGCATCTCTCCGCCGACACCGCCTCGGGCACCGCGGGGCTGCCGGTAGCTGTCGGCTGGACGCCGAGCGAGAACCGTGCCAAGGATGCCGCTGCCGCGCTCTCGAAGCAGCCCGCGGCACCCGTGACGATCACGGGTCGGTATCTGCCGGGCGAGGCCCCGCAGGACACCGACTTCGAGCACGGACAGCTCAGCAGCGTCGCTCCGGCCACGATCGTGAATCTGTGGAAGACCGTCGACCCGGCCGGGATCTACGGGGGCTTCGTCGTCATCCACTCTGCCGTGCCGGGGCTTGAGCGCATCGACTCGCCGGTGCCGACATCCGAGGTCGAACTGAACTGGCTCAACATCTTCTACGCCGTCGAGTGGGTGGTCTTCGCGGGCTTCGCATTCTTCCTCTGGTATCGACTGGTGAAGGATGCCTGGGAGCGCGAGGTCGAGGAGGAACTCGAGGCGATGCAGGCGGCATCCGGGGCTGGTCCGGACGGCGCGGACGGCGGCGGGAGCAACCCACCGGCCGCGCAGGAACAACCCGGCGCTGGCTCCTAGAATTAGGGCATGGCGCTCAAACCCAAACTCTCCGACGTTCCCCGAATCCGCGGGGCGCTCAAGCTCTACCGGGTCTTCGCCTACATCACGGGAACGATGCTGCTGCTGCTCGTTCTCGAGATGATTCTCAAGTACACGCCCATCCAGCGCGAGATCGAACTCGGCGGTGCTCACGGCTTCATCGCCCTCGTGCCCGACGGCCAGGTGCTCGCGATCAACCTCTCGATCGGGATTCTGATCGCCCATGGCTGGCTGTACGTCGTGTATCTGTTCAGCGACTTCCGGTTGTGGAGCATCCTGCGCTGGCCGTTCAGCCGCTTCGTGGCGATCGCGCTCGGCGGCGTCGTGCCGTTCCTCTCCTTCGTCGTTGAGCACTACATCACCAGGCGGGTGCGGGCTGAGCTCGCGGAACTCGAGGCCACTGCGCCCGCCGCATCCGCCGTCGCCCCCGAGGTGTCTCGTGAGCGCTGACCAGCCCACCGCGCACCAGCCCGTTCTCGTCGTCGACTTCGGCGCCCAGTACGCGCAGCTCATCGCGCGCCGCGTGCGCGAGGCGAACGTGTACTCCGAGATCGTTCCACACACCATCAGCGCGGCCGAGGTCGCGGCCAAGAACCCCGCGGGCATCGTGCTGAGTGGAGGCCCGTCGAGCGTGTACGAGGCCGGATCTCCGGAACTCGACCCCGGCATCCTCGAGCTCGGCGTTCCCGTGCTCGGCATCTGCTACGGCTTCCAGGTGATGGCGCAGCAGCTCGGCGGCGAGGTCGCCAACTCCGGCCTGCGCGAATACGGGGCAACGGATGTCGCACTCACGCCGATCGAGAGCGTTCTGCTCGCGGGGCAGCCGGCCTCCCAGACCACCTGGATGAGCCACGGGGACTCCGTTGCGAAGGCGCCGGAGGGCTTCACCGTGCTCGCGTCGAGCGAGAGCACTCCGGTCGCCGCGTTCGCGAGCGACGAGCGCAAACTCTACGGCGTGCAGTGGCACCCCGAGGTGAAGCACTCGGAGTTCGGGCAGCGCGTGCTCGAAAACTTTCTGCACGACGCCGCGGGCATCCCCGCCGACTGGAATAGCGGAAGCGTGATCGCCGAGCAGGTTGAGCGCATCCGCGAGCAGGTCGGCACCTCCCGCGTCATCTGCGGCCTCTCCGGCGGGGTCGACTCGGCCGTCGCCGCCGCACTCGTGCACAAGGCAGTCGGTGACCAGCTCGTCTGCATCTTCGTCGACCACGGTCTGCTGCGACAGGATGAGCGCCGCCAGGTCGAGGAGGACTACGTCGCCTCCACGGGCGTGCGGCTCGTCACCGTCGATGCCGTCGACCAGTTCCTCGACGCGCTCGCCGGAGTCACCGACCCCGAGGAGAAGCGCAAGATCATCGGGCGCGAGTTCATCCGCTCGTTCGAGAAGGCGGCCGCGGATCTCGTCGCGGAAGCGGCATCCGACGGCGCGCCGATCGACTTTCTCGTGCAGGGCACCCTGTACCCGGATGTCGTGGAGAGCGGCGGGGGAACCGGCACCGCCAACATCAAGAGCCACCACAACGTCGGCGGCCTGCCAGAAGACCTGCAATTCAAGCTCGTCGAGCCGCTGCGCACCCTGTTCAAAGACGAGGTGCGCGCGATCGGCCGCGAGCTCGGGCTGCCCGAGGTCATCGTCGGCCGCCAGCCATTCCCTGGGCCCGGCCTCGGCATCCGCATCGTCGGCGAGGTCACCCGCGAGCGCCTCGAGCTGCTGCGCAAGGCGGATGCGATCGCTCGCCACGAACTCATGCTGGCCGGCCTCGACAACGAGATCTGGCAGTGCCCGGTCGTGCTGCTCGCGGATGTTCGCTCGGTCGGCGTGCAGGGCGACGGACGCACCTACGGCCACCCGATCGTGCTGCGTCCCGTGTCATCCGAGGATGCCATGACCGCCGACTGGACGCGCCTGCCCTATGACGTGCTCGCGCGCATCTCGAACCGCATCACGAACGAGGTCGCCGGCGTCAACCGGGTCGTGCTCGACGTCACGTCGAAGCCGCCGGGGACGATCGAGTGGGAGTGACGCCGAGGTCGGGAAGTATCGATTTTCAGCTCAAACAATGAAGCGTTCTGACGGGCGAAAAGCGTGCCCGTCAGAACGCTTCATAACTCGCGAGAAAATCGACACTCCCCGACCTCGGCTGAGTTTTTCGGTGGTCGAGTAGGCCGCGACGAACGCGGCCTGGCGGCATTGTCGTTCGTCGAGCTTGTCGAGACGCCCACGGTCAACAGCCACTCGGTGGTGCTCTCGGCTGTGTGAGGCGGGTCGAGTAGGCCGCGACGGAGGAGCATCCGTATCGAGACCTCCGGTGGTCGGGTGTCGAGCACTACCGCTCCGCCGACGCGTGCCGGGTCTTTGCATAACTCAGGCAATTCGTGACGAAGCCTCCCGCAGTTGCCGAGAACGCCGGCTCTCGAACGGGCGGCCGCCACTAATTGCCTGAGTTATGGGTGGGGTTACGAGTGGAGCTGGCTCTTGCGACGACGGGCCAGGAAGACCAGGCCCGCGGAGAGCAGCAGGCTCACGACGACCGGCACGCTCGAGGCCTCCAGGCCGAAGCCACCGCCGGTGAGGGCGGCCGGGCCGTGAACGGTCGTCAACCACAGCCCCGGCTCGCGATGCCCGGACACGGGAATGCCAAGCAGCGACTCGAGCACGTTCCAGGAGAAGTGCAGCGCGATGACGAGCCACAGGCTGCGACGCCACACGAAGGCGCAACCGCATAGCACTCCGGCCTCGATGGCAATCGCGACCGACGACCAGAGGGATGCCGCGGGGTTGAGCAGGTGCGCTCCGCCAAAGAGCAGGGCGGTCACGATGATCGCGACCCAGGGTCCCGCGAGGCGTTCCACTGCCTGAAGCAGGAGTCCGCGGAAGATGAGCTCTTCGACCACGGCTGCACCGAAGTTCACGGCAACCGCGGTGGCGATCGTCGCGGTCTGCTGCGACGGATTCCAGGTAATGGTGTAGCCGCCGAGGGCCGCGACGATCAGGGCCGACAGCGTGACGAAGCCGGCGCCGATCGCGAGGCCGAGCAGCACATCCCGAACCACCGGACCCGCGAGCTCCGGCACACGGCGCCCGGCAAGGGCGCGCATGGTCAGGATGTACAGCCCCAGCGCGAGCAACGCGCCGAGGATCGAACCGCCGATCAGGAACGGCGCGCCGAGGTCGCCACCCACTCCGACGAGCACGCCATCCGCGATGGCGATCGCCGCGGCGCCGAGCGCAGCCCAGACCAGCGGGAATGCCAGGATTCGTCTCCCGATTCCCGGGCGAGAACCGGGTGGTGTCGCCGCATCCGGCCGTGTGTCGCGTGATCGAGCTGAAGTTGTCGTGGTCATTCCGTGTCTCCCTTCGAGCCGAATTTCGGCCCCAGAAAGACGCTAGAAAACGGATGGCGACGACGCGTCCCCCAAAGGATGACAATGCCCGCTCGACGTCATTCTGCGATGCCGTTGCGGTGTGCGAACAGGGCGGCCTGGGTGCGATCGCGCAGCCCGAGCTTGGAGAGCAGCCGTGACACGTAGGTCTTCACGGTCTCTCGCGTGACGAACATTTCTGATGCGATCTCGCTGTTCGAGAGTCCGCGAGCGAGCAGTTGCAGCACCTCGAACTCGCGAGCGGTCAGGATGTCCGACGCCGCGGGTTCGGCGCGCGGTGAGACCTCACCCATTCCGGTCGCGATTGGAGGCGGGGCGGCGTCGGTGTCCGCGGGAGCGGCATCCGGATGCTGGGCTGTCGGCGCGAAGCCGGCCTTCCTGAGCGCCTCCTCGACCAGGAGGCGCTGGCGCTGGTCATCTTGCGCTCGGCGGCGTCGAACGAGTTCGCCGAGGATCCATGGCAGGGCGAGCACGGCGGCGAAGGTGAACCAGTCGAGGAGGGCCTGCGTCGAGCCGGACCGGCTCAGGGTGATCGCGAGCGCGACGTATCCGATGGCTACGGCGGCACCCACCCATGCCCGATATCGCCGCTGAAAGGCCGCGACCGAATAGATGGCGAGGAGCAGACCGAGCCCGCCGAGTCCGACATTGGCGGCCGTGAGTTCGGAAGCTGCGTAACCGGCGCCGCTCAGCGCGAGTGCAAGCGCGGGCACGAACCGACGGAGAGTGAGCGGCAGCGTGATGACGGCGGCGAAGGCCGGTCCGGTCCACGCCGGCGCGGTGCGCGACAACTCCCCGAGTTCAAGGCCGCGCACGCCCAGCGGCACCAGGGAGATCCCGAACAGCAACAGCGCGATGATGCCGTCGCGAGCTACGACTGGCAGTCCGCCCCACAGTGCCTCGATGCGCGAGCGCGTCACAGAGTGGCCGCTACGGTGCCAGGAATGGCCGACTGCCGGTTGTCCGAGCCGAGCGTCGGCGCGTCGTGAAGCATGGATAGAGCCTAATGAAACGGACGCCGACGCCGACAGTTCGTGGCGGAGGCATCGCTGGCCGTGATTGGTCGTGTGCTATCGCTGGTGGGTTTCAGCGGGGTGTTGATTCGGCTTTCTGCGAAAGACCAGAGGCAAGAGTGCCCCCAAGCCGACGAGGGCAGCCGCGATAGTCAGTAACCCGAGTGCAGTCCATAGGTCTTGAGACCCCGAGAATCGCAGGAGCACCAGGAGCCAGGGCGCCGCGGAGATCGCGATTGTCTGGGCTGCGGCCCTGCGATGCCGTAGCCCGAGGGCGATCAGGGCGATCACGGCAACCGCGAGCAGCAGCGCTAAGGCGCCCGAAATGTTGTGCCAGAAGTAGAGTTCGTCGAAGTAGAGCCGTTGCAGAACGAGCTGGGTCGCCAGGTAGCCACTGCTGATCGCAACAAAGACAATGCCTGTCGGAATCAACAACCGCACCCCGCGAGCGGGAGTTCCGATAAGCGCGAGGGCGCCGAGCAGGGCGAGGAAGAGCATGGTCGTCGTCGTCAACCCATACCAGCCGTTTCCGGAGCCAGGGATCCTGTAAATCACCATGAGCGAAATAGACGCGAGGATTGCGAGCGCGATGGTTGGCATCAGGACCCGCCGTCGCGGGGCCCCGATTGACGCCAGCACGAGCGCAACCAGCCATAAGCCGGCGAGGAGCAAGCCCGGGTTCAGGAGCGGGTTGAAGCCCCATGCAGTGGCATCGGGAGCATGTGCTGTGCTCAACGGCGACCACAGCTGGAACGCGAAGTAGGCGAGCGGATACGCGGCAGCCGTCGCGAGTGCGATCGTCGCTATTGCGTCGCGGGCCCGGGGTTCGAGCAGGAGGCCGAGGC
Organism: Parafrigoribacterium soli; assembly: GCF_040227235.1. NCBI lineage: Bacteria > Bacillati > Actinomycetota > Actinomycetes > Micrococcales > Microbacteriaceae > Parafrigoribacterium > Parafrigoribacterium soli. The sequence goes on along the minus strand of NZ_JBELNZ010000003.1, from coordinate 45,182 downwards.
GAGTGGCGATTCCGGATACGGCGAGGTTCGCGAGTTCGCCCACGCGCGGGTGGGTGCGGTGTTCTGCGTCGGCGACGTCCAGAAGGGTACCGGCCACGACATCCGCGTTCTTCTCCCGCCAGGCGCGCGGATACCAGGCGAGGGCGCGGCGGTAGCGACGTTCCAGTTCGGCGCTCATGCGATGCCCGCCGCCGGCTTCGCGGAAGCGCGAGCGGCCAAATTCTTTCTGGCGCCGGCGGCGGTGCTCTCGAGGCGCTCGATCTGGGTCTCGAGTGCGACCAGGCCGCTGTCGGTGAGCTCGTAGTAGCGGCGGTGTCGGCCGTCCACCACTTCTTCGCCGGCCTCCGCGACGAGTCCCTGTTCGGCGAGCCGGTCGAGCGCGGCGTAGAGCGTGCCGACGTTCAGCTTGACGCGTCCCTCGGATATCTGCTCGGCATCCGCGATGAGGCCGTAGCCGTGCTTTCGGCCTCCGGCGAGCGCCGCCAGCACCAGGAAGGTGGGCTCGCGCATCTCTGTACTGGTCATGGGGCGAAGCTACTCCTCATGCCGCTATATATCAATAGTCAGACTATAGGACTTGAGGCCCACACCGCTTCTAGCGCCCGAAGCCAGCGATGGAGTCACGAAGCGCGACCACATAGGGTCCGCCGTCGCTGAGCCCGAGGGCTCGAGCATTGGCCGTGGTCAGCGCAAAGTCCGCGCGCGGCTTCAGATGTGCGTCGCAGCTCGCCGCGAGCCAGCCGCCCGTTCGATAGCCCTTGATCTCGTCGTCGAACGGCACGAAGTAGTTGAAGTCAAACGCCTTCGCGCACAGAAGACGTGCGTGGCGCTTCGCCTTCGTCGTGTGGCCGGTTCGGACGTCGAGAACGGTCGCAGCGCCGTCGTGCATGATGCGCGGATGCGCGGAGTCGCTGAGGAAGCGCCAGGTTGAGTCGAAGACCAGCGAGTCTTCTGCGCCTGCGGGGAGGGTCCAGAGCACCTTTCCCGACACCGGATCGTATCCCTTCATGGTCACGTCCAAGTTGTCGATATGGTCCCACTTGCCGTCGTCGCCGTACGCAATCGAACCGCGGTAGGCGCAGCCCACAGCGTTCGGCAGGGAATCGCCAGGCGAGGGGAACACGCCGAACGTTCCGCCACAGTTGAGGTCGATGTTTTCGTGAGACCATCTGACCGCTCCGGTCGACCCATCGAGGGCAACCGTGGTCACGGATCCGAGGTCGTCCGGGAAGTCTATGGACCCGAGAAGGCCCACGTACAGGTCGTCCTTTTTCGAATACTGCCAAGACCATCCGTACCAACTCGCGTAGCCGTAGTCGAAGATCTCGGCAACGGGCCGCTGCCACAACTCGACTCCGTCCACGACCGCACCGAGTTCCTGGATGTTGGAGTCTGGATCCGTCAGCACGTAGAGCCCGTGGTTTCCAACGCGTTGAGCGTTCGGGGGGAGTCTCTCCGACTTATCGTGACTCAGCTTGCCCGACCTCAGGTTCAACCTGAGCTCGGCAGAGTCGTCCGTGGTACCGAGGGTGGCCGTGACGCAGGCATCGCGCACGTCAGCACAGCCATGAAGGTATGAGTATGCGGTGATCGGACGGCTCACCACGAGGTCTCGGCCGCTGTGCAGGTCAGCAGCGACGATCCGCGTGTTCGCGAGTTGATCAGCGTCTCGGCCAGGGCGAAGGTACACGGCGTAGTTCCGTCCGCGCACATCCGCACTGACTAGCGGGCTGAGGGCGCTCCCGGGTACTCCGAAGCCGGGACTGGCGGGATGGGACCACAGCTGGCGACCTGTCTTGGCGTCGAGCCCGAGCATCCGCAGCTCGTGTGTATCCGTCATTGTGTAGACGACCGCAACACCGTCCGCGATGACAGGTTGGCCGATCGCCTTCGCACTCAGGGACCATGTCTTGTCAAGCGACACGTCTGCGACCGGGCCTGGTGCGCATCCGGCAAGCAGAGACGTGAGGCCGAGGATGGCGGTGAGGCGCAGAAAGCGAAGTCGAGTCACGATCGGGAAAGTTAGCAGCGATCCCCAGAGGGACGAGCGGGTTATCCCCAGGTGACGCGTCGCCGGCGTAGCGTGCGAGGGGGAGGGTAGTGAGGGCTAAGCGCGATCCGCTCGGTCGAAGCGATCGCACCACTACGCTAACGGCATGGACCAGCGCATCCACTTCATTACCTTTGCGACCGCCGATCTCGACGCGGCCCGCGCCTTCTATCGTGACGGACTCGGATGGGGCCCGCTCATCGACGTCCCCGATGAGATCATCTTCTTCCAGGTCGCACCGGGCCTCGTGCTCGGCCTGTTCGACGCCGAGAAGTTCAACGAGGACCTCATGGGCCAGACAACGACGACCGCGGTGTCTGGCGTGACGCTCTCACACAATGTCGACAGCCCGGCGGAGGTCGACAGCACCGTGCAGGCGCTCGTGGCGGCCGGGGCGACCGTGCTGAAGCATCCGCAGCAGGGAGCGTTCGGCGGCATCTATCACGCCCATGTCACCGACCCGAACGGTCTCATCTGGGAGATCGCGCACAACCCCGGGTGGCGCATCGCCGACGACGGAGCGGTCAGTTTCGGCTGACAGCTAGGCGCGGTCCGCGCGGGTGCCTCCCCGGCGAGCCGCGAGATACTCGGCCGGCATGCACAGCTGCACGAGCAGGTCGCCGAAGCAGCTCGCGCGCGTCGCTAGTTTGCGCCGTCGATCGTCGTCATGTCGCCGACATCCGGCGTGCCCTCGGCGAGCTCGTAGCGCTGCGTGATCGTGCCCCTCGATGAGACCACGACCGGCTCGATGAGCCGCAGGTTGGTGGGCCTCGTGCCGCCCGCGAAGACCTTTTTCCCCTCGCCCAGGAGGATCGGGTAGACCCAGAGCGTGAGGCGGTCGAACAGCTGTTCCGCGAGCAGCGTCTGCACGAAGTCGAGACTGCCGATGACGTGGATGTTCTCGTGGCGCTCGCGTAGCTCGCGAACGGAGGTGGCGACATCCGGACCCAGCTGCGTGGAACCCGCCCATCCGAGGCTGAGGGACTGGCGTGACGCCACATATTTGGGGATGCGATTGAACAGCTCGGCGATGGGCCCACCCTCGCCGGGCCAGTATGCCGCGAAGATGTCGTAGGTGCGGCGGCCGAGCAGGAGCGCGTCCATTCCCTTCATCCCGGCGTCGATCTGCTCGCCGTCGACCTCATCGATGAGCGGAGCCTGCCAGCCGCCGAAGCTGAACCCGCCGTCCGGATCTTCCTCCGGACCTCCCGGGGCCTGTGCGACGCCGTCGAGCGTCGTGAAGAGATCGATGTGGATGAGTCCCATGGTGTGCTCCGTTCGAGCCGGCCGTTGTGATGTCGAGGGTGCCACGCGGCGTCTCGTCGCGCAATGTTTCGTACTGCGATTGTCGGATGCGGGAGCTAACGTGAAGAATCAGCCCACCACGTTTGGAGGTCGCCATGACGCACCCCGCTGACCGTTCCGGCACCGCGCTGCTCGTGATCGATGTGCAGAACGGAGTCTTCGCCGCCGCGCACGAACGGGAGGCGGTGATCGCCAATATCTCCAGTCTGGTCGACCGTGCCCGGGCGGAGTCGGTTCCCGTCGTGTGGGTGCAGCACTCCTCGGAGGAGCTGCCCATCGACAGCGAGGTCTGGCGGATCGTTCCCGAGCTCCAGCCGGCCGATGGCGAGAGTGTGATCCGCAAGCGGTACGGCGACTCCTTCGAGGCGACCGATCTGGAGCGGGTGCTTAACGAGGCGGGTGTCGGTCAACTCGTGGTGGTCGGCGGGCAGACGGATGCCTGCGTCCGCTCGACGCTGCACGGCGGATTCACTCGCGGGTATGACGCCACACTGGTCTCCGACGCGCACACCACCGAAGACCTCACCGAATGGGGCGCGCCACCGCCCGCGCAGGTCATCGCGCACACGAACCTCTACTGGAGCTTCGAAACCGCTCCCGGCAGAACCGCCTCGGTCGTGCCTACCGCCGATGTCGAGTTCTAGCGCGGAGACACTGCGGCCGGATAACGTGGCGCCACCGTGGCCCGTTCACTCTGTCGGGAAGAACCTATCCTTGACAGGTGACTAATAGGTCACCTATTATTCCAGGATGGATGACGGCGATCTCGTATTCAAGGCGTTGGCCGACCCGACCCGCCGCCACCTGCTTGACCAGCTCTTCGAGCGTGATGGCCGCGCGCTCGGCGAGCTGGAGACCGATGCGGAGATGACCCGTTTCGGCGTGATGAAGCACCTCAGGGTGCTCGAGGATGCCGGACTCATCACCTCCCGCAAGGTCGGGCGGGAACGGCTGCACTTTCTCAATCCGGTCCCGATTCGACTGATCCACGACAGGTGGATCAACAAGTACACCGAGCGACGCGTCAGCGCGCTCACCGAACTCAAAGAACAATTGGAGGGCGAAAAATGAACACTACGAACACGCTCACCGGCACGACGACCCAGGTCTACCAGGTCCTGATCCGGGCGAGTGCCCAGCGGATCTGGGACGCCATCACTACACCGGAATTCACCAGCAGGTACTTCCACGGCGCTCGCGTCGAGACGACCGGGGAGGCCGGAACTCCATTTCGGTACTACGCGCCCGACGGGACGACGCTGTGGGGCGACGAGATCATCGAAGAGGCCGATCCGCCGCACAGGCTGGTCGTGCCCTGGCGCTCACTCTATGACGAGGAAATGGCCGCCGAACCGCGGAGTCGGGTCACCTGGCTGATCGAGGAACAGGGTCGCGGTGTCTGTCTGCTCACCGCAACACACGACCGGCTGGAGAACTCCCCGAAGACCGCTCAGAGCATCGGAGGCATCGGTTGGCTCACCGTCATCGACGGACTGAAGACCCTGCTGGAGACCGGACAGCCGCTCTTCGACCCGGAGCCGGCTGCCTGACCGGCCGCACGTGAGCACGCCAAGACAGAAGATTCGTGGGGCAGCAATCTGCCCCACGAATTAGTGTGGACTCATGAGCAAGCCAGTGGATATGCAGGTGTTGGCGAAGACCGTCGCGGAGTACGGGTTCGCCTATCTGGTCACCATCGCGGACGGTGATCGCATCCACACCTCGCCCGTGAAGCCGGCACTCTCGGCTGACCGGCTGGTGGTGCCCGCTCCGAGCTCACGCGTGCAGAAGAACACGAGCCAGCGGCCGAAGGTCTCGCTCGTGTGGCCACCGGCTCAGCCCGACGGCTACTCGCTCATCGTTGACGGAGCCGCCCAGTTCGACGGCGACGTGCTTGCGGTGATCCCCTCCCGCGCAATCCTGCACCGCCCCGAGGTCCTCACGCCGCCGGACGGCGACAGCTGCGTCGCGGACTGCATCGAGATCTGAGTTCGCGGCCCGATGACGACGGTTCAGGATGTGCGGCTCGACGACGGCCGCACGGTTCGAGTCCACGACACGAATTCCCCCGAGGCATTCACCGTGCTGTGGCACCACGGATCGCCGCAGACCGGTGCACCGCTCGCGCCTCTCGTTGCGGCGGCAGCCGAGCGCGGCATCCGTCTGGTCTCGTACGGTCGGCCGAGCTATGGCGGCTCGACGCCTAAACCGGGTCGGGATGTCGCTTCCGCGGCATCCGATGTGGCGCAGCTCGCCGACGCACTCGGTGTCGATCGCTTCGCGGTGATGGGCGCATCGGGCGGTGGGCCGCACGCCCTCGCGTGCGGCGCGCTGCTGCCGGATCGCGTCAGTGCCGTGGCATGCCTGGCAACGCTCGCACCCTTCGGCGCGGACGGTCTCGACTGGTACGGGGGCATGGCTGGCGGCGGTCCGTCTCTGCGTGCGGCCGAACAGGGGCGCGCGGCGCGTGCGCTCTTTGAGGAGTCGAGCGAGTTCGACCCCACGAGCTTCATCGGCCGCGACTATGCCGCCCTCGAGGGCACCTGGTCGTCCCTCGGGGATGACGTGGGCGTCGCATCCGCTGCTGGATTGGATGGGCTGATCGACGATGACCTCGCCTACGTCGCACCGTGGGGCTTCGAGGTTTCGGCCATCACGCAGCCGGTGCTGCTCGCGCACGGCGGCCGCGATCGCGTTGTGCCGCGGTCACACTCCGAGTGGCTGCTGGGGCACTGCCCCGACGCGGAACTCTGGGTGCGTCCGCACGACGGCCACGTCTCGATCCTCGACGTGGCGCCGGTCGCCATGGATTGGCTCCGCGCCCGCGCGCAGTGCTAATCGTTCTCGGTGTACGCGGTCGGTGCCGACTCGCATTTCATAACTCAGGCAGACTTCCGAAACGGCGAGGTTTCGTGCCGCGGATTCGGGTCGTGCGGAGCTCGCGCGACGATATTGCCTGAGTTATGAATGCTCGACGCGCCGCGGCGACGAGCGCGACGAGCTCGCTCAGCGCGGCAGCGCGGCGAGGAACTCGCGGATGGCCGGCCTGGCCTCCGCGTGCCGCGGCGTGTCGCCGTGGTGGGCGCCCTCGAGCACGCGCAGGGTCGCGGACGGCATGACCTCGGCCGCAGCACGTGCCGCGACCAGCCGCTCCTCGTCGCGGGAGCCGACCAGCAGCAGGGTGGGCACGCGGATGCCCGCGAGCACGTGGTCCGCGACGCCCGGGTCGTTCTGCGACTCGCGCATGTATGCCGCGAGGGCGAGCGGGTCGTTGGCGGTGAAGGCCGCGCGGGTGGACGCATCCAGTCTCGCTCCGGAGCGCTCCCACCCCTCGATGAAGCCCTCCATGCCTCCCGACTCGAGCGCGTCGATGCAGCCGGGGAAGAAGACGCGATCGAAGGTGTCTGCACGGATGCGGGGCGAGCCTCCGACGCTGACGAAGCTCAGCATCCGCTCGGCATGCGTCGCCGCGAGCGAGAAGCCAACCCGCCCGCCGAGCGAATAGCCGAGGTAGTGCGCGCGGTCGGTGCCGGTCTCATCGAGCACGGCCAGAACATCCGACACCATCGATTCGGCGCTGTAGGCCGACCGCTCGTGCGGCCTGTCGCTGCGCCCGTGCCCGCGCAGGTCGAGCGTGATCGTCGTGTACTCGGTCTCGAAGTCGCGCACGTAGCCGAAGCCGCGCCAGATCGCCTGCGACAGCGCAGTGCCGTGCAGCATCACGAGCGCCGGGCCGCTTCCACTCACTCGATAGGCGATACGGATGCCGTCGGCCGGATTCTGCACATAGTCCACGCACCCAGCCTGCACCACTTCGCATCGCGCGCAGCACCAGCGCCGCCGGGAGTCGCGAGGCAGGATGGAAGCATGGAGATCACGCTGCTGCACATCACGGAATGTCCGAACTGGGAGGAGACGGGCGAGCGCCTCGCCCGCGCGCTCGGCGCAACCGGTCACGGCGATGCTCCCGTGAATGTCGTGCTGCTGAACACGGCGGAGGACGCGGCGAGGTATCTGTTCGCGGGCTCGCCGACGATCCTCGTGGATGGCGCCGACCTCTTTCCCGGTGCGGAAACGCTGCCGGAGCTTGCCTGTCGCGTCTACCGCGTTGGCACCCGGTTTGCCGGGGCGCCGAGCGAGGAGCAGCTCGTCGACGCGCTTCGTCAGTTGCCCGGCCGCGCTCAGCGTTAGGAGCTGAAGCCGCCGTCCACCGGCAGGATGACGCCGCTGATGTGGCTCGCGCGGTCGCTCAGCAGCCAGGCCGCGGTGTTGCCGACCTCGACGGTGGTGCCGACCTTGCGCAGCGGCGTGGCGGCAATGCGCGCCTCGACGCCGCCGGGGATGGCGATGCGGGTCTGCGCGAGCATCGGCGTCTCGATCGGCCCGGGGGCGATCGCGTTGACCCGGATGCCAGCGGGTCCGTTGTCGTGCGCGGCCGTGCGGGTGAGACCGATGACCGCGTGCTTCGAGGCCTGATACGCGCCCATCCCGGAGCTGCCGCGCAGTCCGCCGATGCTGCTCGCATTGACGATTGCGCCGGAGCCTGCCGCGCGCATGGCACGAACCTCCTCGCGGATGCAGAGCCACACGCCCTTCACGTTCACCGCCATCATCCGGTCGAAGTCTTCCTCGGGCACCTCGTGCAGCAGGCCCGATCCCGTCATCGCGGCGTTGTTGAACGCGCCGTCGAGCCGGCCGAAGCGCTCGAGAGTGGCGTCGACGAAGTGCGCGACGTCCTGGGCCACGCTCACGTCACCCACGACGTACGCGGCATCGTGGCCCTCGTCGGTGAGAGACGCGGCGAGCTGCTTGAGCGGCCCCTCCGAGCGCGCGGCGAGCATGACTGACGCGCCCTCGCGCGCGAAGACGCCCGCGGCATCTGCGCCGATGCCCGCGCTCGCGCCGACGACGAGCACGACCTTGCCTTCGAGCAGTCCGGTGGACGGGGTGGTGGTCATGAGCTCTCCTTTGTGCTGTTCTTGGATGGTATCGACCGCCGGCGCGCGACTAGCGATAGCCCACAGTGCGTCCCGCCGCGACGGCGGCCGCGGCGGCGGAACCGAGCAGGCTCGCGTCGTTGCTCATCAGGGTGAAGCTGTAGCCCGCGTCGACGGCGGCCTGCACCGACGCCGCGGATGCGCCACCGGCGTTGCCGATCGGCTTGCCCACGGCTTTAGTCGCGGCGATCGCGTCGGCGATGATGGCGACGATCCCGGGGTCCGATTCCGTCTTGCCCTCGCTCGTGGAGAGGTCCGCCGCGCCGATCAGCAGGGTGTCGACGCCGTCGACGGCCGCGATGGCTCCCGCGTTCCGGGCTGCGACCGCGCTCTCGATCTGCGCGATCAGCACGACCTCCTCCTGGCCGTAGCGCAGGTACTCCGCGCGGGAGACCGCGCCCCACGAGCCCGCGCGACTGGTGCTGCCGACCCCGCGGGTGCCCACCGGCGGGAAGCGCATGGCCGACACCGCGGCCTGCGCCTGCTCGACGGTGTCGACGTGCGGGAGCATGATGCCCTCCGCACCGGCATCGAGGATGCGCTGCACGATGCCGCCATCCAGGCTCGGAACACGCACGATCGGCGACACCCCGCTGAGCAGCGCGACGCCGATCTGACGGTACGCGCTCTCGAGGCTCATCGCGGAGTGCTCGAGGTCGATCACCACGAAGTCGAAGCCCGCGAGGGCCACCAGCTCCATGCTCTCCATCGCCGGGATCTTGACCCACGTGCCGAGAGCCGGCGCATCCGGGTTGGCGATGGCCTTCCTGAACAGGCTCCTGGACCTGCGCAGCTCGGTCACTTCGACGGGTAATCGTCGGCGTTGAGCACCCAGCCGGATGCCGAGAAGTCTTCCCGAGGCGGCGAGAAGACGTCGATCAGCTGCTGGTGATCGCCGATGCCCTGGGTGGTGTGCACCGTGGGCGGCGGGATGATGCAGATCGACGGGGTCGCGATCTGGCGGCTCTCGTCCGGGCGCCACTGCGTCGAGTCCGGACCCCAGGGGTAACGGATGTGGTGGATGAAGCTACCCTTGACCGCGAGCGAGATCTGCTCGAAGTCGTCGTGGAAGTGCGGCGAGAGCTTGAACTTGTTGCGCGGGCCCGGCTCCTCGGCGAGGAAGTTGACCATGAGATTGGTCGTGCGGAAGATGCGACCAAAGCGCCCCTCGGCGATCGGGGTGTCCGCCAGTTTGTAGACGCGAAGCCGGAAACCGCCGACCGGATCGGGCCACGGCACGAGGTCCGCCGCGCGCAGGTCAGGCTCGGCATAGGCGTCGGCGTTGAGCGCGCCCTCGCGCAGGTCGTCGGCCACCGTCGAGAACAGGCGGATGAGCACGCCGTCGGCCATGACCTCGATGCGGCTGTCCCCGGGAGGCACGACGACGAACGCCTCCTCCGTCACGGTCGCCGTGTCCGAACCGGCGGCGACGTGGAAGGGTGCGCTCTCGGAGTACTGCAGCACCGCGTACTCGTCTGGCTGGCCCTCGCGAGCGAAGACATCGCCGGCCTTCGCCTGCGTGTAGGCGATCACGAGGTTCGTGGCCCGGGCGATCCAGGTGCGGCTGCCGTGCTCTGCGGTTTCGCTCGGCTCGAGCGAGAGGAACTCGATCCACTGCGACGGCTTGATCGGCGTGGACGGGTCAACGGCCCGCGCAGGCGCCGATGCTGGCGCGAGCTTCGAGCGGATGTCGTCCTTGGCATACATGGTCATGGTGATGTCTTTCTCTACAGCGTTACTTTGTCGACGCCCTTAAGGGCGAGCATCCGGCGTGCGTCGTCTGGTGTCGCGATCTGCTTACCGAGGTCTTCGACCACGGCGCGAATCTTCTCGACCTGCTGGGCGTTGCTCGTGGCGAGCTCGCCCTTGCCGATCCACAGACTGTCTTCGAGGCCCACGCGCACGTGGCCGCCGAGCCAGGCGCTGTGCGTACCGAACTGCATCTGGCCGCGACCGGCAGCGAAGGCGGAGAAGTAGTAGTCGTCGCCGAAGAGCTTGTCGGCGACGGCGACCATGTGGGTGAGGTTCTCGTGGTCGGCGCCGATTCCGCCGAGGATGCCGAACACACCCTGAATGAGAAACGGCGGCTTGGCGAGACCCTTGTCCACGAAGTGCGCGAGGGAGTAGAGGTGCCCGATGTCGTAGCACTCGTACTCGAAGCGCGTGCCGCCGTTCTCGCCGAGCTCCCGCAGCGCGTACTCGATCTTGTCGAAGGAGTTGACGAACGGATTGGAGTAGGTGTTCAGCACGTACTGTTTCTCCCAGTCGTACTTCCAGTGGCTGACCTTGTCGGCGATCCCGGAGTAGACGAAGTTCATCGAGCCCATGTTGAGCGACGCGAGTTCGGGGCTGAAGCGCCTCGACGCGGCGAGCCGCTCATCCATGGTCATCGAGGACGCACCACCCGTGCTGATGTTGATGACAGCGTCGGTCTTCTCGAGGATCGCGGGGATGATCTGCTCGAACACCTCGGGCTCGAACGCGGGTCGGCCGTCGGGGTGCCTGGCGTGCAGGTGGATGATCGCGGAGCCCGCGGCGACGGCCTCGAGCGACGCCTGCACCACCTGCTCGGGGCCGAGAGGGAGATACTCGCTCTGCGACGGTACGTTGACGCTTCCCGTGATCGCCGTGCTGATGATCACCTTCTCGGCCCTGCGCATCAGTTGGACTCCTCCAGGCCGAGCAGGAACGCGGTGTTGCGGCAGATCATCTGGCGGATGTCCTTCTCCGCGACGCCGTGGTCGAGCAGCTGCTGGATGACGTAGAGGTAGCCGTCGACCGGAAGCGGGTTGCCCACTTGACCGAGGTCCGAATCGAGCACAGTGCGCTCCGGCCCGATCTTGTGAATCCAGTCCACGAGCTGCTGGATCGGGAACTGCGGTGCCGCCACGGCGGGGTGGTACATCGAGAACTCGTGTTCCACGAAGGCACCGTAACCCAGCATCTCCTCGATGTCTGCGTCGCCCGCGTTGACGATGAAGTCCGGGTGGTGCAGCAGTAGGCGGCGCACGCCGTTCTCCTTGGCGGTGGCGAAGAACGCCTTCATCGACTCGGCGTCGAGGTGACCGCCCGACAGCAGGATGTCCGCTTCGGCGACGAGCTGGGTCACGCGCACGGTGTCGGCCGAGACGTTCCCGTTCTCGTCGAAGATCGACACCTCCTTCTCCTCGAGGTTCGAGCCCGCGCTGGGGAAACCATCGTCATGGCTGTGAGCCCGGATGTGCTGGCCGGCCGACACGGTCGGGCCCCAGACACAGCGACCGCCCATTTGAATCGCGACCGCCACGGCAGAGGGATTGATGCCGCCGACCTCGGAGTTGAGCGCGACGCCACCGTACGCGGGAGTGGGCGCATCCTTCAGCTGCGCCTCCATCGCGAGGAGATCCATCACAGTGTTGTGGTGGTGCGACTTGATGAGGATGGCGCGCATGTTGATGCGGGCCGCATCGTAGGAGGCCTCGACGTGGTTGAGGCGGCGCGGGAAGGGGCTGGGGCCCGAGTGCACGTGCAGGTCGACGGCGCCGTCGAGAACTTTGAGCAGGGCTGGGGACGGGGCGACAGCGTCGTCGGTTGCGAGCATCCGGGATCTCCTTGTGTTCGGATCGTGTAATTACTGTTCAGAATACGGATTCTCGCCGCGCTTGTCCATCTGAAAAATGGGCGCAATTCGCGGCATTCTCATCACTTAGGATGTTCATAATCTGAAAGACCAGATTGCACTATGAACATTTGCTTGCTTTACTAAGTGCTCCAGTAGACATTTTTGAGCCCTCGATGGGGAGGTGTGGCATGGCGGGTGAAGCCGTGGCGGAGTCCGCCGACGAGGCCGCCGTGCAACTCGATGTCATGCCGTCCGCGAGCGAGCGGGGCTCGATCCAGTCGATCGATCGGGCGGCCAACGTGCTCTCCCTCTTCGACCAGAACACGCGCACCCTCACCGCGGCTCTCGTCTCCGAGCGGCTCGGGCTCAACCGCACGACGGCGCACCGCTACCTGCAGTCACTGCAGAGCTCCGGCTTTCTCTCGGCCTCATACAGCCCGGGCCCGCTTCTCGACCAGCTCTCGGCCTTCGTTTCGGCCAGGCAGCAGATCCTCACCCTCGCCCCCGCGGTGATGCGGCAGCTCTCCGATCACACCGGTCTCACCGCGGTTCTCAGCTTTCTCGGCCGATCGGGAGCGGTGGTCACCCTCGTCGAGGAGGCCAACGAGGGCACCATCGTGCTCACCGTGCGTGTCGGCACGCTGCTCGAGATCAAGGCCGCGCAGTCGCGCGTGCTTCTTGCCTTCCAGTCTGATCCCGGTGTCGCGGCCCGCATCCACGCCGAGCTCGATCCGGCGGAGGCGCGCTACGAGGCGTCCGAACTCGCGAGGGTGCGGCGGGAGCGCATCGCGTGGGCCGATCTCAATCGGGCTGGGCTCGCATCCGTCGCCGCCCCCGTGTTCGGAAGGCACGACATCCAGGCGGCCATGGCGCTGCTCGGAACGAGCACCATTCTTTCGCCCTCCGACCGGAAGGCCGAACGCGTGCGCCTGCTCAAGGCAGCCGCCGACCACCTCAGCAGCCTGATGGGTACCTAGCTCCCGCCATGGCCAGTGCGCAGAAAGTGACAGTGATGAACCGGACAGAAATGACACCGCAGAGACGGGGCATGGCATGACGATCACGTCGAGACCCAGACGTTTGCCGAGTGCGAGTTGGCTGCTGCTCGTGCCCGCCCTCGCGCTGCTCGCCGCCATTCTGCTCGTGCCGCTCGGGCAGAGCCTGCTGCGCAGCATCGGCACGCCGCAGTTCACTGTGCAGCACTACGCGAGCCTGTTCACGGATGGGGTCACCCTCAAGATCCTGGGGCGCACGGCCCTCACAGCCGCCATCGTGACGGTGGTCGCTCTGGTGCTCGGCTACCCCTACGCGTACCTCATGACGCGGGTGGGTCCGCGCACGCGCGGCATCCTGCTGACGATCGTGCTGATCCCGTTCTGGACCTCGGTGATGGCCCGCAACTTCGCGTGGATCATCATCCTTCAGCGCGGCGGCCCGGTCGACACCTTCTTCTCCTTCTTTGGGATCAAGGATGCCGTCTTCTACGGCAACGTCACCGGCGTCACCATTGCGATGAGCCAGGTGCTGTTGCCGTTCATGGTGCTTCCCCTCTATAGCTCGCTCGGCGCGATCGACCGCAAGCTGCTCCTCGCCGCGCGCGGCCTCGGGTCGCCGCCGATCGTCGCGTTCTGGAAGATCTACTGGCCGCTGTCGCGCGGTGGCGTGGTGGCGGGCCTCATCCTCGTCTTCACCCTGAGCCTCGGCTTCTATGTCACCCCGGCGTTGCTCGGCTCTCCGCAGGAGTCGCTCATCGCCCAGCTGCTCGCCACCCGCACCACCCAGTTGCTCGACTTCGCGGGAGCCGGTGCCCTCGGCATGCTCGTGCTGATCGTCACCCTCGCCCTGGTCGCCTGGGCGAACCGGGTGGGCGGAAGCGTCACGGCACTCGGAGCCGTCGCCACGGCCGGAACGAAGGAGCGCTCATGAGCTCGTTGGACACAAGGTCCATCCTGGCCGCGTCAACCGCGCCTCGACGCGGGAAGCGGCGACGGTATCGCGGCGTCGATCCCATCCCGTGGTGGCTCTCGGTGACGGGCGCGCTGGTGGCGATGTACCTCATCCTTCCCACGCTCTTCGTCATCCCTATGAGCTTCAGTTCCTCGTCGACGTTCCAGTTTCCGCCGAAGGACTTCTCGCTCGACCTCTACGTGAACTTCTTTACGAAGCCGGTGTGGCTCACCTCGCTAGGCAACTCGGTGCTCGTCGCCATCCTCGCGGCCATCCTGGCGACCGTCGTCGGAACCGCGGCGGCCGTGGGGCTCGATCGGCTCACCGGTCGAGTCGCGGGGCTCATGCGCACCCTGCTCATGGTCTCGATTGTCACGCCGGGCATCGTCATAGCGGTCGCCGTGTATGCCTCGTTCCTGCAGTGGCACCTCACCGGTTCGCTCCTCGGCTACGTGCTCGCTCACGCGGCGCTCGGCGTGCCCTTCGTGCTCGTCTCGGTGACGAGCGCCCTGGGTGGATTCGACCCGGCGCTGCTGCGGGCATCCGCGTCACTCGGTGCGAGCCCCCTGCGATCGTTCGTTCGGGTGACGATGCCGCTCATCAGTCGTGGCATCGTGACCGGCGCGATCTTCGCCTTCGTCACGTCGTTCGACGAGGTGGTCATCGCTCTCTTCCTGCGGGCGCCCACGTTCCAGACGCTTCCCGTGCAGATGTACAACAGCGTCACCGTGGAGATCGACCCCACCATTTCGGCCGCGTCGAGCCTCATCGTCGTCGCCGTGACCATCATCTTCCTCGTGCCGCAACTGGTCGGCACCCGCAAAAAGAACCGTTAGGAACCCCGTGACCATCGTGAAGGAAGCAGCCGTGACCAAAGACACCCCAGCATCCGCTGAAGGAAAGCGTGGCACCGAGATTCGTCTCGACCACGTCACGAAGGACTACGGGCTCGTTGTGCCGGCCGTAGACGACATCTCGCTCGTCATCGAGCCGGGCGAATTCATGACCTTCCTGGGCCCGAGTGGCTCGGGCAAGACGACGACCCTCAACCTCATCGCCGGATTCGAGACCCTGACCGCAGGCACCATCGCCCTCAACGGCGCTGAGGTGGGCAGCCTGCCGCCGCACAAGCGCAACCTCGGCATGCTGTTCCAGAACTACGCACTCTTTCCGCACCTCACGGTGGCGCAGAATGTCGCGTACCCGCTGCGCGAGCGCAAGCTGCCGAAACCCGAGATCGTGCGGAAGGTCGCCGAGGTGCTCGAGCTCGTGCAACTCACGGGCCGCGACGACAACTTCCCCTCGCAGCTCTCGGGTGGTCAGCAGCAGCGTGTGGCGCTCGCACGCGCGATCGTCTTCGATCCCAAGGTGCTGCTGCTCGACGAGCCACTCGGCGCCCTCGACCGCAACCTGCGCGCGAGTCTGCAGGCGGAGATCCGCAGGATCCATCGCGAGGTCGGGTCGACGTTCGTCTTCGTGACGCACGACCAGGAAGAGGCGATGAACCTCTCGGATCGCATCGCGCTGTTCAACGCCGGTCACCTCGAGCAAGTGGGAACTCCCGAGGCGCTCTATCGCGAGCCGGAGACCCTCTTCGCCGCGCGATTCCTCGGCGATTCGAACGTCTTCGAACTCGACGAGGAGCCTCGTGGCGCGACGACCTCGTGGCACGGCCTGACCTGGGCCGTCGCGCCGGGGACGGTAGCGGCGCCACGCCCCTCTCTCTCGCACTACGCCGTCGTTGTGCGCCCGGAAGACGTGAACATCGCCAGGTCCGCCTCCGAGGCGCCCGGCGCCGCGAATGCCGTGCCGGCGAGGGTGCGGGATGTCGAATTCATGGGCTCCTACCGCACGCTCATGCTCGAGTTCGGTACGTCGGGCGCGGTCGGCCGAGCCAGGATCGATGCCTCGGAGTCGCAGGTGGCTCTCGGCGACGAGGTGTTCGCGTGGTGGAACCCGGAGCGCCAGCGCATCGTCGCGGCGTGAGTGTGGGTTCGCGCGTCGGCCTCGAGGGGGTCATTGCTGCCGTGGCGGCCGCATCCGTTCACATTGTGAACTGCAATTTCAGAGAGTGTACCCAAATGGTAACGATTCGCCCGTTTTAACTTGTTTGCCCCGCATTTCGCTCGCTACTGTTCGTATAACGAGTTTCGGAATCATATTCTGAACAAACAGCGTCCGCCCCGCGGACCCCTACCCGGAGGAAAATGACAATGGTGTCCAGATCACAGAAGGCCCTCATCGGCCTGAGTACGATCGCAATCGTCGGCATGCTCGCCGGCTGTGCCGGTGGAACAACCGAACCCAAGAACGACAAGCCCAAGGCTGACAACGCTCCCGCCACGCTGACCTTCGTCGGTTACGGCGGCGTGGGGCAGGACGCGATGATCAAGTCGTGGCAGGAGCCGTTCACGGCCGATCACCCCAACGTGAGCTTCGTCAACACTTCGCCGCCCGACGTGGCGCAGGTCAAGGCTCAGGTCGAGAGCAACGCGGTGCAGTGGGACGTCATGGCCGTCTCGCCCGCCGCCGCCGAGCAGAACTGTGGCACGCTCTTCGAGCCGCTCAAGCTCGCCGACGTCGACCAGAAGGATCTCGTCAAGGGCACGGTGGGCAAGTGCTACATCGGCAACTTCATCAACGCCTCGCCGTTCGCGTACCGCACCGCGGCCTTCCCCGACGCGAGCAAGGCACCGAAGACCATCAAGGACTTCTTCGATGTGAAGAAGTTCCCGGGCAAGCGCGGCATCCTCACCAACCTGCAGAACGGCATCCTCGAGTACCCGCTGCTCGCCGATGGCGTCAAGCCGAAGGACATGTACCCGCTGGATGTCGACCGTGCGCTCAAGAAGCTCGACACCATCCGTAGCGTGACGACCTTCGCGCCGAACGTCGGTGCGCTGCAGCAGGCGGTGGGCTCCGGACAGGTGGACATGTTCCTCCTGGCCGACTCGCGCATCGTGCCGCTCATGAACGAGGGAACCGACATCACCGTGGTGTGGGACAAGACCGTTGCGTCGATCAATGGCTTCGCCATCCCCAAGGGAAGCAAGAACGTGAAGGCCGCGACCGAGTTCATCAAGTCGGTCGTCAAGCCCGGCCCGGCAGCGAGCATCTCTGCCGCCCTCGGCGTCGCACCCGTGAACCTCGCGGCCAAGCCGAAGCTCACCGAGAACGGCAAGAAGCTCGAGGTCTTCGGAGCGGCGAACACCGGTGAGACGGTCGTGCAGGACGTCGCCTGGTACGCGAAGAACTTCAACGAGGTGACGACCAAGCTGACCAACTGGTTGGCCGGCTGAGCCTCGGGCCCACGCTCATCCCGTCCATGTTCTCCATCTGAAATACACTTCAGCCATGGTGAACAACGACATCAGCAGCGAAGCATCGAGTTCCGATATTCAGGCAGTGGCCCGCGTCGGCCAGATCTGCGCCCTGTTCGGTCCGCACACGACCGAACTCACGGCAGCAGCCGTCGCAGAGCAGCTGAATCTGAATCGGACCACCGCCTATCGCTACTGTGTGTCGCTCGTGGCGGCCGGGATCCTTGAGCGTGGGCCGGGCAGGGGCACCTTCACGCTCGGAGGGCTCATGCTCGAGCTCGGGATTCACGCCCTCGGCCGCCGCCGCGTGGTCGAGATCGCCCCGGCCCATCTCAGGGAGCTGAGTGCCACCGTCAGGATGACGACGGTACTCGGCCTCTGGGGGGCCCGGGGTCCCGTGGTCGCCCTCGTGCAGGAGGACATGAGCCGGGCGCTCGTCGTCACGGTTCATCCCGGTACTCAGCTCGATGCCAAGGCGGCACAGATGATCGTGCACCTGGCGCACCAGGCCGACCCGCACGCGATCGACCGGATCGCCGCGGGGCTCTCGAACACCGAGCGCAGTGAACTCGAGGCGGCGGTCTACGCGGCCCGACGCAACGGCTATGCGATCGTCGACCACTCCGACGGCCTGTTGGCCCTCGCCGCTCCCGTCTTCGACGAGCACGGCATGGCGGCGACAGTGGCCCTTCTCGGGGCCGAATCGGCCGAGAACTTCGCACCGGGCTCACCCAAACTCAAGAACTTACTCGACACCGCCGCCGCCCTCAGCGACGAACTCGGCGGTGGCCACGAAGGACACAGAATTGAAGAAATACAATGAGCTCGCCACGGCCGAGCCCGCCGGGTCGAGCTGGGACGTCTTCGGGCGTGACGACCAGCTGGGCACCGTCAACTTCCTGACCCCCGAGCGCGTCGCCGCCGCGGCCAGGCTCATTCGCACCGGGCGCCGCTTCGGCCTCGATCACCCGCTCACCGCCTTCGAGCCGTATCCCACCGGCACCAGACGACCGATCGAGCATCACCTGTTCTCGAGCAACGAGCACCACCGCGACGACTGGATCGACTCCTTCTACCTGCAGTCCTCGTCGCAGCTCGACGCCCTGCGCCACATCGGACATCCGCAGCATGGCTTCTACAACGGCCTCGCTCCCGCAGACAACACCGAGGAGTCAACGACACTCGGCATTCACAACTACGCGCAGTCGGGTATCGCCGGTCGCGGCGTGCTGCTCGACGTTCCCCGCTT
The DNA here is from genome assembly GCF_040227235.1 of Parafrigoribacterium soli. NCBI lineage: Bacteria > Bacillati > Actinomycetota > Actinomycetes > Micrococcales > Microbacteriaceae > Parafrigoribacterium > Parafrigoribacterium soli. Next base: position 26,713 of record NZ_JBELNZ010000003.1, on the reverse strand, counting down.
CTTCGCCGCCCAGGGCAAGCCGTACGACGCCTCCGCCACGATCGTGATCGGTGCGACCATGCTCGACGAGATCGCCGAAGCCCAGGGCGTGACGTTCGGCGGCGGCGAGATGCTCCTGCTGCGCACCGCTTGGGCCGAGCAGTACCTGGCCAAGACGCCGGATGAACGGCTCGCGACACCGTGGCGCCAGTCGCCCGGTCTCGCCCAGCGCGAGGAGATTCTCCGCTGGCTCTGGGATCACGAGATTGCCCTCGTCGCCGCGGACAATCTCGCGGTGGAAGCAGACCCGGTAATCGAATCCGACTTCCGCACGCCGGGGGAGAAGCCGCCCGCCAAGGGCGTCGACCACAGTGGGATGCTGCACCGCCCGCTCATCGCCCTGCTCGGCATGGCCGTCGGTGAGCTGTGGAAGCTCGACGAGCTCGCGGGCGACTGCGCCGCCGATGGCGTCTACGACTTCTTCCTCACCTGCAAGCCGCTCAACCTGATCGGCGGCGTCGGCTCACCGCCCAACGCGATCGCGTTCAAGTAGCGCCTCGACCAGTGCGCATTGCGCCCGCCGCCTCAGCGACGGGCGCAATGCGCGTTTCTATGCCGTGAGGGCGATGTACTTCTCTTCGAGGAATTCGAGGATGCCCTCGGAGCTTCCTTCGCGACCGAGTCCACTCTGCTTGACGCCGCCGAAGGGTGCTGCGGGGTCACTGACGACACCGCGGTTGATCGCGATCATGCCGGACTCGAGGCGGTGCGCCACGGCGATCGCCTCGCGCTCCTCGCCGAAGACGTAGGCCATGAGCCCGTAGATCGTGTCGTTGGCCATGCGCACGGCGTCGTCGACGTCGTCGAATTTCACGACGGCGGTGACCGGTCCGAAGATCTCGTTGCGGTTGATGGTGCTGCCGTGCGTGACGTCGGTGAGCAGCGTGGCGTCGTAGAAGGCGCCGGTCTGCGAGGCCTGGCCGCCTCGAACAACGGTGGCTCCCTCGGCGACGGCGGCGTCGACGAGGCCGGCGACCTTGTCACGCTCGGCCACCGAAACGAGCGCCCCCAGCTGATTCGAACGGTCGAGGCCGGAACCGACGGGCATCGCGGCGAGTGCCGCGGACATCCGCTCGACGAACGCGTCGTGCAGCGAGCTGTGGACGTAGAAGCGATTGGCCGCGGTGCAGGCGGAGCCGCCGTTGCGCATCTTGGCCAGCATGGCGCCCTCGACGGCGACCTCCAGGTCGGCACCGGGGAGCACGATCACGGGGGCGTTGCCGCCGAGCTCCATTGAGGCGCTGACGACGGTGCCCGCGCAGGCAGCGAGCAGGTCGCGGCCCACCTCCGTGGAGCCCGTGAAAGAGAGCTTGCGCACCTCGGGCCGGTCGATCATCTTTGCCACGAGCGGGCCGGTCGGCACGGGGGTGACGAGGTTCACGACACCCTTCGGCACGCCGACGCGACGCAGCACCTCAACGACGTAGGCGGCGGTGAGCGGCGTCTCTCGCGCGGGCTTCAGGATGGTCGTGCAGCCGGCCGCGAGGGCCGGCGCGAGCTTGCGGGTCGCCATCGCGGCGGGGAAGTTCCACGGCGTGATGAGCAGCGAGACACCGATCGGCTGGCGGTCGACGATGATGCGCTTGTCTCCCGTGGGCGAGAGCCGGTAGTCGCCGGGGATGCGCACGGCCTCCTCGGCGAACCAGCGGAAGAACTCCTTGGCGTAGTTCGCCTCGCCCATTGCGTCGGACCAGGACTTGCCGTTCTCGCGCACCATGAGCTCCGCGAAGTACTCGACCTCGTCGGTGAGCACCTCGTAGACCGCACGCAACAACTCGCTGCGCTGCCTGGCGGGCGTGGCCGCCCAGCCCTCCTGCGCGGCGCTCGCGGCATCCACGGCGTCCATGCAGTCGGTCTCGTTGGCGGCGGCGAACTGCGCGATCACCGAGAGGTCGGAGGGGTCGATCACGTCGAAGCGCTTGCCGTCGCCACCCGGGCGCCACTCGCCGTCGATGAAGAGGTCGGCGATGTAGTTCATGCTGAGATCCGTTCGCTGAGGTGCCCGGCGTGGGCGTGTTCGAGGATGTCGAGGAGCAGTTCCGTCGTCGCCGGCACGGGGGAGATGCCCACGAGCCGGGCCGACTTCATGCCGAGTTCCGCGAAGCGCGGCAGTTCGTCTCGCGTGACGCCGATGTCGGCGAGAGAGGAGGGCACGCCGATCGACCGGTTGATGCGCACGATCGCCGCGATGGCGTCATCCGCTCGCTCTGCGGATGTTGTTGCCTGGGAGCCGAGGGCGGCGCCGACCGCGGCGATGCGCTCGACGACCGCGGCATCCGCCCTGAAGGCGTCGAGCACGTAGGGCAGCATGAGCCCGGTTCCGAGCCCGTGCGGCGTCTTCGTGCTTGCGCCGATGGGGTACTGCAGGGCGTGCGAGAGGTGGGTTCCGGTGGGCCCGAACGACATGCCGCCGAGGAGGCTCGCGAAGGCGACCTTCTCGCGGGCGAGGCGGTTCTGCGGCTCGGCCACGGCGACGGGGAGCCACGAGCCGAGCTGTTCGATCCCCTGCAGGGCGATCAGCTCGGAGAACACGTTGCGCCCGGTGAAGACCGGAAGCTCGCCGGCCCAGTCGTGCTCGAGCGAGGCCGCGGTGTACGACTCCACGAGGTGCACGAGCGCGTCGATGCCCGAGAACGCGGTGACGCTGGCCGGGGCGCCGAGGGTCAGTTCCGGATCGACGACGGCGCCGACCGGAATGAGGTGCGGGCTCGAGATTCCCACCTTGAGTTCGCGGTCCGGATCGGAGATCACGGCCACGGGGGTCGCCTCGGAGCCGGTCCCGGCCGTCGTGGGCACCGCGATGACCGGCGCGATCGGGCCGGGAACCGCATTCTCGCCATAGAACCGGCTGAGCGGGCCGCCATGGGCCACCAGGAGGCCGACGAGCTTGGCCGCGTCAATCGCGCTTCCACCGCCGATTGCCAGGATGGCATCCGGTGCGAAGGCGCGCGCGATGTCGCCCGCCGCATCGAGCGAGGAGACCGGGAGTTCCGGGCGGATGCTGCTGTAGACCTCCACCTCGAGCCCGGCGGCCTCAAGCGCCGCCAGGGTTTCGCTGAACAGCGGCGTTCCCGGAAGGAACGGGTCCACAATCGCGAGCACCCGCCTGCCGTGGGCGGCGAGCAGCTCTGGCAACTGCGCGCGCGATCCGAATCCGAAGTGGATCGCGGCGGGCAGTCGCAGGGTTCCGACGGGTGTCATGGGCGTGGTCTCCTAGGGGGATGTGGCCGGCCTGGTGCCGGAGGTGCTGTCGTCGCGCTGGGTCAGAGGGACTGAAGGATGATCGCGGAGCCCTGGCCGCCGCCGCCGCAGATGCCCGCCGCGCCGATCGAGCCGCTTCCCGCCTCCGCCAGTCGCCGGGCGAGATGACCCACGATGCGGGTGCCCGATGCGCCGATCGGATGCCCGAGCGCGATGGCGCCGCCGTGGGCGTTCACGATCGCGGGATCGACGCCGAGCAGGTCGGTGGAGTGCACACCGACCGCCGCGAACGCCTCGTTGATCTCGACTGCGGCGAGCTGGTCCGCACCGAGCGAGGCCTTGGCCAGAGCCGCGGTGATCGCGTTGGCGGGCTGGGCGTGCAGGGAGACATCCGGGCCCGCGACGAGCGCGTGGCTCAGGATGCGGGCGAGCGGCTGGATGCCCTCGGCCCGCGCGGTCTCCTCGGTCATGATCACGACCGCGGCGGCGCCATCCGAGATCTGCGAGGAGTTGCCCGCCGTGATGCTGCCGTCGGGGGTGAAAGCCGGCCTGAGCTTCGCGAGGGATTCGACCGTCGTGTCGGCCCGCACTCCGTCGTCGGCGTCGACCACGGTGTCCCCGCGGCGACCGCGCACGGTGTACGGCGCGATCTCGCCGGCGAGAAAGTCCGCGGATGCCGCGAGCCGCTGGTGCGAGGCGGCCGCCAGTTCGTCCTGCGCCTGCCGGCTGATCGCCAGCGGCTCACCGTAGGCCTCCGTGGAGGCGCCCATCGAGCGTGACTCGAAGGCATCCGAGAGCCCGTCGTGCTCCATCGTGTCGAGCAGTTCCATCGCTCCGTAGCGCACGCCCGTGCGCGAGTGGGGGAGCACGTGCGGCGCGAGCGACATTGACTCCTGACCGACGGCGACGACGATGCGCGCCTCGCCGCTCTCGACGAGCCGGGTCGCGGCGGCGATCGCCTCGATGCCCGAGAGGCACACCACGTTGAGCGTCATCGACGGTACCGAGAGCGGGATGCCCGCACCCACCGCGGACTGGCGGGCCGGGTTCTGTCCGGCGCCGGCCTGCAGCACCTGCCCGGCGACGACCTGGTCGACGCTCTCCGGCGCAATGCCGGCGTTCTCGAGCGCGGCCTTGATGGCGTGGGCGCCGAGCTCGGTGGCCTTCACGGTCGCGAAGGCGCCGAGGTAGCGCGCGAAGGGAGTGCGCGCGTAGCCGGCAATTACGGTGGTCATGATGTTGCTCCTGTCGCTGCTTCGTCGAGGTCAACGGTGAATGATGCGTCCGTGTGCTCGCGAATCTCGTCGACCGTGTGGCCGGGAGCCGTCGCGCGCAGAACGAGTCCGGCATCCGTCACGTCGAAGACCGCGAGGTCGGTGACGATGCGGTCGACGACGCCTCGGCCGGTGAGCGGAAGGTCGCACTCCTTGACGATCTTGGAGCTGCCGTCCTTCGAGCTGTGGTCGGTGAGCACGATGATGCGGGGCGAACCCGCGACGAGGTCCATCGCGCCGCCCATGCCCTTCACGAGCTTGCCGGGGATGGTCCAGTTGGCGAGGTCGCCGCGTTCGGAGACCTGCATGGCGCCGAGGATGGCGAGGTTGACGTGTCCACCGCGGATCATGCCGAACGAGGTGGCCGAATCGAAGAAGCTGCCGCCGGGAAGCAGGGTGACGGTCTGCTTGCCCGCGTTGATGAGGTCGGCATCCTCTTCGCCTTCGAACGGGAACGGGCCCATGCCGAGCAGACCGTTCTCGCTCTGCAGGATCACCGAGACCCCGGGCCTCAGGTGGTTGGCGACGAGGGTCGGGATGCCGATGCCGAGATTCACATACTGGCCGTCGGCGATCTCCGCGGCCGCAATCGCCGCCATCTGGTCTCGGGTCCAGGCCATGTCAGGCTCCCTTCACTGCGGATGCGGCATCCGCCGGTCGCGGACGCACGGTGCGCTGCTCGATGTCCTTCTCGCGCGTCGTCGCCACGAGACCCTGCACGAAGATGCCTGGGGTGATGACGATGTCCGGATCGATGAAGCTGTCGGTGAGCACATGCTCGGCTTCGGCGATGGTGAGCTTGCTCGCCGTGGCGACGATCGGGTTGAAGTTGCGCGCCGTGTGCCGATAGATGAGGTTGCCGGCGGCATCCGCGGTGTTGGCGTGCACGAGTGCGAGATCGGCGACGATGCCGCGTTCGAGCACATACTCGTCGCCGTCGAAGAACTCGGTCGGCTTGCCCTCGGCGATCATCGTGCCGACGCCCGTCTTCGTGTAGAAGCCCGCGATGCCTGCGCCGCCCGCGCGCAGCCGCTCGGCGAGCGTTCCCTGCGGAACGAACTCGACCTCGAGCTTGCCCGCGAGGTACTGCTCGGCGAAGAGCTTGTTCTCGCCAACGTAGGAGGCGACGACCTTGACGACCTGGCTGTTCTCCAGCAGCAGGCCGAGTCCCTTGCCGTCGACGCCCATGTTGTTGGAGACGATGGTGAGGTCTTTCGCTCCGGTGTCGCGGAGCGCCTCGATGAGGTCGGTCGGGTTGCCGCTCAGCCCGAAACCGCCCACGGCGATGATGGCCCCGTCTTTCACGACGCCGTCGAGCGCCTCGGCGGCTGTGTTCCACAATCTGGGCATAGGGTGCTTCCTCGCATTCCGTTGGCCGGTCTGCTTTCGACACTAGAATCCCCGCTGGATGCTGTCAACGCAGCGCAGATACGGCGCTCACCGCGTGGTTATCCTTCCCATCGCGTCCCACCATGTGGGAATATGATCCGATGGGCGATGTGCACGGTACCCAGGTGGTGCGCCGGGTCGGAGCGATTCTGCGCGCCGTGGGCAGCACGGGGCTCGAGGGCATCACCGCCAGTGATCTCGCCGCAGAGGTCGGACTCTCGCGCTCGACAGTGCACCGGCTACTCACGGCGCTCGCCGTAGAAGGCTTTCTCGACCACGAGGGCGCGCGCTGGCGCACCGGCCCGGAGCTATACCTGCTCGGCGCCGCATCCTCGCCGCGCTATAACGTGCGCGGCGTCGCCCTGCCGACGGTGCTCGAGCTCGCGGAACTGAGCGGCGAGAGCGCCTTCTTCTCCGCTCGCCGTGGTGTCGAGTCCGTGTGTCTCATCCGCGAGGACGGCAGCTTCCCCGTGCGCTCCTTCGTGCTGCACGAGGGGGTGCGCTTTCCGCTCGGCGTCGCGTCGGCCGGCCTCGCGCTGCTCGCGTTCGAATCGGATGGTTGGATCGACGACTACCTCGCGACCGCCGACCTCGAGACGCGCTTCGGGGAACCGCACTCGGCATCCGCCATTCGTGAGCGCATCACGGCTACCCGCGAGACCGGCTATGCGGTGAACCCGGGGCTGATCGTGGAGGGCAGCTGGGGCATGGGCGCCGCGGTCTTCGATGCCGCCGGGGAACCGCAGTGGGCACTGAGCCTCAACGGCATCGAGTCCCGCTTTCGCCCGGAGCGGCAGGAGGAGCTGGGGCGGATGCTCGTGGAGCACGCCCACGTCCTCAGCCGCGAGCTCATCAACTGGCACTCCTGACCACGATCGCTGAGCCCGGTCCCATCCTTCAACAGGATGAGGGGCGACACGCCGTTCAAAACTGCCTGTTCAACGTGGCGCGTCGCCGCTCATCCTGTTGAAGCGACGGAACCGATGCGCATTTCGGCGCGAGGCCAACTCGCCCGGGCTAGGTTCCGTGTGCGAATAGTGCCTCGCGCAGCGCGGCGAGGGTGCTCTCATCGAGCGTGGAGAGGGGGGATGCCTGCACGACTGCGACCTGTGTCGCGCTCCAGGCGGCGTGCCCCTCGTCGGTCAGCTTCAGAATTCGCCGCCGGCGGTCGTGCGGATCGGGGATGCGCTCGGCGAGCCCGAGGCGTTCGAGTTGCTCCGCGAGCAGGGTGACGTTCGAGGGATCGCAGAAGAGCCTGTCCGCGAGCTGGCTCATGGAGAGATTGGTCTCGGCTGTGCCGAGGGCCCAGATGAGTCCGGAGGTAGCGCCGCTCACTCCGTAGCGGTCGAGGGCCGCGGCGGCCGTGGCGCTGTGCGTGCGCGCCACTGTTTCGAATCGGGCAGCGATCTCGAGAATCTCGCGTTCCTTAGTCGGGTCTCGCACGCCGCCTCCAATAGCTTGAGATTCTCAAGGAATGAATACATACTTGAATAGCTCAAGCATAGGGCGCAGCGAAGGATGGGGCAGATGGCAGTTATTACAGCGCCGCATGGTGGCCCGGTCGTCGAGAACCTCACTCTCGTTGTAGACGGGAAAGAGCGCCGGATGCTCCTTGTTCGGCCCATGAGCCCGGCCCGCAATGCGCCGCTCGTGCTGGTCTTCCACGGGTCGAATCAGACGGCAGCCACCATCCGCGGCTTCACCGAGCCGGGGTTCGACAGCTATGTCGCCCGGTACGGCGCCGTGGTCGTGTACCTCGAGGGCTACCGAAAGCACTGGAACGATGCGAGGCGAAGCTCGAACTTCGCCGCCCGCACGGAGGGCTACGACGACGTCGCGTTCGCCGGTGCGGTGATTGGTGAGTCGCAACGTCGCTTCGGCATCGACGCCGCGCCCGCCTACGCGATCGGCTTTTCCAATGGCGCGCAGCTCGTCCTGCGACTGGTGCACGAGATGCCGGGTCGCTTGGCCGCCGTCGCGCTGATCTCGGCGACGCAGCCGGCACCGGAGAACTTCGCGCCCGCGAGCGATGCCGCTCTGCCGATGCCGGTGCTCCTCATCCATGGCACGAAAGACCCGCTCGTGCCGTACCAGGGCGGCGTCGCCAGTCTTTGGGGCCTCCGTCCGCGCGGGCTCGGACTCTCCGCGCCGCAGACGGCGGAGTACTTTGCCCGGCGCAACGGCATCCGTACCGCGCCCGTGACCGAGAACCTGTCGGTCCTCTCATCGACGGATGACACCCGCGTCAGCCGCACCAGCTACCGCGAGGCGGGACTGGCACCGGTGGCACTGGTGACTGTGCACGGTGGCGGGCACGTCATCCCGGGCCGCAAGCGCGCGCCGCGCATCATGGGTCGCACCTCGACTCAGCTCAGTGCCGCTGACGAGATCTCGACGTTCTTCGGTTTCGGACGGGCCGGCAGGTAGCGGGCGCACACTATCCGGCGTCGTTGGCTCCCTCTACACTTTCGGCATGACCGCAGTCACCGCTGACATGACCATCTCTCTCGACGGCTTCGTCGCGGGGCCCAGACAGACCCTCGAGCATCCGATGGGGGAGGGCACGGAGCACCTGCACCGCTGGCAGTTCGAGCAGCCCGAAGAGAACGCCACTCAGATCGCCGCGATCGTCGAGGCCGGCGCGTTCATCATGGGGCGCAACATGTTCGGCCCGATTCGCGGCGAGTGGGAGGGCGACTGGACCGGTTGGTGGGGCGAGAATCCGCCGTATCACGCACCGGTTTTCGTGCTCACCCACCACCCGCGCGAGCCCCTCGTCATGCAGGGCGGCACCACGTTCTACTTCGTGACGGATGGCGTGGAGTCGGCGATGGAGCAGGCTCGCGCCGCCGCCGGCGACGCCATGATCTCGATCGGTGGCGGAGCGGACACCATGCGTCAATTCCTGAACGCTGGCCTCATCGACGAGCTACGCCTGCACACCTCGCCCGTTCTGCTTCACGAGGGTGAGCGCCTCTTCGACGGTGTGCGCGACCTGACCCTCGAGCCCATCGCGGTCAAGAGCAACCCGCTCGTCACTCACACGACCTACCGGGTCACCTATCCCGTTCGCTGAGCCGGTCTCCGTTCGCTGACGCCGGCTCCGTTCGCTGAGTTTGTCGAAGCGTCCTCGCCGGTCGAGTAGCGCGACCAAGGAGCCGGATATCGAGACCCCAACGCCTCCCTTGCTCATCCAGACCGCCGCTGCTGTAATGGGGCATGCTGCCCGTCGACGCGTTCGCATCCTGCGCCTACGCCGTGCCCGTGTGTAACGACACCAACTCTTCCGTGTTCCTCGCAGGGGACAACGCCTGGATTGGGATGCCCATCCTTGCCGCATTCATCGCGGTCATCCTCATCGTGGTGCTGCTTCGTCGCCGTAGGCGATAGCCGCAACGACAAGCTGCGCAGCGCAGCACACCGTGGATTCGAGCACGGGCGCGTGGGCGGGCAGCGGGTCATCCGGCCGTTCAACAGGATGAGATGCGACATGCCGAGTGAAACTGACGGATCATGCGGCGTGTTGCATCGGGTCCTGTTGCAGGTACGCGTCTGGGCCTCCAGCGCTTGCGAGTGCTGAGCATCGCGTCTGGGTATGCTCGTTGCCCCGCCACTGGACCTTCCGGAACGGCGCACCCACGGCATCCACTCGTTAACGACGATAGGCCGCCCCGAAGGACGGCCTATCGCGAGCGTCAGGCTCAGCGAACGGAACCTGTCAACGAGGGATAACTAGCGACGCAGGATCGCCAGCAGGCGCAGGATCTCGAGGTACAGCCAGACCACGGTGACCATGATGCCGAAGGCGGCGGTCCAGCCGTAGATGCGGGGTGCACCGCGCTTGACGCCGGTCTGGATGCTGTCGAAGTCGAGCACGAGCGAGTATGCCGCCATGATGATCACGAGCACGCCGATCACGACACCGAAGGGCAGCCCGCCGAGGAACGGGATGGGCGCGCTGCTCAGGCCGAAGGCATCCTTATTGACGCCGGTGGCCATCAGGATCACGTTGATCACGGAGAACACGAGGTACCCCACCATCGCGATGAGGAAGACCTTGGTCGCCTTCTTCGACGCGCGGATCTTGCCGCTCGCGAACAGGGCGAGGGTCACGCCGACCACGACGAGGGTTCCGATCACGGCCTGCACGGCGATGTTCGGGTAGAGCGACTCGAAGAACATCGTGATGCCACCGACGAAGACACCCTCGACGGCCGCGTAGCTGAGCACGAGCGCCGGTGACGGCTTCTTCTTGAAGATGTTCACGAGAGCGAGAACGAAGCCGACGAGGGCGGCGGGCAGCGCGAGGGCCGGCACGAACCAGCCGACCGCGGCACCGACGAGCAGGATGGCGAAGCTCGCGACGATCTTCACCATCACGTCTTCGTAGCTCATGCGGTTGGTCTCGGCAGCGGTGGCGGACGGCTGGCTGTACAGCTCGGTGAGCTGCTCCGCCGTCATCGCCGGCGTTGCCGTGCGCAGTTGGGCCGCCTTCGTCGCGTTGGACGAGAACGCTGGCGAGTTGTTGAATGCAGGGTTGGAGGAAGCCATGCGGTCAATCTACCCTGTGGATGTCGCCCCGTGGCTGGGGATTCGCCCGTTGTTCGCCAACAGCCGAGCGAGCCAGGCAGAGCCCACCAGCACGGCACCCGCCACCGCGAGAACAACGGCGCCGAAACCGTACTGCGGAAAGCCCTGACCGAGGATCACACCGGCCGCGAAAGGCGCCAGTAGCACCACGTAACAGCGGGCCGGGCGCTGTCGAACATAGAGCCAGCCGGCGAGCGGCACGACGAGGGCTGCGGATGAAGGCCCGCCCGTCAGCAGCACCAGCATGACCAGGCCGCTCGGCAGCGACATCCAGAACCTGCGCCAGCCGCGGCCGGGCAGGATCCACCAGCCGAGCAGGTGCGCACCCACGCCGATGGACAAGAGGTATGGCGCGTACGCCGAGGTGGCCTGCACGAGCAGTCCGCCGACGAAGATCAGCGCGACGGCGGCGAGATAGCGGCCGCGGTAGCCTCCCCAGCGCAGGGGCAACAGGGAGGTCGGCTCGCGCCATCCGTTCTCTGAGGGCGAGCTGGCAGCCGGCTCAGCCACGGGCCCCGAACACGAGAATCGCGAGGTAGACGATGAGCACCACGCCGGCGACGCCGACGCTGATGCTCACGATGAGCGGCACGTTGACCTTGCGTGCGGTCGGCAGGGGATCCGTGCTGCGGAAGGCGGCGGGGATCTCGTCGGCGCGATCCGGCGAGGGAGATGGGACCGCATTGGTGGTGTGGTATTCGGCATTCGCCGCGGTGGCATTGCGCGACCGAGTGCCGGCGCGTTCTGCGGCTTTGGCCTCGGCGCGAGTCTGCGGCTGGATCGTCCGTGCGGCAACTTCGGGCTGCAGCGCGGGCGGCACCGACGCGGTGGGCGACGGGAATTCGGACTGGGCGCGGCGGGGCCTCTGCGCGGCCGAGGGTTCTGTCGCGGCTGCGGCCTCGCCGGGAGCGGCATTCGTGGGCGCTGCCGACTCCGAGGCGGCCGTTGTGGCCGCGGCCGCGGTTGCGGCAGCAGACTCGGTCGCCTGCGCGGGGGTGGGCGTCGTTTGCGGCGAGACCACCCGCACCCTGCGATTCACGCGCGGGCGGGGCAGCGGGGTGGAGGACGCGGCGGCATCCGTGGGTGCAGCCTCTGGGGTTGCGGCTTCCGCGCGCGCAACCTCCGGCGTGGCAGCGGGCGCGTGGGCACCAGCGGCGCTCGGCTCGTTACGCGGCTGGGGAGTGACATCCGTGGAGACGCGTGTGCCGCACTTGATGCAAAATTTCCAACTCGGGTCGAGCTTTGCAGCACAATTGGCGCAAATCTCCATGGAGAGCAGAGTACCAACTGCGACCGTGTGGTCGCGTAGCGTTGTCGCGTGAGCGAAGCGCAGCGTGACCGGCCGATGGTGATCGCACATCGCGGCGCCAGCGGATATCGGCCGGAGCACAGCCGTTTGGCCTACCTCCTCGCCATCGCCCAGGGGGCGGATGCCGTCGAGCCCGACCTGGTGCCCACGCGCGATGGTGTGCTCGTGATCCGCCACGAAAACGAGATCTCGGGCACCACGGATGTCGCCTCCCACCCCGAGTTCGCCGACCGCCGCACCACGAAGACCATCGAGGGGCAGAAACTCACGGGCTGGTTCACCGAAGACTTCGACTGGGCCGAACTCAGCACCCTGCGCGTGCGCGAGCGGCTGCCCAAACTGCGCCCCGCGAACCGCGACTTCGAGGGCGACGACGGCATCCTGCGCTTCGCCGACCTGCTCGAGATTCTGGATGCCGCTCCGCCCGTTCCCGATACCGGCCGCCGAGTGGGGCTCGTGGCCGAGCTCAAGCACGCGAGCTACTTCGAGGCGATCGGGCTCCCGCTCGACGGCCTGTTCGCCGCCGAACTCGAGCGCGCCGGCTGGAACGACGACGCGCGACTCACCGTCGAAAGCTTCGAGTCGACCGTGCTCGGCCAGGTGCGCGGTCGCGGCATCCACGCTCGGTACGTCTTTCTCATCGAGGCGAGCGGCGGCCCGGCCGACTATCCCGAGCGCAGCTACGCCGACTACCTCACGTCGCCGGCGCTCACCGAACTCGCCGAGTCCGGACTGCAGGGCATCAGCGTCAACAAGCAACTGCTGCTGGCGGATGCCGCTGCCCGCGGCGACGAGGCAAGCCTCGTCGAGCGCGCCCACGCCGCTGGCCTCGTGGTGTTCGTGTGGACGCTGCGAGCCGAGAACCACTTCCTCGAGCGCGAACTGCGGCTGCACGACTCGGACTTCGGGCGCTGGCAAGAGGAGTTCGCGCTCATCCTGGGCACCGGCGTCGACGGCGTCTTCGCCGACCAGCCTGACCTGGCGCTCGAGGCCCGCGCGGCCCTGGCCCAGTAAATAACGTTGGTCGAGCCTGTCGAGGCCGGGACGTGGTTCAGTCACGTGGGGGTCACTTCGACAGGCTCAGTACGGTGCTCGACAAGCTCGACCAACGAGGTGCCCGCCGACCGCTACGACACCGAGTGACAGGGGGCGCGCCTACAATTGGGCGGACATGACCTTCATCCTCGAGCCGCCAGCAGCCGGCGAATCTCCGCTCCTCGATGGCCTCAATCCTCGGCAGCGCGAGGCCGTCGAATACCGCGGGCCCTCCCTGCTCATCGTCGCGGGCGCGGGCTCCGGCAAGACGAGCGTGCTCACGCGTCGCATAGCCCACCTGATCGAGACGCGCGAAGCGTGGCCGAGCCAGATCCTCGCCATCACCTTCACGAACAAGGCCGCGGCCGAGATGCGCGAACGCGTTCAGTCGCTGCTCGGGCAATCGGCCGAGGGCATGTGGATCTCCACGTTCCACTCGGCGTGTGTGCGCATCCTTCGCCGCGAAGCGGAGCACTTCGGCTACAGCAAGAGCTTCACCATCTACGACTCCGCCGACAGCAAGGCGCTCGTCAAACGGATCATCAAAGACCTGGATGCAGACAGCTTCGGCTTCACCCCGAGCAAGGCGCTCGGCAAGATCTCCAAGCTCAAGAACGAGCTCCACGACGTGGAGTCCTACGCGCGCGACGCGAACTTCGCCGACCCGGCCGAGCGGGTCTTCCTCGAGATCTTCCGCGAGTACACGCGCAGCCTCACCCGCGCCAACGCCTTCGACTTCGACGACCTCATCGGCCAGACCGTCTATCTGTTCCGCGCGTTCCCCGCGGTGGCCGCGCTCTACCAGCGGCGCTTCCGCCACATCCTCGTCGACGAGTATCAGGACACGAACCACGCGCAGTATTCGCTCATCCGCGAACTCACGAAGACCCCGCGCACCGACCTGCTCGAAGACGCCGTCGGATTCGACGGGCAGCCGCTTCGCGACCCCACCCGCGCGCTCGACGCGCCATCGCTCACCGTCGTCGGCGACAGCGACCAGTCGATCTACGCGTTCCGCGGCGCCGACATCCGCAACATCGTCGAGTTCGAGCGCGACTTCCCGCGCTCGAAGGTCGTGCTGCTCGAGCAGAACTACCGCTCGACCCAGAACATCCTCGATGCGGCCAACGCCGTCATCTCGAACAACTTCGACCGCAAAGACAAGAAGCTGTTCACGACGATCGGGGCTGGCGACAAGATCACCGGCTTTACCGGTTACAGCCAGCACGACGAGGCGCAGTTCGTGGCGGATGAGATCCAGACCCTGCGAGAGGCGGGCGTCAGCTACAACGACGTCGCGGTCTTCTATCGCACCAACGCGCAGACGCGAGCGCTGGAGGAGATCTTCATCCGCTCTGCCCTGCCCTATCGGGTGCTCGGCGGCACCAAGTTCTATGAGCGCGCCGAGATCAAGGACGCGCTCGCGTACCTCACCGCGGTCGCGAACCCCGCCGATCCGCTGGCGCTGCGCCGCATCATGAACACCCCGAAGCGCGGCATCGGCCCCGCAACCGAGACGGCGCTGCAGAACTGGGCGGATCGCAACGACATGACGCTGCGCGATGCGATGCGCCACGCGGATGAGCTGGGTCTCGGCCCGAAGGTCACCGGCGCGATCACGGGGCTGGCCTCCATTCTCGACGAGGTCGGTGCAACGGTGGACCCGCCGGGCGGCACCCCGGCACCCGCCGCGGACATCCTCATCGCACTGCTCGAACGCACCGACTTCATCGCCTCCCTGCGTCACACCGGAGATGCACAGGACGAGGCGCGCGCCGAGAACGTGGAGGAACTCGTCTCCGTGGCGAAGGAGTTCACGAAGAACAACCCCGAGGGCACGCTTCTCGACTTCCTCACCGAGGTGTCGCTTGTCGCCGCCGCCGACGAACTGGATGACTCCAGTGGCACGGTCTCGCTCATGACCCTGCACACGGCGAAGGGCCTCGAGTACGAGGCGGTGTTCCTCACCGGCGTCGAGGAGGGGCTGCTGCCGCACCAGATGTCGGCGAACGAGCCCGGGGGCCTCGCGGAGGAGCGCCGGCTGTTCTACGTCGGCATCACGCGCGCCCGCAGGAAGTTCTACTTCTCCCTCGCGATGACCCGGTCTCAGTTCGGCGAGGTCAACGTGGCGATGCCGTCGAGGTTCCTGCAGGAGATCCCGGTCGACCTCATCGACTGGCGGCAGTCTCCCGGCATGGCGAACTCACGCGGAGGCACGCAGCCGCGCGCGATCAACGCCCGCAGGGGCGGCTTCGGCGCGGAACTCGGTGCAGGCGGCTTCACAGGTGGCTCGGGCTCTGGCTACGAGCGCGGAGACTCAGGCCCCGGCGCGATCGCCCGGGCGAGGGCGGCGCGCAACGCCGAGAAGCCGAAGACCGAGTGGTCCAACCGGGTCACGGGAACCGTGCGCGACAATGGCGACCTGACGCTTGCCGCGGGGGACCGCATCCGTCACGTCGACTTCGGCGAGGGCCGCGTCTCGGCCGTCACCGGGGTCGGCCCCAAGAGCGTGGCCGAGGTGCAGTTCGACGGACCGGCAGGCCGCAAGCGCCTCCTCATCAAAATCAGTCCGATAGAAAAGCTCTGACGAGAGGCGCGCCCTCCGCTGCTCAGTCGAGGGCGGGAAGCGTGATGCCCGAGGCCTGCAGGTGCTCCGCGAACTTCTCCGGCCACGCGGCCTGAATCGCGTCGGGATCCCAGCCGCCCTCCCGGTATTCGAGGGCGATCTCGGTCGAGTGCGAGTAGAGCGAGAGCTTGTCGCCGCCGATGCCGATCGCCTGACCGGTCACGGATGCCGAGCCGTCGGAGGCGAGCCACACCACGAGCGGCGCCACGTCCTCCGGTCCACCCAAGGCGTGCTCCTGACGAACCCGCTTCGGCAGCGGTTCGCCGGCCTCATAGGCCTTCACGACATCCGCATAGATGGGGATGGTGGCCGTCATCGCGGTGAGCGCCGTCGGCACGACCGCGTTCACGGTGATGCCAGCGCGCGCGAGTTCGAGCGACCAGGTGCGCGCGAAGGCCACGATGCCCGCCTTGGCCGCCGCGTAGTTGGTCTGGCCGAAGTTGCCGTGCTGCCCCGCGGGTGAGCCGATGAGGATGATCCTGCCGCCCTCGCCCTGCTCACGCATCGCGATCGCGGCGGCGCGAGCGACGGTGAACGTGCCGCGCAGGTGGGTCTGGATGACGAGGTCGAAGTCGTCGTCCTCCATCTTCCATAGCACCTTGTCGCGCAGCACTCCGGCGTTGCTCACCAGGATGTCCAGTCGGCCGAACTCGTTCTTCGCGGCCGCCACCAGCGCATCCGCGGTCTCGGTCGGACCGACGGGCGCGACCACGGCGACCGCCTTGCCGCCGGCGTCGCGAATAGTGCGCACGGTGTCATCCGCCGTCTCGGCGCGAACGTCGTTCACGACCACGGATGCGCCAGCCGCAGCGAGCGCCTCCGCATACGCGCGGCCGAGCCCCTGCCCGCTGCCGGTGACGATCGCGACCTTGCCATCGAGCAACCCGCTCATGCGTAGTACCTCACAACCATGGTCATCACGCAGGCGGGTTTCGCCTGCCCTTCCACCTCAAAGGTGACGTCGAATTTGGCCTGGATTCCGCCGGCGACCTCGGTGGCCTCGGTGAGACGCACGCTCGCCCGGATGCGCGAGCCGACCGGCACCGGGGCCGGGAAGCGGAGCTTGTCGAGACCGTAGTTGATGCCCGTGCCGAGGTCGGTGACCTCGAACACCTCGGCCATGAGCGGTACGACGAGCGAGACCGTCAGGTAGCCGTGCACGATGGTCGTGCCGAAGGGGGTGCGAGCGGCGGCCTCCGCGTCGAGGTGGATCGGATTGTGGTCGCCCGTGAGGTCGGCGAAGGTGTTGACCTCCTCCTGCGAGATGGTGCGCCAGCTCGATGTCCCGAGTTCCGTGCCGACGAGGTCGGGGATGCCCGCGATCGTCGTTCTGACCTGCGCGGTCGTTGCTTCAGCGGTCACCATTTCTCCTTGGATTGCTCGGGGCACTCGCTCGGGCCCGGCGCTACATTATCAGGTTTACTGCTAATCTCAGCGGTATCGCACGAAAATATTCGTGCCGTCGAGAATGGCGGAAAATCAATTGACTTTCTCAACGATCGATTTTACGGTGTAGCTACCGTGGCCATCGTCTGGGCCATATCGTCTACGAGGCACCCAGCGCTGGATGCCGTGAAGGGTCGTGCGTTCGATGCTGAACCAGGGACTGGGATCCTGGATTGACCGCCGTCGTGCGAAATCCGGACCGAAGGCGGCTCTGATCTTTCGCGATGTCGAGATCACCTACGCGGAGCTCGCATCCCGCATCGATCGCCTCGCCAACGCCCTGCGCGAGCGCGGCGTGGAGCCCGGCTCCAGGGTCGCCTTCCTTGGTGAGAACCACCCCGCCTTCCTCGAAACTTTTTTTGCCGCTGGAACGCTCGGCGCGATCTTCGTGCCGCTCAACACGAGGCTCGCCGCGCCCGAGGTGCAGTTTGCGCTTCGGGATGCCGGCAGCAGCATCCTCGTGCACGCCGAAAGCCTGTCGGCACTCGCCATCGCGGGCTCGCGTGACACCGAGGTCACCCGTCGCATCGTCGTCGCCGACACCCAGTCCAGCGAGCAGGCGGCCACGGACGACCTCGTCGTCGAGGACCTCGACTCGGTGATTGGCTCGGCCGAGGATGGTCGCCTCGACGTCGCGGTCTCGCAGGACGATCCGGCCATGATCCTCTACACGTCCGGCACCACGGGCTTCCCGAAGGGCGCCGTGCTCACCCACGGCAACATCACCTGGAACTGCTTCAACGTGCTCGTCGACTACGACTTCCTGAGTACGGATGTCGCCCTGATGATCTCGCCGCTCTTCCACGTCGCTTCGCTCGATATGGGACTGTTGCCCACCCTGCTCAAGGGCGGAACGGTCGTGCTCGAGACCCGGTTTGACCCCGCTCGCGCACTCGCACTGATCGAAAAGTATCGAGTGACCTCGCTGAGCGGCGTGCCCACGACCTTCCAGCTCCTCTGCGAGCACCCCGACTGGGCGAGCACCGACATCAGCTCGCTTCAGAAGCTCACCTGTGGCGGCTCCGCCGTGCCATTGCGCGTGCTCGAGGCCTACGAGAGCAGGGGGCTCGCGTTCTCTAGCGGCTACGGGATGACCGAGACCGCACCCGGCGCCACGAGCCTCTCGCCGGAGAAGAGCCGCGAGAAGGCGGGCTCGGGCGGTCTGCCGCACTTCTTCACCGACCTCAGAATCGTGGATGCCGAGGGTCGGCCGCTGCCCGCAGGCGAGACGGGTGAGATCCAGCTCTCCGGGCCGAACGTGATCACCGAATACTGGAACCGCCCCGAGGTGATCGCCGAATGCTACGCGGATGACTACTGGTTCAGGTCGGGAGACATGGGCTACGTCGACGAGGACGGCTACCTCTTCATCGCCGACCGGCTGAAAGACATGATCATC
This sequence comes from Parafrigoribacterium soli, assembly GCF_040227235.1. Taxonomy (NCBI): domain Bacteria; kingdom Bacillati; phylum Actinomycetota; class Actinomycetes; order Micrococcales; family Microbacteriaceae; genus Parafrigoribacterium; species Parafrigoribacterium soli. The sequence continues at coordinate 8,405 of NZ_JBELNZ010000003.1, read as the reverse complement.
TCGGGCGGAGAGAACATCTACTCCGCCGAGGTTGAACAGGCCGTGGCCGAGTTCGAGGCCGTCGCTAGCGTCGCGGTGATCGGAGTGCCGGACAAGAAGTGGGGCGAGGTGCCCATCGCGGTGCTCACGGTGCGCGAGGGCTATGAAATCGCGACCGAGGACATCCGCGCGCACCTCGAGAACAGAATCGCCAGGTACAAGATCCCGAAGCGCGTCGAGATCGTCGCCGAGCTGCCGCGCACGGCGAGCGGCAAGGTGCGCAAGGCCGAGCTGCGCAGGATCTACCCGGCCTGATCGGCGAAGGCGATCCGCCGCAGCAGCGCTCGCAGCTGGCGTCGCTCGGCGTCATCGAGCGTTCCGAGCGATTCGTCTTCGGCCCGTTGCACGATGGCCCGTGCCTGGGTGTAGAGCCGCCTGCCCGGCTCGGTGGCGCGCACGCCCTTCGAGCGGCGATCCCGCGGATTGGTCTGCCGGCTCACGAGGCCGCGCTCCTCGAGCTCGTCGACGAGGGCGACGATCTGGCTCGGGTCAAGCACCAGGAACTCAGCGAGCTCTCGTTGCGATGGGCTCTGCTCGCTGCAGGCGAGGGCCAGCACGGAGTACGACCGCACCCTCAGCGCGAGCGGCACGAGCGCCGCATTCGCCCTCGCGATGCCGATCGACCGCGACCGCGCCGCAAGAAACTCGATCTCGTGGGCCAGGTCGCTCGAGACGAGTGCGCCGTCATGCGAAAGAGCGGCGGCGTCGGCCACCCCCGCTTCGACGTTGATGGGAATGTTCGAGATTGCGTGCTCCCTGCGCCTGTCCACCGCGGACGAGCCGAGAGTGGATGTCGACTCAAAATCGTTGACTTCTTCAAGGATATAAGTTCCCCTCTGCAGGCTGTGGCCTCGTGCTAATCTGCGACGTGCTGTTCAACCCGCGGCAGACTTCCGCGTCAGAGGTCGCGGACACGGGAGAAATGGTGAGTGATGCCTGAACTGCATGCCCCGGAGGAGCTCGTGGGCGCTGCTCGTGCGCAGCAGACCACTTCCCCAGAGATCACGCTGCTCTACCTGATCAAGCAGGTCGAGCTTGCGGTGCGATCACAGCTGGATGAGGCGGCGCGCGCGCAGGGACTGACCGCCCTGCAGTACACGGCCCTCACGGTGCTCGAGCGCCATCCGGAGCTCACCTCGGCGGAACTCGCACGCAACTCCTTCGTGCGCGCGCAGACCATGGCCCAGATGATCACCGTGCTGGATGAGCGTGGGCTGATCATGCGGCAGCGCGATCCGAACAGCCACCGCCAGTACCTGCTGTCGCTCACGCCAGAGGGCCAGGGCATCTTGGATGCGCTGCGCGAGGCCGTGCAGGGCATCGAAGAGAAGATGGTCGCAGACCTTACGGTGCAGCAGTCGCGGCACCTGCGCGAGGCGCTGCACGCCTGCCGTGTCGCCCTCGGCGGCGGCCGCGCGCACTGACGACATCGTCATTGTGAAATCCCGAGCCCGGGGGGATAATCAGGCAACCTGATGGTCGTTCCCCGCGTCGAGCAGGATGGCCATCCGCAGTTTCTCAGTGACGAGATGGATGAGGTGCGGTCATGACCATGACGGAAGCGAACCCGCAGCAGGATACGGCAACGTTCGGACCCGGCAGGCTTTTCATCGGCGGTGAGTGGCGAGAGGCGGCGAACGGCGCACGCCACGACGTCGTGAATCCCGCCAACGGCTCGGTCGTCACGACGGTCGCCTGGGCGGGCGAGTCGGATGTCGACGCCGCCGTGGAGGCCGCGCGTGCGGCGTTCGATAGCGGCGTGTGGTCCGGTCTCAGCGCGCGCGAGCGGTCCCGCATCCTGTACCGGGCGTCGCAACTCATCCGTGACCACGCAGAACAACTCGCGCTCGCCGAGAGCGTGGACGTCGGCAAGCCGATCAGCTTCGCGAGCATGATCGATGTGACCACCGCCGCCGACCAGTACGAATACATGGCGAGCCTCGCGCAGCACCTGGACGGTGCGAGCCGGCCGACCCCGTTGTCGACCTTCGCGTACACGCGCCGTGAGCCGATCGGCGTCGTCGCAGCCATCACGCCGTTCAACTTCCCGCTCATCCTGTCGAGCACCAAGATCGCGCCGGCGCTCGCGGCGGGCAACACCGTTGTGCACAAGCCGTCGAGCGACACTCCGCTCAGTGCGCTGCTCATGGCCGACATCCTCGCCGAGGCGGGAGTCCCCGCGGGCGTGTTCAACGTGGTGACCGGATCGGGTGCGGTCATCGGCGACAGGCTGCTGCAGCATCCGGATGTCGACAAGGTCGCGTTCACCGGCTCGACCGAGGTGGGTCGCCGGGCCGCCAGCCTCGCGGGAGAGAGACTCAAGCCGGTGACGATGGAGCTCGGCGGCAACGGCCCGAACCTTCTCTTCGCGGATGCCGACCTCGACCAGGCGATCGGCACCGTCATCTCCGCGTTCGTCTTCAACACCGGGCAGTTCTGCATGGCGGGACCGCGCCTGCTCGTCGAGCGGCCGATCTATGACACCGTGCTCGGCATCCTGGGGCAGGCCGTCGGCGGAGTGCCGCTCGGCGACCCAATGAACCCCGATACCGTGATCGGACCCATGGTGAGCCTCAAGCAGCTCGAGAAGGTGGAGAGCTACGTCGAGTCGGCGAAGGCGGCCGGCGGCACGGTCGTTGCCGGTGGTGAACGCCTCGACCTCGACGGTGGCTACTACTACAAGGCGACCGTGATCGCCGGGCTGTCGAACGACGCGGCCGCGGTGCAGGAGGAGGTCTTCGGCCCGGTGCTCACCGTGCAACCCTTCGACACTGAGGAGGAGGCGATCTCGCTCGCGAACAGCACTCCCTATGGCCTCGCCGCCGGGGTGCAGACAAGCGACATCTCGCGTGCGCACCGCGTCTCCGCGAAACTGGACGCCGGCATCGTCTGGGTCAACGGCTGGGCGCTACTCGACCCCGCCGTTCCATTCGGCGGCACGAAGGATTCGGGGTTCGGCAGGGAGAACGGGCCGGAGGCGCTCGCCTCCTACGCCCGCACGAAGTCGGTCGTGATCGCACTGAACTGAGCGATTTCCGCGATCGCCGCCGCCTTGGGAGAAAGAATGCGCGAACTTAAGGTGCGCTGTGGCGGCTCTCTGTGAATGCCCACCGGGCGAGCGGGTAGAGTTCATTCTGGTCCAAGTCTCTTGATGTCGAGATATCTCTACGTCGAGACAACTGCGAATGACAGTGGACGAATCAGACATACGACCTGCGGATTGGACAAGCAGCGTGGATCTATTTGAATACCAGGCCAGGGATCTTTTTGAGGCCTACGACGTGCCGGTTCTCGCCGGCATCATCGCGGACAGCCCCGAGGAGGTTCGCGCGGCAGCCGAGAAGATCGGCGGCACCGTCGTCGTCAAGGCACAGGTGAAGGCCGGAGGCCGCGGCAAGGCCGGCGGTGTGAAGGTCGCCCACAGCGCTGCGGATGCGGAAGAGGCATCCAGAAGCATCTTCGGCCTCGACATCAAGGGCCACGTCGTCAAGCGCGTCATGGTTGCCGCCGGTGCACGCATCGACAAGGAGTTCTACTTCTCGGTGCTGCTCGACCGCGCCAACCGCTCATACCTCTCGCTCTGCAGCGTCGAGGGCGGCATGGAGATCGAGGAGCTCGCCGTCGAGCGCCCGGACGCGCTCGCCCGCATCGAGGTGGACCCGGCCAAGGGCATCGACCTCGCCAAGGCGCGCGAGATCGCAACCGCGGGGCACTTCCCGGCCGAGCTCGTGGAGAAGGTCGCGCCCGTCATCGTCAAGCTTTACGACGTGTACAAGGGTGAGGACGCGACGCTCGTCGAGGTCAACCCACTGGTGCTCACCGAGGAGGGCACCATTGTCGCCCTCGACGGCAAGGTCTCGATCGATGAGAACGCCGACTTCCGCCACCCGAACCACGCAGAGCTCGAGGATGCCGCTGCGGCAGACCCGCTCGAGGCGAAGGCCAAGGCGCACGGCCTCAACTACGTGAAGCTCGATGGGCAGGTCGGCGTGATCGGCAACGGCGCGGGGCTCGTGATGTCCACTCTTGACGTGGTCAGCTACGCGGGTGAAAAGCACGGCGGCGTGAAGCCGGCCAACTTCCTCGACATCGGTGGCGGAGCATCCGCCGAGGTGATGGCGAACGGCCTCGACGTGATCCTGGGCGACGCGCAGGTGAAGAGCGTGTTCGTCAACGTCTTCGGCGGCATCACCGCGTGTGACGCGGTGGCCAATGGCATCGTCGGTGCGCTGAAGACCCTCGGCGACGCGGCGAGCAAGCCGCTCGTCGTTCGTCTCGATGGCAACAAGGTTGAGGAGGGTCGTCGCATCCTCGCGGAGGCGAACCACCCGCTGGTCACGCTCGCGACCACCATGGACGAGGGCGCCGCCAAGGCCGCCGAGCTGGCGAACCGCTGACCGCGGGTTGAGCCTGTCGAAATCTCACCGACGAAATAAGGACTAGCAGAATGTCAATCTTCCTCAACAAGGATTCCAAGGTCATCGTGCAGGGCATCACCGGCGGTGAGGGCACCAAGCACACCGCCCTCATGCTGAAGGCCGGCACGCAGGTCGTCGGTGGCGTCAACGCCCGCAAGGCTGGCACCACGGTGACCCACGGCGACGTGGAACTGCCCGTCTTCGGTGCCGTGGCCGAGGCGATGGAGAAGACCGGGGCGGATGTCTCGATCATCTTCGTGCCGCCGGCCCACGCCAAAGATGCGATGATCGAGGCGATCGACGCGGCCATCCCGCTGCTCGTCGTGATCACCGAGGGCATCCCCGTGCAGGACTCGGCCGAGGCTTGGGCCCACGCGAAGGCCAAGGGCGGCACGACCCGCATCATCGGCCCGAACTGCCCCGGCGTCATCACCCCGGGCGAGGCTCTCGTCGGCATCACTCCCGCGAACATCACGGGCAAGGGACCGATCGGCCTCGTCTCGAAGTCGGGCACCCTCACGTACCAGATGATGTACGAGCTGCGCGACCTGGGCTTCTCCACCGCGATCGGCATCGGCGGCGACCCCGTCATCGGCACCACCCACATCGACGCGCTCGCCGCGTTCGAGGCCGACCCCGAGACGAAGGCGATCGTCATGATCGGCGAGATCGGCGGCGACGCCGAAGAGCGCGCGGCCGACTACATCAAGGCCAACGTCACGAAGCCGGTCGTCGGCTACGTCGCAGGCTTCACGGCACCGGAGGGCAAGACCATGGGCCACGCCGGCGCCATCGTCTCCGGCTCCTCGGGAACCGCGCAGGCCAAGAAGGAAGCGCTCGAGGCTGCGGGCGTCAAGGTCGGCAAGACGCCGTCCGAGACCGCGAACCTCATGCGCGACATCCTTGCCTCGCTGTAATCGTTAACCGTTCGAGAGGCCCGATTCGGCGGGCCTCTCGTCGTTTACCCGCCGCCCCCATCCGTGGTTCCGTCCCAAACGAAGGCATTTCAGAACCGCGCGCGTGAAGTTGCAGGCGTCTAGGCACCGCGCGACCTCGGTTGCCTTCATTTGGTACACGAAGCGGGGTGGGCGTTCGGATGCGGCTGGTGACGGGTCACGGGAAAGAACGCGGGGCCCGGAATGGCAGACAGATGGTGAGCGGATGCGCGGGTAGGCTCCAACGGGTATGAATCGCCCGCTCACCGCCCTGTTCGCCGCCCTCGAGGCGCTGCTCGTCGTGGGCATCGGCGTCGGAATCCCGCTCGTGCCGCTCACGATCCTCTGGGCCGTGCAGTACGGCCTGCAGATCGACTGGGTCGTGTTCTGGCGGGCATCCGTTGACATCTGGCTGCTCGGCAACGGCGGTGACCTCTACGTCACGCTCGATCCGCTGACCGCGACAACGCTCGGTTTGCCAGGCGCCAGCGCCCCCTTCCTGCTCAGCATCGCGCCGCTCGGCTTCGCGCTGCTCACCGTGCTGTTTGGCGTTCGCGCGGGGCGGCGCATCGGCGAGACGCCGCATCCGATCGTCGGCACGGTCACGGCGCTCGGCGTCTTCGTCGTGCTCGCGGCCGGCCTCACGCTCAGCGCGCTCTACCCGCTCGCCCGGCCATCCATCTGGCAGGGCGTGCTGCTGCCGACGGTCTTCTTCGCGGTGGGCATCGTCACCGGCCTGAGTCGGCGAGTCGGCGGTGTGGAACGCAAGAGCACCCGGATGTCCGGCCTGCTCCGCGGCTGGATCGCCCGACTTCCCGGTGCACTCACCCTTGGTTTCCGCGGCGGTGCCGTGGCCGCCGCGGCCGTCACCGCGGTGGCAGCCGTGGCCGTCGCCGTGATGATGCTCACGCACTACGCCGACATGATCGCCCTCTACGAGAGCGCGCACGCGGGCGTGCTCGGCGGCATCACCCTGACGATCGGCCAGCTCGCGTTCCTGCCGAACCTCGTGATCTGGACCTCCGCGTGGTTCGTCGGTCCCGGCTTCGCGATCGGCGCGGGCTCCGCGGTCTCGCCCCTCGGAACGAGCCTCGGCCCGCTCCCGACCGTTCCGATCCTCGGCGCCATCCCGACGGGCGACTTTGCCTTCGGCTTCATCGGCTTGCTGGTTCCCCTGCTCGTGGCGTTCCTCGTCGGCATCGTGATCCGCTCACGCGTGCTGCGGTTGACCGGCGGCCCCTCGCGACCGGTTTCGTTGGTGCTCGCGGGAGTGGGCGTGGGGATCGCCGGTGGCGTGCTGCTCGGCTTGCTCGCCTGGGCATCCGCTGGGGCCGCGGGCCCCGGGCGGCTCGTGGATGTCGGCCCGTCTCCGTGGCTCGTCGGCGGCTTCGCGGCGCTCGAGTTCGCAATCGCGGCGATCGTGGGACTCTTCGCCGCCGGCTCGACAGCCACGCGGGTTGAGTAGCGCACAGACGGCTTGTGTAGCGAGGGACGAGCGTATCGAAACCCTTGTCGCGTCGCGGGTTTGGATACGCGAGCTCGTACCTCGCGCCCTACTCAACCCGCCACGGGGGAGGACCAGCCGCCACGGTAGGCTCATCTGGTGCTGTCACTGGTCGTGCTCATCTCGGGCTCAGGGTCCAACCTTCGCGCGCTGCTGGAGGCATCCGAAGACGCGGAGTTCCCGGCCAGGGTCGTGGCCATCGGGGCCGACCGCGACGCCGACGGATTCGCCCACGCCGAGGAGTACGGCATCCCGACGTTCTCCGCGGTGCTGTCGAACTATCCCGATCGGGATGCCTGGGGTGACGCCCTGCTCGAGCAGATCAACGTCTGGAGCCCCGATCTGGTTGTGCTCAGCGGTTTCATGAAGCTGCTCCCACCCCGCGTCGTCGCCACACTGTCTCCGCGGCTCATCAACACTCATCCGGCCTATCTTCCGGAGTTCCCGGGCGCTCACGGAGTGCGCGACGCGCTCGCCGCGGGAGCGACGGAGACCGGCGCGAGTGTGATCGTCGTTGACAACGGCGTCGACAGCGGACCAATCGTCTCCCAGCGTCGCGTTCCCGTGCTGCCGGACGACACCGAGTCTGAGCTGCACGACCGAATCAAGATCGTGGAGCGCGAGCTGCTCATCCAGGCCGTGCTTGACATTGCGAACGGCGTCGTCGACCTGCAGCACCCGGTGTCACACCGCGCCTGAGCGGCGCCGCGTACGATGGTCGCATGAGTTCTTCCGTTGTGATGCCCGCGGGGCGTGGGGAGGTCGTCGGCAGCGCGTCTGCCGACGGCAGATAGTCTTTTCGAACCTGATTCGTGTCGCGCACCGCGTGACAGCGACCTGCGCATGAGGACTCACCGCCATGCCGTCGCGTTCCCTCACAGAACTCTTCGCCCGTCTTCGACGGGCCACATCGATTGGCCTTTTCATGATCTTTCTCGACGAGACGTCCATCCGGGCGTCCTTCATCAACGCGAGCCGCAAGGAGCTCTCCGAGCTCGTGCTGCCCGAACTCTCCGACCTCGACCGGGAGCGCCTCGACTACCTGGGCTGGCGCGACCGCAAGCTGCCGAGGCGCGCCTATGCCGTCATTCCCGTCGACGGCAAGCCCGTCGGCATCGTGCTGAAGCAGGCGCAGGCGGCAACCCGCTCGCGCGCGCAGTGCTCCTGGTGCCAGGATGTGCGGCTGCCGAACGACGTCGTCTTCTACAGCACGCGTCGCGCCGGCCAGGCGGGCCGCAACGGCGACAGCCTGGGGACGCTCGTCTGCGCGAACTTCGAGTGCTCATCGAACGTGCGCAAACTGCCGCCGGTGGCCTACATCGGCTTCGACGTGGAGGCGGCGAGGCAGAAACGCATCGTGGGGCTGCGGGAGCGCTCTGCGGCCTTCGCTTCGGCAGTGCTCGAGGGCAGCTAGGTGTACTCGGTCAGCAGGTTGGTGGCACTTTTCGGGTCGTGAGATAGCGAAGACCTCCTAGGTTGTGAGTAATCACACACCACGTTCTAGGAGGT